>NZ_CP174327.1:0-2500 GCF_052467825.1 Microbulbifer maximicatervae (SeqCode)
GTTATGATAAAGTCTGGATAGAGTTGTGTATAACTTTAATAAACGGGCTACAGGCCCCGTGGTTACAGGGGATTACTGCAGAGACTAAAAAATCACCGATATTTTTATGGGCTAATTTTAATTTTTGGCGGGAGTGGTATGGGTACTTTTCTGGTTTTTACGAGGGTTATTTTTGTTGGATTATTTTTTGAGTGAGTGTAAAAGCGTTTGGAGAGAAGATCGGTAAAGACATATTTTTATAGGCTATTTAGGAGAGCGTCTGTTTAAGGTGCTCAGGTAGTTTTAGGTTTTATTTTTTAATTACTGACTGACTTTTTAAATAGAAGCTGAGCACTAAAGTTTTCAAGCGATTTTTAATTTCTACTAAGTAATTCCTGCTTTCTCTTTCTTCTTTCCCTTTCTTAGTTTTTTTATTTTTTTTTAAATATTTTTTCAGCCATAAAAAAAGGGCCACCCTATTGGGTGGCCCTTTCGGATTAGAAGCCTGACGATGACCTACTCTCACATGGGGAAGCCCCACACTACCATCGGCGATGTTGCGTTTCACTTCTGAGTTCGGCAAGGGATCAGGTGGTTCCACAACTCTATTGTCGTCAGGCAAACTGGCTTGGGTTGGCATTGGTCTTATAAGCAATCTACTTGGCCTGCCACGTTATCGCTGTTTGCCTCGGTCATTATTGACCGGCGATAACCCCAAATAAGTCGGTAAAACAATCTGTAGTAATACACCGCAAGCGATCATTGTGTGTCTTTCATTCCACAATCCGCTAGCTTGCGCTAGTCGTTAGTAACCATCTCTGTTGTATGGTCAAGCCGCACGGGCAATTAGTACTGGTTAGCTCAACGCCTCACAACGCTTCCACACCCAGCCTATCAACGTGGTAGTCTTCCACGGCCCTTCAGGAGGCTCAAGGCCTCAGGGAGATCTTATCTTGAAGGAGGCTTCCCGCTTAGATGCTTTCAGCGGTTATCCCGTCCGAACATAGCTACCCGGCAATGCCACTGGCGTGACAACCGGAACACCAGAGGTTCGTTCACTCCGGTCCTCTCGTACTAGGAGCAACTCTTCTCAAATCTCCAACGCCCACGGCAGATAGGGACCGAACTGTCTCACGACGTTCTAAACCCAGCTCGCGTACCACTTTAAATGGCGAACAGCCATACCCTTGGGACCGGCTTCAGCCCCAGGATGTGATGAGCCGACATCGAGGTGCCAAACACCGCCGTCGATGTGAACTCTTGGGCGGTATCAGCCTGTTATCCCCGGAGTACCTTTTATCCGTTGAGCGATGGCCCTTCCATACAGAACCACCGGATCACTATGACCTACTTTCGTACCTGCTCGACATGTCTGTCTCGCAGTCAAGCGCACTTATACCATTATGCTCATTGCATGATTTCCGACCATGCTGAGTGCACCTTCGTACTCCTCCGTTACTCTTTGGGAGGAGACCGCCCCAGTCAAACTACCCACCATACACTGTCCTCGATCCGGATAACGGACCAGAGTTAGAACCTCAAACATACCAGGGTGGTATTTCAAGGACGGCTCCACAACAACTAGCGTCGCTGCTTCAAAGCCTCCCACCTATCCTACACAAATAGGCTCAAAGTTCAGTGCAAAGCTGTAGTAAAGGTTCACGGGGTCTTTCCGTCTAGCCGCGGGTACACTGCATCTTAACAGCGATTTCAATTTCACTGAGTCTCTGGTGGAGACAGCGTGGCCATCGTTACGCCATTCGTGCAGGTCGGAACTTACCCGACAAGGAATTTCGCTACCTTAGGACCGTTATAGTTACGGCCGCCGTTTACCGGGGCTTCGATCAAGAGCTTCGCCGAAGCTAACCCCATCAATTAACCTTCCGGCACCGGGCAGGCGTCACACCCTATACGTCCTCTTACGAGTTTGCAGAGTGCTATGTTTTTAATAAACAGTCGCAGCCACCTGGTCACTTCGACCGGCCTCAGCTTAGGGAGCAAGTCCCATCACCAAAACCGGCGTACCTTCTCCCGAAGTTACGGTACCATTTTGCCTAGTTCCTTCACCAGAGTTCTCTCAAGCGCCTTGGTATTCTCTACCTGACCACCTGTGTCGGTTTAGAGTACGATTCACTATTACCTGAAGCTTAGAAGTTTTTCCTGGAAGCAGGGCATCAACCACTTCACCCACTAAGTGGGCTTCGTCATCAGTTCTCAGCCTTAGGGACCCGGATTTGCCTAAGTCCCCAGCCTACAACCTTAAACATGGACAACCAATCGCCATGCTGGCCTAGCCTTCTCCGTCACTCCGTCGCAGTAATAGCGAGTACAGGAATATTAACCTGTTTCCCATCGACTACGGCTTTCGCCCTCGCCTTAGGGGTCGACTAACCCTGTCCCGATTAGCGTTGGACAGGAACCCTTGGTCTTCCGGCGGGGAGGTTTTTCACCTCCCTTATCGTTACTCATGTCAGCATTCGCACTTGTGATACCTCCAGCAGACCTCCCGATCCACCTTCAA
>NZ_CP174327.1:7500-1165000 GCF_052467825.1 Microbulbifer maximicatervae (SeqCode)
GGATTCGGCATGCAACCCCAGGGGTATCCGGCACTCCACGAATTGTCAGTTTTGCTTCATCGCGATTAAACGCGATACCGGATACAACTGGCTGTTCCATATCGTTATCTTCCTCATCCAGGCTAATCAGGGTTCCGTTACCCTCTTCAAAAGTTGAGAGTACGCGCAGGGGAACCTTGTATTTACCGGCGAACTCTACGGCGCGGATCTGCAGAACCTTGGAGCCAAGACTGGCCATTTCCAACATTTCTTCAAATGTGATTCGATCGAGTCTGCGTGCACTGTCGACCACTCGAGGGTCAGTGGTATAGACCCCGTCCACGTCGGTATAAATCTGGCACTCGGTAGCATCTAACGCCGCAGCTAACGCCACACCCGTCGTGTCAGACCCGCCGCGCCCAAGTGTGGTGATATTGCCGTCGTCATCCACCCCCTGAAAACCAGCCACAACTATGACTTTGCCTTCATCGAGATCGGTGCGCATTCGCTCCACATCGATACTTTGAATGCGAGCTTTGGTATGAGCATTATCCGTAAGAATTTTTACCTGCCCACCCGTGTAGGAACAGGCGTCATAACCACGCTTCTTCAGAGCCATGCTCAAAAGGGCAATTGTGACCTGCTCTCCTGTGGAAACCAGAACATCCAATTCTCTGGGATCTGGTTTTTCCTGGATTTGATAAGCGAGATCAATCAGGCGATTAGTTTCACCACTCATGGCAGACAAAACGACAACCATGTCATGTCCCTGAGCGCGAAACGCGGCGACTTTATCGGCCACAGCTTCAATTCGCTCAATTGAGCCAACTGAAGTCCCGCCATACTTCTGCACGAACAAACTCATAACTTACTGTGTTTCCTTAGCTCCACAATAAGTACGCTTCCTGCCCAACTCGTGCAGGCGCGCACTTAATCACCAAACCTCTGCGAAATCAACTCAACTACGAATTCAGACCACGAATTTGACAAAACTTAACTAGTTTAAGGATTGCTCAATCCAATTTGGCACTTCTTTCAGCATATTAGGGAGCGCGGACACATCGGTTCCACCACCCTGGGCCATGTCTTTTCGACCGCCACCCTTGCCGCCCAGTTTCCCGGCAGCAAAGCGCATAAGGTCACCCGCAGAAAGACGATCTGTCAGGTCTTGGGTCACTGCGGCAACCAAAGCCACCTTTTCGTCTCCCGGAGCCGCCAGCAGCACCACGCCACTGCCCAGCTTATTCTTCATTTGATCCGCCAGATCTCTCAGTGATTTGGGGTCAGCTCCATCAATAGAGGTTGCCAGCAACTTAAAGCCCGCCAACTCAATGGCCTGAGCGGAAAGGTCTCCGCCAGCACCACTGGCCAACTTGGTTTTTAACTGGGCAATCTCTTTTTCCAGTTTTCGATTGTTAAGCAGCAACTGTTCAACTTTGTCAGCCAAGGAGTCCGGACGCGCCTTAAGCAGAGTCGCTACATGCTCCAGACGCTGCTGCGCCTGATCAAACAAAGACATTGCGTGAGCGCCAGTAACCGCTTCGATTCGGCGCTGGCCGGAAGCAATACCGCTTTCCCCAACAATGCGAATCAAACCAATATCACCGGTGCGCTTCACGTGAGTACCGCCACACAACTCAACGGAAAAAGCCTTGTCATCGGTTTTGCCCATGGAAAGTACACGCACAGTATCGCCGTACTTTTCGCCAAACAGAGCCATAGCGCCCATCGCTTTTGCAGACTCAATATCGGTTTCGTGAGTTTCAACTGGGGTATTTGCGCGAATTTGACTATTAACCAGGGATTCAATCGCGTGCAGCTGCTTTGCCGTTACAGCTTCGGGGTGGGAGAAGTCAAAGCGCAGGCGCTCCGAGTCCACCAGGGAGCCCTTCTGGGTAACATGCTCGCCCAGCACTTTGCGCAAGGCGGCATGTAATAGATGGGTTGCAGAGTGATTCAGGGCGGTGGATTGACGAACATCTGCAGATACGACTGCCTCAAGGGTTTCGCCCACAGCGATGCCCCCCTTCAACACCTTACCAGTATGCAAATGGTGCGCGCTCTGCTTGGTGCAATCACGCACTTCAAAGCGGGCATCACTGGAACTCAAATAGCCACTATCACCTACCTGACCACCAGACTCTGCGTAGAAGGGTGTCCGATCCAGAACAATTGCACCCTCTTCACCTTCTTCCAGGCGTTCAACCTGCTCACCACCTTTAACGATGGCCAACACTTTGCCTGTTGCCTCGGTCGCGTTGTAACCGAGAAACTCTGTAGCCCCTTCCAGTTCGAGGACATCGGTATAGTCCTGTTTAAATTTACCGGCAGCGCGAGCTCTCTGGCGCTGGGCTTCCATAGCAGCTTCATATCCATCCATATCCAGGGATAGACCGCGCTCACGGGCAATATCCTGGGTTAAGTCTGTCGGGAAGCCGTAAGTATCATGCAGAGTAAATACCAACTCACCGGGGATCTCACTGCCTTCGAGGGAAGCCAGGGCGTCTTCTAGCAGCGCCATTCCCTTATCCAGAGTCTTCGCAAACTGCTCTTCCTCTTTGCGCAGCGCATTCTCAATCAGCTGCTGCTTTTCACGCAGCTCCGGGTATGCGTCACCCATCTGCTCGGCAAGCGCTTCTACCAGCTTGTAGAAGAAGATATCTTTGTGCCCAAGTTTGTGGCCATGGCGCACTGCGCGGCGAATAATGCGGCGAAGTACAAATCCACGGCCTTCGTTGGAAGGCATTACGCCATCGGCAATCAGGAATGAACAAGAGCGAATATGGTCGGCGATCACTCGCAGGGATTTCTCTTCCAGGTCGCTGCAGCCAACCACTTCTCCCGCCGCTTTCAGCAGCGCTTGGAACAAGTCAATTTCATAATTGGAGTGTACTCCCTGCATTACGGCGGCAATACGCTCCAGCCCCATGCCGGTATCCACTGAGGGCTTGGGCAGTGGGTGCAGTTCACCATCAGCGGTGCGCTCATACTGCATAAATACCAGGTTCCAGATCTCGATATAGCGATCGAGGTCGTCATTATCGGAACCGGGAGGGCCGCCGGGCACATCGGCACCGTGATCGTAGAAAATCTCAGAACTTGGACCGCAGGGACCAGTGTCACCCATCTGCCAGAAGTTATCCTCGTCGAGACGGGAGAAGCGCTCGGCACTCACTCCCATTTCCTTCAGCCAAATATCAGCGGCTTCATCATCGCTGATATGTACGGTTACCCAGAGACGCTCTTCCGGCAAGTTCAATACTTTGGTCAGGAACTCCCAGGCAAAGCGAATCGCTTCGCGCTTGAAGTAGTCGCCGAAGCTAAAGTTACCGAGCATTTCAAAAAACGTGTGGTGCCGTGCGGTGTAACCGACATTTTCAAGGTCGTTATGCTTGCCTCCTGCACGTACACAGCGCTGTGAACTGGTGGCGCGATTGTAGGAACGCTTTTCCTGCCCCAGGAAGGTGTCCTTAAACTGCACCATGCCGGCATTGGTGAATAACAGCGTCGGGTCATTGCCCGGAACCAGGGAGCTGGAGGGCACAATGGCATGGCCCTGCTCAGCAAAATAATTCAGAAAGGCGTCGCGAATCTGTGCGCTTTTCATCCGGCGTAATTCCACTTCGTTAGTTGAGTTTTATTTGATTGGCGTCAGTGACACGGTGTCACTTCTGTTCCACTACAGTGCCAGCCCCTGTTCGGGCATTCTTTTTTGGGCAAGCAGGTGAACATGCAGGTGAAAAACGGTTTGACCTGCGCTTCGACCGTTATTAACTACCAGTCGATAGCCCTCGAGCCCCAGCTTGCGCCCCAGTTCTGCCGCCAGCCACATAAGGTGGCCGAGCAGGGATTTATCTTCAGCCTGAGCAGCGGATAAATTCACTAGGGGTTTGCGTGGGATAATGAGGAGATGGGTCGGCGCTTGTGGCGCGCGATCCTCAATAACGACACATTGGTCGTCCTCGTAGATCATCTCAGCAGGGATATCTCCCGAGATAATTTGACTGAAAACGCTGGGTTCACCCATTGGTTTACTTTTCCAGCTTTTCCTCGGCTGTCAGCTGCCGCGCTTCAGATTCCAGCATTACCGGTATACCGTCCCGCACCGGATAGGCTAGACCGCTGGCCTTGCAGACCAACTCCTGAGTGTCCTCCCGGTATTCAAGCGGCGCTTTACTCACCGGACATACCAACAGGCTCAGCAACTTTTTATCCATGTTCCACCCCACTATTTTCCCTCGGTAATACTTCCGAGGGGCAAAAATGACCGCGTATCATACAATGCTTCATACGCTTTTACACGGTATTCGCCATAGCTTCTGCTGCGCCACCTGTTAGCTTTGCGCTTTTTTACCCTTATATGACAGAAGCAGTCTCTACTGAAACAGAATTGAGATGGCTAAGTAGCAGCTCCCGAGCTAAACGTCCCTCCTCTATTTCATTAAATACCTCGTGGTAAGACCTTGAGAAACAGTGCAACTGCTTGTTTTTTGACCCCACCTGACCAAACCACTTGCGACTGAGTTCCACATCGACAATATGGTCTGATTCCGGCAATAACAGAAGGCAAGGCATGGATATCCCATCCAACCGGCCAGATAAAAACTCCCGCTCCTGCAAAAAAGTCTTAAACCAGCGCAGAGAGATACTGTGATGTACAAGTTCATCACTGACATACTGCTTGACCACATCTGGACTACGAGATATCCACTGACTATTTATCTGGCTGGAAAGAGCCAACCCCGGAAGCCAGCGAGCCAAAAATAGCGCGAGCCATAGCAGAAGGCCTTTCGGCTCACTTTTACCGCGAAAACCCGGTGCGGAAAGATTTAAACTGTCGACAGATTTATATCGAATAGCACAGCCACAAGCGATAACAGCTCCCATACTGTGGCCAAGAAGGTGCATCCCAAGTCCGGGGTTTCCACTTTTTACCAAAGAGATAAATTCATTTAGATCCTCACTATAAAGTGCAAAATCCTCAATATCCCCGCGCTTCCCATCCGACAATCCATGGCCATAATGATCTAGGGCATAGACACTGTACCCTGCTCGATTGAGATCTTCTGCCAGCTCAATGTAACGCCCACTGTGCTCTCCCAACCCGTGGGATATAACCACCACACCCACAGCTTCTTCTACCCACCAGCGCCGGTAATACAGCGTCACTCCCCTGGTGACAAACTCCATTGCAATCTCCTTATTGATTATTATTTTGCTAGCTATTTGCTATTCCAGGGTTTCGCGGTACCTGCCCAGCATGGCCAAATGATTCATACGGGACCGTTTAAGTAGCGCTTCCTGGGCTGCTTCAACATTCTCCAGGCGCCCTTGCCAAGCAGCGAGTGCTGGCTCTTGAAGTGCGCGCCCATAGGAAAAGCTCAGCTGCCAGGGGCCACCACCTTGCTGATTCATTGCATTAAGATTGGCTGTGGCCTCTTCTGCCCCCTGCCCCCCGGAAAGAAAGTTAATTCCCGGCACTGCTGCGGGGACCGTTCGCCGCAAGCTGCGCAGGGTATATTCGGCCACCTGCTCAGGATCAGCCGTTTCCGCCTCCGCACCAGGGGTTACCATACTGGGCTTGAGCAACATCAGTTCCAGTATTACCCCGTGCTGGTGGAGAGCGTGGAACACAGAGTGCCAAACCCGCTCATTTACCGCCGCACTGCGCTCTATATCGTGCTCACCGTCCATCAGAACCTCTGGCTCGACAATAGGAACCACCCCTTCGGCCTGGCATACCGCTGCATAGCGGGCCAACATCTCAGCATTTGCGGTAAGCCCCAGGCCCGTGGGGTTGTGATGGCCTATAGGATAGATTTCACGCCACTTGGCGAAGCGAGCTCCTTGCTTTTTATATTGCTGCAATCGCTCAGATAATCCGTCCAGCCCGTAGGTGATCATATCCCCAGGCGCTCCAGGCAGAGGGCCCTTGCCCTTATCCACCTTAATGCCCGGCACTATCCCCTGTGACGCAGCGACTTGGGGCAAGGGCTGGCCCTCAGTATCTTTTTGCCCCAGAGTTTCCTCGAACAAAATAACGCCACTGATACATTCACCCAACCCCTTACAGGACAGCAGCGCAGCACGGTAGTCGCGCCGGTTTTTCTCAGTGGAATCCACTCCAATCGTGGCAAAGCGCTTGGCAATAGTGCCGCCACTCTCATCGGCAGCCAGGATGCCTCTTTGACCATCGACCAAAGTTGCTACAGTTTCCTCCAGCATATCGATATGTGACATCTCTACCCCTCCCTTAGGTTATTACGCTAAGAGGATAGGCGGTCCAGCCTAAAAAGCTTTACAGGCTTTTACCGCCCTCCGCCAACCAGTCAACAACTGCTCCCTCTCCGCCTGAGTCATTGCCGGCATAAAGTCCCGTTCAATTTCCTGCAAACACTCCGGTAATTCCTTTGGTCGCCAGGTTCCACTTCCAATACCAGCCAGCAACGCAGCACCAATAGCTGTGGACTCAATCTGCCGGGGCCGTTCAACACGCAAAGAGGAAACATCCGCCTGGAATTGCATCAGGAAATTATTCGCGCAAGCACCCCCATCCACACGCATATGGGTAATCGGCAAGCCCAGGGCCTGCTCCATCAAGCGGGCCAGCTCATCACTCTGGTAAGCTATAGATTCCAAAGTGGCACGCACCACCTCAGCTCGACCAGCCCCCCGACTCAAGCCACAAATAGTCCCCCGTGCCGATGGGTCCCAGTGCGGCGCACCCAGTCCACTAAATGCAGGCACAAGATAAACGCCACGGGTATGAGGAATACTCTGGGCGATAATTTCGGTATCCACCGCCTGCTGGATCATTCCCATCTCGTCCCGCAGCCACTGTATAGCGGAGCCCGCTGTGAAAACTGAACCCTCTACGGCATAGGCCGGATTACCCTGGGCATCACAGGCCACTGTAGCCAGCAACCCCTGGGGTAGCTCAGGGCGATCCTCGCCGGCAAAAGCCAGCATAAAGCAGCCAGTTCCGTAGGTGTTTTTTATACTACCGGGCTCGGTACAACCCTGGCCAAACAGTGCTGCCTGCTGATCCCCGGCAACACCACAAATCGGAGCCGATGTGCCGAGAAAAGCGTGGGGGTCTGTATCGGTAAAGTGGCCAGCCGACGGTAGAATTCTGGGAAGAATGGATTCAGGGCACTGGAAAAAATCCAGCAGCTCACTATCCCAGGCTTTATCTTTTATGTTGTACAGGAGGGTACGACTAGCATTGGTGTGATCGGTGAGATGGGCTTTGCCACCGCTCATTTTCCAGATCAACCAGCTATCTACGGTGCCGAAACACAGGTCGCCATTTTGAGCTCGGGTTAGTAAATCCGGGTTACGGCGGAACAGCCAAGTCAACTTACTTGCGGAAAAGTAAGCATCCAGCAATAGGCCACTGCGCTCTCGCAACCAATCAGACCTGCCGAGTTCCCCCAACTCCCGGCATACCTCCGCCGAGCGCCGGCACTGCCACACAATCGCAGGAAAAACCGGCTCGCCGGTATACCTATCCCAGACGATCGTGGTCTCGCGCTGGTTAGTAATTCCCACTGCGGTGATATCCGACGCGCGAACACCAGCGCGCTGGAGTGCTGCGGCACAGACCCGGAGAGTTACCGACCAAATCTCTTCCGCATCCTGCTCAACCCAGCCAGGCTGGGGATAACGATTGGGAATTTCCGAGTAACTGCGACCAATCAGGTGGCCCTTACTATCGAAGATAAAAGCTGTGGTACCAGTGGTGCCCTGGTCAATAGACAGGATCATAGGGTTCTCGCGCTTATTCTTTTAGTCTCTTTCTGTACCTGAAAAATGGCCGAAACCTATCGACCAGTCATTCAGGTAGTAGTCAGAGTATAAGCCCGATTAATTGCCGTCCAGCGCCCAGCTAATCGCGTCCGTGGGGAAGCCCCGGTAAGCCAGGTATCGCTGGCGCCGCGCTCGCTCCTTCATCCACTGATCCCGTGGAAGCTCTGCGCTCATAGGGGCCCGGTATTTTCTCTGAAGCATTTCCGCAGCTAACTCAAACCAATCCACTTCCAACTGATCCAGCGCCTGGGCAATTAGTTCACCGCGCACGCCGCGCTGCTGTAGCTCATGGCGAATACGCATCGGCCCCTGACCGCGCTGGACACGGGAGCGGGCAAAAACTTCGGCAAAGCGTTGATCGGATTGATAGTTGAGTTCGTGTAGGCGCTCAAAAAGCGTGTCGAAATCGGCGCTGGGGAATTTTGCCGCGAGCTTTTGCCTCAATTCATGGCGGGAGTGCTCGCGGCGGGTCAACAGCTCAAGCGCCGCGCTGAAAAGCGCTTGAGCTGGATCAGCGGAAAAATCCGCTTTTGAGTACGGCATTTACTCTTCCGGTAATTCCGCAGCCTCTTCAGGGGTCGCAGGCACTAAATCACCGAGCAGCTGCGCACGCAACTGACCTTCAATCTCGTTGCGAATGTCGGGGTTATCGCGCAGGAACTTGGTAGCGTTCGCCTTGCCCTGGCCAATCTTGTCGCCCTTGTAGCTGTACCAAGCCCCAGCTTTATCCACCAGTCCCATCTTCACGCCGTAATCGACGATTTCACCAATCATGTTAATGCCTTCGCCATACATGATCTGGAACTCGGTCTGCTTAAACGGAGGAGCTACCTTGTTCTTAACCACTTTCACTCGGGTTTCGTTACCGACCACCTCATCGCCATCTTTAACGGAGCCGATACGACGGATATCCAAGCGTACAGAAGAGTAGAACTTGAGGGCATTACCACCAGTGGTGGTTTCAGGGCTGCCGAACATAACACCGATCTTCATGCGGATCTGGTTGATAAAGATCGCCAGGGTGTTGGTGTTCTTGATATTACCAGTGAGCTTACGCAGAGCCTGGGACATCAAACGAGCCTGCAAGCCCACGTGGGAATCACCCATCTCACCTTCGATCTCAGCGCGCGGGGTCAGGGCCGCAACGGAGTCCACTACCAGCACATCAACGGCACCGGAGCGCACTAGCATATCGGCAACTTCCAGCGCCTGCTCACCGGTATCCGGCTGGGATACGATCAGCTCATCGACGTTAACACCCAGTTTTTCAGCGTAGATAGGGTCGAGGGCGTGCTCAGCATCCACGAAAGCACAAGTGCCACCATTGCGCTGGGCCTCGGCAATCACCTGCAAGGTGAGGGTGGTTTTACCGGAGGATTCTGGTCCATAGATTTCAACGATACGGCCACGCGGCAAGCCGCCTATACCCAGGGCCACATCCAAGCCGAGGGAGCCGGTGGAGATCGCAGGAATACGCTCGCGCTCCTTGTCTCCCATACGCATCACAGTGCCTTTACCGAACTGACGTTCAATCTGAGATAGCGCCGCTTTTAATGCCTTGTCTTTATTGGAATCCATGACCATTCCCGTATTTCTGAGCTGAATTGAGTGGTGGCAAGCTTAACGAAGGATTACTGTATAGGCAACCAGTAATTCCTCATACTGAGTACCAGCTTCAGGCTGAGCGAGCCACGCCTCAAAAAGAAGCCTAAAGCTGAGGCAAACGAACAAAGTTTGACCCGGCGGACAAGTTCAAACCGGGTGCTCACGGACAATCCTTAACATTCCCTTTAGCGCCTCAACGACCGTCTGCGATTGCACCTCTGCCCGGTTACCACTGAACAGAAAACACTTCGCATCAATCTGCACTGGCTCTTGCCCCTCCGCATGGGCCCAGGCAATCCAAACCGTACCTACCGGCTTCTCGGCAGTGCCACCATCAGGCCCCGCGATACCACTGACCGCAACGGCGAGATTGGCATCCATCATCGCCAGAACACCACAAGCCATCTGCCGGGCGACCGGCTCACTCACCGCCCCAAACTGCTTGAGATCATTGCTGTCGACACCCAGAACACCGTTCTTGATACGATTCGCATAGCTCACGATCGATCCATCAAACCAATTCGAAGCACCCGTTATAGAGGTAATAGCCGCCGCAATCGCACCACCGGTGCAAGATTCTGCTGACGTCACACGCCAATCTCTCTTTTCCAGCTCCCCGCCCAACTCTCTGGCAAGCTCAGTTATCTCTCTGTATTCCACCGTTTCTTCCTATTCAACCGCTCCTGGGCCACAACCAAATATTACAGCACAGAAGCGGGCTCTTATTCTGGGTGCCGACTTGCGGCAATCTTACAAATTCCATTTTAAGTAAACTGCCCCATACCGAATATACAACCGCCTCTCAGTGGTGAAGCCGCAACCCCCTTTAAAAACTCAATCCACGCCGGCTGCACACCGGCGCCGACACCAAAAGATAAATCTCACGCTGCCGAAGCGCTCGCAAGCGACGCCAACACTCTAGAAAATAAACTACCTATGGGAGCCGGGTTGCCAATTCTAATTTCCGCCGCCGGTCCACCTTCAAATTAGAATTTAAATTTTAAAAGGGGCCTTAATTCAGCAAATAATTTCAAGCGGGCAATCCAATAAGCAACAGCAAATTTAAAAATAAAAACGTAAACAATGTAAAAACACATTAATAGGCACTGGCTGATTCTAATTTTAAAGCAGAAAAATTTTGTATATGCGATAAGTTGGACCAGTCTCACGATAAAGGGCCCGGGCTTTCCCTATGCAACAATCGGCTTTTTGTTAGTCTGTTACTGCTGTACTGAATATATAAATATCACAATAAAAAAGCAGATAAATCCCCAAGCCCAACAAGCATTAATCATCGTGGCAGATCACCGCCATTATAAAAATACAATGAAGTTGGCACCCCCATAGATAATTAAAGAAAGACAAAATCATGAATTTAAAAAAATCAGCGATCGCGGCTGCTATTGTAGGCGCTTGTGTGTCCTCACTTGCCAATTCAAAAACTTTGGTCTGGGAAGATAATTTCGACGGCGACAGTATTGATAAGTCCGTTTGGACTTACGATGTGGGCAACTCAGGCTGGGGTAACAATGAGCTGCAAACCTACACCGATGATAGCGCCAATGCCTATGTCGAAGATGGCAACCTTATTATTCAAGCACTGCAAAACGACGACGGCAGTTTTACTTCTGCCCGCCTGAAATCCCTGGGTCGTATGACTTATAAATACGGCACCATTGAAGCCCGCATTAAATTACCCGACCTGGATGCCGGATTGTGGCCCGCCTTCTGGCAGCTGGGTGGCGACTACGGCCAAGTGGGCTGGCCCGCTTGCGGCGAACTGGATATTCTTGAGGCAGGCATGGCAGATGCGCTCAACGCCGGCACGGTCAACTCAGAGGTTTCTGGCGCTTTTCATTGGCAGTATGAATCCGATGAAGGTATAAACTACACAGCGGACTACGGCCTATCAAAAAATCTAGTTGACGATTTCGGCCTCAGCACAGACCTTACCGAGGACTACCATATTTTCGGCATGACCTGGACCCCGGACAGCATCATTATGTGGGTCGACGACGAAGCCAATGAAATCATCAGCTTCAACACTGAACCCGAGGATAGACCCGAGACGCTAGATGAATTCCGCCAGCACAACTTCCTGATTCTAAACCTGGCGGTAGGTGGCAAATTCCCGGGGATTTATGCCAATAGCGACGTCACTGCCCCCATGCCCGCCAAAATGTATGTGGACTATGTTCGCATCTACGATAACGACGACAGCAGCTACAGCACAGAAATCTCCCTGGCAAAAGACACTGCCAAAACAGGTGATATCGGCGTATTTTCCGAGGGCAGTAACCTCTCCGAATCCCTGGAGCTCGGCACCGATACCGAGCTGTATGTCTGGAACCAGAACAGCATGTCAGCTACTGTCAGCGCCGAAGCTGCCGAGGGTGATGAAGCCCTCGAGTTTGATATTACCGCTGGTGAATGGTTCGGTATGGGTTTCTGGATGCATTATGACCTAAACCTAATGAACTACGAAAACGGTCATCTCAATTTCAAAATGAAAACCACCAGCAGCCAGACTATCGGCATTGGTATTTCCAGTACTGGTGGCGGAGATGCCTGGGTAGATCTGGTGGATGGTGATGATACCTACAGCCTGGAGCGCGATGGCGAATGGCATCAGGTAAGTATCCCCCTGAGTAAATTGGGAGTGGACTTCAACACTATCAGTCAGGCGTTTATGATTCGAGGTGATGCCGCCTCTGAAGATTTTGTTCTGTCCATTGACGATATCTACTTTAGCGAAAGTGTTGAGAAAACAGCCCCGACCGGTGTCTTTTCTCTCTACACCGAAACTACAGAGGCCAATTCAACTTTCACACTGGGAACTGATGGCAACCTGTATATTTGGGGCGATACCCTGCTGGAGGCCACTCAAACCCCATTCGAAGGTGAAGAATCCCTCTCCTATTACTCCTCCGGGGCCGGCTGGTTTGGAATGGCATTTACTGCCGACAGCTACTACGATCTATCCGCTTTCGATAATGATACTGCAACGCTGAATTTCGCCCTGAAAACCAGCTCAGAAACCACCTTTAAGATTGGCATGAAGAGCGGTAGCGTCAGCGATATTGGCCAGCAGTGGATTGAATTTGCCAGCGGCTCCGATCCTTATGAATTCGCGCGGGATGGCGAGTGGCACCAGATATCAATCCCCGTTACTGATTTCAGTAGCGAGGTAGATATGTCAAATGTTATTCAGTTATTTGAACTACTGGGCGTCGATGGAGATATCAGCGATATTGAGATTGACGATATCTATTTCTCTGGCGGAAGCTCAGACAGCGATAGCAATGGCAACTGCCGTCCTCACTCCCATAAGTGCCACCCTCATCATAAAAGGCACAAGCATCGCCATGGGAACTGCATCCCGCCTGCACGATGCGCACAGGGACCCCGTAGACATTAAAAAAACAAGGGCGCCGCTAAATAGCAGCGCTCTTTTCTTTTTTACGTCACCCAATTTTTTCACCAGCATCAAAACCCGCCCTGTCTGCCGGCAGATATTATCTTTTAAAGATATGATCCTGTGTGAGGGGAAGCACAACAACAATAAATCCAGATTAAATTTGCTTGCACTTTTGCCCAACACAGAAAGATCAAAAACAGAATTCCCGCACAAAACATTTGCAAACAAAAACACAAAAAGGAATTTATTTTCTTGTAAAAAAATTACAAGAAAATAAATTTTCAAGCGTATGCGACAAACAGGACTACAACTACGACAAGGGGGCCAGATTCGCTTTCCTGTGGAACAATCGTTTTGCTAGGCTTTGCCCGTGACCAGCACCTGTTTTTCGCGTGAATTTCAGGCAATTACAATTTAAGTAATCTGCATTCATTAAATCCACAAGCAACATTTGACTGAGCCACACCATTCCTATCAGGCGTTTTATTCTTATAAATAATTAACAACGAAAGAAAATTATGATTATTAAAAAATCAGCGATAGCCGCAGCTATTGTCGGCACCTTTGTGTCCTCAATAGCCAATGCAAAAACTTTGGTCTGGGAAGATAATTTTGACGGAGACACTATCGACACCTCCGTCTGGACCTACGATGTTGGCAACTCCGGCTGGGGTAACAACGAGTTACAAAATTATACCGATGATAGCGACAACGCTTATGTCGAAGACGGTAACCTGATTATTCAGGCCGTACAGGAAAGTGACGGCAGTTTTACTTCTGCTCGCCTAAAGTCTCTCGGGCGTCTGTCCTACAAATACGGAACCATTGAAGCTCGAATTAAATTGCCGGATTTGGATGCGGGATTATGGCCAGCATTCTGGCAACTGGGTAGCGACTACGGTCAAGCCGGCTGGCCTGCCTGTGGCGAACTGGATATTCTCGAAGCGGGTATGGCCGAAGCGCTAGAAGCCGGCGTCGTAAATTCTGAAATTTCCGGAGCCTTCCACTGGTGGCACGAGTCCGACGACTACACCGGGCAAGCAGATTATGGTGTATCGCAAAACCTGGTTGAGGACTTCGGTTCCAGCTCCGACCTCACCGAGGATTACCATATCTTCGGTATGACCTGGACGCCCGATAGCATCGTTATGTGGGTGGATGACGAATCCAACCAAATCGCAGCTTTGACGGATACCAGTGATTCCGTATTCGATGAATTTCGCCAGCATAACTTTTTAATTCTCAACCTGGCAGTAGGTGGCATCTTCCCGCAGATCTATGACAACAGCGAGATCACTGCCCCAATGCCCGCGAAAATGTATGTTGACTACGTACGTATCTACGACAACGATGACAGCAGCTACAGCACCGAGCTCTCCCTGGCTACCGATACCGCAAAAAGCGGCAACCTGGGCGTGTTCGGGGACAGCAGCGATATTTCCGAATCCCTGACGTTTGGAACTGATATTGAGCTCTACGTCTGGAACAATATGGAAAGCCAATCCAGCGTCGACGAGAGTGATGCCCTGGAGTTCCAAATCGATACCGGCGAGTGGTATGGCATGGGTGTATGGATGCACTACGACCTGAATTTGATGAACTATCAAAATGGTCACCTGAACTTCCGCATGAAAACCACTAGCGAAGAGACTATCGGCATCGGTATCAACAGTACCAGCGGTGGTGAGTCCTGGGTGGACCTGAGCGTAGAAGGCGATACTTTTGGCCTGGAACGGGATGGGCAATGGCACGAGGTGAGTATCCCCCTGAGCAAATTTGGGGTGGACTACAACACCATTAGCCAGGCATTTATGGTACGCGGCGATGGACCGTCAGAAGCCTTTACCCTTTCCATTGACGATATTTACTTTAGTGAGAGCGTCGAAAAAACCACGCCAAGCGGCACCTTCTCCCTATACAGTGAAAACACCGAAGCCGACTCCAGTTTCGAACTGGGCACTGATGGCAATCTTTATATCTGGGGCGAAACCCTGATCGAGACTTCTCCTTCCCCCTACGAAGGCTCTGAATCCCTGTCCTACACCTCCGCAGGTGCTGGCTGGTTTGGTATGGCTTTCACTGCTGACTATTACTACGACATGTCAGCCTTCGACAACGATACCGCCACGCTCAATTTTGCTTTGAAAAGCAGCTCCACCACGACCTTTAAGATCGGCATGAAGAGCGGCAGCATTGAGGATGTAGAACAAAAGTGGATTGACTTTGCCAATGGCGCCGATCCCTACGGTTTCGCACGGGATGGCCAGTGGCACCAGATCTCTATCCCCGTAAGCGACTTCAGTGACGAAGTAGACATGTCTAACGTGGTTCAACTATTCGAGCTTCTAGGCGTAGATGGAGAAATCAGCGATATCGAGATCGACAATATCTACTTCTCCGGTGGTATTGGCGGCAACGATGACTCCGGTGACGATTCCGATAGTGGAGGCGAGGAGGGCGACAGCGAAGACTCTGGCGATAGCGGTGAAGCTGGCAGCCAGGACCTGATTGCACAGGCTACCGTCACCGCCAGCAACGAAATCCAGCCAATCGCAAATGCAGTTGATGGCAACAGCAGCACCCGCTGGGAAAGCGCCCATGGCGGTGACTCAGTATGGGTACTACTGGACCTGGGTGAGGCAGAAGCTCTGAACACCCTGACAATCGACTGGGAAACAGCCAACGCTGCGACCTATACGGTACAAGGCAGTAACGACACTATTTCCTGGACCACACTGGCCAGCTTTAGTGGTGGTAGCGCTGGAGAGAGAACCGATGAGCACTCCCTGAGTGGAAGCTATCGATATGTGCGCCTGTACTTCACTGAGCGCAGCACAAGCTATGGCTACTCCATCTGGGAACTGGGCTTAACTGGTGGCGACGGTCAGGCTTCAAGTATCTCTGCGACCTCTGAACTGCAAAGTGCTGAACTGGCAATCGACGGAGATAGCAATACCCGCTGGGAGAGCGCCCACGGTGTAGACAATGTCAGCCTGACTTATGACTTGGGCTCTGTACAGTCCATTGGCACCCTCAATATCGACTGGGAAACGGCCAATGCGGCTGCCTACACTCTGCTCGGCAGTACCGATGGCAGCAACTGGACAACTGTTGAGTCATTTTCTGGAATGGGAACCGGTGAACGCACCGACGCAATCACCGTAGAGGGAAACTACCGTTACCTGAAGATTGACTGCATCGAACGCAATACCGTGTACGGCTACTCCATTTGGGAAATTAGCACTTACTAATAGCAGCTGGTAGTAGCAACTCGGGCAGCACTTTTACAGTGCTGCCCTACCTATAATTTGTCCCCGAAAGAACTAAAATTCCAAAGCTAGAGGTACTACACACCTTTTCACAGTAATTCTTTCTAATTCAAAGCCAACCTGAAAATAATAACCTTCCCAAGGCTAACGGTAGACCATCGCCAGAATCGAGCGCCCCTGCTTCACGTAACCGCGGAATAAATCCCCAACAGGGCCAATTAACTCATTCACTTCAATCCTCTCAAACCCCAAAGAGCAGTAAAAAGGCTCTAAGTGGTCGTAGGGAAATGTATAGGTGTCACTATCAAAACGTTCAGCAAGGAGCGTCAGCAGCTGCCTTGCAACACCCTGTCCTTGATGATCTGGTGCAACAGCAACTCCGGCCAGGAGCTTAAAGTTCTCATAGCGCCGCAAATAACCGCAGGCAATCACCTCCCCCCGTTCGCCGCGTACTATCCCGCAGTCCTCATGGCGTTTGGCTTTGCCACGAAATCCATACATGCGATAAAATTTGTTCGCTAGCGGAATCTCTATATCTGCCAGCCACTGAACACTATTAGAAGGCTGCGTTTTCGCCATAAACCTGCCCCTGTACCCTTGAAGTAGAAAAATGCCCAGAGAGACCTGTAGCACCTGCCTGCGCCCCCCCAATGTCTGCTACTGCAGTGCGTTGGTGAGCCTGGCTAATACCATAAAAGTGGTGATCATACAGCACCCACATGAAGAGAAGCACCCGTTCAATACCGGGCGTATGGCGAACCTGTGTTTAAATAACAGTGAAATGCTTATTTCTGAAACTCTTCCTAATCAACAGCTGGAAAGGCTACTCGATACACCCAGCGCTCTACTCTATCCGTCACTATCATGGCTACCCCAAACACCCCTATTAGCTGAAGGGAATAATACCCCTAGCCACCAGAATCAGCTGGAAAAGATTGAACAGCTAATTGTTATTGATGCGACTTGGAAAAAATCTAAAAAGATTCTTCACCTGAACCCCAAGCTACAACAACTTCCAAGAATCAATCTCAGTGGGGACTTGAAATCCAACTACACTATTCGGAAAACCACCGTTGCGGATGGTCTGTCAACCATTGAAAGTATTGCCTTGGCTATGACTCAACTTGAAGATAAAAATGAGTATTCCAAGCTTCTGCAACCATTTGAAAAGATGATTAGCCTGCAACAGCAGAGCTATTCAGTAGAGCCGGCTTAGGGCATTTGGCTATCACAGTCAGTGAGGCCTCAAGCAGAGAACCTAAACAATCACACCACCAGGAAATATCAAATTAGAAATCCCCTGATAGGTCAGCACACACATAAAAATTGATAAGGCATATCGAATAATTGATCGATATCGCTCTTCATCAATCCTCGATTGAAGCTTAAATCCGATAATTAGTCCAAAATATGCAAATACGGTAATTGCAGATAGCGACATCAACTCCAAATCATCAAAACTCAAGTAAACTGAAAGCACAGAAAGCTGTATCAGCTTGCCAATCAAAAAACAAATATTGGAAATAAGGATTACTTCCTTTGAAGACTTGGCAACTTCCAATAAGTAAATCATCAGTAGAGGCGCAATCGCATTAGTCGCGCCACCAATCACCCCAGCCAAGCCGCCCATAATGACAGGAAAAAGTACTGGCCGACTAGAGAATTTGGACAGATAACCCCTTAAACGATTGGAAAACAGGTAAATCAAGATTGATACTGCCAGTAACAACTTGAGAATATCCGGATTTGCCCAGGTTAACAGCCATGTTCCGGTAAGGCTTCCAAGAGACACCAACAATATTACTAAACTATATTTGGGAAAATTAATCCTATAATCTCGACACTTATAAAGACTGGATATAATTACCAAAAGCGACGGCAGGATGGTTAACACTACTGCCGTTTTCAAATCATAAGCAAGTGCCAGAATAGGCGTCGCAAGCATTGGGAAACCAAATCCCAATGCTCCGTGAGCCATACCTGCTACCAGAATAAGCAACAACCCAACTATAACTATCTCTATGACCACCCGTTAAGCAACCCTCGATATAGCAGGCATATTAAAACGTATTCGTTTAAGGTGCCTTTTCCTATCCTTAATTCCTGTTCTTGCGTGAAGGTATCGTCGATTATCCAATAACAATATCTGATTATTATTCAACCTAACCTTAAACATATTATGTGGCAACGATATTTTTAGCTCCAGCTCACGTAAAGCATCAAGCTCATCTGATGAGCAATACTCACGCTCGATAATATCATACCTGTATCTGAAACCATGGCTCTCATCAATTAAGGATGCCTCTATAAACTCAGACGACTTGCGAAACTCTTCAGGAACACGCAGTTTAAACTTACTACTTGAAAGCACCTGGAAAGTTTTATCGGAGAGGCTCTCGATTATCCTGTCGGCACAGACAAGAATATTTTCTCCACCTCCATGCATATCAGCGTGCACAACGAAGAGACCAAAGTAGCCAGGCATCTCCGATTCAAAAGCACCGTCATTGTGCAAGAAGAATTCTCTATCACTATGAGATATAGCCAATGCCTCATCGCCTGTCTCACCACCAATCCTCACATCCCAAACCGTTCGCCCCATAGAATCATGCTCATGTACCAACCCAATGGTATTGACAATATCCTCCATCACTTCAGCAGAATCATCAGAAAATTTTAGATGGATAAGCGCAATCCCCTTTTTAAACAAGGCTATCTTATAACTTTCATACTCTATGTCCGAACAGGACCCAAGTTCAAAGCAGCAGTAACTTGGGACTCTAAGTGGCATGGCATGCGATGAAAAATAGAGTGACGACATTTTCAGCTCCCTTGATGAACAATTCCTTTACGATTCCCACAATATGAACTTCTACCCACAAGATAAAAGGAGCAATCTTTATGCCAAATATCACACATGTACCAAACTCATACGCCTCCAACTTTAGTCCCTGATGGCGTTTAAAGCTCTTTTACATCGAAATAGTAAGTGTCCCCGTGGAAACTCTCTGAATCGCCTATCACAAAGTAACCCAGGCCCCCTAATAAGCCCCCTGTTTTTTTCACAAAACAGCAACAATCCCCGGTTCAGGCCAAGATAACCTACCTCCAAACAGATAAAATTTATCGTAGTACGGAAAAACCACAACGAAATATCTTTACCATTTAATAAAATCACAACAAATCCCCCTTAAAAAAGAAAAGAAAGCGTCGCAAGATAAGAGCCAGTATCGGAGACAAGCATGCCCTATTAATTCTCCAATTAGGTGGAATAATAAAAAGTCAGGCGCAAACAATAAAATATATAAAGCGAACTAAGGTCCCAGTTATAAGGACCAATTCTGCATTCGAGCCAAGCCGAGGGGAAAAGTATGGAAGATTTAAAGACACGGGAGCCATTTAAATGCCGTTACCAAACAGCTCCCAAGGAAATATCTAAACAAACCCTCCCCGATGGCAGCCATATAAAGTTGAGCGCCACAACTAAAGTACTCGTCAATTATTCAGAGACACGCAGACGCATACGTCTATTAAATGGGGAGGCCCAAATAAGTATTTGTAAAGAGGTAACCTGGCCATTTATAGTAGAATCACGACAAGCATTGATCCGTACACATAAAGCCACTTTCAATATTGACCAGCGATATGGAGTAACAGAAGTCACTGTTCTCGAAGGGAATATCACTGTCAGCCCGATAAAACAAAATAAAAATCGCGCCGAAATAAAGAAAGGGGAGATGCTCAAAGTAACTGAGCACAACACCGGTGCAATCAAAGATTTTGAGGTTTCCAGCTATAAGGATTGGGGAAGTGGATTTACAAAGGCTGATAACATCAGATTAACAGAACTCCTAATATCGCTAAATCGCTTTACAAATACCCCGCTTGTGACGAAAGACCAGAGCACTAGTAGACTACTTGTTAGTGGGGTTTATGACCTGAATCATATAGAAGATACCGTCCTCTGTCTGAGCAAATCTTATAACCTGAAAGTCACAAAAGAAGAGTCTCACACAGTGTTAGAGCTGCTTCCAGAATAATAACCTAGCTTGTTAAATACCAACAAAAGTCGTCTTGTGTATCTAACAATAAAGATAAAACAGTACTTTTCTGTAATTCTACCAGCAAATACGGTCAATCTTAGGGGCTCAGTATTACTAAAAATACGTAATTTGCTAGCCTAGTACCCTCAGCTGGCAAGGGGTACCAGGAATTCTCTTTCTGGTCCAGAGACTCCGAACCTTGCCAGTTTTTTTTATCACTTTGACTCAAAGTAAGTGACAGTAGAACCAAAGAAAAGACAGTAAATCCTACTCAACCATGTCCTTATCTTCTTGCCTCAAATAACCAGCCGCATTTTCATCTTGAGCTAATTGTCCCTGTTCTGTCATTGGCAGAGCACGACTTTGCTGATTAATAGCATGAATATTCGAAGTGTTTTCCAAGTCTCTACTGCTTGTAATGGAGGCAATAGACTCTCTATCTTTCAAGAAACTAATTACGTCATCCCTGATTTCAGATAAGTCGCGTTCAGACTTATGCATTTCAAGTATATGCCTTGGATACTCCAAGTTTCTCATGCCAGAAGCCGCAAATGTACTGGAGACAACCCTGGTTACAATCACCCAAGGCGTAATCGAACTTCTGACAAGCACATTTTCAGAACGAGTACTGTCATGTATTCCAGTGCCCGTTGAGATCTTAGACTCAGTGAACGTCCCCTCGCATTTAAAATACACCAATAGTGATTCAAACTGCATCTCAGCAAAGAAGATATGTGCCGCATTGACCAACAATCGAGCAAATGTATTAAGAATAAATCCTATCAAAAGTAGGTGAATTAGCGTCATACAGAGAGCACCGCCTGCTGAAATATACTGTTCTAGCAGAGCTAAGCGGCCAGCTTCCCCCCCTAAGGCGCCAAACTCCTGCTTAATGGCTGTAATAGATTCCGGCTGAAAGAAGTGAATAACATCAATCAAAGAGTATGCCAGCCAAATAGCTAGCGTAGTAACAACGATATAGAGCGCATTACCTGCGAAAAGACTAATATCGCGAATCAGCTTGAATTCATCACCCAAATCAACAGGACGAACGGTAGGTTGTACTTCCTGGATCATTTCCCCATTGAATGAACCTTTACCATCCACTTGCTCTTCAAGTTTTGGATCAAGCTCTCTGTAAATACGATTGGGCACTTCCTTATAACGACGATTTGCCATCACAAGGTTATCCAAGTTTATAAAGATTTCCTTCGGGTGAACCGATTCCTGCCAGTTATCCCTTAATTCAGAAACCTCAGTGACCGGGTTTGCAATTTCGCTTCTAAAGCGCAGCATATAGACAACAGCGAAACTACAAGCAGCGCCTACAAATATAACCCCAAGAATATACAAGAACGGGCTAAAGCTCGGTAAAGCCTCAGTCAATACACCGGACACACTGATTATGTCATCTAGGGAAGTGGTACCTTCCCCCTTAAAAGCCTCAACGCCTAAACTTAACCCCAATCCTAGCAACAGAGGCACCACAATCGAGAATAATATCGTTTTTGCAATACTTCCCCCCGTAAGGCTCGCTACACTTTTCTGGGCTTCCCGTGAAATACCTTTACTCGCAGAGTGCCATACAATCAATGTATAAAGTAAAGCGATGGCAGAGTACATCGGGAATAGCTTTTCTCCCATATCACCAGCAAAACCACTGAGACAAATAAAAGCGACAATGACATAAGAGAGCAAGACAGTTAATGTACTTACCCATGCGCCAAACTGTGCCTGAGCCATATTTCGAATGGGGTATGGCATATAAAGCAATTTAGGGAAGATACTGTGTAATACCCGAGCCAAGAAGCCCTTAGGCTCTAGAAAGGTTGGATTCTTACGGCCAACTAACATCTCCTCTAAGCCGGAAGCGGTATAAGCCACTTCATTTTTCTCTTCTGATGCCGTACTCGTTTCAGATTTAGAATGGTTAAAAGCTAATGATACCGGATGATTTCGACCAACAAAGAAGCGCAATAAGGCCAAAATGCCGCCTGATAGAGCCCTTATACCGCCGACCAGCAGGATTGCCCCCACTACGACAAGCACCCAACCACTTACGGGGTCCGACTTCACTTGGCCAGCAGCGATAAACAGCAAGATTAGGGCAACAATGAACTGAACTCCCCCCCTAATTGCGGTAACCCGGCCTTCTTTCTTAAAAGGGTTCTTCAGGCCCAAATCAATCGAGCCGTAATCAAACGCCATAGAGTATCCCCTTAGTACTGGTACTTATGCCTAAAGCCTTAATCTGCTAAAAGAAGATGTACTTCTCAACTCAATGCAGCTTAAGGCTTTCCTGACTGTTTTTCACTCACTTTCTATAAAGATACTTGCTATGCACTAGCACGCTAATTGCAGCCCTCTATATGTTGCATGTGTTTCTGTATAACTGGGTATTCTTGAAGGCTTGGATAAGGAGTTATAGGCTGCTCGCATATGGCCTGCACAACGCCTAGTCGATAAGATACCTATACCTTTTCCCAGGCCAGAACATAGAATTGAGTTAATTCTCTCCGGGGAGTTTGATCGGTTAAATAGCTGCACAGAGTTTAAGATTGCTCGAAAAGCGTAATATGCATTTAGCGTATTGGAAAAATCTTCCGGCACGCGCATAGTTGGAGATGATATTAAATATGGCCAATTTTCATGGGAGGTAGGTACTACTACTGCTGATCCTACCGGAAGTTCGCCATGAAAGTCGTATTTGATCCGTTCTTGCACCCGATCCTCTACTTTAAAACCGAGCCTATCCCTAATTGGTAGATCCAACCCACTATCCATAATTCCGAAGCTATTGACAGGGCTAACCATTGCATCAGCTGACTGGGAAAAGAAATCACCCTCGATAACGTCTACAATTTCAACATCTTCAAATACTTCACTCTAAGCTTCCACAAGCTCCTTGGATTTATCAGTTAAATAGATTTTATCTGGCAGCATAAGTATCTCGATCTTCAAAAGAGAAGAAGCGTATAGCAATATATAATCAACAGTATCTACAAACTCACAATTCTCTAACTTGATAATCAACTGTAAAATCTTTTACCCATGTAATTCCAGAGCCACTCATAACTTCATTCCCAAGTTCTATGTCGGCAATAAATAGCTCCCTGGGAATTAAACTATTTCGAACTGCGTAATTTAGCAGTTCCAAACCAGGAATAGTGGCAATCATGGAAGGTTTCTTGGCCCTAAATGATACATACACCCAATTATTATCATTTACTCCTGACATATCCTTCCAATTCTTATGGTACCAAACCTCCCATACTGCATCATTAATTGATACCTCACTATGTTTTATCCCTGCAGGATTGAAATGTCCCTCAGTAAAATATGTCCAGATCATAATTTCAGCAGCTATTACTGAACGATTTGGTTTACGCCCCCTATAAGCTTCAGAAATTAACCACATCGTCGTAGCCGTATTATAATCTCCACTCGACTTGCTTTCTGTATGATGTGAAATATCAAGATTCGCCAGACTGGATATCTTTAAGGGGAATGTATCATCAAACTTAGGTTCTGGCGCCCAGGGGGAAGATCCTATTTTTATTTGTGGCTGGGAGTAAATTACCCGTCGACCCAAAGGCCAAGACCATGACCAACCAAATTGCAACTCCCCCTCTACCAGTCGGTTCTCCAAGCATTGGGACCAAGGGTCATTTTCTGCAGCATATTTATTCCAGACGTTATTAGTCAAGATACCCAGCTTGGTAGGTACATTATGAAAATTTTCACAGCTGATAGTTGTAGTTTCTGGTTTTACCCAACCAGAACCATTACTAACTTTAGTAACACAAGAGGCAGTCATAATAATAAAAAAACACAATATAAATCTCAAAATTTCGCTCCCCAGAAGTTACAAAATAGCATTTTAACTCTTAAACTACTCAATTCTTTATTATTGGTAAAAAATAAGATATTTACCTTCCAATATTAGCTCCAACATTCATATTTGCGGCAACTGGTACATAACGTATGTTGTCCAGCTGCAATAGAGGAAAACAATATACGTTTATATATTTATTCTTGCCTAACTCTAATTTTGAAAACCCGTTCCACTCATGGATAAATTGAGCCGCATCTTCGGCGGCCACCGAAGGCCTTGTATGCCAAATTTCGCTACTGAGCCGGCTTATAAAGACCGTAAACAAGTATGAATGTGACAGACACTCACTAGGCATAACCCGAATAGCAAAGCACATAAGGTAGCAACCGCCCCGCCATCGATAATAATCCGATCTTGAAACTTTTAAACACCGACACATCAAGCTAACCGGGAATGCCCCTAAATGCTCTTGTATCAGTGCGTACTTTACTCTTGGTGGTTCGCAAAGTACGCAGCTATCTTTTTAAGATACTCAGCCTCTTGACGAGCTTCATGCAGCTCCTTCTTGCGCTTGCGAACTTCAGCGCGTTCCTGTTTGGAATAGTCGACACCATCTAAACTATTGAACTGCTTATCAGACAGTCGATTAAATTGATGATGCCAGTTGTAGATCTACTGTGCGCTGACTCCTAGCTCTCGCGCCACAGAAGCCGTTGTTGCTCCAGGCTTTTCCGCTCTCTTAACTGCTTCTCTGCGGAACTCCTCCGTATACACCTGAGCTCTTTTCTTACCCATGACACACCTCCGTGTTAGGCCTAAACCTAACTATACAGGGTGTCTACTAAACGTGGGGAAGTCTTATTGCTAACGCCCTGTTAAGCGGCCAAAGCAAGCGTGGTAAAGTGAGCGATAGCGAACCACGCTTGCTTTGGTCCGCTTCAACAGTTTGTTATGTGCGATTTCTGGAAACAATTTTTTTCAACTCATTAACTGTTAGAGCAGGTTCAGTTCGATGAAGCATCGCATGACAATTAGGGCAAACTGGAATCAGGTCTTTCACTGGATCAATGAAATATTCTGTTTGTATTTCACTAATTGGTATTATGTGATGAACGTGAATATATTTTTTCCCTATATCTCCATATTTTTCTTCAAAATCAAACTCACACACCTGACATAAATATCCGTGAAATTCTAAGCAAGCCTTTCTGGCCTCGCCATTTCGTTCATATGCATTTATAGCTATTTTTGTGACACTACCTTCAGCATATTTTTGCTGGGTTGGAATTTCTTCTGGAATCCTATTTGGAACTTTCTCATCAGAGGCATACCACGCACCTTCTAATTTAATAAGTTCTTTTGGGGTAGCTTTAGCAGTGAAGCCACCTATTTTAGCTGGTCCAGATCCATCAATATCCTTATTTGCATCAGAATACTTCATCGGAAAAGTTAACAACTTATAACCTTCCTCTTCTATCAGCCTTATATGCTCTCTTGATTGCTTATACCCAAGAGCTTTTTTACCATCATGTTTAATTTTCCATTTCTCACAAAGAATTAAAGACATATTTCCGTCATTATGTATGTCCCAAGCGCCAAATATAACTGTCTTTTCATTTTCATTTATAAAAGACCAGCTCCAATTCCAGTTCTTACACGTTGCCCCTAGTGATTCTATAAATTTCTTTCTATTCATATTTCATTATTCCGGCACACAGCACATAACGCTTTTAACAGGGGCGCAGTTTACTGCGTCCCTTGCCTAAACTTGTTAGGGGCGGTCAGCCAGAATGCTAATGCACCCACGAGGCCGCACACCCCAAGAAAAAGAACTCCCTGCGTAAACTGAAGCCAGCCAGCTATTGTGGGCACACCATCTACCATTGTTTGCACACCGTTTACGGAAGCGCTTGTTTTAAGCTCAGGATACTTCAGAGGCCATGTGAAAATTGCCATTGGGATTGCAGCCAAAGAAAAACCAACAACCAAAGTCGACCACCAGCGAACCAACCGAAACTTACGCAAAAGAAAATAGGCAGGTAGCCCGAGTAACAACACAAATGCACCAGACACAAAGAAGCAAATCACAGCAAAATTTCCTGTGCGAACCCAGATATATGGATCATCCGCCTCAAATATCTGAAATTGCCCATACAGATACCATATGACCATCAGTAAGGCAGGAGATGCCGCTGCTGATATGAACGCGAGCAATAGTTTCATAAGCTCCCTAACGCCGCTAGCAAGGGCAGCCGAAGCAACGCGTAGGCTGTCCAGCCCAGCCCCGAAGGGGTTGGGCGAGCTTGCCTAGCCTGGTTATGGCTGGCGCACTCGGAACCGACTACTAGCACTTTGCCAGCCATAGTTTGGCTGGCTGCTGCCCAATATTTACGAGGGAAGAATACCGCACTTTCCCCAACCAATTCCTATCTTACTGGCACTCCGCGAAATTGCAGCGGACTGTCCCTTTATACAGCACCTGAGCGGACTCTCTAGGAGC
Organism: Microbulbifer maximicatervae (SeqCode); assembly: GCF_052467825.1. Classification (NCBI taxonomy): domain Bacteria; kingdom Pseudomonadati; phylum Pseudomonadota; class Gammaproteobacteria; order Cellvibrionales; family Microbulbiferaceae; genus Microbulbifer; species Microbulbifer maximicatervae (SeqCode). Next base: position 33,959 of record NZ_CP174327.1, read on the forward strand.
GAAACTACCTGAATAACAACCAAAAAAATTGCTCAATACCGGGTGCTATTTAATGGCACGAAATCTTCAGTTACCACGAAAAATCAATAAAACCGACCGCCACAATAACGCTTGCCGCACGGGCCGGAGGTGCGAAGCACCGAAGGTCCAGCAAATGCGCAGCATTTGCGGTCGTGCCGGCACTTGTTAAGGCTTGACCGCTGATTCAATTTTTGACCTTAATCTCTTTGGGCAATCAGAGTTTAAGCATGAATCAAAAAGTACGGCTTCAGAACTTTTTAGCGCCTCAAGCTCCCTAATCGCAAACTCTTCGTTTCCCTGCTCTATTGCCTCAATAATTCCAGTAAGTTTCAGATAGTGAAAAACTGCATTATCAACAGCATTTTTTTGTATGAATTTCGCAACTCTTTCATCTGCAAGGTGATAGCCATACGAGCCACTACCGATCACAGCAAAAATAAATAAAACCGAAATTAACAGATTTTTATACATGCGATCTCAATTGACCTTAACGCCGCGCTCATCCGCAGCTTACTTTGTGCGCCTTTTTGCGCGAAAATGGTAGCGACAGCGATCATGCAAAAGGTGCACAAAGTAAGCTGTCGGCCTGCAGCGCCTTGTATGGTGGTGCCACCTAGTAACCTCGTTGCTCAATCTCCGCGATACGTTGATTAGCAAATTTAGCTAAGTTTGAAGAGGGCTGCAGCTCTACAAACTTCCTCAAATGAAACTTGGATCGCTCATACTCAGCTAAAAAATAGTAACTATTCCCAATGCTCCATTGAGCTGCATCTAATTTAGGGTCTAGTTCGATCGCTCTTTGAAAATATGGGAGACTTTCATTTGCACCAATAGATTTAAAAATAAGTACACCTAGTGATTGCTGAAGTGCGGCGTTATTCTCATTTATATCTAGTGCTCGGAAATATAAGTCTCTCGCCTCAGGCAGCCTCTCCATAGTGGAGTAGACTTATTAGTGCTGAGAAGCATTCTGGGTTTTGACTAAGTACGTTAAGGTAAGCGCTCTCTGCTTTCTCTAACTCTTGCTCCTTAAAGTATGCATACGCATCTTCGAGACTTTCACCCGTAAAGACATCACAAAAATCATTTTCTATGTGACCAGTTCCATAAGCCTTCCCATCAGGTGTCTCACGCATATGGTTGACGCTAGTATGCTGAAACGCATAAACAAGGCCCACTAAGATAGCTGCAGTCAAGTAAAAGAAAATAATAGGTTCATTCTTTATATTCATAATTTATTTTTTCTGCGAGAACCATAACGCCGTAATCAGACGCGGATTAATTTGTGCATTTTTTGCATGAAAATGGGAGCGCAGCGACCGTGCAAAAAATGCACAAATTAAGGCGTCGGCTGCATTGCATTGTTAGGCAGCGGGACTTTCCTCCACCACCTCTACTTTCTTGTAGCACGAATCTTCAATGCTCTTATAGTTGAGAATATTATCACAGAAATCTTTGTTTTCATTGTTGCAAAATAAATCTAAGGGCTCTAGCTGAATGAAATGTCCAAATGACTTTCCATTTTCAGTAATGCGTATTCCCATATATGGCGGCAGATCTGTAATTTCACTGTGATACCAAGATGCAGTTATAGAAATTTTGTAATTGTTGGTCTTTGGGAAAAATTGACCATAGCAATCAGGTATTACTAGTCGTTTCCCAGCGATAGAAAATGAATGTTTCTTTAAATCCAAGACTGCAGGCTGATACTTTTCTGGTAGCCCGATAAGCAGATTCCCTCGCAACTCAATGAGTCTATCTTGATGCGCCCAAGAAGAGCTATAAGCCGACATAAATAAAAGTACGTAAAGTAGTTTTTTCATTTTCACTGTCTAACGCTTTTAGCACCAGCGCCGCAGGCGTCGGGTGCCTAAACTAGTTAAATGTTGCACATATTCGCCTATTGTGATTCCGCCTGCAATACCACCAATCAGTGGCAATGCTACAAATTGCGCATGATAAAAATCCATAGATTGAACTCTTAGACTATTTAAGGCCAAAAGCACAACAGAGATAGCAAGACCTAAAGTTAAGACAACGTACTTAGAAACCCCTAACTTCTTAGCAAGAACCAAGCCCACCATCCCTGAAAGTAGTCCTTGAGTAAAATAGCTCTTAATATTTAGGAAGACGTCCAAATAGCGCGGTAAATCGAACAGGCCTGGCGGGCGAAAGTAAAGTGACGAACACAACATTGCACTCATCATAGTGACCACTAGTACTGTGTATTTACCGATCATATTCATATGACATTTAACGCCGCGCTCAGCTGCGGCCAATTTTGTGCGCTTTATGCGCGAGAATGCGAGCGCAGCGACCGCGCACAAAGTGAGCAAAATTGACCGTCGGCCTGCAGCGCCTTGTTAACTTCTATGACGGGTTAGGCTTGCTAAATATCTCTTGGAAAAACTCCATACTACTCTCGATTACGGCCTTAATTCGTTCGTCGCTTAACATTAGCGTGGCAGCTGAATTGTTAGCCAGCTCAAGGTGATATGGCCTCATCGGCCCATCTTTAAAATATATTTTGATTAGGCAATATACATCACCGGATACAGCACCCTTTTTATATGAATTGAAAACAGATTCAACGCTAACAGTTTCGCCATTTTTTGCTATTACTTTATCATTGGTAATTATTTCGTATTTATAGAGATCTTTTGCATAGAACTCCCTAGCGCTAACTTCTCCATCGCCCCCCAAAACAAGTACTGCTAACTTGTTTTCGCGCTCAATCTCCGCTACCGCCACATCACCATTTACAGAAAATATTTTTCTTGAAATATCTCTATCAATGTAGTTTGAATCCAAATAATCTGAGATGGCTGTCTTAGCTTTATTTGCCTTCTTTTTATGCGCCAAATGAAATGGGTAGAAAATCAAAAACGCTAATATAGAAGCTAAAGCAACAGCAATAAATATCCCAAATTTAATCATTAAAATTTACCTATTAATTTTCTTCAGTAATTAGGAAGCCTAACTATACAGTATGTCCACTGTCTCTCGGTAGCTCCCAAAGTTAACGCCAAGCTAACTGGACAGCCGGAGCGAAGCGGAGGGAACAAAAGCGCAGCTTTTGCTGTCCGGTTGAGCGCCTTGTTAGCCATTCATTGGCAGAATACTTTCCAAGCAAAACCATGGTCCCCAGTTGTTATTGTTGGGTGAAAATCAATTTTATAGCCATTAGGGCAATAACCTTCTTTCCGTGTGACTTCGCGCGTTATTGTGCTTGAAGCCACCCCCCTATTCCCACCATATTCATCTAGCTTTTTTGCCCCGATTGCAAAGTGGAAGATAGTATCGGTTTTCTTAGTGACCCGGCTATGATCTCGGTAGTAGATCTTTTCTTGAGATCCATGTGCATACCCATAGTCCACTCCATAATACTCAACATAATCCAAGCTTGGATAATAAACACACCCTGATGTATTTATAAATAGAAACGCGACAATAAGTTTATTCGTTCTCATGTATGGCTAACGCCTCAATAACCGGCGTAGCTTTGCTGCGTCCGGCGCCGTAGGCGCATAGTTGATTGACTTGTTAGGCATTTGCAACACGATAAACCTCGAATATACGATACGGGCCAGGCTCACACTGGTTGAAAGCCCCTGATTCAATAAGATGCTTTGCCTCTTCAAATGAATTTAATAAGCAGTGTGAGCTGACCTTAAACTCCTCGGCCATATGGTTGCATGAAAGTGGAGAACATTCAGCGTATGTTTGAGCCGTAAATGTGGTTACATCGTAGCCCTCGAGTATTGGCGACTCTGGAAGCTGAACATTGGTTTCAAATGACTCTTCAGGCTCGAATTGCTCCCACTCTAAAACTTCATCATTCCATTGCTGTTCATATACCTTATAAAAGAACAACTTCATTTCATTCAGATCAATCTTATGTTCTTTAGCTAGGTTTTCGATAATTTCAGGAGAATCAAAAAACCAATAGCCATTATGCTTCCAATAATTGATCCATTCGTCGAAGTCTTCAGATACGCAGCCGCTAACAGAATATATATCCTTTACCTGATCGGTCTTAAGCCAATCAGGTTTAGATACTACTGCTTTATACATGTAACCTGCGGGAATCATCTTGTATGCCTAACGCCCGCATTTGCGGCTGGATTGGAGCGTAGCGGAAAAACAGTCCGACAACATGCGCTTGTTATACCTATCACTCATTTGGAATACTCACTAGCAAGTCTGTTACCCCTATTTCTATGCCTGCCTGGTTTAGAAGAGTAGAAACCTGACCTCGGTGGTGCGCTTGGTGGTTAAAAAAATGCTGGATGAGATACCCAAAATTTTTAGCAAACGGTTCACCTTTAGTGTTGTTATACGACAGCACAGATGATAGCGCCTCGTCAGTAAGTTCATGTGCGAAATTTTGTATAGCCCTGTCCATTTCTATTCTGGCACTCTTAAGGCTTTCAAATTTAGCGTGTATGATGGAATTCAAAGCTTGTGGGTTTTCAAGGCCACAAACATAGTCAAGCGCCTTTAATGCTGATGGATGATTGGCAAATCGTTTGAGCCAAATTGTGTCACCAACCAGGACATGATTAAGCGTGCCAATGATTGATCCAAAGAAAGCCCCGCGATCTTTAGATAGTTCCTCTGCACTCAAATTGGAAGCAGATTCATAGATGCTTTCATTCATCCACTGATTGTAATCTGCCATCAACTCGAAATTTGATTTCAGCGACATGACTTACCCATTAGGTATAACGTTGCCAACAGGGGCAGCCGGAGCGTTTGCGTGCGAAGCGCGCTGCGTAGGCTGTCCAGCCTAGCCCCACAGGGGCTGGGCGAGCCTGCTTGGCCTGGTTATAGCTGGCGCGCACTGAACAACCTACTTGCTCTCTGCCAGCCAACTTTGGCTGGCCACTGCCCAATATTTACGAGGAAAGAATACCGCACTTTCCCCAACTAATTCCTATCTTACTGGCACTCCACAATGCGGCAACTAACTTGCAGAACTTGTTGGCTTTAAACGAAGGCACTTGAACGAAACTGCGGTACCAGTTTGAAGGAGGACTCTCTGGCGAAGCGTGTTCAGGTAGAGATTGTTACTTGCAGCAACTACAAACCATCTAAAAAATGACCGCCACAATAACGCTTGCCGCACAGGCGAGCAACTTGTTGCGAGTCCAGCGCACTACGTGCGCGCTTGTGCCGGCTCTTGTTAAATTCCGTAGCTTGGTTATAAGTACTTAGATCTGGCAATTGCCTGGTTCTTTTGAACCATGTCTATGCATTGCTTTGCGAAAACATGGATCTGTTGACCTTCTGAGCTCGACAAACCGAATTCATTAAATAACTCAGTACTTGACAACCCTTGATTAGCACCTAACTCCAGTCCAGCGACCATCCAAACTATGCCATCGGAGTCCTTTTCGCCATATGCTCCTTCAATCATTGCATAGCCGTAATTGTACATGGACTGTCCATCGCCAATGTAGGCAGCTTGCTTCAAGTAAGCCAGAGCTTTTTGCTCGTTCACTTCTACCCCTACACCGCTCTTATATCTGACCGACAGATCTGCAAGGGCTACCTCGTAATTTTTTTCACTCGCTTTTCCTACAAGAGCAAATGCCTTCTGGCTCGATTGTTCCACTATGAGGCCTTGTTGATAGAAAGCGGCCAGGTTATATTGACTCGGTGCATGTCCCTTATCTGAGGCTTTCTTATAAAAGGTATATGCTGCTTCTTTACTCTCTTTACCACCCAAACCATTAGAATACATTGTTCCTAACGCATACATAGAGTAAGCACTACCCTGATTTGCACTGGCCTCGCAAGCCCCCCTTGCTTCCAAGTAGTTTTCTTTCTTGACCAACTCCCTACATTGAGCCTCTCCTTCACTCTGGCCGATATCCTCAGAGCCAACGCCTACCTTCACCCCACACCCTAGTGTTTGCGACACGGCAAATACTAAAACAGAAAGAGAAACTATTTTCATATTTTTGTCCTGATACTTCGTGATTCAGAATTTAACGCCCAGCGCAGGCGCAGCCAGCGCGGAGCGCATTTTGTGTTAATGTTTGAGCGCCAGCGAGTAACACAAAATGTGCGTAGCGTTGGCCGTCGCTCTGCCGCTGTTTGTTATGCATTTTCCCATGCAAAAGCCGGGAGCTATCTCGTGCATTAGTGGTCTTTTTTTAGAACTGACAACTTTTCTTCAAGCTGAATATTTTTTAGCGTTAAATACTCTAGAGTGTTCCATATTCTTTTGAGCTTTCGCCCATCAATTATCGCTCCTTCTTGAGATCTATTGTAAATATTAACCATATTATTGTAGATACTGGTTACATCGGAAGACGAGATACCCTCTTCCACATTAAATTTACAAAGAAATTCTTTAAATCTATCATCGTTACGAAAAATATTGAAGGATCTATTGATTTCTTCAAGGTATACCCTTTCAGCCTCATTACTCATCCGCTAAATACTCTATGCATAACGCTTCGATCATCGGCTGGCGCCGCAACGCGGGGACAGTCCGGTATAGCCCCGAAGGGGCGGAACGAAATGCATCGACTTGTTATGCATTCGATTTAATCCCATATAAACGTGAACAATCCTTCCAGAAAGAATTAACGAAGCCAGGTTCATTATCAAAGTAACTTTCGAAGAAATAGTTATGAAACCATGCCATTGGGTAAGCGTAAAGCTCTCCATCGTCGCCTAGCTCACGCACCCAAAAATCGGGCGTTCTTGAATCCACGATATCAAACTGCTCAGGCTCATATAAATAAGGTTCTCCTTCATCACAAATAATTCGATAGGAATCACCTTCTATACCAAGAACGACATACTCTTTATCGACGGTCATATTATCCGCTTGATCGTCTAACTTCTTCTTAAACTTAACTCTCATAGTGATGATGCATAACGTCGGTAGCAAGGGCCGAGGAGCCTAAGCGGGAAGCCTCCCCCCTTAAAGTAGACGCCACCTTATATTCATCTTATGCGGCCATTCTTTCATATTCATCTGGGCTTTTGAACCCAAGTGAACCATGTCTTCTTTTAAAGTTATAGTACCTATCAAGATACCAAGCTAAGTTAGCTCTTAGTTCCTCAACGGATTCAAAATTAAATCCTTTGAAACTCTCAGTTTTCAGTGTTTGAAAAAATGATTCTACATACACATTATCATTCATAAATCCTGGACGGTTCATGCTCGGCTCAATACCCAGTTCTTTGAGTCGACTTTGGTATGCATAAGCACCGTACTCAGAACCTCGGTCACTGTGAAATATTAGATCTGATTCTATATTTCTGCGACGAACAGCTTTCTTTAGCGCTGACAGTGTTAGCTCAACAGTTCGAGTATCCGACAACTCCCAACCCAACACTTTCCGGGAGTAAAGATCAATAATCACAGCTAAATATTGCCATTGTCCATTGATCTTCAGATAGGTTACATCACCAGCCCATTGAGAGTCTGGTTTACTCGGCATACCATGCTCTCTTTGTAGGTTTTCAACCTTAATATAAGGATTTCCAGGCAAAGGGCGTCGACGATAGATCCTTCCAGCTTTCCCCACGATTCCAGCCTCTCTCATAAGGCGTTCAACGCGTTTGTGATTTATTCGTTCACCATTAGCTTTCAGCTCTGCGCTAATTCTTGGACTTCCATAATTACCATCATGCTGTGTATAGATAGCTTCGATACACCCTAGAATTCGCCTATTCTCTATGTCACGAGTGCTCTCATCTCGATTGAGCCACTTATAAAACCCTTGGGGTGAAACATTCAAGTATCTACATAAGTACCTGACACCAAAGTCTGATCGATTAAGAGCTATGAACGAGAATCTTTCAGCTTTGGATCTTTCAGGTACATTTCCCACTTTTTTAGGAAATCATTCTCCTTTTGCAATTTCTCGACCTGCTTTTTTAGACGTCTTATCTCTTTATCATCGGTTTGAGACCGATTTTTCGTTGTTTTTGTCATACTTATTCTACGACTGGGCTTCTCGACCAGCTTGCCTTCTCTACTTTCCTGTCGCCATCTATACACCATTACTGGATGCAAACCAATAATGTTGGCGATAGTAGTCGTATCTACTTTCAGTTGATTAGTGAGAGCTACCACTCTAACTTTGAATTCTGTTGAATATTCAACAACTCGCTCTTCACTCAGTATTTTCGGCATTTTTTCCTACCCTATTCAAAAGGTAGGCGTCTACTCAATGGGGGAAGGTTTCCGACGAGGTCCAGCGCGAAGCGCGAACTTGCCTACCTTTGTTATGCATTATTTTCCTTTCTTAAGCAGTTTGCTGAATAAAGAGCTTTTTTTAGCTTTTCCAGTTTTTGGCAGAGAAAAATTTGCATATTCTGGCACTATCGCTTTGGAACCATACTCTTTAAAATTCACACGGACAGTAATTTCACCTGATTTTATAAATTCAAATATAGCTTCGACCTTACCCAAGCCGAACATGGGATGCTCTAGACTCATTCCTGGCCTCACAATTCCAACGCCATCGACGTTCAATGAATCTAATTCTATAGCATCAAGCTTATTCGCCATTTCGCTCCCTATGCATAACGTTGCCAACAGGGGCGGCCGGAGCGTTTGCGTGCGAAGCGCGCCGCGTAGGCTGTCCAGCCTAGCCCCACAGGGGCTGGGCGAGCCTGCTTGGCCTAGTTATGGGCCCCCATTGTATAATAAGCAACCCTGAATTATCCCATAAAATAACACGCCCACCACAACACTACTTGGGACATAGTAACGAGCGTTATTTACCGGTAAAGCCGCAGTCAATAATGCTGAACAAACTGCTGAAACCACAGCAACACCAAACCAATTTCCCTTTAACCCTGGTGAAACTGCCCAAAGTACATATGCCATGGGAATCAAGCTTGAGACAAAAAGACAAACCATGAATTTCCACAGATATACACTTAATTTTTGGTCTTTGTGAATTTGGCTCAATTTCTAGCCCTATAACGCCGGCCACACAGGCGAGCGAAACGAAGTGTAGCGAGTCCAGCCAAATGCGTTTTTTGCATTCGGCGATTGTGCTGGCCTTTGTTAGTTTCGTTTTCCAAATACAAAGTGCTTTCCCTCAACTGTACCTAATGTTGGGAGCATATTATCCATGCCTCCTTTTATGGTTTTTCCGCTTAAGTCCCATTCAACCTGGGGAAGCCAATAGTCAAGCTCCTCTCTGTTGTCGTGGCACTTAATGGGCATGCTTTCATCAACCTTGCGTCCTGAAAAGGTTGGCCCAAAATTAAAGCATGGCCAAGTAGGCCTCCACCAGTACATATCGGGAAGCCCTGTTGCTTTGCCTTTGCGGGGAATATCAAAAGCAGTAATGGAGCCACTATGGCTTTTGTAGATCATTACGCTCCATTTATAGCCTCTGATTGAATCACCGTAGTTTGGGTGATCAAAAATTATAAATTCGCCATTATTAATCTTTGATATATCTAGCCTAAACAGGGCTGCTTCAGCTCTAGAATTAGGCTGAAGCGATGAAAAAAAAGGCACCATAGAGAAAACAACCCCTATTAATAGAGTTGTTAAAACTAGAATCGATAACGATTTCTTTCGGTTCATATTTAAACTAACGCTGAAATAATAGGCCGAGGCGCTTTGTGCCGAGGTCCCGGCCACGATTTATGTGGCCGAAATTAATTGTTTTGTTATGCGCACTTAGGTTAAATAAAATCACCAATTTCACTATAAACAAAATGCTCTTCACTTACCTTATTAAGTTCTTTAGCAATTTTATAGAATTCTTCCAGTGTGTCTATCAATGCTTCTTCTGGCGATTTTCCGAAGCCACTGGTCCACTCAGGAAAATTATCTTTGCCTAATACCGCCATGTTTGGAATGCCAGCAAACCTTCCATTTTCCTTTTCTAAAATTTTAACCTTCAAACAAGGGATTTCGAGATCCTTAAGCGGTGGCCCAACTTCAAAAATTGCTACAATTTTAGAGATTGGTCCAAACCGATCGCTATCTGTGACTTTCCAATCATTCATTTCTACTGAACTTCTTTACGCATAACGCCCAGCACACGGGCGGCCGAAATGAAGCGAAGCGCAATGTAGGCCGTCCTGCCCGGCGTCTTTTACCGGGCTTGCGTGCTGCTGTTTGTTAGGTGTTTTACTCATGCCTAGCCCTACCAATGAGTTTTAAATCTTCACTAATGCCGGTAAACATATAATTACCAACCGGAGCATAGTTTGGGTCACTATGAGCTAAAGGGTTTTTCCCAAGCCATTCAATTACAATTGAATCAGATTTTAAAATTTTATCTTTTTTTACCCACGACTTAAAAGAGGCCTCAAGTTCAAGATGCTTATAGGTATCACCTAGCATAACTACTCTCGCTTTTTCTCGGCCATCTGGCATATCTAATTCTACGATATCCCCGAGCCGAACATCTTGATTGTCACGATACTCCATCCGTACACCTAACGTTGCCAACAGGGGCAGCCGGAGCGTTTGCGTGCGAAGCGCGCCGCGTAGGCTGTCCAGCCTAGCCCCATAGGGGCTGGGCGAGCCTGCTTGGCCTGGTTATAGCTGGCGCGCGCTGAACGACCTACTTGCTCTTTGTCAGCCAACTTTGGCTGGCCACTGCCCGATAAATTTACTGGGAAAAATACCATACTTTCCCCACCAGTTAACTAACTGACTGGCACTTCACAATGGTGCAACTGACTTGCAGGGATCGTTGGCTTAAAACGAAGGCACTGGAACGAAACTGCAGTACCAGTTTGCAGGAGAGCTTTCTGGCGAAACGTGTTCAGGTAGAGATTGTTACTTGCAACAACTACAAACCATCTAAAAATTGACCGCCACAATAACGCCTTGCTCACAGGCATTTTTGTTTTTGTGTGTTTTGTGGTACTAGCGAAGCGGCCACAAAAGGCGCAAAAATAAAAATGTCCTGGTGCAGCAACTTGTTAGCTACGAACACCACGCCATACCTGCCAATAACTAACACAAAGTATACATATAACTATTAACATGACGGGTGCCCAAAACGGCGCCCACCATGACGAAGTGTAATCATTAAAACCAGCATCTTTAAGCACCGTACAGAAGTGATACCCCTTAAAAGTTACACCTATTAAATATTTTCCAACAACCCACGCGGCCCAGGGAACAAGAACAGCTTGGGGAATACTTAGCCATTTCGCCCATCTTACTCTTCTTGTGAATAGCAGAAGTACAGACACTAATAGCATTGTCGGCATGTAGAAAATGCCTGTTAATTGCCAAGCATCTTCGCTACCCATTGTGCAAGTAGTAATTTCCAAAGCTGGAATCATTAGCATTATGAACCAGCCTAAAATATTGAGACTTATAACGCTAAAATACACGAAATATTTCAATGTGATGCTCTTACTCGTATACAGCTAACGCTTTGATAATCGGCATGCGAAGCGCAGCGTAGCATGTCCGGTGGAGCCCTGTAAGGGCGGAACGAAATTCATCGACTTGTTATGTGCTAGCAAGCTGCAACTCAAATAGAAACAGCGTGCATATCGCAGAGATTCCGACTCCGCAACCAAGTCCGATAGTAACCATTTGAGTTTGCCAGCGATTGAGAGTATTGGATTTAAATACGAGAGGGACTAATGAGGCTGATGTGATAGTTAAAGCCGAAGTGAGTGCAACAACCCCAATTTGAAGCTTAGTACCGTTGCCATACATCTGAATAAGTACAGTTAAAATTAGTGCGGATACTGAAATGAAAGCGATTTCAGCACAGTGATAAATACGCTTCCAGTGCCTTTTCTCTTTCTGACAATACCATGCAATTTTTTCAGATAGTGACTTCAAGACTAGATCCGATCGTTGAATTTATGACTGCACATAACGCCGCCAACACGGGCCGAAATGGAGCAGCGAAGCTGCGGAATGTAGGTCCAGCCAGCTTTGCTGGCGTCCGTGCTTGGCTTGTTAAGCATTAGACTGTAACGTACCCCTCGGACCAATGATCTTTGCCTATCTCATATTCATCAATATAAAACCCACTTTCCTCATCGTCCTCAAGAGGATCAATTAGCTTTGGGCAACCAGAGAACCCTGGTTGAGAAGCTAACCTTTCAATGGCGCTTAGGGCATCCTCTTTACTTGCGTAGAGACCAATGACTTTTACACATTCATTATCTTCTGCGATGACGTGTAAGTGCTGTAGTAAAAATGCAGATTTCATATTGTGCTTAACGCCCACCACAACCGCATTTATGGAGGTGCATGTTTTGTGTTATGAGCGTAGCGAACAAAAAACATGCACCGGAATAAATGTCGGATTGCTGGTGCTTGTTAAGTGTTGTGGAAAGCACTTGCTAGCTCCCCCAGTACTTTATAAACTTTGACGCCCCACAATTTTTGCACTTCCAAGTTTCTTCGTACTTTCTTGGTCCCACATAAAATGACAGAGTAATTTTTGGCTTTATATTAATGCCAGCTGGGTCTCTAATCTTTACAAGACTCATTTTTCCACCACACTTTTCACATGGTTTGCTGATCTTTTTGTGAGCATATATTGTGACACATAAAAAACAAACTAGAGCAACCAGTAAAAAAACTATCTCTTGTTCTGACATGACTAACACTTAACGCCTCAATAACCCGCAGCTGGAACGCAGCGAAGCGGAGTGTAAGCTGTCGGGCGCCGTAGGCGCGAAGTTCATTGACTGGTTATGCATTTCTGCGTTTGTTACTCCGACGATTATTAACTCTTTCAATTAGTTCTGGGTCTTTATTGACAAACTTCTCAATAATTGCGAAGGATCTTGAGCTGCTCGTTTCCCTTAAAATACTTTGAACGAACCAAGGTAGGAGTGCGGCAACACCAACAATGGACGCTGATCTATTAACTACAGAACTAAACTCAAAGTATGCATTTGAAATAAAAAGTATGATAAAGAATCCCGCCATAAATGGTGCATATTTAATGTCTTTTTTTAGACTTAAGAAAAAATCAATCTCTTTGTTGGTCATTTAGGATCTCTGTATGCATAACGTTGCCAGCAAGGGCTGCCGAAGCGGAGCGTAGGCTGTCCAGCCCAGCCTCCGGCTGGGCGATCTTGCCTGGCCTGGTTATACGATTACTCATACTTGTTTTTGAATCCTGAAACTTCTGGCGACATTAGTAGCCGAGCTTCAGGCAATGTTGTTTCATATTCTTTAAGGTATTGCTCTGTTTCATAGGCCGTGCCTGTGACACGAATTTCTCCATCTATACGATCGAAAATTATGGGCGCGTTGCCGCCTAGATAAGTTGAAATATCATTCGGATTGTAATTCTTAGCTTGATAATAAAACACCCAGCCATAAGGTTTATCTTCAACGGCACTAACTTCGGCTACACCCTCAGTAGTTACTTCAACCCATTTAGATACTATTTCAAGTGCTTGGCTAAATCTCATAATCTCTTTTTCGTATAACGCCGTGCACACTGGCAAGCGAAACGCAGTGTAGCTTGTCCGAGCGGCGCAGCCGCGCTGTGCTGCACTTTGTTATGTGTTGACTGAGTTATCATTTAAATACGCTTCTACTTCTAGGCTGATTAGCCCCGGACATCCAGCTTTTAACCAATTCTCGAACTCTTGGTAGCGTGGTGCGTATATTTTACCATTATCATTTACCACGCTTTGTACGAAACCATAGCTGATGACGAATCGCAAATGATCGATAGCACATCCACGCAACTCTTTTTCTTCTAACGTCAGCCTTGTTTCATCACCATCATAATCCCTCAAAGGAATCGTGTATTGGGATTCCTCTAGCAATAGATCAAGAAGGTCCTGTCTTCTTTCACTTTCGTACAAGGCTTTAATTTGGTTCGAATCGATCATGGGTGACCTTACACATAACGTTGCCAACAAGGGCGGCCGAAGCGTAGCGTAGGCCGTCCAGCCCAGCTCATAGCTGGGCGAGCTTGCTTGGCCTGGTTATGTGCTGCTGTGTCATCCATGGCTTCCAGACTTCAACATAGATTCAAATAAAATTATTAAAAAAGCGCCACTTATAACTGGTAAAATTATTCCGGAGATAAGAAAAATAACAGCCAATGAGTGACTACCCATTTTATAGCGTCTATAACCCTCCATGAACGGATACAAGAAGAATCCTATTAGCACGCTATACAAGATGAACTCCGGGACCTTCAGTAAAGCTCCGCCCCCTAACCTTTCTAGGCCCAGGAGATAGATTATTGGATAAAGCAAACCGGCCATGACAAAAACAACTATTAGGTAAAGCCATTTACTCAAAGTTCATATCTCTTCGTTGAAGCACATAACGCTCTCAATAACCGGCAGACCGCGCGAAGCGTGGGCTGTCCGGCGGAAGCTGCGTAGCAGCTGGAGCGAAGTTGATTGACTTGTTAATTGTATACCGCTCAATGTATGTGACCAACTTGCCAAATGAAATGAGAATGCTCTTTATAAGGTTGGCCATTGTAGTCTCTACCGACACTTGGATGCCCTCCCCAGATTGGTAAGAACAGAAGAATCAACGAAGTGATAGATATGAAAAGCATCAGATATGTATGCAACAGCTTTCCTCTCTTCTTGTACAAGTAAAGCCTACCAGTAATAAGGGTGAAATATGGAATTGCTAACAATATCCCTATAACTCCAATCATATTACCTGCTAGATAAACCGCCAAAGCTAGCGATACAATCAAGGCATTTCTCTTAATCAATAGCTCTGTCCCTTCATACAATTAACGCCTGCAGCAACGGCCGTAATGTAGCAGCGAAGCTGCGGAATGGAGGTCCAGCCCCGAAGGGGCGCTGTTGCCTGCATTTGTTAAAGTGCTATTGCTTGAATTCACTGCCTTACCTATTTTTTAATGAAACTATATAAGAGCAAACCAGCGAAGACGCAGGGGTAAACAAAGATAAAGTAATAAATCCCTGTGAAGAAGCCAAGAAGAGGCGCTGCCCATATATCCCGACCAGTAATTGTGTCAGATAGTACTGCGTAAATTGTGGCTATGACCATTGCTAGTATGAGCAAGGCCCCACAAATAATAAACGCTCTACTCGCTGCTCTCCTGATCATAGTTGCACTTTAACGCCGCCAACACGGGCCGAAATGAAGCAGCGAAGCTGCGGAATGTAGGTCCAGCCAGCTTTGCTGGCGTCCGTGCTTGGCTTTGTTAAGCATGCCTTTTTGCCTTGCGCTTAATTAGTTTTTTTACCGCAATGTTAATTGCATAAAAAGGGGCACACCAAAGTAAACCAACCACCCCACCAAAAAGAAATTTTGCGGCTCCCAACACCCCGGGACTGTAGTCTGGATCAAGAAGTATCAAGACCTCCATTGAGAGAATACCACCAAACCAAACTAAGATGACGCCAGCGAGTAGGCCACGCAAAGCATAGCGATATGCCAAGTACGCAGAACCTCCGTAGATGGTTAGCAACATTGTTAGATCAATAGCCTGGACCATATTTCTCTCTGGTGCTTAACGCCGCTAGCAAGGGCAGCCGAAGCAACGCGTAGGCTGTCCAGCCCAGCCCCGAAGGGGTTGGGCGAGCTTGCCTAGCCTGGTTATGGCTGGCGCGCTCGAGACCGACTACTAGCACTTTGCCAGCCATAGTTTGGCTGGCCGCTGCCCAATATTTACGAGGGAAGAATACCGCACTTTCCCTAACCAATTCCTATCTTACTGGCAATCCGAGAAATTGCAGCGGACTGCCCCTTTTTACAACACCCGAGCGAACACTCTTGGAGCGAAACTGCCTGAATAGCAATCAGTAAAATTGCTCAATACCAGATGCTATTTAGTGGCACGAAACCTTCAGTTACCACGAAAAATCAATAAAACCGACCGCCACAATAACGCCGCCATTTGCGGCCGTAATGTAGGCGCGAAGCGCCGAAATGGAGGTCCAGCACCAGCTTGCTGGTGCGATGCAACATGGCCTTGTTATGTGTTTTAGGTGGCATATGCGTAGAACCAAAAACTAAGAGCCAAGCATAGAACAACCGGAACCAATATTAGGCCCACAACCTTAATTGGGATTTCAGCTACGGGATGTCTATATTTTTGCCGACGACCAAATACTTCTGTATGAGTTCGCAATCCAAATGGCGCGAACACCATGAAATATGTCGTAGAGCCAACTGCAATTGAAAAAGCTAGCCAGCCAAAGACATTGGAAACAGTTACCTCTTCAATTGAGTACATCCTGGCAATAAATATCACCGAGACAAAAATTAATGCAAGGCTAATGTTCTTCATCTGTACTTACACATAACGCCGGCCACACAGGCGAGCGCTTTCAGCGAGTCCAGCCAAATGCGTTTTTTGCATTTGGCGATTGTGCTGGCCCTTGTTAACTGCGGTCATCTTCGAAAGCTTCCGCGTTGAGGGAATATGCAAGTTCAGAGCATATTGACATAGGAACCCCGCTGGTCAGTAGAACACCATTCTCCAGGCTTATATTGCCAACTTTATCCCCGCCTTCTAGATAGAAAGCTATGCCTTCACCAGAGAAAAGAACCTCCTCATTGGTAAAAGGGTTAGTTCCTTTCTTATCAGGAGCTTGCTCGAGGGCTTGATGACTGGAGATTATGCTACTCCATTGAGCAAGCTGTATATCACCATCGCTTTTGATGATTTTGCCGAAGTCCATTTTATCTCCTGGAAAGTTAACGCCCGCAGCACCGGAGGTCCAGCACACGAAGTGTGCGATTGTGCCTGCGTTTGTTAAGTGACTCACATATAGTTACTAAATACGCCACCATACCTCATCACCAGATACACATAGCATTACGTCTTTAAATACACCTTTATCCGACATACGCACCAATCGCAGTTTTAAGTTATCAATTTCGACAAAGGTATCTTCTGATTCTTCAGAATCGAATTCTTCGGTTTCTATAAATCGCTGAGCTCTTTCAAAGAGATTACGGTATTCATCAAAAGCCGGAGTTGGAACCAACACACCTATGAACCAAGGCTGATCAAGGTCTGTTTGTGTTAAGTCGGCCAACTTTTCGTCTTCGTTGTATAGTTCCCAGATATTCATTTTTCACTTAACGTTGCCAACAAGGGCGGCCGAAGCGTAGCGTAGGCCGTCCAGCCCAGCTCATAGCTGGGCGAGCTTGCTTGGCCTGGTTATGTGCTGCTGTGTCATCCATGGCTTCCAGACTTCAACATAGATTCAAATAAAATTATTAAAAAAGCGCCACTTATAACTGGTAAAATTATTCCGGAGATAAGAAAAATAACAGCCAATGAGTGACTACCCATTTTATAGCGTCTATAACCCTCCATGAACGGATACAAGAAGAATCCTATTAGCACGCTATACAAGATGAACTCCGGGACCTTCAGTAAAGCTCCGCCCCCTAACCTTTCTAGGCCCAGGAGATAGATTATTGGATAAAGCAAACCGGCCATGACAAAAACAACTATTAGGTAAAGCCATTTACTCAAAGTTCATATCTCTTCGTTGAAGCACATAACGTTGCCAACAGGGGCAGCCGGAGCGTTTGCGTGCGAAGCGCGCCGCGTAGGCTGTCCAGCCTAGCCCCATAGGGGCTGGGCGAGCCTGCTTGGCCTGGTTATAGCTGGCGCGCGCTGAACGACCTACTTGCTCTTTGTCAGCCAACTTTGGCTGGCCACTGCCCGATAAATTTACTGGGAAAAATACCATACTTTCCCCACCAGTTAACTAACTGACTGGCACTTCACAATGGTGCAACTGACTTGCAGGGCTTGTTGACTTAAAACGACGGCACTTGATCGAAACTGCGGTGCCAGCTTGCAGGAAAACTTTCTGGCGAAGCGTGTTCAGGTATAGATTGTTACTTGCAGCAACTACAAACCATCTAAAAATTGACCGCCACAATAACGTTGCCAACAGGGGCGGCCGAAGCAGCGCGTAGGCCGTCCAGCCCAGCTATCAGCTGGGCGAGCCTGCTTGGCCTAGTTATGTGTTTTCAATACCTGCCCATGACTGGCCGTTTACTAACTTGACCTCTACACTAATCTCTTCAAATTCTGGAGAATAATCTTCAATATGAATAAAGTCAGTGGAAATTTTATTACCTGACTCATCTTGAAGCATCAACTCCAGATCATCTCTCTTTTGATAATACTCATCATATTGCTCGCTGGCGAATAGCTTAAAAACACTTTTTACTTTTTGATAGTCAGGACCTTGTATAAAACGTCCATGAACCATGCCCACACCTAAATCAGCATGCTCCAGCCTCGATTGACCTATGTAAAAATCTTTTGAAAGTATGTAGTAATTCATGTGGCCACATAACGTTGCCAACAGGGGCAGCCGGAGCGTTTGGCGTGCGAAGCGCGCTGCGTAGGCTGTCCAGCCTAGCCCCACAGGGGCTGGGCGAGCCTGCTTGGCCTGGTTATAGCTGGCGCGCACTGAACAACCTACTTGCTCTCTGCCAGCCAACTTTGGCTGGCCACTGCTCAATATTTGCGAAGAAAGAATACCGCACTTTCCCCAACCAATTCCTATCTTACTGGCACTCCACGAAATTGCTGCGGACTGCCTCTTTTTACAACATCTGAGCGAACGCTCTAGGAGCGAAACTGCTTGAATAGCAATCAATAAAAACTGCTCAATACTGGCTGCTATTTAGTGGCGCTAAACTTTCAGTTACTACGAAAAATCAATAAAATCGACCGCCACAATAACAGTTAATTCAAAAGAAGCATCTTTATATCACCCTTCTATATAATTCTACTCACTTCTTTCAAGATAACCTTAAAAACCCAATAATATCAAAAAGTTAAGAACTTTGGCATATTTCTCAACAGGTAGATATATAGCAGGCGCTATATATCTACCTGCTTTTTCTGCTCTTTATAACATTACCAACCCTATAAAAATCAAAGAGATAGATCGTCACCTCCAGAAATAGGAGAAGCTTCTCTTGAATTCTGATATTGACAGCAAGACAAAAGAGTAAACACTGTATATAAAAACAGTCTAAGGGCAATATCATGGACGACATTCGCCACAAAATCCCAGGTAAGCCTGAACGATTTATGGACAATCTGCGATTTCATATTCGAAAACAAGGACTATCGTACCGAACAGAGCAAACTTACACCCATTGGATTAAACGCTTTATTCATTTCAATAAAAAGAAGCACCCTGACGATATGGGAGCTGTTGAGATTGAGACGTTTCTCTCTCACCTTGCAGTTCAGGGCCTTTGCTCAGCAAATACACAGCGAATAGCTCTGAACGCTTTGATATATCTGTACAAGAGATTCTTAGGTAGGGATATTCAAGCATTGGACTTTAAACTGGCAAAACAACAAAAGTACTTGCCTGTGGTTTATAGCCGTAGAGAAATATCAGCAATTTTGGATCATATTGAAGGCACTTACAGATTACAGGTTGAGCTAATGTACGGTAGCGGCCTTCGCAGCGCCGAACTGCTTTCTTTGCGTATAAAGGATATAGACTTCGACAGCAATAATATTTTTGTTCGAGGTGGTAAGGGGGATAAGGATCGCACTACGATATTACCTAATGGGTTAATTGTGCAGCTACATAGGCAGGTGGAGTCTGTTTCCCTATTACACCAACAAGATCTTTTGGCTGGTTTTGGTTCGGTTTATTTACCTAACGCTTTGGAACGAAAGTATCCAAGTGCAAGCCGACAACTGGCTTGGCAATACCTTTTCCCTTCCAGCACCATCGGCCAATGTCCTCGCTCCGGTGAAAACAGAAGGCACCATATGCACGCGTCAACTTTAGCGCGCCAGGTTCGTATAGCTGTCAAGCTAGCGGGAGTCAACAAACCGGCTCGTTGCCATGCATTTCGCCATAGCTTTGCGACTCACTTGCTCGAAGCGGGTTATGACCTGCGCACGATTCAGGAACTGCTAGGGCATTCGGATGTTAGTACTACTGAAATTTATACCCATGTCGTTAATCGGGGAAATAAAGGCGTTTTAAGCCCTTCAGACCGACTGCGCAACATTAATAAAATTGAGGAGGCTGGAGCTAACTATTTTGTTGGGAGCAAGGTGGGGGAAGCCCAGGGGCTTGGCTTATTGGCTGCATCTTAGTAGCGAAGAGATTGGATACCGGGCTTTCGCCGGTATCCAATAGAAAAAAGCCGATCGAATTATCCCGGTGTTACATCTCCGTTTTGCGCGCGGTGGCGCAGTGCGTGATCGATCAGAACCAGGGCCATCATGGCTTCGGCGATAGGCGTTGCTCGAATACCAACACAGGGGTCGTGGCGGCCTTTGGTAACGACTTCAATGGGATTGCCGGAGCGGTCAACGCTGCGGCCGGGAATGCGCAAACTGGAAGTCGGCTTCAGGGCGATATGGGCAATGACGTCCTGGCCACTGGAAATACCACCCAAGACACCCCCAGCATTATTCGACAGGAACCCCTCTTCTGGAGTGATTTCATCTCGGTGCTCAGTGCCCTTCTGCTCCACGCTGTCAAAGCCAGCTCCAATTTCCACGCCTTTTACCGCGTTAATACTCATTAAGCCGTGGGCCAGATCTGCATCCAGGCGATCAAAAATAGGTTCACCCAGTCCGGCTGGGACGCCGCTGGCGTGTACTGAGATACGCGCACCGATGGAGTTCCCCTCTTTGATCAGCTCCTGCATATAGGTCTCCATGTCGGGGACCCGATCGGCATCCGGGCAAAAGAAGGGGTTTTGTTCTACCTGATCCCAATCCAGTTTTTGTACTTTAATCGGGCCCAATTGCGAGAGATAACCGCGCACTTCAATGCCGTATTTTTGTTTCAGCCATTTTTTGGCGATGGCCCCAGCGGCAACCCGCATGGCAGTTTCACGGGCGGAGGATCGGCCACCCCCACGGTAGTCGCGGATGCCGTATTTTTGCCAATAGGTGAAATCGGCATGGGCTGGCCTTACTTGTTCAGCGATATTGCTGTAGTCCTTGGAGCGCTGGTCGGTATTTTCAATCAACAGGCCAATGGGCGTGCCGGTGGTTTTTCCCTCGAAAACACCGGAAAGGATTTTTACCTGGTCGGGTTCGCGGCGCTGGGTGGTATAACGGGAGGTGCCGGGCTTGCGGCGGTCCAGCTCTCGCTGAATTTCTTCTTCACTAATCTCCAGACCCGGAGGGCATCCATCGACGATACAACCGAGCGCGGGGCCGTGGCTTTCGCCAAAGGTGGTGACACAAAACAGCTTGCCAAAGGTATTGCCCGACATAGACGACTTTTCCAGCTAGTAGGTGGTAAAACAGGATGGCCCACAATAGGGGCGCGCATTATAAATGATCTGCCCGCCCCAGTGCGCAGACTGGGGCAAAAAGCACAAGTGTCCGCAGAACCGGGCTTGTACCCATAACCCGGCAACCGAGATTGCCGGGGAGGCAAAAGGAATTATTCCTTTTCGAAGTAGGGTTGATAGGCGAGTAGTTCTTCCCGGCTGATTGCAAAGACACCGTGGCCACCATCCTCAAACTCGGGCCACATAAACGGCACCTCCGGGAAGGCTTTTTCCAGGGCTTCCCAGCTATTGCCCACTTCGCAGATCAACAGGCCGTCGGGCTGTAAGTGGTTGGCAGCCTCGCGCAGCAGGCGGCGGGTAAAATCGAGACCGTCATCACCAGAGCCCAGGGCTATATCCGGCTCAGCGTGGTATTCCTTGGGCATTTCGGCCAGATCGTGGGCATCGACATAGGGCGGGTTGCACACGATCAACTCATAACTCATACCGTGCAGGCCGGAAAATAGGTCCGACTGCACTGCGCGCACGCGTTCGTTCAACTCATGACGATTGATATTGATCTGTGCAACTTCGATCGCGTCCTCGGAAATATCGCTCACATCGACACGCGCTTCCGGGAAGGCCTCGGCGCAGGCGATACCGATACAGCCGCTACCACAACAGAGGTCCAGAATCGCCAGGGGCTCAACATTGAGCCAGGGCTGGAAGTTGTGGCGAATCATCTCGCCAATCGGTGAACGGGGTACCAGTACCCGCTCGTCCACATAAAATGTCATATCGCAGAAATGCGCTTCCTTGGTCAGGTAGGCCGCCGGTACCCGCTCGCTAAAGCGCCGCTCCAGGATAGTGAGTACGTCGCGGCGCTCCTCCATGGTCAAACGGGCCTGGAGTATCTCCGGCTTACTGTAAGGGGGGAGATGCAGGGCGTGGGTCACCAGTAAAACGGCCTCGTCCCAGGCGTTGTCGGTGCCATGGCCGTAGTAGAGGTCGGCCTCATTGAATCGGCTGGTCCCCCAGCGGATATAGTCCAAAACCGTGGTCAGTTCGTGGAGGCTTGTTTCACGCCTTTCTATCATCAATCTATCCTTAAGTGCTTTGTATCTCGTCGGGGCCCACTATCACTAGCAGGTGCCCTCTGTTGTTGCTGCAGAGGGGCCAATCAATGCCCGGGGAGTGTAGTTTGCTCACACCAAATAAGCGACGAGTAAGGTTAAGTGGCCATTTTACAGCGGCTACCTAAAGGCCCTAAGCCATTTTTCCGCCCAACTTCGCTCCGCCCTGCTAACAAAATAGCCTTCGTCAGTGGTCGTCAAATAACAGCTAACAAGCTCCTCGGGCCGCGTGGATCTTTACTCTCGGGTTACAAACGCTTAGGGTAGCGCACCCGCCCTTCGGGCTGAGATGTTGGAAAGAGCAGCATGAACGAACATTACGCGCGAATTATTGAAGCAATCGGCGAAGATCCGCAACGCCCTGGGCTCAAAGACACCCCGGAGCGCGCCGCCAAAGCCATGGAATACCTGACCCGCGGCTATAAACAGACCGTGGAAGATGTAGTCAACGACGCGCTCTTCCCGTCCGACTGCAGCGAAATGGTGTTGGTTAAGGATATCGAACTCTACTCCCTGTGTGAGCACCACCTGCTGCCGTTTATCGGCCGCGCCCACGTAGCCTATATTCCCAATGGCAAGGTCGTTGGCCTGTCCAAGGTAGCACGCATTGTGGATATGTTTGCGCGCCGCCTGCAGATCCAGGAGCAGCTGACCGTAGAAATCGCCGAGACCCTGCAAAACGTTACCGGTGCTGCCGGTGTCGGCGTGATCATCGAAGCCAAGCATATGTGCATGATGATGCGCGGTGTGGAAAAACAGAACTCTGTGATGAAGACTTCGGCTATGCTCGGTACTTTCCGCAGCAACCAGGCCACCCGCAACGAGTTCCTCTCCCTGCTGCGCCAGTAAACGCCACAGGTACCCAGCGGCCACCAGGGCCGCTTTGACCGAGGAGTGACCGCTATGCCTCACCTGATCATAGAGTATGCGAAAAATCTGGAAGAGAAGATTTCTGTCGCTGCACTGGTCAGCTCGGCTCAGGAGGCGATGCACCGTTCCGGTTTGTTCGCCTCCCACAATATCAAGACCCGCGCCAAGTCCTACGACCAATTTATCGCTGGGGACAATGGCAACAGCTTTATCCACGCAGAGATCCGCTTGCTTGAAGGGCGCTCTACGCGGGAAAGGGAGGCATTGAGCTCGGCGGTTTTTAACAGCCTGTGCCAATTTGCCGAGGGAGTTCCCGCAGTCTCGGTAGAGGTGCGGGAGATGGATGCCAGCTGCTATTCCAAGCGGGTTCCCTTCTAAGCGGTTTCACCGCGCAAGAAAGGCCCAAACCACTCTGCAATCGCCTGGGCACCACTCTCCTCCAGGTGTAAGTGGTGGCTTCCGGGAATCTCACGCGCCTCAATACCCGGAAACTCTTGCAGTACAGGGCGCAGGCGCTTGAGCATATCTGCGATACCGTCTTCAGCGAGAACCAACTGCACCGGCATCTTCAATCGGGATAAGTAAGCTTTAATCTGTGGCTCATTGAGCTTGGCCGTGGAAGCCGCCATCAGCCGGGGATCATTACTCCACATATAGCCACCCTCCACTTCCCGGGTGCCCCGCTCGGTCAATACCTGCGCAGCCCACTCAGTTAGCGGAAACATGCCATTCTTGCGCGCTTCGACCGCCTCTTCGAAGGTACCGTAAACCCGCAGCTTGCGCGTGCCGTAACGGGCTCTCTGGGCAATAGCTTTGGCCAGGTTCTCCGGAGCCGTTTCATCTTCGGTGGAGGGAGGTACCAGGCCATCGATCAGTGCCAGGCGCTTTACCCGATCGGGAAAAGCACCAGCGGTTATCACCCCGGCGATAGCACCTCGGGAGTGCGCCACAATGGAGAACTTGCGCCAGCCGAGCGCGTGCACCGCCCCAAAAATATCTTCCGCCTCTTCCCAGATGTTGTAGTTGGCATCGAGTGAGCGGTGATAGCTGCGTCCGTGGCCCGGCATATCTATCGCTACCAGATTAATTCCGCTGAGCAGGGGAGCCAGCCGACTGAAGGTGGCACAGTTATCCAACCAGCCGTGAAGAGCAATTACCGGCTCTCCCTCTGGATCGCCCCACTGGCGTGCAGCAATCGACTTGTGATCAAACTCAAGGGTGATTTCACGGGGAGTGATTTGATTTATCGCCAAAGTGATATCCACCGGATAGTGACTAAAAACAGGTGGTGAAATGGTGCGGCCCACCAACAACATCCGCAATGACAGTTGTGATCAGCGCAATAGGGATTTACTGGCAGACACAACCGGAAAAATTACTCTGCGTGCTGCAACCACTCCAGGTCAGCGCAGCCATTAGCCCATACATCCGCACTAACGCAGGCGAGGCTGGAAGTGCCCATCGGGTGCTCGTTACCGCTGCCACAGAGGCCATTGAGCAGGCTGCCGACCAGAGGCTGGTGACTAACCAGCAGAAGCGGAAAGGTATCCTGGGTTTGCAAATGATCGAGCAGTTGCTGTGGGTAAGTATTGCCGATGAGCAGCGGTTCGGTAATAACGGGCAACCCCAACTGGGCGGCAGCAATCTCAGCGGTTTCCTGGGTGCGTACAAATGGGCTGGCCCAAATAGCCTTTACCGCTGCCAGTTCCTCGGCGCGCTTTTTACAAACCTGTGCAACCTGCCTGCGCCCGCGCTCTGTCAGGGCTCTTTCTGCATCATTGGCGAGCATGGGCTCGGCTTTACCGTGACGCAAAATAAACAGCTGCATGGGGCTTCCTCAAGGGTAGGTTGTGACTTTGTTGATATCTGCGGGAATATTCACAGGGAGGGCAGCAGATATTTATCCGGTGCCCACGGATAAGGCACCGGATAAATTAGCGATAGGAAAAGCGATCAGTTCTTGTCGACAGGTTTGTCGGCGTCGTCGGCACTTTCCTCAACCAGCTCGGGCTTTTCACTGCTCTCGGGCTCGGAGCTACCCAGGATAATGGCATCCTCGGCTTCGTCTTCAGCCTTGTCCTTTTCACGCTTTACTTCCGTAGAAACCACTTCTGCAGAAACATCTTCGGCGCCCTCGTAACCGGACAAATCTTCTACTTCAGATTCAGGCCACTCGGCAAACGGGAAAGGTTTTTCGTCGGAGTTGTAGATCAGGAACTGGATCGCCTGGTAAACATAGGAGGCGAGCTGATCGCCAAAGCGACGCAGATTATCGTTGGATTTCCCACTGATAATCGAAAACAGGAATTGCAGTATCACTACCGCCATCAGTAACCACGCGGCAACCTGAAGGCACACTGCAAACAGCACCATATAGATAAGGCGCACCCACTGGTTGCCGGAAGTAAGATTGCGCTTTAGATCGTCATTTTTCATATGAGGCTTCCATTTAAGGCTTGGCCGAGTAGGCCACATCAAAAGTTTGTGCGCCCGACATCAAATTGCGAATCACCTCAGGAATCGGCCGCTGTTCAAATAATATGGCGTGAATCGCGGAAACCAAGGGCATGTAGACACCCATTTCGTCCGCTTTCTGTTTAATCAGACGAACCGTATTCACACCTTCGGCCACCTGACCAATTTCTGCGACAGCCTGATCGAGCGGCTTGCCCTTACCGACCATATACCCCACCCGGTAATTTCGGCTGAGATCTGAGGAACAGGTCAAAATCAAGTCGCCAACACCAGCGAGGCCGATAAACGTCATGGGATCGGCACCCATCGCTTCGGCAAAACGCATCATTTCTGCCAGGGAGCGGGTGATCAATAAACTGATGGTATTTTGCCCGCGCTCCAGTGCCGCAGCCATACCAGTGATGATCGCGTAAATATTTTTTAGCGCACCGGCAAGCTCTACTCCAAACACATCACTACTGGAATAAACCCGGAAAGTCTCCGAGTGCAGTGCCGATTGAATCGCTTTGCAAAGTGCCTCATCTTCACTGGCCACCACCGTTGCAGTGTAGTGCCCCGCAACAATTTCTTTTGCAAAATTTGGTCCGCTCAAGACCCCGACACGCATGTCGGTGGTTTCCTCGCGCAGGATATCGCTCATTAAGTGGAAGTTGTCGTGCTCGATTCCCTTAGTGGTGGAGATCAGCATGGTGCCCGGCGCCAACAACGGGGCTACTTTTTTTACCACCTCGCGAAAGGATTTACTGGGTATCGCGACAAAAACGATACTGCAACCATCGACCGCTTGCTCCAGGTCGCTGGTAAGTTGTAATTCCGGGTGCAGCGGCACGCCGGGCAGGTATTTATGGTTTTCTCGAGTGTCGCGACACTCAGCCGCCGTCTCCGCATTGCGCATCCACTGGCGGGTGTCGTGGCCGTTGCCCGCCACAATGTTAGCAATCGCGGTTCCGAAACTGCCGCCGCCCAATACGGCAATAGCGAGGGGGTTGGAAGTTTCTTTTTGCATTGTCACACCGATAAAGCTTCTTATAAGACTTGCGGATTATAGAGGCATGACCCGCTGAGCCCAATGGGGTCAATTTGTTTTAAACTTCTGCCAATTGTGCGAAACGGCACAGTAAATAGCAAAAACGGCCCTCTGCCTTGACCAACCGATAAAACACCGCTCGATCCGGCAGGGGCCGCTTCTGGGACCAGCAAAATCTAAAACAACTCCGCTGGCCATCACTTAGCACCAATCAATAGCGCTGACTTAGCCGTGCATTTCCAGCAACAGCGTGTTCAGGCGGCGCACATAATCCGCCGGATCTGCCAACTGGTTACCGGCAGCCAGATTAGCCTGGTCCATCAGGATATTGGTGAGGTCCGCAAAACGATCTTCATCCGCCTCCTGGTCCAGACGCTGTACCAGTGGGTGGGACGGATTGATTTCAAAGATCGGCTTGGCATCTGGCAGGGCCTGGCCGGCCTGTTCCAGGATGCGGCGCATTTGCGGGCCCATATCCTGTTCGCTCACCACCAGACACGCTGGGGAGTCCACCAAACGAGTGGTTGCGCGTACGGATTCAACGCGACCTTCCAGAACTTCCTGTACCCGCTCAACCAGGGCACCGGACTCCTGCTCAACTTTTTCGCGCTCAGCTTTGTCTTCGTCGCTCTCGGCTTCACCCAGATCCAGCGCACCTTTGGCCACGTCCTGGAACTGCTTGCCGTCGAACTCGTTCATATGGCCCACGAACCACTCGTCCACCTGATCGGTGAGCAGCAGCACTTCGATACCCTTCTTGCGGAATACTTCCAGGTAGGGGCTGGACTTGGCCGTAGCGAAGTTGTCGGCACACACGTAGTAGATCGCCTTTTGGCCATCCTTCATGCGACCCACATAGTCTTCCAGGGATTGATCCTGTTTCTCGGTATCGGTATGGGTGCTGGCGAAGCGCAGCAGCTTGGCAATTTTCTCTTTGTTGGAGAAATCTTCAGCCGGACCTTCTTTCAATACATTGCCGAACAGATCCCAGAACTTCTGGTATTCATCGCCATCTTTCTTCGCCAATTTATCCAGCATATCCAGAACACGCTTCGTCAGCGCGCTCTTGATCGCATCAGTATTGCGATCTTTTTGCAGGATTTCACGGGATACGTTCAGCGGCAGATCGTTGGAGTCCAGAACACCTTTCACGAAACGCAGGTACAGCGGCAGGAACTGCTCCGCATCGTCCATGATAAAAGTGCGCTGTACATACAGCTTGAGGCCGCGAGCGGCATCACGCTGGTACAGATCAAACGGTGCGCGCGCAGGGATGTATAGCAGGCTGGTGTAATCCTGTTTACCCTCTACGCGGTTGTGGCTCCAGGTTAAGGGATCGTCGAAATCGTGGGAGATATGCTTGTAGAACTCCTTGTACTCCTCAGATTTCACATCGGAGCGGGGACGAGTCCACAGGGCCTGGGCAGCGTTTACTGCTTCAAACTCAGGCGCCTTTTCTTCTTTCGGCTCTTCGCCCTCTTCCGCCGCCGGCATTTCCTCTTTCAGCATTTCCACCGGAATGGCGATGTGATCGGAGTACTTTTTAATGATGGAGCGCAGGCGCCAGTTATCGGCAAACTCTTTCGCTTCTTCTTTCAGGTGCAGAACCACCCGGGTGCCACGCTGGGGCCATTCAACAGTCTCTACGGAGTATTCCGCTTCACCGTGACACTCCCAGTGCACACCCTGGTCGGAACTCAAACCGGCGCGACGAGTGAATACGTCCACTTTGTCAGCGACGATAAAGGCGGAGTAAAAGCCCACACCGAACTGGCCGATCAGGTGCGCATCTTTTTTCTGATCTCCGGTCAGCTGCTGCATAAATGCAGAGGTGCCGGAGCGGGCGATAGTACCGAGGTTTTCGATAACTTCATCGCGGCTCATACCAATACCATTATCGGTAATGGTGAGCGTGCCTTCTTCCTTGTCAAACTCGATGCGAATACGCAGGTCTGCATCTTCGCCAAGTAACTCAGGCTTGGACAGCGATTCAAAACGCAGCTTGTCGGCGGCATCAGAAGCGTTGGATACCAGCTCGCGCAGGAAAATCTCCTTATTGGAGTAGAGCGAGTGAATCATCAGGTGCAGTAGCTGCTTGGCTTCCGTCTGGAATCCATGGCTCTCTTTTTGGGCCTCAACGGTCATCTATTCGGTCTCCCCGTAAACGTCAATCGGAACAGGGAGCAAATATTGGGATCAGCCAGCAGGTTTCAAGGGGGGAGGGACAATCACTTACCAGTGGAGATCAGCGATCTCCACTGGTTTGAGCGGTAGCGAGATTACCTTTGCCAGTAATATCGATCACGAAATTGGCAGTGAGATCTGAGATCACTCGGGACTCCGCATTCATCAGGATGGCAATACCCACTTTCAACTTTTCCGAATAGGCCACCGCCGCGCGGAAACCCGCAACCCAACCGCCATGGTAAATAATACGATCGTCACCAATGGTATAGAGGCGCCAGCCCAGGCCGTAGCCTGCATGAGACAGGTAGTCTCTCCAGATACGATGGCGCATATGGCGCTGGGTAGCGACTCGCTCAGTAGTCATATCGGCGATCACTTCCGGTGACAGCACCTTCGGGTAGTAGCCCATCTGCGCTTTCAACCACTGGGCCATATCGGAAATACTGGCATTCACTCCCGCCGCCGGTGCAGCAAAGTAGTATTCCTTCTCCACTTTTACCGGGCGCCAGCCGCTGCCTGTCTGAATATGGGGTGCCGCACGGTTGTCGGAGGCCATAAAGCTCTCCCAGCCGACCGATGCGTTCTGCATTTTCAGCGGGACAAAAATTCGCTTTTTCAGCTGGCTGGCAAAGGAGACCCCGGTCGCCTCAAAAATCACATCTTCAATAAGACTGAACAACACATTCTGGTAGCCGTAGCATTTTCCTGGCGTGCAGCGCGGATCGATATTGGCAAACTTGGGCAATATCTTGCTGAGAGGCTTGTTGTCCTCAAGGTAGTTGTCGTAGGCGTTGGGGGTCAGACCCGAGGAATGGCTGAGCAAGTGTTCCACCTGAAGCTGGCGAGACAACGAGGGCGTCTTAAAGCTCAGGTCCGGCACATAGTTGACCACCTTGTCATCCCATTTGAAGCGATCTTCATGCTCCAACATAGTGGCCATACTGGCAGCGAAGGTCTTGGATACCGATGCCAGACGGAACACCGTGTCCTGATCCACCTTGCCGGATTTACCCCTGACCCTGACGCCATAGGTGTCCATCGCGACCACCCGGTTGCCATCCACGATGACATAGGCGCCGCCGGGTATAGATTTACCCGCCATCATCTGTTTGAAGTATCGGCCAAACTGTTTGGCCCTGTCGTCTATATCAGCCGCTTGCGCAGGCAGGGACAGACTCCCCAGAATCATCAGGGAGAGGAAAAAACGTGCCATAAAAGCGCGCGTGCCGTAGACAATATTTGAAAGAATTGCAGGTCTCATAAGCAAATCGAGCCGCCAAAGCAATCCGGTAGTTGCAGATAAGACTAGCAGCCAGCGGGCAAAAACTCTATTTAGGCGCCACGCAGGACTGACCGCTGAATTCTAGTCTGCACTTTTCTCCGGCGCGGGGACGGCCATGCCAATCAGCGCAGATCAGCGCAACAAGGCTTGTACAAACAAAAAAACCGCCTTGCGGCGGTTCTTCTTTTGGGGTCCGGAGACCCCAACGCAAAAAGCGTCTTACAGCTTCTCAGCGTTCTCACTCAGGTAAGCCGCTACACCTTCCGGAGAAGCGTTCATACCTTTGTCGCCTTCCTGCCAGCCGGCGGGGCAAACTTCACCGTGCTCCTGGTGGAACGCCAGAGCGTCAACCATGCGCAGCATTTCGTCAACGTTACGGCCCAGCGGCAGATCGTTAACTACCTGGTGACGTACAGTGCCTTCTTCGTCGATCAGGAAGGAGCCGCGGAAAGCAACACCAGCGTCAGCTTCTACGTCGTACGCCTGGCAGATTTCGTGCTTTACGTCTGCAACCAGGGTGTACTTAACCGGGCCGATACCACCGTCGTTGACGGAGGTGTTACGCCATGCGTTGTGAGAGAACTGGGAATCGATGGATACACCGATTACCTCAACACCGCGCTTTTCAAACTCAGCGAAACGGTGGTCGAAAGCGATCAGCTCAGAAGGACATACGAAGGTGAAGTCCAGCGGGTAGAAGAAAACTACAGCCTTCTTACCTTTGATTGCTTCTTTCAGGTTAAAAGTATCGACGATCTCGCCGTTACCCAATACCGCTGCAGCGGTGAAATCCGGAGCCGGCTTGCCTACCAGAACTGCCATGAAAACCTCCTCAATCCAATGATGGGTTGTTGATGATACGTAGAGTGTTCAATTTATGAGCAATAGCTATAAATCGAATGGGAATTAATAGTGGGCCGCTATGATACACACCCACTTATTTCAGGCCCATAAATTTTTTAAATCAGGCTGATAGCAGAACGGCTATGCGTGAACTAACACCCAAAATAGGATGACCTACCCGCAAAAATGTACAAATAGCAAACAAAGAGGGTGAAATGCGACCATTCCGGAATCTTATTGACACTCATTCTCAATTGCAATAGGATTCCTACCTGACTACTATTGAGTAAGAGTTGAACAGAGCCACCGCCATGTATGTATGTATTTGTAAGGGCATAACTGACCGCCAGATTAAAGAGGCGATCTATGATGGCTCCACTTCGGTGAAGGCGTTGAGACGCCAGCTGGGCGTTTCATCTCAATGTGGACGCTGTGCCGAGCAGACCAAGGAGATCATCGATGAGACCATGAGCGGTGGGATGGTATCCTCTGCCAACAACGGCCTCTTCTACTCCGCCAGCTGACCGTCCAATATGGCCACCCTCCTCTGGTGGCCTCTATACCACTTTTATCTACCCAGCCCTCCAGCTCTTCGTAAAACCTTAAAAACCTGTATAAGACTCCCTTCCAAGTCGAACTAGCGTGCCTCCACTGTCTTTATCTCCGCTCTCAACCTGCAAGCGCGTCTCCCAGCTTTACATACCGGCCAAACTCTAGCCCTCCGATTTACTTACCTCTCCAATCTCACTGCAATACCCCTTGGATCGGAAAAGTTGGATATTGAGAAAATCTGTTTTAGAAAGCCTCAAAACAATTCCGTGATATTTTTGGTTTTTACAGCGCAGAGCGTGAATCTGCCATGAAAGCCTGTAGGATCGATCCTGTTAGGCAAGGCACTCGCAGCGACGTACCTAAAATCTGCTGACTTCAGGAGCCCGAAAGTATTACGGATTTATTCAGACACCGCTTTGTTAACCCCTTCGTAATCCACGTGACATTCGACAGTGGTCAACATCAATTCAGGGCATGAGTCCATCAACAAAATATCAACTCAATCGCTTTTATATTCCAGGTAACCATTCAATGAGTCGGTTAGATGGCAAACTATCAAAAGGTGGGATCATTTAATTTAGAAAAAAATCAATTATTCAAGCGCCATTCGAATACTAGAAAAGGTTTCGGCTCATCTTATAACTGCAAGCGTTTCACCCGTATATATAAATAAGAAGCATTATTAATACCAAACATGAAAACATTAACCTCAACTGAAATGCACAACCCACCAATAACAAGGGTTAATATTCGAAATAAATGACTTATTGTTGTATTGCTCACACAACCTAAATGATAATTATTTTCGTTGCCATTTTCGGCTAAATTTGCGTTAAAACCCTTGTTTTTCCTGCATTCCGCAAGAAAAATTATTTCTTGACTTGCCGCAAATCGCAACGCAAACTCAGCCCCGATTGCAGCTTAAACCCTAAAATAAAATTAGGTAAATCAGGCAGCCGCAGACTTTAGTGACTAATAAACTTTAGTAACTAAAAATATCAACTAATCTCTAGCGACTAACAAATAGGAACTCTCTGCAAACCTTATTGAGTTGGCAGGGCTTCAGGAGCACAGGCTATGAAAGGCGACCCCAAGGTAATTGAGCATTTAAATAAAGTACTGGGTAATGAACTGGTAGCTATTAACCAGTATTTCCTACACGCCCGCATGTACGACAATTGGGGTTTAAAAGAGCTGGGCAAACAGGAATATCACGAATCCATTGATGAAATGAAGCACGCCGATTGGCTGATCGAGCGCATTCTTTTCCTCGAAGGTATTCCCAACCTGCAGCACCTGGGCAAACTTCTGATCGGCGAAAATACCGAAGAGATGCTCAAGTGCGACCTGAAAATTGAATCCAAGGCCATTCCCGACTTGCGTGAAGCCATCGCCTATTGCGAGTCCGTTCGGGATTACGGCAGTCGTGAATTGCTGGAGAAAATCCTCGAGTCTGAGGAAGAGCATGTAGATTGGCTGGAAACCCAGCTGGAGCTGATCGACAAAGTTGGCATTCAAAACTACCTGCAAACTCAAATGGAAACTGCAGCCGGCCACTCTGGCAAGTAGTTTAAGTCCTCTCACAGGCATAAAAAAACCGCAGCTTCCGCTGCGGTTTTTTTTGTTTCTACAGTATGCCTACTACCTATAGCAGCAGACATATTGGAGCAAAAGCGGAAATTAATCCTCGCCTTCGCTCTCCGCTGATGCCTCATCAATCAAGGTTTTCAGCTCACCGTTCTCATGCATTTCCATAATGATGTCACAGCCACCGATCAGCTCGCCCTTAACCCACAGCTGGGGGAAGGTCGGCCAGTTCGCATACTTAGGCAGCTCAGCGCGGATGTCCGGGTTAGCCAGAATATCAACGTAGGCAAAGCGCTTACCGCAAGCCATCATCGCCTGGGAGGCCCGCATGGAAAAGCCGCACTGGGGGGCATTAGGGCTACCTTTCATATAAAGCAGAATGGTGTTATCAGCGATCTGCTGCTTGATGTTCTCCAGTGTATCCATAAGCGTGAAAAACCTCAGGTGGTCGAAGCAAAAAGTAAGTGTACAGGCACCATACCATCATCTGGTATAGCGCGCCGGCATCCATTGTACCCCAGTGGGGCCGGCAATAAGTACACCATCCCCTCGATGAAAGCAAAAACCGCAGATCTGCAATACCGGATACCATGTTGAAAATTCAGCCAGCCAGATAGCACACAGCTTATAAAGGCTGTGTTACCATTGCTCCAATCGATATAAAGTGCAGATTAAAAAGCTTAAACAGAATTTTCTGCGGAAAATAAACAGTCCAAATAGTCAATATTTAAGGAGATGCCCCGGTGGCCACCCCGACACTCATGCAAAACTATGGCGATCGAACCCTCACACTGGTGCGGGGTGAAGGCAATTATGTATGGGATGATCAGGGCCGACGATACCTGGATGCAATCTCTGGAATCGCCGTCTGCGGCCTTGGCCACTGCCACCCCAAAGTGACCCTGGCCCTGCACGAGCAGATTCGGACCCTGTTACATGTATCCAATCTCTACAATATCCCTGCGCAGGAGAAACTGGCAGACAAGCTGGTACAACTATCCGGTATGGACAATGTGTTTTTCTCCAATTCTGGAGCTGAGGCCAATGAAGCAGCGATTAAATTAGCGCGGCGGCTAGGCAATAGCCGCAACATTGAAACCCCTCAAATCCTGGTAATGGAAAGCGCTTTCCACGGCCGCACCCTGGCTACCCTGACAGCAACCGGCAATGAAAAAATCCAAGAGGGCTTCGGCCCTCTGCCCGAGGGTTTTTTGCGTGTGCCGTTTAACGATACCGCAGCCATCGAAAAGCTCGCAGGTGAGCGCAACGATATTGTCGCAGTGCTGGTTGAGCCGGTTCAGGGAGAGGGCGGTGTACGCGTGCCCACTTCCAACTACCTGGGGCAATTACGCGAACTCTGCGATCAATATAACTGGCTCCTGATGCTGGATGAAGTGCAAACCGGAAACGGGCGCAGTGGCAAAATGTTTGCCTACCAGCATGCAGACATATTGCCCGACGTGGTGACCACTGCCAAAGGACTGGGTAACGGTGTCCCTATCGGAGCCTGCCTGGCCAGGGGAGTTGCCGCACAATTATTTTCTGCGGGCACCCACGGCTCCACTTTTGGCGGCAACCCTCTAGCCTGCAGTGCCGCACTGGCAGTGATCGATACGCTGGAAAGTGAATGGCTGTTAGAGCGCGCCGAGGCATTGGGGCAACGCCTGCTGCATCAACTCAAACAACAGTTATCCGATTGCGACCAGGTCAAAGAGGTGCGGGGCTTGGGGCTGATGATCGGAATAGAATTGCAGCAGCCCTGTGCCAAACTGGTGGACATAGCCCGCGAGCGCGGACTGCTGATTAATGTTACCGCCGGCAATGTAGTACGCCTGCTCCCCCCACTCACACTCAGCGACGACGAGTGCCATCAATTGGCAAACGATGTCAGCTCACTGATTCACCAGTTTGCACTGCAAGCAGTCTGATGCAAAAAAAGGAGAACAGCTTATGGCGATCAGACATTTTCTCACCCTGACAGACTTGTCCTCGGAAGAGCTCAAGCAAATTATTGAGCGCGCGATCGAACTCAAAACACTGCGCACTCAAGGAATAAATACTGACCTTTTTCGCGGCAAAGTGCTGGGGATGATTTTTGAAAAATCCTCTACTCGTACCCGCGTTTCATTTGAGGCCGGTATGGCACAGATGGGAGGCAGCGCCCTCTTCCTATCTCCCCGCGATACTCAGTTAGGCCGCGGGGAGCCCGTTGAAGACAGCGCCCGAGTAATTTCCAGCATGGTGGATATGGTGATGATTCGCACCTTTGGCCACCAGGTACTGGAGCGCTTCTCAGAATATTCAAAGGTACCGGTGATTAATGCCCTCTCCGACAGCTACCACCCCTGCCAGCTGCTCGCAGATATCCAAACCTTTGTGGAGCACCGCGGCAGCCCTGAGGGCAAGGTGGTCGCCTGGGTCGGCGATGGCAACAATATGTGCCACTCCTATATTAATGCTGCCCGCCTGTGCAATTTTGAGCTGCGTATAGCCTGCCCGCCCGGCTACGAGCCCAACGCCAATATCCTCGCTTCGGCAAGTGATCGGGTCACCGTAGTACACGATCCGGTGGAGGCTGTTAAAGGGGCCGATTGGGTGGCCACCGATGTGTGGGCTTCCATGGGACAGGAAACTGAACAACAGATCCGCCTGAAAGCCTTCGAGAGCTTCCTGGTGGACCATGAGCTGATGAGCCACGCCAATAGCGATGCCATCTTTATGCACTGCTTGCCCGCCCACCGTGGAGAGGAGGTGAGTGCCGAACTTTTAGAGGATGGCAACATCTCGGTGGTATGGGATGAGGCTGAAAACCGCCTTCACGCGCAAAAAGCCCTGATGGAATTCCTCCAAGACCACAGTCGCTAACCCCTGAAAGGGTACAGCCACTCCTACGGTTGTACCCTGCTACCTGTACCCACTCTCCCGCGCCTTTCCCCTACAATGTATAAAAGATGCGATTGGCGACAAAAAATCCAAGAGATCGCTAAATTTAGCAATCGGCGCCAACGACTAATTTACAGCCAGCCAAGATGTCAGAATTAAATAAGCGTCAGTAAATTGAGCAATTGAGTACCACTTTGCTCAAAGAGCAGCCATTTGCAAATGGTTATTGCCGTTGTTAATTTACAGCGCTCTAGCTATTAAAAAAAATTGTAAGACACTGTACCCAGCGTTCTTTCCCGGCACCCACTCCTTTGCAGCCCAGGGCTGGCGGGCTCTGCCGCGAAAGTGGCTACTGACTCAGCACCTCTACCCACAATTTATCCACAAACAACTACATAGTTATTCGCCTTGAACTGACCCGCCTACCGCATTATCTTGTAGCGCACTCGAGGCCGACCCCCTATATATTGGGGTAGAGGCTCAAGAGCACCCCCATTATGTGGGGCAAATTCCGGCGCACCACCACACTTTTTGGCGGTGGGCGTCAGGCGCTGCTTTTTTCAAAGCAGAATCAGAGGTAAGCGGGCGGAATGGAATTTCCGCCACAGGCAGCAGCTGGCAAACCTTTTCAGATAGCCGGTGACAAGCCGCCTGTTTCCAGTGTCCACAGCTGTGGATAAACACTGGCAAAGCGAAGGACACGCTCCGCCATGCCACACAGTCATGTGGCCGCCGTTCTTTTGAACGCACGCGGACAGACAACAGAACAAACCTTTCGGAGATTTACATGCACACAGAGACAGGGCGCTCTCAAGCCGTGCCTGCGGAAAAATCAGGCACCTCCAGCGACCAGGCGACTGGCGGCACGACTCTGGCCGCTACTGCACCGGGCCAGATCCGCGTAATCAAGCGCAATGGCACCGTTGTACCCTACGACGACAGCAAAATCGCCGTCGCCGTAACTAAAGCCTTCCTCGCTGTTGAAGGCGGCACCGCCGCTGCTTCCAGCCGTGTCCACGAGCAAGTTGAAGAACTGGTCGGCCAGATCAGTGCCACTTTCAAACGCCGCATGCCCTCTGGCGGCACTATCCACATTGAAGAGATCCAGGACCAGGTAGAGCTGGCCCTGATGCGCGCCGGTGAACAAAAGGTTGCCCGCGACTACGTACTCTACCGTGAAGAACACGCCCGCCTGCGCGCAGAGAAAGAAAAAACCGCTCAAATTGCCGAGCAAGCTGTCGATGCCCACCCCAGCATCCGTGTAAAGCAGGACGATGACAGCCTTGCACCCCTGGATATGGAACGCCTGCGCACCGTTGTCAAAGAAGCCTGTGAAGGCCTGAAAGATGTCGACAGCGCGGCAATTCTTAACGAAGCCCTGAAAAACCTGTACGACGGTGTTTCCGAAAACGATATCAATACCGCGCTGGTAATCACTGCGCGCACCTTGGTTGAGCAGGAGCCCAATTACACCTTCGCTACCGCCAGCCTGCTGCTGGACAAGCTGCGCTCCGAAGCTCTGCGCTTCCTCGGTGTTGCCGAGCGCGCCACCCAGCACGAGATGGAAAAGCTGTACGCCTCTACCCTGCCCACTTACGTGAAAAAGGGTATCGAGCTGGACCTGCTGGACCCTGCGCTGGCCACCTTCGACCTGGAAAAACTCGGCGAAGCTCTAAAAGGCGAGCGCGATCACCAGTTCACTTATCTGGGCCTGCAGACTCTGTACGACCGCTACTTCCTGCACAGCGACGATATTCGTTTCGAGCTGCCGCAGATCTTCTTTATGCGCGTCGCCATGGGCCTCAGCATTAATGAAGAGAACAAAAACGAGCGCGCGGTAGAGTTCTACAACCTGTTGAGCTCTTTCGACTACATGAGTTCCACCCCGACCCTGTTCAACGCCGGCACCCTGCGCCCGCAGCTGTCCTCCTGCTACTTGACCACGGTACCGGACGACCTGCACGGCATTTACGGCGCGATCCGCGATAACGCCATGCTGTCCAAGTGGGCAGGCGGTCTCGGCAATGACTGGACGCCGGTGCGCTCCCTGGGTTCCTATATCAAAGGCACCAACGGCAAGTCCCAAGGTGTTGTGCCCTTCCTGAAAGTGGCCAATGACACCGCAGTGGCCGTCAACCAGGGCGGTAAGCGCAAAGGCGCTGTCTGTGCCTACCTGGAAACCTGGCACCTAGATATCGAGGAATTCCTCGAGCTGCGCAAAAATACTGGTGACGACCGCCGACGCACCCATGATATGAACACCGCCAATTGGGTCCCCGACCTGTTTATGAAGCGCGTGTTCGAAGACAAAGAGTGGACCCTGTTCTCCCCGGCCGATTGCCCGGACTTGCACGACCTGTTCGGCACCGCATTCGAAGAGCGCTACAACCACTACGAGCAACTGGCTGCCGAAGGCAAGCTGCGTCTGTTCAAGAAGATCCGCGCACTAGACCTGTGGCGCAAGATGCTGGGCATGCTGTTCGAAACCGGCCACCCCTGGATCACCTTTAAAGACAGCTGCAACCTGCGCAGCCCGCAGCAACACACCGGTGTGGTTCACAGCTCCAACCTGTGCACCGAGATCACTCTCAACACCAAGGCCGACGACGAAATCGCCGTGTGTAACCTGGGCTCCGTGAACCTGGCTCAACACATTGGTGAGAACGGTGAACTCGACCGCACCAAGCTGGCCAATACCGTAAAAACTGCGGTGCGTATGCTCGATAACGTTATCGATATCAACTACTACGCAGTTGAAAGTGCACGTCAGTCCAACATGCGTCACCGCCCTGTGGGCATGGGCCTGATGGGCTTCCAGGACGCGCTGTACAAAGCCGGCATCGCCTACGCCAGCGACGAAGCCGTCGCCTTTGCCGACAACACCATGGAAGCGATCAGCTTCGAAGCCATCTCCGCTTCCAGCGACCTGGCTGCCGAGCGCGGCAAGTACCAGACCTACGAAGGCTCCCTGTGGAGCAAAGGTGTTCTGCCACTGGATTCCATCCAGATCCTGGCTGAACAGCGCGGCCAGCAGTTTATCGAACAGGACACCAGCTCCACTCTGGACTGGGACGGCCTGCGCGAGAAAGTAAAAGCCCAAGGTATGCGCAACTCCAACGTAATGGCGATCGCTCCTACTGCGACCATTGCCAATATCACCGGGGTTTCCCAGTCGATCGAACCGACCTACCAAAACCTGTATGTGAAATCGAACCTGTCCGGCGAATTCACCGTAGTAAACCCCTACCTGGTACACGATCTGAAAGATCGCGGCCTGTGGGATCAGGTCATGGTTAACGACCTGAAATACTACGAGGGTTCTGTACAGAAAATCGATCGCGTACCGGAAGACCTGAAAGCGAAATACCGCACCGCGTTTGAAGTGGAGCCGCGCTGGATCGTGGACGCTGCCAGCCGTCGCCAGAAGTGGATCGACCAGGCCCAGTCCCTGAACCTGTATATTGCCGGCGCCGACGGCAAGAAGCTGGACCTGACCTATCGCATGGCTTGGTTCCGTGGCCTGAAAACCACTTACTACCTGCGCGCACTGGCTGCCACCACCACAGAGAAATCTACGGTAAATAGCGGCACCCTGAACGCGGTAAGTGCACATGGCGGTAGCAACGGAGTGGCTGCGGCAGCACCTGCTGAGCAAGCTGCACCTGCACCGGCCGCAGTGCCTCAGGCCTGCTCACTGGACGACCCGGATTGCGAGGCCTGCCAGTAAAATTTAAGCCCCTTTTTTATAGGGGCTGCACTGACTCTCGGGGGAGAGCGTCGTAACCGCAAGTGCGGGCATGACCATGCGCAGCGACCCCGGTCCACCCATTATTTTAATAGTGGGTAATACCATAGGGACCGGGGATCGGCTGCGGCTTATTTTCCCGAGAAAACCCAGTGCAATTGCCAGCGAAAATTCAGTGCAAATAAATGCACAAAAGCGCAGCAAAAATTGATCTGGCACAGGATTTTCTGTGCCCAGGCGAGTTAAAAATACGAGCCTGTAATGAATTATTACCGGTAAAAAATATCACCGGTATGTCATCCCTGGTTGCTCACAATTTGTGAGTAATACACCAGGAAGATTTAAGAATTTTTTATCGAACTTTCGATAGTGAGACCGATCAAAAGGGCCAACTATGCTGAGCTGGGACGACATCGACACCAAGCCCCAACAACCTGAAAAAGCAACCGAACCGCGACCGACGCCGGAGGCCCAGGCAAAATCCGTGCAGGAGCCCAGCGCTTCCTACACAGCCGCTCCGGCGTCGCCTGCGGCCCAAAGCGGCTCCACTGCCGTTGATGCCGCCCGTGCCGCAGTTGCTAATATGGACCCGGCTCCCGGCCTGGAAGAACTGGAAATGGGTGCGGCCCGTATCCAGGTAGATGAAAAACGCATTATTAATTGCCGCGCTGACCTCAACCAGTTGGTTCCCTTTAAATACGACTGGGCATGGCAAAAATACCTGGACGGCTGCGCCAACCACTGGATGCCCCAGGAAATCAACATGAACAAAGACGTGTCCATGTGGAAAGACCCCAACGGTCTGACCGAGGACGAGCGTCGCATCGTGGAATACTCCCTGGGCTATTTCTCCACCGCAGACTCCCTGGTTGCTAACAACCTGGTATTGGCGATCTACCGCCATATCACCAACCCTGAGTGCCGCCAGTACCTGCTGCGCCAGTCTTTTGAAGAAGCCATTCACACCCACGCCTACCAGTACTGTGTAGAATCCCTGGGTATGGACGAAGGTGAAGTCTTCAATATGTACCGCGAAGTGCCTGCGGTTGCCAAAAAAGCGGCCTGGAGCCTATCCCACACCCAGGCCATCGGTGATCCCAACTTCAAAACCGGCACCGTTGAATCCGACCAGGAGCTGCTGCGCAACCTGATCGCCTTCTACGCTGTCACTGAAGGTATCTTCTTCTACTGTGGCTTCAGCCAAATCCTGTCCATGGGTCGCCGCAACAAAATGACCGGTGTTGCCGAGCAGTTCCAGTACATCCTGCGCGACGAGTCTATGCACCTGAACTTCGGCATTGACGTCATCAACCAGATTAAGCTGGAAAATCCACACTTGTGGACAGCGGAATTCCAGCAGGAAGTGACCCAGATGATTCTCGAGGGTATGGAGCTTGAAGTAGCTTATGCCCGCGACACTATGCCCCGCGGCGTACTCGGCATGAATGCGAATATGATGGAGGAGTACCTCCAGTTTATCGCCAACCGCCGCCTTAGCCAGCTGGGCCTGAAAGAGCAGTTCCCTGGCGCTCAGAACCCATTCCCGTGGATGTCTGAAATTATGGACCTGCGCAAAGAGAAAAACTTCTTTGAAACCCGCGTTATCGAATACCAAACCGGCGGCGCACTGCAGTGGTAAGCGCTTGTGAGTCACAGCATTAAGTGACTCAAATCACAGCATCTGGTGACTTTGAGAATATTTCTTATTTGCCAGGTTAAGCGTTTAGAAATATATAAAAAAGGTTTATAAATACTAATTGCGAGGTTTCGTTCTAACGAAACCTCGCACCACAGGCTGTAGAAATGGAATTACTACAAAAAGAGTCACTCACAGGAAGTGATGTATTGAAGCGGGCATAATGCCCGCTTTTTTTATACCTAATTGGAAGTGATAGATTTGATCTAAACTAATCTACATTAGAGATCATCGTCCCTATAATCCTCTTCAAAATGCTTTAGTTGTTCCTCGTAATAAGCCTTATCAGTCTTAATCGATTTAGGATCTAAAGCTAACCCTTTAGAAAAAGTTCTTTCGACAACTAATGCTGAACAGTAGGCAACCTCATTCGCTTTTTCTCCTAAAATGAAATTAGCATTTGTCAGATATATTGCATACCGAATAGCCCCACTAAAGAAATCAATCGCAGCTCTTCTTTCAGGAGAGTTGATATCTTCGGACATACCCCCGAAATACCCTTGAACTCTTAGCAACCTTTTATTCTCTCGAACCTTGGAATTTGGATGGCACCTGATCCAATAGTTCATCAAGAACTCCGGACTTAGCTCTAATAGCGAGCAATACTCGAATAGAAACTCTGCCGGGGGGTATCGATTACCCTTCTCATAGTCATGGAGAGTGTTTTTACTAATACCAAGCTGATTGGCAACTTCTCGAATAGACATCATTTTTAACCCTAGACGCCTTGCATGCCGCTGATAGTCCCTAAAATTTTGCGGCAAGACGAGCAATTCTTCGAATGTCTGAAAAGCTTCAGGTTTTGAACTCTGCTTACCAGGAGGAAGTGACTCCTGAGTTAATTTTTGCCAATAATCACGTGCTGCTAAATTACGATACTCAGCCTCATCCGGTTTACGCACCATCCGCAAAATCTCACCAAATTTCACCATAAGAGATTTCTCTGTTTTCGTTAACTGGTGATTCATTCGAATGGCTCCTCATAAGTCCTTGTAAAACCTACTAATTCTGGCATACCTCCAACTTTTTGTCCCAGTTTGCTGGGACAGTAAATGACACCTCATTACCATTCCCACGAGACCGCAAATAACTGCATCTCCAAAAGATTTGGGCTCAGGAAAATATCCGAGCAACTCTGTTTTCGCCCAAGGGGCGGCTTATTAGAAAGGAAATACGAAATGTCCGACAGCCAACAAACATTAGATCAAATAAGAGAGCCAGTAAATTCCCTCTCGCCCACGTCCAGCAGAGATAGAAGCATGGCAGCACTCAAGGAGGCTGTTGAGCAACTCCTCACGCAAAGGCCAGAGCTTTGTCAGTTAATACCTGTCACATATCTACGGCAAGCGACAGCTCGCAAAGTTATCCGAAAAGGAGATCGTAATCACCACGTGGGATTATTTGCTAGTCGCTTAAACCAGGCAATGATTCCATTTGAATCTACTTTGGAAAAGCAAGCATGTACCACCTTTGAGAGCTACCACAAAATTCAGTCCTACCGCTCTCAGCCATATGCAGTTCGCTTGCTCTATGCTGGAAAGAGTCGCACCGTTTATCCAGATTTTGAAATCACTTTGCTGACTAAAAAAATCCTTGTAGACATCAAGTATGAAAAGAACACTCGCAATCCTCTTTTTCGCCAACGTTGTGAAGCATTGGAGTTCTTCGCAGAGCAACAAGGTATGGATTACATTTTACTAACCGAGAGAAATATAAGAGGACAAAGGCTTTTAAACGCTCAGTGGCTATTAAGCCTATCACATGGCAAAGCTCCGACATTGCTAACTTCTACGATTTGGCGATGGATTTGTAGTCTGGGTCAAATGACATTTGGAGATCTATTCAAACTAACCGCACCCTATCCCCAAGTACGCAGCGTGCTCGCTTGCCTAGCTCTTGACGGTCATCTCAATATTGATTGGAACCAACCTTTGAGAGAGCAGCATGTCTGTACTGACATTAAAGTCGGGGGGTAGATATGCCCGGACTACACATTGAAAAAGAGGCAGTAGTTGAAATTAAGAACCGCAGATATACATGTGTAGGCCGCGGGCCTGGTGGAAGCTACCTCTTTGCACCTCATCAGGGACGAGGCAATCTTTACCTTAAGCCAGAATCTCTATTCGACCAGATCCAAAATAATCACCTCAAGATACTTGAGGATGTCGAATATCACGGTGAACCCTTGCCTGATAGTCACTTTGACCTCACAGCACTCGAAACCAAAGAGCGTGAGAAAGTGATGATGAGGCATTTCTACATGCAGAGGCTAATAGACTACCGCGATAAAGGTGGAAAACTATCAGATTTCGCTCTCAATGACTTTGCGCGTCGTACTCATCAGGCCTATGTGGCGCAATGTAAAATGAAGGAGCAAGAAGCCCCCATAAAACCCATGAGTGCTGCGGCTCTAAGACGCTGGTTTCGCGCCTGGAGAAAAAGTGGATTTAATACCAAAAGTTTAGTGCACGATGCAAGAGGCAATAGCCACAGTAAGCTCTCACGAAGACAGCTAGAGTTGCTAGAAGCTGCTATTGAGGAAGATTACCTTGATAAACGTCGTATGACGGCCAAACACGTCCACACACTACTGAAGGCTAAAATCAATATTGAAAACCGAGCAAGGAAGATGGATGGTCGACAAGCAATTGCCACTCCTCACTACAACACACTACTGACCCACATCAAGCGAGTAGACTTATTCGATCAACTTAAAGCTCGTTACAACGCCCAGTACGCACTGAAAGTAACCCGGCAATATAGCATCACCCCTCCAGTAAATCGCCACCTCGAGCGTATGCAGGCCGACCATACACAGCTCGATGTGTATGTCGATTTTGGAGGGAACATCCTTGCACGGCCATGGTTAACACTCCTACTCGATAGCTATAGCAAAGCAGTATTAGGTTATTGGCTAACTCCAGAACCTCCCTCCGCT
Source organism: Microbulbifer maximicatervae (SeqCode) (assembly GCF_052467825.1). NCBI lineage: Bacteria > Pseudomonadati > Pseudomonadota > Gammaproteobacteria > Cellvibrionales > Microbulbiferaceae > Microbulbifer > Microbulbifer maximicatervae (SeqCode). The sequence continues at coordinate 78,388 of NZ_CP174327.1, forward strand.
GAGAGCGTCATGCAAGCGCTGTGTACGGCTGTCATGCCTAAGGATTTGGTGGCTATGGGTGGCGATCCGGCCTGGCAATGGCCAATGCATGGGATCCCTTCCGAACTGACACTCGATAACGGTAAAGAATTCCACGGTAGAGACCTGGAGATGGCAGCAGCCGAACTCGGAATAACACTTACCTTCACGCCGCCACGCAAACCTTACTTCAAAGCTCAGGTAGAACGTAAATTTGGTGAAATTAATCGATCACTGCTAGCCAAGCTTACAGGCCAAGTCTTCAAATATGAACCTGAGAAGCATGGAATTGATTACCCTCACCTAAATTTTGAAGATCTCAAAAAAATTTTTCTCCAATGGGTCACTACAGTATTACATCGAACACCAAATAAGGATGGCAATACGCCAGAGGAACTTTGGCTTGATTCCGTACAAAAGTATGGCGTACCCGGTGCTGGCCTTTCATCCGATTATATCGAGATGTGTCTATCTAAATCTGGGCAAGAACGAGTCGTCCACCCCAATGGTATCCATTTCAATTCCTTGGTTTTCAACAATGAGTGGCTTTCACGCCTTCGCAACAAATTAACCGCTAAGAATAAAGCCGACAAACCTACTGCGAAATTCAAGTGGAGCGCTTCAGACGTAGGTCTTATCTGGGTATTAGACCCAAATACCCATGAGTATTTTCCAGTTCATAGTAAAGAAGAATATGCCCACGGCCGATCTCTCTATAACCACCGAGTGGTTCTCAGAGAGAAACGTCAACGTAGCAAAGAAAAACTATCTGACGACAAATACTTAGATGCAGTGCTCGCAGTCGATCAAGCCGTCAATGAAATAGTGGAAAATAAGAAAACAAAAAATAAAAGGCTGGGTTCAAAGGTTCTCCGCTATCTGAAAGGTAGACCAAAAGCTCCTCATATAGATAAATCTAACCCACCGAAAACTTTAGATTCAAACAGAACAATCCAGGAGGTAAATACTCACCCAGAAGATATACCCATTAACAAAAACCTCAGCACTGATTCAATATCAACTATAACCAAAAGCACATACTCCAAACCTCAAGAAGATGATCTAGAAGTCTTTCCAGATGACTTGGAGATATAAACATGAGAAAAATTAAAATCGATATAGAGAAGTTAAACAAAGCTATCTTTGCTCGCCGAATCCCCCATGGGAACTTCAAAGCGGCCTTCGAACGTGGAAAAGAGCTATTTAAATTACCAGACCTCGGTATGCCTGGTAGCGGTATTATGGTTCACGGTAGCTCAGGAGTTGGGAAGACCACATTAACCTACGCGTTGATGGAGTACGGACTGAAGAATTACGGACCAGATTCAGTAATTCGAACTCAACTCGTTTCTGGGGCAACCATCAAAGGGGTAATTTCTAGCTTACTTCTCGGATTTGGTGACCCTCGTTCGAACTATGGTACAGCGCAGGCGTTATCCATACGATTAAAAGATACAATTCGTGCGCGTAGATGCCGGTTAATCATTATTGATGAAACTCAGCATTTAATTCCAGGGGGAAAACCTTCTAAGACTCTGATCGACAACGTTCTAAATGCATTCAAGATTCTAGACGAAACAGGAGTCTCCCTCATGCTCGTCGGTATGGACGACATCATGCAGCTCTGGGCAGCAGATCAACAGATTCGCAGTCGGTTTCAAGCGACATATTTTCTAGACGTCTTAATCTACCCAAAAGATCGTCCAGCATGGCGTGGCATCATACGAAAATATATCGAAACCATTGAACAATATGGGATGATATTGAATTGCCCCGAATTGGAAGATCGCTGCTATGCGGCCAGTAAAGGGGCTATGCGCCCATTAGTGCTGATCCTAACTACAGCAGTGACAATGGCCTGTAAGGAGGGCACCACTACCATCACAATCGAACATCTACGACAAGCAGCCCAAAAGCAGATTGACAAACGTGATGGGCTGCCAAATGCCTTTGATATAGATCTGGAAACGATAGCGAGCTTCAACCGAGAAGCGCATACAACTCGCAAGCTTGCACCAACGAAACGATCCTTGGATGGCATCTTATCTACATGAAAACGCGCTTACCCATTCCCTGTAAGCTGCAGCCCGGTGAATCACTCCCTGGATTATTCTCCAGGGCCGTCATCAGTAATCACTATGGCGGCCTCAGTTCCCTTTCAAAATGGTTTGGAGTTTCAGCATCCTCAGCTGGCATAGATATTAATTACATGCGCTACTTAGCTATGGGCAAACTGGATATTGACCAGTTAGCAATATTTACTGAACATACCTCTTACCAGATTAAACAAGCGGCGTTGCAGCTTGGCTCACCATGTCCCGGAGGCCGATACGATGAGTACATTAGTATCCGTCGCTGGCGCTATTGCCCGCTTTGTATAAAACAAGGAATTTCCCATCAAAAGGCTTGGCTATTACCTTTCGTTACAGCATGTCCTAACCACAAATGCGAGATAGTGGACTCTTGCCATAGGTGTGGCCACTGTCACTCTGTAAGCCTGCCCCTTCTTCCATATTGTGGCAACTGCCAAGCATTCGCCAAAATCGTCTTAGCACATCCTCATGAGCTTGAATGCAGCCATGTGCTTATTGAAAATATAGATAGCAAACGAAAGCTCAAAACCATTCTGGATCGTTTAATGACGGCCTGGTATCTGAGCACCAGCGAAGCTCTTCGCCCTCATTATCGATTCAGTCCTCAACTGCGAACCATTGATGAAATGCGGACACATGTTATTCAGCTTTGGCCAGCGGCCAATGAACCAACACATCTCGCAAGTGCTATCGAAACCCAGAAAGAATACTTATCCGACCGTTGGCCTCACCTGCCCCTTATTTCGAATATGTTGGTCAGTCGTGCACTAACAGCGGGCGCAACACTCCCAAACAAAGAGCTTACTAAGAAAAAAATCAATCTACTTCGAGATAATGATCCATGGTGGGTACCACAGTCTGTAGCAGCTACTGCAGCAGGTATCTCTGATCATATTATTCAACAGATAATTGATAAAAAAATAATTAAATCCCGACTATTCAGCGACGTTGGTGTGAATAGCAAGCGACATAAATTTCGAATGGTTGATTTACACAGCTGGCACACCCTCATTGAAGAACTGTATTCCAAAGCCATTCGGGTAGAAGATCAAAAAGGACTTAGCAGCATCCTAATGTTCCCGCTACACGAAGTCATTCGAGGCGTGTGTACCGGTAAGATGTCAATATTTTCTACAGAAAGTAATGCCCTATCTGACCTGATGGTAAAATTTAATGAAACCAAAACTAGTGTCAGAAGAAAAAGAAAACCTAGCGACACAATGACATCAGCAGAAGCGGCCAAAATACTCGGCACCTACCATGCAGTGATTGCTGATTTTGTGGCACGTGGAATCCTCAAGATACATCCTAATTCTAATAAACGCCGGCTATTGATTCGTAAGGTGTCAGTTATTGATTTCCACAAGCAATATATTTTGGTTGGTACCATCGCAAAAAAATACGATATAAATTGTACAAATCTCGCTGAAAAATTAGCCAGCCTTGGTATCACTCCAGCTCCCTTTAATGCGCTGGTAACAATATACCAACGTACGGATATTGAACACATAGATATAAAGGCAGTAAAAAATTTAGAAAGCTACACCACACTAGCAGGTCGAAAATCTACAGTGGATACAAAAAGGATAGACAATCCGGCAGTGAAAAAACTTATCGAGTTAGTTGAAAACCATGGAGGCTCGTCGAGTTTTTGCAGGAAGTTTGGTTACTCTCCTGGAACACTTTCACTCATCATGCGAGGTAAAAAATCTTTTGGGGTTCTCGCAGCCCAACGGATGGAGAAACGATGTGGTCTCGAAAAAGGCCACTTTAACCAATCAATTGATTACCTTTCGTCTTAGGGCAGGGACTTGATTTTCAAACATGATCCTACCTACCACCACCTGGACATGCCACTACCAACCATTCATCACTATCCTTGCCATAGCTAGTTAGCCCGGCAGTCCATGGTTCGTATTGTTCGCCCTTGCCGTGCATGTATAAAAATTTGCCGCTTTTAAAGTGGACAACCAATGAGACCATGGAGAAAGAATTTCAACTTTCTCTACTTTTTGTCCACGCAACTTGTGAATTTCGAGTTCTTCTTCCTCTTGAGATAACTCTTTGAAGCTATCAGGATACTGAGATGGGACAGACTCGAATACTTCCCACTCCGATGTTAGATTGATGTAGCCATATTGCCGAATATCTCTGGGCCCATCCAGGAGCAGTTGCGGAGTAAAGAAGCGTAATCCGTTCACGGAGCTTTCTTTGAATAGTCTATTTATGACTGATTCAGCTAATTGTCTATCTCGCTCTTCCATAGTGCTTTATGTATAACGTCACAAGAAGGGCGCTGTTTACTGCGGCCCTTTGCTTGCTTTGTTAAGCCCTTTCTTATAGAACTCAATGTTAAGAACATTTTCTATGGACTTATTTAAGTCCTTTCCGTTAGGAGATGATATAAATTTCAATCTATAATCTTTTTGTAGACTATCCATTTCCTGAATCAAAGATTCAGATATCTTGGAATTAGCTATAAATATTAACTCATCTATTGCTTTGTTTTCTTCAAAATACTTCTTAAGCCATTCAGACTTAAAGTTTTCAATGCTAGCCTTTGCTTCAATTCCAATTTTAGAATCGCGATTTTCAAGAAGGAAATCAATATGCTTCCCCTCATGAAGACATAAATTAAGTTTCTTGTGGCTGTTTATGTATTTATTTATTGATTTCTTAACCATCTCTTCATAATAAAGCTCAGAATCTAGAATCTCTTTTACTTCACTCTCAGAGGCATTGGCTTTAACCATGAATTTTTTTATCTTTCCATCAGAACTTTTCAAAATCAGCTCTTTCATTGTCCGCTCAAAAAAACGGTCAAGGACAATGGATTTGACAGCTATTGCGACTAATGGAATTAGTGCTCCAGCCGCTAACGCAACAATCATATCATCCATTAAACCTTCTCCTTTATTGCGGTAAGTATCAGGCTAATAGTGTAAACAGCCCCACCGATTGCTAAATGACTCCGGAAGCCTAGTGTTGTGTCGAGTGGCAACTTAAGGGAAACGTAACAAGACCATGACCAAGCAAATAAAAACAGCAGAACAAATAGCCATAAAAAAGGCATAAACGCAATTTCTGTCTTTGAAATCGCAACGTAGTCTTCATGGCCGTTAAGCTTTTTCAGTTTTGGCTTAACTAAAGGCATTAAAAAAGAAAGGCCTGCCGCAGCAAGAGTCGGCCCAGTAAAGCCAGACGCATCAACAGACAGCATAGTTCTTAGTCCCCACTCAAAACCTAGCAGGGTTAAAGGAAACCCGTAAATAAGAACCGCATACATTTATTATAAATCTCCTTAATCTTTATTCTTTGCAGACGATTATCTCGCAGGACCACTCATGGCTTAAGGCTTCAATAACCGGCGCAGCTTTGTTGCGTCCGGCGCCGCAGGCGCGAAGTTTATTCCCTTGTTAGGTTTAATACCTCTCATCCACTGCAATATATCAGCGTGAGCTTTTAGTGACATTTTGTATTTATACTGTTCAGCAAGTGCTGATGAGTCCTTTGTGAATCGCGAAGTTGTAACAATCATTGAGTGTGAGGCATTTTCCAGATGCATGGTACCAATCATTTCTCGTACTAAAGAAACCCCAACAGGGTGCTCTTCCGCATATCTTTTACAGTCAACAATGGTCAGGAAACTACCAAAATCATTGTGTTGCAAAGCATAAAGATCAACCCCTCCATCTCTTGTTTGTTGAGTTAGCTCAACTTCGTATCCATACTGCTGCATTATATGTGCAACTAGCTCTTCAAATTTTCTTGGTTCAAGCTCATACATTGCTTTAGGGTTTCGTATGAGATATTCCGTCAATTCTTGATAGATATCTGAGAAATTAGTTTTTATTATGGGGCTTTCTACTAGTTCAGCATTTCCCTCCTGAAACTCTAGGCTCGGCTTACTCCCTGTAAGATAGGCTCCAATCTCATTATAGTTCCACCTTACAATGGGAATTTTTCTCTCTTGAATTATAGATGATGGAATTTGTTCAGTGCCTGGTTTTAATATCCCTAAAATTGGCTTTCCAGACTCATATGCTTTTTGCGTTTCAAACTCTTGCCATCTACTCCAGTCATCACCTATGAGAGCGATTACAGTTGAAGAGTTAGATATTTTCGACGCAATAACTTCCTGTATCTCTCTCCCAGTTGAGACATCACTCAACCAATCAGCCTCCAAATAGTCCGTATTTTTAAATGATGCCTTAAGAAGGTTTGCTAGGGACTTAGCTTGATAGTTGTGAGAAATAAATATCTTCCTTTTCTTACTCACAGTCCCTCCTAAAATCTAACAGTTTATTAAAGAGCCAGTGGCTCACTATCCATTTGGCTACTATTTCTGGGATGGAGCCTTCAAGCTCCGCAAATAAGCCTTTATTTAAAGCAGGCTATAAACTACTGTCTAAACAATAACCAGAGATGATGAGCCATTGGCACAAATCGTCTGGTTCAACTTACCGCTCTTTAACACATTTTACCCATAATTAAATCAATAAGTTAGAGGTAATATTTCTGTAGATGTAAGCCATGGCTCAATAATTCGAGCCTTCGCACCGGCGACACGCTCTCTCCACTACTGAAAACCGAAGCCAGTATCACCCACTCGTAATATAGCTATGGCCGCAATAGAACTTTGCCGGCTAGGCTGTGTGCCGCCTCTGCAATCAAGCCGGCCCATTATCACCATCCACATAAACCTACTCGTCATAATTCACCGCCGTCATACTCACCCGCTCGGTGCCGCTGGGTTTAATATCGGTGATCAGTACCGAGTGTATCCAGCTCTAGGCTTCCCCAAACATATACAGCGGCGATTCCATCCTGTCATCAATTATGGGCGTAGAATCCAGATTAGAACCTATCGTAACTACGTTAGCGGGTCATCAACAAGCAGATGATGCATGGAGGCCTTACGGTAGCCAATCTGCTGTGTGATGGTCTTTCACCGGCACTGAACCGCAAGTAATAAGACCAACTTCACGAATGTTTGGGTCATGAGTAAAAGGAGATAGACGGGTGCTTTTTCTTGAACGAATTGAGTATGAGGCATGCACCCTTCGAAGCAGTCCGGAGAACTACGGCTAGCTCATCACCCTGTAACGTGGTGCCACCCAGCTGTTGCTGCTGACAAGGCCTTACCAGGGATTCATCAGAGAAGATTGGTACAACCTATACGTATCAGCAGATCATACACAGGGTGTGGTTGAAGTACAGCTGCAAAAAAGAAGTAGAGAAGATATAAATCGCTTACCGGAAATACAGTGACTTCCCAGTCCGACCAATGATGGTGTTCATTATTTGACCGCATACAGCTTAAGATGGAGCCCTGAATAGACAAGTGATGAATACCAATCTCATCTAGGCTATTTATGTAAATCACCCCCTATAACCAAAACCGGGGCATAGCTTTAAACTACTCAAGAACCTACTTGCAACGAACTCGCAAATTTTATGGGCATTTATCTAAAAATCGGAAGAAACCAACTTGGTCGGGATTTCGTTGTCGGAGATGTCCACGGACATTTACATCAATTAGATAAGCAGCTGCAAAAGGTTGCTTTCGATCCATTCTGCGACCGCCTGTTTTGCCTTGGAGATCTGATCGATAGAGGCCCTCTCAGCGACTCTTTACTCTCACTTATTGACCAACAAACCTATTTCAGTGTTTTAGGCAACCATGAAGCAATGATGATTTCCGGACATGAGAATCCTGAAACAGCACCCAGGCACAAATCCAATGGTGGTGGGTGGTTCTACAAGCTGAGGGTGGAAGAGCGTCAGTATTTAGTGAACCAAGTTAGACGCTGGCCTTGGGCTATAGAGTTAGATGCTGGTGACTTGCGTGTTGGCCTGATTCACGCGAACGTCCTCAACAATAGCTGGTCACTCACGCTAAGCACCCTAGCCGCTATTGATAAAGCCTGGTCCACTGATGTATCGCTAGAAGAGGGGGAGGCGATTGCAAGGGCTTTAAAGCATTTCTTATGGGACCGCTCCCTGGCTAAGCAGCTATACCAGCATCTGCTCGGTATGGGCGGCGCGAAGCGTACAATGGCCGAATACAAGCGACTTTTTCTAGAGCGCTTGGACACGATCCCCTCAACCAACCTAAAAAGCCTTGCTCCTTTCAAGATTGAGGGTATCGATGCCCTCTTCCTTGGTCACAACTTCGTTCCCAAAGGCGTAACAGTAGGGGACTGCCACTTTATGGACTCATACCGCGGAGGGTCAGACGAGGAACTGACTCTAGTCTGCCTAAATGAACTCCAATATTGACCGAGATTCCTTCATAGCAGCTAGTGATCCGAGGTCAAATGTAAGTTAACAATAATGTTTCATGCTTTTACCAAACTAACTTATTGATTTTACAAGGGTATGTTTGTCGTGAAAAAGTTGAAGAATCATACTTTCCGTTTGAGGTATGTACGTTCATCTTAAAAAACGTGACAATAAGGTATCATACTTTTCTAAATTGAGAACTTTCTTTGCTGGCCAAACTCCCGAAGATTTCGGGAATCTTCGCCAGTTGAATCTACTATCAACCTCCCAAAATCGCTCCAATAGACTATGGCTTCAGTGGTCTTTCACATCCCCATTAGACGAAACGTTGGCATTGATAATTTTGATTAATATAAAGATACTCTTCGTGTACCACTACACCTGAGTTTTTTTCTATGATGATACTTCCTCCGATCGAGCCTTTTATTTTTGAAATTGATAAGGGTTTTAAAAGAAGAATCTTCAATGAAGTAGGCAAGAAAATTGATGTTTCAGGGAGGACTTTACTTGATGTATTTAACAAGCGTATATCTCCTTCCAAGAGAACTAAAAATAAGGTTTTAGAATATTTGTCGGACATCGGCTTTTGGGTTCCGCAGAGTTTGATGGAGGGGAGATCATTTGCAAGAAAGAATGAGTGGATTTGCCATGTGGAAGGGTTGAGGCATGCGGGCATGCCTGAAAGTTTTTTACCGCACCTTCAAGGCGAGATACTTAATTTAGGTAAGTTGGACGAAGAACTGGAATTTCACTACAAAAATACTGATAAAATCTTACATAAATTATCTCAAAGTAGTATATCTTGGTTTTTTGAGGATGGTTACCCAAATTTTTATGGGACAAAGAAAAGAAAATATGTTCGCGCGAAATTAGCAACAGCAAGAATGAAGACATTACTGTATTTAATAGCGTGCTTGGAGGTTGAGCTAGAAACCTCGTTCGGGCGAGCTCTAGAGTATGAACATTACCTAGAGATTGACGAGTCGCCAAGGAGGCAATTTTTTAAGCACTTTCAGGAGAAAACAGAGTTAACATCAACAAATGAAATGGCTAGGTCTTTAGCGGTTAAATTAGGAGGTGATGTTGAGAGCTGGCAGAGGACACTTAGGCGTATAAGTGCCGGTGATCACAATTTAAGCCAGGAGACACTCCAAAATCTTCAATGCTTAGTGAGTGATGATAAAGGCAGCTTCTTATTTCTCGATTTCTATTTAGCTGAAATTTTTAGGCTGATCAAGCTTGTTGTCTCTGCTGGGGAAAAGCATAAAATTATTGAGTTAGGTTTTGAAAAATCAATGCGGGAGACCTATCAGGGGTTTATAACCTATTGGAAGAGCAGCATTGGAGTAGTTACGCCTACTAACTGGAAGCAGGCGCAAGCTAGGTTAACCTAAATAGTTTTCATTATTTGGATTATGGGCATCAGCCCAATCATCCATATCGGCTTCATTGTTTGGGTTGTTAACGTCTGACCAAAGGTCAAGCTCTTCATCACTCATGTCTACTCCCTATTTAAAGTATGGTTTGCTCTAAGGCTGAGATAATATCTACTATCTCAGCCCCTCTGGGGAGTGACACGAAGTGGAAAGATTCAAAAAAGAGAAGTAGAGGTCTCAAAGAAGATGCTAGCCGAGCGAAGGCAGCTTTTTCTAACCGATCAGACGAATCTTTCAGACTCTCATCTTATATGCTCATATTCATCCAGATCCAAGATCAAATCAGGTCTTTATTGAAACTGACATATACCATGAAGGAGGTTCATTAAGCCCAGACTGCTGATCATAGATTAGGCCTCAATGCTTGAATAACCAGAACAATATCCCTTCAGACCAAATACACTTTCCCAAGCTCTCGTCACTCGTGATAGGCAATCCTCAAACTATAGCTACGATCAGAAACTCTATGTCTCAGTATCAGGATGGCTAACAGCAACCCTGGGAGCAGGCTTAAATCCTGGTGCAATAACCATACTCGAAATACCTAAGAGCTCATGACGGTTCATTAAACGTAGAGGGTATTCGAAGGGGTTCATATCACCACTAGGTGAACAATCCACCCTCAGGTCTGTAAGCACAAATCCGCAAATAGCTGGTTTTACCGAGATATTCTTTACCGGTTTGTCTGAGAGACCTAGATCCTCCTTAAGTGCCGCATGGTTTGCTCGATTGGGGTGTGGCGCAACTGTCACTGTTATTGGAATATCCCAATCAGGATCTGAAAAGAGCTGTTCTTTTCTTCTTTTACAGACAGTAGGGCTGGCAGACCCTACACGGCTAAAGCGAAAGCTGCGGTATTCCGAATGCAGTATATCAAGCGCACGAAAATACCAAGCTCCTCCCCCCTGAAATACCGAAGTTGGGAAAAGAGTGCGCACCGTTGCCCCAGATGAACCAGACGAATACTCAACGTCTACCCCTGTCCCAGATACGATGGCACGCGTAATTGGAGCAACAACAGATATCGCCAAGGGAGCTGTCAACAGTTCTGGGCTATCCGTACCAAAAAACTTTCCAGAAATTTTGTTGCTATCTAGCCCATACGCAAACAGCGTCAGCCCCTTCATCACATCATGCTCAAAGGCCGGCACAAACTCAGACGAGGCCATATAACATCGGTCGCTAACTGAATAGGCTAGCTTTCCCGGAAAGGCATTCCGGTAATCCTTAAATGCTCGAGTAGCCGTCGCCGGTGCTGCATCAAAGTGAGCCCATAAATCAGCACGGGAGCACCGTCCAAAGAAGGCTAGATATAAATCAATTAACGCAAGACGTTTTTGAGCTTGAGTGGGAGGAGTAGACATAAGAACCACATAATATATTGATCACCCTAATCATATTGAACTGTATATCTGATTACTAGCGCCTAATTTGATTAGCATATAGGATGATTGACTCAAATGAAGCTCTGAAAACCTGTATAAAATATGAACAGACCTCATGAATTCTTCCAGGCGATAAGAAGTGGCAGACCAATAAATTGGTCTCGATTCCTGCGGATAATGGGCCGGCATGAGGTAAACCCGAGCACCCTAATGGCTTGCTTGGAGCCTCAAGCAAAACAAGTAAAAGTTTGTGTCATTAAGGTGCTGAACAGCAACATGCTTGCTGAGATAGAGACTAGGTTTCCCGACTCCACCCTAGTTGACAGCCGAGTGGCTGCATCGCACCAAGGGAGGTCACATAGCCAGGTAGTGGAGGGAAATGCTCTGATGATCCAGCACATAAACTGGGAAAAACCACGCGTAGCCTTTAGTAAGGATGGCAGCCACTGGCAGTCAGATGAAATTGTGGGAGAGCTGCTGGTCATTGTGGAAAATTTACAGAACTTTATTTTCTATGAAGAAACTCTCTCTCTTGTAATTGAAGACTGCGGATTAGCTGCCACTCCCGAAGAGGTCACTTTACTCTTTGGCTCGGGCAATGCAGCAGCAAAAACCTGTAACCGCACCTTGTTTAGGCAATACTCGGAAGTATATACCCTCTTCGATCTCGATCCAGGTGGGATAAATACCTACGGTAACATCAAAATAATGCTGGCCGAAGATGGCATGCAGCCCAATTTTCTGGCCCCGAAGAACATAGAAGCCTATCTCGAACGCTCCCAATGGATGCTTAACAATGAAGAACGGACCTCCATATACCATGCAGGCATCAAGCACCCCGAACTCTCCCCTTTGCTCCAATGCCTATACACAAGCGGAAAAAAACTAGAACAAGAGACCTATCTGGACCGAATTTATGGATAATTCACAAACCTCGCTCATGGACGGCGATAAATACCACCTGAAAACACTCATCATGGTGAACTCAGGCAACGCTGCCTATGTTGAAATTCCACTCCACGAAACTGCCGCTCTGCTATCTAGAAACAACGAAGGGAAAACCTCAGGGCTGAACGCTCTAAAACTAGTATTGCTACCCGAAGTGAATTTCCGGAATTGTGAACAGAAGTTCGAATTCAAGTCCGGAGCTGAAGTGTATTCAGGAATTAAGAGCTTCAATTATTACTTTCCTTCCCCCAACTCCTTCCTAATATTGGAAGCTGAGAACATCATTGGAGAATTCTGCGTGGTACTCCACCGTAGCAAGGAAGAACTAGGCTACGCGCGAATCATGGTTGGCAAGCCATACGAGGCGATTCGCCACCTGTTCTGGGATAAGAGCTCTGCCGCTAATAACGGTCTAGGTCAATCCCCGGAAGGATTAACACTAAGTGATATTCAGCAGACGCTGCTGCAGATGGGAGGAGAAGTTTTTAATGATCAAGAACGCATTCGGAATGCAATGTACACGAGATACACACCGGGTCGACCAGAAACCCGATTTTGTATCATGCCAACTGTACAACCCCCAAGCGGAGCCTTGCTGAAGTCGATTAAAGCTCTTCTACAACTTTCTTTCGACATCAAGGGCGCTAGTGGTACGAACCTTCCTCTTGCGATTGCCAGTATTATAGACAGCGATATCACTCTCACCAAGAAACCAGTCAATATCGATCTCAAACAGATCAGTGACGATCGTGAGAGCCTCAGAAAAAATGCTGAGCAAATTCAGGCTATTAAGAACCACAGTGATGATTGGAAGGAACTCAATAATGCCTTTAATACATTCCACAAAGAAAAAATCAGAGCAAACAAGGGATACTGGACACTTCGTGCATCACTTGAGCCGTTAAAGAAAGGTTTGGAACCGAGATTGGAGGATCTGAACGGACAGAAACAAAGTATCCAGGGACAAGTTAACTGCGCCGAAGATATTCGCAGAACCTCCAACCGTGAACTTGGGGAGGTCAGAGGGCGACTAAAGCAGATCCAAAAGCACATTGAAAGCAATAAAGAAAAAATACGGATAGCTACTGAAATCATTCAACAAAACAAGCTGGTTTGCGAATCCGAAGACCCGCTGAAGGTAGTGGAATATCTGAAGGAAATCCTTCAGGAATCTGAGGATACACTAGAAAAAATGGAGTCCAAGGAACGGGCGACTAACGAAATTCAATGCCTGCTGAATAAGAGAAAGTCCGCTAAACAAAAAGTCACTAAGCTAGAAGCGCTAATTGCCAATTACGAGAAATGCTTCCTAAACCATCTAGACACTAAAAGTGCCAAGGTACTCAACAGCCTCCACGGGGATTTTCGGCGCCTGACAATCACTCCTATGGAGAGTGAAATTAAAGCTATCCGTAATTTTGCTGCGCTATTCACCCTCGAGGAGGACGGTAGCCTGACTCTCTGCGGTGAGTCCCTGCTCACTGCCACCGTAACTCAATACGATAAAGAAACCAGCCGTGAAGAATCTATAAAGGAGCTGGATAAGCGACACGATGAGATTGCAGATTACGACAGGAATATCGGTGAACTTAACCGAATAATCTCCGCCAATGAGCACCTTTCAAAAGAAATTCTCAGTAAGAAAAAGACAGAAATTAAAGAGTTAAAGGGAGAAATCGCTCTCCTACATCGTCTACCGGGAATTGAGAGCGACCTTGAAGAGAAGCTCGCAGAACATGAAACTTTGGGCGTAGAGCGTGATGAGTTGGAGGTAGATCTCAACGGCGCGAATGAGCGTTTGAGCCTACTGCGATCACAACAAGAGCAGATTAATGAGTCACTGAAAGAATTAGATAATCTACGTTACGCGATTAAGAGAACGGAACAGGAGTTGCATCATGCTGTGCGGACCCTACCAGAATTGAACAAAAGTCCACGGCCTGCAAGTATTGACCAACAACTCGTAACTGACCCAGGAGCTCTCAGCACATATTTCGAACCCCTAGAAAATTCGCTAAATGCAACCACCAATGCCAATCAGGTCGCGCAGCGCAAGTTCCGAGTGCTGGCCAGCGCTGGCATTATGGAAGTACCACCAGAAATTACCCATCAGCCCGTGCTCGACAGCACCGATTTCCAGGCCATTTACGAACAGATCCGCTCAGAGTTCGAAAACATCGGGAGCAGAGAACGGGATCACAAATCACAAATAGCCAACCACAATCACCGCACTAGCATCGAAATGAGCATGCTAGAAAGCATGGGGGTAGCCATTGATAGCTTTCAAACACGCATCAATGAAACCCTAGGCGGTATCAAAATCTCTAATTTATCTAGTGTAAACATCCACATTAAGACGTTGCCCGCTTTCATTGAGCTTCGAAAAGAGTTGCAAGAGTATGGCCGGGGCACCACCGAACTAATGAGCGAGTCATTTCACCGAAGGTTAATGGACTTCAGCGAAAAGTATCTCAGTAGTGTGCGCGGTTCAACCAAGCTAAACCTGGAAAAAATTATCACCGGCGTGCGTTTCATCTATGAAATCAGCGGACAGGAAGAAGACACTTCTCAGTCGCATGGCACCAATGGAATGATCAATGCGGTGTTACTTTCTATTCTGATGAAAAAGCTGGTCCCAGAAGACGTAGTGTTCAGTTTGCCAGTGGTGTTTGACGAGGTGGGCAGCCTTGACGAGAAGAATCTACCAGAGTTACGCCGGGTAGTGGAAAGCAGCAAGATGGTGCTACTAGTCGCCAACCCCCACAACAACGGCTATATCATGCAACATATCGGTCGCTGGCACGAATTATATACCCGTAAACTCAGCGAGGGGCTTGCGGTGGGCAAGTGTCAAGCTGTTCATATCATTCGTCAAGAAAGGCTAAGTGGAGATGTCGTACTCCCAAGCTCCCAAAATACCGATAGAGAACCGGTAGTAACCCTAGAGGACGGGATCTGAAATGCCAGTCAGAACCGACCTTACACTCATCACGATCCTAGAGCATAAGCGGCTTTTTTTTACCCTCATAGACAAAGTCGAGCAGCAGCATAGCAACCCATCGATGGAATTCACCATTAGTGATTACAACCAGTTGCTATTGCAGTACACGGCCCGCCTTGAAAAGAAAAATCAGCAGAAACAGCTCGAAACCCTGTCGCTAAACAATCTTGAGCAAAATGGCCTACTCAACTACCAAGACAGCCGCTCCGGTCGCTTCCGGCTACAAGACTTCGTACTGGAGATGCTACGACACTTAGACAGCAAACGCATGCGCGAACTCTCGTCGGCAGAACTAAATCAGCTAATGGCACAACTGGAGGAGTGCTACAAACAGGTCAGTAACTACCACATTGAGTGGGCCCCCGGGGAACCACAATTCGAAGAAATGGTAGAAGCTGTGTACTACACGCTGCAGCATGTCGATTCACGACTGCAAATTGCATTGAGAGCTTTACGGGGACAGGCTGAGCGGTTGGCAGCTATGGTCGATGAGCGAGCATTTACAGACTTACAACAAACCAACCAGGTGCGTAAGACTCTAAAGTCAATACTTCACATCCACGACCGGCATGTAACTCCCACTCTACAGTTTCTAGATGAAAGGTTAGATATACGAAGGGAAGATACGGAGCTAGATGGTAGTCAGGCACCTATGGCACTCGTCCGCAAGATCATCAATCGGTTCCAAGAGCGCAAACTCACCGATCACGTCAGCAGACTAACTCGATTGCAGCTGCACATCTTAAGTAACGCACAAGAGGTCGCGGACATAGCCAAAAGTCTAGACACTTACATTAAATATGCTGAGGACGAGCGACGCCGCTACAACCGCACTGAGGATTTGTATAACTCACTACGCAGTGCCGTGCAGGAGCGGCAAACCGGACAGCTTAGAGATTGGCAGTTACGTCCAGATGACGAAGTATTCCGCCCTATACACGCACTGGGTACTCTAAAAAGCTTCAACCGCAGCCAGAACAGCAAGATCAACTGGTTGGATGAAGACGGCCACGCATTACTGGACGAGCACTTGCGAGTACGCTTGGAGACTGAAGAACATATCCCTAGACCTAAAATGGTAGCGATCTCTGGCGGCCTTAGTGAGGAAGAGATTGCTCGTCGTTACAATATAGATCGGGTACTGGCGGCAATGAACAACTTTCCATATGGCACCAATTCGGCCGACATTTATAAAACGCTGCATGAACACCTTGTGAGGTCAATGCCAGGATACACCCTTAAAGACATCTTCGATGCCATCCCCTTCGTACAGGGGCACGGTGACATTGCCCTTACTCCGCCCTTACCGGAATTGGAAATCGACTACGCAGGGCAAACGCTTATCTATCAAGTCCGGACATACACCCCTAAGGAACCCCCCATCAAGGACATAACGCATGAATAAAGAACTCAGTCGACTGATCTACCAAGAACTAATCAACGGTTGGGTCATCAATAAGCTGATGATGGATGGTGACTTGATGGTACCAAACCCACTTTATGATGAGCTGTCATCATCACTAAATCGCGAACATTACGAACAGCTCTACAGCTACATTGGCTATGAGCTGAAAGAAATGGGGGGATGCTTTTTCCTGAATGAATTGAGTAAAAGTGATGTCCTTTCCATCGCAACAATGCGGATACAGGCAATGCTAGTCATTCTGGTACGCGGAACAACTCAATTACCACTGCTAACAAGTGTGGTCACAACCCATCAAGCAGGCCTTACTCGGGACCAAGTAGAGAAGATAGGCACCAATGACGAATACCACCAAATAATGCGTGCAGTAGGCCTGAAGGACTGTTTCGAAAAGGAAGTAGAAAAAATATTGATTACACGCAAACTTGCCTATTGGAACCACAGAGACCGACTAGTATTGACCTCTGGTGGTGTTTCATTACTCGATCGTATGCAGCTCGAAATCGAAGCCACAAAGGCTTTGGAGGAGATTGACGGAACACTATAGAAATAAATTTAGATATCTAGTGACAGCCATCATATCGGCAGGTCCTGTGAATTTGAGAGTTCCCAAAAGATCCAGAAGAATGCTATGTCCCCTGACTTTAATGACAAAAATCAGTACATAATGGTCCTCTCAAGCACTTGTAAATCACTGTATCAATTAATTTTTGAAATACTTCTCAACTACTATCCATGGACCAAATCGCGAAGAAAAAAGATTATTGATACTAAAAGAAGCGATTTGTTATGCAGAAGCATTAATAGCTGACTGTAGCAAAGGATTTACAACAAGAAAAACCACACACAGGAAGACAGGTATTAAAGCCAGTATAATTAAGACAATGAATACTATAGAGCATAATAGAGAGCTTGCTCAGCTAGAAATGAAAATCCAATTAGTAGGCCAGGGAAAGTAAAGCGAAACCGCCCTATCTTAGTTAGGATAATAATGGAAAGCATATAGCCAAAGAAATACATAAAATGCTACAAATTTCGGAGCCTCTTGAATTTTCCTGAGGGAAGATTAATTTGTAGTAGTTCAGACATGATCTGACAGTTACCGGTTTTTCAGGAGGTGCTCTGCCAGGTCAAGTCTGAACTACTACACGTAAAACATCTCAATTATATTTAAGCAACTTTGGGCACCACTGTGACCAAGATACCACCTTCTGCAGCCTCTATCAGATCTTCACAACAGCCTCGGCCACTCAGATTTGAAACCTTAAGACAGTGCCAAGAACACAGCAACAACAATAAACAGTTCTACAAGACGAGGGGGTAGATCATCAATATTTTGTGAGCCAAGCTCAGTTCTAGCATTGAGCGATAGAGTTCGATTTTAATGGTCAGCGTGTTCGTCTGACTTACACAAACTCCCTCAGCACTAGCTGACCATAGCTCAGCGTGCCTTAGCTGCAATTAATGGAGCCTATAAACCGAATAGAAGAAGATGATTGCAAGGGTTTCAAAGCATCTCTATCTATACTAACGCCATGGTCTACGTGAGGCTTACAGTGAACGAGCATAAGAGACTCTTTGTGACCAGATGGTCAAATACGCTCAGCCGACCTTATAAACCTTACTCTTCTGATTGAGAGTATCACCCCTTCTTAGCTACAGCTTCATACCTATCGGAGTAGATGTAGGAAATTGCCGTTTTATGAACTCTTCCTGTGGCCAACCGAGATGAGAAGCCGTCCCCACTCCGTATGGATGAGCTTCAATACAGGTTGAGTAATCAGATAGTGTCCTTTTCCTACACCAGAGTCGCCAGATGCTATCAATCTAAGAGTCACTTGATGGTGTGATAGACACGTAACTTATTGATTTTACAGTGATTTCAAGGTCACTGAATGACGTTATTCACAGCGCTTCCTGGTTAGCGAATTACTAAAAAGGAGAAAGTAGTCGCTCACAGGAAGAGAAGTATTGAAAACGGGCTTAATGCCCGTTTTTTTTATTCTAATAATAGCTTGCTGAAGGTCCTCCTTAGTACTCACCCCACAAATACTACTGCCTAACTTTAACTATCAAGCCAGCGCCGAAAAGCAGAACTTCTTGTTTTACTAGTTATGAGAGGTTCGTTCAAACCAGAGAGATGAATGGCGAGAGTGTCTTTACCATAAGCCTCAAAGCGCTGCACATACTGGATATTGACAATATCGCTACGATTGATTCGAATAAATTTTTGAGGGTTCAGCTGGGACTCAAGATCCGTCACCGACTGTTGCACTAACGAGTGAGTCATCCCTTTTTTATCGTGAGCAACAATAATTCCTTCCCCAGCTCTTAGGCAAATAATATCTTCTACCCATAAAACCTCTACACCTCCTCCCTTTCTCAATAGAAATCTATATCTAAATCCAGCGCCGCCAGCCGGTTCTTCCTTCGCATAAGTTTTATTCGAAAAACTACTCTTTAACTGCTCGAAAGACAGCATAGCACCGGTAAAACGCTTGTAAGAATATGGCTTAAGCAAATATTCAATTCCCATATTTTGAAAAGCATTCATCCAATAGGAGTCATGGGCGGTGGTATATATAATTGGGCAAGGTAAATCAATCTCATTCAACACGTGAAACACCGGCCCATCGAGCAGCTCTATATCTGAGAATATGAGATCTAACTCGATTTTCTCCAGGAAAAATCGCCTAACCTTTTCAACTTTATCCAACGGACCCAAAATTTTGGCTTGAGAGTTATACTTCAGTATATAGTTCTTTAGCTTCTCGGCCGTTAACGGCTCATCCTCAATCAATAGAATATTCATCGAATGATTACATTAGTTACAGGTTAGTGGAAGGCGCAGCATGAATTCACCATCCTCTTGCATGACTTCTATTGACCTACCTAGGATCATCTCCGATCTTTTCCTCAGGTTTATTAGCCCTAATTTTCCTGAAGGAACCGTTGTAACTTTTGGCCTTATTTTATTTCTCACCTCAAGCCAGTGATCAGTCACTATTACTTTAATCCACAAAGGATTCTCCCTATCCCCCTGGTTATGTTTGATTACATTTTCCAACGCCAACTGAAGAGAGCAAGGTAAAGTTACATGTTGATATAAAGTATTTCTTCTACATTCAACATCTAATTTGTACGCATGAGAAAACCTTTGCTCCACCAATGACATGTAATCCATTGCAAAATTAATTTCACGTTCAAGACTTATCGTTTTAAAATCTTGACATTCTAAGACATAGCGATAGATATTTGTAAACTTATCTAGAAACTCATCAGCCACCTCAGGATTGGAACCTATAAGTGCCGACAGAACATTTAGATTATTAAATAAGAAATGGGGATCCAGCTTCTGCTGCATAGCTTCAAGCTGCTTCTCCAAAAGTAACTTTTGTACCCTCTCCAAATCTAGACGCTGCTCATTAACTCCTTTAATTAGTCTGAAGGAAATAACTGCACCACAGTTTAAAACATGTAAAAAAATCAAACTCAATGCAAGTAAGGACACATGTCGTCTATCTATCTCCTGGATACCAAAGAACAGCTCCAAAGACAAAGTAAGAAATATTGCTAGGAAAAAGTAGATAAAGCCGCTAATTACAAAAACTGCAAGGAAGGATTGGATAGATATATTTTCCTCTTTTTTACTTGGCATTAACGTGCCATATACTTTCAGCGACAACCATTGAGAGAGAAAGCACTGTAATACAATCCAAATTGGTGCATCATAATGTATAACAACGGCACTTCCCGGAGTAGCTTTTATTGTAGCAGAGTACAAGACAACCAAAATTGAGAAACATGTCGTCAAAAAAATAATGGCTGCCTTGCTCATCTTTATACTTTATTTATTGCGGAAGGCGCATAATAACCTGACCATTGATATCGAGAAACTCTAATTTTGCCTCACCATCTTTGGTAACCATTAGCTGAATACGTTTGTTTCCATCAATATCATTTAGCTGAAGCTTCGAATCCCCATTTAAGGTACCGTAAAAAGCCCTTCTAGTCCCACCAAGCTTTTCTTCTTTATACAGTTTTGCTAGCCGTTCTATTCGCTCTTTATCGCCAAGCCTTTTAGCCTCACTAAACTCCTTAGACAGATCAAAATCCATATCCTGATCAGGACGGTCCATTACTGTAAGGCCCGTGACCATATAATCAGAACTTTCAATGTGTTGCACCATTAGAGTTTGATCTTGATTATATCTATCAAAAGATAGGTGTAACCCATGGTTAGTTATACCATCGTCCTGACTTCCTCGAAATATAAATCCCCCATTTTCAGTCCCTTCATCATTGTAAAAAATCATCCCAGGCCTAGACGACTCTGATCGAAATACCTCTCGCCCATACCTTTCGACCCCTGGCGCCTTATCTGAGTTAGCTAGAACCATACGATTCATGCCGTTCTTTTCTACAATATTGATTCGCTCGACAAAAATTTCTTCAAACTCAACGGTGTCTCTCTTAAGCCCCGTTAAGCCGCCAAAAAAAATTACGCTCAATGCTAGTAGTACATTAATTTTGCTTTGATGACTTGATACTTGCCTTTGATTTTCCATGTTGACCACCTCACCCAAATAGAACCTCAAAGTTAGGGGGTAGAAGGAAAGTGTTCTAGAGAAAAGTTGTAAACAGGGGGAGAACCTAAATAAACAGGGGGAAAAGCCAAATAAGATATGCTCACGAGATCCTTATGCAACATCGAGAGGATTGTTTTTGAGATATGTACAGTCAGATAACAATAGCAATCATCGTTTTAGATAGTGACTTTGGGAGTACAGCATATAATGAGCCCCTATTCTTGCTACTTCCCTCAAACTAGACTTATGTTCCACTAAAGCCCTTATAGATCACCATTGACGCCTATCAATAGGTTAAACAGTTTGGACAAGATTCAGAATTGGCGCATAATAACTCACATTAGCTACACTCGCCCCCCAAGAAGGCGTTGCCTGTTGTAGCCGCCCGTCTTAAATTTATGATTGTGAATTCTCTATGAGTACCCTTGATTTGAATGACATTGCCACCTTGAGCTGCGAAGATCGCTACGAGTATTTTCTGAGCATAGCCGGAGAAGAGCGGGAGATCTGGATACTGATCGATAGCCAAAATTGCTTTCTTAAAATACACACCGATGAAGACGGTGGCTTTGAATATCTGCCAGTATGGCCAAGCGCTGAATTTGCACAAGCCTATGCTGAAAATGAAGCGGGTCTCACCCCTAAAAGCATTCCTTTACCACAGTTTTTAAAGAAGTGGCTTTCTGGCTTAAAAGGTGACGGCATTGAAATAGGTGTGTTTCCTGCGCCGGATAAAAGCGTATGGATTACTAGCTCAGAGGAACTAGAGATCGATCTACGGGAAGAGCTGAACAATTTCTAAATAAGCTATTCACGTTGAAGCTATCGCTTCAAAAATCCGACAAAGAAAGTTCAGCTCTATTGAATAAAAGTGAGATAACAGGGTGAACACCTGCTATCTTACTTGGGTAATATACAATTACAGATTCGCCGCCTGATATTTATATATACTATTCACTTGAGGCGTTGCAATGAAAACCAGGAATGAAATAAGTTTCGACGCCACCAAAAACTATAAGGAAGAGAAAGATATAAAGCCGGCCTTGCCCGCTTATAGCAGCGCAGTCACCAGTGCAAAGCATTCGGAAAAGAAAAGCAAATAGTATCCGGTTGGATAACTTTCACGTCATCTAAATCTCCCCATAAGTCGATATCCGAACTCAAAGCAAAATCCAAAACTCTTCCTCTAGAGAGTAGGTAGATATTAACTCCCTGATCCAGAGACCACCAATCATGTAAGATAACTAACACTTTATCGAGAAATTGGTATTGAGCAACAATCTCTCTACCATAAACGGGTATAGCTCTTTGGTTGGGGCCATCAATTAATACGACTTTACTATTATCAATTGGATTAAGCTTGAAGTTATTCACCTCAGAGAGAAAAGCGTTCGTCACTACCCTACCCCTTAAATTCCAGACCTCTAACTTTATTACAAACTTTTAATCCAAAATATAGCTCCCTGAATTAGCAGGGTATTTAAAAAATCTTAATATCTTCCCCTAATTGGGTAATGGTTATCAGGATTTCGGATAAACTCGATACCCACCAATAGTGTTTGCAAGTCAGGCCTCGCAAAAGGTGCATTGGAAATGTCGACTATTTGCAGCCTTCCAGATTCGTTGATGACAAAAACACCCGGTTCAGCAAAGGGCCTATCTGTTTCTTCAGGGGAGCGGGGTTTTGAAATATAGAGCCCAAGCTGCTGCATTTGGGGTATTGATAAACCGTAACCGATAGTAAATCCCGGCTGGATTGTTTCCATATGCAGAGAAGCTTTTTCCTCTGTATCGGCAGAGACAGCGACCACATCAATACCTTCCGCGTGATAGCGGGGTAGTAGCACACTCAATACACGTAAATACTTGGTACAAAGCGGGCAGTGCTTACCTCGGTAAACGACTACCATCTGCCAAAGGAAACTACCTTCGGGCTTCCCCAGTACCAACTCACCTCCACCAAGTCGCTTTACTTCTATTGCAGGAAAATCGATACCAGCAGCAAGCTTTATATTGCTCATTAGCACCCCACTTGAGAATATAAGAAGAGACTTAGTCAACCAATGAATCCCACCGTTAGTATAGGAGACTCGATGAAAAAGCCCCTTATTCGTTTTCTATCAACGCTATTAGCAGCCGGACTGCTAAGTGGCTGCCCTGCTAACCACCAAAGTAACTCTTCTCCTGAAAGTCATTCCCAGCCTCTTGAGTTTTTGCCTGCCCTGAAAGGGGACTACTTTAAGCTGGATTCAGCGATTATTGGGCGCCCCTACCATATCTATACTCGCCTGCCTGAGGGCTATAATCCAAACGAGGATACAACTTACCCGGTCATCTATCTCCTTGATGGGGATTCCCTGTTCCCAATTTTGGCTACTAATCACTTGTTTATGCATTACGATGATTACGCCCCCGAGTCGATTATCGTTGGTATTGCTTACGGCTCATTTAAACCCGAGATCAATCATCGCAGTTTTGACTTTTCACTACCCGGTGACAATGACAGTGACAGTGACACACTTAAGTATGGCGGTGCACCTCAGTTTCTCAACTTTCTAGAGCAGGAGCTCTTACCAGCAGTTGAAAGCCGCTACGCGGTAGACCCTCAGCAGCGAGTTCTCTTCGGTCAAAGTCGAGGGGGATATTTTGTGCTTTACACGGCATTTTCTAAGCCCGACTTGTTTAAAGGATTGATAGCCAGCAATGCCACCTTCTTACCACAACAGGAATTTTTCTACAGGGAACCTGTACAAGCGACAAGAGAGGATCTGACTCTGGTAGTAACCAGTGGCTCCAAAGACATGCCAAACCTGCGCAAAGATGCACTCTCCTGGCATCAGCACTGGAAAGAACAAGAGAACACTCCCTGGCGCATTGCATTTACAACGATTCCAGGCGGTACCCATGCGGCAAATAGTACTGACAGTTACCGTTTCGGCATCCATGAGATTTTTGCGGAAGAGATCGAAATATCTCGTGTGAAAGCAGAGAACAATTTGCAAGTGGTAGAGGATCACTAGAGCTAAAAATTAATAGAAGTAAATATGTGATTCCCGCAAACTAAAAAGCCCGCTTAAAAGCGGGCTTTTTTAAAACGATGAGCCTATTACTCTGTACAGGCAGCAATACGACCAGCCGTATTTTTACCGGCACCACAGTTCAGGCCATCGGGGATACCGGTGTAGTCTGGGGCCATGATACCGCCATTACGCTGAGCATCATGGTCGGTATAAATGCTCGCCAGGTTATAGGAACGCGCTGTCCCTTTGTTGTCATTATCGCAGGAGAAGATAGCACTACCGTAAGCGATGCCCAGGAAGGTCTTGTATTCCTTCAGATTTGACCACAAGTTGCGCTTAGCAGAACCAGAGCAGTTCATCTGGGAAGCCAGATTGATGTAACCATCGTCCTCACCGCCCAACAGCAAAGAGCTAGCACTCTCAATACCTGGGAAACCGGCGTAGCCTCCAATGGTATAAACCGGTGCAGCCAGGTTGGTGCCGACATAGTTGCGTACAGCATAGACATCATTAGTCTGCAGGTAACGTACTGCTGCGCACTCGCGACCTATAAACCAATCGTTGATCAAATCTTCGATCCAGCTACCGTTACACAGTCGATCGACCCCCTCAGTACCGGTGATTGCACCACCAGTAGTAAAGATTGCCGCGATACCGCTAATGGCAGTATCAAAGTCCACTTCAACTGCGTAGCTATCATTCAGGCCTGCGACATTAACGGTTTCGGTTTTCGTCTTACAGCTTTTCCAGAACCAGGAGCCAGTACAAACCTTCGAGGTTTCGGTCACAGTATTGGAATCCAGCTGGTTGTAAGCACGGTTATAGTAAGGGGACCCCGGTACGGCATTGCCTGCGAGGTACATCATCTGGGTAGCGCCCTGACTGTGGGCAATCACGTAGAAAGTATCATCGGCAGCACACTGGTTTTCATGCTCATAATCATCGCCTTCGCCATTGCGAATAGCGATTATCTGCCGAGCGATTTCACCTGCTGTGCCGTCATGCCAGTAGGGCATCTCGCCCTCATCGGTGGAGTTGTAACCAACCACACCGTAATTGCCGCCATTTACACGCAACTGTTCAATAAAGTCACTACCCGCGTATTCATCGAAGTAGGCCTCACTCCAATAATCTAAAGCCGGCTGCTCAAGATTACCCTGGGAGTTAGTACGCTGCTTGATATGGCCCTCAGTACCATGGCCATGAACCAGGATGTAGCAGTTATCCGCACTTGCAGAGGCTGATCCCAAAAGCCCCGCTAATAGTAAGGAGAAGCTCGCACCCAATCGTTGATAAAGTGTCATTGTGATGTCCTTTTATTTTTGCTCGGGCTTGGTCCCAATTTTTTAAATTGTCTTTTTATATTGCCGAGACTGTTTTATGGCTTGCGAAAGGTATCCGGTTAATAAGTGCCAAGAATATGACTAATAGCGCCAAACAGAATCTTAGGGCGACAAGCAGTATGACCTTATAGTCATAAAGAGAAGGAGGCCTAGCTGAATGTGACAAAGTTCGCAAAAACTCAGAACCGTGACTTCGCTCTAGGTCACAGTATTAATGAAGCTAAAGGTGAGTGAGCACTTCCAAAAAACTTTTGGAGCAAGCTATCTTTTCGAAGAAATAACTTACGTAAAGAAAAGGTTGAAATCGTTTAAATTTTAATCAACCCCTATCGTAGTACACAAGTATCGTAGCCCCTTTTCTATCGATATACCTATGACACGTTATGCACCCTTTCCAT
Source organism: Microbulbifer maximicatervae (SeqCode) (assembly GCF_052467825.1). Taxonomy (NCBI): domain Bacteria; kingdom Pseudomonadati; phylum Pseudomonadota; class Gammaproteobacteria; order Cellvibrionales; family Microbulbiferaceae; genus Microbulbifer; species Microbulbifer maximicatervae (SeqCode). The sequence continues at coordinate 104,327 of NZ_CP174327.1, forward strand.
AAAAAATTGTGGCACTAAATTAAAACATGCAGCAAGAATTACAAGGTATAAATATATGAGCACCTCTACGGAGATAATTTTTAGAGACTAACTACTCGGGAAATATACTACATACACTTAAAATCAAAAGATAATCATCTAGTAGTAGGTTATCCACCGATCGAATGCATACTCATTGAACATCTACGATAGGAAGGGAAAAATGATAGAGCCAAAAAGGTTTTGGGATAAAACTGCAGCGCGCTATGCCAAAAGCCCTATAAAAGACTTAAAAAGTTACAAGAGAAAACTGGCTATAACACAAGAATATTTTCAGGCAGACTGGTCTGTATTGGAATTCGGATGCGGCACCGGTAGCACCGCCATTCATCACTCATCCTATGTAAAAAGTATAACTGCCACTGATATTTCCGAGAAGATGCTGGATATTGCCAAGCAAAAAGTAAAAAGTGCCGCTATTAAAAATATAAGTTTTCAACAAGGCACCTTAGGTTCACTAAAATTCGAACCAGATAGTTTTAACGCCATCTTAGGGCTAAATATATTACATCTTCTGGAGGATATAGATGGTGCTATCGCGCGGGTTTACAATTTATTAAAACCGGGGGGCATATTTGTATCAAGTACTGCATTAATTAAAAAAAGCAATTGGCGATTCCTGATCCCAGTGATGCAACGCATAAACCTGGCCCCTTATGTCCACAAAATTGACAGACAGGAGCTTTTAGACAAGCTTACACGAGTTGGTTTTCTTATTGATCAGGAGTGGCAACCTAGTAAGGAATCAATTTTTTTGATAGCAAAAAAGTAAGTTCTTCATTCCCCATATAAGCGGCCACATTTCAGAAATCAGGACGAATTCCATTAAAAAAAGCAGGAGAGCGGTAAGGGGGAGCCCCCTTACCAAATTTATCTCCCAGTATCATTACAACAGTTCAGGAGAAAAAATTAATTAACGCTATTTGAGTGGTAAATCATCGCCTGCCAAACATTTTGCTGACCGCTCACATAGTTATCGTAGGTGGGGTTTTTAATATAAGTCCAAGCTACTTTTCCATCACCTAAGTACATAGGCTCATCCAAACCACCCCATCCATAATTAGGTAACTCGATTGGCCCTTCAAGTACGTTTAGATCTGCATCGACTTCCATTACATAATAGGCTTTTGGCACTAATAATCTTTTAGAGCCGCTGTCGGCATAAATACGGTTATAGGCCAGGTTATCAGAAATACACTGGAACTTTGCATACCCAAATAAGTAACGTCCATTTTTTAAATCAATAAGTTGTGGATCACTAATTTGGCAATCATCATCCTCAACCAACCAATTAAAACCCTGGCCTTCCATACTACCGGTAGAGCTGACTTTGGCGATACCAATACGGGTTAAAGAGCTGGAGTCTAATGCATCACCGGAATAAAGTCCCTGCCTTGTTATTGTGGAGAAACTATCGTCATCTTCCCAATAGTTATAACTCATGTAGGACAGGAAACAGTTTGTGGTGTCGTAATCTGCACAACCATCATCAAACGGGCCTTCCCCAGATGGATCAATACCGACTTCGTCCTGAAGAAAGCGATCCATATCCGCATCTTCAATATATTTAGGCGAGACAATCAAAGAAAGGTTCGTATTGGCATCCACTGGTACAACAGTATGACCGCCACCATTTGATACCATCGCAGACGTTGATGGTACGAAGTGATTAAAGCGCCCTTCTGTAGACGAACTGGAAGTTTCCATTTTCACTGCAATGGTTCCGAGTTGCCCATGAGTGCTACCTATCCAGTCGTTCCAATCACTGGTACAAATTGCACCAAACATCTCATTGTCTGGATTATAGAATGAGCGAATGTTTACTACATGACCATCGCCGCAGGCCCAATACCAACCGCGATTATCTGAGCTGCTCATATCCAGGGACCAATTATTACGGTCAATAACCGTTAAGCCTGCCGAATAGTGAGAACTCCCATTTCCATCAAATACCCGTGCAGAAACTGAGAAACCATAGCTACTACGACCCTGGCTGTCATCCTCAACATAAATCAGCTCTTGTGCGCCAAGATGAGTTCCACCGTGCATTTTATTTACTACGTAAGCATCAGGAACTTCACTTAAAGGCTGATTTTCCCACTCTAGCAGCCAAATTTGCTCGTTATAGCTGTAACTGGCATCTCGAATGTGCTGCAGTAAATCGTCATAGTCGCCAGAGGAAAGACTGGAAATAATATACTCCATCTCCTCTTGCATATCGGACCCTTTAATAGTGGTAAAGGATGGCGAATCCCCAAAATCAGTATCCGGGAAGTTTGCCTCCAAACCGGCAAGGAAATCGTCAAACGTCAGCGTAGGGTGTTCAGTAAAGAAGTCGATATATTTACCGTGATTGGTCGCAACCAGAAGACCAATTTCATTCGCAATACGGGATTCAATGGTGTCAATGTTATCTTCCATTTTCATCCACGTTGAACCGTATTGCTCAACAAGGTCAGCTTCAACCTCATAACGCTCATTGGCTTGATAATCTGTATTGCATAGAACTGCTACTGTGGAGCAATCAGAGCTTACAGCCACACCGTGGGATTCATAACACTGATTTAACAGCGTTGCATTACCTGTTGGCTCAAAACTGGAAGTATCCGGATCATACTGCAGCTCATAAATAGAACCGTGAGTTGTATCCGCAGCAGTGTCCCCCTCTGACAAAGTAGTGGAAACAAACATTCTCGGAGTATCAGTATCTGTTGCACAGGTCGCAGTATAACTACGAATCGGGATATCAATATCCTCTTCATCCTGCTCCCCGTCAGTGCGCGCTATATAGTGCGCCATTTGGTAAACCTCACGAGCATTGTTCATACCTTCTGGCAACGTTACGTCAATGGCAGTCAAAGAGGCGAAGCCTAAATCTGTATGCTCTACGTCCCCCACTACAACTGTAGTGCCCACATTATCCGAGATCGGATTATCATCGCTGCCGGACGAACCCTGATCGCTACCGCTACCGCTACCGCCACTATTATTACCACTACCGCTACTATCTGAAGAGGGGTTATCCGAATCCGAAGAGGAGCTCCCTCCACCACCTCCACACGCGGCCAGCAATGCCGTCAAAGAAAGCGCTATTAACTTCTTATTTACCAGTAAACCCATCAGCTCTGCCCAACTCGTATGTCACTAAGATAATTTGTTATTGCTTGCTGTCATCCATTGAATTTTTATCCTCAATTGATGACCAAGTGCGCACTTTAAAGTGATGCAATCGATTGTCTGTGAACTGGTTTTAGAACCTGGCTGAGACCGATAAGTGGTAATTTTGCAGCGATAAACGGTACTAAAATACCAAAGTAGTAATAGTCGTATCATGAATGGTAATTGGGCGATACTTTGCGAATATACAGCTACAACGAACTGTTTCAGCTGCAACTATTGGAAGGAAACTAGGAAAGTCGATATAGTGCCATTGATCGGCAATAAGCCAGTTTCCTGATAGATTGTCATTTATTCACAGTTTGGAAGTGTCAATATGAAAAGACTTGCTCTTTTAGCTTCGCTAATCATTCCCAGCCTTTCAATGGCAACCCCAGAGATTAAAGGCTCCCCCCAGGACTTACGCGACCTAATTTACCCAATATCAAGAGTTTTGACTCTCCACGGCAGTGCAAAAGAAACGGCTTATTCAGACCAAGCTATAGTCAATATTATTGTCACCACTGAAGAGCCTCTCCTATCAGACGCCATTGCCAGCAATAGTTCTTTGCGTGAACAATTAACCGAGAGCTTAATAAAGGCTGGCATAGACCGAGCTAAGATTAAAAATTCAAAATTTTCATCTTCCCCACAATTTGGTTGGCTAGGCAGAAATCCTTCCAGCTATAAAGTTATTAACAGGGTTGCAATAACTATTAACAAGGAGGGACATTTACAGTCTATCGCAAGGCTAACCGATGAAAATAAAGAAATAGAAATAGTGAGTACTTCTTTTGAGCATTCAGAAGTATCTGAATATACAAAAAAGGTCCGATCTAAGGCACTAGCCAAAATCATGGAACAAAAAGCTGACTATGAGAGAACCCTGAGCATTCAGTTAACACCAGTTAATGTCCGTACAAATAATATCGACTATCATGGGACAGCGGGAGCTGGAGCAATAGAAGAGGTTATCGTTACTGCTTCCAGAACTCGAAAAAGTAAATTTGAAGATAGCTTTTCAGAAGCATATATAGAAACAGAGGTTAGTTCCTTCGACGAAGTTCAGTATGAGGCTTCGTTGTCCGTGGATTTTCAGGTTGTGCCGTCAGCTACAACCGATTAACTTTCGATCAAGCATTCAGGTTGGTAGGAGTGAAATAGATACTTCTACCAACTAAATACCCCAGCTGTTTAACCTACCGAAAGTGATAATATCTGGCTAATCTCATTCAAACTACGATTTGACTGGGACTGCCAAGTTTCAATGGCTGCTTTTAGTGCAGCCCAGTCTTTCTTGGAGGAGGGAGACTTGTCGACAACCCCTTCTCGAATTAGGGCTCGAATGGTATCACTTGCAAAAACCAAAGTATCAACTCCCATTCGTCTTAGAAATACTTGGGCAGTCTTACCGCCGAGTCGATCACCACCTTTACGCAAGTACAGAAGATTCTCAATATAGTTGTCTGTATTCCAGCTAGAGAAATACGCTCCCAAACTTCCATGCTCATTAGATAAATGCCAAAAGAAGTCTGCATTTCTCTGAATGGAGCGAGTTTTAGTCCAGTGCTTGATCATACCTTCCTGCCGCATTAGGTCATCTAACGCCTCTTCCGGTAAGTAACGACAGAATGAAACATCAAAGCCATAAAAGATCCTCTCTATATCCGGCCACTTTTTTTCAACAACCTTCCAACTAAAACCGGCTTGAAAAACAGCCCGGGATGCCGATGACAACCACTGACTATCATGTATCTCTCTCAAGAGCTGCGCAGGCTTTGGCTTAACCAGCTTCGACTGAAGTCCGTCTAACCCTCCAAATCGATCAATCACAGGTGCCTCAATGGCGGAGAACTCACGCATAATTCAGACCTTCCAGTAAATCTATCTCCATTCTACGCCTATAAATAGAAATTCAAAGCATTTGGAGTTTTAGCGGAATACTAAAAAGGTGGTGCGTGTTTATCCTGCCCAAACAACACGAAAAGCCAGCTGGCTCTAGAAGTTAATATTTCAGGAGGCTGAAAAAGAAAAGGACACTTCAATTTCCCCAACAAATAAAGGGGAGCTAGCTCCCCTTTATTTACATGATACTTAAGCAGAGGTATAAAGAATAATTAGCCACCCATAATCAGACCTATATCTCTAAAATAAGCATAACCTATTTATTACTTAACCTTCTTATCAGTCTCTACATTTTTGTACCCAAGCAAATCGAGGTAAAATGCATACTGTAAAGCGGTCTCCTTATAGCGACGGAAACGACCCGAAGAGCCACCGTGACCTGCTTCCATATTGGTATTGAATAGCAACTGATTTTCATCAGTCTTCAACTCGCGTAACTTTGCCACCCATTTCATTGGCTCAAAGTATTGCACCTGGGAATCATGTAGCCCAGTGGTTACCAACATATTGGGGTAATCCTGAGCTTTAACCTGGTCATAGGGAGAATAGGAAAGCATATATTCATAGCTATCCTTGTTATTTGGGTTGCCCCACTCATCATATTCATTGACGGTCAGGGGAATTGACTCATCCAGCATGGTAGTAACTACATCAACAAATGGCACCGCAGCAGTAACACCCCGGTACAAACCCGGTTCCATATTGACTACCGCGCCCATCAACAGCCCGCCAGCACTGCCGCCTGAAGCAAAGATCTTATCAGAGGCGCCATATTTTAATTTCCCCAACGCCTTGGTAACGTCGACAAAATCAGTGAAAGTATTCTTTTTATTGAACATCTTTCCATCTTCGTACCAGGCACGCCCCAACTTTTGGCCGCCACGAATATGGGCAATAGCAAATACAAAACCACGATCAAGCAAAGACACTACTGAAGAGCGGAACCAGGGGTCAACGGTACTACCGTATGAGCCATAGGCATATTGCAGTAATGGATTAGAGCCATCTTTCTTAAATTTATCTTTACGATAAACCAAAGATACTGGCACCTTAACACCATCGCGTGCAGCTACCAGGATTCCTTCGCTCTGATAGTGCTCTGGGTCAAAACCACCCAGAACCTTGTCTTGTTTAAGCAATTCCAAATCGCCACTATCTAGCTTGGCTTCATAGACACTATTTGGTGTCGTTAAACTCGAATAAGATACTCGAACACTCTCTGAGTCCAAGTTTGGATTTGAACTCAAGCCCAGCCTATATACTGGATCATTAAACCCGACTTGAAAGTCTTTATTATTCTCTAAATTGATAATTCGGAGACCCGTTTGCCCCGCTTTTCGTTCTATTACTGCCAGATGATGATCAAATAAAGTGAAATCTTCCAACAAAACCTCACTACTATGAGGTATGACTTCCTGCCAATTAGACTTATCTGCTGCATCCTCGATGGCAACCTTCATAAGTCGGAAGTTTTCAGCTTGCCAGTTAGTCATGATATAAAAATCATTCCCTAACTTTAGCGCTGAATACTCATGATCCTCTTCCCGGGGGTATAAGGGAGCAAAATCCGCGAGAGGGGTGTTTGCGTCCAGGATTGACTGGCCACTGCTAGTTGTAGAGCTGTGGTGAATGCGTATCAGCTCCCCATCCCGGGATTTGGAAATCCACGTATAAAAAGCCTTATCCATCTCTTCGTAAACAACAACATCTTCACTCTGCGGCGTGCCCAACTTATGGCGCATTACCTGATAGCCGAGCAGAGTTTGATGGTCTTTATTGATATAGAAGACAGTTTGGTTATCGTTTGCCCAAACGGCAACTGGTGAAGCATTCTCCAATTTATCTGGCAGCATCTCACCGGTCTTTAAGTCCTTGAAGCGAATCGTGTAAACACGGCGCCCAACACTATCTTCAGGATATGCTACCAATTGATTACTGGGAGAAACCGCCAGGCGCCCTACACTAAAGTAGCCGTGGTCTTCAGCCAGCATATTCACATCCAGCAAAACCTCTTCAGGTGCTTCCTGGGTCCCTTTACGTCGCGCGTGGATCGCGTATTCTTTCTCGGGAAGATAGCGGCTGTAATACCAATAACCATTATAATAAACGGGGACCGTTGATTTATCTTTCTCCAGACGGCCAGTCATTTCCTCAAAGAGTAATTCCTGTAACTCTTTGGTGTGGTGCATTACCGAATCGGTATAAGCATTTTCTGCTTCCAGATGAGCAATAACATCTGGCGCCTTACGTTCATCGTCGCGCATCCAGTAGTAATTATCGATGCGCTCATGGCCATGCATAACCATTTTATGGGGCACCTTCTTGGCTACAGGAGCGGAAGCCTGTTCGCTAAAAAAGGTTTTGTTCTCTGCTACTTGGTTATTTTCTGTCTCGCCACACCCTACTAAACCAAGGGTGAGCAACAGTGTTGCTGTGGTTTTATTCATCGAACTCTATCTCCCCTATCTATTTTTCTTTTATCCATTCGCCTGCTTATGCACATCTCACGCTGGCTATGATATAGACAAACACTAACCAGCCAGGATCAACCAGCTCATCCCCGCTATTATCAGCGATGCCGTCACACTAAGTATCGCGCCCTCTCGAACCATATCCTGTATACGTACTTTACCGGTTCCATACGCAATCGCATTAGGCGCTGTAGCTACAGGCAGCATGAATGCGCAACTGGCACTCATCGCCGCAGGTATCATCAGCACCATGGGCTCAAAACCCGCTGAAGTGGCGGCTACAGCTAAAATTGGCATAAGTAGAGTTGCCGTAGCTGTATTGCTGGTTATCTCTGTCAAGAAGGTCACACTAAGGCATAGAATTACCAACAACAACCACAGTGGCATCGCCGTCAGGAAAGAAAGACCGTTGCCGAGCATATCGCTCAGTCCGGAACTGGAGAAACCTTTTGCTAGCGCTATACCACCGGCAAACAGTAATAGCATTCCCCAGGGGATCGTCTCTGCCGTCTGCCAATCGAGCAGCCGCCCTCCCTTACCGTTAGGCACTAGAAACATAGCGACTACGGCTGCTAGAGCCACGGTTCCATCACCGGCAGCATCAATACCTATCAATTCACTCCAACCACCAAACGGTGCATTGCGAGTAACCCATAGGAGAATCGCCACACCGAAAACCATTAAGGTTCGCTTTTCCTCTTGCCTCCACTCTCCCACTTGAGGGGGCTCAATATCATTTTTCAGATGCACATGACGGGTCAGCCAGAGGGCCATTATAGGCAGCGTCACCAAAGCAACTGGGACTCCTATTTTCATCCAGCCCAGGAAGCTAAACTCTCGTCCGGTTACTTCCTCGTATATTCCCATAAAAATAACATTGGGTGGCGTGCCCAGAGGAGTACCTACCCCACCCAGGCTTGCGGCATAGGCAATACCCAGGATCAGGGCAATACTTAAGCGCTCGTTGTCGATCTTACTGAGAATCGCCAGGGCTATAGGCAGCATCATCAATGTGGTAGCAGTATTGGAAATCCACATACTCAAGAAGCCTGCCGCCAACATAAATCCGAGCACCAGCCTGCGGCCGCTGGAGACCCCCACAAGACGCAACATGTACAGGGCAAGGCGCTCGTGAGCCCCACTTTTCTCTAGGGCCTTGGATAAAATAAAGGCCCCCATCAACAACAGAATGACATGACTTCCCAAGGAAGCTGCGACCTCCCGATGATCCGCCACTCCAAATAGAGGCAAGAGGACAAAAGGCACCAGTGACGTTGCGGGGATTGGCAGTGCCTCTGTTATCCACCAAATCACGGTTAACAAGGTAATTGCAGCAGTTACTGCCGGTAGATACTGCATTCCCAACGCTGATAAAAAGAAATAGAAGGCCACAGCAAAAAGAGGCCCCAAAACTATAAAGCGCTGCCGCGCAATCGACATACGTGCCCCCAACTACTCAAGGGTTTAATTTTTATAAGTTTGAATCTTGGGAGGGGTATAAACTCCTCGGTCAAGATGGCCGATAAAAATACAAGAAACTGGTCCTTTTGCGCAGCTCTTTTTATTCCTAAAGTAAAATTCCCTCATGGAATTGGGTGTTACACCGTTGAATCCCTTAAATAACTGATGTTCAGTGATCAAATAGCAATCTATGTAACTGAAGGCATTGCGAGCAGTAGGGTATGTAATCACTTACGCGCACCCAAAAATATGGACATACCTGACTATCAAGACTGAAAAAGTAGCCCTTTGAACCATCACTTTTGTACATCTCGCTGGCATCCGTCAAACTATCGCCCACAATAGCTAGAAGTAGAATGAGGTCGGAAAGGAATCATGAGCACTATACCCAATACCGTGGAAGTCCTGGAGAAGCTCCGCTGGAATGCTCACCTGTGCAAACACAGCCACTTTCGAGCCTCTATGAAGGGGCGCAATTTGCATGTGCTTTGCGGGGTGCCCATCGTTGTCGTCAACTTATTCCTCGGTTCGCTTTTCTTCTCCTTGATCAATGCGGAGCTGCCTGATTGGACCAAGTGGAGTGGTGCGGCGCTGGCCCTGCTGGCCGCGCTATTGGGCGGTGTGCAAACTTTCTTCAATTTTAAAAAGAACTATGAGGGACACCGGCAGGTAGGCAACGAGTACCTTGCAATCGCCAGGGAGTGCGAGCGGCTGATCGCCCTTTACTTCGACGATATCCTGGATCTTGAACATCTATCCAAGAAGATCTCAGAACTGAATACACGCTACAGCGAAATCAACCAGCGAGCGGAAGAGTTTATTGTGTCAGATAAGGTATACAGGCAAGCGGTGCATATCCAGAATCAAAAGGCCAACCGGGAGCCCTCTCTGGTAGAGCAGATGCGTAATCGCCAGGCTGCTGCGCAAAGAGTCGCCGAGGAGGCTCTCGAAATCGCAGAGAGCAGCCACTAACTCCCCCATCAATACCGCAGTACTTTCCTGGGGAAGTGGTAACTTCCCCACTTCCTATAGTAACAAACCAAAAAATGCAGACAGATCACAGTAGTCATCAACCCAGCACAGACACTTACCCATTATGCTATTTAGCCACCGATATCGGTACACCGAGCAATGTCGGCGGCCTATTTCGTATCGCAGATGCACTCGGCGTAGAGAAAATTTATTTAACTGGTGAAAGCCTGGTTCCACCTAATTCCAAAATTCGGAAAGTTTCCCGGTCTACAGAAAAGTACGTTCCCTACGAATATCACTCATCTGCAGTCAATATCGCGCAAACCTTAAAAAATAAGGGCTATCGATTAATTTGCCTGGAGATTGCCTCAAATAGCGTCGAACTCAAAGATACCCCCGTTTCCAAAGGGAATAAAATATGTTTGGTATTGGGTTCTGAAAAAGATGGGGTCAACCCTGAACTTCTGGAGCTGGCAGATGCTGTGGTACACATACCTATGCAGGGTATCAATTCCTCAATGAATGTTACTTCCGCCTGTGCTATAGCGACCTATGCTTTGCTGGAAAAAATTTAGTCGGGCACTTTGACCATTATGTTTTTCTGATTAACATAGTCGGGATCACCGCCCAACCTTTTATTGCAGTTCAATCCATTAATTGCCTGGATCTCCGCATTGCTCAAATTAAAATCAGATAATAAGAAGTTATTGCGAATGTGATCCAGGCTTTCCGCCTTGGGAATAACTATGCGATGCTGCTGGATATTCCACTTAAGGATAACCTGCCCCGAAGTCACCCCGTGATTTTTCGCAATATCCACAATTACTGGATCTATGAGAGGTTTTTCATGAGCCTCGACACCGCTCCATGTAGATCCCGACCCCAAAGGAGACCAGCTGCAAATCGCAATTTTATGGAACTGGCAATAATCTACTAAAGGCTGCTGAGTGAAATAGGGATGCAGTTCAATTTGATTACAAACAGGGCGCACTTCCGAGAAAGTCGCCAGTTGTTCAATATCAGATTTACGAAAGTTTGACACTCCCAGGGCCCGCACTTTTTTCTGCTGGTAAAGCGCCTCCATTGCACCCCAGGTCTCCCGGGTATAGGCCGGCATAGGCCAATGGATCAGATATAGGTCCAGGTATTCCAGCTGCAATCGCTCAAGGCTACGGGCAAATGCATCGTGAGTTTTATTGGTTCCCTGCTCCGTATCCCAAACTTTACTGGTAATAAAAAGCTCTTCCCTCGCTAAGCCGGATTCTTTGATCGCTCTTCCCAGAGCTCGCTCATTTCCATAGACCGATCCTGTGTCAAAATGACGATATCCCACAGACATGGCTTTCAAAATAACTTCTGTTACATACTCATCATCCTGCTGCCAGCTGCCAATCGCAGCCATTCCCATGCCGAGCTGAGGTATCTCTACACCGTTATTCAATTCGAGAAAATACATAATCAATATCCTTTCAGACTACTGAGCGGTAAATCAGCAAGGACCAAGAGGGAATAGAACCGGGGTCACATTTATTTCGCTGAGTGTAGGCCGTACAGAAGTCAACGCGTAGAAAACAGCGAACTCACGCCAACTCCTGACTGCTAATCACTCACCATGCAATAAAAAGAAACTAATTTGCTAAGTTCAGTGAATATAAGCGATTATTTTGGAGGAAGTGAGCCCGCAAATACCGCTCCACGACTGACCCAGTTATCCAAATCCTCTGCGACAGCATCTTCTTCCACATACACCATGCCTTTTAAGGGGCGCCCGGTGTAATCCATAGGCCGGGTATAGCGTTCGGCCAACGCAGTTTGATACTCATCAGGCCCAACCCGGACCATCAACTCCTCTCCAACAACCCCACAGGCCATATTGCCATTCAACATAAAAGCGAGACCTCCAAACATCTGCTTTTCACTGAGGCCTTCATTTCCCTGAAGTAATTTGCGCACTTTTTCAGCCAGAGTTTCGCTGTACGCCATAGTTTTCTCCTTAATCACTTTTACCAGGCAGGAATACCCCCTCAGAAACTGCTTTTTTCTGAAAAGGTTAAAAACGATGAAATTTGAAAAGAATCGAGCGGAATTAAATGTGAACCCTAATCCCAGCAAGACATTGGATGGAGCAATGAGCAAGTAAACTGCAAATACAACAGATAACTGCACCATAGCAAAAACGTTATTTCGAATAATCGTTTAAGTATAGCAGTAGCTGAAGTTTCTACTTTAAGGAAGGGAAAAAATACGCCAAGAAATGAAAGGGCTGAAAAATATTACAAAAATATTTCTATTTTTACTAAAGATTGTGGTGACCTGAAACGGCCACCACAATCTTTACGCGTACCTCGGCAGGCAAAAAACCGAGGGAATGACTTGTCTTAGTCGACAAACACCCGCGCGTTGCGGAACAAGCGCATCCAGCCGGAATCTTCTTTCCACTCATCTGGATGCCAGCTATTGCTGACAGCTCGAGCAACACGCTCAGGATGCGGCATCATAATAGTCACGCGGCCATCTTCAGAACTCAGGGAGGTAATACCATTTACCGAGCCGTTGGGGTTGGCCGGATAAGTTTGGGTGATTTCCCCTTTGTTATTCAGGTAGCGCATCGCGATAGTGCCGGAAGCTTCACACTTCTCCAGCGCCTGCTGGTCAGCAAACTCTACGCGCCCCTCACCGTGAGCAACGGCAACCGGCATGTAAGTACCCGCCATACCTTTAAACAACACGGAAGGTGAGTCTTCAATGCCTACCAGTGCGAAGCGCGCTTCATACTGCTCAGAGAGGTTGCGCACAAAGCGCGGCCAGTGATCAGCACCTGGAATCAGCTCTTTGATCACCGAGAACATCTGGCAACCGTTACACACCCCCAAGCCGAAGGTTTCGTTGCGATTGAAGAAGCCCTCAAACTGATCGCGGGCACGATCGTTAAAGAGGATGGTTTTAGCCCACCCCTCACCGGCACCCAGTACGTCGCCGTAAGAGAAGCCACCACAGCCCACCAAGCCTTTGAACTCATCCAACGCTACACGGCCAGACAGGATGTCACTCATATGTACGTCGACAGCGTTAAAGCCAGCGCGGTGGAAAGAGTGCGCCATTTCCACTTGGCTATTCACACCCTGCTCTCGCAGTACAGCAACTTTCGGGCGAACACCTTTAGCGATATAGGGTGCGCTGATATCGTCGTTGATATCGAAAGTGAGGTTTACTGTCAGGCCCGGGTCTTCCTTGGCAATTGCAGCGAATTCCTGCTCGGCACACTCGGCGTTATCACGCAGGGACTGGATACGGTAGCTGGTTTCCGACCAGATCTGCTGCAATTCAGCACGAGAGCGCTTGAAGATTTCAACACCGTTATTGGTGATGCACAGGTGTTCGTTATTGTTCAGGTAACCGATCTTGTGGGTGGGTACACCCACAGCGGCAAAGCGCTGTACCAGCATATCCGCTTCACAGGCGGGAACCTGCAATACCGCACCCAGCTCTTCACTGAACAGCGCCGCAATCGGGTCTTCACCCAATTCGTAGATTTCCACATCCATACCCACGCGGCCGGCAAAGCCCATTTCCGCCAGGGTTGTAAACAGACCGCCGTCAGCGCGGTCGTGGTAGGCCATGATCAGGTCTTCATTCAGAGCCTGCTGTACCACCTCGAAGAAACCTTTCAGCTTCTTGGCATCGTCCAGGTCTGCGGGCTTGTCACCCAGCTCGTTGTAGACCTGCGCCAGACAGGAACCGCCCAAGCGATTTTTGCCGGCACCCAGATCGATAAACAGCAACTCACTCTCACCTTTATCGGTGCGCAGCTGCGGTGTCACTGTCTTGCGGACATCAGTTACCGGAGTAAAGGCAGAAATTACCAGAGACAGCGGTGCAGTAACCGATTTCTGCTCACCCTCTTCCTCCCAGGCAGTGCGCATAGACATGGAGTCCTTGCCCACCGGGATGGTAATGCCCAATTCAGGACACAACTCCATACCCACCGCTTCTACGGTTCGATAAAGTTTTTCCTCTTCACCCGGATGGCCCGCTGCACACATCCAGTTGGCGGAGAGTTTGATATCGGACAGTTGCTTCACTGGGGTACAGGCGATATTGGTAATTGCCTCACCCACTGCCAGACGGCCCGAGGCCGGTGCATCCAGCAATGCCACCGGGGTGCGCTCACCCATAGACATGGCTTCGCCGGCGTAGCTGTCATAGGCAACGGTAGTTACCGCGCAATCGGCCACCGGCACCTGCCAGGGACCGACCATCTGATCGCGGGAAACCTGACCGGTTACAGTGCGGTCACCGATAGTGATCAGGAAGCTCTTGCTAGCCACTGTGGGCAGGCGCAGCACCCGCTCAGCCGCTTCATTCAGGTCGATATCTGCTGTGGAAAATGCCTTACTTTCCACCTGGCGAGTTTCTGCTTCACGGTGCATGCGCGGCGGCTTGCCGAACAACACCGACATCGGCAGGTCCACAGGCTTGGATTCGAATTGCTTGTCATTTAACAGCAGGTGCTTGTCTTCGGTAGCTTCACCGACAACGGCGTAAGGCGCGCGCTCACGCTCACAGATTTGCTCAAAGCGCTCCAGGTCTTCCGGCATCACTGCCAGTACATAGCGTTCCTGGGATTCGTTACACCAGATTTCCAGCGGGCTCATACCCGGCTCATCACAGGGCACATTACGCAGTTCAAAATTACCGCCAGTACCACCATCTTTCACCAACTCGGGGAAAGCATTGGACAAACCGCCCGCACCCACATCGTGGATAAAGGCAATGGGATTGCTCTCACCCAGCTGCCAGCACTGGTCGATCACCTCTTGGCAGCGACGCTCGATTTCCGGGTTTTGGCGCTGTACTGAAGCGAAATCCAGATCTTCAGAGCTGGAGCCGCTGGCCATACTGGAGGCTGCACCACCACCGAGGCCAATCAACATGGCCGGGCCACCCAGCACTACCAGCTTGGCACCGGGGGAAAACTCGGGCTTCTCTACATGCTCTTCGCGGATATTGCCGTAACCACCAGCCAACATGATCGGCTTGTGATAGCCACGACGCTCGCCATCGAAATTTTCTTCAAAGGTACGGAAGTAACCGCAGATATTCGGGCGGCCAAACTCATTGTTAAATGCTGCACCACCGATCGGGCCTTCGATCATAATATCCAGAGCGGTAACAATACGCTCAGGCTTGCCGTAGTTGGCTTCCCAAGGCTGCTCCCAGCCGGGAATGCGCAAATTGGAAACCGTAAAACCGGTCAGGCCCACTTTTGGTTTGGAGCCACGGCCAACTGCACCTTCATCACGAATTTCACCACCGGCCCCGGTACCAGCACCGGAGAAAGGAGCAATCGCGGTTGGGTGGTTGTGGGTTTCCACTTTCATCAGCAGATGAATGGCTTCAGTGCTGAAACCGTATTCCTTGCTGTCAGGATCCGGGTAGAAACGCCCCGCTTCGCTACCAGTAACGACGGCTGCATTATCCGCATAGGCGGACAACACATTGTCACCACCCTTCTGGTACGTATTCTTAATCATGCCGAACAGGGAGTGCGGCATTTCTTCGCCGTCGATGGTCCAGGAGGCATTAAAGATCTTATGGCGGCAGTGCTCGGAGTTTGCCTGGGCAAACATCATCAGCTCTACATCTGTGGGATTGCGCTCCAGCTCTTGGAAACTGGTGAGCAGGTAATCAATCTCATCCTCAGCCAAGGCCAAGCCCAAGGTGACATTGGCATCTTCCAGAGCTTCGCGACCGCCCTCGAGAATATCCACACCGCGCAACGGGCGCGGCGCTTCTTCCACAAATAATTGCTCAGCTTGAGCAAAATCGGTGAATACCGCTTCAACCATACGATCGTGTAAGCGGGAGGCCAGCACAAGGCGTTCAGCTTCAGTTAACTCGACACCGGTAACGTAGTAGGCGATGCCACGCTCCAGGCGATGAACTTTGTTCAGGCCAGTGTTATGAGCAATGTCAGTAGCCTTGGAAGACCAGGGAGAAATTGTGCCCGGACGCGGCACTACCAGGATCAACTCGCCTTTCGGCTCGTGCTTTTCCTCGGTTGGGCCATATTGGAGCAGTCGCTCCAGCAGGGCCATCTCCTGGTTATCCAGTGAGTCGCTGTCTGCAAAGTGAACGAACTCAGCGTAGAGATCGTCGATGGTCGGTTGCAGCGCGCGCAGTTGATTGAGCAGGTTTTTATGGCGGAATTTCGACAGTGCAGGAGCACCACGCAGAACTAACATTGCGGGAGATAGCCTCTTGTCTAAATGAGAAAGATTGCGCGAATGGGATTTCGCACAAGGCCCCGGAAATTTGAGAGGCGCAATTGTACCTGAAGCATCGCCACTCCAACACACCCGCCCGACACTTGGGTACACATGAACTAATTAGTAACCTGAATGTTCAAAAGACCAGCAAGCTTGGCTGTAAATAAACCAACTTTGTATCAAAGCCAGGTTCGCATACCTAAGTCTGTAATGCTTTGCAAGCGCGCAGATCACAGTGTTCAAAAGACAAACTGGGCAGATTGTCGTCAAATAATGTAAAATTGGCGGACTGCGTCAAATTTTGCCCTCGTATTTGAGAGCGAAATCGACATACAGGGCCTTAGGCACAACAGCAAATAAACCAACGGACTAGCTAGAGGGGACAGCCTATGATGATGAAAAGCCGTATGCTGCGCTACGTCCGCCGTGTGTGCAAAGGGATCGCCCTGTCCTGCTGCGCCTCCCTGCTGGTTGCCAGTAAAGCACCTAATACGCTCGAGCGTGTCAAAGCCACCGGTGAATTGGTTGTCCTGTCACAAAACGGCCCCACCACTTATTACGAAGACGCCTCCGGCAACCCGACGGGCTTTGAATACGGCATGCTGCGTGCATTTGCTGAGGAGCTGGGGGTGAAATTGGTAATTCGCGACGTGCACGATTTGGACGAAATGTTCAATCAGCTGCGCGACCCGGAGGGTGGTGCGCACTTCGCGGCTGCCGGCCTCACGGTAACTCCAGAGCGTCGCGAACAAGTCCGCTTTACCCCATCCTATTTTGAGATTCGCCAACAGGTTATCTACCGAGTTGGCGAACAGCGGCCGCGCAAAACTAGCGATCTCGAAGGAAAAAAGGTCGCTGTCATCGCGGGTAGCGCTCACGCAGAAGAAATGAAGAAACTCTCCGCCCGCTATACCGAGTTGGATTGGGAGGAAGTTTCCGACGTGGACGCCATGGAATTGGTAGAGATGGTGCAGGAAGGAAAATACAATTATGCAATTGTCGATTCCAACGCCTATGCAGTTCATCGCGGCCTTTACCCAAACACCGCGGTTGCGTTCAACCTCACCCAGTTCCAGCCGGTTTCCTGGGCCTTCCCACAAAGTGATGACGACAGCCTCTATCGCAGTGCACGCCGCTTTATGTTGCGCGCCAATACCAATGGCATGATTGCCCAGTTGCGGGAAGAGTTTTTTGGCCACGTCAGCGACCTAAATGTGGGCGGCGCCAAGGCCTTTGCCAAGCGCAGCCGCGAGCGCCTGCCCCAGTGGCGCGGCACCATGCAAAAGGTTGCCGACCAATATGACCTCGACTGGCACTTACTCGCGGCCCTCAGCTACCAGGAATCCTATTGGAATCCGCGTGCCCGCTCTCGCACCGGTGTACGCGGCCTGATGATGCTGACTCTGAACACCGCAAAAGATCTCGGTGTAAACCGCCTGAACCCCGAAGAGAGCATTGAGGGTGGTGCCCGCTATATCGTACAAATCCGCAACAAACTGCCGGATCGCATTCGCGAGCCCGACAGAACCTGGATGGCACTGGCTGCCTACAACGTAGGCTATGGCCACCTTGAGGATGCCCGGGTACTGACAGAACGAATGGGCGGCAATCCAGATCTTTGGCCCGATGTGCGCGAACACCTGCCCCTTCTGGCCAAGCGCCAGTATTACAAGACCACCAAACACGGCTATGCCCGAGGCTGGGAGCCGGTGACTTATGTACAGAATATCCGCCACTATCAAGCCCTGCTGAGCTGGAGTAGCCGCATCGAGGAACAACGACTGGCCGCAGCCAATGATGAAAACGGTGGGATCCTTGCTGAGAACAGCGCAGTGAATTCCGAAGCCAGCGCCGCCCCCGCTCTCTAATCCCCGCTTAACCTGGCCGAAGAAAGCCCCAAATATCTCCACCTTAATCTATATTCATCTGGTCCCGGTTGGAGTGCCTGAGCGATGGATAATCCAGATACGGTAAGAGAGATCGAGCAGTTTATTGACTACCTCGTGCAGGCCGGGGTGTACTGCAGAGAAGACGAACTGGAAAGTGTCTACCACCGGGAAATGGAGGTCTTCATACTAGATCCTTCGGACCGGGTCACGGTGGCAGACAAAACGGCCTTCATCAATATGTTTAAAGCCAAGCGTGACGCGGGTGAACTACCTCTCAACGGCTGGAAAAAAATTCACCACATAGTGGCAAATGAAAACAGTGCTTTAGTGATCTTCTCGCGAAAAAACAATTTGGCTGGCCAGGAGCAACTGTTAAAACTGGCGATCGATTTGGTGTATGAAGATGGGCGCTGGCAGGTCACGCGGGAAGTTATATTCCTAGAGCCAGCACTTCCTGGTTCAAGCTAGAAATACCCCTTACTCTCGATTGCTTTTAATCTGCTTCCCGAAAATCTGCCAGACTCCTCGAAAGAGTTCTAGGTAAAAACTGCAAATCCTCAGGGTCATCAATATCTACAAGCACATCCAATTGCTGACACTGCATATCACATTCCTGTAATCGCTCCAGGGTTTGCTGGGCAACGACTTCAGTACTCCAACATATATCTTCAAACAAGCGAGAATGCAGCTGCCTCAAGCCCAATAGGGTGTAGCCACCATCATTTGCGGGATACATAACGGAGTCTGTATGCACTAGTGCCATAGCTGCGGCTCGGAGTCTTTCTGCATTTAATGCAGGGCAATCTGTCCCCAACAAAAAGAGCCCCTGGCCAGCGGCATAAGAACTTTTCGCAGCCCGCCACAAGCGCTGACCGAGATCACCTTCTGACTGGCTGTAAAGCGTTACCCCCTGAGGCAACTTGAACTCCTGCCAGAAAGGATGCCGGGAGTTGGGCGCAGCATGCAGCTCGACAGGGCCCAGACCCGCCTTCACCGCTTCTGCCAATGTATCCTGCAATAACTGTAATGCGAGAGCGGCTGCGCCCTTCTCTCCCAAAGTAGGAATTAGCCGAGTTTTTGCATACCCTGGCAACGGAGCCTTAGCCATCACTACAAGACGCATGGGCGGCAATAGAAAACTACTCATAGCGCTTTGCCAAACTCTCTGCTGATACGCCCCGCCAGTAATCAAAACGCAATCGCCACATCAATAAAATAGTTCTCAATACGCCGTACTTTTCCCAGCGACGCCCTGAGGTTTCTACTTTTTCCCGAGAACAATAGGGCCAGTAATAACTACGCAAACGACGACTCAGCTCAATATCTTCCATCAACGGCTGCACAGGGAATCCACCGATAGCTTCGAACAAACCACGGCGCACAAAAATGGCCTGATCCCCTGTAGCAATACCACTAAAACGAGAGCGTAAATTAACCAAAGTCGCAATCAAGGGAAACCAAAAACTGTGTCCGACAATTTGAATATTAAAACGCCCCCAGTGGGCATTCTCCTTTTCGAGGTTTGCGATGGACTTGTGGGCATCTGCGGGTAGACGGCTATCGGCATGCAAAAACACTAACCACTGACCTTTAGCCATTAACGCACCAGCATTCATCTGAACCGCCCTACCCCGAGTGGCGTGGACCAGCTGCAAACCAGACTGCTCTAGAATCTCAACACTACCATCGGTACTGCCGCCATCTACGACAATAACCTCACAATCTTCCTGCGCGTTCAATTGCTGCAAGTGATCCAGTAAAGAGGCTATTTGTTCCTTTTCATTTAATAGAGGGACTATCACACTGAACTGCATTAGTTGCGCCTCCAGCGGTTAAAAACCTCTAAGAAACGTAAAATAGCTGCTGGTGCGTGAGCACGTTTCCAATTGCCCGCGACAAATTTATTGGCTTCACTCATCGTGGGATAGATATGAATCGTTGAGAGTATCTTATTCAATCCCAGCCCATGTTTCATCGCCAAAATAAACTCCGCAATTAATTCCGCTGCATTTTCTCCGACAATGGAAACACCGAGTATTTTATCTTTCCCCGGCACCGTGAGTACTTTCACAAAACCTCGGCGCGCACCATCGACAATCGCTCGATCTAAATGTTCGAGATCGTAGCGGGTTATCTCGTAATTAACATTCTGTTTACGAGCGGCCTCCTCAGAAAGGCCAACACTGGCCACCTCAGGATCAACAAATACAGCACTGGGAACTAATGAATAATCTACGGCAAATTTTTTGAGATCACCAAAAAGTGCATTCACCGCCGCATACCAGGCCTGGTGGGAGGCCATATGGGTAAATTGATAAGGTCCAGCAACATCTCCTGCAGCAAGAATATGGGGATAGGTTGTACGCAGGTATCCATCCAATTGAAGCCTGCCACATTCCTGCAAACCCAAGTTTTCAAGCCCAAGACCTGCCAATTTCGCTTTTCTACCCAGCGCCAGAATTACTTCATCAAACTCCAACCTAACCTTATTGCCCTTATTCTGAACAATTAGGGTTCCACCCTTTCGTTCGGGACTACCCTCAAATTCAACGGCTTCATGATCTGTTAATATTTCTACACCATCGCGGGTGAGCGCCTCAGCTACAGCTGCAGATACTTCCGTATCAAGCTCCGGTAATATAGTGTCGGATCTTTCCACCAAGACGACTTGCGAACCGAGCCGGACCAATGCTTGTGCCAGCTCACAACCTATTGCCCCGCCACCTAATAACACCAGTCGGCGGGGCGGGGCTTGTAGCTGGGTAAAGCGATCCCACAAGGTATCGCTTGTGAGGTAATTCACTTGATCGAGTCCGGGAAACGGCGGGGCACTCGGCTCAGCGCCGGTAGCCAATACAATAGCTCTCGCCGTCAGTATTTGCTCTCCCCCATCGTTTAGACAGGTCTTCACCGTCCAGGGGTCTACCAACTCTGCGCTTCCCTGTAGTACTTCAACCCCAAGCTCGGTATAGCGCTCAACACTGTCGTTGGGTTCGATTGCTTGAATAGATTCTCTGACATGCTGCATAACCCGGGGAAAATCAATTACGGGCTCTTGAAGAATAACGCCAAACTCACTTGCACATCGCGCCCTATGGGCCTGCCGCGCACACATAATTAATGCTTTGCTGGGTACACAGCCGGTATTGAGACAATCACCACCCATTTTACCCGCTTCGATCAGAGTAACTTTTGCTTTAACCGCCGCAGAGATATAAGCCGTGACCAAGCCCGCCGCACCAGCACCAATTACAATTAAGTTACGATCAAATTTCTTAGGTTTCTGCATAAATCGATCACCCGGCCTGACGCCTGCGCTTAAGCCAGTTGAGCGCATATTTTGCAATTAAGGGAAACACACCCAATAGAACAAAAGACAATAACAGTGGCAAAGATAAAATATCCTTGAGATTTTCCACTCTCATCAACTGGGTGCCGGCATTTACGTAAACTATCGTACCCGCCAGCATTCCGAGCTGACTAACCCAGTAGAAAGTCCAGGCTTTAATATGGGTGAGCCCCATCAGGATATTAATTAGGAAAAAAGGGAAAGCCGGCACCAATCGCAGCGCAAAAAGGTAAAATGCCCCCTCCCGCTCAATTCCCTTATTGACGACTTGAAGCCGCTCGGAGAAACGCCCCTGAATATAGTCCCGGAATAAATATCGAGCCATTAAAAAGGCCAGGGTGGCACCGATACTGGAAGCAAAAGAAACGATTACAGTACCCCAGAAAAGACCGAACAATGCGCCGGCTGCAATAGTTAGAATTGCTGCCCCGGGAAGTGATAAGCCAGTCACCAAAATATAGAAGACCAGAAACAAAAACCCGACTAAAAGCGGCGACGACATCTGCCAGCGTTTAAAGTCCTCCGCTCCATCCTTTAACTTTTCCAGGCTCAACCAGTGGTGCAGATCAAGCACGTAGAAAGCCGCCACCAATACGACAATAGCGGCTACCAGCAGGATTTTTTTACTCATCGTTTTCAGGTTCCATCTGCCTTAACAGAAAGCTAGAGAGCCCCACCACAACTACTTCCCTGCCCGGCTGTACAACCATAACAGTGATCTGCAACGCAAATTGCCGCGCCCTTTAGATCTATCTCGATTAAATCTCGCAAATGTAATCGGCCGGGAATAGGCATGTTGAGTTGTTGGTTAAAATCGCAATCAAATAGATTTCCCTGCCAATCGACGCTAACCAAGCTACGACACATAACATCAGCGAGATTATCCGCACTGTAACTGTCTTTGAGTAGCGCCATATAATCGTGAAACTGCCCCTTGGAAATCAGCATCGAACCAAAACGCTTGATTGGCATATTGGTGAGAGCGAACAAATGATTAAATTTAATGGAGAAGTGGTTCGCCAACTCTCTTCGGTAGTCCGCCTCCAAGGCACTTTGCTCCGGGGGTAAAAAGGGTCCCTGGGGGTTATAGACCAAGTTGAGCTCTAAGCCACTGCCGGGCTTGCCATAGCCCAATGCATTTAATTTTTGTAACGCCGCAATGCTCTTATCGAATACCCCTTTACCTCGTTGCTTATCGACATTATCGATTGAGTAACACGGCAGGGAGGCAACGACCTCAACCTGGTTTTCAGCGAGGAATTCAGCAGTATCTTCCTGGCCCGGCTCAAAAAGAACTGTCAGGTTACAACGATCTATTACATGCACTCCGCGCTCTCGCGCCCCTCTTACAAGGGATCGAAAACCCCAGTGCAATTCCGGGGCCCCACCAGTCACATCCAGCACACGGGGTTTACGGACCGTAAGAACTTCCAATAATAGCGCCAAATTGTCGTCCGACATCATCTCGGTTCGATTAGGTCCAGCATTAACGTGGCAGTGTAAACAGCGCTGATTACAACGGTAGCCAATATTGACCTGCAAGGTCTCAATGGCCCCTCGGTGCAGGGAGGGGAAATCCGATAGCTCCAGCAGGGGTAAGGTCTCACGCATCGATATTACTGCTCCATTTCTTCAAGCTCTGGTTCTGTCGGAGCGAGCAGTGGTTTTATTACAGCTTGTGTTTCCTCAGGCATAGCTTCGAGGGGAGTCACCAGACCACTCAACAGTGCTGTATGAGCGGAGGACTCCGGTTGCTCAGCACCTAAAATACGTATGGCTTCCATCGCAATCTGCTGCGCGCGCGTGGCATTTTGTTGAAGATTCGCAATCGCTACCTCTGCGGTTACCGCTTCCTCACGAGGGTGCCAACAATCATAGTCAGTAGCCATAGCCAGCGTGGCGTAGGCAATTTGTGCCTCCCGGGCCAACTTGGCCTCAGGCATATTGGTCATGCCGATAACCGACGCCCCCATACTGCGATACCAGTGGGACTCGGCACGGGTGGAAAACTGTGGGCCCTCGATACAGATATAACTGCCGCCCCGGTGTAACTCAATTGGCTGCTCTGCCTGGGTCAGCGTGAAAGCACGCGCCAAACTATCAGCGACAGCAGGGCATACAGGATCGGCCATGGACACATGGGCAACCGCACCATCTCCAAAAAAGGTACTCTGCCGCCGGCGAGTCATATCAATGAACTGATCGGGGATTAACATATCCAGCGGCCGTACCTCTTCCTGTAGGGAGCCCACAGCTGAGAGAGACAGGATGTAGCGCACGCCGAGCTGGCGCAGGGCATGGATATTTGCCCGATAAGGCACTTGAGAGGGGATCAGGTGATGATTGCGACCATGACGGGCCAGGAAAGCTACTGGCACACCTGCGAGCTTACCGCAGACAATGGCGTCCGAAGTCCTGCCAAAGGGAGTGTCGATATGGACCTCCTCCACCTCAGTCAGCCCCGGCATATCGTAAAGGCCACTTCCTCCAATCACCCCAATCAATGCCCTGGTCATATTCGCTCCTAAACAATTGGTTTTCGGCAGTATAGGAGTGGGGGCAAGTCGTGTATATCACCAGCTACGAGAAAGGAAAATTAGAAAAGCAGTGGCATCTATATTACCTATACCCCTGGCCGCTAAAATTTGACAGGTAAGCTAGAGTTACTCTTCAGAATTTAGATCAATAGGACGCCACGATTTACAGCTTACGATAATGAATTTTTATTCGCCACATTAAGAGCTGACAGTTAATAATCATCGACACAGAAAAGGCAATATTCTCCTAGCAAAACCCAGAAAATCCTTTTCTTAATTGATAGATATGAAATTGAATTTTAAAGAGGCCACTACAGCTCAGCCCGACACTATGTAGCAACATAAATAAGGGAGTAAAAAACTCCCTTATTTTTACTCCAATAAAAATAACCGCATCGCACCCTAGTTCTTTTGGCTACATCAAAGGCCCAGCAAAAGATCTCGGCAGCGTCTGACGATTGCCATCATAGAGATATGAAAGCATATCCAGATCCCCAGCACTGGGATTCCAGGTAGAACTATTCACCTGATTGGCCGATATTTTACAGCCTCCCTCACGAGTGTTTTTAACAATCCCCAGTGCCCTTGCCTGGTCGTCATACATCATGATGGAGTTTCCATCAAAAGCAGAATTGTGTGTTAAAAACCTGGTGAGGGTTTGCACCCGAGTTTGCTGCTGCAGGGAGTCCAGTGTGTTCTTCACTGACAGAGGGGCGTCGGCACGCATGTGTTCGTGGGCCAAACCCAGTGTATGACCGATTTCATGGGGAAGGGAGGCAATCGCTGCTCTATTAGTTTTCCAATCTACACCACAATATTGATCGGTTTTATTGGTAAACCCTACCGTCGCACTACTGCGGTCGTCCTTAATTGTAACCACTCCACGGCCTGCCGCTCCAACCTGCAGGAACTTAATCGCTGCAAATCTGAACTTTCGATAAATGCAAATTTCCCAATGAGACATAGCCTTTTTTACCGAATTAACATAACCGGAATCTAAATTGGAGGGCACATAATATTTCACCACACCATTCGGCCAAACCCCACCTACCTCTTCATTCCTATCCAAAGAAAATCCACCAAAGTCTATCTTATAGGATATTTTTCGAATATTTTTATCTATAGCTAGCCCCATGCTGACGCACCTCCTGAAAAGTTATTTTCGCTGCCATAACGAGAACCAACACTGCCGCACCAAATTCGGCAAGTCAAAATTCACCCGACAGAAATAGAAAACAAAAAGAGGGAAGAGATCACAAAAAACCTTTCCCAAACACCAAAACCAAAATCGATTCCTGTAATAAAAAATATTCAAATATTTTCAGCAAGCAACCAAAAGAACTAGGAACCACAAGAAAAGCCTTACAAAACGCAGACTTACGTGACCTATAGATAGAAGTACAAAAATGAAGAGAGAATGAAAATCAACTTTCAGCGATAAAAAGAAAACTTAACAACAGATAAAACTGTAAACACCATGAAAATGTAAAGATAGGTAAAACTATTTACTGGGGGAGCCCAGCGCAACTCTGCCTAATCTGACCCGACTTTATACAACCATAAAAAAAGCCACCCAATGGGTGGCTTTTTTGAAAACTAAAAGTTGGCAATTACTTACCAGCCAGTAATTTCCTTCAGAGCGTCGCCGATCTGAGCCAGGGAGCGCACGGTTTTAACACCAGCGTCTTCCAGAGCAGCAAATTTCTCATCGGCGGTGCCTTTACCACCAGAGATGATCGCGCCCGCGTGACCCATACGCTTGCCGGGAGGAGCAGTTACACCAGCGATGTAGGAAACTACAGGCTTGGTAACATTTTCCTTGATGTAAGCAGCTGCTTCTTCTTCAGCAGTGCCACCGATCTCACCGATCATAACGATTGCTTCGGTCTGCGGATCGTTCTGGAACATTTCCAGGATATCGATGAAGTTGGAACCCGGGATGGGGTCGCCACCGATGCCCACACAGGTGGACTGGCCGAAGCCGTAGTCGGTGGTTTGCTTAACCGCTTCATAGGTCAGGGTACCGGAACGGGAAACGATGCCCACTTTACCCGGCTTGTGGATGTGACCTGGCATAATACCGATCTTGCACTCACCCGGAGTGATAACACCCGGGCAGTTCGGGCCGATCAGGCGCACGCCCAGCTCGTCGCACTTCACTTTAGCGTCGAGCATATCCAGAGTCGGAATACCTTCGGTGATACAAACAATCAGCTTGATACCAGCGTTGGCCGCTTCCAGGATGGAATCCTTACAGAAAGGCGCAGGTACGTAGATTACGGAAGCTTCAGCGCCGGTCTTCTCTACCGCTTCTTTAACGGTGTCGAATACTGGCAGGCCCAGGTGAGTCTGGCCGCCTTTACCCGGAGTTACACCACCAACCATCTTGGTGCCGTAAGCAATCGCTTGCTCGGAGTGGAAAGTACCCTGGGAGCCGGTGAAGCCCTGGCAGATTACTTTAGTGTCTTTGTTAATCAATACTGACATGATTATTTACCCTCCGCAGCTTTAACCACTTGCTGAGCCGCATCGGTCAGACTGGTAGCCGCGATAATGTTCAGGCCACTGTCGCTCAGAACCTTGGCGCCCAGATCTGCGTTGTTACCTTCCAGGCGTACAACAACCGGTACTTTAACGCCAACTTCTTTTACTGCGCCCACAACGCCTTCGGCGATCATGTCACAGCGAACGATACCACCGAAGATGTTGATCAGTACGGCTTTTACGTTCTCGTCAGACAGGATGATCTTGAACGCTTCAACAACGCGCTCTTTGGTCGCGCCGCCGCCAACGTCCAGGAAGTTAGCTGGCTTGCCGCCGTGCAGGTTTACGATGTCCATGGTACCCATGGCCAGACCAGCACCGTTTACCATGCAGCCGATGTTGCCGTCGAGAGCTACGTAGTTCAGGTCGAACTTGGCAGCGTGCGCTTCACGGGAATCTTCCTGGGAAGGATCGTGCATTTCGCGCAGGTCAGCGTGGCGGTACAGCGCGTTGCTGTCGATTACCACTTTGGCGTCCAGGCAGTGCAGGTTGCCTTCGGTGGTGATTACCAGCGGGTTGATTTCCAGCAGGGCCAGATCTTTTTCCTGGAACATTTTTGCCAGGCCGAGGAAGATCTTGGTGAACTGCTTAACCTGAGTCGGGTTCAGGCCCAGTTTGAAAGCCAGCTCGCGCGCTTGGTAAGGCTGAGCGCCTACCAGTGGATCGATGGTGGCTTTCAGGATTTTTTCTGGGGTCTCTTCCGCTACTTTCTCGATCTCAACGCCGCCTTCGGTGGAAGCCATGAAAACGATACGACGGGTGGAGCGGTCAACAACGGCGCCAAGGTACAGTTCTTGGTCGATGTCAGTGCAGCTTTCAACCAGGATACGGGAAACCGGCTGGCCATTTTCGTCTGTTTGATAAGTTACCAGACGCTCGCCCAGCCACTTCTTGGCAAACTCTTCAATCTCTGCCTTGGAATCTACCAGCTTTACACCGCCAGCCTTACCGCGGCCACCAGCGTGTACCTGGGCCTTTACTACCCACTTATCACCGCCAATTTCGTCAGCCGCTGCTGCTGCCGCTGCCGGGGTTTCCGCTGCAATGCCTTTGGAAACCGGCAATCCGTATTCCGCAAACAGTTGTTTGCCCTGATACTCATGCAAGTTCATAGTCAATACCAATTCACATATAAAATGTGTTTACTAATTGCAGATCACTCTGCACCTGAAAGAGAAATTTAAAATTTCCGTCGTTGCAAATTTCAAATTCCACAAATGAAACCGGGGCGCTAATTAATCAATAATTAGTGCCCCGAAATCGAAAAATATTCTTACTTGCGCTTCTTGCGATTTACGGTGTGAATCGCATGGCCGTTCACGCCCAGCGCCGCTTCTTTCACAGTTTCGGAAAGAGTCGGGTGCGCAAATACCGTCATACCGATGTCTTCAGCACTGGAGCCGAATTCCATCGCGATCGCCACTTGCTGAACCAAGTCTGCGGCAGACGGGCCAACAATATGGGCACCCAGTACGCGGTCAGTTTCCGCGTGAGCAATGATTTTCACAAAGCCCTGGGTATCGTTGGCGGCCATAGCGCGGCCGTTGATAGCAAACGGGAAGCTGCCTACGTTGTAGGGCTCGCCATCGGCCTTCACCTGCTCTTCGGTGCGACCAACCGCAGCGATTTCCGGGTGAGTGTAAATAACGTTGGGGATCACGTCGTAGTTCATCATCGGCTTCTGGCCAGCAATGCGCTCGGCAACCACAACACCTTCTTCTGAGGCCTTGTGTGCCAGCATTGGGCCGCGTACCACGTCACCAATCGCCCATACGCCCGGTGCAGAAGTCATGCACAGGTCGTTGACATAGATGAATCCACGCTCGTCCATCTTCACACCGGCATCTTCAGACAGAAGGCCTTCGGTGTAAGGGCGACGACCAACGCAAACGATCAGCTTGTCGAAAGTTTCCTGGTGCTCTTTACCATCTTTGTCCTGGTAAGTAACAACCACTTCTTCGCCTTTCACTTCGGAGCCGGTTACGCGGCAAGCGAGGCGGATATCCAGGCCCTGCTTCTTGAAGATCTTCTGGGACTCTTTGGCAACCTGTTGGTCCATGATCGCCAGGAACTTGTCCATCGCTTCAAGAACAACCACTTCGGAGCCCAGGCGGTTCCATACAGAACCCAGCTCCAGACCGATAACACCGGCACCGATAACACCCAAACGCTTTGGAGTTTCAGTGAATTCCAGAGCACCAGTGGAATCGACAATAATTTTGTTGTCTACCGGAGCGGGCGGAATATTTACCGGTACAGAACCGGAAGCCAGAATGACGTTTTCAGCTTCGTAGACGGTGCTGTTGCCTTCGTCGTCGGTTACTTCCACTTTCTTGTTCGCCAGCAATTTGCCGGTGCCGAAAATGGAGGTTACTTTATTGGCGGTGAACAGACCTGCTACACCACCGGTCAGCTTCTTAACGATCTCGCCTTTGCGCTCGATCATCTTGCTCACATCCATTTTGACCTTGCCGACTTCAATGCCGTGCACGTCGAGAGCATCTTTGGCTTCGTGGTATTTCCAGGAGCTGTCCAGCAGTGCCTTGGAAGGAATACAGCCAACGTTCAGGCAGGTACCGCCATTTACGTATTTACCTTCCTTGTTTTTCCACTTTTCGATACAAGCCGTTTTCAAGCCCAACTGAGCGGCACGGATGGCAGCGACATAACCACCAGGACCGGAGCCAATTACGATTACGTCAAATTTTTCGGACATGATCAGTTCCAGATATTTCTAATGCAGTGTGATCGAGGGGGCCCGCAGGCCCCAAGATTTATTGTTTAAACTTCGAGCAAGATACGCGCTGGATCTTCGATCATTTCCTTGATCGCTACCAGGAAGCCAACTGCTTCCTTACCGTCGATCAGACGGTGGTCATAGGACAGCGCCAGGTACATCATCGGCAGGATTTCCACCTTGCCATTTACCGCCATCGGGCGCTCCTGGATTTTGTGCATACCCAGAATTGCAGTTTGCGGTGGGTTCAAAATCGGAGTGGACAGCAGGGAACCGAATACACCACCGTTGGTGATGGTGAAGGTACCGCCAGTCATCTCTTCGATAGACAGTTTGCCATCGCGGGCGCGAACACCCAGATCGCGGATATTGTTTTCCATATCCGCCAGGCCCATGTTCTCCGCATTGCGCAGAATCGGCACAACCAGGCCTTTCGGCGAGGAAACCGCTACACCGATATCCTGGTAACCGTGGTAAACGATATCGTTGCCGTCGATAGACGCATTCACTGCGGTGTAGCGCTTCAGCGCTTCTACTGCAGCTTTTACGAAGAAGCCCATAAAGCCCAGGCGAGTGCCGTTGTGGGTCTTCTCGAACAGGTCTTTATAGTTCTTGCGCAGGTCCATAATCGGCTTCATGTTCACCTCGTTAAAGGTGGTGAGCATGGCGGTGGACTGGGAAGCATCCAGCAGGCGCTCAGCGATACGCTTGCGCATACGGGTCATGGGAACACGCTTCTCTACGCGCTCACCCGGAGCAACCGCAACTTCAGCAACAGCGGCGGCAGGTGCAGCAGCGGCAGCCGGCGCAGTGCCCGCTTTCATTACGTCTTCCTTAAGAACGCGGCCACCCTTGCCAGTGCCTTCAACACCGGCCAGGTCTACGCCCTTCTCAGCAGCCATTTTCTTGGCAGATGGCATAGCAATTTTGTCGCCAGCCGCAGGAGCTGCGGCTTCGGCAGCCGGAGCTTCTGCTTTTTCTTCCGCCGGGGCAGCAGCTGCGCCAGCGCCCGCTTCAAACTTGGCAATCACTTCATTGGAGAGAACGGTATCGCCCTCACCCTTGATGATTTCAGTCAGGGCACCATCGGCAGGTGCAACAACTTCCAGCACAACTTTATCGGTTTCGATATCCACGATCAGTTCATCGCGGGACACAGCTTCACCAGGTTGTTTATGCCAGGTGGCGACAGTTCCGTCCTGAACTGATTCAGGGAAAGTTGGCGCTTTAATCTCGATCGTCATTTTTTCTGTTTCCTGAGATTGACTCTTCACTTATTACTGCCGCCGGTTATTTGACGGTCAGCGCCTCGTTGATGAACTTATTCTGTTCTTCAAGGTGCGTGGACATATAGCCCGCCGCAGGTGCTGCGGATGGGGCGCGGCCCACATATTCCAGATCCAGCTTCGGATGGGTTTCCGACAACAGGCGACGCAAGTGGTGCTGGCTGGAGTACCAGGCGCCCTGGTTCATGGGCTCCTCCTGACACCAGGCAACACTCTTGATCTTCTTGAATGCGGAAACCGCTTCCACAAACTCTTCGTCCGGGAATGGGTACAGCTGCTCGATTCGCACGAACGCCACATCTTCCTGTTCGCGCTCCATACGGGCTTCCAGCAGGTGGTAGTAAACCTTGCCGGAACACAGAACCACACGCTTCACTTTGTCTGGATCTACGCCCTGGTCCTGGATCACGTTGTGGAAGCGACCTTCTGCCAGCTCTTCCAGGCTGGAAGTGGCCAGCTTGTGACGCAGAATCCACTTTGGACTCATAATCACCAGAGGACGGCGCATGGGGCGCACCGCCTGGCGACGCAGCAGATGGAAGATCTGTGCCGGGGTAGTGGCGTTACACACCTGGATATTGTGCTCCGCACACAGCTGCATAAAGCGCTCAAGGCGCGCAGAGGAGTGCTCTGGGCCCTGACCTTCATAGCCGTGCGGCAACAGCATTACCAGGCCGCACATACGGCCCCACTTATGCTCACCGGAAGTGATGAACTGGTCGATCACAACCTGGGCACCGTTGGCGAAGTCACCAAACTGGGCTTCCCACACCACCAGGGACTTTGGTGTTGTGGTGGCGTAGCCGTATTCAAACGCCAACACCGCCTCTTCGGACAGCAGCGAGTCGTAGATATAGAAAGGCGGCTGGTCTTCAAACATATGCTGCAAAGGCACATAGCTCTGACCGTCTTTCTGGCTGTGAACCACCGCGTGACGGTGGGAGAAGGTACCGCGACCCACGTCTTCACCGGTAAAGCGGACCATAAAGCCCTCTTCCAGCAGAGTGCCGTAAGCCAAAGTTTCCGCCATGCCCCAGTTCAGAGGCAGGGCGCCACCGGCCATTTTGCGGCGGTCTTCATAAATTTTGGAGACCTGGCGCTGCATTACCACGCCATCGGGCACGTTGGTCATGCGAGTAGCGACATCCTGCAGCTTCGGCAGCGCATAGCCGGTATCTGCAGGCACCTGCCAGTCGTGGCCCAGGTAGGGGCTCCAGTCAACAAACATGGAGGAGTCCGGCTTCTTCACAAGACCGGTAGCAACGTCTTCACCGGCATCCAGTTTGTCGCGGTAGTCGTTGGCCAGCTTGTCTGCGGCAACCTTGTCCAGGATGCCCTCGCCCACCAGCTTCTCGGAATAGAGCGTGCGGGTAGTCTTGTGCTTGCGGATAGTCTGGTACATCAGCGGCTGGGTACCAGAGGGGTCATCGGTCTCGTTATGGCCGCGACGACGGTAGCAGACCAGGTCGATAACGATATCTTTCTTAAATTCGTAGCGGTAGTCCACCGCCAGCAGCGCGGCCAATACGACCATTTCCGGATCGTCGCCATTCACGTGCAGCACCGGCGCATCGATCATCTTAGCGGGATCGGTGGAGTACTCGGTGGAGCGGGCATCTTCACGCTTGCTGGTGGTAAAGCCCACCTGGTTGTTCAGTACGATGTGCACAGTACCGCCGGTGTAGTAACCGCGGGTCTGGGACATCTGCAGGGTTTCCTGCACCACACCCTGGCCGGCAAAAGCCGCGTCACCATGGATGTTGATCGGCATTACTTTCTCACCGGTCGCATCTTTGCGGCGATCCTGGCGGGCGCGCACGGAACCCACTACCACGGGCGCACTGATTTCCAGGTGCGACGGGTTAAAGGCCAGGGCCAGATGCACTTCACCACCGGGAGTCATCACGTTAGAGGAGAAGCCCTGGTGGTATTTCACGTCACCGGAAGTATCGAGGGTCTTCTTGCCTTCAAACTCCTGGAACAGATCCGCAGGGTTTTTACCGAGGATATTGACCAGGGTATTCAGGCGGCCGCGGTGGGCCATACCGATCACCACTTCCTTCACCCCGTAGGTGCCGGAGCGACGGATCAGAGCGTCCATCATCGGGATCAGGCTCTCACCACCCTCTACACCGAAGCGCTTGGTGCCGGGGTACTTGGAGTCCAGGTGGCGCTCCAGGCCTTCAGCGGCGGAAAGGCGCTGCAGGATTTCAATCTGGATGTCGGTGCCGAAGTTGGCTTTAGACTGGCTGCGCTCAAGGCGCTGCTGGAACCACTGCTGCTCTTCCAGGTTGGAGAGATGCATGATCTCCGCACCCAGATTGCCACAGTAGGTATTCTCCAGACCCTCGATGATTTCACGCAGGGTCGCCTCTTCTTTACCGAGGAACAGGCTACCGGTATTGAAGGTGGTATCGAAATCACCCTCAGTCAGGCCGTGGTAGCTCAGTTGCAGGTCGGGCACTTGTTCGCGAGCCATCAAGCCCAGGGGGTCGAGGGTCGCTTTTTTATGGCCGCGATGGCGGTAGGAATCGATCAGTTGCAGAACTTTAATCTGCTTGCGCTCGTGCTCAATATTGGCAGAGCCGGCCGCACCGGGAGCGGCCACCGGACGCGCGCGGTGTTTGCTGAGCAGCTCAAAGTGCTGGCGAACAGCGGCGTGGGAAACATCGCTGCTGCCCTCAACGCGGGGGAGGCTATCGAAATAATTGCGCCACTCCTCGGGGACACCGTTGGGGTCGTGCAGATAGGTCTCGTAAAGCTCCTCCACGTAGGCAGCATTGCCCCCGGAGATATGGGAGCTACGCCATAGCTGCTCCATGGTACTTTCGTGCATGTTGATGCCTACCTCAATTGCAGTGTGCTTATCTTCTCTTGAGCCACTGCGCTTTCCTTTCACTCACAAAAGGGGAGGCGCACAAAGCCACCTCCCCTTTTCAGTTTTTTACCGGTTAGAACCGGCTTTTTGTCGTTTGCTTGGCACCCTACCTGGCACCGGATTCGCAGAGCGCGAACCCCAGCGGGCCGATAACCGGCCGCAGCATCCCCTACACGGCGCGGGTCAGCAGCATATTGCGGATATGGCCGATCGCGCGCGTCGGATTCAGTCCTTTCGGGCAAACATTGACACAGTTTTGAATACCGTGACAACGGAATACGCTGAAGGGGTCATCCAGATTTGACAGGCGCTCATCAGTAGCCAGGTCGCGGCTATCTGCCAGGAAGCGGTAAGCCTGCAACAAACCAGCTGGGCCGATAAACTTGTCCGGATTCCACCAGAAAGACGGACAGGAAGTGGAACAGCAGGCGCACAGGATACACTCGTACAGACCGTCGAGCTTTTCGCGATCTTCCGGAGACTGCAGACGCTCGATGGCCGGAGCCGGAGTATCGTTTTGCAGGTACGGTTCAATCTTCTTGTACTGCTCGTAGAACTGCTCCATATCCACAACCAGGTCGCGGATAACAGGCAGGCCCGGCAGCGGACGCAGAACCAGTTTACCCTTGGGGGCAGCTTCAGACAGTGGCGTAGTGCACGCCAGACCATTGCGACCGGAAATGTTCATACCGTCGGAGCCACAAACGCCCTCACGGCAGGAACGACGGAAAGACAAGGTCTGATCTTCGGCTTTCAGCAGTTCCAGAACGTCCAACACCATCAGGTCCTTGCCCTGGGTGTCCAGTTCATAGTCCTGCATATAAGGCGCTTTGTCGGTTTCCGGGTTGTAACGGTAAATGCTTACTTTCAACATACTCTATTCCGCTCCCGAATCAGTAAGTCCGAGCTTTCGGTTCAAAGGCTTCCATAGTGTTAGGCGCGAAGTTTACTGCACGCTTGCCAACACGTTTTTCCGTGGGGAAATACATAGAGTGGCACAACCAGTTTTCATCATCACGCTCCTGAAAGTCCTCACGGGCGTGAGCACCGCGGCTCTCAGTACGGGTCTCTGCAGCAACTGCAGTGGCCTCGGCAACTTCCAGTAAGTTTTGCAGCTCCAGCGCTTCAACACGGGCGGTGTTAAACGCGCGGCTCTTGTCTTCGAGGCGCACATTTTCAATACGCTCGCGCAGATCTGCAAGCTTCTTCACACCTTCAGCCATAAAGTCGCCGCGACGGAATACGCCGAAGTGGTTCTGCATCACGCCCTGCAGCTCTTTGCGCAGGTCGGCAGCCTTCTCACCCTTCTCATTAGTTTCCAGGTGATTCAGGCGAGCCATAGCGGCTTCGAGATCAGACTCGGAAGCTTCGCGGTGCTCGATACCTTCGCGCAGGGACTTCTCAATAAACAGGCCGGAAGCGCGACCGAATACCACCAGGTCCAGCAGGGAGTTACCGCCTAAGCGGTTGGCTCCGTGTACGGACACACAGGCAACTTCGCCACAGGCGTAGAAGCCATCAACAATCTGATCGTTACCCGCAGCGTCCTGGGTCAGAGCCTGACCGTGAACGTTGGTGGGAATACCACCCATCATATAGTGACAGGTAGGCACTACCGGGATCGGCACCTTAACTGGGTCGGCGTGGGCGAAGGTCTTGGACAGCTCACAGATACCGGGCAGACGGCTGTTGAGCAGCTCTTCACCCAGGTGATCAAGCTTCAGGAATACGTGATCGCCTTCCGGGCCACAGCCGCGGCCGTCGAGAATCTCGAGAACCATAGAGCGAGCCACAACGTCGCGGGAAGCGAGATCTTTGGCGTTGGGCGCATAGCGCTCCATAAAACGCTCACCATCTTTATTGATCAGGTAGCCACCCTCACCGCGACAACCTTCGGTCACGAGTACACCGGCACCGTAAATACCAGTGGGATGGAACTGCCACATCTCAATATCCTGGACCGGCATGCCAGCACGCAGGGCCATACCGACACCGTCACCGGTATTGATGTGTGCGTTGGTGGTGGAAGCGAAGATACGACCGGCACCGCCGGTAGCGAATACAGTCGCTTTGGATTTGATATAAACCACTTCGCCATCTTCGATGCACATGGCGATCACACCCACAACAGCACCGTCCTGGTTCTTCACCAGGTCAATCGCAAACCATTCGTTCAGGAATTCGGTTTTGTGCTTAACGTTGTTTTGATAGAGGGTGTGCAGCAGTGCGTGGCCGGTACGGTCAGCAGCAGCACAAGTACGTGCAGCCTGGCCACCGCGGCCGAAATCTTTAGACTGACCGCCGAAGGGGCGCTGATAAATACGTCCTTCCTCAGTACGGGAGAAAGGCAGGCCCATGTGCTCCAGCTCAAATACCGCTTCTGGACCTACGGAACACATATATTCAATAGCGTCCTGGTCACCGATATAGTCGGAACCCTTAACGGTATCGTACATATGCCAGCGCCAATCATCGTTGGGATCTGAACTGGCAATTGCACAGGTAATGCCACCCTGGGCAGATACTGTGTGAGAACGAGTCGGGAATACCTTGGTAATAACCGCAGTTTTATAGCCGGACTGGGCCATCTGCAGGGCAGCGCGCATACCGGCACCGCCTCCACCAATTACAATCCCGTCAAATGAAATAGTACGCATGTTCGCCATTGCTTATACACCCCAAAGAATTTCAATGCCCCACACCGCGTACAACACGGCAACGGCAGCCAGAATCACTTCTACGAACAAGCGCAGAACAGTGGCTTTACCGCCCATCATCCGGTTGGTGATGTAGTCAGTTACCACGGACCAGAGGCCAATCCAGGCGTGAATAATGGTGGACAGCAAGGCAACCAGGCTGAAAACACGCATCCAGCGCTGGGCGAACAGTTCGGACCAGGCCTGGTAGCCGAAGTCTTTACTAAAAAAGATAAAACCCACTATAAAGAGGGCATAGGCGAGCAATATTACCGCAGTGACTCTCTGGTAGAGCCAATCGAAAGTACCGCTACGGCCAAAGCTTGTTACTGTTTTTACCACAACCATACTCCCGCCAGAAGAATAAGGATTACAGCCAGCACCAGCACTGATACAGCGCTGCGACGGCCGCCTTCGAGACTTTCACCTACTCCCATATCCATAAACAGATGACGAACACCTGCCAGAATGTGGTAAATAAGTGCCGCCAGCGATGCCCAGAGAATGAGCTTGGCAGGGATACTGTTAAATACCGCTGCAATTTCGGCGAATCCCTGCTCGGATTCCAAACTGACATCGAGCATCCACAGTAGTAGTGCAACAACAACGAAGAGCACTACACCGGAAATACGATGCAAAATGGAAACCACAGCGGTAGCGGGAAGCTTTATAGTGGAAATGTCTAAATTGACAGGTCTGTTTTTGTTCACAGGAAAAACACCTTGTTGCCCTGAACGACCGGGCGCCCGTTAGCTTTTCAATGGAGGGACGAGCTGCTTGCTGATTACTTTGCACTCGACCTGATGAAGCCTTATACAAAGTAGCCGTACCATGGCGCAAGCCGCGCGGATTATAGGCATTCACTAGTCAAAACACAACGAACGCCTGCGATTACGCCGGGTTCCCACCAGTATCGCGCAGTAAATCGGGAATCGCGGGATTTCCTCAGACTTTCCTGTGCATTATCTAGACAAATACTCTACGAGTATGGAGCGGAACCGGATATCCTGTCGCCAATAGACTGGTCGTCCATTCCTTTTGGTTTGACAATTTGCGGCGCGGCACTTAAGTTTGGCCCCGCTCAAAAGGCCGCTAGCTCCCGAAAACAGCGGGAAAAGGCCGGCATAAGAACATTTTTAGGAGTCCGCAATGTCCGATAAAAAAGCGCACCTCACAGTCGATGGTATCGACGGCGCCCTTGAGATGCCAGTTCGCTCCGGCACCCTCGGCCCCGATGTTATTGATGTCGGCGGTCTGACCAGTAAAGGCTTATTTACTTACGACCCGGGCTTCGTATCTACCGCCTCATGTGATTCCAAGATCACCTTTATTGATGGCGGCAAGGGCCAACTGCTGCACCGCGGCTACCCCATCGAGCAACTGGCAGAAAAATCCGATTACCTGGAAACCTGCTACCTGCTGATGAATGGCGAACTGCCCAACGCAGAAGAAAAGAAGAAGTATGTAGACACCATTATGTCTCACACCATGGTTCACGAATCCCTGGTGAGCTTCTTTAAAGGCTTCCGTTACGATGCCCACCCAATGGCGATGATGTGTGGCGTAGTCGGTGCCCTCGCTTCCTTCTATCACGACTCCCTGGATATCACTAATCCGGAGCACCGCGAGATTTCCGCCCACCGCCTGATTGCCAAGATGCCAACCCTGGCAGCGATGTGCTACAAGCACTCCCAGGGCATGCCCTTCATGTACCCGGACAATAGCCGCAGCTATTCCGAGAACTTCCTGCACATGATGTTTGGCAACCCCTGCGAGCCCAGCAAGATAGACCCGGTTGTCGCCAAGGCAATGGACATCATCTTCCTGCTACACGCAGACCACGAGCAGAATGCGTCCACCTCCACTGTTCGCCTGGCTGGCTCTTCTGGTGCCAATCCGTTCGCCTGTATTTCTTCCGGCATTGCCACTTTGTGGGGACCCGCTCACGGCGGTGCCAATGAAGCGGTATTGAACATGCTGCAGGAAATTGGCGACGAAAGCCGTATCGACGAATTCGTGAAGCGCGCCAAAGATAAGAATGACCCCTTCCGCCTGATGGGCTTTGGTCACCGCGTCTACAAGAACTTCGATCCACGCTCCCGCGTAATGCAGGGCATCTGTGATGAAGTTCTGGGTGCCATGGGAGCAGAAAATGATCCTCTGCTGAAGATCGCCAAGAAGCTGGAGAAAATCGCCCTTGAGGACGATTACTTCGTAGAGAAGAAGCTCTACCCGAACGTAGATTTCTACTCCGGCATTATTATGAAGGCTATCGGTATCCCCACCGATATGTTCACCGTAATTTTCGCCACCGGCCGTACTTCAGGCTGGATTGCACACTGGAATGAAATGATTTCCAATCCGTACAAAATTGGTCGTCCTCGCCAGCTGTATACCGGCTACCCGCAGCGCGATTATGTACCGCTCGAGCAGCGCTAAGCTCAAGCAATCAAAAAAACCCGGCTATGCCGGGTTTTTTATTAATTGAATATTTGAATTTATTTTGATTCCACTGGCGATAATCAACTACATTTCGATAAAAATTAAAAAGCAAAGGTCTGAAATGTGACACAAGTCCCACTTTGGAAATTTTGCTTTACTCGCCCCTTCCATAACAGTTAAACCAACTGTCATCCAATGTAAAATCCGCCACGCCCGCCGGGACCCAAACAGCTTTGCTTTCTTTAAGTTACCCCCAACTTCGCGGCGCTATCAGACCTAATAACAAACCTTTAAATTTACTGAGACTAAATTCATGCTTAGTTTTATTTCTGGAATGTTCCGAAGTAACAAAACAGAAGACGCGGCGGACCTTGAGGAAAAATATACTCGCAGCTCTTATGCAGGAGCTAAAGGTGCCCGCACAATCTCTTACGATCCCACTCTAATTAAAGCCCTTGAAGACGATCACCGCACCCTGATCAGTATTTTTCAGCGCATGTGGTCAGAGGGTTATGAGAAGCAGAACTACCGCCAGCTGTCGCAGCTACTGACCCAATTTAAATCTGGCTTCCAGGCCCATCTAATCAAAGAAAATGTACGTTTTTACGTATACCTGGAGCAAGCACTGGCTGGCGATGCCCACACACTGCAAGTAGTTAAAGATTTCCGCACCGATATGAATGAAATTGCAAATGCTGTTGTGCAATTTTGCAAGCGCTATAACCACGAAGCCTTCACTCCTGAAATGGTTCGCGACTTCAAAATGGATTATCAGAAAATCGGTGAAGCGCTAACTCGCCGTACTGCCCTAGAAGAAAAAGAACTCTACGTCCTTTACCAACCCTCCTAAAAGCAACGTTTAGTTTTTTTATCAGGAGTAGTGAGATATTTAACCTAGGAATGCCGATAAGAAACAAATCTTTACAATAGGCATACTATTTTACAGTCCGCAGCCCACAAGGACGGGGCCGCATATTTTTTGGCCGCTCAGCGGTCACAAAGTAACTGGAAAGCACTCCCCTTACCCCGCCAATTTTTCACAGCCAAATTAAATTTAAGCACCGAATTTGGGCAAGATACATTTAGCTCCCCAAAAAAACTGTGCGCATCAGTTAAATCCAGCCTTATTTTCCGACCTGACCTTACTTTACACCCAATTCTCTATCGTCATGTTCTAATCGGTACTAGACGTTTATTTAATTTTGTTTAAACATATAGGGATTAGAATTCAAAAAAACACCAAAGAGTGGGATATTAGTCTAAGAAAAATAGCAGGCCATCTGGCAGACAAATTAAAAATACAAAGACTAATAGAAAATCAAAGCAGTCGGGGGGAGGTATGACTGAGCTAGACGACACACTTGTCGAGCAATTACCAAGCGGCATCCATACTAATGATAACAGTTACCCAATTTATGTAATTATCGGTACTGGTCCGGTGGGTGTGCGTTGTGCACAAAAATTATTAGAGTTCTGTGATGAAGCTCAAATTGTTATCTATGGAGCAGAAACAGAGTCTCCCTACAACCGGGTTAAACTTTCTCAATATCTATCAAGCCATGTAGAGTTGGAGGAGCTTGATAACCCTATTCTCAGTCAAAGTGACCACCGCCTAGCAGAATATATTGACCGTAAAATAGTCTCTATTGATCGCTCCAAAAAAACAGTCACCGATGCTGCAGGGAATATACAACCTTATT
Organism: Microbulbifer maximicatervae (SeqCode); assembly: GCF_052467825.1. NCBI lineage: Bacteria > Pseudomonadati > Pseudomonadota > Gammaproteobacteria > Cellvibrionales > Microbulbiferaceae > Microbulbifer > Microbulbifer maximicatervae (SeqCode). Next base: position 144,658 of record NZ_CP174327.1, read on the forward strand.
CCAAGCTAATAATAGCGACTGGATCAAATCCTATTATTCCGAAGATTCCGGGTGCGGATCTACCTGGTGTTTACCCTTTTCGAAGTCTGCGTAACACCAATGATTTACTGGAGTTAAGGGAGCAGAATGCAGACATCTGTGTTATCGGTGCTGGTGCTCTGGGCCTTGAAGCTGCAACCGCGTTAAAAACACCTAAAAACAACATCACTTTACAATCCAGAGGACACTTGCTCAGCGGGCTCCTGGGTGAAGAAGGAGAGGAGTTCCTAAAGTCCGCACTCACTGCACTGGGTGTAGAGTTAAAAATTTCGGACTCCCTAACATCCATTGAAGAGAGCGATAGCAAGCGCCTACTCACTTTTGAAAGTGGCGAAAAAATTCCCGTCGACGCTATCGTGTTGTGCACTGGGATTAAGCCGGAAATTAGCCTGGCCGAACAGAGCGGACTTTCAACTAAACGCGGAATCGTAGTCAATGAATGGATGCAAACTTCCGACCCGGATATTTACGCCGTAGGCGAGTGCGCTGAGTTTGACAAGAAAGTCTACCAATTGGTCCGACCGGGCTACGAACAAGCTGAAAGCTGCTGCTCACATATTCGTCGCAACCATAGCGGTAAATCTCTCTCGCAGCCCTACTCCGGCACTTATACCGATATTCAGCTGAAAATTGCCCATATTCCCTGCGGAATAATGGGAGAGGTAACCCCGGAAAACCTCAATCAGCAAGAGGGCGTTGAGAGCCATGTCTATCGCAATCGTTTTAAGGGGATCTATAGACGCTTATTTATCAAAGGTGAATACATCGTTGGGGCCATTTATATTGGCAGCTGGGATGAAGCCAATGAATTGCGCCAGACCGTAGCACAGGAGCAAAAAATCTCTCTGCGCACACTGAAAGACTTTGAAAGCGAAGGGCGAGTGTTTGCCAAAAAAAGCGGCAATAGCATTAAAGATTTTCCCGATAGTTATCTAGTCTGCCAGTGTAACTCTGTCACCAAAGGGGAATTATGCAAGGCTATTTCCGCTGGGAAGCGCAATTTAAATGAGCTGCAACAAGCGACAACAGCCGGATCTGTTTGTGGTAGTTGCCGCCCACTAATGGCTGAGCTTCTGGATGTGCCAGCTCCCAACTTGGTAATGCGGCACTCCAAGGGGATATTGATAACTTCTGTTCTGTCATTAATCCTGATAGCTCTGGCTTTCCTGATGCCGCCAGCTCCAGTTTCCCCCTCAGTACAGACTGCACTTTTTTGGGAAAAGCTCTGGTACGACAATTTTTGGAAGCAGGTTACGGGCTATACCATTCTCGCTATGTGCCTGTTTACTGCCGCTCTCAGTATCAGGAAACGTTGGAATAAACTTAGCCTTGGGCATGTCGATCACTGGCGCTATGCACACAGCGTTACAGGTTTAATCGCTCTACTTGCACTCGCTGTACATTCAGGCTTCCGCCTTGGTGAAAACCTGAATTTAGCATTGATGCTGGTATTTCTAACTGCAACCGCAACTGGTTCTCTCGTCGGCGTTTTTATGGCGCGCAACCACCATTGGACTGACCTGAAACTTCGCGAACACCGAAAATGGTGGTCCCGAGTTCACTATGCCCTGCTCTGGGCCTTACCGGTCCTTCTCGCCTACCATATTTTTGCGGTTTATTACTTCTAGATGAAATCATATCAATTTAAATTCTGGCATTACGGTGTATTGCTAACGCTGGCTATCGGCTCTGCGGTGGCATACAACCTTAACGTTGACGATAAATCTCTATTTATCAGTGGAGATGCCACGCACGGTCACCATCAAATTGAGCTGGCTTGTACTTCCTGCCATACCGATGGCTTTGCCGGTGAGGATGCTGTTCAGCAAGCTTGCCTGAATTGCCATGCGGAAGAACTGGAGCTTGTAGACGACTCACACCCCCGGCAGAAATTTTTAGATCCGCGCAATGCTGTACTTCTGGAAACTCTTGACGCACGGCTATGTGTAAGTTGTCACACTGAACACAAACCACAGATCACAGGAGAGATGGGCGTAACCCTGGCGGGCGACTTTTGCTTTCACTGCCACAGCGATATTGCCGAAGAGCGCAGTAGTCACAAAGACCTGGGATTTGAAACCTGCGCGAGTGCGGGCTGCCACAACTATCACGATAATGGCTCCCTCTATGAAGACTTCCTTATCGCCCATGTTGATCAACCTGATCTATTGGAAACTGCCAAGCTACCTGCTCGTACAGCAGTTCAGTCCTGGCTAAATGAGCATTCAGATAAAGCCCCTTTAAAAGTTAGCGAAGCAGACATTAGCAGCTCTAGCCAGACTGCAGAAATCGCAACAGTCTGGGCACAGAGTATTCACGCACAAACAGAGGTGAACTGCAGCAGCTGTCACGTCGATGGGCAAATGCAATTCAGTAGTGTTGAGATTGTCGAGCAATGTGCTAGTTGCCACAGCGATCAAAAAGAATCCTTCACTCAAGGAAAACATGGAATGCGCATGTCCAACAAGCTGGAAGAGGGCTTTATCCAGCAGGTCGGCGCCATCTCCCCACAACAGGCCCGCCTTCCCATGAATACCAGCGCAACGGATGAATTGAGCTGTGTCAGTTGTCACGGGCCCCATGAAGTAAATCTGCAATTTGCCGCTGTAGAGGCTTGCCTGGGTTGCCACAGTGATGAGCACAGTCTCTCTTACAAAGAGTCCCCTCACTTCGATACCTGGAATTCAAACCCAGAGGGTGGCGTAAGCTGTGCCAGCTGCCATTTACCACGGGAAACCCATGGCGAACAGGTTGTAGTTAACCATAATCAAAATCATAACCTTCGCCCCAATGAAAAAATGATGCCCGTTTGCCTGAGCTGTCATGGAGCCGAATTCTCCCTTGCTGCCCTGGCTGACAAAACTCTGATTAACAATAATTTCAAGCATAAACCCGCAGAGAAGCATGAAACCTTCGAGCTGATCCGCGAGCGTATTGCAAGGATTACCAAAAGCAAAAACAAGCAAAATCAATCCCAATAGGAGGGGAAAATATGCGTATTGCCGCTTGTATTATCGCTGGACTGGCACTGCTCACCGGCTGTGAGAAAAACCAGGGAGTTGCTCCGGAGCGAATGGCGGATGCCATCTTTGCCGTTATCGAGGCAGACAGGGCCAACTACACCAACAAGGTTGTAAACCGCCTGCAGAACGAGGAGAAAATCCTCGACGCTGATGAGCACTGGCAAGATAAGAAATTGCTACCACTCCCCGCGCAGATGATGCGTATGGGAGCTGAGCGTGTTGCCGAAAATGAGTCTGGCTTTAACTATGCCCTGCTCTCTCTGTGGCCAATCAACAAGCAAAACAAACCGCGCACTGAGATGGAAAAAGAAGGCTTGCAGTACGTAATCGACAACCCAGGGAAAAACTTTTACGGCCGCGAAAAACTAGGTGATACCGAGTACTTCACTGCAGTATATGCGGATGTAGGTGTTTCACCTGCTTGTGTGAGCTGTCACAACGATCACGTAGACAGCCCGCGCACTGACTTTGAGCTGGGCCACACTATGGGTGGTGTTGTTATCCGAATCCCACTCTGATCAGTTAGTTAGTAGATAGCTGCGTCCGACTTTCGAGTCGGGCGACTCTCTCACAAAATGTTGCCGGCGGATATTAGTCGGTGAGAACTGAGTTTAGAATAATTTAAAAGAGTGGCGGCCGAATTCGTTTCGACCGCTCCCTCTTTTAAGCTGACTGGCTCTACTCCCGCTACTACCTCGCTGAAATCATTCAGACCAGTGGTTACCCGCTGTGGGCCTATTTCCGGGTCAGTCCAGTCTCCATTACGGCCCGCTTTTTCTTGGGCTTCGCTCCACAAAGCACACCTAGGCATTACTATATTAATGTCAAAGTCCCGCAGAGCAAACCGACCAAGGTGATTGCAATACTGGGAAAACCTGCTAAAAGGTCAGCGCAGAGGATCAATAAGCCCCTGCAATCCCTCTACTTTTATCTCCAAGGCTAATGCCATTAACTGTCCTAGACGCCCCTCTGGAAACCCCTTTTTTGCGAACCAAAGCAGGTACTCCTCAGGCAAATCTATTAAAACCCGGCCCGAGTATTTTCCAAATGGCATTTTGAGTCGAGCCAGTTCTACCAAGTCTTGTTTTTCGAACACCTTAACAACCACCTAAATATCGACAAAAAAAGGGAATGAAACTCCCAATTTGGATTTGTTGCCAGTTCATGCGGACTCTACACTGGCTCCGAAATAGTCGGCCTGCGCCGATTCTTTATACCTCAACCTTCCAGTAACAGAGGTGTCTATGCGTATCAAAGCTATCAAATATCTCAGCTTGGCCGCAGTATTGACTGCAAGCCTTGGAGGTACGGGCTGCGCCAATATGAGTGATACCGACCGCCGAATCGGCACCGGTGTCGGTATAGGCGCAGTAACAGGTGCCTTGATCAGTGGCGGGCGCCCTGGTGGCACTGCCGCAGGTGCGGTTATTGGTGCCGGTGCAGGCTACCTCTATGATAGGGAAAGAAAGCGCAGAGATTACTATCGTTATCGCGGTCGCTACTATCGTTATTAATTTGCTGCTGCTTTTAAGTTGTTAATCAGTATCGTGCGGGTTCATAGTACTTCGATACTCGCACTACTCAGGCAGGGAAGCCAACTCCCGATTAAACTGATTCCTTTAAGACAAATTGACACAATCCTCGCTTTCGTTTTGCCACAGCACTCATAACAATATTCAGTAACCATCTCCCAGAACAAGGAGTTGCGCTTGTGCAGGAGCAATAAATTTGTGCGCTGAGTATTTCCCTACTCCAGGAAGCACTCCCAATACCCCCCTAAAACCTAAAAGTCAGACCAACGTGCATTGAGTGGCTATCCTGATATAGGGTGAGAGGAAATTGAAGATAGGCTTTTCATCTGGCGGGATACAAAGCCCCTTATGTAATAAAGGCCCTAGAGTATGAATCTTCCAGGCTTTGAATGGAAAACTGTACTTTTTCTCCCTCAAGCAAATATAAGATAAGCCTAACCTAGGGACCTTGCTGCGCCCTCTCAATTTTCGCAGGAAAAGCTAGTATATTGATAAGGTCAGTCTGACTCGGGCCGGATACCAGGTCTTCCAAGGTGTATTGCTCCAAACAAATAAAAAAACTTTCCATAGCCTCGGCGAACATTTTCTTCAACCTACACGCAGGAGTTATGACACATTGATTATTTGTCCCAAAGCATTCTACTAGCACGGTATCTTGCTCCAATAATCGAACTAGCTCTCCAACATTAATGTCTTCAGGAGCTCGGCTTAGCCGAATGCCACCATACTTACCCCGGGTTGCAATCAAGTAGCCTTTGAGATTCAACTCTTGCACCACCTTCATTAGGTGGTTTTTAGATATTTGGTAGCGCTCAGCAACTTCTCTGATGGTTACTAACTCTCGATCCTGTATAGCAAGGTACATCAACACTCGCAAAGAGTAGTCGGTAAATTGCGTGATCTTCATTGGCAAAGTCCCTCATTGTGAAGCCAAGAATTTTCATCCCTTGAAAATTTAAAGATGCATCTAGTTTACATCATTGGAATTTAGGTGTAAATTGCCACGCAAAAGATGCATCTCATATACATGTATAGATAAAAGGGTAGAGAATGCTCAGTCTCAAATGCTCGTTCAACCTAGCCCTTAGGCTACGGTTACAGCCGAATGTGCTATTTATGACTGCCCCAAAAGCTATTAGAGGAATTTCGAGCGAAAGCGCTCTGAAGTCAGGGGCTGCTTTCCTGAATTTAAGGCCGCTAATTAATTCAGGAGGCCAAGAAGTGAACTTCGATATATTCGCTTACACAAACTCTACCCAGGGGCGGCAGGTTAACAACGATTATTGGCCATTTTTCACTACCCAAATACAAGGTATCGGTCACCTAAAAATTCAATGTCTTACAAGACCAAATATTATTTTGAGAAGCCCATTCTCAATTTAATTTATTCAAGCAACACAAGGAAAAGGAGAGTTTATGTTTTTTCTGTTGCAAGTTAACGCCTCTACTGGAGGCCAATCTCATAAGATCAACGCAGCTAAGCAAGAACGCGAAAAGTCAGGCTTAAAACCTATTAACACTCAATCAGGCATCATAGATCCACTCCAAAAAATTAGAGATACCCGATGTTTACGATGTTTACGATGTTTACGATGTTTTATTTTACAAGCAGCCTAGGGAGATATACGAAAATTAATAGTTTAAATAGCATATTGCTAAAAAAGCCAATTTATATTGGCAAGGATAACTCTGATGAGAACTTACAAATCTCTTTGGTGGACATTGATCGGCGTTTTAACTGTAACCTTTTCAATACTCGGATATTTTGGCAGTGAAATATATCGGAAGGCACCTCCGATACCTGACGCCTTTGTCTCAGAAAATGGCAAAATACTGACCACTAAAGATAAAATTTTAGATGGTCAAACTTCTTGGCAATCCATTGGAGGAATGCAACTGGGATCTATTTGGGGGCATGGTGCCTACCAAGCCCCAGACTGGACCGCTGATTGGTTACATCGAGAGCTAATTAATTGGTTATCAATAGCGGCAAAAGAGGAATTTGGCCTCCCATATAAATCTTTATCCAAAAGGGAAAAACACAAACTTCTGTATGACCTTAAATTAGATTATAGAACCAACACCTATAGCAGCGAATCTGGAATTGCCACTTTATCTAAGCGAAGAGTCATAGCTATAGAGCAAACCGCAAGATATTATGATGCACTTTTTGGAGGCGACCCCGCTTTACAGCCAACCCGCTCAAATTACGCAATGAAAGAGGTTACACTGCCCGATGCGGATCGACGAGCACGACTTACTGAGTTCTTCTTTTGGACATCCTGGGTAGCTTCAACTGAGCGTTCAACAGGTGGCGCAACCTACACTAACAATTGGCCCCACGAACCATTAATTGATAATAAGCCAACTAGCGAAAATATTATTTGGTCTATTATTAGTGTGGTCTTATTGATTGCCGGTATTGGCGCCCTAGTTTGGGCATGGGCGTTCCTACGCACTGAAGACAAACACCCAGCTGCCCCCAAGCAAGATCCAATCAGCACCTTCAAATTAACTCCCTCACAGAAAGCTCTTGGAAAATACTTACTAGCTATAGTAGGACTATTTACTTTCCAAGTTTTTTTAGGTGGTTTTACTGCCCACTATACTGTCGAAGGACAGGGATTCTATGGGATAGAGACATCCGAGTGGTTTCCATACAGCCTGGTACGCACTTGGCATATACAGGCTGCTCTATTTTGGATAGCTACAGGATTTTTAGCTGCCGGGCTATTTCTTGCTCCAATTATCAACGGTGGTAAAGATCCTAAGTTCCAGAAACTTGGTGTTGATATATTGTTTTGGGCATTGATAGCAGTCGTTATTGGATCATTTGTCGGCAATTATCTAGCCATTGCACAAACTCTGCCACCAGAGCTCAGCTTTTGGCTGGGCCATCAAGGATATGAATTTGTAGATCTTGGTAGACTATGGCAAATCGGTAAATTTACCGGCATCGTACTATGGTTGGCATTAATGCTGCGCGGTATTGTTCCAGCATTAAAGCAAAAGGGTGATAAAAACCTGCTAGCCCTGTTTGCCGCCTCCGTAATTGCCATAGGATTATTTTATGGTGCAGGCTTCTTTTATGGCGAGCGCACACACATATCGGTCATGGAGTTTTGGCGCTGGTGGATAGTGCACTTATGGGTAGAAGGTTTCTTTGAAGTTTTTGCTACAACTGCGCTTGCATTTATCTTCTTCAATATGGGCCTTGTATCTAAACGCATGGCGACTGTGACTTCTCTAGCATCAGCGTCATTATTCCTATTAGGGGGTGTACCGGGAACTTTTCACCACCTATATTTCTCAGGGACGACAACACCAGTTATGGCGGTAGGGGCCACATTTAGTGCACTCGAAGTGGTCCCACTTATCTTGTTGGGTTATGAAGCCTGGGATCATTATAGCTTAAAAAATCGTGCACCCTGGATGGTGAAAATCAAATGGCCTTTGATGTTTTTTGTAGCTGTTGCTTTCTGGAATATGTTAGGAGCAGGCGTACTTGGCTTTACCATTAATCCACCGATAGCGTTATATTATCTTCAGGGCTTAAATACCACAGCCACACATGCCCATGGTGCATTGTTTGGAGTATATGGGTTCTTGGCATTGGGCTTTAGTTTACTCGTTCTTAGATATATTCGTCCCCAGTTTATATTTAGCGAGAAATTGATGAAAACGGCATTCTGGTGGATGAATATAGGTTTGGCTTTAATGTTGTTCACCAGCCTTTTGCCGGTCGGTATTATCCAGTTTATGGCGAGCGCTTCAGAAGGCCTTTGGTATGCCCGCAGTGAAACCCTAATGCAAAGTGGAACGCTAGTTACTCTAAGATGGATACGAACTATTGGTGATGTGGTGTTTATCGTCGGTGCACTGGCTATCACATGGCAAGTAGCACAAGGCGTGCTGAACCTAAAGAGGCACAGTTCAGTAGACTATCTATCAGGGCAAACCAAATCAGTCTCTTAATCTACTTATAAACCTATGCAACGTTACTGCGTAACTCAACAGTAACGTTGCATTATTTGCTGCCCCCAAAATATCTTTTCTCAGTAATCACCCGTATTAAAGACACTGAGTTTTGACAATTTTCTTAACAGGGGAGAGTAAATTTCCTAACTATTAATTGAACTGCCCCATGAATATCGGATTTGGAGAGAGAAAATTTACAAGTGTTTAATTTTCGTTTTTCCACAGCGTTCACAGCGATATTCAGTAACCAACTTTCCCTGCTTTACGTCAAACTTGCGCTCGGTGACCACTTTCCATTTATGAAAACCTTCCCTGCACAGGGTGCTGCCCTTGTGCTTTTGCCAAGCGGTTTTTCTTTTGAAAGGAATAACATCTCCCATTAAGCCACCTCTCCTGCAGCATGACCTGAAGCCCAAGCCCATTGGAAATTAAACCCGCCGAGCCAGCCGGTTACATCGAGAACCTCACCAATAAAATAAAGCCCCTGCCGGGTTTTACATTCCATAGTACGGGAAGAGACCTGTGCAGTATCGACTCCACCTAATGTTACCTCAGCAGTGCGATATCCCTCAGTGCCCGCCGGTACCAATTTCCAGCTTTGTAACTTTTCCCCAGCTTGCTGTAACTCCCCCTCCCCAAACTGTTTTAGGGGGCGGCTAACAATTTGCGCTCGCTGCAGGAAAAACTGTACTAACTTTTTGCTCCAAACCTCAGCCAAAACGCTGTGTAAGTGGCTATCCGGGCTCTGTTGTCGGCGCAGCGGTAACCACTCTGCCAGATTTTTCTCTGGAGCCAAGTCAAATATTACCGTTTGACCTTCTCGCCAGTGGCTGGAAATTTGCAAAACCGCTGGCCCACTCAGTCCCCTGTGAGTGAACAGCATCTGCTCCTGGAAACTACCTTCAGCGCAAGAAGCAGTCACTGAAAGGGAAGTTCCAGGCAAGGTACCCTGACGCTCCAATTGCCGTTTATGCTGGGTGAATGGCACTAGCGCTGCTCGAGTTGGGACTAAATCAAGCCCAAACTGCTCAGCGATCTCATAGCCAAACCCGCTCGCCCCCATGGTGGGAATAGAAAGGCCTCCAGTAGCCACGACCAAGGATTCACAGGTAACCGTCCCCATACTCGTTTCGACCTTATACCCCTGCCCCAGAGCTTGAATTTGAGTAATGCTGCAGCGCGTGCGGATCTGTGCCTTGGCCGCACGGCATTCCGCTAGTAACAAGTCGACAATATCCCTTGATTTATTGTCGCAAAAGAGCTGACCGAGAGTTTTCTCGTGATAGGCAACTCCGTGCTTCTCCACCAGTGCAATAAAGTCCCACTGGCTATAGCGAGCCAAGGCGGACTTACAAAAATGGGGGTTATTACTGTAGAAGTTCTCTGCACTGGTGTAGAGATTGGTAAAGTTGCAGCGGCCACCACCAGACATCAAGATTTTCTTTCCGACTTTGTTGGCGTGGTCCAGGACCAACACGTTGCGCCCGCGCTGGCCCGCTGTAGCCGCGCACATTAGTCCAGCTGCCCCAGCGCCAATGACCAATACATCGACGCTTTCAGGTAGCTGGCTGGTAGAAACCTCTGTCATAGGTAGGAAATAGTACTGCAGTAAGACCGGTGATCAGGTGCGAGGCAGGGTAACGCCGCGCTGGCCCTGGTATTTGCCACCGCGATCGGCATAGGACACATCACAAACTTCATCGGATTCGAAGAACAGCATCTGTGCCACTCCCTCGTTGGCATAGATCTTCGCGGGCAAGTTAGTGGTGTTGGAGAACTCCAAAGTCACATGACCTTCCCACTCCGGCTCCAGTGGCGTCACATTGACGATAATACCGCAACGGGCATAAGTGGATTTACCCAGGCAAACCGTCAATACAGAGCGCGGGATACGGAAATACTCCACTGTACGCGCCAAGGCAAAGGAGTTTGGCGGAATAATGCAGTGATCGCCTTCAACATCCACAAAGCTGTTTTCATCGAAGGTCTTGGGGTCAACTGTCGCTGAGTGAACATTGGTGAAAATCTTAAATTCACGAGCACAGCGAACATCGTAGCCATAGCTGGAGGTGCCATAGGAGATGAGTCGATCGCCATTATCGTTATGACGCACCTGACCGGCCTCAAAAGGCTCAATCATACCGTGCTGCTCTGCCATGCGGCGAATCCACTTGTCGGACTTGATACTCACTCCGTCCCCCCTGAATAGAATAATTAGTGCTCAATTAAAGAGGCGGAATCATAGCCGGTTTAGGCTGTGCAAAAAAGTGCCTATCCAATGAATTCTCACTTGTTGCCACTGGATAGATACTGTATAAATTAACAGTATCACTGTATACACATACAGCTCAAGACGAAGATAGTGGCCGGATCGGACTAAAATTCAGTGGTGGAATCGTGGGCAGCGCAGAAAACTTCATAGAAAACAATCAGTTAGACAGCCAGGAAAAACACCAGAAACTGGCACAGCTACTCACCAGAGCCGATATCTGGCAAGCAGCAAATGAACCCCGACGGCAGCGAAACGGCATCGCCAGTGGTTATCCAAGCCTCGATGCCCTCCTAGCGAACCACGGCTGGCCAAGAGGGGCCACTACTGAGCTACTCATGGACCAGATGGGTATCGGTGAACTCACCCTAATACTACCGGCCTTGGCAAATCTCACTCAGAGGGGGCAAATGGTCATACTGGTCAATCCACCCCATATTCCCTATGCGCCCTCATTGGCCAACAGTGGTATCCGCCTTGAGAACCTGCTGATCCTGCACCCCCGAGGCCCCAAGGATACTCTCTGGGCGATCGAGCAGTCCCTACAATCCGGAAGCTGTGGTGCCTTACTCAGCTGGCAGGGGCAACAATCCCTGAGCCATAAAGATCTTCGTCGCCTGCAACTCGCTGCCCGCAATGGGGACTGTCTGCACTTCCACTTTCGCCCTCAGTGTGAAACAGCAAACCCCTCACCCGCGAGCTTGCGCCTACTGCTCACACCTAAGGGGGGAGAGCTGGCACTAAGGCTTTTAAAGCAATTGGGTGGAAATTCAGGCCAAAACCTCTATTTGGCAAGAGCAGCAAAACTGGTCCGACGGGACCAACCAATGCACTGAACGGTTTCGAGGGATAGCTCCATGCTCTGGCTTTGTATTCAATTCCCCAGGCTTCCGTTAGAAGTTCTGACCCGCGCTCAGCAACAAGGAGAAGAGGCTCTACCCCAAGTTGTGGTTGAAAAACAGTTGGTGATTGATAGAAACCCAGCGGCATCCCAATGCGGCGTTGAGGTCGGGCTCAGTATTGCCACTGCGTCTGCTCTCTGTGCAGACCTACAGCTGCTACAACGTGATTCCCAGCGGGAACAACTAGAATTACAGCAACTGGCCCAGTGGGCATACAGCTTTACACCACTTGTATCACCTCAGTCCTCAGGGCCTATGAGCAATGGTGAGAGCACTTCCGCCCACCTCTTCCTGGAGCTGGGCGGCTGCCTAAAGGCCAGCGGTGGCTTCAAGGCATTGATACAGCAGCTGAGCGAAGAGCTTGAGCAGATGGGAATCCACAGCCTGATGGGCCTCGGCCACAGCCCCAGTGCAGCTCATATGCTAAGCCAACTGACAGAACACCGGCACTGGCTTACGCAATCAGATTCTCCGCCCAGCCCTCAGCAGTGGAGACAGTGGATTAGCTTTGCCCCATCCAAGCTCCTTAATTGCGACAACAAAACTATTTCCAAGCTCTACGCATGTGGTATCAAGCGAGTAAGCCAGCTGCTCGCTATTCCACTCTCTGAGGTAGGCTCTCGTTTTGGTCGCCCATTTGTGGACTACCTGGCACGCCTGAACGGAACTCGCCAAGATCCAGTCTGTAGTTATCAGCCCCCAGCACAATTCCGTAGCGAGCTATTTTTCCCCAGCCCCTTGGATAATAGCGAACAGCTGCTATTTCCTATCGGTCGCCTACTAAGGGAATTATGCTCCCAGTTGCATCGACGCCAGCTCTTCACACAACAATTAAATTGGCATATGAATTTCGGCCAAAATAAATATCAGGAAATAACCGTAGAAGTCTCCACTCCGCAGTTGGACCCTCAACGCCTAATAGCACTAACCAAGCTGCAAATGGAAAGAGTAACTCTTGATCAGCCAGTGCAGTCCATCAGCTTAAATTGCAAGCATTTACTCCCCTTGGAGCAGGAATCACTGGATGAAGATTTATTTGGTGAAGGCAGCCAACATAAACGCAATCAACAGCTATTAGACAAATTAAAAGCCCGCCTCGGTCATCAAGCACTCTCGGGAATTGCCCTAAAAGAAAGCTACCTACCAGAGCAGGCCTGGCAAAATACAGATACTCTGATAATTAAAAGTAACGCTAAGGGACAGCAAATTAAGCCCATCCAAGCACCGCGCCCCAACTGGCTATTAGCTCATCCAACCAAACTGGAAAGTAGCGAGCACAAATTATTTTATCAGGGGGAGCTACAACTATTACAGGGGCCAGAGCGAATTGATGGCTATTGGTGGCAGCACGGGCGTCATGGGCGGGATTACTATATCGCAAGAAATAAAAGAGATGAGTTCTACTGGGTCTTTCAGGATCTTACAACCGAAGAGTGGTTTTTACATGGCGTCTATAGCTAAACCTAAACCCCCCTCTTAATACTGATCTTCACCAAAATCCCAACCCTATCACAATCAACAGATAGACGCCGAGAGAATCAGCATGAGGTACGCCGAACTCTTTTGTCAAAGCAATTTTTCTTTTCTGCAGGGGGCATCGCATCCGCAGGAATTAGTCCACACTGCTTACAAATTGCAATATACAGCCCTTGCTATCACCGATGAATGCTCTCTTTCCGGAGCCGTTAGAGCCTATAAAGAACTTGAAACCATCAAGTCTACAGACTCTAAAAATCCCGAGTTTAAACTAATTTTTGGCAGTTATTTCCGGCTCCATAACAGCATAGAAATAGTTCTACTAGCTCCGGACAAAACTGCCTACAGCGAGCTGTGCCAGTTAATTTCAAAATCACGCTTAAGGGCAAAAAAAGGAACCTACATTACTTATCAAAGTGACTTGGTAGAGTTATGTAAAAACCTAATTGCCATCTGGATTCCAAATTTTAATGAGATAGAAATACCTGAAGAAATCAAGAAAACCTTCAGCGAACGGCTTTACATTGCCATCAATAATCACCTACACGCAGAGGAAAGCCTTAAGTCCAATAGAGTTACTGAGCTTGCAAGAAGAGAGAATATTTCCTTGGTTGCAACCAATCATGTCTTGATGCACTGCTATAGCCGAAAGCCACTACAAGATGTACTCAACGCAAATTACCATAACTGTACCCTGGATAATCTAGGGTATCGTATTGAGCAAAATGCTGAACGTTATCTTCGCAGCTTAGGTGATATCCAGTCGTTACACTCCAAAGAGTCTATAGACAATACCAACCTCATTGCCAAACAATGTACTTTTTGCTTGAGCGAACTCAGTTACGAATACCCATCAGAAGTTATCCCTCAAGAAAGTAATGCGAGCAGCTATTTAAAAAAACTAGTACAAATAGGAAGGGCTGCCCGCTGGCCACAGGGTCCTGAAAAGAGAATTGATGAGATTATCAATAAAGAACTCGCAATAATAGCAGAACTGCAATATGAACATTACTTTCTAACCATTTACGATATAGTCCAGTTTGCCCGCGAAAATCATATCTTGTACCAGGGCCGTGGCTCCGCAGCCAATTCAGTAGTTTGCTACTGCCTATTCATCACAGAGATAGATCCTCATAAAATTGGATTGCTATTTGAACGGTTTATCTCACGGGAACGCAATGAACCCCCAGATATTGATGTAGACTTTGAGCACGAACGACGTGAAGAAGTTATTCAGTATATTTACACAAAATATAGCCGCGAAAGAGCTGGACTTACCGCTAGTAAGATCACCTACCGCTTTAAAAGCGCCGTAAGGGATATCGGCAAAGCCCTTGGTATCAACGCTGCCACAATAGAACAACTTATTGCTGAACGCGCCTGGTGGGACACTCTAGATAGCTTCCCCCAACAAATGCAAAAAGTGGGAATAGATCCGAGCAGTGCAATAGGAAAAATGTTCCCACAGTTACTGCAGCAAATATATGGTTTTCCAAGACATCTATCGCAACATGTAGGCGGTTTTGTTATTACAGAACAACCATTACACCAGCTGGTTCCAATTGAAAATGCCGCTATGGAGGATCGCACCCTAATCCAATGGGACAAAGAGGATATCGAAGATTTAAAACTAATGAAGGTCGATGTGCTCGCCCTGGGTATGCTGACTGCACTGCGTAAATCCCTGAATTATATTGCTCTATACGGCCCCAAATTGCGATTGCAGGATATTCCCGCCGAAGATCCACAAGTCTACGAAATGATGTGCAAGGCCGATACCGTTGGAGTCTTTCAAATTGAATCTCGCGCTCAAATGAGCATGCTGCCAAGATTACAACCTCGAAATTTTTATGAGCTTACTATAGAAATCGCCATTGTCCGCCCTGGGCCAATTCAAGGCGGCATGGTACACCCCTATTTGAAACGCAAGCAGGGGTTGGAGACCGTGCGCTATCCTCATAACAATTTACGCCCAGTGCTTGAGCGCACTCTCGGTGTTCCTATATTTCAAGAACAAGTTATTCAACTTTCGATGGTCGCAGCAGGGTTTAGCGGCGGTGAAGCGGATGAGCTTCGCCGAGCCATGGCCAGCTGGGGAAAAAATGGAGATTTGTATAAATTCAGGGATAAGCTTGTGCAGGGAATGCAAAGTAATGGCTACAGGGATAGTTTTGCTGAGCAACTCTTCAACCAAATGAAGGGATTCGGCTCCTATGGCTTCCCCGAATCACACTCCGCAAGCTTTGCGCTTTTAGCCTATTTTTCTGCTTGGATTAAATACCATCACCCAGCGGCCTTTTACTGTGGGCTGCTCAATAGCCAACCGATGGGATTCTATGCACCGGCACAGCTAGTTTATGATGCTCAGCGCCACGGAGTTAAGATTTTGCCTATTGATGTACTTTATAGCTATTGGGATCACAGCTTAGAAGTACGGGAGAAGAACTTACCTCAAGAAAATACTTCACCTACAAATCACGACATTACAGAGAAACCACCAGCTATTAAATTAGCAATTCCACTTTGGGAAAATCCAATATCCAACCATAAGGCCCCAGCTCTACGCTTGGGCATGCGCCTAATTAAAGGTCTAGCAAAAGCCACAGGAACAGCAGTCCAAAAAACTCGAGCTAAAATAAAAATTCATTCACTAGCACATTTTCAGGAACAATCAAAAATCAACAATGAACAACTCTCACATTTAGCTGAAGCCAATGCATTTATCAGCCTAACTAAAAACCGCCATCAAGACAACTGGAACTCTATAGCAATCAATTCAAGTAAAAAACAAGCGAACTTCATACCGAGAAATTCTCTAAAAGATGATAGCCATCTCGACTATAGCAAAATCGGGCTAACTCTTGGTGAACACCCTATTGCTCTATTAAGAAAACAAAAAAAGTTTCAGGGTTATACCAAAGCAATAGACCTGACCTACTGCAATAACCGTAAAAATGTTAAAGTCGTTGGACTAACAACCTGCCGACAACGACCAGGAAGCGCATCCGGGGTTATGTTTTTAACCTTGGAAGATGAAACAGGCAGTATAAATATAATAATCTACGAAGCCTGCCAAACTTTATACAAACTAGAGATTACTCAGGGAAGTATTTTGGGTGTTTATGGAACATTTGAGACTACCAAAGACTCTTACTGTAAAACCTACCATATAATTGCGAAAAAGATAGTATGCCATAATTATAAAACTCTACAGGCCTCTAGGAACTTTCAATGAACCCACATACTATACCCTGCCGAATGATTAGCTAAACTCTAACTACTCAATAAGATGAAAAAGTGTAAGACTATCGAATGTAAAAATACCTTGATCGAACCACAATCACAGCAAAACAAATTACAATATTAATACAGCAAACATAGAACTCTACTTTAAACTCACTGACATTTTTTAAAACCCGCAACTCTGCAAGTGACTGTATTGCCATCTACCGGTTTACCTATTATAGATGTAGCAATCGATCATTCCGGAAAGTAAATTATATTTTACCTACAGCTTTACATTCAACACTCAATAAGCGCACTAATAGGAGTAGGCCTCGTATACAGATAACCTTGATCCGAGTGGAACAAGACTTCACGGGATTCCCTCCATCACCTCAGGTCATTTTACTTTTTATCATTAGCGTATTACCTAGGCACCCTGAAAATAATACAGCAAGCATCTAACCCCAGAACGGCAGCTAAATACGTCAATTTAAATCAGCACCAATACAAATACTACATCCATACTAAACTCAATTAAATTTATTCAGCAAATCTAAGGATCAGCCGTTCTTAGTTAACATTTGTAACGATTGTTAGGCTCTCTACAGGGCAACAGTTGTATTCGAAGACCTCAATAAAGTCATACTGGATATATCAACGGAGCTACTATTTTTCGTTTATTTGTAGAAGCATGATCGAAACAAATAAACGGCTCACTAACTCGACCTATCAAACCGCACACTTCATCTCACCAGACATCAAGAAATTAGTGATTTTGGGGTACCCCCCCCTATAGACGCTTGATAAGTCTTTAAAGCCTCTAACTTTCCAGCTTCCATAATAAAAATTTATTTACAAGAATATCTATGCTATGCCCAGCCACTAGCTGCTTGACCTAAACGGCTGTTCAATGGGATACTTAAGCTGAATCGTCCTAACCTCTAACTAGGTAAGCGATATATAATTTAAATACAGAGGCAAAGAGCCAGGACTAGCACTCGTCAGGCATCTCTATTTTTAGCAATTAAATTGCCGTCTAAATTTCTTCGGATTTGGCGAAATTTTAAAATAGGACGCATACCTAACATTAAACATTCTTCCTGCCTACTAAAGCACAACCCATTTAGCTGGAACCAATTAAAATCCAGATAATTTTCAGAGACTTCCAACAAAATTCAGCAGCCTAAAACACCAACAATAAAACAGAAAGCCCCACATAACAAACACGCCCAACTTATCGAACCCTAAAGCTCCCCGTATTTAAAATCGACATCAAATACAATAGAGAAAAACAAGATAGAGCATATTAAAAAACTAAACCATATTGCGGTTAAAGCAACGGAAATCCAAACTGGAAACCAAGCAAGAAAAAAATGATAAACTCTCACTACTCCCCACCCCTAAAAAGCAAACTCAACACAGTTAGCATATCCGCAAAGGATTCCTGCCCCACTAATAGAAACCCTAACCAAACAAAATGAACCGTCATAAGAATACAACACACCTCCCAAGCTCTACTTATAAAAGGGGATTGAATACTAGGTAATTTAGCCTTAATCTGCGTATACCCCTGCCAACAAACAATACCCAACCAGTGGTATATCCCCCAAGCAAAATATCTTAAAGAGAGTTCATGCCAAACACCAATAGCCAATAATGAAACTAGCACACCTGCACTCGCGCTTCGTGTATTAGCCATAAAATATTTATAGATATATTCATTGCTCCACCGAGTTAACGAAATATGCCATCGACGCCAAAAGTCAGATATATTTCTAGCCAAATACGGCATAGAAAAGTTCTCACCTATTCTATAGCCAAGGGTACAACCAAGACCAATTGCAATATCAGAGTACCCAGAAAACAAGATATATAGATTAAGCCCGCCTCTCACCAACTCAAGATATTGCCATAACCACGTACCCTCAATAACAGAATCAGATAGCCCATAAGGCCAGGCAATCGACAGAAAAAAACCTGAAATTATTACGACCTTCACATAACCATAAATGATTCTCTCTATGCCTCGAGAGAAAAGCTCATAGTCCCAACGATGCCTGCGACGATCTCGCTCGAACTCACCAAATCGGTGAATTGGCCCTATCCACATAGTTGGCAAGAAAAAAAGATAAGGCACAAGGGATGAAAGCTGAACCCTTTTCAAATTCCCCCTTTGCCGTTCAAAAATAACGTGCATACATCTAAGAGAATAGAATGCTAGACCTAATGGTATCACACCAGCGGTAAAGAAATCTCCATTTGAAACAAAGCCTGACCCAGCAGCCTTATAGACAAGCAATATAAATAAAATCAGACATAGAGTAAGTCCGACCCTAAGCCTGCTTACCTCCCTGGCACTAACAACCAAATAACATGAAAGTGTCATTGCCACCAAAATTGCACATGAATACTGATCTACCCAAAATAGAAAGAGGAAGGTAATTGCGGATAAAACTAAACTGCGATATCTAGGGGGAGACAACCAAAAAATAGCAACTGCCGAAACAGCCCAAGCCAACCAATACAGAGAAACAAAACTAAAATCTTTCATGAATGATCATTGCCCGCTGCATGCACCATTAGGCTATGAACATATCGTCTACGAGCGGATTCTGGGGATATTAAATCGCCAACCTCTAGAGAGGCATAACCACACAATTCTAGTAGGGGATTTAACTTGTCAGCCAATTCCGATACTAGCGGTGAAGGTAAATTCTTCCACTTAGTTATACTAGCCCCATCAATAGTACTTCTTTGATAGGATTTATGATCACTAAAACCAATAATATCTGACTTGCTTAACCCGCCACTCATAATAGTTGCATCATACGGCTCTCCAAGCACCTCCAGGATCTGCCTCAGAACCTCCTCAGTATCTGTCACTAAATCCTCATAACGCACAATTAGGCAGTTCCCTTCCTGCCGCTCTCCTAGTGAGAGAAGCGATTCAGTCGTATCCACCCAAGAGTTTACAAACGCCTCAACGGGCCTTGGGAAATTCTTAATATATCTGTGCATTACATCTGGATACACCCCGGCAGCATTACAAAATTCAACAGAGCTTGCAGCCACATCTAAAGGATGACGTATTATCCCGAGATAAAAAACCTTATCATTAAGTATTTTTTCGATCGCATCCAAATAAAAGATATCAAATGCTGTTTTTTCAGCCCATCGCCTCTTCCCTTGGCGACGGGAAAATCTATTTAAAAAACCAAATGCAAACTCTCTTAGCTCCTCAAGCACATCATCATCGTTAAAACCAGCAAAATTTAGCCCCGATAAAACCCCCATATCAACACCATCTGCAGTCAGGTCTGCATCGATAAAACGAGCGCACGAACTAAACAAGTGAGTCTCGGGCGGTGAAGCTATATGTGGATGTGAATTTAAAATTCTCCGTAAAAGCGTGGTTCCAGAACGAGGGTGTCCCAAAATCGTGATACCTTGCTTATTATTCATCACAACTCAACACCCTCTGCATTAACACTCTCTTCTAATAGACCCACAATATCCGCCAAAGAGGAAATCTTTATTACATCAGAAGCCTTTAGTTTTATCTGAAACTCCCGCTCTACGGCCATCAATAGCTCTAGGAAGGCCAATGAATCCCATTCCCGCATATTATCCGGGCTAGAGTTTATTGACACACGCTCCACCGGGACTCGAAATACGGAGGCACTTAACTGCATTACACGACTAGACACACCCTCACCCAGCTCCGAAAAAGCTGCATCTTTATTATGCTCAATATCTCTAACCTGCTGCTTCAATGCGGGTAGATCCACCTTACCAGAGGGGCCCAATGGAAGATTTTTTACCTGAATAATATTATTGGGAATTTTTTCCCTAGCCATCAATTCTCGACATTGCTCAAACAAATCATCAATTTCTAGAAATTGATTTGAGTGAGAATAAATGCAAGCAACAACTTTCTCTCCCAGAAAATCATCAGGCAAACCGATAACAACAGCCTCATCGACTCCATCAATAGTCTTTAAGACTTCAGCAATTTCCTCCGGAATAATGTTGACCCCACCTCGTATAATTATATTTTTTATTCGGCCAACGATATATACAAAACCATCTTCATCCAGTCTTGCAAGATCACCTGTATGGAACCATCCATTTTTTAAAACTGCATTAGTCGCATCAGGATCATCTAGATATCCCTGCATCATTGCAGGACTGCGAATACATAATTCACCACTCTCACCAGATCCCACCTCACAGCCAGACGGATCAACTATCTTAATATCACCTTGTACAGGCTTACCGACACTCCCCACTCTCCTATAAGCCTCATCTGGCCCGCAGTAAATAGACTCACAAACTGTTTCGGTCAGCCCGTAACAATTTACAATTTTGACACCAAAGCGATTCTCAATTTGCTCCCAAAGATCTTTATCCAGGGGACCCGCGGTTGATTCAATAAATTTAAATTCGGCGGAGGAAAAACTATCATCAAATTCTTTTGGTGTGCGCTCTATCATCTTCAAGACAGCAGGCACTGTAATAAAGTGCGTTACTCTCTCACGATATAATAGATCCAACACTGAACTTATATTCTGCATATTAGGTGACGGGGGAACCAGCCACTGACTCTTTGCAATTAATGTTAATAAAACTCCCTGGTTGAGCCCATCTGAATGATGTAGAGGGAGGTGATTAGCAATAATCTCCCCGCCAGAAAGCTCAAAATGACGAATGAAAGCTATCATCTGAGCGGAGAGGCTTCCGTGAGTATGGACGACTCCTTTTGGCTTCGCAGTAGTCCCGGAAGTAAAAAGAATCAGACCGACAGTATCTAAGGGAAGATCTAAAAATTCAGAAATGCCAGATTCAAAATCGAGCATCGCAGGATAATTCTTCTTTAGAGAATTTTTTTTATCCTTACTAATAAAAAGGGCTGAGTATTTAGATTTTCTAACGGAGGCATCAATTTCAATGACTTTTATCGACTCCTCCTTACGAACCCTCTTTGCCTGTACAAACTTTGAGCTATCAATAAAGATTACAGCCGGGTTACTTCTTTCGGCCAGCACATTTATTTCAGAATCAGATCCATCGGGATCTAAGATAACCGCGGCAATGCCCTCCAATAAAGCCGCAATATAGAGTACCGCGACAACATGTTTTTCTCTGCTAACAATTAACGCCCTATCACCCTGAAATACTCCTATGCGACGCAAAAGCCCGCGAGTCTTACACACCTGATCCCAGAGCTGGCCATACTTTAAAGAAGTATCCTGTCCTTTATAGAAGTAGTTGGTTTTACCCGTCTCCAGAAAACTCTTTTCTATTAGATTTACTAGTGGGTTTTCAATACCTGTAGACATACTTTAGACTCCTATCTCTAACTTATCTCTCAGCACTTCCATCAACCAAGATGAATATATTTCTCTCCCTTCGGAGTTCATATGTACTACATCGCAGTACTGGGAGTCATTGAAGGAATATTCTGGCGCAACAACCTGCAGTATCGGTTCTTTGGGTGGAACTGGGTACACAGAAGCCCCTTTTGGGGCTACCGGAACAGACACGGCAAGAATAGGTACCTTTAAATTATCTAAATGCTCAAGAAAATCTACGGCTACTTTTGGCCTCTCCGGGATGCTGGTAAAATATGCCCATTTCAGAAAATAATCTCTTCGCCCCTCTGCCGTCTCCCCTTTTTTTAATACACTACACTCCATAGACACTTGGTGCTTTTCCTGATCAAAAACAGCCTCACCTGTTAGCGGGCTAAAATATTTTGACTCGATATATCTTCGGGAAAAAAACCATCTTGCCCGCAATACCCTGGCCTTAGTCAGCATTTCCTGCTGCAATACCACAAGATCGGGTTTACTTTTATAAAGCTCTTGAAATAGACCGCTAAAATCATTTAACACCGCCAAGTCCCTGGTTATCCTTAGAACCTGAACCGGCCTTTGAAATTTCTCAGTAAGCATCTTTGAGAAATCTGCACTCAACGGAGTAGCGTAACGCATCCGAGAATCCCCCATTATTACCACTTTGATGGGGCCTACACCCTCCTGAAAATCGCTCACTCGCGGCAGGTTGTACTCAGTAAACTCGGGGATGGGTGGAACATCAGATATTAATTCCAGGTACAAGTAAATTGCAGGAAAAAAAAGAAGAGCTAAAGAGGTTACCCAGACAGAAAAAGGGACTACACTTTTATTGGAATTGATAAACATTTACCCAACAGCAAGAGTTAAAACAAAACGTTTGGAGCGCTTAAAATAAAAACATTCATTTTAACCCCTTCAAAAATTATCTTAACTGTAGCATTTCCATAAACTGATTAAAATTTAAAAACTTCTTGCAAAAAACAGAAGGTCAACTCTCCCTCTTTCGCAGCAACGGGCAAGGTGCCTGTATAAAAGTCACAGCCATCAATATAGGAGCCACCAGCAAGTTAAACAG
This sequence comes from Microbulbifer maximicatervae (SeqCode), assembly GCF_052467825.1. Taxonomy (NCBI): domain Bacteria; kingdom Pseudomonadati; phylum Pseudomonadota; class Gammaproteobacteria; order Cellvibrionales; family Microbulbiferaceae; genus Microbulbifer; species Microbulbifer maximicatervae (SeqCode). Next base: position 167,534 of record NZ_CP174327.1, read on the forward strand.
CCCGTATTACAGCCACCGAAACCACCAAAGTAGTCGCCCCACCAAGGAACGCATTATATTAAACTCAAATAAATTGATATGACTCCCGCCAAAAACGAAGCTATTGCAAAAATTATATTTTACTTCATTTGGGTAGTGCTCACAAAGTGCACCCCCTTAACCCCAAATTATAAGAAGATCTTTATAAGAGCATCCACATAAATGTTCATATACAGACCTAAAAGACAACAGCCCATACTAGAAATAGCGTTCAGCCTTACATCTGGCATTAAGCCAATCGGAACTTCTTTGAGCAACTATGACTGATGTAGGCTTCAGGTCACTTCTCGATCAGATATGGCAGAATAGCTCACCAACTACTCCACAATAATCTCAGCCAACTTGTATCGCTAATATTTTTAGGTAAGCTTAAAAAGCTCCGCCATCCGATCATTAATTTCATGCTTCTTTGTATTTGCATGCTGCTAGACACTATCAATTGCAGGAACTTTGGTAAGACCAACGTAATGAAAGCGTGCATCTCCAGTAGTGCACAGAGGAAAAATGAGCCGATCCAGCCACTCTCATAATGGTAAAGCCTACCCTCAAGCTTAAAAAACCCAAGTTGATTTGAGAGGACTCACCCCTTACTGATAACACACTCAAGCGCTTGTTTAATCCAAGGAGACAGTTCATTGCATTGCATAGAGTATATTGCCCGCGCGCTCTAGGAGGCATAAAAACCCCTTCACGCCTTGAAGTCTTCCAGTGAATTACCAGCACAAAATAGGGAGTACACCACCAACCCTTTTATTCCCCCTCAACCCCCAACAAAAAAGGACACCTGAAGGTGTCCTTTTTTAGCAAAACTAGCGCTCAAACTATGTGACTTAAGTGGTAGATCCTGAGCTAGCGGTGCCGCCAGAGGCAGCATCCTGAGCAAAACCAGTGCTAGCAGCGCCACATTTATCGGTATCACCGGTGGCTGTAATAGTCCAAGTAATTGCATTGGTAGCAACATTTGGTGTCATTGACAAGCCACAATTATTCAGCTCATCAGCACCAGCGAGAGTAATAGCACCAGTACCTGCAGCAATTGAGGGAGCAGCACTCATATACTCACCCTTAGTCAGCGTATAGCCCGAGGCAATATAACCCTGACTGGTCAGCTTATCGATGGTATCACAGGAAGTCATAACACCTTCAATATTGACACAGGATGCAATAGCCACCTGAACGGGGTGAATTTGTGCCAAGCTGTCGGTCCACTTGGTGCGCGATACGTAGTCCTTATACTGAGGAATAGCGATAGCCGCGAGAATACCGATAATCGCAACCACGATCATCAATTCGATCAGAGTAAAACCCTTTTGCTTTTTCATTGTAACCGTCTCCATACAGACATTATCAATTTTTCATTCCCGTTTAGGGAGGACATCCCGCGAGGAAGTCGCCATTTAAGATACAAGCTTTATGCCAACTTTGGCAAACCCTCTCAGCATATGAATTTCGGGTAATTTTCTTGGATAACCAGGCCTAGTGCCCCCCTCATTTCTGACAATTTTTTTCACCGACTGACAAAATATGTCAGCATGTCCCAGCTTTGTCACTTTCTGTACCAGTCGACGACTTTCCCTATCGTGACGACTAAATTCACAGGATTCAGCTAAAACGCTGAATCCACGCCACACTCTGGTATGATTCCCGAGAAGAAAACACAACTCACTCAGAGCCTGTGAGGATTAACTCTTCACCGCCTCAGTACAGTAAAATAAGCAATGAGCACTACTTCTCTTAGCGGCTTGGCCAAACGCCTGGTTGCAGACCAAGTTATCGACGAAGCGACGGCTGTATCCGCCCTCAAGGCCGCCCAAAGGGAACAGCAAACTTTTGCCCAGCATGCCGTAGAGGCAAAACTGGTCAAAAGCCGAGAGCTTGCAGATATTGCCTCCCAAGCTTTTGGCACCCCGCTATTTGATTTGGGCAGTTATAATTTTGAACTGGTTCCCCAAAAAATTGTTGATGAGAAACTAATCAGCAAACACTTTGTCTTACCGCTCTACAAACGTGGCAATCGCCTATTTATCGCCATGGCGGACCCCACCAATCTCGCAGCCTTAGATGAGATCAACTTTAATACTGGCCTCAACGCGGATGCGGTTGTGGTTGAGGCTGACAAGCTGGCAAAAGCTATCGAGAGCTACCTCTCTGACAATGGCGATATCGGCGCCGGCCTGGCGGATATGGATAACGAGGAGCTGGATGCTCTAAATATCGGCGGTGATGATAAAGAGGAAGACGAAGAGCCTGGAGGCGATGAGGCCCCTGTTGTCCGCTTTGTCAACAAAGTGCTGCTGGACGCTATTCGCACCGGCGCTTCCGATATCCACTTTGAACCTTACGAAAAAACCTATCGGGTTCGGTTTCGCACCGATGGCGTATTGCATGAAATTGCCAAACCTCCTATCCAGCTTTCAGCGAGACTCTCTGCCCGGCTGAAAGTAATGTCCCGAATGGATATTTCCGAAAAGCGTATTCCCCAAGATGGCCGCATTAAATTGAAGCTCTCCAAAACCAAGGCTATCGATTTCCGCGTGAACAGCTTGCCAACGCTCTGGGGGGAAAAGATTGTACTGCGAATTCTTGACCCCTCCTCAGCCAAACTGGGGATTGATGCCCTAGGCTACGAGGATGATCAGAAGAAAATCTATATGGACGCTCTGGCCCAGCCCCAGGGCATGATTCTTGTAACAGGACCCACAGGCTCCGGTAAAACGGTCTCCCTATACACAGGCCTCAATATCCTCAATACCGCGGAGCGCAATATCTCTACCGCTGAGGACCCGGTGGAAATCAACCTGGAAGGTATTAATCAGGTTAACGTTTCCAATAAGGTCGGGCTTAATTTTGCCGAGGCACTGAGATCTTTCCTCCGACAAGACCCTGACATCGTTATGGTCGGGGAGATCAGGGACTTGGAAACCGCTGAAATTGCTATCAAGGCTGCTCAGACAGGGCACTTGGTGCTCTCCACCCTACACACCAACTCCGCACCAGAAACACTGACGCGCTTAATGAATATGGGGGTCCCCACTTTTAACATCGCAACTTCAGTCAGTGTCATTATCGCCCAGCGCCTAGCGCGGCGCCTGTGCAACGAGTGCAAGACACCTGTTAATTTGCCCAGCGAAGTACTCGAGAGTGAAGGGTTTAGCAGCTTAACTATCCCCCAGAATGAGCTGACTATCTTTCAGCCTGCTGGCTGTGAACACTGCTCCAAAGGCTATAAAGGCCGTATAGGCGTGTATGAAGTAGTTCGCATCACCAACAGCATCTCTAGAATTATAATGGAGGGAGGCAACTCTATTCAGATTGCCGACAAAGCCCGTGAGGAGGGATTCAATAATTTAAGAACTTCCGCACTCCGCAAAGTCGCAATGGGCATTATAAGCCTTGAGGAAGCCAACAGGGTTACCAAGGATTAACTTTCCGTTAAATACTCTATTTCATTAAACTGCGTTTTAGATAGAAAATTTAACTTGTTGATGACTAAGCTATACGAACTCAAGCCCCTGAGTTAACTTTGAACAAATATCGAGCTACTTTTCTTAGCAGTAACTCAGCGTCACTGAGAATAAAAAAGCAGGAAATCCGTTTATGAGCAATGCCACGGCCATCACCTATATCTACAAGGGCGTAGATAGCAGAGGCTCTAAAGTTCAGGGGGAAATCAATGGCTCCAGCCCCGCTCTCGTAAAAGCTCAGCTGCGCAAGCAGGGAATTATTGCCAACCGAGTACAAAAAAAAGCAAAACCCTTGTTTGGCACCGGCAAGCAAAAAGTTAAGCCTGCCGACATTGCCCTTTTAACGCGTCAACTCGCCACCATGATCAAGGCCGGCGTGCCATTGGTTCAGAGTTTCGAGATCGTTGCTGACGGATTTGAAAACGAGGGCTTGAAAGATCTTATTTTCCAAATTAAAAACGATGTCGCTTCCGGCACCCTGTTTGCTGATGCCCTGCGCAAACACCCACTCCACTTTGATGATCTTTTCTGCAACCTGGTAGCATCCGGTGAGCAGGCCGGTGCACTGGAAACCATGCTGGACAGGATCGCAACCTATAAAGAAAAAACAGAGTCCCTAAAAGCCAAAATTAAAAAAGCGATGACCTACCCCCTTGCGGTAATCGTCGTGGCTATTATTGTTACCTCTATCCTGCTTATCAAAGTTGTACCGCAGTTCGCTGAGACTTTCTCGAGTTTTGGTGCAGATCTACCGGCATTTACACTATTTGTGGTTGGCCTGTCTGACTGGATGCAACAGTATTGGCTACTTGCCCTTGTGGGAGTCGTCGGCACTATCGGCGGGACAATAGAAGCCAAAAAGCGCAACAAAAATGTGTCAGCCTTTTTAGATCGAATCCTTTTAAAATTACCCATCATAGGGCTAATTATTTATAACTCTATTGCCGCGCGATTTGCTCGTACTTTGTCAACAACTTTTGCTGCCGGAGTTCCCTTAATTGACGCACTGAAGTCAGTAGCCGGAGCAACAGGAAACTCTATTTATGAGACGGCTACACTGCAAATAAAAGACCAGGTCTCGACCGGCATCCCTCTTAATGTGGCCATGAGGCAGTCTGGACTTTACCCAATAATGCTTGTGCAAATGACTGCCATTGGAGAGGAGTCCGGGGCGTTGGATGATATGCTCAGCAAGGCTGCCGATTTTTATGAAGAAGCCGTCGATAATACAGTAGATAACTTAACAACCTTACTCGAACCCATGATTATGGCTGTGCTAGGTATACTTGTGGGCGGACTTTTGATCGCTATGTACCTCCCCATCTTCCAGCTTGGTCAAGTTGTATAAAAAATGCTCGAAACAATCACTTACTTCCCGGCGCTGCTCCTAGGCAGCGCTTTTATTTTAGGGCTGCTGATTGGCAGTTTCCTTAATGTAGTTATACTGCGCCTTCCCGTTATAATGGAGCGCGAATATAAGCGGGATTTTCACAGTTACTTCGATACTCACCCCAGCCCTACTGAGCAAGAAGAGCTGAACAAACCTTTTAATCTAGTATTACCCCACTCTCACTGCCCCAAATGCAAAGCAGAGATCAAACCCTGGCAAAATATCCCAGTAGTAAGCTATCTGCTGTTAGGAGGCAAATGTGCCAATTGTGGTACAGCAATCTCCAAGCGGTACCCATTGGTGGAGTTGGCCACAGGAATTTTAACAGCGGTTGTTGTCTGGCAGCTGGGGTTCACTTGGCAGGCATTAGCCGGATGTTTCTTTACCTGGGCCCTGATTGCTCTAACTGGTATTGATTTTGACAAACAGTTACTCCCCGACAATATCACCCTTCCTCTACTCTGGGCCGGTTTGCTAATCAATATTTGGGGAGCATTTGCTTCTCTACAGGACGCAGTAATCGGTGCTATTGCCGGCTACCTATCTCTTTGGCTGGTGTTCCACATCTTTAAGATTGTTACCGGCAAAGAAGGTATGGGGGCTGGTGACTTTAAAATCCTGGCAGCTATCGGAGCTTGGTTTGGCTGGCAGGTGCTACCGATGGTCATCCTACTCTCCGCTATCGTAGGGGCTATTGCGGGAATATCTTGGAGTATCGCCGTAGGGCGGGATCGCAACTTGCCCATCGCTTTTGGCCCCTACCTTGCCGGAGCCGGCTGGATCGCTATGCTTTGGGGTGATCAAATCATGAGCTGGTATTTCAATATCTCTGGTCTTAGCAGCTAAACGACCAACTCACCATTCTCCGACTATTTGCTTTACTATGACCCCGGCCAGCCATCTGGCCGGGGTTTTTATTTATACCGCAACCTTGTTTATTTTTGGGGAGGACAGCCATTGTTTACCGTAGGCTTAACCGGCGGGATCGGTAGCGGAAAGTCAGCAGCAGCCGGGTATTTCCGTGGCCTGGGCATTAATGTAGTAGATGCAGACTGGGCGGCAAGGGTTGTGGTCCAACCGGGAAAGCCCGCCCTGGAACAGATAGCCCGACACTTCGGGGCCGATGTCTTACTGGAAAGTGGCGAATTAAACCGGAGCAAACTGCGCACACTGATATTTGACGGCCCAGGCGAACGGCAATGGCTGGAAAGCCTTTTACATCCACTGATTAGAGAAGAAATAACTTCCTCACTGAACGCAAGTCAGGGGCCCTACGCAATATTGGAATCCCCCCTCCTGATTGAGTCAGGCCAATATGAGCTCGTTAACAGGATTTGTGTGGTCGATCTACCCGAGGCTTTGCAGCTTGAGCGCGCCAGCGCGCGTGATAACAGCCACCAGGAACAGATTCGCAAAATCATGACGGCCCAACTGACAAGGGAGCAACGACTAGAGAAGGCGGATGATGTTTTGGATAACGCTAGTGACTTAACCTCACTCAAAGCTCAAGTAGAGCAGCTCCACCGGGAATACTTACGGATTGCTCGGCCGGAACAGTCGAGCTAAGTTAATTAGAGTACAATTCCGATTCAGATCACTTTAGAGCCCAAGCTAACTTATGCCTAAATCCAGCGTAACGCCGACACTCAACTGCCCTACCTGCAAAAAGCCCATTGAATGGAGCGATAAGTTTCCCTTCAAACCTTTTTGTAGCGAACGTTGCAAGCTGATTGATCTCGGCGAATGGGCTAGTGAGGGACACAAGATTCCCGGGGAGTCAGTGTATGACGATGTGCTGAGTGATGACCTGGACCCGAACAAGCCCCGCCATTAAGGCCATCCAACCCACTTTTGAACAGCTGCCTGCAAGCAGCTGTTCAAGGTGAAGCTTAGGAGAAACTCCCTTTTACCGCTTCAATAATTGCCTGATTGGCGTCGGGGAAGTGGAAGTTATCCAGCTCCCCAGCAGACACCCACTTGATTTCCTGCTGCTCTCGTCCAAGAGCCTCACCCGTGAACTGCGTTACCTGCCAAGTATCCAGCAGCACGGTTTTTTCAGGGTAATCGTGACGAATTTCTACCAGAGGCTGCAACTCCTGTACTTCAATGGCCACCTCTTCAAGTAGCTCCCTATAGAGCGCCTCCTGCACAGACTCACCAGCTTCCACCTTGCCACCGGGAAATTCCCAGCGCCCTCCCATATGCAAATGGTCGGGACGGCGGGCAATCAGGATCTTGCCATCCCCTCGGGTTACTACACCGACAGCAACATGGACAACCTTACTCACTCTACTACCTCAGGTCCGATATTCTGCGTTGATGGTGACATACTCGTGAGAGAAGTCACAGGTCCAGATGTGCTCACTGCTGGCACCGCGACCCAGCTCTATACGGATTGTAAATTCGGGTTTTGAAAATACCTGCTCTCCAGCCTGCTCTTGATATCCAGATGCGCGCCCACCGGCACTGACCACCTGTACATCATCGAGGAAGACCTCAACCTTATCGGTGTCTAATTCGCCTTGGATAGCATTGCCGATCGCCATCACCAGCCGACCCCAGTTAGGGTCTGAGGCATAAAGTGCAGTTTTCACCAGCGGAGAATCACCGACTTCAAAAGCTACTGCCAAGGCCTCTTCACTGCTGAGCGCGCCATCCACTTGTACGGTAACAAACTTGGTCGCCCCCTCACCGTCCCTGACAATGGCCTGGGCCAGCTCTATATGTATTTCCGAAATTGCCCTATACAGCTCCAGGTAGCCAGTATTCTCAGAGCTGCTGATCATCTCCCCCCGCGCACCTGTGGCCATCAAAACACAAGCATCATTCGTCGAGGTATCTCCATCTACGCTAATTCGATTAAATGAAGCCCCGACAACTTCCCGCACCATTTGATCTAGCAGGGGCTGCGTCACACCGGCATCAGTGGCGACATAGGCGAGCATGGTAGCCATGTTCGGCTGGATCATGCCGGAACCTTTAGCTATACCAACAACGGCAATCTCTTCACCATTAATCATTAACTTGCGGCTCGCAATCTTTGGCCGGGTGTCGGTAGTCATAATGGACTCGGCCGCCAACTCCCATCCGGCGGAAGCAAGCTGTCCAGCAGACCCCGGAATAGCAGTGAGTAACTTCTCCATCGGTAAGTGCTCACCAATGACACCAGTACTAAAAGGTAATACTTGTTCAGCAGAAATCTTCAGTGCATCTGCCACCGCCTCGCAAGTAGCCCGGGCATCCGCCAGCCCCCTTACCCCAGTAGCGGCATTGGCATTGCCGGCATTAACGACCAGGGCTCGCACTTCTCCTTTGGCGATATGCTCTTTAGCAACCGTTACTGGAGCCGCACAAAAAGTATTCTGGGTAAAAGTGGCTGCAACTGAAGTTCCTTCAGCAAGCTCAACCAACAACAGGTCATTGCGCTCCCAGTCTTTGATCCTGGCAGGCACACTGGCGAGGCGAACCCCTTCGACAACGGGTATGGATAATTCAGGCATAAGAATAACGACTTTGGGCTATCACAGCGCAGGCAAACCTAGACCCCGGTCCACCCAAACGGATTAGCGGAAATAAATGAGCGGTCGACATTATCAAAGCCGAACCTCAGTAAGGCAAGCCAAAATAGACTTATCTGCGGAATGGAAATCTTTTTCCGCAGATAATTCTTTTGCTGGTTAAAAAAATACCCCGCTAAGCGGGGCACTTACTGAATTCAAGCAGCAGATAATTAGCTCTGGGTAGAGGAAGCCAGCTTACCGTGACACTGCTTGTACTTTTTCCCGGAACCACAGGGGCAGGGATCATTGCGCCCGACTTTAGGACCGCGACGCTCCGGTGCCGGGGTAGCCGGCTGCTGCTCCTTGGGCTCACTTTCTGGAAGCGCCGAAGCTTGAGCGTGTTGCAGCTCAAGCTGCTGCCTGCGCTGCTCTTCCAGGCGACGCTGCTCCATCTCTTCCGCTTGCTCACGAGTCATCGGCTCTACGTGGGCAAGAATACGCACCACTTCATGCTTGAGGTTCTCCAGCATGCTCTGGAACAGGTGGAAAGACTCGCGCTTGAATTCCTGCTTGGGGTTTTTGTTGGCGTAAGCCCGCAATCCAATACCCGCACGCAGGTGGTCCATGCTGGAAAGATGCTCTTTCCACAACTGATCCAACACTTGCAGCATAATCTGACGCTCGATAGTCGGCATCAGGTTGGCATCACCAGAAGACTCACCAATGCGGGAAACTTTTGCAGCATAGGCTTCCTGCGCGGCAACAGTAATCTTTTTCCGCAAGCTCTCTTCGTGCAGAGTGCGATCTTCATCGAGCCACTGCTGAACCGGCAACTGGATACCCAATTCGCCGGAGAGCTGCTGCTCAAGGGCTGGAATATCCCACTGCTCTTCCACACTCTGCGGCGGAATAGAGCCGGAGACAATACCATCGACCACATCTTCACGAATGGCGGAGATGGTGTCGCTGATACTTTCAGCTTCCAGCAGCTCATTGCGCTGGCCATAAATCACCTGGCGTTGGTCATTGGCCACATCGTCGTATTCCAGCAACTGCTTGCGAATATCGAAGTTGCGACCTTCAACACGGCGCTGGGCTTTTTCGATAGCGTTGGAAACCATACGGTGCTCAATCGCCTCACCGCGCTCCATACCCAGCATCTGCATAAAATTCTTCACCCGGTCAGAGGCGAAGATGCGCATAAGGTTATCTTCCAGGGACAGATAGAAACGAGTAACACCTGGGTCACCCTGGCGACCTGCACGGCCTCGTAGCTGGTTATCAATACGGCGGGACTCATGACGCTCAGTACCGATAATATGTAGACCGCCCGCAGCGATCACCTGCTCGTGGCGCTTACCCCAATCTTCCTTAACTTGCGCAAGCTCCGCTTCGGTCAGCTCACTACCCTTCTCCTGGGCCAGGGCTGCCGCTTCAGCCTCCCAGTTACCACCGAGCACAATGTCGGTACCGCGACCGGCCATATTGGTAGCGATAGTCACTGCACCCGGGCGACCCGCCTGGGCGATAATCTGTGCTTCGCGCTCGTGGTATTTCGCATTGAGAACCTGGTGCTTAATGCCCGCCTTTTGCAACTTGCGGGACATTTCCTCTGAGGTCTCGATAGAAGCAGTACCTACAAGGATCGGAGCCTGCTTTTCACGGCAGTGCTTCACATCCTCAATAATCGCTTCCATCTTCTCTTCCTGGCTCAGGTAAACCAGGTCATTGAGATCTTCACGTTGAATTTGCTTATTGGTGGGGATCACCACCACGTCCAGGCCATAAATTTGCTGAAATTCAAACGCTTCTGTATCCGCTGTACCGGTCATTCCCGCAAGTTTGGGGTAGAAGCGGAACAGGTTCTGGAATGTTGTAGAAGCGAGAGTCTGGCTCTCACTCTGAATCTGCACACTCTCTTTTGCTTCCAGCGCCTGGTGCAGGCCTTCGGAGAGACGGCGACCGGGCATGGTCCGACCGGTGTGCTCATCAATTAACACCACCTGGCCGTTCTGCACGATGTAATCCACATCGCGGTTAAACAGCACATGCGCGCGCAGGGCGGCGTGCACATGGTGCAACAGGCCCAGGTTCCCAGGGGCGTAAAGGGACTGGTCTTCCTTCATCAATCCGCTGCGTGACAGCAGGTCTTCGATCAATAAGTGACCCTGCTCGGTCAGCTCAACCTGGCGAGTCTTTTCATCAACGGTGTAGTGCCCCTCCCCACCTTCTTCGGCACGCTCCAGCTGGGGAACCAACTTATTCATTGCCGTATAAAGGTGAGAAGAGTCTTCGGCGGCTCCAGAAATAATCAGCGGAGTACGCGCCTCATCGATCAGGATGGAATCCACCTCATCGACAATAGCGAAGTTCTGAGGGCGCTGGGTGCGGTCCTCTTTGCGCAACACCATGTTGTCACGCAGGTAATCAAAACCGAATTCGTTATTAGTGCCGTAAGTAATATCAGCCTCATAGGCCGCTTTCTTTTCTTCTGGTGGCTGCTGGGAAACAATAACTCCCACCGTCATGCCCAGGAATTCATATACCGGGCGCATCCAATTGGCATCCCGCGAAGCGAGGTAATCGTTCACCGTAACAATATGAACGCCCTTACCTTCAAGCGCATTCAGATAGGCCGGCAGGGTTGCAACCAGGGTTTTACCTTCACCAGTACGCATTTCTGCAATACGCCCTTCATGCAGGGTCATACCACCGATCAGCTGAACGTCGAAGTGGCGCATGCCCATGGCCCGGCGACCCGCTTCACGTACTGCAGCAAACGCCTCAGGCAGAATTTGATCGAGCTTTTCCCCGTCAGCGAGTCGCTGCCTGAACTCATCCGTTTTAGCCCGCAGGCCTGCATCGTCAAGCTTCTGGAAATCCTCTTCCAAAGCGTTGATCTTTCCCACGACGCGTCGCATGCGCTTCAGCTCGCGGTCATTTTTTGAACCAAAGACCGATTTAATCAGTTTGCCAATCATTATCTAGAAACCACTTATCTTATTTGCGCTGTCGGCGCTAATATCGGGCAGATCGATGCACCGACGCTCCTTTATGCGAGGGGTGCAAGTAAACAGGAAGGCGCAAGCGCTGGCAACTCTTATGCCAAGCTACCAACAATTACGCGTAAAGGAAGGATAGTTCTTATCTGCCTGTGCGGCGGATATAGCTAGCTGGATCAACCGTGCGGTTGTTCTTATAAATCTCAAAGTGAACATGGGGCCCGGTAGAACGACCACTGGAACCCATCAGGGCAATAGTCTGCCCCCTCTTGACCACGTCACCCAATCCCACTTTCAGCTCACTATTGTGCCCATAGCGGGTTGAATAACCATTGCCGTGATTGATTTCTACCAACTGACCATAACCATGGCGCTCATCAGCCCAGGTGACGACACCTGCGGCTACTGAAACAACATCGGAGCCCATCTTGCCAGCAAAATCCACACCCTTATGCCAGGTCCTACGGCCAGTGAATGGATCGGTGCGATAACCATAACGGGAAGACATCCACCCCTTGCTGATCGGGCGGCCCGCTAAAAACTGCTCGTCCTCAAGCTTGAGGTTCGCCATCAGGGATTCAAGTGTGTTCAGCTGCATTTGGCGATCTTCAATCTGATGAGAGAGATCTCCAATAACATCCAGGAATTCCGGTGGCTGATACGGCAACTCGGATGCACCTGCGATTCCGGGGTCTTCTGGCCCACCGATAGCAGGTGTACTGCCAAACTCAAACTCTCCTTCATCGAGATTGGCAACAGAGGTTAAACGCTCACCCAGTGCATCAAGGCGAGTTAAACGCGCCTGCAACTCTGCAAGCTTAACGGTAAGAGCTGCCAGTTGCTCCCGCGCCTCTCTATCTGCTTCAGCAATTTCTTCCTGCTGTTTGCGCAGTGCGCGACTCCAGGCCTTGGCCGTTCGGGAATCAAATAGGTCAGTTTTAGTAACCGGTAAATTCGCCCCCAGCAGAAATGCACCCACAGGGAGGCTCAGCAAGCACAACCCCAACAGGGCTTTGCTCAAACTGCCAAAATTAAAGCTGCGAGTCGCACCGCGCTCATTAACCAGGATTACTTTCATAGGAACTGTGAGGAGTTCGACATTTTTAATTTTCGTTAGTCCCCAGCTCACAAGCCGAGGTGCCAAACCAATAAGGATACCAAAAATCTATAGGCTTTCTCTGTGAAACAATCATACAAAAAAGCCGGCACTATAATGCCGGCTTCTTGCGAAAGTATCAAACTGCCAAAATAGGCTTAATATAAGAGATCGGTGCTTCTTCTTGCTCACCTTCAAAGGTGACCATTTCCCAAGCATCCTCCTGAGCCATGAGGTTGCGAAGGGATTTATTGTTCAGCGCATGGCCAGACTTAAAGGCCTTGAACTCACCAATCAGGCTGGTCCCCAGAAGATAGAGATCGCCAATCGCATCCAGAATTTTATGTTTCACAAATTCGTCTTCATAACGCAACCCGCCTTCATTCAGAATGCGGTACTGATCAATCACAATTGCGTTATCAACGGAACCACCCTGAACCAGGCCTTTGGAGCGCAGGTACTCGATCTCATGCATAAAGCCAAAGGTACGGGCGCGACTCACTTCCTTAACAAAAGAGGTGCTGGAGAAGTCCACGGATGAACTCAGGTTACGCCCCTGGAAAACCGGGTGGTCAAAGTCGATTGTGAAAGATACTTTAAAGCCATTAAAAGGCAGGAAGCTGGCAACCTTATCGCCATCCTCTACAGTTACTGGCTTCTTGATTCGCAGGAACTTCTTCGGAGCTGCTTGCTCTTGGATACCTGCAGATTGAATTAGAAATACAAATGGGCCGGCACTGCCATCCATAATGGGCACTTCTTGCGCGGATAACTCGACAACCGCATTATCAATGCCAAGGCCCGCCATTGCCGAGAGCAGGTGCTCTACCGTAGCAATGCGAACATCACCCTTTTCCAGGGTGGTTGAAAGGAGAGTGTCGCCGACATTTTCCGCACGAGCCTCGATTTCAACTACCGGGTCCAAATCGGTTCTACGGAACACAATACCGGTGTCTACGGGCGCTGGTTTAAGGGTAAGTACAACTTTCTTGCCAGTGTGCAGACCTACGCCAGTGGCGCGAATAGCATTCTTAAGCGTGCGCTGTTTGATCATGAAACTATCTTTTCCCCGTCGGTGGACTACGCCCCTAAGGCGCAGCAAGCCATCGATACTAGCACAATTGCGACGCCAATACCAATTCTGGGCGAGTGGTCACCACAACTGTGCACCACCTACCTATATGAGGATAGATCAAGCAAAGATTGCAGCGCCAACGCATGTCGCTATGACAGCATTCTAAGATCCTAAGCTCCGCAAGCGCTGTTAATAATTGTTAATTATTTTAGATAGTTATTGCGACTCACCAGTTCTGATCAAAATCTACACAAACGGGGCAAGGGCCCACCCATTCGACAAGGTAGACCCGAGCAAAAGCCGCACCGCAGCGGCAATACCCAGCCGGAGCCGGGCAGACATGAGCGGTGTTCTGCCTCTGCGGTACCGTTTCCTAGTCTGCCTGACGGCGCAGGAAGGCTGGAATATCCAGGTACTCCATATCCGCATCAGCGGGATTCAGGGCAGGAGCCGGGCGCTTGGGGCGCTCCGCTTCAGCGCGAGGGCGCGGATCAATGGCCTCGCGGCTTGCCAGTCCCGCAGAGCTGTGGCCAGCGTGAGCGCTGTGATTATCGCGAACCTCACGGGTTTCACGAACAGGCTCGCGAGGCTCTGGGCGGCGGGTGTTATCCACCACCTTCGCCGGACGCGCTACCGGAGTACCCTCGCCAAGACCTGCGGCCACAACGGTAACCCGCATCTCATCACCGAGCTTATCATCTACCGCTGTACCGATAACCACAGTAGCTTCATCGGAGGCGATTTCCTGGACAATCTCACCTACTTCAGAGTACTCACCCAGGGTCAGTTCCTGACAGCCCGCCTCTTCGCTACCGGTGATGATATTCACCAGGATACCGCGAGCACCTGCCAGGTTGACGTTATCCAGTAGCGGGCTTCGCACGGCTTTCTCAGCCGCTTCGCGCGCACGGTTTTCACCGACGGCAGAACCGGACCCCATCATCGCCATGCCCATTTCAGACATTACGGTGCGCACATCGGCGAAGTCCACGTTCATGATGCCCGGACGAATCATCAGGTCGGCAATGCCTTGTACAGCACCCAATAAAACGTTATCTGCCTCTTTGTAAGCAGATTTCATTGTGATCTTGCTACCGAGTACTTCCAGCAAACGATCGTTGGGGATAGTAATCAGAGAATCAACTTTATCGCGCAGCTCGAGGATACCCTCTTCAGCTACAACTGTGCGTTTGCGCCCTTCGATCTTAAATGGGCGAGTAACTACCGCAACGGTAAGGATGCCCAGTTCTTTTGCAATCTCAGCGACAATCGGCGCACCACCGGTACCGGTACCACCGCCCATACCGGCAGTGATGAATACCATATCCGCACCGGTTAATACCTCAGCAATGCGATCGCGATCTTCAAGTGCGGACTGACGGCCAATATCCGGGTTTGCCCCTGCGCCCAAACCGCGTGTAATTGTGTTACCCAGTTGCAGGATAGTGCGGGCCTCAACATCTTTGAGGGCCTGTGCATCTGTATTTGCACAGATAAAATCTACACCCTCAACATCATTGGCGATCATATGCTTAACAGCATTACCACCACCACCGCCGACACCAATCACCTTGATGACAGGCTTATCCTGTACGCTATCAACTAGTTCGAACATTGCTGTTCCCCTTTCTTGCTCATGTCGAATTTTACAGCCATGCCTAAAAAAAATCCTTCACCGGATGGCTAAATCTGGTTGCACTCTATTACAAATTTCCGCGAAACCAGTGTTTTACCTTGTCCCACCACTGATTATCGTTGCGCACAGGCTGTATTTTGCCCTCTCGAGCCTCTTCCTGCTGCATCGCATACATCAATAATCCAACTCCAGTGGAATAAATTGGGTTGCTGACGATATCCGTCAAACCTGCAATACCCTGAGGCACTGCTAGGCGAACCGGCATATGAAAAATTTCCTCAGCCAGTTCAACCGCGCCCTCCATTTTTGAAGAGCCGCCGGTAAGTACTACACCCGCCGCACACAAATCTTCGAAGCCGCTGCGACGTAACTCCGCCTGTACTAATGTAAACAATTCGTCGTAGCGCGGCTCAACGACCTCGGCCAATGCCTGTCGGGATAAATCCCTAGGCGCGCGATCACCAACGCTCGGTACCTTAATGGTCTCACCTTCGCGAGCGAGTTTTGCCAACGCGCACGCATATTTGATTTTCAAATCTTCTGCGTGCGGTGTCGGTGTGCGCAAAGCCATGGCAATATCATTGGTAACCTGGTCTCCAGCAATCGGTATCACACCGGTATGCCGAATAGATCCACCAGTAAACACAGCAATATCGGTAGTTCCCCCACCAATATCTACCATGCATACTCCCAACTCTTTTTCATCTTCGGTCAGGACTGCGTAACTTGAAGCCAATTGTTCAAGAATGACATCTTCTACTTCCAGACCACATCGACGAATACACTTTTCAATATTCTGTGCAGCATTCACTGCACCGCTGACCAAATGGACCTTTGCTTCGAGGCGAACACCAGACATTCCGAGAGGTTCTTTTACCCCTTCCTGATTATCAATCAGGTATTCCTGCGGAAGCGTGTGCAAAATCTTCTGGTCCGCAGGAATAGCGACAGCCCTGGCAGCATCAATAACACGATCGAGATCCTGCTGGGTAACCTCTCGATCCTTAATCGCAACTATACCGTGAGAGTTCAAGCTGCGAATGTGACTTCCCGCAATCCCTGCGTACACAGAGTGAATTTCACAACCCGCCATCAACTCAGCTTCTTCCACAGCGCGCTGTATAGATTGCACGGTTGATTCAATATTAACCACTACGCCCTTTTTCATTCCAGTGGAACGATGAGAGCCGATACCGACAATATTAAGTTCCCCATCACCGGAAGCTTCACCGACAATAGCGACTACTTTAGAGGTGCCTATATCCAGTCCAACAATCATGCGCTGATCGGATACCTGTGTCATTTTCGTGCCAACCTCGCTGAGCTGCATTCCGTTTCAGGTTCTGCTATCGGACCAGAACACAGCATTCGCTTTTAAACTTTTATCTATAAAACAGCCACCCGGGCTGCCTCGATTTTTACTTTTCTTCGTCTTTCCACTGAACCGCTACCGCATTGCTGTAGCGCGTATCGACGCTGACAACTTTTTGCAAGTGCGGCGCCAGTACACCTCGACTCAAATACAAAAAACGGTGTACTCGCTCCAATAAAGCATCATGGCCAAGTTTTAATTCAATTCCCGACACTAACTCCAGATGCCAACCGCTTAGGTCGTCAAATGACAACCGTTTAACCTCCATATCCCGCGTGGTCAGCAACCCCGCAAGCGCGCGGTATTGCAGCATAATCCGCTCTACCAACTCTTCATCCCCGGCAAGCTCGGGCAGGGACTGAACCCCCATATGTGACGGACGCGGCAGCAGATCCCCATTCGCTACCAACAATTTATCTTTACCCCAGGTGGCGAGAGGTTGCGCTTCAGTGATATCAACCTCAACGCCCTTCGGCCAACGCCTGCTCACCGAGGCGGAAGTAATCCAGGGGTTAGACAGTAATGTCTGCTGCATCGCCTGAATGTCCGCTGAAAAAAAGCCCGCTTTCAAGTGAGGAAGAAGCACCTCTCTTAACTCTTCTTCAGTTACCGCATTAAAAGCCCCGCGTACTTCAACTTGCTCCAGGGCATCAACATTACTCAACTCAACCGATGGCACCCATCGCCATAACCAAACTGCACCATAGAGCAAAGCACTAAAGCCTGCGAACATCACCAATAAAAAAAAACACCGCTTCCAGTTCAGACGAAGCTTCTCGGGATTATCGGTTCCAAGAGGGCTCGCTCCGCGAGCTGTCTTTTTTTTTCTCCCGGCTGATTTCGTTCCAGCTCCTTTCACTAGCTACTTAGCCCTCGCCGCTGCGCTCGCCCAAGCGCCAATCAGCCAACCTTTGCGAAAGTGCTCCGACGTTGCCAGCTCCCTGGGTCAGGACAATATCACCTGGCTCCAACAGATCAGCTAATACCGGGGGAACCTGATCGATAGTTTCCATAAAAATCGGATCTACCTGTCCTCTGTTGCGTAAACTTCGCGCAAGCGTTCTGCCATCGGCACCGGCAATTGGCGCTTCACCCGCACTGTATACATCCAGCAAAATTAACTTATCCACCTCAGACAGGACCTGAACAAAGTCTTCAAACAAGTCCCGTGTACGGGTATAACGGTGGGGCTGATAAATCATTACCAAGCGACGATCCGGCCAGCCATCTCGAACTGTCTTTACGGTAGCCGCTACCTCGCGTGGGTGGTGACCGTAGTCATCTACCAACATCACCTTATCAGCTTCGGCATCATCGCTAACGGCATAATCACCGTAGATCTGGAATCGACGACCAACGCCCTGGAAGCCTATCAGGCCTAGGCGAATTGCTTCATCACTAACGCCTTCATCACTAGCTACAGCAATTGCTGCAGTCGCATTGAGAACATTGTGAACACCCGGTGTATTCACAGAAACCTGCAATAGATCACCCTTGGGTCTCTGTACCGTGAAATGGCTGCGCAGAGGTTCCTGCTTTACTTCAACGATGCGGTAGTCATTACCCTCATCAAATCCATAGGTCAGAACCGGGCGGGAAAACTTGGGGATGACTTCCTGAACATTGGCGTCATCCCCGCAAACTACCGCCAAACCGTAAAACGGCAGGTTGTGAACAAAATCAATAAAGATTTGTTTCACCTTTTCGAAGTCGCCACCATAAGTTTCCATATGGTCCGCATCGATATTGGTAATCACCGTCACCATCGGCTGTAAGTGAATAAAAGACGCATCGCTCTCATCTGCTTCAGCCACTAAATAACGACTTTCGCCCAAGGCAGCATTGGCACCTGCAGCGTTGACCAGGCCACCGATAACAAAGGTCGGATCTTTTTTGTCTGCCGCAAAGATTGAGGCGATTAAGCTGGTCGTGGTGGTCTTTCCGTGAGTTCCTGCCACAGCAATGCCATAGCGATAGCGCATCAGTTCACCGAGCATTTCGGCACGGCGTACAATAGGGATTCTCTTTTCTCTCGCTTCAATCAGCTCCGGGTTATCGCCATGTACGGCAGAGGAATTAACCACAACATCAACGCCGCGAACATTTTCCTCGCTGTGCCCGATTTGGACCTTAACGCCCAATTTGCGCAATCTATCAGTAACCGCAGATTCACGCAGGTCAGAACCTGAGACTTCGTAGCCCTGGTTCTGCAGTACCTCTGCAATGCCACTCATACCGGCACCACCGATACCAATAAAGTGGATACGGCGGATACGACGCATGGCCGGTACCGCATAACTTTTATCTTCGTTTGTCCGCACTGAAGACATTACTTTAACCTTCGTCCACTTATTCTGTGTTACCTGGCCGAGGCCAGCTCTTCTCTGCAAGCGTTAACCACTTGCTCAGTCGCATCAGTTTTTGCCGCGCGCCGCGCGGAGGTCGCCATTTGCAATAGTTTCTGACGATCTTCTAACAGGCTTTGTAACAAGCCGGATAACTTCTGCTCGTCCATTTCCCGCTGCTGCATAACAATCGCTCCGCCAGCATTTTGCAACCACTCGCCATTACGCGTTTGATGATCATCAATTGCAAAGGGGAAAGGCACCATGATTGCACCGACTCCCGCCGCTGAAATTTCAGAAACAGTCAAAGCCCCGGAACGGCAAATAATCAGGTCCGCAGAGCGGTAGGCCTCAGCCATATCCGCAATAAAAGGGACCACCTCAGCTTCTACTGCCGCCTCTTTATAGGCTTCTTTGGCAGCCTGAAGGTGGCGCTCTCCCGCCTGGTGGACCACCGCCGGGCGCAGGGAGGGTTTCAGCAATGCGATTGCCTTAGGAACCAGTTCATTAATTGCTACAGCACCGAGGCTACCGCCCAATACCAAAAGGCGCAGAGACGACTGGCTGCCAATTCGTGTTTCTGGCTCAGGCAATTCTGCAATCTCTTTGCGCACTGGATTGCCCACTTGCCTGGCACCGGGTAACCCACTGGGAAATGCTTCAAGCACCTGGCTGGAAATCCGCGCTAACAAGCGGTTTGTCGTTCCGGCAACAGCATTTTGCTCGTGAATAATCAACGGTATCCCCCCGAGACGGGCTGCAACGCCCCCTGGGCCGGTCGCAAAGCCGCCAAAGCCGAGTACTGCATCAGGTTGTACTTGCTTAACAACGGTTCTGGCCTGAGCAATTGCCCGCAAAATTTGCAACGGGGCTTTAAGTAAGGCCAACTTTCCCTTCCCCCGAATACCCTCCACTTTAATGCAGTGCAAAGGAATATTCGCCGCAGGTATTAATCGGGATTCAATCCCACGGGCAGTACCTAACCACTCGACAACAGCCCCCTGCTCTTGCAACGCTTTAGCCACAGCCAACGCTGGAAACACATGACCGCCGGTACCACCGGCCATCAGCAAAAACTTCTTTCCAGAAAAACGCTTATTTACTTCAGACATCAAACCGTTTCTCCGTTGCTGCCCTTCACACTGGACTTGGGTGAATGGAATATTGGCAGCTGACGCAAAAGCTCAAGCCCCCCGCTTCCGTTTTCAGCAGGCCCTTTTAGTTCAGCCCGAATCCGCATCGCCAAGCCGAGTAATGCACAACATACAATCAGGCTGCTGCCACCAGAGCTGACAAATGGCAGCGTTAGCCCTTTAGTCGGCAACAGGCCTGAAGCAACGCCCATATTCACGAAAGCTTGTCCAGCCAATAGCACTGCCATACCAAAAGCTAGAAGTGCAGCGAAAAATTTCTCCTGCACCAGGGCCTCCTTTACCAGGCGGAGCAGTGAGTAGGTGAGAACAACAAAAAGCCCTACCAGTACTACGCCACCCAACATTCCCCATTCCTCTGCCAGAATGGCGAAAATAAAATCCGTATGGGCCTCAGGCAGGTAAAACAGCTTCTGCACACTATTGCCCAAACCAACTCCAAACCACTCTCCGCGACCAAATGCAATCAGGGACTGGGTAAGTTGGTAGCCACTGGCAAACTGATCCCCCCAAGGATCCAGAAACGTCAGCAATCGCTGTAAGCGATAGGGGCTCATCAGTGCCATTAGCGCCAGTCCACTCGCAGCCGCAGCTACCAATAAAAAAGTATGGGGAAGACGGGCTCCCGCCAAAAAAACCATTGCCAACACGGTGCCTGAAATTACAACCACAGAACCGAAGTCCGGCTGTAAAAGCAATAACAGAGCAACCGTTGCGAGAATCACCACTGGCACCATAAAGCTGGTCCAGTGGCGTAGTTGCTTATTTCGACGAGTTAAAAAACTGGCAAAAAAAACTAACAGACAGAACTTAGCCACTTCCGCGGGTTGCACAGTTATGCCTGCAAATACCAGCCAACGCCGGCTACCGTTCACCTCCCGTCCAATCCCCGGCACAAGCACTGCAATCAATAACAGGCAAGCAAACAGTAATAATGGCCAGGACAGTCGCGACCAAATTGACAGGGGAATCTGACTAACGACAAATCCAGCTAATCCGCCAACCATCAAAAAAGCCAAATGACGCCTGAGGAAATACCAGGGGTCACCATAAATATCCGTAGCAAAGGCGATAGATGCTGAAGCAACCATCACCACACCAATGCTAGCCAGAACCAGAACACTGAGTAGCAGCAGCCCATCCTGCCATTCACTACCTTGAGCCTTGATTACCTGGGCACTCACTGGGAGTCACCAGCGGTATCGCATAATTCCAGAACGGCCTGGCGAAAATCATCACCGCGGGCTTCAAAATTCTTATACATATCAAAGCTGGCACATGCCGGTGATAACAATACATAGTCACCGCCATTGGCTAATTGTCTGGCCTCAGCGACGGCCTCTACCATTGTGCTAGCCCTGCGAATCTCGCACAGGCCATCAAAGACACCTGCTATTTTCTTTCCATCTACACCAATACAAACCAGGGCCCGGAGTGCTCCTGCACTTTTTCGTAAGGGAGCAAAATCAGCACCCTTGCCATCCCCTCCAGCAATAAGCACTATTTTACTGGTTACCGTAGCCAAGCCATCCAATGCCGCCTGGGTTGCTCCTACATTGGTGCCTTTTGAATCGTTAACATAAACAACGTCTTCAAAATCAGCCACGCGCTCACAGCGATGTTTCAACCCGCGAAAGTTGCGTAAAACTTTTAGCATCGCTTCAGTGGGTAGGCCCAGTGCATAACCCATTGCCAGGGCTGCCAAACCATTGGCAATATTATGCTTACCCACCATAGCCAAATCGGCCACAGGCATTAAAACTTCTGTGCCTCGAGCCAACCAGTTCTGCCCCTCATGCAAGCGCAGGCCAAACTGATTGAGATCCGGCTGATCAAGCCCAAAAGTCCACTCCCGTCTCTCTCGGGAAAGAGGCCCCTGGGATAAGGGGTCCGCGCGATTTATCACGAACTGATCCGCTCCGCGATAAATGCGCTGCTTGGCCCGGTGGTACTCCACCATACTGGGGTAGCGGTCCATATGGTCCGCACTCATATTTAAAATGGTGGCTACAGTAGGTGCCAACGAGTAGGTGGTTTCCAATTGAAAACTGGAAAGCTCCAAAACAAAGATGTCCGGCAGAGGTTTCTCAAGTAAATCCAGCACCGGCACACCGATATTGCCGCCCACACCAACTGTCAGCCCTGCCTCTTCAACCATCTCCCCCAGGAGTGTGGTCACTGTACTCTTTCCGTTGGAACCGGTAATCGCGGCGAGCTTCGCTGTCGATTGCATCCGAGTCAGGGCCTGGGCAAATAACTCAATATCCCCAACCACAGGAATCCCATCCGCAATCGCCTGCTGCAATACGGGTTCAGCAAGCGCAACTCCGGGGCTGGCAATAATCAAGCTCGCCGCGAGTATTGTCCCCGGGCGCAATGGACCTGTTTCCACCGCAACCTCTGGGAAATCCTGACGAAAAGCTTCGAGCCCCGGCGGGTTATCGCGACTGTCTGCCACGACCGGCGTATGGCCGTGACGCAGCAGGTAGCGCACCACCGACTTTCCGGTAGCACCAAGACCTATTACCACTTTCTGCTGTGAAGAAGTCGCGATCAGGCTCATTTATCTATTTATCGAATTTTCAGTGTTGCCAAACCAGCCAAGACCAGAATGACGGTAATAATCCAAAAGCGCACAATGACTCGGGGCTCCGGCCACCCTTTTAACTCAAAGTGGTGGTGCAGAGGCGCCATACGAAAAATTCTCTTCCCCGTTAATTTAAAGGATGCCACCTGCAAAATTACGGAAACTGTTTCCATCACAAACACACCGCCCATAATGAACAGAATAATTTCATGACGGGTAATTACCGCAATAATTCCCAGCGCCGCCCCCAGTGCCAGAGCGCCCACATCCCCCATAAACACTTGGGCCGGATAAGTGTTAAACCATAAGAATCCGAGTCCGGCACCACCGAGGGCAGCGCAGAACACCGCCAACTCCCCGGCTCCTGGAATTGCGGGAATATGCAGGTAGTCAGCAAACTCCATATGGCCGGATAGATAAGCAATCACCCCAAGTGCTCCACCCACCATCACAGTAGGCATAATCGCCAAGCCATCGAGGCCATCAGTCAGGTTAACCGCATTACTGGAGCCAACAACAACAAAATAGGTCAGCAATATAAAAGATACCGGTCCCAGGTTTATCGCAACATCTTTAAAAAAGGGAACAAAAAACTGGGTCTCTGCCGGGCTTGAAGCACTCATATACAGATAAATAGCTGCACCCAACCCGGCAACGGATTGCCAAAAATATTTCCAGCGAGCAATAAGGCCACGGGGATTTTTGTAAACGACTTTTTTGTAGTCATCCACGAAGCCCACAGCACCGAAAACAAAGGTAACTAATAAAGTAACCCACACGTAACGATTGCTGAGATCAGACCAGAGTAGGGCTGAGGCAAAAATTGAGGCGAGAATCAAGGTGCCGCCCATAGTCGGGGTGCCAGATTTACTCAAATGGCTTTGCGGACCATCATCGCGAACAGCCTGTCCCACCTGTAAATGATTCAACCAATGAATCATGCGCGGACCCACAAGTAGTGAAATACCCAGAGCCGTCAACGCAGCAAGAATTGCGCGCACTGTCAGGTAGTTAAATACCGAAAAACCGCTGACATGTTGTTGTAATAGCTCCGCTAGCCAAAGCAGCATTACTTCTCCCCTCTGCTATTGCCAAGCAGTGCCTGCGCTACCAATTCCATACGGGCGCTGCGTGATCCTTTAACCAAAACTGTGGTTTGTTCATCCAATTGTTGAGTGAGAGCAGTAACCAGGGGTTCTCTCTCGCGATAATTGCGCAGCGACTCTTGCCTCCCCGCAGAAAAGGCCATGCTGGCGGCAGTACCCAGCGGCCCCAATGTAAACAGCGCATCCAAGCCTCGCTCTCGTGCCAAAGCTCCAACGCTTCTATGCATCTCCTCCGCGTCCGGCCCCAACTCGGCCATATCCCCCAGCACCAGGATTTTTTTACCTGAACGCTGTGACAGCAATTCAATGGCCGCACCTACTGAACCCGGGTTCGCGTTGTAACTGTCATCAATAACGGTTGCACCGGCTATACCTGCCTGCTCCTGCAAGCGCCCAGCAACCCCGGTCACCGTGTTAAGTCCGCTGATAATTTCAACCGCAGGTATTCCCGCAGCAAAAGCACAGCCAGCAGCAACCAGGGCGTTGTGAACGTTGTGCTCACCAAGCAATTTCAGGCTAACAGGGTGGGCAACGCCTTCAATTACCAAGTCAAATGAAGGGCAACCATTAGGATTTAATACAATATTATCCGCATGGATAGCACACTCATTAGATAAACCAATACCCAGAGTCTTTACCCCTTCGGGCATATTCTCCAACCAGTAATTCGCATAGCCATCATCGGTATTGATCACCGCCGTCGCCGATACATCCAAACTGGTGTAAATTTGGCCCTTGGCTTTTGCGATAGCATCAACAGAACCAAAGCCCTCGACATGCGCTGGCATTACGTTATTTACCGCCGTCACCTGCGGCTTGCCGATACTACACAGGTAGCCAATATCGTCAGGGCCGTTAGCTCCCATTTCGAGAATCAACACATCGTGTTGCACTGTCAGCCCAAACAAAGTCATAGGCAAACCGAACTGGTTGTTCAGGTTTCCCTCAGTTACACAGGGTGTATGGCTCCGGGAAAAAATTGCAGACAGCATTTCCTTAACGGTGGTTTTTCCGCAGGACCCTGTGATCGCCATAACCGGACCGTCAAACTGCTCACGGCACAGTAAGCCAATTTGTCCTAATGCGACCGTCGTATCTTCAACGCGCCACTGCGGTAAACTGCAACTGGGTACTTCACGATCGACGACCAACCCCAATACCTGGCCATCCAGCTCACCGACAAAGTCGTGAGCATCAAAATTTTCGCCAACCAGAGCAACAAATAAAGATTTGGGGTCCAGCTTGCGGGTATCCGTACAAACCAGTTCAAACTCCACAGAGCCATTGATTAACTCACCACCAAAACGGCTTTGCAGTTGCTGCAACGTAAGGGAATTAATCACCTTGGCTCTCCTTGTCTTCACTTGACTGGCCCGGTTCATCCACGCGGGCTTTGAGAGCTGCAGCAGCTTGCTCACGATCGCAGAAGTGAATTTTTTCACTGCCGATAATTTGGTAATTCTCGTGCCCTTTACCGGCGATCAATACAATATCCCCCGGTTGCGCTGCAGATACCGCCTGAGATATCGCTGTCGCGCGATCAATTTCAACTTCGATATTACTGGCAGCCCCTTCGAGAATATCGTCGATAATTTTTTGTGGTTCCTCGCTGCGCGGATTATCGCTAGTCACAATGGCACGGTCCGCCATCTCGGAGGCAATACGCCCCATCGCCGCACGCTTACCCGTATCCCGGTCACCGCCACAACCAAAAACACACCACAAATTACCGCGACAGTAAGGGCGCGCTGCTGCTAAAGCCGCGCGAAGAGCATCTGGTGTATGGGCATAATCCACCAATACACCCACATCATCGGAACCCTCAACCAGGACACGCTCCATACGCCCCGGCACCGCTTTAATAGTGGGGAAAGCGGCAAGAATATCTTCAAAAGGCATGCCCTCTGCCGCTGCAGCAGCTACCACAGCCAGAGCATTGTGAATATTGAAATCGCCGATTAAGGGTGCGTGCAGTTCACCGCTGCCCCAGGGGGAATTAAGCTTTACAGAAAAACCGCGCTCATGGCGACGCAGGTCAGCAACATATAAATCACCCGCCTGCAGCCCATAAGTAATAACGCGCAGGCCACGCAATTTGCAGCGCTCTGCCAACTGGGCGCCAAACGGATCATCCAGGTTAATGACTCCTCGCTTCAATTTTGGCAGTCCGAAAAGTTTCTCTTTGGCTGCGCCGTAAGCGGCCATATTGCCGTGATAATCCAAATGATCGCGGCTCAAATTGGTAAAAATTGCCGTATCAAAAATCAGCCCATGCACACGTCCCTGAGAAAGGGAATGCGAAGAAACTTCCATTGCGGCAGCGGCAACGCCACTATCGCGATAATTTGCAAAGTCCGCTTGTAAACTCACCGGGTCAGGCGTTGTTAAACCCGTTTCCTGCAATTCGATTTGGTTATCTTTCCAGACACCATTACCAATGGTGCCTATCAATGCTGCACTGCCAAAGTGGCGAGCCAGTAATTGGGAAGTCAAATAGGCGCAAGTGGTTTTACCGTTGGTGCCAGTCACTCCAACCAAGTGCATTTCACCACTGGGATTACCGTGGAAGCGCGCGGCAATTTCCCCTACCCGCTTTGCCAGACCGGGAACACTGACCACCTGGATATCACCACGGCTTTTACATTCCAACTTGTCGCCGTCGGCAAGCACTACCGCAGCACCTGCAGTAATTGCCGCATCGATAAATTCCCGACCATCGACCACAGAACCGCGCAAGGCCATAAATGCATCGCCCGCTTTTATCTTGCGGCTATCCAGGGCAATACCAGTGACAGAAATATCGGGAATACCGGCGTAACCCGGCACTAATTCTTTGATAGAAACAGAATGTTTTTCGCGCTGACTCACGATTTTGAACCCCTCTCGCTTAACTGCGCGGCCAATTGCCCCTCCGCCGATTCAATTTTTTCCGGCGGAACCTGCAACAGGCGCATAGCACCAGTCATCACCGCACCGAATACCGGTGCAGCAACTTCACCACCGTAATATTTGGCGTGACTGGGATCATCAATAACAACTACCGCGGCAAGGCGCGGATTATCAGCGGGAATAAAGCCCGCAAATACTGAGCGATAGCGATTATCCGCATAGCCACTACTGCCAACTTTGTGCACAGTACCGGTCTTGCCGGCGACACGATAACCTTCTACAGCGGCAAGGCGTCCGGTACCCTTAGCACCAATCACCGTCTCCAACATCGCAGTAACCTGCCCGGCCAAGGATTGCTCAATAACCTGCTCAGGCTCGCCCGGAACTTTGTTACCGGATAAAACCAGGGAAACAGGACGCTTAACCCCTTCATTCGCCAGTACGCTGTAGGCTTGTGCCAGTTGCACAGCGTTAACTGTTAAACCGTAGCCGAAGGCGAAATTAGCCCGCTCGATTGGGTGCCAGCGGCTGCGACTGGGCAAGATCCCCTGTGCTTCACCGGGGAAGCCGCTGCCCACTGCCTCGCCTAGACCCAAGCGATAAAAGAGTCCCCGCAGAGAATTTGGTTCCAAATCGAGAGCAATTTTTGTAATTCCCACCTGGCTCGACTTGGTAATAATCTTGGTGAGGTCTATTTTTCCGTAATTAACCGGATCCACCAGGGTTTTTCCCGGAACGCGAATATATCCAGGGCTGGTGTTAATTTCTGTTCTTGGGGTGTAGCGCCCGGTTTCCAAAGCCGCCAATACCGTTAAGGGTTTCACTGTAGAACCCGGCTCAAACTGGTCGATCAGCGCACGGTTGCGCATAGCCGCCGATTTAACCCCTTTGCGATCATTGGGATTAAATGAAGGCTGGTTGGCCATGGCCAACACATCGCCACTGTGAGTATCGAGAATCACCATAAAGCCGGAAGCGGCGCCGTTTTCCGACACCGCCCGCTTTAATTCCCGGTAAGCCAAATATTGCAGGCGCATATCGATAGACAAACGCAGATCCCTGCCCGGTTGCGCTTCCTGACGAATTGCCAAATCCCTTACCGTGCGCCCTTTCAGATCTTTAATTACCTGACGTGATCCCGGCTGTCCGGACAGCCAATCGTCGTAGGCCAATTCCATTCCTTCCTGGCCGCGATCATCGATATTGGTAAAACCGAGAAGTTGGGCTACGACCTCCCCGGCAGGATAGAAGCGCCGATACTCTTTTTTACTGAAAACACCTGTAATACCCAGGTCCAGCACTTTCTCAGCCTCTTCTGGAGACAAGTGCCGGCGCAGGTACATAAATTCTTTATTGCGGTATTTCTTCAGGCGAGTGCCAAGTTTGGATGACGGTAAATCCAGCGCGCGAGCCAGGCGCACTAAATTCGCATCGCTTATTTCACTCAACAGCTTGGGATTGGCCCACAGGCTGTGTACCGGTGTACTGACAGCGAGAAGCTCACCGTTTCGATCGACTATTGAGCCCCGATAGGCAGCAATCTCTTCGGTGCGCAAGGTGCGGGCCCGACCCTGGTCTTGCAGGAAACGATATCCGCGCTCAGCAGCAGGCACTACCTGCAGTTTGGCCAAGTGGAACACAAGGGCAAGAGCGAGCAGGCACAGCAGGACCGCCACCAGCGCAAAGCGCCAGCGGGCTATACCCGGCTGAATATCCTTTTTTTTGACTGCGCCCATGTTTTCCCAGTTGGCGTTATCTATTTATTTTGCATCCCGGCTGAGCATGCCACTCTCCAGGGCCTGAACTCCAAAACTCAATTAACGCAAAATTCTTTATAATTATTTAAAGGCCAAAGCCCCCAAACGCAGAAACCCCACCGGGCAAGCAGTGGGGTACTTACGTCTTCATCCAAGGCGGTTAAAACTTAATCCGCCACTACCAATACCTGTTCCGAAGGTGCTGGCATATGCATTTTTAATTTTTCTCGGGCGACCTGTTCGACCCGGCTATAGGCAGACCAGGCACTTTTCTCCAAAAGGAGACGCTCCTGCTCATAGCGCAATTCATCGTGGGCTTTTTGTGCCTTACCGAGCTCAGCAGTTAACTCTCGGCTTTGTTGGGTGGTATGAATAACAGATAGCGACGACAGTATTACCGCTATCCACATTACCCCCACCCCAAGTAGAGCCTTGCCAGACATAAACTCAGCTTCCCGCCAGCTTTTCTGCCACCCGCATTACTGCACTGCGGGACCGCTGATTTTCATCCACTTCAACCGTGTTGGCTTTCACTGCCTTGCCCACCGAACGCAGTGACTTGGCTATCTGACTATCCATAATCGGAAGGCCACGAGGCAACTGGGGACCGCGCTCTTTTTCCCGAATAAAACGCTTCACCATTCGGTCTTCAAGAGAGTGGAAACTGATAATCACCAGGCGCCCACCCGGTGCCAGCAACTGCAGGGATTTATCCAACGCACTCTGCAGATCATCCAACTCGCCATTAATATGAATACGAATAGCCTGAAAGACTCGAGTAGCGGGATGTTTACCTTTTTCCCAAGCCGGATTCGCCTCTTTCACAACCTCGGCAAAATCGAGGGTGCGCTCAAATGGTTTTTCCAGCCGGCGCTTTACAATGGCAGCGGCCATTCGACGGGCAAAACGCTCCTCGCCGTACTCTTTAAACACCCGGGCCATTTCGGCCTCAGCCTCAGTGTTGACCCACTCCGCTGCACTGATACCCCGACTGGTATCCATACGCATATCCAGGGGGCCATCCTGCATAAAACTGAAACCGCGCTCGGCCTGATCCAGTTGCGGCGAAGACACCCCCAGATCGAGCAATATTCCACTGACCTTACCGGCAGCTTGCCCGGCAGCCTTATCCATATCGGCAAAAGACCCATGCCAAATGGAAAAACGGGATTCACCGGCAAACCGCTGCTCTGCAAATTCAACAGCCTGGGGATCTTTATCCACCCCTACCAACTGGCCATTGGGCCCCAAGTGCTCAAGGATTGAGGCGCTGTGCCCACCCCGGCCAAAGGTGCCATCGATATAAAACCCATCCGGCTCAGTCACCAGAGCGTCTACGGCCTCGCGTAACAACACACTGCGATGCAATTCTTGAGACACCCGGTACTCCCCTTATAAAGAGAGGGATGCCATTTCCTCAGGCATACCCTCTTCGTCTTCACTATCATCGAGCCAGGACATCCAGCGCTCCTCACTCCAGAGCTCCAGCTTTTTCCCCTGGCCCACTAACATCAATTTCTTTTCCAGCCCCGCGTACTCACGCAGAGTTGGCGGAATCAATACCCTGCCATTGCCATCCACCTGCAGCTCACAGGCATACCCGATCAGCAGGCGCTGAGCGCGCCGAGCCACTTTGTTAAAGCTGGGCAATGCTTCAATCTTCGGGAGAATTTGCTGCCATTGAGGCGACGGATACACCAACAAACAGCGTTCCTCTGTATGGGCAGTCACCACCAAGCACCCCGCACACTCATCCAACAGCCTATCGCGGACGCGTGCCGGTATTGCCAGACGCCCCTTGGCGTCCATATTGATTGCGTGGCTGCCCAAATACACGTTTAGTGGTTCTCGCTTTGGAGATCGCGCCTCTCGCGACTCACTCCCATATGGCAGGTCAATGGAGAAAGATGTTCGACTTTAACCTGGCGGTGTGAACACCCACTTACTTATCGCGAATAAACCACAAATTTCCACGATTTTCCACTTTTTCCCACTCTCGACACTATAAAACTGGTCGACACAAAGTCAAGGAATTCGACCCCAAAGTCCCCATAACCCCTTGTAAAATCGCGGCCTCCAGAGAAGTGGCGCATATTGGCACATTGAAACTAGTCGGAACAGCCCTATCTGGCACGATCGCCCCCTTAACAGTTAATCAATTTTTTTACGCCAAGAAGAGGCTTTAGCCGAAATTAAACGAGAAGAAATAGGCGAACACAAAGAGGGCTACCGGAGCCAGGACCACCACATCAGGCAAACAAAAAAGCCCGGCGAATGCCGGGCTTTTGAAATTGTTGAGCTGGCCTGTAAGCCGGGTTCTGTCGAGGACAATCATTCATCTGGGATGCCTGTCACCAGACACCTCAAGCGACCTACCCGCCCTCAGTGCGGGTCACACCTGTAGAGGGCCTATTTGGTCTTGCTCCGAACGGGGTTTACCGTGCCGCGGACTGTTACCAGCCGCGCGGTGCGCTCTTACCGCACCCTTTCACCCTTACCTGTACTCCCAAAAAAGGAGCCATCGGCGGTCTACTCTCTGCTGCACTTTCCGTAGGCTCGCACCCCCCAGGCGTTACCTGGCGTTCCACCCTATGGAGCCCGGACTTTCCTCCATCGCACAAGGCGACAGCGATTGCCCGGCCAGCTCGGCGCGAAGATTAAAGAGGCGACAGGCGGATTGCAACAGGCAATTGCAGCAATCGACGCCTTATTTTTGCTCCAGACTCCAGTTGTACAGGACTTTCTTTTTCACTCCGGTAATTTCGGCAGCGATCGCCGCCGCCTTTTTCGGCGGCAACTCCGCCAGCAGCAGCGACATTACACGCTGTGCCTCCCCATCCAGCTCGCTTTCACGAGAGCGCTCTGCACCACGCACCATCAAAACAATCTCACCGCGCTGCTGATTGCTATCAGCGCGGACCCACTCAACCAACTCTGCCAGAGGCATCAACTGAAAAGTTTCAAAGGCCTTGCTGACCTCGCGGGCTATCACCGCCTCTCGATTACCGCCGAACACGACCGCCATTGCTTCCAGAGTGTCAGCAACCCGGTGCGGGGCCTCGTAGAACACCAGGGTACGGGTATCACTGGCCAATTCCTGCAGGGCTCGCTCACGGGCACCGGACTTAGCCGGCAGAAATCCCTCGAAACTAAACTTGTCACTGGGGAGTCCGGCGGCACTCAGTGCAGAGACAAAAGCACAAGCCCCCGGTATCGGAGAAACTTTGATTCCTCGCTCCCGGGCTTCACGTACCAGGCGATAACCGGGATCTGAGATCAGTGGGGTGCCCGCATCGGAAATCAGGGCAATGGTCTGGCCCTGCTCCAAGCGCTGCAAAATCTGCTCTGTGCGCTTGTCATCCGAGTGATCGTGATATGCCATCAGTGGCGTATCGATATTAAAATGGGAAAATAATCGCTGACTGTGACGTGTGTCCTCCGCCGCAACCAGATCGGCACATTGTAGAACTTCGATCGCTCGCGGTACCATATCGGCCAAATTACCAATGGGCGTAGCGACAATATAAAGCAGCGCCTGATCCGGCCCCATAGCTGTTCACTCCAAATATAAATATTGCGGGAGAAGATTATGTCCGCCTCTTCCCGGCGCACCTCTACTGTAATCACCAGAATGGCAGCTGCCTCACTGGCAGTCGCACTGGCTGCTTGCCAGACACCGGCTTCCCGGCCAAACGTTTACCAGCCGGATTATTCGGCCGGCCACACCGCAAGCCGCAGTGAAGCTGTACGTATGCTGCGCAGTGCCGACACCCTGCCGGCACCGGCGCGGG
The DNA here is from genome assembly GCF_052467825.1 of Microbulbifer maximicatervae (SeqCode). Classification (NCBI taxonomy): domain Bacteria; kingdom Pseudomonadati; phylum Pseudomonadota; class Gammaproteobacteria; order Cellvibrionales; family Microbulbiferaceae; genus Microbulbifer; species Microbulbifer maximicatervae (SeqCode). The sequence goes on from NZ_CP174327.1 coordinate 199,734, forward strand.
ATCAACAGCGCCTGCAAGCGGCCGCTATTCTATACGAGCTGGGAGATAAAGAGACGGCAAAAGAGGCGGTAATCAAAATTACGCCCGAACAGCTGGACGACAACCTCTTCGCCAGCTATGCACAGGTCTATGGCAGCCTACTTGCCGCAGACGACGACTTCTTTGAGGCCCTCGACCTGGCAGCCTCTCCACGCCTGGAAAATGTGTGGCCGGAGTTACCACAGAAGACTGCCTTACCTCTACGCAGCCTGCGCGCTGACCTATGGGGACTTCTGGGAAATCTCGACAGCGCAATTAGTGAGCGGCGCGAAATCTCCTATATCGCCCAGTCCGACGAAGCGATCACAGAGAATAACAACGGCTTTTGGCATCTCTTGACCCAGCTGCCCTCCAGTGAATTGCAGGCTCGCGCCACCCAAAGCAATGACACCCAGATGCGCGCCTGGTATCAACTCGCCCTGCTGGGCCGCGACACCCAGACGGATATCAGCTCACAGCTGACCGCCCTCAGCCGCTGGCGCGAGCGCTGGCCCGCCCATAGTGCCAATTCCCATCCGCCACAGGCATTGCAGCTGTTAGAGCGCTTGGCCGCCCAGCGGGCAGACCGCGTGGCGCTGCTCCTGCCACTGTCCGGCCCCCTGGGCAACGCCGGCAGGGCAATCCGGGATGGCTTTATGGCCGCCCACTACACCGCTCTGAATGCTGGCGGCGCAACTCCGAAAGTGATGGTTTACGACACCGGTACCGAGCAGCCATTTGAGGAAATTTACCAGAGCGCCGTAGATGCCGGTGCGCAGATGATTGTTGGCCCACTGGATAAGAGCAAGGTAGCCAACCTGCTTGCCACAGAAAAACTGCCAGTGCCTACTCTCGCCCTCAACTACGGCGATGAGGGGCGCCTGACCACAGACCTGGTCCAGTTTGGACTGGCAATTGAAGATGAAGCGCGGCAAATTGCCCAGCACGCTTACCGGCAGGGCAAGCGACAGGCAATGGTCCTCACCGCTGACAATAGCTGGGGGCAGCGCGGCGCTGAAGCATTTGAAGAAGAGTGGCTGCGCCTCGGTGGCTCAGTCAGCATTCGCCGGACATTTAAGGACAACAGCAAGTTCTCAGCCCTGGTCAGCGATGCCTTGTTAATTCCCGCCAGCAACGCGCGCAAGAAGGAATTGCAGAGTCGCCTGGCGGCAAAGCTGGAATTTACCCCCAGACGCCGTGACGATGTCGATATGGTATTCCTGGCAGCACAACCCCAGCAGGCGCGCCAGCTCAACCCTATGCTGACCTACTACTACGCCAGTGACCTGCCCGTATACGCCACTTCCCATGTTTTTGGTGGCAGCATCAACCGCAATCGCGACAGGGACATGAACGGTATTCGCTTTACCGCCCTGCCCTGGCTGTTTGAAAGCAATCAAACCAAGCAGGATATCGAGGAGCAGGCGTCGCCCGCACCGGCTTTTGCCAGACTCTATGCCCTAGGTGCCGATGCCTTCCGCCTCTACCCGCGCTTGCCGATGCTGCGCCAGTTCCCGGAACAGAAAGTACACGGTCTCACCGGCGCATTGAGCCTGAGCGCCGATGGCCGCATAGTGCGCGAACAAATGTGGGCGCGAATCGACAAAGGGGTGCCGGTGCCCATCACTACCGTCGAGCCCCAGTTGCCGCAGCGGGAGCCGATTGAATTAAGTGGGAATCGTGAGGCTTTTTAAGGGCTCAAGCGGCACTGTCGGCAGCCAAATGGAGGCTGCCGCAGCCCGCTATTTGCAGCGCGCGGGGCTCACCTTACTGGAGCGCAATTATCGCAGTTCACACGGAGAGATAGACCTTATCGCTCGTGAAAGCGATACTGTCGTGTTCGTGGAGGTGCGCTTCCGCCGCAAGAGCCAATTCGGCGGGGCCGCAGCCAGCGTGGATTCACGCAAGCAAGCTAAGCTACTGGCCACTGCCAGCCGCTATTTGCAGCAACATAAACTGGACTGTCCGTGCCGCTTCGATGTCCTTGCCATAGATGGCGATGCACAAAACATCCAGTGGATTAAAAGCGCCTTCGAAGCCTGAGGCAAAACCGAGATTTACCCCGTCAAGTTATGGTGAGTTCGAGCTCACCTGAATTAAGGACACAATGGAACAGCGAGTCGTAACCCTTTTTCACCACAGCCTTGAAGCCACAATGAACGCTGGCGAGATACTGGCCCCGCTGATTGCAGAAGCCAGCGAAATGGTGGTGCATACACTCTTGGCAGAGAGCAAAGTCCTGCTCTGTGGCAATGGTGTCAGTGGCGCATTGGCGCAAAGTTTTAGCTCGCAACTGACCGGCGGCTTCCAGCGCGAACGCCCCGGCCTACCGGCTATGGCCCTCAACAGCGACGGCGTCTCCATGGGCACCGTTGCCTCGAACCACGGCGGTGCAGACACCTTCGCACACCCGGTTCGCGCCCTGGGGCAGCCCGGTGACCTTCTCGTAATTATCAGCAGCGATGGGCGCGACTCAAACCTGGTTCAGGCCATGCGTGCGGCTCGGGACCGGGATATGGGCATACTCGCACTGACCGGCGGTGATGGCGGCGACTGCGCCGCCCTGCTCGATACCCATGATATTGAACTACGGGTGCCTTCCGATGTCGCAGCAGAGGTACACCAAGTACATCTTCTGACAATTTTTTGCCTGTGCGACCTAATCGACAGTAGTTTGTTTGGTGGCTACGAGGAATAAACGATGAACAACAAAAAGTTGACCCTGGGGAAATATCTCCTGGCTGCCCTCGCGGCAACCACTTTGTTAGCGGGATGCAGCACTGTATTGGAGGCCACCCATGACGGCCCCATACAACAGGACCCCGGCGAGCGATCTTTTGGCACCTATATTGACGACCAGCGCATCGAGACGGTGACCACAGTCAATATCAACAAAGCTCACCCGGACCTGAAAACCTCGAATATCAATATCAATTCTTTTAATGGTGTTGTACTACTCACCGGCCAGGTACCCAGCCAGGAACTGCGCCTGCTTGCCGGGCGCACGGCGGAACAAGTACAGAATGTTCGCCAGGTCTACAACGAAATTCAGGTGCGCGGTAAAGTCACTTTACTGGCTAGCACCAGCGATACCTGGCTAACCACCAAGGTGAAAAGCAACTTGTTTGCCAATAAGGAAGTAGACAGTGGTCGCATCAAAATCGTGACCGAGAATGGAGTTGTTTATTTGATGGGACTGCTAACTCCTGCCGAAGCGGAGCGGGCAGCCGAAGTGACCCGCTCGGTAGGCGGGGTACAGAAGGTTGTGAAAGCAGTGGAATACATCAACTAATATTTCCCGCACTACACAAACAAAAACGGAGGCAACTGCCTCCGTTTTTGTTAGCGCTCAAGTCTGTAACTTATACGCGCTCTATAGCAACCGCTGTAGCCTCACCGCCACCAATGCACAGGCTTGCCACACCCTTCTTGGCATCGCGCTTTTCCATCGCTGCCAACAGGGTAACCAGGATACGGGCACCGCTAGCACCTAACGGGTGGCCGAGGGCACAGGCACCACCGTTAACATTGACCTTCTCCCAAGGCAAATCGAGCTCACGCATTGCAGCCATAGCCACTACCGCAAATGCCTCATTAATCTCGAATAGGTCCACATCCGCCGCAGACCAACCGGCATTTTCCAGCAGCTTGTGCATAGCGCCGACCGGAGCCGTAGTGAACCACTCGGGCTCACGGGCAAACTGGGATTGCCCCTTGAGAACAGCCAGAGCTTTCAAGCCGCGCTTCTCAGCTTCACTTTTGCGCATCAACACCAGCGCCGCAGCACCGTCAGAAATAGAGCTGGAGTTCGCTGCGGTTACAGTGCCGTCTTTACGGAACGCTGGCTTCAGTTGAGGGATTTTGTCTGGACGGGCATTACCTGGGGCCTCGTCGACACTCACCTCAATCTCACCTTTGCGAGAGGCAATCGTGACCGGGGCAATTTCACGGGTAAAATCTCCACTCTCAATCGCAGCCTGGGCACGCGCCAGAGATTCCAGGGCAAAAGCATCCTGCTCCTCGCGGGTGAAATCGTACTTATCGGCAGTAGATTCGGCGAAAGTGCCCATCAGCTTGCCATCCGCAGCATTTTCCAGACCATCCAGGAACATGGAATCTTTGACCTCTCCATGACCGAGGCGCATACCAGAGCGGGCCTTGGCCAGCAGGTAGGGGGCATTGCTCATGCTTTCCATACCGCCGGCAACGATAACCTTACCCTCACCCATCAGCAGGGCATCACGGGCCATCATTACAGTCTTCATCCCGGAGCCGCACACCTTGTTAACAGTGGTGCAAGGAGTGCCGACAGGGATGCCGGCACCCAGTGATGCCTGACGTGCCGGAGCCTGACCAACTCCTGCCGGGAGCACACAACCCATCAGTACTTCATCCACATCGGCAGGTGCCACACCCGCGTCCTTAAGGGCTGCGCGAATCGCCGCGGCACCCAACTGCGGGGCAGTGAGGGCTGAAAGGCTGCCCTGCATAGCGCCCATTGGCGTACGCGACATTCCGACAATCACTACAGGGTCCGAAGTTACATCACTCATTCTGGCTGCTCCAAGTTCTGTGCCGCCATCACTGTGGTGGCGGCAATTGTTTTAATGTCGCCGCATTATAGCCGAAGCCCCACCCCGCTCCGCCAGGGGTGCGACCGGTGCGCAGCAGTATCAGCCCATCGTGTTACTATTTACGCCACCAACAGGGATAAATAGGGAAGTGTTATGGGGTCTACGGGACTTATTGTGCTGGCGGTGGTCATCGCACTGTTCTTTTTCATCATCAGTATCTTTAACAAACTGGTTTCACTGAAAAACCACAGTGAAAATGCTTTTGCGCAGATCGACATACAGTTAAAGCGACGCCACGACCTGGTACCAAATCTGGTAGAGAGCACCAGGGCATACCTGAATCACGAGAGGGAAACCCTGGAAGCGGTAATCAGTGCGCGCAATACCGCAATTTCAGACCTCAAATCTGCCGCTAAAAACCCCACTAATGCCGCCGCAATCGATAAACTCGGTCGCACTGAAGGTCTTCTCAACAGCGCCCTCGGCCGCCTGAATATGGTGATTGAGGCCTACCCGGAACTGAAAGCCGACCAGACCCTCCGCGAACTCAACGAGGAGTTAAACAGCACCGAAAACCGCGTGGCATTTGCACGCCAAGCTTTTAACGACTGCGTCACCAGCTACAACATCTACAAGCAAAGCTTCCCCCCAGTATTTCTGGCCGGCTTTTTTGGCCACAGGGCCAACGCCCAACTGCTTGAGTTTGCAGACTCAGAAACCTTTCAAGTCGCGCCACGTATCGAGTTTTAAATATGAACTTTTACGTTCACCAGGACAAAGCCAAGCACAGCAGTCGTTTGCTGGTTTTCCTGTTCAGCCTGGCCGTCATTACCCTAATCAGTTTGAGCACCCTGGCTACGGCAGCCATGGTGTCACTGTCCCGCGGCCAACCATTTACTCCCTTTGAAGTTGTACAACTTCTGGGCTGGGAGACCCTTGGCTCAATAGCCTTTGTCATCGGTACCGTCGTTATTCTGGGCAGTCTGTACAAGTTCCATCAATTATCCCCAGGGGGAAAGGCTGTGGCGGAATCCCTGGGAGGGCACAAACTTAATACTTCCGCGCGGACTGAGCGGGAAAAGAGAGCACTCAATGTTGTGGAAGAGATCGCTATTGCAACAGGTATTCCGGTACCCGATGTCTACATCATTGAGGACAGCACCATCAATGCCTTTGCCGCTGGCCAAAACCCTACCGATGCCGTTATTGGCCTGACGCGGGGCTCCTTGGAAAAGCTAACCCGGGAGGAGCTACAAGGAGTTGTTGCCCACGAGTTCAGTCATATTCTCAATGGAGACATCCGTCTAAACATCCAAATCACCGGGCTGCTGCACGGAATCTTAATTATTGGACTTTTGGGGCAGCTCTTTGTCAGAAGCCCGGCACCCCACAGGCGCGTAACTCCCATAAGATATCCGCTACTAGGCCTGGGAATAACTCTGATTATCCTCGGCTACGCCGGTACGCTGATCGGCAATCTGATCAAGGCCGCTGTCAGTCGGCAACGGGAGTTTCTTGCCGATGCCTCCGCAGTACAATTTACTCGCAACAACCTCGGTATTGCCAACGCACTGAAAAAGATCGGTGGCCGCGATTTAGGCTCAGAACTCAGCAGCCCCAACGCAGCAGAGTTTAACCATATGTTGTTCGCGGTTGGGGTAAAACGCTCCCTGCTCAGCCTTTTTGCCACTCACCCTCCACTGCCAGTGCGCATAAAGAGGTTAGAGCCCGCCTGGAACGGCCTATTCGCCAATACGGAAGAACAGGTAAAAAGTGAAACCCAGACTTTAAAACCCAGTGAATTGCAAAATCCGCAGCTCGCCATGGCCGCTCCTACGACGCCTTTCCAGGCTGCTCTGGATGCGGTGGACAACAGCATTGCCAAACCAGATACACATCAAGTTGAGCTTGGATATCAACTGCTGGGTTCTATTCCACCTCTGATCCAACAGGCTGCACACGAACCTTTTACCGCCCGGGCACTGGTTTACTACCTTCTTCTGCACAAGGATAAAACCGAGCGAGACAAACAGCTAAACCTCTTGGAGAAAATTGCCCATCCCGCTGTTATCCGCGAGATGAAAAAACTCACACCACATATGGAATCACTGCCGAGCAACGCTCGCCTCGCACTGATTGACCTGTGTATCCCTGCCTTACGCGCCTTAGTCCCCCAGCAGTACCAGATCTTTAAACGAAATCTTATCAAGCTTCTACACAGCGATGGGAAAGTTGAAGTTTGGGAATGGGCCCTGTACCGGGTATTAATGCACGCACTCGACGGCGCTCCAGATCGACAGCGCCTGTCCCACAGCAAACATGCCAACAAGGATGCTTCACGATTTATCATTGCAGCCATCGCCCATGCGGGAAACAGCCAATACCTTCCAGCAAAACGTGCTTATGAGAAGGGTCTCAATGCCCTCAACCTTGAAATAACCCCGCTACCCGGCATCGCTGATATCACCCTGCCACGACTGGACAAGGCCATTGCAATCGCCAGCCTTATCCCGCCCCTGGAGAAACCCGACTTACTGAAAGCGATTGTGATCACCTTGAATCACAATGGGGTAATTAAAGCGGAGGAGATTGAATTGTTAAGGGCCGTCGCTGACAGCCTGGACTGCCCTATGCCGCCGGTTATCGATAAGTCTAGGTAAGCCACACAACGCCAGCACAAATGCTGGCGTTGTGAACCCTTAATGGGCGTGGTGCTGATAAACCGGTCCGATACCCACACTCCACAAAATGACGGAGCCAATAAGCACTGTAACCATCATTACCAGGGCAACGGTTAATACTGCACAGGCATACAGAAATGCTCGATCCTTATTCATTTTCATCAGGATCGGAATACCGGCAAAGACCAGGTAAATAGAGTACATCCCGGCAATGCCTACGGACGCCATCGTGAGCCAGGGGTGCGGATAAAGGACGACGATACTCGCCAGGAAGATTGGCGTAGTAATAAACACCGCAAGTGCCGTGCCTTCATAATGACGCGTGGGCTCATCGCCCTCAACCCCGTAGGATCGCGCCATCCAGTTAATAAACTCTCCGAGGCAATAGACGCCAACCAGCAATGCAAAATAAGTAACAACCGACAGAACAGCTGCACTTTCAGGTGTCAGCTTTGCCAGATGCCCCCCAACCTGAAAGCCTACCCGGGTAACCCCAAAGTAACCGGCCACCGTAGGAATCAACGCCAGAAGCGGCACATGAGTTACAAACACCTCAAAAAAAGAATGTCTATCAGCGCGTATCGCTTTCCACTCTTTTTCCGGGTTGGTAAGAATACCTATTGTATGACTGAGTATCCGCACACCAAATCTCCCTTCTAATACCCTGCCTTGCAGTATCGGTGGCGCACAACAGATTGACCAATGCCAAAAGGGAATTAAGCGTCACTTTCAAATTTACTTGATTTATATCAGCTGTGGACAGACAGGCAATTTCGCCCGCTGCGCTTTGCTTTATAAAGCGCTTGATCAGCCGCTTTAAGGATACTCTCGGGTTTCTTTAGTTTTTTATTGCGGTGGGCAACGCCAATACTCACGGTAACTTTTACTGGCTTCCCCCCACCCTTCCCCCTGAGCGAAGCCCCTGCGGAAAGACGCCCCGATGACCTTAGGCGCAGTGGGTAACTTGAGATTTTCTCCCTGATTTTTTCCAATAAAGCTTCTTTCGCCTGGCGACTGCGGCCCGGAAGATAAATAACAAACTCCTCGCCTCCATAGCGAAACACTGTACCGTGAGAGTGGCGCGCGAGTTGAGCCGCAACCATTTGCAAAGCCTGATCACCCACCTGATGGCCATAGCGATCATTCAGCTTTTTAAAATAATCAATATCAACCATGGCAAGGCTGTAATTCCATGCTGGCGTCAGCATCTGATAGCGGAAGGCCCGCCTGGAATGAAGCCCAGTCAGCTCATCGCGAAACGCCAATTCATAACTGGCCCCAAGCAGCGAAGCGACCAATAATATTCCGGCTACAGAGCCGGTAAACTCGAGAGGAAGGCTCAACCAAACACTGCACAACAGCAAAATAGAACAGCTAAACAGACCCATAGCGGTCGGGCCAGGGTAGAGAAAAAGTAAGGCAAAAGCACCGAGAGCGGAGACAGCGCCAATCAATTGTGGCAACGAAAATGCGTCGGGTAAAAACCCGGACAACCCGCTGGGCAAATTCTCGACCGGAAATGCCAGCCTCAGCGGCGCACAGCAATCGTAGAGCAAGACAAAACCCACCCCCTCAGCCAGCAAAAACAGGCCCCACAGCAGCCCAAAAATACTGAAGACACTGCGATCACGACTGCAAGTAAACAAAACAAGATTTACCGCAACCAGTGAGAGATATAGCGGGAGATCCCTGTGCAAGCTGGGGAGCAACTGGGAGTGAGCCGCGATGTATAGGGTCATGATAAGCAGCGCTGAAAGCGCAACCCGGCTTGAGCGAAAACCAAAACTGAGCAATGCCGCCATAGCCAATAGCAACACAGGCAGCTGCGGACTGTATAAGTGGGTCAGATCGATCCAGGGAAGATACTGCGCAACGAGAAGCACCAGAAGCATCCCTGGCAGCCAAATAAAGCGCAGCCATTGAAGGTACGGCGGCATGACATTCGCGGCAATAAAAGATAACGCGACATTATACGGACTTGGGACAAGCGTATACCCGGAACCGGGTCACAAAAGTGGAGGAAGGGAACTGGCAGGGCTTCAGAAATTTGCCCTACCAGCGAAAAGGAGCACTATTTAACGACACGCAGAGCCGGTTTTTTCACCGATTTTTTACCCAAACTGGTGGGTGGCGTCGGTTCGGGCGGCTCTGGAGTTTCCTCAGCCTCAAATACCATCCCCTGCCCGTTTTCCCGCGCGTAGATTCCGACCACAGACCCCACTGGAACTTGGATATCTGTCGGAACCCCGCCAAAACGGGCGTTAAACCTGATGGCGTAATTATCCATAGTCAGACTGGCAACCGCTGATTCCGAGATGTTCAGCACTATCTGACCATCGTCGTTCACATGTTGTTGCGGCACCAAAACACCGGGGAGGTGCGTATCAACCAGAATATAAGGAGTGCACCGGTTATCGGTTATCCACTCGTAAAACGCCCGCAGAATGTAGGGACGATTGGATGTCATGGCCGGCTTGCTCACCAGTATCCCCTCAACGCATTTCCCGTTCGTATTCGGTCAGACTCTGCTGGAATGCCTCGCGGGCAAACAGGCGGTCCATATAGTCCAGCAACGGCTTAACCTGCTTTGTTTTCGGGAGGCTGATTTCAAACTGCTCGAGGCGCCACAACAGCGGAGCCATGCAGCAATCTACCAGAGAAAACTCTTCATTAAAGAAGTACGGCAGGTCGGTAAACATCGGAGCGATGCCAACCAGGTTGTCGCGCAGTTCTTTGCGAGCGGAGGCCGCGTCCTTACCACCGGCAAGGATCTTGTCCACCAGAGGACACCAGTCGCGCTCGATACGATGCATGATCTGGCGGCTCTGCGCGCGGGCAACCGGGTAAACCGGCAGCAGCGGCGGATGCGGGAAACGCTCGTCCAGATACTCCATCATCACTTTGGTCTCGAACAGAACCAAGTCGCGATCTACCAGGGTTGGCAGGGAGTTGTAAGGATTGAGGTCAGCGAGTTCAGCTGGTTTATCATCGGCGTCCACATCGGTGATATCGACGGAAACCCCTTTCTCTGCAAGTACGATACGTACTCGGTGGCTATAGTGGCTGCGACCATCGGAGAAGAAGGTCATCGAGGAGCGCTTGTTGGTAGGCACACCCATGTTCAAACTACCTCAAACTTTAAGCCGGCTAGAGCCGACCTTTTATTCAAAATATAAAAGGGCAGTGAGTAAACCCACCACCCATTAGAGACAAACTAGCGACGGCTTTAGTGGTGCACGTCTTTCCAGTATTCGCGGTTCAGCAACCAGGCGAAGATAAAGAACACAAAAATAAACGCCAGCACATAGAAGCCAACACGCTTGCGATCTTCAGCCATCGGCTCAGCAATGTACTCCATAAAGTTGACGAGGTCATACATTGCCCCATCAAACTCTTCCGGTGTCATAGAGCCTTTCACCTTACCGACTTCCAAGCTACCACAGGCGGCATCCATAATCGGGTTGCCCAGCTCATCGCGGACAACTTTACCGTGGTCGCGCTTGGGACCAGGGGCACACTCCTGCAAGCCTTGCAGCTCCATCAGAACGTGAGGCATGGCCACACTCGGGAAGACCTTGTTGTTTACCCCGGTAGCACGACTGTCGTCCTTATAGAAGCTGCGGAGGTAAGTGTAGAGCCATTCCGGTGAGCGAGAACGAGCAACCAGCGTCAGGTCCGGCGGCGCGGCGCCGAACCATACTTTGGAATCATCTGGACGCATGGAGATCGTCATCAGGCTGCCGATCTTGTCGTCACCCAAAACCAGGTTCTCCATCATCAACTCAACCGGGATATCCAGGTCAGTGGCCACGCGCTCCCAACGGGAGTAATTGGCACTGTGACAACCCATGCAGTAGTTGACGAAGTACTTGGCACCGCGCTGCAGGGACGGCTTGTCCCGCAGATCGATATTGATGTGATCCAGCTCCACTTCGGATTCCGCACCCACCGCTTTAATCGGAATAAAGGTCAGCAGGCCGACAACGATAATACCGATAAACAGGATGCCGAAAGTTTTACCACCAGACGGGCTGGTTACACGCTCGGGCTCAGGGTAGACCTCATCGCGATTGGTAATCCAGGGCAGCAAAGCAAAGAAGGCAGCGAACAGTAGAGTTACAACCCCCATGAAAGTATTCACAGAGAAATTAGCTACCGCCATCCACAGGAACAGCACGCCGAAGACGACACAAACAACCCAGGAACCAACGCCTTTCTTACTCTTCGGATTCGTCCAAACCGGCATAGTCAGGAAGAAGGCGAAATAGAACAGGGTCGCTACCTGAGACAGGAAGTTACGATCCGGAGTCGGGGATTTAACACCCAGGTAACCAAGAATAATAAATACTGCAGCAAACAGAAGCAGCAGGCCCTTAGGTAGCCAGCCCTTGTAACGGATCGAGCGAACCGGGCTCTTGTCCAGCCAAGGCAGTACAAACAGCACAGCGATAGCGGCACCCATTGCAACCGTGCCCAAGAACTTAGCCGGTAAAGGACCAATATCCATAGTCACCGCGCGCAGGATTGCGTAGAACGGTGTGAAGTACCAAACCGGAGCAATATGCGGTGGTGTCTTCAGCGGGTTCGCTTCTTCGAAGTTAGCGTGCTCCAGGAAGAAACCGCCCATTTCCGGGAAGAAGAACACAACCGTTGCGAAGATAAACAGGAATACCGCGATACCTACCAAATCGTGAACAGAGTAGTAAGGGTGGAAAGCAATACCGTCTTTGGGAATGCCGTTCTCATCCTTGTTCTTCTTGATCTCGATACCGTCTGGGTTGTTGGAACCCACTTCGTGCAACGCCAGGATATGCAGAACTACCAGCAGTACCAATACCAGTGGCAGTGCAATAACGTGCAGGGAGAAGAAGCGGGTCAGGGTAATACCAGAGATCAGGTAGTCTCCGCGAATCCACTCAACCAGGCTATCCCCAATACCGGGAATTGCTCCAAACAGGGAAACAATTACCTGGGCACCCCAGTAGGACATCTGGCCCCAGGGCAGCACGTAACCCATAAAGGCTTCTGCCATCAGCACCAGGTAGATACACATACCGAAGATCCACACCAGCTCGCGGGGCGGCTTATAAGAGCCGTACATCAAACCGCGGAACATATGCAGGTACACCACCACGAAGAAGGCAGACGCACCTGTGGAGTGGAGATATCGTATCAACCAACCCCACTCCACATCACGCATGATGTACTCAACCGAGGCAAATGCCTCCTCGGCAGAGGGGTTGTAGCTCATAACGAGCCAAATACCGGTCAACAGCTGGTTGACCAGGACCAATAGGGAGAAAACGCCGAAGAAATACCACAGGTTAAAGTTTTTGGGCGCATAGTACTTGCCCATGTGCTTATCCCAGGCCTGGTAAATGGGTAGTCTCTGATCTACCCAATCACCGAAATCTGCGAGCCATTTCATGCGGTGCCCTCCTGGTCTACGCCAATCACGATTACATCGTCGTTTTCATAGGAATAAGGCGGCACCTCCAGGTTGGTAGGCGCGGGAACACCGGTATAAACACGGCCAGCCATATCGTATTTGGAACCGTGACAGGGACAGAAGAAGCCACCCATCCACTCATCGCCACCCAAATCGGCAGCACCCACTTCCGGGCGGTACATAGGCGCGCAGCCAAGGTGCGTACACAGACCAACCAACACCAACAGCTTTGGCTTGATAGAGCGGTTTTCCGGATCTACATAAGCTGGCTGGATAGACTCCTCGGAGTTAGGGTCGCGCAGTAGAGGCTCCACTTTCTCCAGGTCTTGCAGTATTTCATCGGTACGGCGCACAACATAGACCGGCTTGCCTCGCCACTCTACGGTGACCATTTGGCCCGGTTCAACTTTGCTAACATTGTATTTAACCGGAGCGCCCGCAGCTTTCGCCTTGGCACTCGGCTTCCAGGAAGCGACGAAGGGAACGGCAACCCCCACCGCACCCGCGCCACCAACAACTGAGGTGGCTGCGGTTAGAAAACGGCGCCGTCCTACATTTACACCGTCATCACTCATGACGTAGTTCTCCCATCACAGCGACCCCGATAGCCCGGAGATTCGCTGGCCCAAACCCAAAAAGTCTTGAAAGAAGTCCCGCCCGGCAGATTGCCCGCGCGAATAAACCCCACAAATCAAGCGGATACAAATCGGCGCAATGTTAAAGAAAATGCCAATTTGATACAAGGCAATGCTACGGGGAACGTCGGGAATCACGCGGCGAAACCGCGATATATCCAGCAAAAGTCATAAGAGCACTGGATAACCACAGATACGGGAATATAAAAAAGCCCGGCAAAAGCCGGGCCAAAAAGAAAGCTTATCGCTTGGAGAACTGCGGCTTCTTACGCGCTTTGCGCAGACCCACTTTCTTACGCTCAACCTCACGGGCGTCGCGGGTAACATAACCAGCGGCGCGCAGCGGTTGACGCAGCGCTTCATCATACTGCATCAGGGCACGGGTCAGGCCGTGACGGATAGCACCCGCCTGACCAAAGGAACCGCCACCTTTAACAGTAACAGTGATGTCGAATTTCTCGACCATTTCAACCTTTTCCAGCGGCTGACGCACGATCATGCGAGCCACTTCACGGCCAAAGTATTCGTCCAGGGTACGACCGTTTACGGTGATCTTACCTTCGCCTGCTGTGAGGAATACACGAGCAGTAGAGGTCTTGCGGCGGCCGGTACCGTAGTATTGAGTAGTTGCCATCAGATTTATTCCCGTTTAGATCGCCAGTTCAATCGGCTGTTGAGCCACATGAGGATGTTCACTGCCGCTGTATACTTTCAGCTTCTTGAACATGGCACGACCCAAAGGACCTTTCGGCAGCATGCCTTTAACGGCGCTTTGAACGGTGCGCTCGGGCGCTTTTTCGATCAGCTTTTCGAAGCTGATGGATTTAAGACCACCAGGGTAGCCGGAGTGGCTGTGGTAGATCTTGTCTTTGGCCTTGTTACCGGTCACGCGAACCTTTTCTGCGTTGATTACAATGATGTAATCGCCAGTGTCCACGTGGGGCGTGTATTCAGGCTTGTGCTTGCCGCGCAGGCGGGTTGCGATCTCGGCAGCAATACGGCCGAGGGTCTTGTCCGCAGCGTCAACAATGTACCAGTCGCGTTTTACCGCCTCTGGCTTGGCACTGTAAGTCTTCATGTTATAAACACCTGTAATATGACCCCCAGAATTAGGGGCCGTCCCACAAAAGAGCGCGGATAGTACAAAAGGAGTGTATGCTTTTCAAGCGGAATTTACCCCGACTCGACAGACTTATTCGGGGCGATGGGGCCGCTCCAGATATTCGCGGGACTGCATCTCCAAAAGCCGACTCACCGTGCGCTCAAACTCAAACTTAAGATTCCGGCCGACGTACAACTCCTCAGCTGGAACCTCCGCAGAAATTACCAACTTCACGCACCGGTCGTAAAATTCATCCACTAGATTAATGAAGCGACGCGCCTGGGCATCCATACGCTCATCAAACTTGACTACCGACCCCAGAAGCACCGTGTGGAACTCCCTGGCCAATTCGATATAGTCATTTTGCGATCGCGGCCCATCGCACAAATCCACAAAATCAAACCACGCAACATCATCCGCTACTTTCAAGGCTCGAATTGGACGCCCCTCCACTTGCAGCTGAACCTCGCTACGGGCTTCGCAGCCACTGACACTCAGCTGCGAAAAACTCTGCTCCAGACTGCTATCCGCCTCAGGTCCCAGCGGAGAATGATATAGTTCCAATATCTCCAGGGTGCGCAGCCGGTAATCGGTACCGCTATCGACATTAACCACCTTGGTGTACTTCTCCAGCAGATCGATGGCCGGGAGAAACCGTACCCTCTGCAACCCATCTTTATATAAGCCCTTGGGCACAATATTCGAGGTCGCCACCAGGGCCACCCCCCGGCGGAACAGCGCATCCAACAGACCGGCCAATATCATGGCATCGGCAATATCTGAGACGAAAAACTCATCAAAGCAGAGCACCCGAGCGCGGCGGGCAATCTTATCCGCCACCTTCTCCAGCGGATTCTTCTCCCCTGCGTACTCCTTTAGATCCTGATGAACTCGACGCATAAAGCGATGGAAATGGGTGCGCTGTTTTTCCGCGAACGGCAGGGACTCAAAAAACGCATCCATTAGGTAGGTTTTTCCACGGCCTACCCCACCCCAAAAGTAGAGACCCTTCTCGGGCTCATTAGCACCACTGCGAATACGGGACAAAAAACTGACGATCGCACCGCGCTCAGACCGAGCCACCAGGCGCCGATGAAGATCCTGCAACTCCTCAACTGCCTGACGCTGGGATTGATCCTCAACGAAGTCCGGGCGCTGAAGATCACTCTCATAACGCTCAAGAGGGGAAGAAAATAGTGGTTTGGCGGGCAACATAGAGGAAAATTTCTTCGACTACTGAATAACTGGCGCGCACTCTATCAAATTCAACCAATCTACGCATAGACCGCAGAGAGACATGGTTGGCACCCTTTACAACAGTGCAACTACCCGAAATAGCCAGCCCTCCCCGCAAACTGGAACCAGGCACTAACCATTCTGCCGCAATTGACCGACAACATTAATTGTCAGCGTAATAATCGCGTATACTGGCCTCTCTATTATGAGGGGCAATAGCCACGAACGCGGGCTACCCAAAGTGCAGAAACCGGCTGGGCCAAGATTGGCAGCCTCATCTCTCCGCGAGGCGATCTGTACAATAAAAAAGCAAGTTGAGGAGGTAGTAAGTGCACTCTACATCGGTATTAATTCTAGTCGGCGTCCTCGGTATGACCCTGGGTGCATTCCTCGCATTCCTAGCTGTGCGCGGGCGTACCAGTGTGGAGCGCTCAGAGGAACTGGAGCAGAGACTCCGCGAGGCCAACAACAAACTCGAAGACTTCCAGTTGCAGGTCAACGATCACTTCGACCAAACGTCACAACTTGTTCACAACCTCACCGAGAGCTACAAAGAGGTTCACGAATACCTGTCTAATAGCGCGCTGCGCTTATCCAGCCAGGATATTGGCCGCCAGATGCTAAAAGCCGGCAGTGGAAAATTAAAAGACAACGATGAGAAATTGCAGGATATAGAGCCACCTCGCGACTGGGCCCCCAAGGAACCTGGCGCCAAAGGCACGCTTGCTGAGGACTACGGGCTCGAAAAAGAGGCCCATGAGAGCAGCTAATAATTAATAAGCTGTACGAGATGATGAAACGCAGCTTTCCAAGCAATAAAAAAGGCGGGTAATCACCCGCCTTTTTTATTCGGCATTTACAGACTCTGATAGTAATCCATCAAAATCTGCGCCACTTCAGGGCGAGAAAACTCAGGAGGCGGCGCAATACCATCACCCAACATTTCACGCACTTTAGTACCTGAAAGCAGAATAAAGTCTTCTTTCGTGTGATCAGGAACATCACGCATCATCACCACCTTATTCAGTTTTTTGGAATAAGCAGTGTGGTCAGCACGGAAAATCTCAATCTCTAGAGCGCCTTCAGGCACCTTTTCATCGAAGATTGTCTGAGCATCGAAAGCGCCGTAGTAATCGCCAACGCCGGCGTGATCGCGACCGACAATCAGGTGACTACAGCCACAGTTCTGGCGGAATACCGCATGCAATACCGCTTCGCGCGGGCCCGCATACAGCATATCGAAGCCGTAGCCGGTCACCATCACAGTATTCGCCGGGAAGTACAGCTCTACCATCTTGCGAATGGAAGCATCGCGCACCGGAGCGGGGATATCACCGGGCTTCAGCTGGCCAAGCAGCATATGAATCAGCACACCATCGGCCTCTACCCCGTCGAGGGCCATCTTGCACAGCTCTTCGTGCGCGCGGTGCATCGGGTTGCGAGTCTGGAAGGCTACAACCTTATTCCAGCCACGCTCCTTGAATTCATTGCGAATCTCTACCGCAGTGCGGAAAGTATCCGGGAAGTCATTCTGGAAGTAGCTAAAGTTCAGCACTTCGATCGGGCCCGATACTAGAGTTCGACCCGCAGACTTAAAAGTTGCGACACCGGGGTGTTTCTCATCCAGAGTGCCAAACACCTGCTCAGCCATGGTGTCCATTTGCTCTTCTGAAATGGTTTCGATCGCCTCAACATCCATCACGGCGAGAACCGGATTACCCTCGACATTCGGGTCACGCAGGGCAATACGGGAGGCACCCTCAATTTCACTAGCGTCTTTAACAACATTAACAACCGGCACCGGCCAGAACAGGCCGTCTACTGTGCGCAAGGTTTCAGCAACACTCATGGCATCTGCCAGATTCATATAGCCGTGCAACGGATTGAAGTATCCCGCCCCGAGCATCACCGCGTTAGCGGCGGCTGCCGAACTGACCACGATTGACGGCAGGGACTCCGCTTCATGCATCAACTGGTGATGCCTCTCACTGTCATATACAAAGCGTGGCTGAAGTTCAACGCTGCCATGGGGGCGAACTAGGGACATTTAGGTCTCCAAAAACAGTAGTTACCGGTTAGTCTTAAAATTTCGATTGGCCATTATACGCATCTATCGTAAGCGACCAATGTCATTGCCATACAGGAGTTAGATTATACCTCCCAAATTCCACTCCCTGAGCAACTCCAGCGTCTCAAAAACCAAACAAGCAGACCCGGACACTGGGCAATCGCTATACAGTAGAGTGAGAAATACAAGCGCCCTCCAATTAGGCTCACAAACTGTCCCTCTGTCCAAGCCATTTTGTAGAGCCCCTATGTGCTAATTGTTGTGCCGTGAACAACCACCCAGCCAAAAGAAACTATTTCCTCTAACAAAGTCCATGTACAGCGATTCCGCCTGGAGACGTGTGTATAATCAGCGCAAAGAGGAGTCACGAGTGTCCCAAAACCGATTTTTACAAGATTGGATCCTACCAACCCTGGTAGGCCTTGCCATGGCTGCCCTGCTCTTGGTTATATTCCCACAACTGCGTGGTATCGCCCCTGAGGCCAATGGAAATAATACCCAAGGTCCGGTTTCCTATGCCCATGCCGTCAATGTGGCAGGCCCTGCTGTAGTCAATATCTACACCCGAATGGCTATGCCGCAGCGCCAGCACCCTCTGTTCAATGACCCCCTTTTTAGGCGCCTGTTCGACAACATGGATGTCCCGCAAAGACAGAGGATGCAATCCAATCTTGGCTCAGGTGTCATTGCCAGTGATAACGGTTATATCCTGACCAACCATCATGTGGTCGACCAGGCCGATGCCATTGTTATTCTTTTAGCTGATGGACGGGAAGCGCAAGCAAGGCTCGTCGGAAGCGATACAGATTTTGACTTGGCCGTCCTCAAAATTGACCTCGACGGCCTGACCTCCATTTCTGTCGGTGAACCCGACAGGGCACAGGTGGGCGACGTCGTCCTAGCAATCGGCAACCCTTTTGGAGTTGGGCAAACTGTGACTCAAGGCATTATCAGTGCGAAAGGCCGTCACCTTGAAAACTCAGGCACCGGCAGCTACTTACAGAACTTTTTGCAGACAGATGCTGCGGTCAACCCTGGAAACTCTGGTGGCGCACTGGTTGACTCTCAAGGGCGCCTGCTAGGCATCAACACCTCAATTCTCAATCAATCCGGCTATTCAGGCGGGATCAGCTTCGCCATTCCCGCCAATATTGCCTTCAAAGTCATGCAGGATATTATTGCTTATGGCCGCGTCGTACCCGGCTGGCTGGGTATTGAGGCCACCGGCATAAGTCCCCAAATGGCCAAGGAGTTCAATTTAAATTCCACTGGTGGTGTATTGGTGACAGCTATCTACAACGAAGGCCCCGCACATATTGCCGGCCTTCAACCAGGAGATGTCATTACGCAACTAGATGGCTTACCCATCGGCGATGGCAAGCAAGGGGAGGCAACTATGGCCACCCTGCGTCCCGGCGACACTATCTCCATTACTTTTATTCGCGATGGGGCACCCTACACAGTTGAAGCAACTGTTTCAGAAGAACCCCAAACAAAGACGACGATAGAATAAATTCATAAGGAAATGTCTCTATGCGCTCACTGGTATTAGCCTTGCTCTTTATTACCTCTACTGCGCCCGCAATGGCTGGGGATAGAGAGGACTTGCACCAATTGCTGACAAACTTTATCGGAAAAGCCGCCACTGATTCCCAGGCCCACCAACGATTCTGGGCTGAGGACCTGATATACACCAGCTCTGGGGGAAAGCGCTTTGGAAAAAGCGAAATTATGCAAGGGATGCAAACACCCCGTACAGAGCCCATAACGATGAGCTATGCCGCCGAGGAAATTGACATCCGACTACTGGGCGATACCGCTATTGTTGCATTTAAGTTATCTGCAAACGATAGCAGTAAGGATGAGCAACGTTATTATTTTAATACCGGCACATTTGTAAAACGGAAGGGGGAGTGGCGCGCCCTTGCTTGGCAGGCTACCCATATCCCCTTGATAGACCAATACTGAAATAGCCCCGCAGAAAGAAACCTACCGGGTGCAACATTCAAGAATCTTTGACTCGATACCCGGCAGAGCGAGCATGAGCATCTAAGCCCTCACCCAGAGCAAGAGTATGCGCTACGCGCCCCAAGGTATCAGCGCCTTTTTCAGAACAGTAGATCACCGAACTGCGCTTCTGGAAGTCGTAAACTCCCAGCGGTGAGGAAAAACGGGCAGTGCCACTGGTAGGAAGGACATGATTGGGGCCAGCACAGTAGTCCCCCAATGCCTCTGCCGTATAGCGCCCGAGGAAAATGGCTCCGGCATTCCGGATCCCAGGAAGGTAAGCCTCAGGATTATCTACTGAAACTTCCAGGTGCTCCGGTGCAATCTGATTAGAGATTTCTATCGCCTGCTGTATGGACTCCACTTGGATCAACGCTCCACGATCAGCAAGGGAGCGGGAGGCAATTTCAGCTCGGGGCAACTCGACCAAAAGCCTTTGCAGCGAACTCTCAACCCGATCTAGATACTCAGCATCAGGGCACAACAGAATTGACTGCGCCTGCTCATCGTGTTCAGCCTGTGACAGCAGATCCATGGCAATCCAGTCGGGATCTGTTTGCCCATCGCAAATAACCAGAATTTCAGAAGGGCCCGCAATCATGTCGATAGCAACATGACCAAAAACAGCACGCTTGGCACTGGCCACAAAGATATTCCCCGGACCAACAATTTTATCCACCGCAGGAATAGACTCAGTACCATAGGCTAGTGCCGCTACTGCCTGGGCACCACCAATCGTAAACACCCGGTCCACCCCTGCTATTGCCGCTGCCGCCAACACCAGGTCGTTCAGCGCCCCTTTCGGAGCCGGCACCACCATATTTACGGCGTCAACCCCAGCAACTTTTGCAGGAATTGCATTCATAAGCACGGAAGAAGGGTAACTCGCCTTACCTCCAGGAACATAAATGCCGACACTTTGCATTGGGGTAATCTGCTGCCCAAGCACAGTCCCATCGGCCTCCGTATAGCGCCAGGACTCCTGTCTTTGATGCTCGTGGTAACGCCTCACTCTATTAGCAGCTTCCTCCAGGGCCTCGCGCTCCTCGGTACTTATACGACCTAGAGCCGCGGTAAGCTCAGCAGCCGGCAGAGCAAAGTCTTTCGCCCTTTCCAGGTGCCGATGATCAAAGCGGTTGGTGAACTCGATAACAGCCTTATCACCATGAGCGCGAACACGCTGCAATATTTCTGCAACGATACTTTCAACCTCTTGATTTGCCACTGCCTCCCAAGCCAATAACTGCTTCAATTGGCCATCGAAATCTCTATCGACCGTATTTAGCCGACGAATTACTTTGCTCGTCATAATGCTTCGGGTATCTATTTGGTTTGTGCTACAGCCGATGCCAACTTCTCAATCAAACTATTGATTGGCGCATATTTCATCTTCATGGCTGCCTTGTTGACGATCAATCGACTGCTGATTTGCGCAATAGTCTCTCGGGCTTCAAGGCCATTGGCCTTTAGCGTATTGCCACTATCTACAATATCGACAATCTCGTCGGCCAAATTCATTAGCGGAGCAAGCTCCATAGCCCCATACAGCTTAATAATGTCAACCTGACGGCCAATCGAGGCATAGTGCTTTTTGGCACTCTGTACAAACTTGGTAGCGACCTTAATTCGGCCACTGGGCAATTGCCCCCCCTTAACACCAGCGGTCATCAGGCGGCAGCGGGCAATGCCCAAATCGAGAGGCTCGTATATACCATCAGAACTATGCTCGAGTAGGGTGTCTTTCCCCGCCACACCAATATCTGCGGCTCCATGCTGCACATAAGTGGGCACATCCACTCCCCTCAGGAGGAGGAGATGCACCCCTTCGCGATTCGTCGGAAATATCAACTTTCGACTTTTAGTTAGGTCTTCAGCAGGCTCCAACCCTGCCGCCTTAAGAAGCGGTAGGGTCTCCTGAAGAATCCGCCCTTTTGTCAGTGCGATTGTAATTTGTGCAGTCATTTCGATTTACGCCAGTCCGTCATTGGCTCTTGGGATTAACTTCGTAGCAATCAGCCGGGAACACGCCGAATATTCGCGCCCAGCTGTCGGAGCTTCTCTTCAATACACTCGTAGCCGCGGTCAATATGGTAAATACGATCCACCATAGTAGTGCCCTCTGCCACCATACCAGCAATAACCAAGCTAGCTGACGCGCGCAGATCTGAAGCCATTACTGGAGCGCCCTTAAGCTTCTCCACCCCGGTAACAATTGCCGTATTGCCTTCCAGGGTGATATCTGCTCCCATTCGATTCAGCTCATGAACCTGGATTAAGCGGTTTTCAAAGATTGTCTCAACTACAGTCCCCTTTCCTTCGGCTACAGCATTCATTGCTGTGAACTGGGACTGCATATCTGTAGGGAAGGCTGGGTAAGGCGCTGTACGGAAGCTCACCGCTTTAGGGCGATTGCCTTTCATATCCAGCTCAATCCAATCGTCGCCACAACTGATATGAGCTCCAGCCTCTTCAAACTTAACCATAACCGCATCGAGGATATCGGCACGAGTATTGAGCAGGCGCACTTTGCCCCTCGCCGCTGCAGCTGCCGCAAGGAAGGTTCCGGTTTCAATACGGTCCGGCATAACAGTGAACTTGCAGGGGGTAAGCTTAGGTACACCGTGAACACGCAGGGTGTCAGTGCCAACCCCTTCAATCTGAGCCCCCATAGCAATAAGGAACTCTGCCAAATCGACGATTTCAGGCTCGCGAGCGGCGTTGTGCAGAGTCGTAGTTCCCTCTGCCAGTGCCGCTGCCATCAACAGATTTTCAGTGCCGCCAACTGTCACTTTCTCCATGACAATATTGGCTCCCTTAAGACGACCATTGGAGCGCGCCCGAATGAAACCACCATCGATGGTTATCTCAGCACCCATTGCCTCAAGGCCCTTCAGGTGAATATCGACTGGGCGGCTACCAATTGCACAACCACCTGGAAAGGAGACATTCGCAACCCCATGCCTAGCCAACAGGGGCCCAAGAACCAAGATTGAGGCCCGCATCGTTTTAACCAGCTCATAGGGAGCGGTCAGGTCATTGACTGAGCGAGGGTCAATCTCAACACCCAACTTTTCATCAATAGTGACATCACACCCCATACACCGGAGCAAGGTGATCATGGTGGTAATATCATTGAGATGCGGCAAATTATCGATTTGCACAGGCCCGTCAGCCAATAAAGCAGCAGCCAATATCGGCAAGGCTGAATTCTTAGCTCCAGAAATCCGCAGAGTCCCGGAAATTGGGCTGCCGCCCTCTATTATCAACTTATCCATTCAATCTCTTTCTAGATAGCCAACACCTCAGTGGCAATGGCAAGTTAACGACTGGCTTCTTCTGGAGTCAGAGTCTGCATTTGCACGGCATGCAAGGTGCCATCGGCGATTTTTTCACCAAGAGCGGCATAGACAAGCTGTTGCTTTTTTAAACGACTCAGACCCTCAAAGGAACTGCTCACTACAGTGACCATCAGGTGACTACCTTCAAAAGCCACTTCAACAGTACTATCGGGAATTTGCCCTTCGATTAGGGCCTTGATTTCGTCTGGTTGCATAGGAGGGACTTGCGATTGGTTAAAAACAGCACGCAAGTGTACTTGAATCAAGCGGAGTGCGCAGCTACGCACTCCAAAGTTCGCGGATCAACTCACTTTATTTGCGGCATCGTCTGCCGCTGACCAATTAGAAATCACCTTGTCGATGTCCCCATAAGTCTGCATTGACTGCGAGAACTGACTGCGGAAAGTCTTACCCAGGTTGACCCCATTCAGAATCACATTGATCAACTTCCACTGGCCTGCCCGATTGCGCACCAAGGTATACGAAACTTTTGTTATACCCTCTTTGCTGCGAACTTCCTGCAGCACATTTACACGATTACCTTGAGGTGTGGTGCCGGGATTGACCACTTTTACATCCAGGTCGCCAAAATTTGCCACGCCGCGAGCAAATGTCGCTACAAGATCGCGACGAAAAGCATCCGTAAAGCGAGAGCGTTGGTCGGCAGTCGCCTGCTTGGCATAGCGCCCCATTACACCGCGAGCGATAAAGTCAAAATCAACAACCGGGGTCAGCACCCCTTCAACAGCATTGTAGTATCTTTGTGGGTCTGAATTTGCATACTGAGCGTTGGTACGAATTACCCCCAAAAGCTCATCGGAAACCCCTTTAATCATTACATATGGATTTTGGGCCGCATTGGCTGCAGGCATCACTGCAGAAGCAAAAACAACACAAAGCGCAAATCTAATCCACCGCGACAAACCGTTTCGGCCAAGCCAAAATGATGCGTTCACAAATTATCTCCAGTTAGCAAATCATTCCTTGGACGCATATGACAGAATTTAGTGCCATAGCAATACCACATATCAACCTTCCCGCAGCCCAACTGAGAGTGTGTCGATCATCCATTGAGTGACATAGCTGACAGCGGAGACGGCAAACTATACCATGGCCACACCCGGCAATGTGGCGGTGTACGAGCGTGTCATTTGACACATCTAAAGTGCGCACTGGCTTTTTCCGCCGCCAGCAGCCCGCTAATATAGATTAGCACGACAGCAAAAGATCGAGTCGCCTTTAAATATTGGACTCATATGACAAAAATTATCCACGCTGTCGCATAAGTAAATATCGAAACTGTCGCATAATAAGGCAGTTTTACGAGAACTTGTCAGAGCACTAGTAAGCGATTGAGGCAGTTGATGACACAGGATTTAATTTTGGAAGCTGGGCGCCGCACCGTCCGCATGGAAACTGAAGCGGTGGCAGCACTGGAACACAGAGTTAATGGCGAATTCCAGCGAGCCTGTGAAATGATCATGCAATGTCGCGGTCGCACCATTGTTACCGGCATGGGGAAATCTGGGCATATTGGCCGAAAGATCGCCGCCACCCTTGCCAGCACTGGCACACCGAGCTTTTTTGTTCACCCCGGCGAAGCGAGCCACGGTGATCTCGGCATGATCACTCGAGATGATGTTGTCATAGCCATATCCAATTCTGGCTCATCCGCTGAAGTCCTCACTCTACTACCTCTGCTAAAACGCCTGGGCATTCCACTAATTAGCATGGCAGGAAAAACCGACTCCCCTCTGGCTCAAGCTGCGGAAGTCAATTTGGATATATCGGTAGCCACAGAGGCCTGCCCCCTCAACTTGGCCCCCACCTCATCAACAACAGTTACTCTGGTGATGGGAGATGCACTTGCAGTCGCCCTGCTCGAGGCCAGGGGTTTTACTGCCGAAGATTTTGCCTTCTCTCACCCCGGCGGTGCCCTCGGGCGCAGGCTTCTACTGAAGGTTGAGGACGTGATGCACGCGGGCGATGAACTCCCTCAGGTAACTCCAGAGACGCTGCTATCAAAAGCCCTGCTAGAGATGACCAGCAAAGGGTTCGGCATGACAACTATTGTAAATAGCGACGATGAATTACTAGGCGTTTTCACCGACGGTGATTTGCGCCGAGTAATTGATCAAAAAATCGAACTCGACAAAGCACTCATGGAGGAGGTGATGAGTCGCCGCCCTAAAACGGTTTCTGCTGACACTCTCGCTGCAGAGTCCCTAAGAATTATGGAGGACTACAAAATCACTGCATTAGTGGTAGAAGATGAAGCTCACCACCCTGTCGGCGTACTCCATATGCACGATATTCTGCGCGCCGGAGTTATCTGAGATAATACCGGACAATTAATACGCAGGTTTTGCCCTCACAATCAAAGGCGAAGAGAGATTACTCCGGTGATGCCCGAACAAAAATTAAATGACTCCCTGAAAAATATCCGCTGGCTTGTTCTGGATGTGGACGGTGTTCTGACAGATGGCAAGCTTTATTTTGACAATAGCGGCAACGAGCTCAAAACCTTCCACACCCTGGATGGGCACGGCATTAAAATGCTGCAAAACTCTGGAGTACGTGTAGCAATCATTACCGGCCGGCGCAGTAATGTTGTAGAGCGCCGAGCGCACGACTTGGGTATCAATAAATTGATTCAGGGCCGGGAGGACAAGTTTGCCGCACTACAGGAGCTACTTTCTGAAGAGCCATGCCGCCTGGAAGATATCGCCTATGTCGGGGATGATTATCCCGATCTACTGGTAATGACCAAGATCGGGTGCCCCATCGCACCACCTAATGCAGCCCCCCCCGTACGGGAGCGAGCCCTTTGGATCACAGAGGCTCGTGGCGGCGAGGGTGCTGTACGCGAAATCTGCGACCGCATTATGATTGCACAAGGGACCTTTGACGCGGCGCTCGCCCCCTATATCGGAGAAAAATGATGCGCTCGTGGTTGCCTCTCATACTGGTCATTCTGCTTATAAGTGCCGGGCTCTGGTTTTCCGAGAGTCCGCCAGAACAGCTCCTAGGCAAAAGGCCCACTCCTCAGCAACAAAATCGGGCTGCGGACCTTATTATCAAAGGGGCTGAAACTCGCCATTTTGACCAGGCAGGCAACCTAGCTTATCGAGTGGATGCAGAGCAAATCACCTACTTTCAGTTTAAACGTAGAGATCGAGCCAACCTAAAAGAACCGCGCATGCTGTTCTATACGGACGACCAGCCCAAGTGGGCAACTCGCTCCAAAAGGGGGGTGGCCTTCAACCGAGGAAAACGTATCGTACTTAGTGGTGACGTTCAAATTGATGAACTCCCTGGCCCGAATGGCATCCAATTGGAGACACCGCGAATCACAATCTTCCCTGACAGGGAATTCGCCGAGACCGACAAAGTTGTTATTATTAGCTCCGGCCCCAACCGCACTGAAGGAACGGGGATGCGCGCCTACCTGAAAGAAAACCGGATGGAAATTCTATCCGACGTGAAGAGCAGCTATGACACCCAATAACCGCTATCCCTCTATGCTTAAGACCTTCACTGCGATTACGCTGGCAGCTATTACCACCGTAGCACAGGCTTTACCTGATGATAGAACCCAGAGAATCTCTGTGGGCTCGGAATCTATGTCAGCCGACCGCGCCAATAACTTAGTGGTATATAGTGACAATGTGGTCATCACACAGGGCTCACTCCAAATCAGGGCAGATCGCGTGGAAGTGTACTTTACGGCCAGCGATGAAATCAGCCGGGTCATTGCTGTGGGCCGCCCCGCGCACTTCCAGCAAAAGATACTGGAGAGCGAGGAACCAGTTAAAGCCCGCGCTGAGCGCATAGAGTATGTCATCAGCTCTGAAGAGCTACAGCTCACCGGGCAAGCTTATATCGATCGCGATGGCAACACCCTAACTGCGGAGAAAATCGACTACGATCTCGCCACTGAGCAAATGAGCGCTCGCAGCCAGCCTGGCCAAGGCAGAGTTGAGATGATCTGGAAACCTGAGAGCACAGAAGCCAGCGAGCCCGCTGAAGCTAATACCGACACAGACCAGTAGTTCACCCAAGTTTCAATGCCTGTAAAACAGCGCTATTTACAATGATGTAATCCGCTGCCCCTCTCGGCCGCGGTTAGATTTCAGGACTCATTATGCCAACGCTACAAGCGTTACACCTCGCCAAACAATATAAGAAAAGAAAAGTTGTCCAAGATGTCTCTGTCAGCGTCTCAAGTGGACAGGTCGTTGGCTTACTTGGCCCCAACGGAGCAGGGAAAACCACCTGCTTCTATATGATCGCTGGGCTGGTGCAGGCCGATGCCGGGCAAGTCCTGATCGACAACGAAGATATTACCCGTCTATCAATGCACGGGCGCGCCCGTAAAGGAATCGGCTACCTGCCCCAGGAGGCCTCTGTTTTTCGACGCCTGTCAGTGCGTGACAATATTCTCGCAATCCTCGAAACCCGAAAAGGACTCAATCGTAAAGAGCGGGAAGAGCAAGCCCAGGAGTTGCTCGAAGAGTTCAACATTACACACATCGAAAACAGCCTAGGAATGGCTCTATCCGGCGGAGAGCGACGCAGGGTAGAGATTGCACGAGCCCTGGCTACAGACCCAAGCTTTGTCTTGCTCGATGAGCCCTTTGCTGGTGTCGACCCTATTTCAGTGAACGACATCAAACACATTATTCGCCACTTGCGGGACAGGGATATCGGCGTTTTGATCACAGATCACAACGTGAGAGAAACCCTGGATATCTGTGAAACTGCTTATATCGTCAGCGAGGGACATATTATTGCCTCTGGCACGCCCGATGATGTCCTCGCTAACCAGCAGGTACGCGAAGTCTATTTGGGACATGAGTTCACGATTTAATGGCAAATGATGACAGATGCAACTTAATAATAAAAATTTCGAGAAACTTATCATACATCAACCCAGAAACGACCTCTTAGCAGGCAATAGTCGGCACGCTTATTGCTTGTAATAGTTTGAGGGCCAAGGTAGTCTGCGCCATCTCGGGTTAATTTTGACGAACCTTTTGTCGCACTGGCCTTCAACTTTAAATTATGAAGCAGTCTCTCCAGCTCAAGCTCGGCGCACAGCTAACCATGACCCCCCAGTTGCAGCAGGCTATACGCCTCCTGCAGCTCTCCACACTAGATTTACAGCAAGAAGTCCAGGCAGCCCTCGACAGCAATCCAATGCTAGAGACTGAGGGTGAAGATCTGGCTCAACAAGTAACAGCCAATACCGAGAGCAACGCACAACAAGAGCCACCAGCCGCTGTAGGGGAGGATTTAACCCACACAGCCACTGAGGAAAAAGAGCTTGGTGATTCTGAATGGAACCAGGATATTCCAACAGAGCTGCCGGTTGATTCTCATTGGGACGACATTTACAACAGCTACAGTGGCCCCGCCGAGGGCGACGACCCCAGTTTTGAGCGCAACTCTTCCACCGACACACTTCAAGACCACTTGCGCTGGCAATTAAACCTGACAGCACTTTCCAGTCACGATAAATGGATCGGCGAGCACCTTATTGACGCCATCGACCCAAACGGTCTTCTCAATACCACCGCTGATGACGTAGCCACCTCCCTTCAGCTCGAAGAAGATGAGGTAGTTGCAGTCCTTAAAGCTGTACAACAATTCGAACCAGCTGGCTGTGGGGCCAGAAACCTCCAAGAGTGCCTTCTACTCCAGCTCAAGCAGCTACCAGCGGAAACTCTGTGGCTAAAGGAGGCGCAGACCATTATTGAGCGCCACCTGGAATTACTTGGTAAAAGGGATTTCAGGCAACTCACCCGACGCACACGCCTCAACGAAGCCCAGCTCGGCGAAGTGATCCGCCTTATCCAGACACTAACCCCCAACCCAGGTGAGGAGTTCAGCGGGGAACAGCCCGCTTATGTCATTCCCGACATTATTGTGTCCCGCAAGGATCACCGCTGGCTGGTCGAACTTAATCCAGAAATCACTCCAAAGATCCGGATTAATGGCCACTACGCCTCCTTGGTAAAACGGGCGGATAACTCCCGGGAAAACAATTTCATGCGGGATCACTTGCAGGAGGCCCGCTGGTTCTTGAAGAGTCTACAAAGCCGCCACGACACCCTGCTAAAGGTCGCCACGTCCATTGTGGATAAACAGCAAGGCTTTTTTGAGGAAGGCCCAGAGGCAATGCGACCAATGGTTCTGGCAGATATTGCTGAAACCATTGGCATGCATGAATCCACCATATCCCGAGTGACCACTCAAAAATATATGCTGACTCCACGGGGAGTTTTCGAACTCAAATATTTCTTCTCAAGCCACGTCAGTACAGATTCCGGTGAGGATGCGTCATCCACCGCCATTCGAGCTCTGATTCGCAAGCTGATTGACACAGAAGTACCTCGAAAGCCGCTATCAGATAACAAGATCACTCAGGAGCTGGACAAGCAAGGCATCAAGGTTGCGCGCCGAACGGTAGCGAAATACCGCGAATCTATGGGTATCCCCTCCTCAAGTGAGAGAAAGAGGCTCATTTAAGTTACAACCCAAACACAGCCAATTAATCTGACCCCTAACCCACCTCCAGTCATACGCTACTGGCGCCTTCCGCCCCCAACTTGCAACCAAAATCCAAAATTTGAGTGTATCCTTCCATTCTGGCCCACTTCCTAGTAGGGTTGCGACCCGATAGGGGGTGAGCGCCGGCTTGTGATGCACCTTTAAGGAGAAATCCATGCAGATCAATATTAGTGGCCACCACGTCGACGTTACCTCACCTATGCGCAGCTACTGCGAAAGCAAAATGGAGAAGCTGTCCAGACATTACGACAACATCACCAACGCGCAAGTAATTTTATCCGTCGAAAAACTGATCCAAAAAGCTGAGGCGACGGTACATATAAACGGTCACGACCTCTGCGCTGGATCCGAAGACAGAGATATGTACGCGGCAATTGATGCGCTCACCGATAAGCTGGACCGCCAACTGAAAAAACACAAAGAGAAGTTGCAGAACCATCGCTGAACTATGACACTGGAAGCATTACTCTCTCCCCGCCTTAGCCTTTGCCATCTGGCGGGGAGCAGCAAAAAAAAGCTACTGCTCAATATTGCCCAGGCCATCGCCGAACAATATCCCCAACACGACTCCGATACAGTTTTTAACCAACTGATCGCCCGTGAGCGCCTTGGTTCCACCGGTATCGGCGATGGTGTTGCCATTCCCCATTGCAGGTTACCCGGCTGTGATAACCCCATTGGGGTTCTCTGTACCACCCAGCCTGCCATTGATTTTGACTCTGTCGACCGCCAGCCTGTCGATTTGCTATTTACTCTTCTGGTCCCCGAAGATGCTGAGCAGGAACATCTGGATACACTAGCCGAAATCGCCGCTCTGTTTTCCAACAGCCAGGTTAGAGATAAGCTAAGGCAAGCACAAAGTAGTGATGAGCTATATGCCCTCGCTATTGATAGTACCGCAGCCGCCTAGAGGAGGTTTTGTTAGTAACTGAGTCTCAGAGCTGACATTCGCCTCATTGTTCAGGTAGTGCAACAAGCGAAATAATAAAGACTTGATCAAAGAAAAGGGCTCTCCATGCGCTTGGTGATAATTAGTGGACGCTCCGGCTCCGGAAAAAGTTCTGCACTGCAATTACTGGAAGATGTCGGCTTCAATTGTATCGACAACCTTCCCACCAGCCTGCTCCCGGAGCTGGTTAAGAGGGTCAAGGCACAACCGCCAAAAGAAAACACACCCCTGGCCCTGGGCGTCGATGCCCGCAACCTCTGGCAAGACATAAGACAGGCTCCCAGTGTTATTGAGTCCTTGCGCGAGGCAGGGGTTCAATGTGATGTTATCTATCTCGATGCCCGCGAGCCGGTTTTAGTACAGCGATTCAGTGAGACCAGACGGAAGCACCCTCTCAGCAATGATTGCACCCATTTGCTAGAAGCTCTCAATCAGGAAAAAGAGCTGCTCACCCCTATCTCAACCATTGCGGATATGGTTATTGATACCAGCACCCTGAGCTTGCACCAACTGCGCGAACTGATTAAAAATCGTGTTGTTGGAGAACAATCAAACAGCATGGCGATTCTCTTCCAGTCCTTCGGGTTCAAGTATGGCGTGCCTGTGGATTCAGACTTGATTTTTGACTTACGCTGTCTACCCAATCCCTACTGGGAACCAGCTCTAAGAGAAAAAACCGGTAAGGATATCGAGGTCGCTGAATTCTTGCGCTCTCACCCAGAGACCGCAAAGATGGAGGCTGACATCACCAACTTTTTGGAAAACTGGCTGCCCTCCTACCAGAAAAGTAATCGCAGCTACACCTGTGTCTCTATCGGCTGCACTGGGGGCCGACATCGATCAGTTTATATGGTTGAACAGCTGGTAAAGAAATTTTCCAAAGAGTTTGATAACGTCCAGATACGCCACAGGGAGCAACAAAAATAGATTTTTGTCGAGCAGCGCAATGCAGAAACACCAACTGACCATCATCAATAAACTCGGCTTGCACGCCCGCGCTGCAAGCAAGTTCGCACAGACTTCCTCCAAGTTCTGCTCCAATATTAAAGTGCATTGCCAGGGTAAAGCCGTAGATGGAAAAAGTGTGATGGCCCTAATGTTACTAGCTGCAGGCAAAGGCACGGAGCTGGAACTGGAAATAGAGGGGACAGATGAAAGTGCCGCCCTGGAAGCTATCAGCACACTGATCTCCAATCGATTCGGCGAAGCTGAATAGAGGCCAGTATACTATTGCCACGAAAAGCTCACTCTAAACATTAAATCGCTAAGCTTTTACATCGCCTCCCAAATCCACCACTAGCAGTAAGGACTTGTTGTGCCCAGCTCTCCCCAAGCCGAAATCAAATTCCGCGCACAGAATCAGCTGGGTGAGCTGTATGCCGCGCTGGATAGCGGTACGGGACAAGAAGTCCGGCGCATGCTCAAGACCCTGACTCCCCAGAGTGTTGCGCAATTGCTGGAGAGCTCTCCACCGCGTATCCGCCAGGTACTTTGGAATTTGGTGGATAGGGAAATAGAGGGTGAGGTCCTGCAGGAACTCACCGACGATGTGCGCAGCCAGATCCTCGCAACTATGGATACCGAGGAGATGGTGGAGGTGATGGAAGGCCTGGATGCCGACGACATCGCCGATATACTTCAGCAGCTGCCGGAGCGAGTTGTTGCCGAAGTGCTCTCATCGATGACGGAAACCGACCGCCTCCGGGTTGAAAGTGTTCTCGCCTATGATGAGAACACGGCCGGCGGTTTAATGGATACAGACACCATCTCTGTCCGCCCCAACCTGACTCTCGATGTGGTACTTCGCTACCTTAGGCGCCATGAACAACTACCGGAATCTACCGACAGCCTTTTTGTGATTAACCGGAGGGGCCAATATATCGGTCTCTTGCCACTATCCAAACTTCTCACCACAGATCCATCGGTGACAGTTCGCGAAGTGGTCAATACCGATGTGGAACCAATACCCGCAGATATGCCCGACACAGAAGTCGCGCGCTTATTTGAGAAATATGACTGGATTACCGCACCGGTAGTCGATGAGGATAACCGCCTGCTGGGGCGAATCACCATTGACGATGTAGTAGATGTTATCCGAGAGGATGCAGACCACTCCCTGATGAGCCTTGCCGGCCTCGATGAGGAGGAAGACACCTTTGCCCCAGTAGGGCGCACTGCGCGGCGTCGGGCCGTTTGGCTGGGTATTAATCTGCTCACAGCTCTGCTTGCCTCCTGGGTGATCAGTTTGTTCCAAAATACCCTGGACAAGGTGGTAGCCCTAGCAGTCCTAATGCCCATCGTCGCCAGCATGGGAGGCGTGGCCGGTAGCCAAACGCTGACAGTGGTCATTCGCGGTATGGCCTTAGGCCAGATAGGACGCAGTAATTTGAGCTGGCTACTTTCCCGTGAGCTGGGTTCAGCGGCACTCAATGCTCTTTTGTGGGCGCTTGTGATGGGCTTGATAACCGCCATGTGGTTTGGCGATATATGGATTGCGGTCATTATCCTTGCCGCCATGATAATCAACCTATTAACCGCCGCACTCGCCGGAGCGATATTACCAGTAGCATTGCGTGCCATGAATATAGACCCGGCACTGGCCGGCGGGGTAGCGCTTACTACAGTCACCGATGTAGTAGGCTTTATGTCTTTTCTGGGCTTGGCCACTTGGTACTTTAGCTAAATCACCTCTGGACCAAGCCCCCTTATTTACCGAAAGCGAATCAAAGATGTACGAATACGACGATTACGATGACGACCTGCCGAAAAGCAAAACTCAGGTCAAAAAAGAAATGCACGAGCTGCAGGATCTCGGCAAGCAACTAACCGAGCTCTCCAAGGCCCAACTGGCTGAAGTCCCCATAGATGAGGACTTGCAGGAGGCTATTGCTACGCTACATCGGATCAAATCCAATGAAGCTCGCCGGCGCCAGATGCAGTACATCGGCAAGTTGATGCGCAGTGCCGACCAAGAGGCGATAGAAACAGTGCTGAGCCGCTTTAAAGAGCGCGACCAACAACACCTGCGTTTCGATAAAATGGCTGAGGACTGGCGCAAACGACTACTGGAAGAAGGCAATAGTGCCCAGGGTGAGTTCTTTGACCAGCATCCCGGTGTCGACCATCAACAGCTGCGCCAACTGATTAGGGACTCCCATCGAGAAATCAAAAACAATAAGCCACCAACCAATCAACGAAAATTATTCCGCTATCTTCGCGACTTCTTTATCCAGAAAGCGGAATAAGGACTCCGGGCGCTCCAGAGTTAACTGGCTGGCAGCGCCCACAAACTAGACACCTGAAGTTATTGCGCTTTCTTATCCCCAGAAGCCGGCACAAAGTCCAGGGCGAGAGAATTTAGGCAGTAGCGTAAACCAGTGGGCTCCGGGCCATCTTTAAAAACATGCCCCAAGTGTTCCCCGCACTTTGATAACACCTCAGTCCGCTTCAAGCCCCAGCTGTAATCGTCCTTTAAGACAATATTTTGTGGGTAGGCAACATCCCAAAAGCTGGGCCAACCAGTGCCCGATTCAAACTTCTGCTCAGAGCTGAAAACCGGTAAACGGCAACCCGCTGTGACATAAATCCCGTTCTCTTTGTTATTCAGAAGCTTGCCACTAAAAGCGGGCTCGGTGCCTTTTTTCCAGAGAACCTTATAGCGATCCTCTGGCAGGATCTGCTTCCACACAGACTTAGGGATCTGATCGAGATCAGTCCCCTCTGCAATATGCTTTTCAGCTTGAGCGACCGTCATATTCTGGTCGCGCTGATGGTCATCTGCCTCAGAACACGCCGAAAGAGTGACGGCTGTAAAAAGAAGGAGGGGCAATAATGAATGCAACGCCATCTAGAGTGCTCCTTTTACAGGGGATCCTCACTAAGATTAGATGGCTATTGCACACTGCCTCTGGATATTAAAACTCAAGCTGCAGGAGGAGACCTCTCTTCAGAGCCGACCCCAACCTGTGTCTTGTTCCCCTCGTGGTCCAGAACCGCGCCCTCTCGCTTGGCGCCATCTCCATCAAACAATTTCTCAAATCGCATTTGTGGGTCTGACCAGCCACCACTAATTCGGTAACTGACACTGGCGACCTTTTTCACCTGCTTTTTAAATGCCTTACTGATCAGGTAGACACCCGCAGCTGCAGGCAAGCCACCGGCTAGAGCTGCAACCAAAGCCAGGTTATTCCCAACTGGCAAAGTAGCCACCAACGTTAAATCCAGATCTTCGCGGACTAAATTAACCCGCCCCGCCATCTGCAGTTCACTGGTGGGTCCCTCTACCTGGATGGGTACAGCGATTAAAAGCTGACCATCGCCTTCAAAGACTACTTCGCCACGCACCCTATCAAAAGCCATACCACTCTTGTAAAGGTCAGTGAAATCAAGACGCAAACGTCGCGCCCAGGTATCAAAATTAAACAGTGACAATAGACGCAACACGGTAGAGCCTGTCGCACCGGTTGATCGCAGGAATCGGCCATCGCGAATATCAACCTTAAGCTCTCCGGAGAGAAGGCTTCCTTTCACCTGAGTCGGGGCCCCCTCCCACTTCAAAGCAGTTTCAAAGATCGCCGATTTACTCTCAATCAACGGCTCATGGCCCATCTTGCGCTGGATATCTGCAAGATCATCCGCCACCAATCGGCCGATAAACTGTGATGACTGCTGCCCCTCGGCATCCCTCATCCACACCAATTCTGCACCTAGCTCACCACTGTGTTTGCCCTGTCCCTCGATGCGGAACCCTCTCACCGTGCCGTGGATATCACTCACCACCAAACGATCTGCAGCTGTCCTCAACTTAAAAGACCAAGGCCCCAAGGCCTCTTCACCTATTTGCAGGTTATCAGTACTAAAATCGATTTGTGGCAAACTAGTAAAATCAAACTGCGCCAAAGGATCCGCTACTACCTCCTCCGCAAAGGGGTCTGAGGGAAAAGCTTCATCACTGACTTCAGCCGGTTTCTCTGGCTGAGGCAGACGCAAATGAGCCAGTTTGAGGCGTAACGGTGTACTGCCATCCAGTAAGCCGGTTAGATTTCCTGCAATCATTTCACTGTCAAATTTGAGCTTCCAATCTGTCCCCACTCCCTCACCGGTAACATGGATATGCTCAATTTCTGCAGAGCCCAACTGAAGCTGGTCTGTACTGAGATCCAGGCGTATCGGAAGTGGCTCACTGCCACTCTCCGCAGCCTCTCCTGGGTTTTCTGCGGTACTTGCAACAGAACTGGCAGCGCTTGGTTTCGCTGGTTCAGACAACTGGTAAATATCTAGCAGAGACTGCCAGCGAGACAAGTCAACAGTGGAAATATCTCCAGTGACCGTCAACTCCCGTTTGGAGGGCAAATTTGCCTCAGCATTCAAGGCGATTGCAGCTCGATCTAACTCTCCATCAATCAGCCAGAATTGCCCCTGTAAATGTTCTCCATAGTCCAAGTGGAACAAGCTGCCCTGCTCTCCAATCGGCACTCGCAATACAAAATTGGTTTCTGTTTCCGCCGTCTTACCAAGTGGGTCAGGTAGGTTTACAGCCACACCGGCCAGGTTGGAAGTGAGCTCAAATACTGCGGAGTAAGGGGTTTCCGCTGATTTTGCAGGAATGGTCACCAGGGCTTGATAATCCATTTCTCCTTCCAGCCATTGCAGTTCTGGCCGCGAACTCCAAGCGTGTACCGACTCAACCAATGCATTGCCGTCGATAACCACCTGGGTATCCCGTGCATCTCCCTCGCCAATATGTTGGATACGAGCAGTCAGCGGGCGGCCCCACAATTTGCCATTCAGCTGGGTCCCTTCAAGGCCTGTCGCACTATCGTATTTCACCAAACCATTCAACGCAGTCGCATCGAGGCGGAGCCCTTTCAGTTGAAGGTCACCGTGCTTCAGGTTGACTTCAACCTGTTGCTCGGGAACTACGGATGACTGTCCCAAGGGTAGAGTTAAGGATACAACGCCATCCAAATTCCCCGTCAGGCTCCAATCATCAAAGGCACTTCCAAGGTGATCTCTGAGTGGTGATTCACGCAATAGTCGCAACCCATCGGCAGCGGGTCCAACCACCTCAGTTTGTACATCAAGGCGTGAGCCTCCACCCTTCTGAGGGGTTACCGCAACCAGAATATTTCCAGCATCCATATTCCAGAGCTTGGCTTTATCGGCATTGACCCGCACAATTTCATCATCGAGCAACAAACGGCCATCCACATCCTTGACCTCAGGCCACTCACTGGCGTAGTCCAGGCTCGCATTTGAAAAGTCGAGCGCCAACTGAATCGTTCTGCGCTTCTGGTGAGTCGCGAATGCTCTAAGGAATTCTTCTTTACCCTCTTTGCTATAACTGCTGCCGCGATAGATAAAGGCCGCACTCTCAACGCGCCCTTGATTGTTCTTACCCAGGCCAGTTTTCAACCAGCTGCGCAAATCATCGCTAACCACAAATGGCACCAGCTCTTCCTGGGTAATAACCCCAGCATCTTTTATCGATAGGGAAAGCACCAGATCCACAGGTCGTGTTTGGGCGTGGAAGGGTAGCGACAGCATAAACTGACCACCGACCTGACCAAGTTCACCGCCAAGCATCAGCGGGCCCGACAATACGTTGACTTCGTTCAACGCCTTATCGACATCCCAAGCTATGGTGCCGCTGGCTTGCTCAAACCCAAAAGCATTCTTATACAGACTGGGAAAGTGCGCCCCGAGGGAGGTACCGTCGAGTTCAACCCGGCCACTGGCGCCCTCAACCTGAAGATATCCACTCAACTGAGTAATTGCCGGGGCTCCTCGAAACGCCTCGACCGCAATATCTTCCAAGTTTGCGCTGATCTCTAACTGCCGGTCCGCACCAACTCGCAGACGCAGGCTGCGCAACTGACCTTGGGGTTTTAGTGCACGCAACCATTCATCTGCAGCTCCCTCTAGTAACGACAAGCGATTTAAGATACTGCTCCAACCAGCGAGATCGACCAGATCTGCCATCAGGGCTATACCCTCTTGGCCACTGTTAACCTGCAGGTTCAGCGACGGCATTTTCAAGCCCTGCCAATCGATTTCAATATCCTGCAGCGCTAATCGCCAGTGCTCTCCCGGCAACCAGCGGCCCGACAAGTTGCCAGAAAAAGCGCGTAACGGAGCCAGTGTATGCTCTTCTATATCATCTCCTGCCCTTTGCATATCGGTCAGGCTTTCTACTTGGGCCAAGTCCACCTGGCCCACTATGCGATACCCACTTACGGCATCACTATGCAGCCACAAGCGGCCGTCTGCCCACTTCTTCCCCTGCCAGTGAAACCGGTCAGGTAACGGGGTGAGTTCGTGAAGCAAGCTGACAATGTCTTCATCCAGTAGCAACTCATTAAGCTGCATATAGCCGCGCAGTGAGAAGTGCTCTTTATCTTTGGGATTGCCCCGCCCTTCTAACACAACCCGTAGGGTCTCTTCATCAACCTGGCTACTCTCCCCTTCACGGGAAATAAAAGCCCGTGCAGTCAGTCGGTGAAAATCTCCGCTATTTTCCAGCTGGATTTCAGGCAAATTGATTTCTGCCAGCTGCTCATCGGGAAGGCGCACAGTGATCGCTGCATCACTGATTTGGATTTTGGGGCTCAACTGGAATAGGCGGGCCGGATCTGCCGCTTCGGAATTGGGTGCAGTGCTGCCTTCAAGCTTAAGCGGGGCATCGGGAAACCCCTGTAGATACCAGAGGCCATTTTCATCTCGAGTGAGCCCGGCCGAAAACTGATTCATTTGCAGGTCTTTCCAGACCAATTCCCGGTTCCAGAGACTGGAAAGTAGATCCAGCTGGAATAGGCCGTGCCCCATTCTCAGCTCACCGTGTTCCCCCAGACGCAACCCATCCAGCTGCAATGCAACTTCAAGGGCCTCCCAACGCAGGGAAATACGATCCATCTGTACAGGAACGCCTAGCTGC
The DNA here is from genome assembly GCF_052467825.1 of Microbulbifer maximicatervae (SeqCode). Classification (NCBI taxonomy): domain Bacteria; kingdom Pseudomonadati; phylum Pseudomonadota; class Gammaproteobacteria; order Cellvibrionales; family Microbulbiferaceae; genus Microbulbifer; species Microbulbifer maximicatervae (SeqCode). Next base: position 238,297 of record NZ_CP174327.1, read on the forward strand.
TCACTAAGCCAATGACTAATCTGGGGACGATAGTTCTCTACCTGCGGGGACAGCAGTCGGCCTGTTTGCACGATGATTGCCAGAGCAATCACCAAACTTACCGACAGTAACCAGAACTTTCTTGCAATCCAGCGTATTACAACCATCGCTATACCCTCACCACCAAACAGGCATGGACCGAGCGCTGACAATAAGCTCTCTTAGCTTGCTGGCGAGTGAATAATGGATTACACAAGAACAATGTCATATTGCTCCTGGTTGTAAATGGGCTCTACCTGGAACTGAATCGGCCGACCAATAAATTCTTCAAGATCGGCGACATTAGCCGACTCTTCATCCAGTAAAAGATCTATTACCACCTGACTGGCCAGTACCATAATTTTTTCACTATCGTAAGAGCGCGCCTCTCGAATAATCTCGCGGAAAATCTCGAAGCAAACTGTCTCCGCACTCTTTAAGGTGCCCCTCCCACTGCAAACAGAGCAAGGCTCACATAAAATCTGCCCCAGTGACTCACGGGTGCGTTTGCGAGTCATTTCCACCAACCCCAGTTCGGAGACCCCGGTGATACTGGACTTGGCATGATCGCGCTCCAGGGTCTTTTCCAAGGTGCGCAAGACTTGCCGCTGGTGCTCAGGGTCTTTCATATCGATAAAATCAATAATTATAATCCCACCCAGATTCCTCAAACGCAGCTGGCGGGCAATCGCTGTAGCGGCCTCCAGGTTGGTCTTGAAGATAGTCTCTTCAAGGTTTCGATGCCCAACAAAAGCACCCGTATTGACATCAATTGTACTCATCGCCTCTGTCTGCTCTACGATCAAGTAGCCGCCAGACTTCAAGGTGACTTTGTTGTGTAGTGCCCGTCTTATTTCCTCTTCAACACCGTATAAGTCAAACAGTGGGCGCTCACCGGGATAGTGTTCCAGGCGACCGGCAATTTCCGGCGCATATTTACCGGCAAATTCTGCCGCACGACCGTGGGCCTCTCGGGAGTCTATACGAATCTTTTCGGTATAAGGGCGCGCAAGGTCACGCAATGCGCGCATAAATAGTGGAAGGTCCTCATAGATAACCGAAGGCACTGGACGCTCCTTAATGCGCTCATCCAGCTCCCCCCATAATTTGTACAGAAAGGGGATATCTCTCAGCAGCTCTTCCTCACTCACCCCCTCGGCAACGGTACGCAAAATGAAGCCTCCATCGGCCGACAAACCATCCTCTGCAAGGCGCAGAGAAGCTGCTTCAACCAACTGGCGCAATCGCTCGCGTTCGTTCTCGTCTTCAATTCGATTAGAGATACCGATATGGCGCGTCTGCGGCATATACACCAGGTAACGTGCAGAAACCGACAGATGGGTAGTCAGCCGGGCACCTTTACTGCTTATAGGGTCCTTCACTACTTGCACGATCAGTGACTGCCCCTCTCTGACTAGCGCGCGGATATCCGCCACCTCGGCATCCCGCGCCTCCATACCCTCTTCGTCGAGAGGCGCAATATCCGAGGCATGGATAAAACCCGCGCGCTCGAGGCCTATATCGACAAAAGCGGCCTGCATTCCGGGCAGTACGCGAATCACCTTTCCCTTATAGATATTTCCTACAATCCCTCGCCGGGCACTCCGCTCCAGGTAGACTTCCTGAAGCACACCATTTTCTACCAGCGCAACCCGGGTTTCAGTCGGCGCAACATTAATTAACAGCTCTTCGCTCAAGATTGGCCCTCCTGCCAATAGGGAATGCCCGCATGATCCAGCATGGGGACTACAGCTTCCAATGGGAGCCCTACAACATTGCTGTAACTGCCACTAAAAGCTTCTACCAAGGCGGCACCAAAACCCTGAATACCGTAACCGCCAGCTTTATCGACAGGCTCTCCAGTACTCCAGTAATCCGCTATTTGAACTTTGGACAAGTGGCGGAACCTGACTCGAGTTTCCACTACACGGCTAAACTGTCGATCCTGTGAACGCAAGCACACTGCCGTGAAAACAGAGTGCTCTACTCCCGATAGCGCCAGCATCATGGACTCAAAGTCAGCAAAATCTTGGGGTTTTTCCAGCAGCCTCTCACCTGCCATAACCACCGTATCCGCTCCCAAAGACCAGAGTCCCTGCGGGCTGTCAGCGGCTTGAAACCCGGCGACAGCCTTGTCGTGGGCCAAGCGTTCTATGTACTCAAGAGGGCTTTCAGCAGGTTGGCGCTGTTCTACAACAGCGGGGGACAATTGGGAGAAAGGCACCCCAATCTGGGCCAACAGTTCGGCGCGGCGCGGCGAACCAGAGGCCAAAAGAAGTCGATTTTCTGAAGCGCTTGTTGTCACTCTATTACATATTCCCTGTGGGTCAGCGGCTGATTATAGCGGCACTGTTCGAAAAATGATCGATTTTTTACACTGATTTACAGTGCCGACGAGACGGTCAACGAACGTGTAAACGCCCGGAAAGCCCCCTGAGCCACGGGGTCACCCAGGGCCAGAGCAGGGCTGTAGTCAAGGCGGGCCACAGGAAGGTCAGCCCGGGTACCGATTTCCCCTCAAGGCCGTGCACCCAGTTGCCCACCACTTGATGAATGCCCACCAGAACAAATACCCACAACAATTGCTGGGCCGGATTAAATGCCCGGGTGCGCTGGTAAGTCAGTAAGCTGAAATAGGCGAGTACCGATAGGGCCAGGGCATGGGTTCCCAAGCTCGCCCCCGTAGCCAAATCCTGGGCAATACCGATCATCCAAGCGAACCCGACCCCAAAGGTCTGGGGCATTCGGGTAATCCAGAATATCACCAGCAAAGCCGGAAATGCCGGCCGAAACCAGAGCCACTGCTGTGGCAGGGGCATAACCGAGAGAAGCAGTGACAGCAGAATAGTGACCGCGATAAACCAGCGGTTATTCGCTTGCAACAGAATGTCCTCCACTGCCAATGACCGCCAATACAAAGCGGCTGCGATTCATCCGCCCCCTCGGCAACACTTCAGCCTCCGCAAAAGGCTTACCCGGATCTCTCTGCACCGAGATGACCTCCCCAACCGGATAACCTGCGGGAAAGCGGCTACCCAAGCCGGAGCTGAGCAGCAAATCGCCCTCCCGAATATCACTGGTATTAGCAAGATGACGTAACTTCAGGCGATACAGGTCACCTGTACCCTCGGCGACGGTGCGCATACTGTTGCGCAGAACCTGGACGGGAATGGCATGACTGGAATCAGTTATCAGCAGGATACGACTGTAGGAGTCGCCAGCTTCAATCACCTGCCCCAGCAATCCACTGGCATCCATTACCGGGGTACCGATATCAATACCGTCATCGCGGCCTTTGTCAATCAGCAGCACATGCTCCAAAGGGTCCGGGGTAACGCCAATCACCTGAGCCACCAGTACTCGGTCATCGACCATTTCTGCTGAGTTCATCAGTTCTTTGAGCTGAGTGTTTTCCGCTTTTACGGCCGCCAATAGCTGGCTGCGCTGCTCCAGCAGTAAAACCTGGCGCTTGAGGCGGCTATTTTCCTCCTGCAGTTCTTCGCGTGAGCGAAACTGCTCATCGGCCCAATCACCCACACGCTCGGGGGCTCCTGTAACCCAGTACAGTGGAGCAATAACCCCTGATAAGCGTTCTCTGACAGGCTGAAACCAATTGGTGTAATGATCGGAAACGATCAGCGAGATCGCGAGTATGATGAGAAAGCCCAGGCGGTATTCGGCAGAGGGACCGCGGGTAAATAGCGGTTTCACAGGCAATCCCCTCTTAACAGGTCAATCAAAGATGGTGAGAACAGTACAAGCCATAAAAGATGACTTGCATTTTTTTAATTACAAGGAGCTTGCGGATATAGCCACAAGCTCCCTCGCAGGTCACATAATACCGATGTCTACTAGTTAGACATCAGGTAGAGGCGGCTGCGATCCAACATATCCAGCGCTTTACCGCCCCCCCGCGCCACACAGGTCAGCGGGTCATCGGCAACAATTACCGGTAAGCCCGATTCTTCCATCAACAGGCGGTCCAGATCGCGTAACAGAGCACCACCACCAGTCAGCACCATACCGCGCTCAGCGATATCAGAAGCCAACTCGGGAGGGGATTGTTCCAGCGCACTTTTGACAGCCTGCACAATACCTGTCAGAGGCTCTTGCAGGGCTTCGAGAATTTCGTCGGAGTTCAAGGTAAAGCTGCGAGGCACGCCCTCGGCCAGATTGCGTCCGCGCACATCGATTTCGCGAACTTCACTGCCTGCATAAGCACAGCCAATTTCCTCTTTGATCCGTTCAGCAGTTGCATCACCAATCACACTGCCGTAGTTGCGACGCACGTAATTGACGATAGCTTCATCAAAACGGTCACCGCCGATACGCACCGAATCGGAATAAACCACACCATTCAGGGAGATAATGGCGATCTCAGTGGTGCCCCCACCGATATCCACCACCATGGAGCCGCTCGCTTCCTCGACATTCAAGCCTGCGCCTATGGCAGCGGCCATGGGCTCTTCGATCAGTGACACTTCGCGAGCACCTGCACCCAGGGCCGACTCGCGAATCGCGCGGCGCTCCACTTCTGTGGACTGGCAGGGAACACACACCAGCACTCTCGGACTCGGGCGCATCCAGCTATTTTCATGCACTTTCTTGATAAAGTGCTGCAACATTTTCTCGGTCACTTGGAAGTCGGCGATAACACCGTCCTTCAGCGGGCGAATAGCGGTAATATTGCCAGGAGTCCGGCCGAGCATGCGTTTGGCTTCTACTCCGACAGCCTCAACGATTTTCTGGCCATTGTAGTGACGGATTGCGACGACAGAGGGTTCGTCGAGTACTACGCCGCGATCGCGAACGTAAATCAGCGTGTTGGCAGTTCCCAGGTCGATGGAGAGATCACTGGAAAACATACCCCGCAAACGTTTAAACATGGAATTCGATTACCTTGTACTAATTATCAGCCCCCAGGTCGGGCACTGCGGGCGCGGCTTCTTTTATGGATACAAATCCTAATTAGTCCGCAAAAATAATTCTGAGTTCCGAGCCGCATTTCGAATCGGATTCTACGCAAAATACCGGAGTCTCTCATCACTCGGCAGGATTCGGCAAACTCTAACAACCGCTAGGCATCAGGGCAAGGCTGAAGGGAGGTCATTTGAGGCCCACTATCCATTACTGCCGGAGCCGGTGAGAATATAACCCCAATGTGCTAAATTTGCCGGTTCTGCCCGCCGCAAATAATCCGGGCAGTTTTCGACTCGCAACTCAAGCTGGAGGAGTCCATCACCATGGCAGTGGATACGCAAACTGTAGAAAAACTGGCGGAACTGGCCCGTATCGCCATATCCAAAGAAACCATCGAAGAAGTCAGCAACCGCCTCGGCGATGTATTGCAACTGGTCGACCAGCTGCAATCCACTAATACCGATGGTATCGCCCCGATGGCGCACCCACTGGACGAAGTCCAGGAACTGCGTACCGACGCAGTGACAGAGACTGACAAGCGCAAAGACTTCCTAGAACTGGCTCCCCAAACCGAAGAAGGCCTCTACCTGGTTCCCAAAGTAATTGATTAGCCGGCCCAACACTGACTAAGTTCACCTAAATACCCAGCCCTCAGCCCGTCTAGAGCCTTTAAGGGAATAACATGCATCAGCTTACTATCGCCGAGATCATCCGTGGATTGCGGAACAAAGAGTTCTCAAGTACAGAGCTAACCCGCCATTTACTCGGCCGCATCCAGCAACTGGACAGCAACTACAACAGTTTTATTACCGTCACTGAAGAGAGCGCCCTAGCGCAAGCCGCGGCCGCCGACCAACGCCTGGCCAACGGGGAGGCACCGGCACTGTGCGGTGTGCCCATCGCCCACAAAGATATTATTTGCACTAACGGCGTGCGCACCAGCTGTGCCTCAAAAATGCTAGATAATTTTATCCCTCCCTACGATGCCACGGTGGTAGATAACCTCAACGCTGCCGGAACCGTCTCCCTGGGCAAGACCAATATGGATGAATTCGCCATGGGCTCATCCAACGAAAGCAGCTTTTACGGCCCAGTAAAAAACCCTTGGAATACCCGCTGTGTGCCCGGCGGTTCCTCCGGTGGCTCAGCTGCGGCAGTTACTGCACAACTGATACCCGGCGCCACAGCTACCGATACCGGCGGCTCTATTCGCCAGCCGGCGGCGTTGACAAACACCACCGGGCTGAAGCCCACCTACGGGCGTATTTCCCGCTATGGCATCGTGGCCTACGCCTCCAGCCTGGACCAGGCTGGCCCCATCGCCCGCAACGCCGAAGATGCGGCTTATTTGCTGTCCGCGATGGCCAGCCACGACCCGAAAGATTCCACCAGCCTGAAGCAGCAGCCCTCTGATTTTACCGCCGAACTGAATAACCCGATTGCCGGGCTGCGGATCGGAGTACCCCGGGAGTACTTTGGGGAAGGCCTTAACCCTGAAACCGCAAGCCGGGTTCAGGAGGCTTTGAGAGAGTTTGAAAAGCTGGGTGCGCAACTGGTCGATATCAGCCTGCCACATACCGAGTTAGCGATACCTGCTTACTATGTGATCGCCCCCGCTGAAGCCTCTGCCAACCTATCTCGATTCGATGGGGTGCGCTACGGCTACCGCTGTGAAGAGCCCAATGACCTGCGCGATCTCTATATGCGCTCCCGTGGTGAAGGCTTCGGCGAAGAGGTACAGCGTCGCATCCTGGTAGGCACCTACGCCCTGTCCGCCGGTTATTACGATGCTTATTACAACAAAGCCCAGCAGGCCAGACGCCTGATCAAGCAGGACTTTGTCGAAGCATTCGAAAAAGTGGATGTGATTATGGGCCCCACGACCCCCTCCCCCGCTTTCGAGCTTGGTGCAAAGAGCGCTGACCCGGTAGCTATGTACCTGGAGGATATCTACACCATCGCCACCAACCTGGCCGGACTACCTGGCATGTCTGTACCCTGTGGCTTGGTGGACAATATGCCAGTGGGCCTGCAAATAACCGGTAATTACCTGGAAGAGGCGCGCATGCTCAATATCGCCCACCAATACCAACAGGTAACCGACTGGCACAAAGCCAGCGCCGTATAAGGAGATAAATTGTGGAATGGGAAATCGTTATCGGGTTGGAAATTCACGTCCAGCTCTCCACCCAGTCAAAACTCTTTTCCGGCGCTAGCATCCGCTTTGGCGCCGAGCCGAATACCCAGGCTTGCGCTGTGGACCTGGCTATGCCGGGCACCTTGCCGGTACCGAATGAAGAAGCATTTCGCTTTGCGGTAATGTTCGGCCTGGCGATGAACGCGGAGATCGGCAAGCGCTCCGTTTTTGAACGCAAGAATTACTTCTATCCCGACTTGCCCAAAGGCTATCAAACCACTCAATTGGAACAACCTATTGTCGGCCCAGGTGAAGTGGAAATTCACCTGGAAGATGGCAGCAGTAAGAAAGTGCGTTTACACCACGCTCACCTGGAGGAAGATGCCGGTAAATCCCTGCATGAAGATTTCCACGGGATGTCTGGTATCGACCTGAACCGCGCAGGTACGCCGCTGATCGAGATTGTCTCTGAACCGGATATGCGCAGTGCCGCCGAGGCTGTGGCCTACCTGAAAAAAATTCACAGCATCGTAACCTACCTGGGCATTTCCGATGGTGATATGTCCCAGGGCTCACTGCGCTGTGATGCCAATGTATCCGTGCGTTTGAAAGGCGAAGAAAAACTCGGCACCCGTACAGAATTAAAAAACATCAATTCTTTCCGTTTTGTCGAGCGCGCAATTAAAGTCGAAGCTGAACGTCAGATCGATATCTTGGAAGACGGCGGCACCATTACCCAGGAAACCCGCCTCTACGACGCGGACAAAAATGAAACCCGCTCTATGCGCAGTAAAGAAGTGGCCAATGATTACCGCTACTTCCCCTGCCCTGACCTTCTGCCAGTTGTACTCACCGATGAATATGTCGAGCAACTGCGCAGCATCCTGCCAGAACTGCCTGATGCAAAAGCAGCCCGCTTCCAAGCGGAATACCAGCTATCTGCTTATGATGCAGACCAGCTGACACAGGAGCGTGCCAGTGCAGACTATTTTGAAACTGTGAGTAAATCCTGTGGCGAATCCAAGCTTGCCGCCAACTGGATTAACGGTGAACTGGCAGCGCTGCTCAACCGTCGTGAACTAACTATTTCACAATCGCCGGTTTCTGCCGACCAACTAGCTGGACTAATCTCGCGCATCAAAGACAACACCATTTCCAGCAAAATCGCCAAACAGGTATTCGAGGCTATTGCCGACGGAGAGGGCAGTGCCGACGAAGTCATCGAAAAGCGTGGGCTGAAACAGGTTTCCGATACCGGCGCTATCGAAAAAATGGTGGATGAGGTGATCGCTGCAAGCGATGCCCAAGTAGAAAACTACCGCAAGGCCGATGAATCAAAACGCCCCAAAATGATGGGGTATTTCGTCGGGCAAATCATGAAAGCGTCCAAAGGGCAGGCAAACCCACAGATGATTAATAAAATCCTCAAGCAAAAATTGGACGCACTGCTTTAACCCTCAACATTTCAAGACCTGGGTCGGGCTTCGCCCGCCCCCTATTTATGTAGCAAGGATATAGTTTTGAGCCTGAAAAAAGACAAACAGAAAGTACTCGGAGAAGTTTTTGACGAGGAACGTATTGCTGGATTCTTGATTGGTGAAGCCCCCGCAGGCGTAAACCGGGATTTTCACCTGCTCGAGCGCGCCTACCGAAGCATGAAAGCAGAGAGTTTTGCCACATTTGTTAAGTTGTTTCTCGCTGAAGGCATGGATCTGAACAGCCCTGGCCCCGATGGAAAAACCCTGCTGGCACGTATTGCTGAACACCGCCAGGGCGCAGAATATAGCGAGATTTTAAAAGCCGCTGGCGCCAACTGAGAACTCTGGAAATTTAGGCATCGTACCAGCGAAAGGTGAGAGTATGACTTCAAATCCCGTTCACGGTATCGACGCATTGGTGCGCGGTATCCACTTGATTACCCGGCGTGAGTTACGCCCATTTATCCTGGTGCCATTACTAATAAATCTGGTGCTGTTTATTATTATCAGTAGCATAATGATTTCACAGCTCGGAGGGCTTACCGATTATATAAGTAGCCTGCTTTCCCACACGCCGGTAAATACGGAGAATATGTCCTGGTGGGAAGCCATTATGGCCAAGGGTGCAGCATGGACCGCCAGTGTTTTTCGCTGGCTGGCCTGGATTATTGCACTAATAGTGCTTTTCCTATTTTTCCTTGCTTACGGCTATTTATTTAGCGTTATCACCAACATTATTGCCGCCCCCTTTAACGGTTTGCTCGCTGAGAAAGTAGAGGAACTGCTAACCGGTAAAGCTCCTCCTGCCGAGCCGATAATGCAAATGGTATGGCGTACCCTGGGCCGGGAATTGCGTAAGCTGGGTTACTTTATATTTTGGGGTTTGATCGTATTTATAATTGCCACCATCACCAGCTGGACCATTATTATCCCCGCAGTGCTCACCGCAGTTTGGGGCGCTTGGTGTATGGCTATTCAATACGTTGACTACCCACTGGATAACCACCAGCGGCCATTCGATGAATTAAAAACGGTACTGCGCCGCCGTAAACTCACTAGCCTTACCTTTGGTGGGACCGTGATGCTCGCGAAGATGGTACCAATTTTAAATATCTTTATTATGCCTGCGGCAGTTGCTGGCGGTACGGCTCTGTGGATTGAGCGACTGCGTATTGAAGGGGATCCGGGAACTGGGACTCCTATTCTTCAGTAATCTAACTTCAAATACCCCCCAAAAAAGCCCTCAGGAATAGAGGGCTCTTTATATTAGCGGCCTGTAGCTTTTTTCTTTTTTAGCCGGCGATACCAAGGTTGCTTACCCTTAGAAACACAAGCTGTAGCCGACAAGCATTTTTCCAAGTACTCCAGCTCACTGTTAAGCACCTCGCCCGAGAGACTCTTGCTCCGTATTTGTCGAATCCTGTCAGCCAGTAATGCATCGCGTAAACCCTCTGGCTTTTGAATTCCAGACGCCAAGATTTGTGGGCTCCAAGTGAACAAATCCTGCGCTGTAATCCGGTCATTTCCCCACTCAGGATACTCTGAAAAATCACTATCAAATGCCAAGCCAGATTGATTCTTCAAAAAGTGATCATTCAATTGGCGATTTGAATCGCTAAAGTGCATAAAGAAACTCTTGGCATCCACTTCTGAAGGTACCAACTGAGTATTTTCTTCCAACATCATTGGTTTCAGCTTAAGCAGCTCCGACTCAGCCACTCCCAATTCCAATAACTTGTGAGTCAATAGGAATTCCTTTCTTCCCACCCCCTCATTGACCCGCCGTCCTGAAATGTCTATGTCACCTCCCAGCAATGCGAGAAAGTCACTGACAATATCTCCCCCCTGAAGGGCCTCACGGGTAAAAGAGCGAACGCTTAAAGCAGCCCTGCCGAATATAGACTCCCACAGAATTAACTTGGAGAAATAATCATAGTAAGTCTCGATATCCTTAGTGAAAGCTGGGAAAGCACCTTCACTATGGCCTAATAATTTACTGGAAGAACTCCGATTAGCAGCTACACCTCTCGCCCCTTGTTTTTTAAAAGAAATCGCCTGCAAATCCTGTCTACGCAAATATACAATCACGTTAACTTTATCGAAATATTTCGCACAGACACGCTGAACTAATTCAATACTTTCGCGTTGATCTAAAAAACAAAGATGCTCCGCCGACACTATCGCTTTTTCACCGCTACTTGATGCCAGTAATGCATCCAGTCTCATATTAAGCTGAAAATTGAGCTGATCTCTACAACGTGAGACTTCCACACATCCCGAGGAGTTACCCTTTTTTCCCAAGGACAAAAACTCAAATCCGGCGTCATTCAAAGCCTGGGCTTGCTCTTTCATCGCTAGCTGGAGGGAACTAGAGCCAGTTTTATGAAATCCAATATGCAAGTAAAGGGTGCGCATCTCAATGGTTACTGTCGTTATTACATATGCAATGAATCGTTTAAAGGAAGCTAAGGATACAGTTCCTTACTTCATTGCTGAATTAGCAAGCAAGATTCGATTCATCAGTTCGGGAACAAGCTTTTCAGAGCCGAAAGTGCTCAAATGATCACCATCCCGATATAGAGATTTTCCCTTCAGCTGTATTTGGCACTCAGCGGGGCAAAGCTGGGACACCAAAGATCCTCTCTGAATCTCAAACTCCTGGGACAAAACCTCAAATATTATTCCAGCTCGACGGTTACGCTCCTCAACCTCTTTTAGTGTTGGCGCCGATTGGACTTTAGCCCCGATAAACTCTGCACTGGCAATGGCTAGAGGTACTGAAAAAGGAATTTCAGGTACACCTTCAACAATCACAACTTTTCGACCCGTTTCACGGATTCTTGCTACTGTCTCCCTAAGCCCATAACTAACCAAATCAAAGTTACGTCTAGATGGATCACTGCTTTTGGGTGAATCAACTGCTCCCTTCGCTATTCCGAGTACAGCGGGGGAACCACCTTCTCCCAACGGGCGATCACCTTCGACAAGCAGCGCCCAACGCGCCACCAAAACGACTGTCTCGATATCCTTGCGCCGCTCCAGGATTTCAATAACTTCATTGTTGAAACGATCGCAGCCATGACTTGCCCCCATCTCCAGCCGGACTACCCCCAGTAATGGTGCGCAGGCAGATTTAGCAGCCACAATACCACTCTGTCCGACAGCTTCGAGCCAGCGCTCAAAGCCTGGGATAAAGGCACCGGCATGGGAGTCTCCCCAAAGCAGATAATTTGCCGTGGGCTCATCCTCCACCTTCCCCAGCTCACAAAGCCCTTCAGAGGGCGCAAGTTTCATGCAGCGGCGCTCTTTAGATGTGCGCTTTTTAGCGCTTTCATAGGCTGCATATATCGGCTCAGGTAAGCGTGAAGGTACTCCTTTTTTAACATTGATAACCAGAGAGACACTCATGATAAGAGTTCCCACAAAACCCAATGTCAAAGCAAGATTTCGACGGGAAAGTCCCCTCTCAGATGCACGGCGAAATGGCGCCTCTACGAATCGCCAGCTGAACCAAGCGAGAATGAAAGAGAGCGCAATCGCGACCAATGCCATTGCCAGGGGGAGCTCAGCTGATCCATTGAGAAGGCGGAGTAAAACCAGAACTGGCCAGTGCCATAGATACAAAGAGTAGGAAATCAAGCCTATTGCTACGATGATCCGCAGCCGCAACAACCGAGCAATAATTGTTTCCCGATTCCCTCCAGTCCAAATGAGCACCGCAGCTCCGATACAAGGTAATAGTGCGGCAATTCCAGGGAAGGGCGTGGAGGAGTCATAAACAAAGACGCTATAAAGAATCATTGCGATTCCAGCAGCCGCCACCAACTCCAGCAACCAAGCTTTGCGCACTTGTGGAAAAGCTCCTAAGGCTAGTAGAGCCCCAAGCCCCAACTCCCAAACCCGCGAAGGCGTCAGGAAATAATTGGCGAAAGGCTGGGCTTTAGTTGCCCAAACTGAGTAAACGAGAGAGAGTATCGATAACCCAGCCACAACCAGCAATTTCGAGCGCCGGCTACGAGAAGCTAGCAGGCAAAGCAACAGCGGGAAAAACAGATAAAACTGCTCTTCAACAGATAACGACCAAGTGTGTAGCAGAGGTTGCCAGTCTGCTCCCGAGCCAAAATAGTCCTCGGTACTTTGCCAAAACCAGAAGTTAGATGCGAACAATAGCGTCGCCAATGCGGACTGCCCCAGTTCTTTAAAGGGGTCTGGTGGTAATACAAACCACCCTGCAACAATCGAAGTCGCCAGAACAAAGAATAATGCTGGCAAGATACGGCGAGCTCGACGCTCATAAAAATTAGCCAGGGAGAAGCGATGTTCACCAATTTCCTTCACCAGGATACTGGTAATCAGGTAACCGGAAATAACAAAAAAAATATCGACCCCAACAAAGCCGCCGGAGAAGCCCGGCAACCCTGCATGGGCCAAAACAACAGGAAGAACTGCTAATGCACGCAACCCGTCAATATCTCGGCGGTACCCAATACTGCTCATAGTGTGTAACCGTAACCCCAAACTTAATGTCTGCGGGGACGACGGTGGTGGCCTCCAGAGCCACCGCGACGCCCATCGCGATCACCGTGACTGCGCTGAACTTTCACCTTGGGTGGCTCAAGCAAAAGCTCTTCGGGGGGTACTTCGCACTTGAGCTTACCACCGAGCAATTGCTCAATGGGCTCCAGACGCATGGCGTCATCTTCACAAGCGAAACTGATAGAGGTGCCCGTTTTACCCGCCCGACCAGTTCGGCCAATGCGGTGAACGTAATCCTCCGGCTCTTCAGGCAAGGTGAAATTCACCACGTGGCTGATGCCGTCGATATGAATACCACGCCCGGCGACATCTGTAGCTACCAGTACTTTGGTTTTGCCAGACTTAAAGTCATCAAGGGTACGCACCCGCTTGTTTTGTGCCACTTCACCGGACAGCAGGCCCGCAGAAATGCCGTGAGCGAGAAGCTGCTCGTGCAAGCGGCGGCATTGGTCGCGGCGGTTGGCAAATACAATCAGGCTATCTACCTCTTCCCGCTGCACAATATTGTAAAGCAAGGTGTACTTTTCTTCGCTGGCGGACAGGTAAACATGTTGCTCTACGGTATCCGTGGCAACCCTCTCCGGCTCAATCTCCACAACTACCGGATCATCTGTCCACTGCTCCACCAGATCATCCACTTCGGGAGTAAATGTGGCGGAGAAGAACATGGTTTGGCGATGGGTTTTACGCGGCGTCTGACGAACAATACGGCGCACTTGGGGGATAAAGCCCATATCCAACATGCGATCCGCCTCATCGATCACCAGGACTTCCACCTGATCCAGGAAACAATCCCGATTGCTGACAAAGTCCAGCAGGCGACCCGGTGTCGCCACCAGGATATCCACCAACCGCTCATTCAAGTTTCTCTGCTGCTTGTCATAATCCATACCGCCCACCAGAGTGTGAATTTCCAGGTCGGTATGCTTACACAGAGCCTTGGCGTCATCGGCAATCTGCATCACTAGCTCGCGGGTCGGAGCGATAATCAGGGAGCGGGCCTCGCCTGCATAGCGCTCCCCCTCAAACGGATGCTTGAGCAAGTCATCAATCACTGTAATCAGGAAGGCGGCTGTTTTACCAGTACCGGTCTGTGCCTTGCCCACCAAATCATGGCCGTTGAGGGTATGGGGCAGAGAGCGCCCCTGAATTGGCGAGCAGTACTGGAAGCCCAGGTCGTGAATTGCGTGCATCAACTCATTAGGCAAGCCCAGGTCGTGGAAGCGGACCTTGTCCTCGTGCTCGGGAACTTGGAATTCATCCAGTGACCAAGGCGCAGCTGCCGGAGCTTTTGGCTTTCTGCTGCGCTGGCGCCCTTTCTGGGCGCCACGGCCGCCGCTCTTTCGCGACTTCCCCTCCGCCTGTGCGGACTTTGTGCGTCCCTTGGCAGCCTTACCAGAAGGTTCTTGCCCTTCTTTACGGCGCCCTGAGCTTTCTTCTCCCCGGCGGGAGCCCTTATCCTCTTTGGAGGAGGAACGGCGGAACAACTTTCCTATCAAGTGAAATACTCGCTCAAATGTTCAAATAATCGGCGAGTATACCATCTCTAGGTGGCACTCGGCCCGCTATAGTGACGGCACAGCCAGTAATCCACACTGAAAAACCGCCCTGCCCCACTACAAAATAGCGCTAGCAACATAATGAAGTAGGTAGCAGCGAACTCAATACCATTTTTCAGGATGGTCACTCCTCCAGTTTCCACCAACCACTCATAGTTGCCGTGCTCCTTGAGCAAGCCGACAATCTTCTCTTTACGCACCGAGGCTTCGTCAATAAGGTCCTTGCGCCATTCCCAGGGCACACTCAGTGTTTTATCCGGTAACGCTGACCAACCGTTCTCCCAGTGGGCCGTAAATGCTGCCACTGCCATCACAAACATCAGGGGAATCGCTACCAACCGAGTCGCTACGCCCAGCAAGATGGCGATACCACCAAAGAATTCCACCAAGGCAGCTATCCACGCCATCAACATCGGCGCTGGAAGCCCCAAGCCCCAATCGGGATTGCCAAACCAGGCAGCGACATCTTCGATATTATTCATCTTATTCATACCGGCCAGGATAAAAATTGGCGCCAAATAAATCCGTAGTAATAATGGCCCCAGCCAGTCTATTTTGCGTACATAATGTACAAAGCAGTTGTACCAACCGCTCAGGCTATTCATAGCTCCACTCATTTAGCTCACTCTCTTATCAGTGTCTTTGTTCACTTTAGTCGAGTGATCTCGCCAACTCTTACACAGCCCTATCTCAGCGCCCCACAAAGCACATCTATGCTTGCAGAACCCAAGTAACTTGAGAGCAACCTGGTGGGGAAAACTTACGTACTGGTCCACGGGCTATTTCATGGAGGCTGGTGCTGGAGCAGGGTCGCCAACCTCCTGCAGCGTAATGGGCATCGAGTATTCACCCCCACCCACAGTGGTCTGGGGGAGCGTAAACACCTACTCTCACCCTCCGTTGGCCTGGATACTTTTATCCAAGACCTGATCAATACAATCCTTTGGGAGGAGTTGCAGCAAGTCACCCTTGTGGGCCACAGCTTTGGGGGAATGGCCGCAACCGGTGCCGCCGACGCTCTACCCGAGCGGGTACACCGATTAATCTACCTGGATGGCGCTGTTCCTGAGCTGGGGCGTCCATTTAGTAGACAGCTCCCCAGCGGTATAGAGGAGCAGCGACTAAAACAAGCGCAGAATATTGACGGCACTCTGTGCATTATGCCGCCGCCACCAGAAGACCTGGGGATAACCCACCCCGATGATATTCGCTGGCTAAACCGCCGTATGACCCCACATCCCATCAAAACACTACTGGACCCGATCCATTTGCAACGCCCCCCAGAACAGGGCCCTCCATGCACTTTTATTCACTGTACCCAACCCGAGTACCCGCCAGCCATCTACAGTAGCCGCAAAGCAAAGCGGATAAGCGGGTGGGTTTATCGGGAGGCAGCAATAAACCACGACTGCATCATTAATAAGGCAGAAATTGTGGCCAAACTACTTGAGGAAAGTCCGTAATCAGCACTGGGCGCAGGCGCCGTTTGTACCGTAGAATGTCGGACCTTTTTGCAGTACCGCCCCGCCTTCCCCCGGCAGACTGAAAGCCTCTCCGAATTTTGGCCCGCCGCCCGTTTTCAGATGTATTTGCGAAGGTCAGGGCCTGTTAACAACCCCCCGCAGGATTAATTTTTTGTCAAAATTAGCCCAGACCCCAGAACCCTCTATCGAGACCAGTAACAAGAGCTCAGGTTTTTCTTTGTTCAAGCTTTACCGAAATGCCACTAAAACCGAACTGTCGCACCTAACCACCTTGGGAGGCCCTCTGGTGGTCAGTAACCTGGCTGTGGTGAGCATGGGAGTTGTCGATACTCTGGTAGCAGGACGCGCTGGAGAAGTAAGTCTCGCCGGGCTCGCCTTGGGAGCCAGTATTTGGGCTGTTTGCGCAGTGACACTAATCGGCCTGCTCGCTGCTCTCTCCCCGGTTGTTGCACACTTGCGCGGTGGTCGCGATGAAGCCGGCTGCGCCAGGCAATTACACCAGGCGCTGTGGATCGCACTGATCGGTGGCATTCTGGTGTTTTCCGCCCTGCTTGCGGTTCCTATCTGGAGCCACTGGATAGACACGGAAGAGCCTGTCCGCAAGGTGATGGAGGGCTATGTACTGGCCCTGACTGTCGGCACCCTGCCTTTTGCACTCGGCACGGCGTTGCGCGGTTACTGTGAGGGTATGGGACAAGTGCGCCCGGTAATGCGCATCTATATCACTGCCGCAATTTTAAATATTCCCCTGGATATTCTTTTGGTGTTTGGTGCCGGCCCCATACCGGCAATGGGAGGAGCAGGATGTGGGTGGGCGACCGCAGCGGTCAGCTGCCTGATCGCACTGGCACTCTTCTGGCACGCAAATACCGACCCGGTTTATCACAAGCTTAAACTTAGGCTGCTGCCACCTCGCCCCCACTGGCCAACCCTGCGCCACTTGCTCGCAGTTGGCCTGCCAATTTGTGTAGGTGCGGCCAGTGAAGTTACTTTTTTTGCCAGCCTTACCATTTTGCTTGCCCCTTATGGTGCAGCCATTGTCGCCGCCCATCAAATAAGCATGAATGTGGGATCGATTTTTTACTTGGTCGCACTGGCACTGGCCCAGGCCCTAAGTATCCGCACCGCCCAACTACTCGGTCAGGGACGGCCAAAGCGCGCGCGCTTCTGTGGCAAAGTGGGCATCAGTAGCGGCCTAATCTACGCACTGGGCACCGGTGTACTCTTGATTACCCTGCGCACCCTGTTTGTTCAGGCCTACACCAGCAATGAAGAAATTATCGCGGTGGCCACCAACCTGCTATTGCTGTGTGCCGCATTCCAACTGGTGGATGTCACCCAGGCAATGACCTGGGGCGCATTGCGCGGATATAAGGACACCAGTGCGCCCATGTTTATACAGCTATTTTCCTACTGGCTGGTGGGGCTTTCTACCGCCTACTGGCTGGGAGAGAGCTTCTGGGGGGTATACGGTTATTGGACCGGTGTCTGTATCGGCTTGGGAACGGCTTCAATCCTGCTGGGAATTCGCTTTTGGCGAACCAGCCGCAGAGCCATCGAGCGAACCTACGGATACGCGTAATTCGGCGCGTATCACATTCCTCGGGAACGTATTGACTATACTGGCGCTCCAAAGTCCCAATCTGTGCCGGACACAAGGCTCTCCGGCACACCCAGATATACGAAGTTGACCGGAGTGCCGAATGATCCCGCGCCAATCCTCCCGAAGGACCCGACACCTGCTAAGCCTGGCTTTACTACTTTCATCCACCCAGGCCCTGAGCGCCGATGACAGCACTGGCGAAGAGACAGAAGCGGTCCCTCAAGCTGCCAATATGCAGCTGGACCAACCGGTGATCACAGAGCTGGGGCCACCCACCAACGCTGCCCCTACTGAAGAGCAATCCCAGTCGACAGATGCTGGTTCTGAAGAAATTTCCCTGCCCCAAGCGGAAAATCTGGAGCTGGACCAACCTATTCAGGAACTGGATAAACCGGCAGCTCCCACCGAGACTGCTCCCACTGCCGATAAAGAAACTGAAACAGTTAAACCTCAACCCGAATTACCGGAGCCCGGCACCATTTCCCTGGTTCCGGGAGAGACGGCCAAGCCTCTGCGATTATTAGGCTCAGAGGTTCCCCCTGCGACCTCTACGCGCCTAGCCTGGTCTCCCAGCCAACACTTTGAAGGGGTCTATAGCCCCACCGCTGTGTTGGTGGTTAACGGCGCCAAGCCAGGGCCGGTTCTCTGCCTTACTGCGGCAGTGCACGGTGATGAGCTGAACGGTGTGGAAACCGTGCGGCGGGTTATGTACGACCTGGACGCAGACCATTTGAGCGGTGCGGTAATTGGCGTACCCATCGTCAATCTGCAAGGCTTCCATCGAGGCTCCCGCTACCTGACTGATCGACGCGACCTGAACCGGCACTTCCCCGGCGATCCCAATGGCTCTTCGGCCTCGCGAATTGCCAATTCATTTTTCCACGAAGTGATCAGCCACTGTAACGCCGTGGTGGACTTACATACGGGTTCTTTTTATCGCACCAACTTGCCACAGTTGCGCGGCGACTTAACCAATCCCAAGGTAGTGAAAATGACCCAGGGTTTTGGCTCCACTGTGGTGCTGCACAGCGCCGGAGCCAAGGGTACCCTGCGCCGCGCCGCTGTGGAGGCAGGTATCCCCACCGTCACTCTGGAAGCCGGAGCACCGATGGTGCTGGATGAGCTATCGGTAAGTCACAGTGTGAAAGGTATACGCACTCTGCTCAACCAGCTGGGTATGGTGAGTAAATTCCGCCTCTGGGGCGATCCCGAACCGGTTTACTACACCTCCACCTGGCAGCGGACATCGACTGGCGGGGTTATCTTTAGTGAAGTCCAGCTTGGCGAGTTTGTGCGTAAAGGCGACTTACTGGGAACAGTAACCAACCCTATTACCAATGTACGCACAGAAATTCGCTCCGAGCACAACGGCCGCATTCTCGGCATGGCATTAAACCAGGTCGTGCAACCGGGGTTTGCCGCCTACCATATCGGTATCCAGGCTCCCCAGGAACAAATCAGCCAGCCCCAGGAAGTAGTAGCGGAAGAATCGGTCGCTGACAAATCAGAGAGTAAAGTACCAGCCACCCCAGAAAACCGCCAGCCGCCGACAGAAGGTGAGGAGTAAATCCTCACCTATTAATCACTGACCTTATCGATCACCGTCACTTCGGGCATTGCCAAAGGTTCCGGTTGAAGGGTTATATGGTCGATATCGAAGCGCTTGACCAGGGTTTCCCGCAAGCGCTCCAGTACGCTGGGCCAAGCCTGTAAGTCATCCACCACAATATGGGCCGATAGGGAAATAGTGCTGGAATCCAAGCGCCAAATATGAAGATCGTGCACAGAGCGTACCCCGGTTACCGCCGCCAGTGTCTCGCCCACAACCGGAAGGCTCAATTCCCTGGGTACCCGCTCCATCAATACATCGATCGCATCCCTGAGCAGTCGCACGCAGGAAACCAGGATTAACAGGCAAATAAGCAATGAAAGCAGGGGGTCGATGGGTACCCAGCCGGTAAAATAAATCACAGCTCCGGAAGCCAGTGCTGCGACAGAGCCCAGCATATCGCCCATCACATGCAAAAGCGCACCGCGAATATTGAGCGTGCGCTCGCCTTTTAATAAAACCCAGGCCGCCAGAATATTAATCAGCAACCCCATGGCTGCAATCAACATCACCGTACTGCCATGCACCGGCTGGGGATTGCGCAACCTATCAATGGCCATAAAAGAAATACCGACCACAATCAGAAGCATAATCAGGCCGTTGGTTACCGCAGCTAAGACCTCCGCTCGCCCCCAGCCAAACGACAATTCCCGATCAGCGGGTTTTTTCGCCAGTACTGCGGCAATAGCCCCCAGTGCCAAGGCAAAAGTATCGGTAAGCATATGGGCAGCATCGCCGAGCAATGCCAGGGAGCCAGATAGCCAACCACCTATGGCTTCAACTATGGAAAAACTGAGAGTGAGAACCAGTGCAATAATTAATGGGCGCAAAGCCCCATTGCCGGTTCGGTGGTGGACATGATCATGCATAGGCTCCCTCCTCAAATCCCTGTGGCAGCTCCGCAGGTATCACTATTTTTGCCCTAAGGTAATTCGCTCCCAACCGGAATAATCCCTGCGACTTGAAACTTTATTCAATCCCGCCGCAGAAAAAATATCCCGCACGCTCTCGGCTTGCTGCCAACCGTGCTCCACCATTAGCCAGCCATCGTTTTCCAGGTAATCACTAGCGGTTGTGGCGATATGCTCAATATCTGCCAAACCCTGTCGCTCTGCCACCAACGCAGTGCGGGGCTCAAAGCGCACATCGCCCTGCACCAAGTGCGGGTCAGATGCATCGATATAGGGAGGGTTGCTGACGATCAGGGAAAACGGCTGTGGCTCCAAACTGGAAAACCAATCGCTCTGGATAACTTGCACATTTTGCAGCTTGAGGGAGCGCCGGTTTTCCTCTGCCAGTGCTAACGCAGCGGGTGATTTCTCCGCTGCAATAATTTCCCACCCCGGTCGCTCCGATGCCAGAGCCAGTGCAATAGCACCAGTGCCAGTGCCCAGGTCCAATGCTCGCAACCTGCCCTGGGGGAAAAACTCCAGCGCGGTCTCCACCAATAATTCAGTGTCCGGGCGGGGGATCAGGGTGGAGGAATCCACCTTTAGCGGCAGGGACCAAAATTCGCGCTCACCGATAAGGTGTGCCACCGGCTCTCCCGCTTGCCGGCGCTGGAGCAACTGCTCATAGCGCATTTGCTCAGCTTCATTCAATTCGTATTCCGGCCAGGTATAGAGCCAGGTGCGCTCGCGCCCCAACACACTGCCGAGCAGAAGCTCTGCATCCAGGCGCGCGCTGTCGCTATCGGTTAATTGGGCGCAGCGTGCGATATTTTCCTTGACGCTGGTCATGGAGAAAAACCTATAAAAACGCCGCTCGAGGCGGCGTAAAAAATCTGGATTTATTGGGCCAGGGCCGCCAACTGGTCGGCCTGGTATTCCGTGCGCAATGGCCCGATCACCTCCCCCAGAGCCCCCTGCATAATCTCATCGAGTTTGTAGAGGGTGAGGCCGATACGGTGATCGGTAACCCGACCTTGGGGATAGTTGTAGGTACGGATTCGCTCAGAGCGATCACCGCTGCCCACCAGGCTGCGGCGGGCATCGGAAATTTCCTGGGCCGCCGCCGTTTCCTGCGCAGTATTGAGCTTCGCTTGCAACAGTGCCATTGCCTTGGCTTTGTTCTTATGCTGGGAGCGCTCATCCTGACACTCCACCACAATTCCCGTGGGAATATGGGTTAAGCGCACAGCGGAATCGGTTTTGTTAACGTGCTGACCACCGGCACCGGATGCACGGTAGGTATCCACACGCAAATCCGCTTTATTAATTTCAATCGCATCGCGCTCATCCGGCTCCGGCATCACCGCTACCGTACAAGCCGAAGTGTGAATACGACCCTGGGATTCTGTTTCAGGAACCCTTTGTACCCGGTGCGCACCGGACTCAAATTTTAATTTTGCGTAGACATCTTCACCGGCGACGCGAGTGATAATTTCCTTGTAACCGCCGTGCTCACCGAAATTTTCGCTGACAATTTCTATTCGCCATCCCTGCTTCTCCGCATAGCGAGAGTACATGCGGAACAGATCACCGGAGAAAATAGCTGCTTCATCACCACCGGTTCCTGCGCGAATTTCCAGAAAGACATTTTTTCTGTCGTTAGGATCGCGCGGCAACAGCAAAGTCTGTAGCTCTCGCTCCAGCGGCTCCACTTGACCTTCAGCCTCGCGCAGCTCTTCCTGAGCCATTTCGCGCATTTCCGGGTCATCTTCCCCCAGCATCTCCCGAGCCGCGACCATATCTTCCTGCAACTGTTTGTAAGCGCCGTAGCATTTAACCACTTCTTCCAGCTCAGAATACTCGCGGGAAAGATCGCGGAATTGATCCTGATCAGCAATTACGTCGGCGTCGCCCAACAGCGCAGATACTTCCTCGTGGCGCTCAAGCAGGGTTTCCAGTTTATTCAGTAACGATTCTTTCATTGATGCTTTTTCTCTAAATCGATATCGGTGAGATCATCCAACCCAACGACCTCGCGAGCGATACGCAAACGCTCAATATCACCCTCCGCCGTGGCTTTTTTCAGACTGACGGTGGGTGCATGAATTAATTTATTGGTGAGAGAGCGAGCGAGCTGCTCCATCAGTCGACGAGGGTCCTCGCCTTTTTCCAGCTGTAACAGTACCCGTTCAAGTTCGGAAGTACTCACTTCCTGGGCTCGCTGCCGGTAGCTGCGAATACTATCCACAGCCTCCAAAGAGCGGCTCTCTTTGGTAAATTCAGCCGCAGCAGCATTTACGATTTCCTGGGCTGCCTCCGCCGCTTTCTCACGGGAGCGCTTGCCCTCATCAATAACCCCGCGCAGATCGTCCACCGTATACAGATAAACATCATCCAGCTCGCCAACTTCCGATTCGATATCACGGGGTACCGCAATATCCACCATAAACATGGGGCTGTGCCGACGCTTGCGCAGCGCCGATTCGACCGCTCCCTTACCCAGAATCGGCAGCTGGCTCGCGGTGGAACTGATAACGATATCCGCGCGCGCCAGATGCTCAGGGATATCCGCAAGCAGGATTGCCTCGGCACCAAAGCTCTCTGCGAGCAACTGGGCCCGGCTCAATGTGCGGTTGGCAACAATGACCTGCTTGATTCCCTGATCAAGCAAATGGCGGGCAACCAGCTCCACAGTCTCTCCCGCACCGATCAACAGGGCAGTCTGCTTTTTCAGGTCGGTGAAGATTCGCGAAGCCAGAGAAACAGCGGCGTAGGCAACAGAAACCGGGTTTTCACCGATTGCAGTTTCGGTGCGAACCTTCTTGGCAACGGTAAACACCCGCTGGAAAACCCGGTGCAGTTCACTGCCAACACTGCCGGATTCCCGCGCCACCGCATAGGCGGACTTGATCTGGCCGAGGATCTGCGGCTCACCCAGCACCAGGGAATCGAGACCACAGGCAACGCGCATCATATGGCGTATCGCTTCTTCATCGCTGTACACATAGGCACAGCCCTTGAGCTGCTCTAGGGGCACTTGGTGGTATTCAGATAGCCACTGCAACAAGGCTTCTGACTCCACATTTCCGTATATTTCGGTGCGATTGCAGGTAGACAGGATGGCCAGCTCGCGGCACCCCAGTGCTTTTCGCGCATCTCCCAGTGCGCCGGGCATCACCTCGGGGGCAAAGGCCACCCGCTCGCGCACTTCGACCGACGCGCTATCGTGGTTGATACCCAGGGTAAGAATTGGCATAGACTTCCGTTAGCATTAAATCTTAAAAGGCGGAAACCGCACTGGGAGCGCATTTTCATAGGCAGCCGTCTCCCTTGCAAGCGCAAGAGGCAGTAAAATTGCCCGCCGATTTGGCGAGAGCCACTGCCCACCACCGTTCCAAACCCGATTCACGACTAGAATTATATGGCGATAATCGTTTAAAACACGCCAGTAATACCCCGCTTTCAGCGACAACGTAACGTATGGACACGATCTATGCTCCCACCTCGCGCACATCAGCTTCCAGCCCGAATTTCCAGCCACCAGCTCAAGCTTGCCGCATTCCTTGCCGTATCCGTAATACTTGCTTCTTGTACCCAGCACCAGACGCCGGCGGCTCCCTCTGCAGAGATCGCGAGCACAGCACTGGAGCCGAGCAACCTTAAGGGTAAGGAAACCACTGAGTCAGACGAGCCGGAAGCAAAAACCTTCCCTATTGATACCTTCTACACCCTTCTGGTAGCCGAAGTCGCTGGTATCCGCGAGCAGTACGATGTCGCACTGGCCAACTACTACCACCAGGCGGAGGTCACCAAAGATCCCGGGGTTGCCGCCCGCGCTACACGCATTGCCCGCTTTTTAAATGCCCGCCAGGCCGCCTTGGATTCGGCCCGGCTATGGGTAGAGCTTGAGCCACAAAACGCCGATGCACAGCTGGCCCTCACAGCCGAGCTGACTTTGTCCGGCGACTTGCACACAGCCCTGATTCACGCCAGTAAAACCCTGGAACTCGGCGGCAACCCGCCCATGCAATCTCTCGCGGCAACCGCAATCGGGCACGAGCAACTCACGGAACAAGCCAAGCGAGAGTTTGCCCGGCTGGCAAAAGTCTACCCCCTCGATGACGAGGTCGTGCTCGCCTACGCCATGGTACTGCGCACCGAAAGAGAATTCGCCCGCGCCCTGTCCCTGGTGCGCCGCGTCCAAGAGCACCATCCAGACCAACTGGATGCACCACTCCTGGAAAGTCACCTATTGGTTGATCAGGGCAAGCGCAAGGAAGCCATTTCCCTACTCGAACGACTCGTCGGCATCCATCCCTCCGAGAGTCGCTTGCGCCTTCAATACGCCCGCCTGTTGATTCGGGAGGACCTGGCCCTGGCACGCAAGCAGTTTGCTGAACTGGTTAAGCAGCGCCCTGAAGATGGCAACCTGATTTTGTCGTTGGCCCTAATTCAGTACGAGACCGAGCAAACTGACGAGGCCAAAGTCCTCTTTACCCAACTACTTGAACTACAGCAGCACGAATCCGCTGCTTATTTTTACCTGGGCAGCATTGCAGAAAAATCCGGGGATTTTTCCCATGCAATTAAATATTTCCGCGAAGTGGGGCCCGGCAGTGATTACGTAGAAGCCATTACTCGCGGTACGGAATTGCTGGCGAGCCTCGGACAGTACAGCACTAACCGGAAATGGTTTGCTGAACTGAGAAAAAAACACCCCACTCAGGAAGAACATTTTTACCTGATGGAGGTCGAATTACTTCGCAAAAGTGGTGAAGCCAGTATGGCTTTACAGCGAGTAGACGAGGCATTACAAACCAACAGCACCAGCGGTCGCTTGATGTACACCCGCGCGCTGCTGCATGACCAACTCGGCAACGCACAACAATTCGAAAAGGACTTGAGAAACCTGCTGGAAAGAAATCCCGATAACGCCACAGTTCTCAACGCGCTCGGCTATAAACTGATTGAAGATAAATCCCGGCAGACAGAAGCCTACCAATTGATCAGCCGCGCTTTGGAACTCGAGCCTGAGGACCCGGCAATAATCGACAGCATGGGGTGGATAGAGTACCGTCTCGGCAATCACGAAGCTGCGGAAAAGTATCTGCGGCAGGCGATGGAAAAGTTGCCCGACCACGAAATTGCCGCACACCTCGGTGAAGTACTCTGGGTTCAGGGAAACAGAGAAGCCGCCATGAATATGTGGAGAAAAGGCCTTCTGCTGAATCCCCACAGCAAAATTATTCCGGCTGCCATGAAGCGCCTACAAATCAAAGAGTCACTGGAACAACATGCATCAGATAGCTGACAAGACAACCGCGCGAAGATTCTATCTGTTATTGCTGGCATGTCTGGCAATAATGATTTCCGCCTGTGCCGGACAAAAAACCAAACAGGAACCGGAGCCAGATTCCCCCACTGAAAATCAAAATCCAACACCGCAAACAGTAGCTGAATTTACCCAGTGGAATCTCAAGGGCAAACTGGGTGTTCGCTCCCCCAAAGAAAACGGCAGTGCCAACCTGGCCTGGCTACAGGGCGGTGCAGAGAATTTTCGCCTTCATCTCAGCGGTCCGCTCGGAGCGGGCACTACCGTCATCACCGGCTCAGCCGGTGGCGTCAGTTTGGTACGCGGTAGCGAGCCGCCAATTTATGCGCGCAACCCGGCACAGCTAACCCAGGAAGCACTGGGCTGGCCTCTGCCCGCCCGCGAGATGTTCTACTGGGTGCGCGGTCTTCCTGCGCCCGGCGCCAAGAGTGGTGAGCAGCGCAACGCCCAGGGCCAGCTGCAAAGCTTGCGACAATCCGGCTGGGCCTTGAGTTTTAGTGAATATCGCAGCGAAGGCCCCTTTATGCTGCCAACACGGATCAAAGCACAAACCAACAGTCCCACTGGCCCGGTATCCGTCACCCTGGTGATTAAAGACTGGGGTTTGTAGGGGGTTTTGCATAACTCTATCAATGCCCAAAGCGCAGCATGCAGGTATTATGGCGATCTTGTAATTGATTGACCTCTTTTTGCCTCATGCTGCTAACCCTGCCCGCCCCTGCAAAACTCAACCTGATTCTGCGCATTCTCGGCCGTCGCCCGGATGGCTACCACGAGTTACAAACCCTGTTCCAACTGCTCGATTTCGGCGACTTATTGGAATTCAGTGAGCGCAGCGACGGCATTGTCAGTGTCGATGCCGGCCAGCTGGATGTAGCTGAAGAGGACAACCTGGTTTATCGCGCAGCCCAATTACTGCGCAAACAAGCTGAGCCTGACCGACAAAATTCTCTCGGCGCCTCTATCCGGTTGATAAAGAAGTTGCCTCACGGCGGCGGCATCGGTGGAGGCAGTAGCGATGCCGCCACCACTTTGCTCGGGCTCAACCACTTATGGCAGTGCAATTTATCGATCGATAAACTGGCAGAGCTGGGACGACAATTAGGAGCCGATGTTCCAGTTTTTGTGTGCGGGCGCACCGCTTGGGCGGAAGGGGTTGGTGAAAAATTAACCCCAATAACCACCGAGCAACGCCACTACCTGGTTGTCTCAACTGGTTGCGAAGTGAGCACTGCAAAAATTTTTCGCGATTCACGTTTGACAAGAGATTCAGTCGCAATTACATTAGCGGCCCTTCGCGAGGAGCAGGCCAACGAGATGCGACTCGGCAGCGAAAAACTGGAAACATTTTCCGGCAATGACTGCCAGTCATTAGTTGAGAAGCTCTACCCTGAAATACGCGATGCCAGAGAATGGCTCGAGCAATTTGCTCCGGCACAACTCACCGGCACCGGGGGCTGCGTTTTTGCGGCATTCCCTACGGCAGAGGCGGCCACTGAGGCACACACCAAACTGCCTGAGGCGTGGCAGGGTTTTACGGCAGCGGGTGTATTGGTTTCACCGACACATCAAGCGCTAGCGAAAATCTCCTCAGATTTTTGAGGAAACATTACTGGGGCGTAGCCAAGCGGTAAGGCAGCGGGTTTTGATCCCGTCATGCGAAGGTTCGAATCCTTCCGCCCCAGCCACTTTCTTTATATGCAATGGCACAGTCAAAAACCGGTTCCGACATGATTCAGTCTACGCTGATCCAGCCGGCCCAGGCCATTCGCACAGGGCTTTACAGAGCCACTCCCCAATTTTTAAAGAATCCTGAAGGCAGGCTTGAATGCAAGCGCCCGATGGTTGTGCGAGCACGCACCCAGAGCAACCCGCTGAGCAAGGAAAAAAACTGTGGCCAAAACCCTGTTTTTATCCGCGCAACAGTGCGCCGCTCAACGCAAAAGTGTTGCAGCAAAAACCCTGACTGCTAGCAAATATGCAGGCATCTACACTTCAATTCACTTCAAGACAGAATTAAAGGAACTCGCAGTGGCTGACTTAATGGTCTTTACCGGCAACGCAAACCCGGAACTGGCACAGAAGGTTGTCGACCATATGGCGATCCCCCTGGGTGAAGCCACGGTCAAGCGCTTCTCCGACGGCGAGATTGCAGTAGAAATTACCGATAACGTACGCGGCCGCGACGTTTTCGTGGTGCAATCCACCTGCCAACCTACCAACCGCAACCTGATGGAACTGATCCTGCTGGTAGACGCCCTCCGCCGCGCCTCCGCCGGCCGCGTCACCGCTGTAGTCCCCTACTTTGGCTACGCCCGCCAGGATCGCCGCGTAAGATCCCAGCGCGTGCCGATTTCCGCAAAAGTGGTTGCCGATATGATGGTGAGCGTAGGTATCGACCGCGTATTAACCGTCGACCTGCACGCGGAACAGATCCAGGGCTTCTTCGACGTTCCTGTGGATAACGTTTACGGCTCCTCGGTCCTGCTCGACGATATCGAGCGCCAAAAATACCAGAACCTGGTGGTGGTATCCCCGGACATCGGCGGTGTTGTACGCGCCCGCGCTGTGGCCAAGAGCCTCGACTGCGAACTGGCTATCATCGACAAACGCCGTCCGGCGGCCAATGTTGCCGAAGTCATGAACATTATCGGTGAAGTCAGCGGCCGCACCTGCCTGCTGGTAGACGATATGGTCGACACCGCCGGCACCCTGTGTAACGCCGCCAACGCCCTGAAAGAGCACGGCGCCGAGAAAGTTGTCGCCTACTGTACCCACCCGGTACTGTCTGGCAACGCCATCACCAACCTGAACAACTCCGTTCTGGATGAGCTGGTGGTTACCGACTCCATCCCCCTGGGTGACAAAATGGAGAAGGCACCAAAAATTCGCCAGCTGACCCTGTCTGCAATGCTGGCCGAGTCCATGCGCCGTATCAGCAATGAGGAATCCCTGTCCGCAATGTTCCGCTAGGAACTTGCCGATCAAGGTATCCCCGCGCCCCGCATGCCGGGGCACTTTGCCTTTAGCGCTGATTCCCGTAGAATACGCGCCCGCCCGGCACTGCCGGGCGATTACTTTTGGGCCCAGTGCCCATTTAACATCCATGCCAGAGCGGTCCGGTCGCAGGTCACTCTGGACAGACAACCCGAGGTTTATCCCATGTCTGATATTAAATTGAACGCCATTGCCCGCAGCGATGAAGGGAAAGGTGCGAGCCGCCGCCTGCGTCGCCTGGAAGGCCGTGTACCCGGCATCATCTACGGCGGTGAAGCAGAGCCTGCTTCTATCTCCGTGCTGCACAAAGACCTGACCAAAGCTCTGGAAAACGAAGCTTTCTTCTCCTCCATGCTGACTGTTGACGTAGACGGCAAAGAAGAGAAAGTTATCCTGCGCGACCTGCAGCGTCACCCGGCTAAAGCCCTGCTGCTGCACATCGACTTCCAGCGCGTATCTGCCAACACCAAAGTACACGTTAAAGTACCTCTGCACTTCCTGAACGAAGAGAGCAGCAAAGGTGTTAAGGCTGGCGGTATCGTTTCTCACACCCTGACCGAGCTGGAAGTTAACGCTCCTGCCGGCAAGCTGCCTGAGTTCATCGAAGTGGACCTGGCCGACCTGGAAATGGACGGCGTACTGCACATCTCCGACCTGAAACTGCCGGAAGGTGTTGAGTCTGTGGCACTGAGCCACGGTGCAGACCACGATCTGGTTGTAGCTTCTATCCACAAGCCTCGCGGCGCTGTGGAAGCTGAAGCCGAAACTGGCGAAGGCGAAGAGTAATCGCCTTGGCTGCGGCACCGGATACTCCGATCCAGTTGATTGTCGGCCTGGGAAACCCCGGACCGGAATACGATCGGACGCGACACAACGCCGGTGCCGACTTTGTTGTCGAGCTGGCCCGCCAACAAGGCACCCAGCTCAGCCTCGACAGCAAGTACCACGGCCTCACTGGCCGTGTGCGGGTCGGCAGCCAGGATATCCGGCTGCTGATTCCCACCACCTATATGAATCGCAGTGGCCAATCTGTCGGCCCACTGGCGAACTTCTTCAAGATTCCCCCGGAAGCCATTCTGGTCGCTCACGATGAGCTGGACCTGGCCCCCGGTATCGCGCGCCTGAAAGCCGGCGGCGGTCACGGTGGACACAACGGCCTGCGGGATATCATTGCCGCACTGGGCAACAACCGAAACTTTATGCGCCTGCGACTCGGCATTGGCCACCCCGGCAGCTCGAGCGAAGTGGCCCGGTTTGTGCTCCAGCGAGCCCCCAGGGCGGAACAGGAAACACTGGCTGATGCGATCGATCGCTCGATCGACGTTCTGCCCACCGCCGCTTCCGGCGATTGGGGCGCAGCCATGAAAACGCTGCACACCAACAAATAGATCCCACCCGCCGGCTTGCCTTTTGCCGCGGAAATCTCGATAGTGTGCTGCGCTAAATTGCCGGTATTTTCCCGGCTGGCCCGGACCCTGTGGTGGCCGAGACATCCCGCCCATCCAAAATCCCGCCAGCGCAACCACTACCGGACCTCAAACGCAATTAGCAGAGCGCGCTGTATGCGCCTCGGGCAAACGGAAAAAAATATCACCATGGGTTTTACTTGCGGTATTGTCGGCCTACCTAATGTGGGCAAATCCACCCTATTCAACGCATTGACCAAAGCGGGTATCGATGCGGAAAACTTCCCCTTCTGCACCATCGAGCCCAATGCTGGGGTCGTGCCGGTACCAGATCCCCGCATCGACAAACTGGCTGAGATCGTCAAGCCGGAAAAGGTCATTCCCACCACCATGGAATTTACCGATATCGCCGGTCTGGTTGCGGGCGCCTCCAAGGGGGAAGGTCTGGGTAACAAGTTCCTCGCCAATATCCGCGAGACCGACGCTATCGCCCACGTTGTGCGCTGCTTCGAAGACGATAACGTTATCCACGTCGCCAACAAGGTACACCCGGTAGCGGATATCGAGGTGATCAACACCGAGCTGGCCCTGGCCGATCTGGACACTGTGGAAAAGGCCTTACAGCGCTTTACCCGCGCCGCTAAGGGACAGGACAAGCACGCGATCAAGATGAAAGCGCTGCTGGAAAAAATCCAGCCACACCTGGATGAAGCCAAACCGCTGCGCTCTTTCGAGCTTTCAGAAGACGAACTGGCGGACCTGCGCGAACTGAGCCTGCTCACTATCAAGCCCACCATGTATATCGCCAACGTGGACGAAGATGGCTTCGAGAACAATCCGCACCTGGATGCTGTAGCTGCCATCGCCGCTGAAGAAAACGCGGTACTGGTACCTATCTGCAACAAGCTCGAAGCGGAAATTGCCGAGCTGGACGACGAAGAGAAGCAGGAGTTCCTGGAAGAACTGGGTATGGAAGAGCCGGGGTTGAACCGCGTGATCCGCGCCGGCTACCAACTGCTGGGCCTGCACACCTACTTCACCGCTGGCGTGAAGGAAGTGCGCGCCTGGACCATCCCACTGGGCGCTACCGCTCCCAACGCTGCCGGCAAAATCCACACCGACTTTGAAAAGGGTTTTATTCGCGCAGAAGTGATCAGCTACAGCGATTACATTGATAACAATGGTGAGGCCGGCGCTAAAGACGCGGGTAAGTGGCGCCTGGAAGGCAAGGACTACATTGTCGCCGACGGCGACGTAATCCACTTCCGTTTTAACGTCTAACCACCTCTCCTTTTTTGCCTCCCCACCCCGGGGAGGCGCGCCCACCCGTGTAAATTCCATGGCTCAATCAAACTGGAAAGTCGGCCTGCCGCTGGCACTGATTACCGTATTTATGTGGGCAACCCTGCCCATTGCCCTTAAAGGGCTTCTCGAATACATCAGTCCCGGTACCGCCACCTGGTATCGCTTTGCCGGTGCAGCACTGTTAGCGGGCGTCTACTACGGACAGGCGCGTAAACTACAGCTCAAGCCACTATTCAGTCGCGGCTTGCTGCTTTTCACCTTCCTCGCCGTTGCCGGCCTCCTGGTGAACTACCTCGCCTACGCCAGTGGACTCAATTACATCACCCCTGGTGCCGCCCAGGTTGTGATCCAGCTGGCTCCCCTGCTTCTACTGATATCCAGCGTACTTTGGCTGGGAGAGCGCTTCTCGCCGCGCCAGTGGAGCGGCGTAGTACTGGTAGTAATTGGGCTGCTGTTATTTTTTAACCAGCGCCTGGAAGAGCTGACCAGTGGCGCCGGCGGCGAATACCTGCTGGGGCTCGGCTATATCCTGATCGCCGCTGTCACCTGGGCGATTTACGGTTTTTTCCAGAAGAAAATATTGAGCCGCGCAACACCCCAGGATTTACTGGTAGTGATTTATATCGCAGGGACCCTGTTCTTCCTGCCCATGGCGGAGCCAATGAAGGTTTCCCACCTGGGCTGGCTCGAGTGGGCGCTTTTAGCGTTTCTCACCGCCAATACGCTGATCGCCTATGGGGCTTTTAGCAAGGCACTAGCGCACTGGGAGGCATCCAGTGTCAGCGCAACCCTGTCATTAGTGCCAGTCATCACCCTATTGTTCAGTACGCTGATCAGCTCTATCTGGCCCGACTATATTGCAGTTGAGCCGCTCAACTGGATCAGCTGGGCCGGCGCCGGCGCCGTAGTACTCGGTTCCGCCCTCGCCGCAATCAGTTCCAGGCCCGGTTCTGAGCAGTCCCGGGCATCAGATGAAAAAAATCGCTAACTATCTGAAAAGAATACAAAAAAAGTGTTGACACCCCCGGCCCATCGTTTAATAATGCGCGCCCTCGGGACAGCCGAGACAACAAAAGAAATGGCAAGGTAGCTCAGCCGGTTAGAGCGCAGCACTCATAATGCTGAGGTCGGGAGTTCGAGTCTCCCCCTTGCTACCATTTCAAATCACAGAGACTATTCTTTGTGAATCTTGAAACTGGGGCGTAGCCAAGCGGTAAGGCAGCGGGTTTTGATCCCGTCATGCGAAGGTTCGAATCCTTCCGCCCCAGCCATCTTCCCAAATTATCTAGCAGGCCCAAATCTGGGCAGCAATCAAAAACGCAACCGTTTTTTATCTGATTCTGCGAATAGCTCGCCAGAACTCGTCCGCGAACGCTATCCAAAAATCAACTACTCCGGCAGCACCACACCATTAGCTTCCATAACTGTCACTTCGGCGCTATCGGGCTCCAGGTCAGCAGTTCCTGAAGTTGATACAAGCGTTCGCACTTGTTCCCTGCGCAAACCCAGGGCTCGCAGCCACTCGAACCCCGCCAGGCAGCACAGCAATGCCAGCAGCACTAGCGGACCACCATATCCCTTCATAGCCTCACTCTCGGACATACAAGTCCACACAAGCTGCACAACGCACAGGAAGGCCACAATCAGCAGGGTCGGCTTGCGTCCCAGCAAGCTAACGACAAAAACGCCCAGAGGCGCCCCCAGGGCTACTACTGGTGCTGCCGCCAGCCAATTCCCAAACACCCCAGGCTGCCAATCTCCCGCCAGCGACTTCACTATTACTCCGAGTACCGAA
Source organism: Microbulbifer maximicatervae (SeqCode) (assembly GCF_052467825.1). Classification (NCBI taxonomy): domain Bacteria; kingdom Pseudomonadati; phylum Pseudomonadota; class Gammaproteobacteria; order Cellvibrionales; family Microbulbiferaceae; genus Microbulbifer; species Microbulbifer maximicatervae (SeqCode). Next base: position 271,366 of record NZ_CP174327.1, read on the forward strand.
CAAAATGCCATGATCACCACGGATGTGGGGATCGCTACCTTGAGGTCCACCCTGCTCAATAGCACAAGAGCCGCATACACCAGCATGTCCACACCCACACCGGTAACTGCCACCACGCAAAAGCCGGCAAAAGCACCCAATAGCAAGCCGACACGAAAATCAGTCGGACACTGGGGGTCCCCCGCGTGCTCACAATCAGTAATTTCGCTGAGGCGATACAAATGAAAAATGCCAAAACTGCCCCAGAGGACGGCAAAGGAAAGCTTCACCCAGAGTTCGGGTATCAGAGGGGCAAACAGCAGGATACCGGCGGGAGTCGCCAGAAGAGATCCCAGCAGTGCCCCCCGCAACATCGACCAAGCCAACTGCTGGCGTCGGCAGAGAATAAACAAGCTGGCACTGACCATACCTATCGACTGAACCGCAAAACTAAAGTCGCGACCCAGACTTGCCGGCATATCAAAAAACAGCACCAACACGGGAAACCCAACTGTCCCGCCGCCCATCGGCGTAGAACCTGCGGCATAGCTACCCAGCGCCATCGCCAGGGCCATGGACCAATGCTCGAGCGCCTGGGCCAGGTTCTCGCCCTGTAAAATCAGGAAAAACCAAACACCGTAAAACAGAACCAACCAAGCGAACCAATAGCGAAGAGAGAATCGCGCCACGTTTTTCATCTTATTATTTGTGAGCTAAAGCGTCAGAGGGAGACAATAGTGGTACGAGTGTGAGATGGGATCAAGACAAGATTTGGCGAGTTCGCCTGTCACTGCTAGAAGGGTCGCCCGGCAGACTCAGCTGCCGGGCAAAGCGCAATTAGTTCAAGCGCTTCTTGCGAATCAGGTTTTGAACCTGCATAGAGGACATCATAGAGGCGTAGATTGCCGGCAGCGCGCCACGCTTACGCAGCTCCAAGAAGTCTTCATCAGACAGCTTGTTAAGCTTCTCTTCATCGATAACAAAGAAACCTGTCAGATCGTAAGGCTTGTCATCTTCGCTAACACGGAGAGTCAGTTTCTTCTGGGTCAGCAAGTCCTTGGAAACCAGGAACTCGATAAAAGAGTCAGTCACTGCAACACGCTGTGCAGTTTCAACCACCGCCTGGGCGCGATTCTTCAGGAAGTCAGTTTGCTCGCCTTCCCCATCGAACAGCGCTTCACCTTCAGAGTCGCTCAGCATCTTGGAGTCTTCGTCGATGCACAGAACAGCCTGATCAGCGTTGTCTGGATTCTTCACCAAAACAAACGGGTAAGTGCGCACTTGTACAGGAATGTAGCTCCCATTCCAGCCATCAGCGCCAGAGAACAGGTTTTCACCGGGGCGCAGACCGGTAAGCGCCACAACTTTAAACTGGTCAGTATTCTGGTCTTTAACGAACAGGATCGGGTAGCTCTGGGCTGCCTGTACGATTTCCTGAACCACCAGCGGCAAAATGTGATTACCGCTTACATGGTCAAAAGTAATGTCCTGGGTGAGTTTCAGGTTGGCATGTGCCTTTTTATCCAAAGCTTTGATCTGTGCCATAAGTACAACTCCTAGCTACTTTTATAGTTACTAAATTTTCAGAGATACCCTAACGTACCACTCTTCTACGCATCTACGATGACAAGTGCTTCCCGACAGTCGCCGGAAACCAAAGCCAGCATTAAACAGGGAAGAAGCCCAACTGGCAAACAAAGTCCACCAACAACAGCCTAAAGACAAATTTATTTGGTTAAATTCACACAATTCAAGACTGTCGAACCAATTAAATTCACTGCTCCCCCCTAAAAACGACTCGGCAATCTTCAAAATCAACGAATCGAGTATTAGTTAGCCAACCCTGACAGGTAGCGCATTACCTGTATCAGCCCTCCCCCACCTCTACAGCTATCGTAACAAGTGGTGCTTTTTTATACGATTGAAGAAGTGGTTGGAGTGAGTTTGATGTCAAAACCGAGGCGCGCCTCACTATGATGAGCCTACTATTCATTTTTTACCTCCTAGCAATGTCTCTAGCTGTGAAGAATTACCACACCCTAGCAACCGCAACATTCATTTTTGCCTTGATATCAAGCATCGCCTGGCTGGGCTATCACACCGGCGACAATCTCAACTTAGCCTTGTAGGGGAGGGTGAATGGGGCAAATATTTCGAGAGCTTAATGCACTGGGCATACTTGCCGTATGTGCCGTACTCGTCGCCGCAGAGTACTTTCAATTAGTGAATGGAGAAATGCCTTGCCCTCTCTGTTTACTTCAACGAATTGGGCTCACAGGAGTCTTATTTGGCCTGATGCTAAATGTACTCTATGGCAACCGCCCTCTACACTACAGCCTGGCAACATTCTCAGCGCTATTTGGCGCCGCTACCGCACTGCGCCAAGTCAGCCTACATGTTATTCCCGGAACACCAGGTTATGGCGATCCATTAATGGGATATCACTATTACACTTGGGCACTGATTATCTTCTACATGACAGTTATTGGCATCGCGATTATCGGTGCATTTGATAAGCAATATGGAAAACCCATATTTATCAGTTTCCGCGATCAGGGAGCTCTCGGAAAAATGGCCATAGTAACTGCATTTTCAATTACCGTACTTAATATATTTATAACTTTCGCAGAGTGTGGACCTACTGTCTGCCCGGATAATCCAGACAACTATTGGCTCTTTGGCGCTATCGACGGAATTTAAAAGCAAGCTGAGAAAAGAAAAGGGGTATGGCTATACAAACGACAGCTTGCCAAGCATATATCCATAGATCAACAGAATAGATGGAGGCCAGGACCGGATTCGAACCGGTGAAAAACGGTGTTGCAGACCGTCGCATTTCCTCTCTGCCACCTGGCCATAAAAAAACCCGGCGCTTCCGCTCCGGGTTCTTTGACTCTACGGAAGCAAAAAACGCTTCCGAATAAATTTACAGAAGCACGCAGGTTGCCTGGCAGCAACATATAGAAAGAAGTTCTTGCGCGTATTTCATAGTAAACAGTCTTGTTTAAGTTGCCGCCAAGGATAATGGAACAAAAACTCCATTTCAACTCTTTCTAGGTAGCCCCAGAATACTGCCCAACCCTAACCTCATTACCGGGCAACGGCTGCTCTGGAACCAGCTGTGCCAACCCAAGAGAAATTAAGGCCATTAAAGACCCCGCAAAGAATACCATTGGCGGAGAGACAAGCCACAGCAAGCCAAATACTACAGGGATAACTACTGCGGCAATATGATTAATAGTAAAGCTGACTCCAGCCGAAGCCGCGATATCCCGCTCATCGACTATCTTCTGGAAGTAGGTTTTAATCGCAATTGCCATAGAAAAAAACAAATGGTCAATAATATATAATGCCGCTGCCAGCGCAGCACTTTCTACCAGCGCATAACCCGCAAATACCAGTATCAGCCCAATATATTCCAAAGTGAGGATACGGCGCTCGCCAAACCGAACGATGAACTGTCCGATCTTCGGTGCGATATACAAATTAAGTAAATGATTTACCGTATAGAGAGCAGCAACCTCCCCCACACTGTATCCAAATTTCTCCACCATCAAAAAACCAGCGAATACTATAAAGATCTGCCTGCGAGCCCCACTCATCATCGTGAGCGCATAATAGAGCCAATAGCGTTTCCGCAGAATAAGCTTCTTATGCTGGCTGTGGGGCTGAGCAAACTGAGGGAAAAGAGCCCAGGCTCCTAAGGCAATGACTATTGTCATGCCACCACCAATTAGATAAACCCAGGAATAGTCCAGGCCTGCGAAGTTCATTAATCCCCATACCAAACCATAAGCCAGAAGCGCAGCAAAGGAACCTGCGGCAGCCATACGCCCCATCCAAACTGCTGCTGTTTGTTTGGGAAACCACTGGAGTGCCAGGGAAGTCTGCAAGGTCTCATAAAAATGAAATCCCGTAGACATTAAAAGTGTAGTGAGTAACAACCCGGTCAATGAAGGATACAGCCCCGTTAGCATTACCCCAAGGCCAGTTGCTACCAGGGAGATTATCGCCAGTCTCTGCTCCCTGACAAAAAGTAATACAAAGACCACTAGGAAGGCCAAAAAGCCAGGTATCTCACGCACACTTTGCAACAAACCAATATCTGCACCGGTAAATGCTGCCTTTTCAATAACAAAGTTATTAAGTAACGTATTCCAAACAGCAAATGAGAGCGGCATCGAAGCTGCCAGAATAAGCAAAAGAATTTCAGGCCGGCGAAGACGCGGTAGCATAAATGACCTCCTATAGCTAAGGCCCGCAATATACGCCCTCAATATCCAACTGTAAAATTATAAAAATAGTACTGAAGAATGAGTTTTTTTTCGAGAATATTGCAGCTCATGAAATTAAATACTAATTAAACTGCTAAATAGTGGTAACACAGACCAACAACTTGCTTAACTACCCGAAAAATCGGTGAACAAGACGAACCAATTGGCAGATTAGCAAGCAATCTAATTGTGTATAAATTCCCGCAAATCATGTATTTTTAATGAGATGAGGAAGCTCAGCTCACTACATATAATGACTGAAGTCAGACAACTCTAACCTAAATTCACCTATGCTTTAACTGCTATATAGTTAGGCGCCTTATACCACAGCATGACTGATTACCGACATAGATAACTCTTGGAGAGAAAAATGCGTATTCATTCCTGGCGAATTTATCATCTTCCCTTAGTCATGCTATTTACCACACTTCCTTTCCTACTGGCGAACGCCGTTGCTCAAGAAGATAATTTACCTGACAAACTTAAATTAAACGAATGGAAGGTGCCCTGGGAGGGACTCCCCAGAGACCCGCATGTAGACAGTAGAGGTAATATCTGGTTCTGTGGACAAGCGGGTAACTACATCGGGAAGTTTACACCCACCTCTGAAGAGTTTAAGCAGTATGAAATACCTGAAGGTACTCACCCTCATAACCTGATTGTGGATTCAAACGATATTGTTTGGTATGCAGGTAATCGAAATGCGCATATTGGGCGATTAGACACCAATAATGGACAAATTAAACAATATCCAATGCCTGAAGGTATCAAAGACCCACATACGCTAGTCTTCAATCGAGAGGGAAATATCTGGTTCACAGCCCAGCAAAGTAACCGCATAGGCCTGCTAAATGTACAGAGTGGCAAAGTTCTAAGTGTCACCCCAACAATCGCTAATGCCCGCCCCTATGGTATTAAGATTGATGCCCAGGGAAACCCCTGGGTAGCGCTATTCGGCACCAATAAGTTAGCTCGCGTAGACGCAAAAACCATGACCATAAATGAGGTTAACCTGCCACGCCCAAATGCTCGCCCTCGCAGACTGGAAATCGATCCTACCGGCAATATTTGGTACGTTGATTATCCAGAAGGCTATTTGGGGCGTTATACTCCGACGACCAAGGAGTTTAAAGAGTGGAAGCTACCCAGTAAGAATCCACGCCCCTACGGAACAGCACTGGACAACAATAACCAACTTTGGCTCGCTGATACTGGAGAGATTCCAAATATCATTTTTGCCTTTAACACAGAAAAAGAGAAATTTACAAGCAAGACCCCAGTTCCAAGTGGTGGAAATATAAGATATATGTATTTTAACAATATGGATGGAAGCTTTTGGTTTGGTGTTGATTCTGGATTTATCGACCAGGGAATACCAAAATAGAAGTATATATAGCTCTATTGATATCAATCGATGTATGGCGTCACTGCAATAGTTCTATATATCTTGATACAGGACAAACTATTCAAATACAGACTTCCATTTAGAATTCTAATTTTTTCAGCTTTACTAACAGCCATTCACGGCGCCCTAATGAGGCAACCATTGATGGATTACCTTATTGGCAACCCACTACAAGTTACACTAGCTTAAAATGGCATGAAGTGGCTCGTGTGGATACTCGTGGCGACCGTTATAATTATAGGTGTTGAAGTATTCGCCTCAAATAAATCAAACTCTAACGAATCTACAAAACAAAAAGCGTGCAGCAATCATTAAATAAAGCTCATAAACAGAATTTACAATTATGGAACCGAAACAAACCGGGATAGCATACGATACCATCACACATCTATGGGAACGTAAAGAGTTCAACAGGAACAACGGTATTAGCCAGTATAAGCGGGCACTTGGCTTTGTAAAAAATAGAGGCTCCGCACTAGATGTAGGGTGTGGCTGCACAGGAAGGCATATCGAGCTTCTGCTAACTGAAGGATTTTCTCCCGAGGGAATTGATGTTTCTGAGAAAATGATAGAGATCGCCAGGGATAAGCACCCTAAAGTCAACTTCTATCTAGAGGATATATGTAAGTGGAAAGCCACAAGAAAATATGACTTTATAAGTGCGTGGGATAGCATCTGGCATATACCAATTGAAAAACAAGAGGAAACAATAAGGAATCTAGCGTCTTACTTAAACAAGGAAGGCGTTCTAATATTTTCCTTTGGTGGAACAGATAAAGAGGAATATCATACGAATGATGCGATGGGACCGGAATTATATTACTCCACCTTAGGCACAAATAAATTTGTACAACTCCTTATTTCATCTGGTTGTATTTGTAGACATCTGGAGTACGATCAACCGTCAGAATTACACGCCTACTTGATTGCTCAGAAGATATAATTATTTTATATACACGGACCCCGCCCCCTCAATCATGGGTAGCCTATATGTTAACCGGAGCAATGCTTGTTTGGTTTATTCTTACCTGTCTCAGCCTAGTTTTTGTTATTTGGGACTCAATCACTAATGCGCCAACCAGCTGGGTTCAGCGCCTGGCTTGGATATTAGTGATTCTTTATACCGGTGTTATCGGCTTAATCTTCTACCTGCTCACCTGTCGCCGTCCTTTTCCTGGCGGCCACGATCAATTCACTAGGGCCACATGGAAGCAAAGTGTAAATAGCGAAATGCATTGTCTTGCAGGTGATGCAACTGGGATCCTTATCGCAGCATCTATTGTACCCACACTGGGCCTCACCAATGGATGGGACTCCATAATTGAGTACTTGGCTGGCTTTGTTTGTGGTTTGTTTATTTTTCAGGCATTGATGATGCGAAGTATGTATCAGGGAAACTACTTAAAAGCAGTGGGTAAAACTTTCTTTGCTGAAACTGTATCTATGAATATAGTTATGGCTGGCATGATACCCGCTATGGTAATACTGACTTCCATATGGCCAAATTCTGAAGACCCAACAAATGCTACCTTTTGGTTTCGTATGAGCTTGGCAACCATTGTTGGGGGCATCATTGCTTACCCTATTAACTATTGGCTGGTAAAAAATCACTTAAAACATGGCTGTATGACCCTCCCGGGAAAAGATGGAGTCGCGCCCAATTTTGGTCATTGCTCTCATGAATGCGCCTCAAATTCAGCACCGCACATCCAGGCTATCTCACAAGCAGAAACGCCTAAAATGGAGATGCATTCTTTATCTTTAATGGAATCGAGTATATGGATAATGGGCACTTTTATAGCTCTTTTTCTTGCAATTTATGTCACAGATAAAATCACACCAATATACTTTTGATCTCAGAACTTTATGCACTCAAAATAATCGCTTAAGCATAAGATTCAAAAAATTTCTTTCTCCGCCTATAGTAAGATTTCATTCTGAGGCTGGTTGCCAATTGATTACCGGGCTTACTCCTTCAGTATTACATAACCAAACAATCGCTTTTATGCCAACCTTAAGCTTCCCCTTAGTATCAATGAGCTTTTCCCAATCGCTGGAATGAAAAGAACGGCCATGGATGCGGAACTGCCCGAGAACCTCCTTCCAATTTGGCATAGTCAGGTTTAGAAACTCATTTGTTCCATGGTCAGTAGCAACCCAAAGCTTAACTCCATCTTTCACCCGCACAAGTTTTGTAATCTCCCCCTGCCATGAAGTTAATTGGTTTCGATCACAAGTTACGTACTCTGGAACAGCTAGCCTTTGAGCCAAAAGATTCGGGCTAGCAAAAACAAATAAGCTCAGCACTAAAAATAAATAATGTTCTTTATTCATAATTAAAGAAGGGGGGACAAGCCCCCCCTAACTGTTAAAGACCACGATAAGTCGCGCTTTGTTCATCTGCGCGAGTGGCCTGACCTTCAGTGAACTCGTACATACAGCTATCGTCAGTGTAATCCATAAAGTTAGTTACCGGATCTTCCCCTTCAGCATTTCTTCCCCTGGTACAGGTATCCCGACCAACAGGGCAGCCATAAGCAGCCGATCTCTCCGCAGGGGTATCTGAGACGTAGTCCCCCCGGCCAAAACATCCTCCTTGGAACGTATGATAAAGACCCAACCAGTGGCCAACCTCGTGAGTTAAGGTGTCCCCCTCATTGTAGGGCGCAGCATCACCTCCAGGTACAGAACCAGTTAAAATTACCACGCCGTCATCAAGTGGATCAGAGGAGTAACTACTTGGGAATGTAGCCCACCCAAGTAGGCCATCACTAATTTCAGCTACATAGATATTCAAATCCCCTGCATCGCCAACTCGCAAGGAAGATTTCATTGACTGCTCAGCCGAAGAATTGTAACCAACGTTATACCAAGAATTATTTGCTGTAACAGTGGCTGAAACTAAATTAAAGGTAAATGGAGTATTTGCGTAAGCATCATTTAACACATCCATTTGCGCATTAATCTCACTATTAGAAAGCGCTCCATTATTAGCTGTGTCAGTAATTACATGAAAGTAAACATCAACTTCTACAGAACCTGCGGGGCGCAATGCGTGCGCCACACTTCTATCACTTGATACACCACGCAGAGTAGAAAAATGCTGCTCTTTTAATGCGGCTTCCTGAATTGATGGGTGGTCTGTACCGCAGCGCTTTAGCCCAACACCATTGTTGGCAGCCTCAACCGAAGAAACACTTTGAGCAAAACCTATAGTTGATGACGCAAGTACGCACAATGATAGAGCAGTTTTTATCGAGATCTTGGAAACAGTCTTTCTCATAACCTAAGCCTTAATTTTATTATTTATTTACACTCCCATAAGAGCCCGCCAACTTTCCACGCTTCCATAAACTTTTGTCAATAGCACCAATTCTTAAATTGATGATAATGACATCAAACTCTTTAATAAGGCGTAACGTTCAACAAAAAAATGCAAATCCAAAAAAAATATAAACTCAAAAAAATAAAATACAGATACATTTTTCTCTGAAATTAGTTACATATGAAATTTTTTTCACGGAAAAAACAGGGTGCAACTCACTTAAAAATGCGAATGAAAATTCTCGGAACCTGAAATTACTGACAGGTAAAATTCCAATAAAAAATACCGAATTTTATTCCAATAAAGCGGACGACAATATTTTTATGATACATCATCATAAAAACAGCTCACACCAACTGGGGTTAACAATAAAAAGATATCCCAATCATTAGAGCACCTGATTAAAAAGGCCAATCACAAATAACAAAGGCCACTTACCTCCTGTAGCCATGGAGGTAAGTGGCCTTTATAAATTCTACAGCTTTTAAACTAGAGTGAACACTCTACTCTAAATTAACCCCACTGTTTTTGAGAGCTAAGATCATTTCCGCTGCTCGACGATCGGCAGGCAGTGTAGTGAAGTTTGTTATAACCTAGCTTATTTGCATCAATGGCTTTTAGGACATCATCCAAATGAATATGAGCCCCATCTTCAACCAAAATCAAATCATGAAGACCACTCTGACATGCCTTATTATATTATCCATATAACTAGGACTTTTTTCATTATATGAAAGATTATAATTATAAACGCTCGCGCCACCAGCTAGAGAGTGAACCTTTCCTGACCCCCCATGTTTAGAAACTCTAAAGTTCCAAATTTCTCTTTACCATTTTCCTCACTGGCAGGCTTACCTGTTTTTATCAAACCCCTGACTGCATGATCATAAGATGCCGAACCATGAAATGGATAGAGGTATAGAGCCAAATTCTCTGGCAATTCAGCCTTACCAAAAGAGCCGTTACCAAATGAACCATGTGCGTAAAGGATCGCCTCATTACCACTGGCTTGTTCTTTTTTATGAATTATTACTTTCCCAAATTGAACAGTTTTTATCATATTTCCTATCGTTCAAAGGTTATAGAACCAATTTTTGACTGCAACACCAAGGCTCGGCCATAAATTTTAGATTCTTCGCTTCAAGCTAGGCTTAACTGTCTTTAATGGTTGCAGATAAACAGATTTAGATCAATGGAAGTAAATAACATGGAAGCAGCTATCATTTAGTCGCCAGCTCTAAAGCTACATCTAAGCAAAATCATAATAAGAACAAATAAAAAACATGCACTATCAAAATAAATACCACTCAAACACCTAATAAAATTCCAGCATTTAAATTAAGGGGTTTTTTACGCACATTTTAAAATATGGATAAAAGGTTAAAATTTTATCGAAGACTATATCAACAACCATGTAATTTTATGACCATACGCTTTAAGGGAAGCTAAACTTCCATATGACAGGAAAGCTCCTTTAAAAACAAAAGATAACTCCCTGATATATTAAAGCCAAGATTCAGATTAGCACGATTAAGATACTCTTTCATCTATAGAGAGAAGGTACACTTTTCTGTGAGTGAAAGACAGGAGACACCTTACTCACCTGATAACTATGTTGAAGAATATCGAAAAATACTAGAAGTAGTTTCAAGTCGCCCCTTCTTACCTTGGCCATCTATTAAACTTGTAACCTCAAGCTCACCTATATTGAAATCACATAAAATGGGCGATCAAATACTATCTAAATAAATAGCCTCGGGTGACTAATCACGATTCCCCGCAGCCCTCAAATGTAATTAATAGTTACACCTTATTACTCCTACACTTCTTCCCGTATACTAAGAGCCTCCCGGCGCACTCAAGATAGAGTCTAGCGAAAACTATGGGGATCGCCGTAAGTGGATTGCATCTTAACTTCGATTTTTCCATTAATATTGCTGTATATGTAGTAATGATTGACCTCTACTACCTTGTGTTTAATACCAATAAAGACGTTGCGATGAAATGTTCAGACAACCAGGTAATTCTGCGCTGGCAAAATCTATTTAACACCTTATATCTAGCCCTCCATTACCTTCAAGGGGAATCTTAGGAGCATTATAAGTTGGTAAGATTAAAAGAAGTCATTGCTCTAGGTGAGATCGTCTGACAGATCTTAGCTACTTTATTTTTTGTTTAAACTAATCTATTGCTCGCAAAGACAATTTCACCGGTCATTTTTGGGAAGGCCGTTTCAAGTTCCAGATCCTATCGGATGAAAGAATGCATACTGCATGCATGACCTATATCGATCTAAATCCTTTCCCTGACAATATGGTAAACACGCCCTAAAAGCTTGAACACACTTCAATTCAACAACATATTCATGAGGCAATCTTAGCCTATCAGACCAAAGAGCTTCTACCATTCGCCGGCGTTGAACACTTAAATAGGCATAAGGAGCTGCCCTTCCAACCGGATCACTTTTTGAGACATGAGGGCTGGGGTGGCCGAAACTTGAACCAAAAAAAACGAGGAAATATTACCGAATACACTCGACCTAGTTACTAGGATTAGTGGAGGTGAAATAGCGGACCTGTCTTGAACCCAAGGAAAACTGAGTACATGGAGTAAGCGATTATTGATACTTTCTATCTGCCACACCCCAATAATTTCAACACCATCCCTCGATATAGCCCTTCAAGTTTTTGCCCTAAATAATAGGCTTTAAAGCTAAGATATAATTTCTTAAGTATTTTACCACCCTTAATCACAAAATCGAATAGAAATCACATTAGCTTTGATCCCGGCAGCACAATCAGAAGCTCTTTTCAAACTACGGATGTCTAGTAAGCTCTGAAAGCAAGTAAGCCTTATAACTGAAAGCAGTAACATTGCTCATACCCGTCTCCATTTTTTACATGCCCGAGATTAATGATACAATTTTGGGTTTCCTTAGGAGAGCACACGAAAATTTATAACAACCTAACCTGGGGTAAAAGTTCAGAGCCACTTTAAGAAAATCTAATTTTTTTGTTACGATACGACCATTTATTCCACACCAATCCAACTCGCCATGAATCAGCTACACTTTCAGAGACTCCCTAAATAATAGCTAACTTCCTCTAGTAAAAGTTGCTTAACTAAAGCTCACTGACATCTTTACAAAAGAAGTACACTCCAGATTCAGCAGTAGACAAACCTATGAAATTAGTATTTTTCAGTTGCTTTACCAACTTCTTATATATCACCTGTAGCCCTTCACTAGATAGCTTACTCTTATTAGCTAAGCAATATATATCGCTAATTTCAGGCGTATTCAAATCTAGAGCTTCAATATCATAATACCTAAAGCTATTGACATCAAAAACGCCATCATTAATATCATCTACTGTTCCAATAGCCAGAAGGGGCACGGGGAAATCTTTCGCTGCACAGTCATCAATTAATCCAACAACAGCTATAGCCTCCTCCTTAGGCAAAGAGTATAGCTTTGAAACAACAGATTCATATAGTAATTTTATTAATTTTTCAGATTCATAAAATTTATTTCTATAACCATCAATCTCTATAACTTTTAACTCAACCCCATTTAAATCTTTTTTTACTATTGAAGATAGATCTCCTTCATTATAGTTAAAGCAATAAAGATTTACCGATTCTTTCTTTGTATAGTTTCCCCTTTTCTTAACTAAAACCTCTGAAACCTGACCTCTTTTATATTGAAACTCTTGCAGCATAGCTGCCGCCTCAGAATAAGTCTCCACCTTATCTGGCAGACCATCCTTCTCATACAGGAAGGAAACTATACTTAATTCAAAGTCACGATTTGAGCAACTGTATTTTCTAATTTCAGTAAGATCTAAACGTCGAATGTAGAAAGTTTTGTAATAAACTCCAGGAGTTCTTGTATATTCCGTTATGCAAACAATCTGATTTTTACTGTTAAATCCATACTTATACTCTCCCCCTAATGTCTTGTCAGGCTTTTGGACTATCTCCCCCAGTGAAACTTCATTTATCTCATTGAAAAATGGAGTTACATTATATATCGGCCCTTTCGAATACTGTTCGTATGCGATGTCGGAGGCTAAAGATTTGTCAATTGCCCCATATTGAGCATCGCCATTATCAAACACCTCAACCAAATCTTTATTCACTGCAAACATTTTTAAAATTTCTCGCTATTCATGCCAATATTCCATTTGCTTTGGATCAGTAATATATTTTTTATATGGTTTAAATGTTCCACTCTCCATCTCCGCACCAATAATTCTAAGCTCTTTAGTAATCTCTTTTTTACCAACTTTAGATGTTACTCGCTCATTAATAGTCTTTCTAATGGCATCTGAATGCATTCTCGAATGGGGCAAGCTATCTGTACCAGCAGCAACCTTTACGCTAGTACCCGTTGGAAGAAATACACCATTTGCAGGGTTATTTATGTCAACTTCAGAGTCTGCTAAATGCTTCCTAGTAGCTTCTGAGATAGAATCAGTTGAATTAGATTGCACAATGTGGTGCGCTGCATGTTCAAAATCTGGCACATCTTGCCCTTCTTCTAACATATTAACTCTCAGTTTCTCTGCATCTTCCTTACATGAGAGCCCAAAAGGATCTATCCATCCCAAAGGGTTTGGTACATATTGATAATTGTTCGAGCCCCCCAATAGTCCAATCGGGTCCTGCTGAATAAACTCCCCAATCTTTGGATCATAGTACCTAAAGCGATTGTAGTGCAGTCCAGTTTCTTCATCGAAGTACTGTCCCTGAAAGCGAATAGGCTGCTCTATCTGATTTTCATGGGCTAAGGCGATGCTGCCATAGCTCTTGTAGGCAACACTCCATACCACTTCACCTTCCGGATTGGTAAGAATATCAGGCGTTCCCAGATGATCCAGGTGGTAATGGTAAACTTGCTCATCTTGTTTCAGTGCACACGGTTTGAAAGTCCCCGGCTCGAAATAGTATGTCCGAGTGTTCAGATCTTGTTGGGTGTGGATATCGATTTTGTTTTCGCGAAGCAGGACATCCCCATCCCAGAGGAAGCTAGCTTGTTCGCTATTAGTGGCTTTACCAATGCGACGCCCTAAAGGGTCGTATAGGTAATGAATCTCTTGCTGAAGCTGTTCAGCACCTTCTTCTAGTTTGAGTTTTTCAATCCGCACCAACTGTTGACGAGCATTGTAGTGGTAGCGGGTCTGTAGCTTCTGCCCTTTACCACGCAGCTCTGCGATACGGTTGCCGTAGATATCGTAGCGGTAGTGGATATCTCCACGGAAAGCTAGCCGGTTGCCTTTAACCTGAGTAGCATTGGCCTGCTGTTTGGCTTCATCTCTCGAATTAGCGGCAGCAAGAATATTGTGTGCAGGGTCGTGCACAAAATACTCTGGGTTGGGGCCATCAACCTGGGTTAGACGATCCAGGGCATCGTAGTGGTAGCTACGCGTACCACGGAGACTGTCCTCGATTTTGGCAATCTGACCAGCTTTATTGTACTGGTAGCTACGCTCCAGAATTGAGTTTGTACTTAGGGTTGGATCTGATACCGGACCGCTGACTTTACCCAGACACAGTTTTTGCAGGCGCCCCTGAGGATCATAATCTCGCTGGCTCTCCAGCCCATTGCCGTGCTGGCGCTGACTCTCTCTACCCTGCTCATCGTGATTAATACAGGTAATCAGCTGATCAAAGTTGCTGCCTGCCGGCCGACGGTGCAGGCTTTGGAATTGGCCTGCGGGGTTGAAGGCGAAGCTGAGGACTTCACCATCGGGCAAGGTCGTGGCGATGCGGTTGCCTGCGGCATCGTAGTTATGGGTAAGTTTATCTTTGCCCTGCCAATCCGCAGTTACACGGCCGTTGGCATCATATTCCCAACGTAGTTTGCGATGGGTATTTTCCGCTTCGATCAGCTGGCCACTGCGGTTGTAGCGGAAATTGGTTGCACCATCAGGGGTGACTTCTTCCAACAGGCGGCCAAAGGGGTCGCGCTCGAAGATGGTATCAATACCCTTGCCGGTATCAGCATCAGTGACTGCCCTGGAACTAATCAGGTGCCCAGCGTTGTTATACGCATAGCGAGTCACGCGTCCGTCGAAGCCCACTTCTTCAATCAGGCGTTCATTGAGGTCGTATTTCAGCTGGTACCGCTCACCATTTTCATTGGTGAGGCCGATTAAGTTGCGCTCACCATCATAGTGGTATTCCAGGCGGCTACCATCCGGGTTGGTGCGTGTTTTAACCTGGCTGAGACCATCATAAGCGTAACAAGTGCTACGGCCTTCGGAGTCAGTAATTTCCGCGAGCAATCCTTGGGGGTTGTAGCTGTATTGAGTGCGGGCACCATCCGGGGTAATGACCGCGTGGATACGGTCTTGGGCGTCGTATTCATAGCGAGTAATTTGGCCTGGGGCATGCTGCACTTCTTCCAGACGGCGGGCACCATCGTAGCGGTAGTGCTGAGTGCGGCCCATGGGGTCTTTGACCGCTGCCAACTTGCCTTCGGGGTTCCATAGATAGCGGGTGGCGTTGCCCAAGGGATCGGTAACACTGCCGATCAATCCTACCGGGTTATAGCTATATCGGGTGCTACTGCCAAGAGGGTCTTTGGTCGTGACGATCTGGCCTTTCTTGTTGTATTCACGTTGCCAGGTGTTACCACTGGGGTCAGTAACTTTGGCTGGCAGGCCTTCACTATTGTATTCGATGCGGTGGCTATTGCCGGCGGCATCGGTCTTTTGTATCAGGCGACCCTGGTCATCATATTTATAGAACTCCTCACGCCGACTGCCATCATCGCTGGGCAATTGTACTTTGGTAACTTGGCCCAGCTCGTTGTAGCTGTAGAGGGTCTCTCCGCCTTCAGGGGCGCGGTGATAAATCGGTAGGGCTCGATCGTTAAAGCGGTAACGTTCCTGTCCGCCACGGGTATCCGTAACGGTAACCCCGTGACCATCCTCATCCCAGTCAAACTCGTAGTTGTAGGTGGCCTGCCCATCAATAGAATCGCCCCATTGGCGTACACAGCGGGCAGAAGGGCCCTCTCTATCCCATTCAAAGTAGAAGCGGTAACCGGTTTTTAAAGTACGCTTCGAAATAATATGCTGATGATATTCATATTGCTCACTGTAGCCATCCGCATCGGTGGCTTTTATCAGATCGCCTTCATCACTGTATTCGTACTTAGCCAGTATTTTAATGCGACCATCGCGAGTTTCTTTCTTCAGTTCGCCAATGCGCAGACTATTCGACTGCCCTTCGGGCGGGCTGATATGCAGAGCTTCACCAAGGCTGCTCTCGATACAAATCAGACGCTCATCGATATAGTGGAAGAGGTAATAGTTACCATAGCCATCGCGAATCTCGGACAACTTTAAGGCAGCATTATTACCCGTAGCCTTAAAGTGTTTCTGAATACCATTTAGAACACCGTAAGGAGTTACAACCCAGTGCTCATCATTGATGCGAGTCAGCGATAACTTTTCCACCACATTGTGGCTTCGGCCACTATTACCTGGCGCAGGCAAACTAATTACCCGGCCTTCTGCATCGTAAAACTGTACCGCTTTGCCTGGACGCCAGAGTAAGTGCTCACTTAATGTATAAGTCCAACCATGGCCCAAGCCAAAGTCATTACTGTTACTACTGCGATACGTACGGGTTAAGGTCAACGGCAATGGGCCATCCAGTACCGTATCTACCAAGGAGAGGTTCTCTTCCCCCGTTTTTAAGTTGACTGGCTCACCGCCGAAACAGGTATTCGCTTCACATTGCGCCTCATCACCTTCCGGGGTCTGCCCCGTTGCTTCAGTGGTATTATCGGGCTCGTCAGTATTGTTCGCTTGGTTATTCTCTGCTCCATTTGAATCACTATTGGAGTTACTGCTGCTTTGGCTGGAGTTTGAAGCTGAACTATTGCCCGAGTTACTTGTGCTAGAGCTGCTTGAAGATGTACCACTAGAACTGGTGGGTGCCGCCGCTTCAGAGGAACTCAAATCGGAGAAGTTAGCGCCTTCTCCTCCCTTAGCGTTGCCACCCTTTTTCTTGGAAACTAACTGTTGCTGCTTCTTCAGTTTGGCCCAGTCCAACATCAGCTCGCCGACATTTTTAAAGGACTTCAGCAAGCGTGCATTTTTGGCCATAGCTACAGCGGCGCCTACGCCTCCAGTAATCGCCGCTAGGACGATAGTGAGGATAATTTCAAAGGCACCACCACCGGCTATTTCGGTAATTTCCAGGCTGTGTTGTGCTTTTACATAATCCTGGGCAAAGCGGAAAATAATCTCGCGCAAGGCCGGATCATCGTAAATAATTTGAGCAACGTCGAATGCCAAATCCAGTTGCTGTTTCGTGATCTTTGAAGGGTCAAAACCGAGTACATCCACCACTTCCTTTTGTAAGTCTGTGACGTATTCTTGGCCAGATTCTGTAAAGCTTTTGTCATTCCAGAAGTAATTTGCTGTGGCAACACCCAGCCTTTGAGACTGGCGCATGGGATTAAGCATTTGTGCCACTTCAAGCACATCTTTTGTCCATACCGCCAAGCCCCAGGCGGCATTGCCAAAACCGGTCGCGCCACTTTCAATATAGGCACCCACTTTTTCCAGCGTTGAGCGCTTCTCATGCTGCTGCTGGATTTGGGCCGCCTCTGCCCTCTCCTGGGCAATAATTTGCTGTAGGCCGATACGAATCTTGGCAATCAACTCAGCCTGTTTGTCAGCAATTACGGTAGCTGCTGTTGGCGCTTCTTCAATAATCAGTCGATTCTGGATTAAAGCGCGATAAATCTCTCGTTCAGAAGAGGACAAATGGCCGGGCGGCTCAGATAGGGGCCCCAGGAAGATTGTGCCCGAGGTACCCACTTGAATACTGGTACTGAGCAAATTGCAGGAGCTACCTCCCAGGCTGAAAAAGTGCTGGTAAATTTTCTCAATAACCGCATCGTCGAACATCGAAAGCAAGTGGCCGGCATCGACCTGCATCGGAATCCCCAGCGGGTACGTCCACCCTACTCTCACTTCGTACTGGATGCCTTGCTTATTTTCAACACGTAGCTGCATGATAATCCTTTAAACACTTACGCCTATCTGGACCTAGTCGGGACCTAATTCAGTTAACTCTCACCCGCGAACATTAGGGAAGCCCCAAAGAACTCCGGTAAGCTTTCGATTCCGTCTATTTTTCGAACAAAATGCCCTTAAGCTGAAACCAGCGTGACTTCAACTGATAATTCCTCCGGGCTTTGTCGGCGTCGATTAAAATCGAAATTGAAAGACCAGCCAATACCACGCCATTACACAACGAAGCCGCTGAGAAGAACATTCTCTATCCAAAAAAGGGAGCTTAAGGGCTACCGTGCTAGAAGAATACTAACGATTAGGTTCTTATCTTCGTTGTCAATCTAAAGAGGTTAAGAACCCAGGTGGCGCCGAATAAAACATAGGGCTGAGATCTACTTCGCGAGGTTACCGCAAATTAGGTAAATACGGTAGATAGCAAGTGTTAAGCTGAGTCGCGAAGCTTTCGGGAACAGTGATCAAAACTTCAGTAATGAAAAATTAGATCAAAACTATCATCGATTAATTTTTGATAATCAAATAAATATAGTACCTGCGTATTAGAAAAATATCCCGCAATACAATTTCTATGAACAATTATTGTCCAGTTGATTACAGTAATTGGATAATTTCCCAACAGCGAGTATCAATATTCCGTTATTGATAAAAGTATCTAATTAGATAGCGTTTGGCGGACCGTGAAATTGAATTTTTAAATTTGTGACACTTATCACAAAATAATTCAGTTACAGACTGAGGGAAAGGGGAAAATCAGCAAATATGAATAGCTGGAAAATAGCGTTAACTGCAAATAAAGCGCGTATGGGTTGAAGTAGGCCCAGTAACCTCATTATCAGGTGCCCGGGCCTTTTTTCAGAAAGCCTATTCGATCTCTTTGATCCGCATGGAGTTGGTATGCCCACCCATATTGAGGCGCTCCCCCTGGGTAATTAGTACCCGCTGCCCTTTCTGCAAATCGATTCTAGAGCTTAATACCTCGATAACCGCTTCAGTTAAATGTCCCAGGGGAACTGAAGCCGGATCAAAGCTCACTGTCTCTACTCCCCTTAACAGCATCAGCTGGCGCGCGATCTTAGGGTGCCGGGTCAGTGCATAGATCGGCAAGCGAGTATTTGCACGGGACATCATTCTCGGTGTGCGGCCAGACTCGGTCAGTGCGGCTACAGCACAGAGATTCTCCACGCGCGTTGCAACATCAATCGCCGCCTGGGCAATTACAGTATCGATTAAAGCTGAAGAACCGTGGTCCTCTGCAGTGTAGGGAACACTGCCCAAATACTGTTCAGCGCCGATAATCACTTCACTCATAGATTCCACAGCGGCAACCGGGTAATCGCCTGCAGCTGTTTCCGCCGACAGCATAACTGCATCGGTACCGTCCAGCACCGCATTGGCAACATCCATCACCTCAGCACGGGTGGGAGTCGGGCTGGTAATCATCGACTCCATCATTTGTGTTGCAGTGATTACGGCACGATTGAGAGCATTTGCGCGGTTGATCAGTTTTTTCTGCACCCCGACCAGAGCGGGATCACCGATCTCTACCCCCAGGTCACCTCTAGCTACCATAATCGCATCGGAAGCCAGGATTAGGCTGTCCATTTGCTCATCATCGGCAACAGCTTCGGCCCTTTCAACTTTGGCGACAATCGCTGCTTGGCTACCAGCCTCTGCCATGGCTTTGCGAGCCGTATCCAGATCTTCTGCACAGCGCGGAAAACTGACCGCGAGGAAATCCACTTCGAGATCTGCTGCCAGCTTGATATCCCGGTAGTCTTTTTCTGTCAGAGCCGGTGCAGACAGGCCGCCGCCCAACAAGTTGATGCCCTTGTTATTCGACAGCTTACCGCCCTGTAAAACCCGGCAATAGAGCTTGCTTGGCGTAGTGCCCGTTACTTCAAGGCGAATCTTGCCGTCATCCAACAGCAGGATATTGCCGGACTGGCAGTCGCTGATCAGGCTTGGATAATCCACTCCAACGCGGTGCTCATCTCCCCCTTCAACCGGGCAATCCAGGTCGAGGGTAAATTCGTCATTGTTTTCAAGCTGTACACTGCCCTTGGCAAAACGGGCAATGCGGATTTTGGGCCCCTGCAAGTCCCCCAAAACCGCAACAATTTTTCCCTGCGCTTCGGCGGCATTGCGCACCTCTGTAACGCGGCGTCGGTGATCCTCCGCCGATCCGTGAGAAAAGTTCAGACGTACAACGTTCACCCCAGCGCGAATCATTTCATCAATTACGCGAGGCTTGTCCGTACCCGGGCCTAAGGTTGCTACGATTTTTGTATGGCGAATCATAAGATCCCGTCATCTAATAATTTGAGAAGGAGGTTCAGAGGGCTATCAAACAGGAATTCTATGTCCATTTAATGGCCCTCAGTAATTGAATTACCAAAATATGGTAAATGAGGGGGGATCAGGCGGATTCAGCAACAGGCTGCTTCAACTGAAGTGACTCAGCCATTGCCAGACTGGTATCCAACATACGGTGGGAGAAGCCCCACTCGTTATCGTACCAGGCCATGACCTTCACCAAGTTACCATTCACACGGGTGTGATTCGCATCAAAGTGACTGGAGGCACTGGTGTGATTGAAGTCCACAGATACCAAGGGCTGATCGCAGTAAGTCAGTACACCACCACTGGCCTGAGCAGCTTCCTGCATAATGCGGTTAACTTCTTCGGCGGTGGTGTCACGGCCGGCAATAAACTGGCAGTCCACTAGAGACACATTGCTTACCGGTACACGGACGGCCATACCATCGAGGCGACCTTTTAACTCAGGCAATACCAAACCAACCGCTGCAGCCGCACCTGTTTTGGTAGGGATCATATTATCCGCCGCCGCACGGGCACGATAAATATCTGCGTGCACCGCATCTTGGGTATTTTGGTCGTTGGTATAGGCGTGCACGGTGGTCATAAAGCCGCGCTCAATACCCAATTCACGATGCAGTGCTTGAGCTACAGGTGCCAGACAGTTGGTAGTGCAGGATGCATTGGATACCACACGGTGATCCGCAGTGAGATTGCTGTCGTTTACACCGTAAACAACTGTGAGATCCGCATCTTTTGAGGGTGCAGAAATCAGCACTGCAGCGGCACCGGCTTCAATATGGGCAGAAGCGGAAGCGCGATCGGTAAAGCGGCCTGTACACTCCAGGACTAAATCCACACCCAATTGCTTCCAAGGCAATTTGGAAGGGTCGCGCTCCTGGCAAACCTGAACTCGATCACCACCAATAACCAGAGAATCACCATCGACTTTGACGTCTGTACCAAAGCGACCGTGAATAGTATCGAAGCGAGTAAGGTGAGCATTAGAAGCTACCGGAGCGAGATCATTAATCGCGACCAATTGAACACGATCGCTGTAGCCTGATTCATAGATAGCTCGGGTGACATTTCTACCGATACGACCGTAACCATTAATGGCAATTTTAATTTTCATCTCGCTTTACCCTCTTTATATGCTTCTGGTTTTTCAAGTGGCACCCGCTTGCGAGTGCACCATACCGAGTGTGTGTTATTTCAATTCCGCAGCTTGTTTTGCCAGACGAGTAATCTCTGCCCAGTTCTTTTCACGAACCAGAGTGCTGCTCGCCATCCAGGAACCACCGACACAGACCACATTGTTCAGAGCCAGAAAGTCCGAGGCATTTTGAGGCCCTATACCACCGGTGGGACAAAAGCGAACGTCCTGTAGCGGACCGCCAATGGATTTCAGCATAGGCACTCCCCCTGCCGCCTGGGCTGGGAAAAATTTCTGGTAGCGATAACCACGCTCGTAGAGGCGCATCACTTCTGAAACACTGGCAGCACCGGGCAGCAGCGGTACTTCACTGCCTTCAGCAGCATCCAGTAAACGGTCGGTTGCGCCGGGGCTCACCATAAAGCTGGCGCCGGCTTCGATAGAGCGACGCAGATCATCACCATTGAGCACCGTGCCAGTTCCCACATGGGCTTCCGGCAGGTGTTTTGCAATTTGTTCAACAACTTCCAGGGCTGCCTCAGTGCGCAGGGTTACCTCAAGTACTTTCAGGCCACCTTCAATCAAAGCGCCGGCAAGAGGGAGGGCATCTTCAACTTTATCTACAACCAGTACT
The DNA here is from genome assembly GCF_052467825.1 of Microbulbifer maximicatervae (SeqCode). Taxonomy (NCBI): domain Bacteria; kingdom Pseudomonadati; phylum Pseudomonadota; class Gammaproteobacteria; order Cellvibrionales; family Microbulbiferaceae; genus Microbulbifer; species Microbulbifer maximicatervae (SeqCode). The sequence continues at coordinate 293,511 of NZ_CP174327.1, forward strand.
GGGACAACGCCAGCTACCTGCAAAATCTCGGCGATATTTTTCTGCATCAGATAATTCCAAATCTTTCGTTAAGGCGCCCAGTAAACAGTGACTGGTTTCAGCCCCTGCTTAAGAATACTGCGCACCGGCATTTCTAACTCATCACTGCCGAGCAACGCCTCGCGATAAACTTTTAGCTTCTCTTCGCCAGTGATCAATAACTTGATATTGCGCGCTTGCAAAATTGCACTCAGAGTCAAAGTCATACGCTCGGTATTGGAGCCAGTAACTTCACTTTGATTAGCAGTAATTGCCTTGCACAACTTCTGTGATTCAGGATTTAGTGCATCCTGTAAGCCCTGTGCATGGGGGAATAGTGATGCGGTGTGGCCGTCACTGCCCATACCCAGCAGACAAACATCAAACGGTTTCTGTAACTCACAATATGCGCGCTCACAGGCTTCTTCACCTTCAGAGGCTGTTGCATGTGAGTTTTTCATACCCAGGAAATTGGCTTCAGCTCCAAAGTTCTGTAAGAGCGACTTTTCAATAAAAGCTGCGTTACTACCGCTTTCGGTTTTTTCTACCCAGCGCTCATCAACGAGAGCCGCTGTAATTTGTGACCACGGAAGCGGGCGTTTGGATAGCTCGCGATATACTGGTTCCGGCGTACTGCCGCCAGATACCAGGAAACTTGCGTGATTATTTTCTTTAATGCCTTTTTGCAGTTCGCAAGCACAATCGTGGGCTAGAGCCTGCACCAGACGCTCGCGATCTTGGAAAAATTTTTCTTCAGCCATGGATTCTTCCATTTCTCTTAGTGGAAACCAGCGCGGTAAAATTAATAGCTGTGCCGGCTTTCCAGATTATTACTGCGCGTTAAACCAATGACGATCACTGCGTGACAGCAGTTTTTCTGCCTCTTCTGGCCCCCAGCTACCTGCAGGATAGGGCTGCGGCTGATTAGCCGTTTCGCGCCAATGCTCAATAATTGGATCCACCCACGCCCAGGCAGCGGCAACTTCGTCACGGTGGATAAAGAGCGCGGGATTATTTGCTGCAGCATCCAACATCAGGCGCTTATAAGCGTCGCTGCGGAAGCTGTCGTAAGTATCAGAAAGGGTTAAATTCAATTCAGCCGGTTGCAACTCGGTGGTGAGACTGTCCATTTTCTTCGCCATCAAAACCAGTTTGATACTTTCTTCTGGCTGTAAGCGAATAACCAAACGGTTGGGAACAATCTTTCCGGCTGACTCATCGTACACATGATGAGAAACATTTTTGTACTGCACTACAATTTCGGCACAGCGCTTTTCCATGCGTTTACCAGTACGCAAGTAAAACGGCACCCCTGCCCAACGCCAACTATCGATATGCGCTCGAATGGCAACGAAGGTTTCGGTTGAACTGGTTCCACCGTCGAGCTCATCGAGGTAACCAGGAACATCATTGCCATTGATTTGCCCAGCTATATACTGGCCACGCACAACGTTTTTATCGACCAAGTTTCCGGTAAGCGGGCGCAAAGCCTCAAGCACCTTAATTTTTTCTGCACGGATATTCTTCGCCGACATACTGTTGGGAGATTCCATGGCGATAAGGCACAGCAGTTGCAGCAGATGGTTTTGCACCATATCCCGCATAGCACCAGTTTCATCATAAAAACCTGCACGCCCTTCCAGGCCTACGGTTTCTGAAATACTGATCTGGATATGATCAATGGTTTTTGCATCCCAAAGATGCTCAAACAATACATTGCTAAAACGCAGTGCAAGAAGGTTTTGGACAGTTTCTTTACCCAGGTAGTGATCGATACGGAAGATACTATCTTCCGGGAAGTAACTGGCAATTTTACTGTTAATTTCATCAGAGGTTTGGGCGTTATAGCCCAGTGGCTTTTCCACTACGACTCTGGAATTTCCAGTAATAAGGCCTTTTACTGAGAGGTTTTCACAACAGGGACCAAATACTGCGGGCGGTATTGCCAAATAGAAAATACGAACCCGCTCTGAGTCGGAACCGAGAATTTCTGCCAGGTGATCCCACTGGCTATCCGGTACGGCGATATCCAGTGCGATCGGACAAAGTAATTGGCTAAATTGGTCCCAGCTCGAAGCACTGTACTCACCCTCACGGAGATATTTTTGCAGTGCCTGGTGGGCTGTATCGATATATTGATCAACATCTGACTGGCGGCGACACACCGGAAGGATGCGACAGCCCTCAACCAAGCTGCCCTCTCTAAATGCTCGGTAAAGTGCCGGTAGTAACTTGCGCAGTGCAAGGTCTCCGCCTCCACCAAATAACACCATATCAAAAGGGTTAATCATAAATTTTGCTCTGAGATCGTTCTTGTCTCGGAGCCTGTTTGGCTCCGTAATAATCAATAAAGAATACTTGCACCGGTCTCTGCACCACTGGCAAGCCCGCGCATATTAGCGAATAGTTCACGGCCGGTACCACGGGCACTTTCAGACAGGTCACACTGGGCCGGCTGGCGGGCATTAAATTCAGCTTCATCTACCAGTACGCGTAAAACACCAGCCTCTGAGTCGAGTTCAATCATGTCACCCTCTTGCACCTTGGCAATTGCACCGCCTTCTACGGCTTCCGGTGACATATGAATGGCCGCTGGGACTTTCCCGGAAGCGCCGGACATACGCCCATCGGTGACTAATGCCACTTTAAAGCCACGATCCTGCAGCACCCCCAGCGTCGGTGTCAGCTTGTGCAGTTCAGGCATACCATTGGCGCGAGGCCCCTGGAATCTCACTACAGCGACAAAGTCACGCTCTAGCTCACCGGCTTTGAATCGCTTGAGCAGGTCGTCCTGGTTATCCAGGACAATGGCAGGCGCCTTCACCTTGAGATGCTCAGATTTAACCGCAGAGACTTTGATTACACTGCGCCCAAGGTTTCCTTCGAGCAACTGCAAACCACCATGCTGGGAGAAAGGGTCAGTGGCTGGACGAATGACCGTCGTATCACCGCTCTCTTCTGGAGTGGGTTTCCAAACCACACCGCCAACATCACTGTTGAGGAAGGGGTCTTCACAGTAGGGTTCGAGACCGGAATTACCGAGTACCGTGTGCACATCATCGTGTAAAAGGCCAGCGGAGCGGAGTTCGCGAATCAGGAACTGCATACCGCCGGCTGCGGCAAAGTGGTTGATATCCGCAGTGCCGTTCGGGTACACATGACAAAGCAGCGGCACCACTTCAGAGAGGTCGGCCATATCCTGCCAAGTCAACTGAATACCTGCTGCACGCGCCATCGCAATAAGGTGCAATGTGTGGTTTGTGGATCCGCCGGTAGCGAGCAATCCCACCACTCCGTTGACAAATGCTTTTTCGGTGAGAATTTTAGCCACCGAAGTGTGCTGGCTCGGTTCAGTAATTTTTACCAATTGCGCCACGGCAGCTTCATTTAATGCCGAGCGCAAATCAGTACCGGGGTTTACGAAGGAACTGCCGGGCAATTGCAGTCCCATAATTTCTACCAACATCTGGTTACTGTTGGCAGTGCCGTAAAAGGTGCAGGTGCCGGCACTGTGGTAGGAAGCACTCTCGGCTTCCAATAGTTCAGACCGCCCTACTTTACCTTCAGCATACAACTGGCGAACCCGGACTTTTTCCGCATTGGACAGGCCTGTGGGCATTGGACCCGCAGGTACAAAAATTGAAGGCAAGTGGCCAAAAGAGAGAGCACCAATAACCAGGCCGGGGACAATTTTGTCGCAGATACCCAGGAATATGGCTCCTTCGAAAACATCATGCGAAAGCGCGATTGCTGTGGACATGGCAATCACATCCCGCGAAAACAGGCTGAGTTCCATCCCTGCACGCCCTTGAGTCACCCCATCGCACATTGCCGGTACGCCACCGGCAACCTGGGCCGTTGCGCCATTGCGCGCAGCTGCCTCTTTCAATTGAGCAGGGTAGGCACCATAAGGCTGATGAGCGGACAACATATCGTTGTATGCGTTGACGATACCTAGGTTCGGCCCCCGCCCAGAGGCGATCAACTGCTTATCACCTTCCGGAGATGCGGCTATTGCGTGGGCCAAGTTTCCGCAAGACACATGTGCCGCTGCCCGCCCTTCAATATGCGCTTTCTCAACCTGCGCCAGGTACTCTGCACGAGTTTCTTCGCTGCGCTTAATGATGCGTCCGGTAACGGTCTGAAGCTTGCTGTGAACCATGACTATTCCGTAATAACTCTGTTGAGGTGGTCTCTAGTTACAAAAACCACCAGGGTCACATTTCAGTGGCATCAGCCACCTGTGATTATCTTTCCGTGGAGCGCCTTTCGGCGGAATGGCTCCCACTGCAACCCTTTGGTTGTAGTGCCATCAATGTCCTATTGCCCAATCGTAAACCTGAAGCAGGAGGAACAAAGTTGCTTTTATCAGATCGCTGGAAACCCAATTATTCCAGCGGACAACCTTTCAGCCCACGGCAAGACTGCTTATGGAGACTCATGGGAAATCCTGTTATCGGGTAGAAATCTCACTTCCGAACCTCTTCCCGCTCTTAGAGCTGAATGTTAGTGATCCAACAATGCCGGAACCTCCTCCCCACTGAGGTGGTAGAGACTTTGGACGCCCGGCTTGAGTAATTCACCCAATCTGTAGCCACTCAATCTTATTGATGCGCATTATGTAGTAAAACTACAAAAAACTTCAAGAGGCTTCAAATAGTGATTGAAGATGTTGACCAGGGGGACAGGCAGATAGGAAGTATTTGGCGTAAAAGCCATCATTTTCTTTAATACTGGGAAACTTAATGACTTCATTCAGTCACAAAGTGAAAGGTTGGCCTCACTTAGGTGTAGGATTTTTACAGACAAATGATAAGGTCTGGGAGTCTCAAAGAATTGGGATAAAAAACTACAAATTACCCACAAATTAAGAAAGGAGGCGCACCCCATAAGCTAATTGCAGACTCATAACTGTTAAAATCCCACCTTCCAGCAATACTTACTTGTCGATGCCAGCAAGGCCAAGGCTCAGATAGAACTAGTTGATGCATGAAAGTCACAATTAACGATGTTGCCGAGCGCGCCGGCGTATCTATCAAAACAGTGTCCAGGGTGATCAATAATGAGCCCTCTGTACGCGCAGCCACTCGGCAAAAAGTGCTCGACGCAGTCAAAAGCCTGAACTACACACCCAGTCTGGCAGCGCGGAATCTGGCGGGGACACACTCCTATTCCATCGCATTTATTTATGACAACCCTAATGCCCACTACGTTATCGATATGCAAAACGGCATATTGGAAGCCTGCAGAGCAAAAGGGTATGAGCTACTTATCCATCCTTGCAATTCGAAATCTCCAGTTATCCACAACGACCTAAATAAACTTGTCGAGCACGGCAAAGTAGCCGGATTGGTCCTGACCCCCCCTTTTTCAGAGTCACCTTCTTTTATCGATACGCTCCAATCCATGAATGTGGAATTTGTGCGAATTATTTCCTCCACCAATACAGAGAAAGCAAAGGGAAAGTCTATACAGATTGACGACCGCCAGGCCGCCTACAATATTACCCAGCACCTACTTTCACTCGGGCACAAGCGTATCGCTTATTTAAGCGGAGGCGAGGAGCACCTTTCCACATTGGGGCGCCAAAATGGATACAGCCAGGCACTCGAAGATGCAGGAATAGCAGTAGACCGACATTTGATTGTTGAAGGGAAATATTCATTTGAATCGGGCGAGATCAATGCGAGAAAGATCCTCGACAGCGACAAACCTCCCTCAGCAATATTTGCCGCTAATGACGAAATCGCAGCGGGCGCTCTATTTGCCGCCCGTATGTTAAAGATTGATGTTCCCGGGCAAGTCTCTATCGCAGGATTTGAAGACAGCCCATTTTCTCGACAAACCTGGCCCAAACTTACAACCGCACACCAACCCAACCAGGAAATCGCCCGTTCGGCAGCAGAATTACTGCTTGAGAAAATTCAGTGTAAAAGTTCAAAAGAACTCAATGGTTCTGGGCAAGAGAGTGAAACATACCGTAGCTTCACCCCCGAGTTAATTATTCGACAATCCACTGGCCCCGCGCCCAAATAACCCCTTCAGCTTAAGAGAGATCTGGAAAGTTAATTTCGTCGATAAATTTCACGCCCCAGGCTCCAGGTCCTATTCACTTGCAGATCCTCACCTAATAAAACCATATCCGCTCGGGCCCCTTCAGTGATTACACCTGCTCCCAGACCAAGGAACTGCGCCGGATACAAACTTGCCATGCGCAGCGCTTCCGGCAATTCAATCCCACACCAGTCGCGGATATTTTTAACCGCACCGATCATATCTAAGTGAGAACCCGCTAATTCTCCGGTACTGGAGGTCAGTTTATCCCCTTCTCGTGTAACCACTCGATCAAATAGGGGAAAACTGGTGGCATCACTGCCCACTAGCGACATTGCATCGGTTACCAGTAACAACTTACCGCGAGGTTTTGCTTTCAAAGCTAACGCCATAGCGCCGGTACTGACATGGTGGCCATCGGCAATTAATCCACACCAGGCGTCATCCCGGATCAGGGCTGCCCCCACCATACCCGGCTCACGCGAATGAAACGGGGACATTGCATTGTATAAGTGGGTAAATCCTGTCGCTCCAGCATCCAACGCAGCTTCAACAATTTCAGCACTCGCATTCGAATGGCCGAGACAAACATGAACCCCCAGGGAAACCAACTTTCGGATATCGGATACCGATACACATTCTGGCGCCAGAGTGACCAAGCGGATTCCCAGGTCTTCCCGGGCGTAGAGGGAGAGCTCCTCATGACTCAAAGAGCGGATAAACCCTCCTTCATGGGTACCCTTTTTGGCCTCACTTAAATGCGGCCCCTCAAAATGTACTCCAATCACACCCGGAACACCGCTGGACAAGGCCCCACTTACCGCATCGGCTGCCCGCTGCATCACTGGAAAGCTATCCGTAATCAAGGTGGGCAGGAAAACACTGGTACCAAACTGACTATGGGCTTCGCTTATTTTCTGAAGCGCATTAACTGAGGGCTCCTGATTAAACAGTACACCACCACCACCATTGACCTGGATATCAATAAAGCCCGGCACCAACAAACCCGGTAAGCGCTCAGCATCGGAACTCACACCCCCACCCACTGCGGAAATCAGTCCGCTATCTCCAATGGTGATAGCAACATCTGCAAGTATGCGCTCGCCATCAAATAGCTTTTCAGCAATCAGGATAACCCCCACTTCCCCCTCCCAAATATTATTTTCTGTTTTATTCAGACTGTCTGAGTAACTTTCTTTAAACCCGCCGGCTCATCGGGATTAATCCCCCGACTTACCGCCACGTGGGCCACATCGATATAAAAACGCTGCAACAGCGCGAGTGGAGCCACCCTCGGGTGAACCCCCTTACTCGGCACATGCAAATTAATCAGAGCCGCCCCACGCCGTCGAATTTCATCGATCTGCTGGCTGTGTGTGGGGAATGACTCATCCTCGATTGGAACATTCACCACTGTCAATTTCCCTTCCACCAGCGTAACGGGGCCATGCAAGAATTCCGCACTGGAATAGGACTCCGCATGGATATTGCAGACTTCTTTTAACTTCAGCGCCAGTTCCCGGGTAATCCCATAACCGGGACCCCGCCCCAAAACTACCAGATTTTGTACCGAGGCCAGGTTTTCCGGGCGCAATTGAATTTCTGCCCGCACCGCAGATCTCAAAGTTTCCGGCAACTTTTCCAGAGCACTACAAAGAGCGGGGTCCTGCGTCCAATTGGCGACCATCTGCAGTATCGCAGATAGGGTCGCTAGATAACTTTTTGTAGCTGCAACCGCTTTTTCCGGGCCAGCCTTTAGGGGTATTACCAAGTCAACCACATCTTTAATCGGCGCATCTTCATCGTTAAGCAAAGCGACTGTATAAGCCCCCTGCTCTCTCGCCATGCGGGCCTGGGTCAGAATATCTGGGCTTCTCCCAGACTGGGAAATGACGATAACCAGGGCCTCATCGAGCTTTAATTTGCGACCATAAACACTGGAGACCGACGGTGCGGCAGCAAAAGTAGGGGTACCAGTTTCAATCTCTATCAGATACTTGGCAAAGACGCCCGCATGATCAGAAGAACCCCTCCCCACAATCATCACAAAACGAGGAGGCTTCTGGCGCAGCCGCTCTCCCAGATGGGACATTATATTGGCATTGGAATGCAGCTGTTCAGCAATCCTATCCGGCGCCTCACGAGCCTCAGCCTCCATGACCGTGGTAACCATAATACTTCCTACCTGACTCACTCAAAATATGAACCCAGTTCTCACATTAATACCGAGCTCCATCAATCAGTCTATGCCCAGCAGTACTTCGCCTCGGTTAATTGACGCCATTAATCGTCCTGCTTTGTTTTCAAACGCCCACTAGCTCGCCAACCCGATACCCCATTACTGTCACAACAAAACTGGAATTGGGTATACCTTTTTAATCTATGCTTAAGGCACCCCTATCAGTTGCTCTCGATCATACCTACAGGAAGGATCAATGCCCCAAACCCCGGGCAGTTACACCACACAAAAATGGCGTTTAATCATTCTCCTTGTAGTTGCGAGCTTACTGAGCAGCTGCTCCAGCATTCAATTCGCCTATAACAACATTGATTACTGGATACGCTGGAAGCTTCGTGACTATGTCGACTTAAATTCCCAGCAAGAGCTGGAGTTTCAAGGGGCTCTAAACAGCTTCTTTCACTGGCACCGCCAAACACAGCTACCAAAATATGCCGATTTCCTGAGCCAACTGGCAGATAAAGTAGATCAAGGTCAACTTGAGAATCCTCAGCTGGCTCCGGTTGAAAAAGAGGTGTACCACTTCATCGAAAGCGCCAGTAACAACGCCTTCAACTTAATGCTTCCTATTGTGGCGCAGTTAACGCCACAACAGATTGATCGCCTGCAACACAACTTGGCCAAAAAGCAGCAGAAAACACTGGAAAAATGGCAGCGCTCGCCTTGGAAAATACAACGACACCGCGATCGGCAAATTCGCCGGGAGAGCAGGCGATGGCTGGGAAGTTTAACCGAGCAACAAAAGCAGCTGATCGCAGCCTGGGTAAAGCAGGTAGAGTACAACCCTGTTTTACGTAACGAACAACATATGATTTGGCAGCAACATGCCATTGAGCTTCTCCGACAGAAGCCTGATGGATACCAACAACAGTTGCGCGGTCTGCTGGAAAACCCAGACCAACTTTGGTCCGACGAATATCGCAAGGCGCAAGAGCAGCGCAAAACCCAAGCTCGCGAACTGGGAGAACAAATTCTATCCAGTACCAGCCCCACACAACGCCGTCATCTAAGCAAAACTCTGCGCGACTATGCCCAGGACTTCCGCTCTCTAGCCAGCCAATAATCAGACGCCCAGATCCCAACACCACCGCCGAACTAATGAACGACATGACACCTCAAAAATCTAGCGTATCCAGGATAAATTCCACCCAATAGATTCAAGAGAAACTAATAATCATGTGTGATTTCCTGCTGACGAAAGCGACCTAAGGCTGATAAGCTCGCCAACTCACATTACCAGCCAGGGGAATTCAAGTGCATATCGAATCCGCCACACAGGAACAATTGATCGAGTGGGAAAAAGAATTAAGCGCTCACTACAACAAGATCTGTCAACACGAGTTAAGCCTGGATATCACACGTGGAAAGCCCTCGGCGGAGCAATTAAAACTTTCCGATAAACTTGATGGAATTCTCTCCGGTGACTATCGAGCGGCAGACGGTACCGACACTCGCAACTACGGTGGCTTAATCGGCCTGACCTGCTCAAGGGAGCTGGGAGCCGAAATGCTTCAAGTGCCGGTCAACGAAGTGATTGCCGGAGGCAACAGCTCTCTCACACTGATGTATCACGCCCTAGTCACCGGTTACCTGTTCGGCTTTGCGGGCACTACCCCCTGGCGCGAATTAAAAGCTCCCAAATTTCTCTGTCCTGTTCCCGGCTATGACCGCCATTTTACGATCTGTGAGCAGCTGGGTATCGAGATGATTAACGTGCCCATGGGAGAGCAGGGGCCCGACATGGAGCTTGTGGAAAAGCTCGTGCGCGAAGATGCAGAGATTGTTGGTATCTGGTGTGTGCCCAAGTTTTCAAATCCAACAGGAGCCACTTACAGCAAGGAAACTGTAGAAAGATTGGCGCAGCTGGGACAATTTGCCGGCGCTAGCTTCCGGATATTTTGGGACAATGCCTATTCGGTGCACGACATTGGCAACTATGTAAATCTGCCAAATATTCGCACAGCAACCCTGGAAAATGATACTGCAGACTCCGTAATACAGTTTGCCTCAACTTCAAAAGTCACCCATGCTGGCGCAGGCGTTGCGTTTGTGAGCGCCAGCCAGGCAAATCTCGATTCCCTCAAAGGCCAAATGCAGGCAATGACCATTGGTCCTGACAAAGTCAACCAATTGCGTCACTCGAGATTTTTTACCGAATACACCAGCCTGACAGAACACATGCATAAACATGCAGATATTCTTCGCCCGAAGTTCGAGTGTGTTCTGGAGCATTTACATAATGCCCTCACCGATGCAGATATGGGTACTTGGGAAAAACCTGAAGGGGGTTATTTTGTTTCCTTTAATACCCTTCCCGGTTGCGCAAAAGCAGTGGTTAAAATGGCTGCGGATGCCGGAGTAAAATTAACACCTGCCGGCGCTACCTTCCCTTATGGTAAGGACCCTGAGGACAGCAATATTCGTATTGCACCCAGTTTCCCACCGCTGGAAGAACTGGATACCGCAATGTCTGTTTTCGTCCTCTGTGTCAAACTGGTGAGTCTACGTAAAAAGCTTGGCAAAATTTAACCATCCAAAATGCCAGGTGAGATTTCCTGAATCTTCAAAAAAGGCAGCTTTACGCTGCCTTTTTCATAAAGAGTCACTTCTAAGTCAGCTGGATAAATAACGTTTAGCAAACTTCTCGTCCACTTTTGATAAATCAACAACGACCAGCCCATCCACAGCATCGCAAAAATCCGGGTCAATATTAAAGGCGTGAAAACTGGTCCCTCCCGTTTTAGTAACAGAGGCATACTTTTTAAATAGGGGAGGTAGCATAACGCCCTCCTCACGCAAAATATGCTTCAATTGACGCATATCTGACACCGAATCCCCAAGTAATTCAGGCAGTTCAGATTGTGCTTCCGGAAATGGCAGTCGAGCATCCCCCAAGGAGTTTTCAGGAGCAAAATAATGGGAAAAATAGCGCACAATAACGGACTTCGCTCTCACGGAAAATGTACCGGGCATAGACACTGGGCCAAATAGGTAGCGTACCTTATTGCGCAATACCCACTGTCCAATAGCACACCAGAGCAGGTCTAACCCGCGCCCTCTCCAATATTCCGGCAGTAGGAAGCTACGCCCTAGCTCAGCAGAATCTGGCAGGCACTGCCGAGGAGGCTGCGGGTAATTAAATAGCGTACTGCTGTATATCTGATCATCCGAGAGCGCCTCGGTCGCTGCTATGCGGTAAGCTCCTGCAATCTGTCGATTTTCTGCATCCCACAACAATAGATGGTCGTAATGAGCATCAAACGCATCCCAATCCCGGCTCTGCCCGGTCCCTTCCCCCACTGAGCGAAAAGCAATCTCCCTCACTCTGGCCAATTCCCGCATGACGGGGCAATCTGCTTTCTGCCGATATAAACGCACAGAAAAATTACCCAGTTCAGAGAGTGATACACAGGACTCAACCACTCGCGCTACATCGGCTTTTGGCTCAGCTTCAACAATTAATTCCGGTCCCAGAGGGGCCGGCGAACGATGTAATTGGTAGACATGTTTGCGCCACAAGGCAGCCTTGGCGCGGGGTGTTAGCGGCCAGCTACGAAAGTGTTCCGCTTCCAGGGGACGTCCTATACGAATATCGATACTGCGGCTGGCCTGTTTAAACATCTCCCTAATCAACCATAAAGTCGAGAGAGGCTTGTTCAACATTGAGAGGCCATAGAACCACCAAGAATTTCTCCCTAAAACCTGCACCGGCAATATCGGCGCATTGGTTTTTTCCGCAAAACGGGCAAAGCCTGAATTCCAGCGTCCATCCCGAACCCCATGGGGGGTGAGCCTGGATACTTCTCCCGCCGGGAAAATAATAATCGCTCCCCCGTCACCTAAATGGCTATAGATACCTTCAATATCGGCTCGACGGGTACGCCCATTAAAGTTATCTACGGGCAATAAACAGGGGCGCAGGGATTTTATGTTCCATAATAATTGGCTTGCGACAGCTCGAACATCTTTCCGTACCCGCGCTACCATATCGATCAGAGCGAGACCATCCAGGCTTCCTAAGGGGTGATTAGACACAATCACCAGCGGCCCACTAGTGGGAACCCGAGCCAACTCTGATGGATTTAATTCGTAGCGAAAATTCAAGTCATCGAATACTTGGCGAATAAAATCCAGGCCGCCAAGGTGGGGGTAACTGCTGGTAAATTCCTGTAGCTGCTCCTCACAACAGATTTTCTTTACTGTGGCAGAAACCAATTTTCGCGTGGTTTTTTGTGGTGCCGCGCTGTACCAGGCGTTTTTCTGTAAAAGAGTCTCAAGATGAATCATGCCGCAACCACCTCTGTCATTATGCTGGCAATTTTTGGAGTCCGATACCAATGTAAAAGATCTAAATTGCCATCCTGTTGTTCTACAACCGCACTCATAGAGTCGACCCAATCACCACAATTCGCATAGGTCACAGCATCCCCACACACTGTTTTATTTCTAAGGGCAGGCCTATGGATATGGCCACAAATAACACCATCGAACCCCCGCAATATCGCTTCACGGGTGGCGACATCCTCAAAATCACTCATCATTTGTCGAGCAGCACCCACACGATTTTTTATTTGGCTGGCCAGCGACCACCAAGGCTTGTTAAACCGATTGCGCCAATAATTGATCCAGCGATTAAAGCGCAGCATCAGGTAATAACTGCGATCGCCGATATGGTAACTGATTGGATTTATTTTAATTCGGTGTTCAAACTGATCGCCGTGGGTTACCCAAAAGCGGCGCCCATTAGAAGCAGTGTGGATATAGTCTTTTTCAATTCGGATATTGCCGAGCCGCTTTCCGGCCCAGCTGCGCATTGGCGCGTCGTGATTTCCAGGAATATAAATGACTTCAGGCGTCAGGCTACTTAATTCGGAAAGCATTTCCAGTAGCAGCGAAGAGGCCTGACACCATGTACCTCGTCCTTGAGCGAGTGCCTGCATATCAAAAATATCCCCAACCAGATAGACCGTATCGGCGCGATTCTGAGCCAGAAAATCTGCAAGTCGATGGGGCTCACTGTCTCTGCTGCCCAAATGGACATCGGAAATCCACAGTGCGCGATAGCGATTGCTCATAGCAAAGTTCCAGTCTGTACCAGTTATCAGCCCATAAAAATCAGGGCAGATACGCGGCAAAAATATAGGTCGTCGCTTGAGCTAACTTGAGAAAAATCGATAAATCCGTATTTGCTCTCTTGCTAGCAAATTGAGATCAACTAAATACAGAACGGCGTTGATCGTCAGCGCAACCACTTTGCAGCGATTTGATGACAGTCAGGAGGATTTTTATTGAAGCTTATATTGCAGAGGAAAAAAAGGTGCAGCGGATGATTTTGGCGCTAAAAACCGGGCATAGAGCCCGGCCTGATTCAGAGTAAAAATAAAGCTCACTCTGTGTCCTGGGGATGACGGATAGGCGGGGCAAAAGGAAACTTGGCAACTTTGTCACCCTTTACTTCAACAATCTTGCCGGTGCCCTCTTTTTCCACTTCATCGATACGCACGATGCTGTGCATCGGGATATAGGAACGGGTTACCGAAGCAAATTCGGTTTTCAGCTTTTCCTCACTGGGATCGACCACAAGCTGAGCCTTTTCCCCAAATACAAACTCCTCCACCTCGATAAAGCCGTACATATCACTTTGATAGATGGCCCGAGCGTAGAGTTCGTACACTTGGTTTTGATTGTGGAAAATAACTTTATAAATCGGGTTGGCCATAAGTCTCTCAGGATGGGGATGACCCCGAAGCTCAAATTGATCAAAGAACGGGCAAAGCCCGAAAAAGCGCGCAAGAATAGCACAGGTTCGCAACAGCTAATATAGCCATCTATGCAGTGCCGGGTCGTATCGCTATAATGCCCCACCCTAATTGTTGACCAGTTTTTAACCAGGCGCGATATGTCCGAAACATCGGTGAAAAAGCTATATATTAAGACCCACGGCTGCCAAATGAATGAGTACGATTCCGCGAGGATGCGCGATCTGCTCGGCGAGTCCCACGACATGGTACCTACCGACGATCCCGACGAGGCGGATGTACTATTGGTCAACACCTGTTCTATCCGCGAGAAAGCCCAGGAAAAGCTGTTCCACCAGCTGGGCCGTTGGAAGCACCTGAAGGAAAAAAATCCCGACCTGGTGATTGGTGTTGGCGGCTGTGTAGCCAGTCAGGAAGGCGAGGCGATTGCCAAGCGCGCACCCCATGTAGACTTGATCTTTGGTCCCCAGACCCTGCATCGCCTGCCGGAGATGATGGAGACCAAAGAGCAAAAAAGCGGCGCAGTTATCGTCGATGTGAGCTTCCCAGAGATCGAGAAGTTTGATCGCCTGCCCCAGCCAGAGGCCGACGGCGCCACCGCATTTGTCTCTATTATGGAAGGCTGCTCCAAGTACTGTACTTTCTGCGTGGTTCCCTACACCCGTGGCGAAGAAGTCAGCCGCCCTGTGGCCGATGTACTCGAAGAGATCGCCCATCTGGCAGACCAGGGTGTCCGCGAGGTGAACCTGCTTGGGCAAAACGTAAACGCCTACCGCGCTACGGGAGAAGATGGCCACGAAGTGGATTTCGCCGAGTTGATCACTTATGTGGCAGCGATCGATGGCATCGACCGTATCCGCTATACCACCTCTCACCCGGTAGAGTTCTCCGATGCGCTGATCGATGTCTACGGACAGGTACCAGAACTGGTTAGTCACCTTCATCTGCCCGTACAGAGTGGCTCCGACCGCATTCTGATGGCAATGAAACGCGGCCACACCGCCCTGGAGTACAAATCCAAGATCCGCCGCCTGAAGAAAATTCGCCCGGATATCTGCCTGTCTTCAGACTTTATTATCGGCTTCCCCGGCGAAACTGACAGGGACTTTGAAGCGACCATGAACCTAATCCAGGACGTGGGCTTCGATATCTCCTTCAGCTTTATATATTCCCCTCGCCCGGGCACCCCAGCTGCCGACTTGGCCGATGACACGCCGGAAGAGGTGAAAAAGCAGCGCCTACAGCTGCTGCAAGCGCGGATTAACCAGCAGGCTGCAGCTATTGCGCGCCGCATGGTTGGCAACACCGAGCGTGTGCTGGTAACCGGCGTTTCCAAAAAGGACCCCGGACAGCTGCAAGGCCGCACCGAGAACAACCGGGTAGTCAACTTCCGTGCGGACGACCTCGCCCTGATCGGTAAATTTGCCGATGTTGTGATTGAAGAGGCCCTGCCAAACTCCCTGCGCGGTACTTTAGTCACATCTGAGCTGGAAGAAGACCTGTTCTAAGACTTTGTGATTACCTCAAATAGCGGCAAGATGTACTTCGAAAGCACATCCTGCCGCCAAATTAGGCTCAACTTGCCCCCCAAATTACGCCCCGTAATTAAAATCAGGTAAAGTTAGAACCTATTTGTAGGAATCACCTCTTTCCCCTTTAGGGAAAATGGGTATACCCTAGCAATATAACCCCTGGATTAAAGGTGCCGGAAACCAATTTGGAAACACAAACCCTCGCTCACAGCATCACTCTCGAGCCCAACGACGCACGCCGTCTCGCCAATCTCTGCGGTCAGTTCGACCAACACCTACGCCAAATAGAACAGCGCCTGGATATCGAAATTCGAAATCGTGGCAACCAGTTTTCATTTTTCGGCGATGCCAAATCGGCGCGTGCCGCTGGCGAACTACTCAGTAGGCTCTACAAGGAAACCGGTACCAAGGACTATCTCACTCCAGATGAGATTCACCTGGCTCTGCAGCAAGCGGGAGTTGAAGAACTCACCGGCCAGGATGGTAGCGGTGACTCCAGCGAAGCTGACCAAGTAGTACTGATTCGCACGAAGAAGTGCTCGGTACGCCCCAGAGGGCTCAATCAGCGTAAATACGTTCGCGCTGTGCAGACCAATGATATCAATTTCGGTATCGGACCCGCCGGTACCGGTAAAACCTACCTGGCAGTAGCCTGTGCTGTGGAGTCTCTGCTCAAGGATGAAGTTGAGCGAATCCTCCTGGTCCGCCCCGCCGTTGAAGCCGGCGAGAAATTGGGCTTCCTGCCCGGTGACTTGAGCCAAAAGGTAGACCCTTACCTCCGCCCACTCTACGACGCCCTCTACGAAATGCTCGGTTTTGAAACTGTTGGCAAGCTGATCGAGCGCAACGTTATCGAAGTGGCTCCCCTTGCCTATATGCGCGGGCGCACCCTGAATAACGCCTTTGTTATTCTCGATGAGAGCCAAAATACCACCCGCGAGCAGATGAAAATGTTCCTCACGCGGATTGGCTTTGGCTCAACCGCCGTAATTACCGGTGACCCCAGCCAGGTCGACCTGCCCCGTGGCCAAGCTTCCGGTTTGCGCCATGCTGTTGGAGTACTGGGGCGGGTTAACGGAATCAGCTTTACCCACTTTGGAGCCAAGGATGTGGTTCGCCACCCCCTCGTGCAGCGCATTGTGGAGGCCTACGATATTCATGAAGCTGAGCTGGAAATGGCCTCGGCAGATCGAATTTCCAATAAAGCCGATGAGAATGCCGCTTAGAGTCCGCACCTGAGTTATGACTGATTTAATACTCGATGTGCAGCGGGTCAGCCGCTGCCACGACATCCCTTCCGATGAGGCTATCAGCAACTGGGTATCCAAGGCTTTGACCGGCCACCGCAACGAAGCGGAACTGTCGGTGCGAATCGTGGACGAAAGTGAGAGCCAGGAACTTAATCACCAGTATCGTGGCAAGGATAAACCCACTAACGTTTTATCCTTCCCTACCGATTTTCCTGCGGAGCTGGATCTCCCGATGCTTGGAGATCTTGTGATCTGTGCCCCAGTAGTTGAACTGGAAGCGGAGCAACAGAGCAAATCACTATCGGCGCACTGGGCACATATGGTGGTCCATGGCACACTGCACCTTCTAGGTTATGACCATATCGAAGATGCAGACGCTCAGGTTATGGAAAGCCTGGAAACGAAGTTGCTCGCCAACCTCGGCATTGCAGACCCCTACGCCCCACTGGATGAAGTGGGATGATAGCCGCTGTACCACCGAAGTAATGGCAAACTGCTACTGAATTTTATCTACAAACGAGAGAACCCCGGAGCATGGCCACTTCCATGACCACAGACGAGCCCCCAAGTAGTCACTCAGCGAGCAAATCCCGCGCGAGTGAAAAAAGTTGGCTGGAAAAGCTGTTCAGCGCCTTTTCAGCTGAACCCAAGTCTCGCGACGAATTATTGGACATCATTAAGGACGCCGCTGAAAATCAGCTGGTAGATGCTGAAGCGCTCTCTATTATCGAAGGCGCACTGGACGTTTCCAGCCAGCAAGTCCGCGAGATTATGATTCCACGCTCGCAAATGGTTGTGGTAGGCCTTCACGATAAGCCGGAAGAGTTCCTCCCCAAAATTATTGATTCGGGGCACTCCCGATTCCCTGTCGTCGGCGAAAGTGTCGATGATATACGCGGGATATTGCTCGCCAAAGACCTGCTCCCTCTCCTGTTGAAAGGTTTCGACGGATTTCAGCTCGAAGACCTGATCCGCCCAGCCAATATTATTCCCGAGAGCAAGCGCCTCAATATCCTGCTGCGCGAGTTCCGTGAGAACCGCTACCATATGGCGGTCGTGATAGACGAGTACGGCGGTGTATCCGGTGTTGTGACTATCGAAGATATCCTCGAGGAAATTGTCGGTGAAATCGAAGACGAGACCGACGAGGAAGAAGCGGATAGTTATATCCGTAAAGTTGGGGAAAACGATTTTATCGTTAAAGCTCTGACTCCCATTGAAGAGTTCAATGAATTTTTCGAGAGCGCCTTTAGTGATGAAGAATTCGACACTGTCGGCGGTCTTATTATGCAATCATTCGGCCATTTGCCGGGCCGTGACGAAGTCACCCGACTGGGTGACTTTATGTTCCGGGTACTCTATGCAGACAGCCGCCAGATACACCTTTTGCGGGTTGCCCATATGCGCAAACCGCCAGAAGAAGACAGCTGAGTACCGCTCATTACTGCAAGCCTTAATACACTGATACCCTGAGCGAACGGGGTATCCTGACAACAACTTTATGCGCAGATTATTTTCTCCTCTCGCCAGCGTTGTAGCTGGCGGGTTGATGACACTTTCATTTGCCCCATTTAACTATTGGGTATGTGGCCTGCTGTCCCTGACACTATTCGCCTGGATTCTGCTCTCTGCAGCCAAAGGGCAGGTGCTACCGGGTCGCAAAAGCTTCTGGCTCGCCCTCTGCTATGGATTGGGCCTCTTCGCCAGCGGGGCTTCCTGGGTCTACGTTTCGATTACAAATTTTGGCAACTCATCGGTGCCATTAGGACTGGCCCTCACCGGAAGCTTCGTCGCTATTATGGCGCTGCTGTTAGCCGCGCCCTTCTACATTCTGGGCCGCTTCACAGATAATAAATTCAGCTTCGCTCTGGCTTTTGCCGCATTGTGGTTTATCAGTGAATGGCTGCGCAGCTGGGCCTTTACCGGTTTCCCCTGGCTCTTCGCCGGCTATGGCCATACAGAAACCTGGCTAGCGGGCTGGGCGCCGATTTTGAGTGTCTACGGCATAGGCCTGCTATTGGCATTTACCGGCGCAGTGCTGGCCCTGGTTGTCAGTGGCCGCCTATCCCCGCTCAAGCGGCACAGCCACATCATTCTACTCACTGCGGCACTGGCCCCCTGGCCAATAGGAGCTGCCCTCTCCCAAGTGGAGTGGACCTCCGCAAAAGGTCCTCTTATCAGCGTTGGGCTGGTGCAGGCTAATATTCCTCAGGAAAAGAAGTGGTTGCCAGAGTTTCGCGGGGAAACTATCAGTCGCTACCAGGAGGGTACTCGCGCCCTTAGCGATCAGGATGTAGACGTTATTATCTGGCCCGAAGCCGCCCTGCCCATGCTCTACGGGCAAGCCCCCAACCTTATGCAGGCGCTGCAACGCAATGCTGAGACTACCAACATCGATTTGATCACCGGTATTCTCTATGACACCCGGGGTTCGGCACAGGAGCGGCCGAGTATTCACAACTCCGCCGCTGTTTTTGGCCAGAGCCCCAGCGTGTATCACAAGCGCCACCTGGTCCCCTTTGGTGAGTATGTACCGTTAGAGGATTTTATTCGGGGCACTATCGAGTTTTTTAATCTCCCCACTTCCTTTATCCGCTCAGGCCCGGACGAACAATCGCCGCTCAATGCTGCTGGTGCAAGCTGGGCGCCGCTTATCTGCTATGAGATTGTCTATCCCAGGCTGGTTGCCGACTCAGCACTGTCTTCCCAGGTTTTGCTGACCATTAGCAATGATGCATGGTTCGGGACCTCTATTGGCCCCTTACAACATATGCAAATGGCGCAGATGCGCGCTTTGGAAACTGGTCGCTACCTGGTGAGGGGGACAAATACTGGTGTGACGGCAATTGTGGACCCCAAGGGGAAGGTTATTAAAAAACTCCCCCAATTCGAGCGCGCGAATATGACCGGGGATATCAGAGCGATGAGTGGCGCCACTCCGTTTATGCTAGCCGGCATCTCATTGGTATTTGCCTTGGCGCTCCCAATGCTGGCCCTGGCCCTGTTTTTACGCCGTAGGGTGGAACCCCAATCCAACTCCCCTCTCAGTGGCGAGCTACCCGATTAAAACCACTCCCTGCCGGGTGGCCATCGGTAAGCTACCGCCACTGAATATCACTGCTATGCTCCATTCAATTTTCTAGCGAATATAAGGCAAGGTGATTCCCCATGCATTGCTTGATTAGCGGTGGCACCGGGCTTATAGGCAGACTCTTTTGTCGACGCTGGCTGGAGCGAGGCAATACTATTACGGTATTAAGCCGACATCCGGACAGGGTTCGAAACTTATGTGGCGAATCAGCCAACGCCTGCCGCGATCCCGCAGAGGTAAACCAGCCCGTAGATGTTATTGTGAACCTTGCCGGGGCCCCCATCTCCCGTCGCTGGACAGAAAAATATCGCACTGAGATTCGCAGTTCACGCCTGGACACAACAGAGAAGCTGGTTCGCTGGACCCTGGGCCAAAGAGACAAGCCATCCTACTTCTTGTCCGGCTCCGCAATCGGCTATTACGGCAATCGCGGAGGGGAGTTACTGAAAGAAGACAGCGCTCCAGGAGGGGGCTTTGCCGCACAGCTGTGTCGGGACTGGGAGGCCGCCACGCTCCCGCTGCAGCACTCTGGCGTTAAGGTAGGCATTATCCGCACAGCTATCGTTCTCTCCATGCGCGGTGGCGCCCTTCCCCAAATGCTGCCACCATTTCGTCTCGGGCTTGGCGGCCCCATGGGCTCGGGCGAGCACTGGATGAGCTGGATTCACGAAGAAGACGAAGTCGGGCTGATATTACACGCCATCGACAATCAACTTTGCCGTCCATTTAACGGAGGTGCACCGGAACCTGTAACCAACAACAGCTTTGCCCGAATCCTGGCCAAAGAGTTGCATCGCCCGGCGTTTTTACGCTTACCGGCCTGGGCTTTAAAGATAGCTTTTGGAGAGATGGCTGATGAATTACTACTAGCCAGTGATAGGGTCGAGCCCTGTACAGCACTGGAAACCGGCTATACCTTCCAATTTCCAACTCTGGAACAGGCCCTCTCAGACCTGCTCAAGGGTAACGGCGCTACCACTAAAGCCAGCGCCTGAACAAATGAATTTAAGCTGCGGCCATATCGCTTTCGAGTGCCTGAGCTAAGTAGCGTCGGCTAGATTCACTGGTCACCAGGTCGCCGTGGCACTCCATTGGCGCAGACCCCACCCATTGGGCATGCCAGCGATACCAATGGGACTCCTCAGCTTTTGAACGCAGCTCGATAAACTCCACTTCGGCGGGAGCAAAACCGAACTCCCGAACTATCTGCCCGGCAAAGGTCTCAAAATTTTTACTGAGTTGGGCGCCGCTATCGCCACCGGCACACAGAAAAACCAGTGTGCGGCCATCTTGCTCAACCCGCTTGAAGCCAATCCAAACAGCCCGGTTTAACCGGTTATGTAACTGTATCGGAGAGAAAGAAAGTGGGATGCCCTTCATCATAAGGTTATCTCGATTATTGTTATGTTTCTTATCCACAGCCGCTACTCCATATAAAAAGGTAATCAATGGGTATGTCCTGTGGCGCCAGTCATCCTAAGCCCGGTACAACTAGCAATCAAGAGCTCTCAAACATTTGGGCTCGACGCCTGATCCCTCAAATCCTGTAGGCCTCTGAGATTACATTTATCAAAAAGTTCCTTATCCATCCTCAACATTTTCTGATGGACGGTAGCGAACTCCACCGATACCAGATCCGTGCCAGTATTTCCCGCCAGTAGACCTGGGTCCTTAGCAGGGAGACAGCATTGGGCAGCCAGCGCCCCACACCTGTTTGAGCGCGGGGCATCAACTCTCCGGCACTCCCAACCGGCAGGGGCTGTACCTCTAAGCCAGCGCGGGAAAAAATTTCCGCTGCGCGAGGCATATGCCACCAGTGAGTGGCCAAAAAAACCGACCTCACGTTAGCACTGTGCAAAATATCAGCACTATTTACTGCATTCTCTGCAGTAGTACGACTGCAATCTTCACGCCAAGTGACCGGAGTGGAAAACTCCTCCTCCAACAACGCAGCCATTAAATCAGACTCTGCCAGCCGCTCTCCGCTGTGAACCCGACCGCCAGAAACCAGAATCGGTAAGTCTTCTGGTGCTTGCTCGACAGCACCGGCAACTCTTTCGAGGCTCGCCGCAGAGAGTCTCTCCCTATTCGAATACCTGTCGCGATAACGCCCTGCACCAAGGATCACAACAGCCTCAGGCCTTATATGGGGTTGATAAGGTACTTTGCCCAATCGATCCCCAAGCCAGGATGAGAATGCCGGAGTCGCCCCTAACCAAAGCACACAAAAGGAAATCACAGCCAAGGGTAGAGAGCATTTCTCAAGCTGGGACCCGGATGAAGAGAATCGCAAAAGGAATGCAACCAACAGCCCCAACAATGGGGCTGCTGGAGGCATCAGAAGCGTGGCCGCCGCCGTATAGAGCCCATTCAATACTCGAGACCACCCTCAATCTGGCGAAAGCATCCATAACCACACCGGTGGCAGGGAGTAATCTGGGTATTTGCCGGCGGCATAGCTCGGTATCCACAGCCCAAACACTGCAACTCCTCATCCGGCCCTACAAACTCGCCGGCCAAAGCCCAGGGCTTGCCCTCTTTGATGCATCGCATTAAGTTTGGCCAGGCGGTTTCTGTGGGGTCCGCCGCATCCAGCAGCCAATCGCCGCTGCGCTCCTCCAGGGTCTTCAATTCCCCACCTAGTCCCCGGATATAGTCAGCAGCCCGATGCAGGTCATCTTTCAGCCAAGCGCGCAAAAATGCCATCTTATTGGCGGTGAGATTCTCAACAGCCAGCTCACCTTCGACCAAATCTTCAAAGTCTTCGCGAAACTCATTAATCAGATCGTCCTTCGGCGGCAACTTTGGTTCCTTCGTCACGGTATCCCTCCTATAATCCCGCGTTTACGCATCGTAAAAGATGCACTGGGAGCGAAACTTGATCGCGATCAATCTTTACCGATTGACAAGCGTTCACATCCCCCAATAAACACTGAACAGTTTCCCGCAAATTTTGATCACAGAGTATAGGTCCCGAATCGATGGAAGAGCAGTACAACCCCTCCGCAGTCGAAGCTTCCGCCCAGGAATTCTGGGAGGCCGAGAAGAGCTTTGAAGTAAAGGAAGACGCCGGCAGGGAAAAGTTCTACTGCCTATCCATGTTCCCCTACCCCAGCGGCAAGCTACACATGGGGCATGTGCGCAATTACACCATTACCGATGTAATTACTCGCTATCAGCGCATGCAGGGCAAAAACGTGTTGCACCCGATGGGCTGGGATGCTTTCGGTCTGCCGGCAGAGAATGCGGCCATCCAGAACAAGACCGCTCCAGCCAAATGGACCTATGCCAATATCGAGTACATGAAAGGCCAGCTCAAGGCCCTGGGTTTTGGCTTTGACTGGTCCCGCGAACTGGCCACCTGCCAGCCCACCTACTACCGCTGGGAACAGTGGTTCTTCACCCGCCTCTACGAAAAAGGCCTGGTCTACAAGAAGAACTCTGCAGTGAACTGGTGCCCCCACGACCAGACCGTACTGGCCAATGAGCAGGTCGAAGATGGCGCCTGCTGGCGCTGTGGCACCACCGTTGAGCGCCGCGAGTTGGCCCAATGGTTTATCAAAATCACCGACTATGCGGAAGAACTCCTCGAAGACCTGGACAAACTGCCCGAGTGGCCCGAGCAGGTGCGCACCATGCAGCGCAACTGGATCGGCAAGAGCCGGGGAGTAGAGCTGAGCTTTGCCCTGCCCAAATCTATTGCGGGCATGGACCACTTCGATGTGTACACCACCCGCCCGGATACACTCATGGGCGTTACCTATGTTTCCCTGGCTGCCGAGCACCCTATCGCCCTGGAGCTTGCCGAGTCCAACCCCGAACTCAAAGCCTTTATCGCCGAGTGCAAAAAGCAGTCCCTGTCCGAAGCCGATATGGCCACGATGGACAAGAAAGGCATGGATACCGGGCTCAAGGCAATTCACCCCATCAGCGGTGAAGAAGTCTCCGTATGGGTGGCCAACTATGTTCTGATGGATTACGGCTCAGGCGCGGTGATGGCAGTACCGGCACACGACCAGCGCGATTGGGAGTTTGCACAAAAATACCAGCTGCCTGTTATCCAGGTTATCGAGGCTGCCGACGGCGAGTCTATCGACCTGGAACAAGAGGCATATACAGAGAAAGGCAAACTGGTGAATTCTGGCAGTTTTGACGGCCTGGATTTTGATGGCGCCTTTACTGCGATCTCCGAAGCGCTGATTGCTGCAGGTAAGGGTCGGGTTAAGACCAACTATCGCCTGCGCGACTGGGGTGTCTCCCGCCAGCGCTACTGGGGTGCGCCCATCCCCATGTTCAACCTGGCCGACGGCGGAGAAATACCAGTACCCGCAGACAAGCTGCCGATCCTGTTGCCGGAAGATGTCGAGCTCGACGGCGTTCAATCACCTATTAAAGCCGACCCCGAATGGCGTAAAGACGAACTCAACGGCACTCCCGTAGAACGTGAAACCGATACCTTCGACACCTTTATGGAGTCCAGCTGGTACTACGCCCGTTATACCTGTCCCGATTTTGAAGAGGGCATGCTGGACCCGGACCGCGCCAACTACTGGCTGCCAGTGGACCAGTATGTCGGCGGTATTGAACATGCCATCTTGCACCTTCTCTACGCGCGCTTCTTCCACAAGCTGATGCGGGATGAGGGCCTGGTCAATAGCGATGAACCCTTCAAGCAGCTGCTGTGTCAGGGCATGGTGTTAGCCGAATCCTTCTACAAGGAAGAACACGGCCACAAGACCTGGATCAACCCCGCCGATGTGGACGTCGAGCGCGATGACAAGGGCAAGCCGACCAAAGCGATTGAGCGAGCCACCGGCGAAGAGATTATTGCCGGCGGCGTGGTAAAGATGTCCAAGTCCAAGAACAATGGCATAGACCCTCACGCTGCGGTTGAGGAGTACGGTGCCGATACCGTTCGCCTGTTCACCATGTTTGCCGCCCCTCCGGAGCAGACTCTGGAGTGGCACGATGCCGGTGTGGAAGGTGCCAGCCGCTTCCTGCGCAAACTCTGGAAGACCGTTCACGCCCATATTGCAGCGGGCTCCAGTGAAGCACAGATCGACCAGCAGTCCCTCAATGACAAGCAACAGCAGCTGCGCCGCAAGACCCACGAGACCATCCAAAAAGTGGGGGATGACTATGGCCGCCGCCAGACCTTTAATACCGCTATCGCAGCAGTAATGGAATTGCTCAATGAAGTCGGCAAGCTGGCAGATCGCAACAGTGATCAAGGACTGGCTGTAGAGAGAGAAGCCCTACAGACCGCCGTCTTGCTGTTGGCTCCGGTTACTCCTCATATCTGTCACCAACTGTGGCAGGTGCTGGGGAATACCAGTGCCCTAATCGATTCTCCTTGGCCAATGGCAGATGAAAAAGCACTGGTGCGCACCTCGATTACTTTGGTCGTCCAGGTCAATGGCAAGGTACGCGCAAAACTGGATGCGCCTGCTGATGCAGACAAAGAGAGCCTGGAAAAACTCGCCCTCGCCGATGAGAACGTTCAGAAATTTATCGGTGAAGCTACGGTGCGCAAAGTAATTGTCGTACCTGGCAAGCTGGTTAATATTGTCGCCAAGTAAAGACCCGCAATATGATGCCGGGAGTTTCACTCCCGGCTCACTTAAGTCAGCTCGCTGTAGCCGACAAGACCATGGCAAGTAGTTTATGAAAACAATCGCAAATCGAGCCTTTATTTTTCTTCTCGCTATCACTATTGCCGGTTGCGGCTGGCATCTAAGAGGCGCCCCTAAGAATTTTCCTCCCGGTAGTACACTCTATATATCCACAGTAGACCCTCGCAGTGATATCGCAGATCAATTAACGCGACTGCTCAATAATGCGGGTGTGCCTATGGCCGAATCTCCTGCAGAAGCTGACTATACACTCATCATTCACCAGGAAACCGAAAGAAAACTAACCGTAGCTGTAGACTCTGAAGGGCGAGCATCTGAATACGAATTAATTACCAGTGCAATCTATAGCGTACGCACAGCTTCAGGCCAAGTCCTCCTAAATAAAGCACAGGCAGACGTTTACCGCACCTTGGAGTGGGATGTCGATGAAATTGTCAGTAAAAGTGAAGAGGAAAATACCTTGCGCGCGGAGATGCAGCGGGAGCTTATTGGGCGCATTATCGACCGCTTACGGCGTATCGATGTGAATGCTTCATTAGAAGAAAAGAGCTACTAGGTTAGTTTTATTAATGCGCGTTAACCCCCATCAATTATCGCAAAATCTAAAAAAGGGCCTATCACCAATTTTTATTATTACTGGTGATGAGCCCTTATTAGTTCAAGAGTGCTGCGATTTAGTGCGCTCAACAGCGAAAAAGCACGGTTTCACCGAGAGAGAACTTATTCACGCAGAACATAATTTTGACTGGAGCACGCTGGTTGCTTCAGCCGGAAATATGTCTCTTTTTGCAGAAAAAAAACTCGTCGAGCTGCGTTTGCCTGGAGGTAAACCTGGGGATAAGGGCAGTAAAGCCCTGCAAGAGTTTGCCTCACTGGCGAGTGAAGATCTTTTGCTTTTACTGGTATTACCGAAACTTGATAGATCGCAGCTCAACAGCAAGTGGGTCAAAGTCCTAGAACAATCGGGAGTATTGGTTCAGGTATGGCCTGTGACGATTCAGGAAATGCCCCGCTGGATCAACCAGCGCCTTGCATCTGCAGGCCTCTCAGCCGAACCAGAAGCAGTACAAATCCTGGCAGAGAGAGTAGAGGGCAACCTGCTTGCCGCAAGCCAGGAGATAGAAAAACTTAAGCTTTCCAGCCCCAGGCAAGAAATCACCCGGGAAATGATGGAGCATAGTGTCACCAGCTCCGCCCGTTACAGTGTTTTTGACCTAATTGACACAGCACTCTCTGGCAACTCAGCCAAAGCAGTCAAAACACTCGACGGATTGAGGGTCGAAGGTATTGAACCACCCATTGTACTTTGGGCAATAGCAAGAGAAATTCGCACTCTTCTCGACATCATGGAAAAACTGGATCAAGGCCAACCTCTAGCGAGATTGGTTCGGCTGCAAAAGCGACAACCATTGGTCCAAGGAGCCCTACACAGACTTAATAGGAAGCAACTAGAAAGCTTATTAATTCGCGCTCGTGCTATAGATGTCTCTATCAAAGGTGGTAGTGGTCAGCAATCCCCATGGACAGGGCTATTAGAGCTGACTCTCAATTTTTGCGGGCAGAGAACCATTTAATCAATCTAATTTTAGAGAAGTCTCTGCAGCTATTTTATACACAAATAAACCGCCCCATAGGGCGGTTTATTCATACCTGAGTCTTTTCAGAATCAGTTCTGAGTGATGGTGGCAACGTTGCTCGCACCAACCTGCTCAATGCTCGCCATATTGTATGCACTGCTCTGGCTAACAGTAGCAACATTCTCATAGCCGCCCTGCCCAACATGAGCGGAATGCTCATAACCAGTTTGAGCCACAGTAATCAGGTTATCGCCACCAAAATCTTGGTGAACTTCTGCCAGGTTCAACTCACCCGCTTGATCAATATCTACAGTATTTGCAACACCAGCACTGTAACCATAGGCGTAGTTGCTGTTGCCTGTCTGATCAATATTTGCCAGGTTAGCATCGCCATACTGACCGAAATCAGCGCTATTCATGTCACCGGTTTGTACAAGGTTAGCGGTGTTATCATTGCCGAATTGAGCCATAGAACCGAAGTTATTGGTCTCATTCTGGGTAATATTGGCAACGTTGTTAACACCGGATTGGTAACCAAAAGCAGCGTTAGCATCACCTTGCTGCAGAATAGTAGCGGTGTTGCTAATGCCGGATTGAGACAAGTCGAGCAGGTTTATATCTCCACTCTGCATCAGATTTGCAGTGTTCTCGGCACCTGACTGATAAACAGTACCTACGTTGAAGTCACCTACTTGACCACCTACAAAACCGTCAAATGAGGAGTACCAGGTGCTGTTCCAAACACCGTTGTTGTCTCCAACCTGGGTGCTGACGAAGTAGTTGCCATCACCTTCCTGTTGCAGAACGCCCATGTTGTCATTGCCGTCCTGATACATATCGGCATAGTTAAAGTTAGAGTCAGTATACTGATCCAAATGGATCAAATTTTCACTACCAAATTGCGTAGCATAAGCACTATTGTAGGATCCTGTAAACTGGTGAATAGTTCCATAGTTACCTTCCCCATCTTGGTAGGTCAAAGCTTCACTGCCCATTTGGGTTGACTGGCTAGTGAAAGCAGCATTGCGATCGCCGAGCTGGGTCTGGTCTATGTAGTTATCATCGGCATAATCCTGAGATGCAGAAGCTAAGTTATCATTGCCCTCTTGCCACTGGTAAGCAGCATTATTGTTAGCCGCATATACCTGGGTAACATCAGCATAGTTATTGTCACCGACCTGCACCTGATCACCGTAGTTATTGTCGGCTAAAGCCTGGCCTGCGCTAGCAATCAGAGCGATAGCAGCAGCAAGTGTAATTTTTTTCATTTATCAATCTCCCTCGGAATAAAATTATAAATACAAGTAAAATAGTGCAATGCCTTAATCGTACTGCACCAGTTGCACCGCATGGTCGTCACCGAACTGCGCGACATAACCAAACAATCCATCACCATTTTGAATAATGTTTGCAGAATTTCCGTAACCAACCTGGCTAATTAAAGCCACATTATCTACGCCACTCTGTATCGCTGTAGCTTGGTTGTAGGCTCCTGACTGCGATATCGCAGCATAATTAGAATCGCCTGTTTGTTGCACCAACGCTGCATTGGAGCCACCCTCCTGGATCAGGACAGCCTGGTTGTAAAGACCAGACTGGGTAACTTCAGCAAGGTTGTAATCACCTACTTGTGAAACCTGGGCCAAATTACCCGTAATTGAATCTTTTCTTAACAAAAGAAGATCCAGAGCACCCTGCCCCGCAGACAATTCATTGTGGTCATCTAAATCAGAAGCCCAGCACACCGAAAGCGGTAAAACCAGAAACAGAAATAAAATTGCCGTTACTCGTTTAGCTGTAGCAATCACCAACCACCTCTCCAATAAGAACGGTTAACAACTATAAGAAACAACATGGACACTATAGGTAAAAAAAATATATCTTAAATCAGAAGAAAGATTATATTTAACAGGAAAGAATAAGAAGAACGTAAAACTTTTGTATTAAGGTGGTGATTCAAATCAAAACACACAAAAAATAAAACAGTTCAATTCCACCAAATTACACACACAAACATGAAAATACATAGATATAATTTAATAAAATTCCATTTCACTAAATTACATATACCTCTAAATCAACATGCCAATAAAATTTAATATCCGCCAAACATTTATAATATTTTTACTGGTGTCGCAGAATATTCACTGAGGACAGACATAGGGTATTGGCTATTATCTTCCAACGCCCACAAATTAGCATTAACCCCCTGGGATATAAGATGAATTACCGCCGACTCTATCGCAGAAAGAACACATAATTGAGCTGGATCGTTAGTTGTCATCCCCGCCTCTATTTCAAGTAAGCGCTTATATTCCACAAAAGTGTAAACATCGCCTTGAACTTGCCTCGACAAAATTTTCTTGCTCGTTAAAACACTACTTAGAACTCGCCCACTTCGGACATCTACTGCACGCAGATTTACAGTAACCTCATCTACACGATATTGTTCAGAAATACCGATACCGAAGTAACGTGCCCCCGCGCCACCTGTTTTAATGTTTGTATCGTAACCGACTATCCCACCCTCTAGCATAATATTGGCTGACATAAGAGAAGGCAGATCGAATACAGGACTGGCAGGATTGTCCTGCTCTTTCAGTGCAGCTCTAATTATTTTCCTTTCGGTTAAGAGGTTTTGTAAACCCTCCCGCTCAAGAGTCACAAACCACCCAGATTCATTCAGAACCTGAACCAGCATAGCTGCAGCCCCTTGAGTCACTGCGGTTGAGAATGAGCTGGAGGGCGCTGGCCGATATTGTCCAGTTTGATCACTAAAACCGTACACTGCTGCAACTATTTTCCCTCTAGGAGCAGGCAAACTGACTAAGTCAGAATAGGTGCTCATTCTATCCGTCAAAGTTGCCTTTTGTTGTCCAGGACCGAACAACGCCTCTTTAACAGAACTACACCCACTAATGCTAAAAATAATAATTAGAATAAATATTCTCGATAACATCGCACCACCCCACAAAACCTAAGCTTGCAAATATAATTTTATTAGTTGCTTGGATTAAGACCTACAACTACAATTTCAGATATCTCACCCGTAACAGCATCGGTAATGGTGATCGTCAATTCACCATCAATATCAACAATATTTACGATATAGTCATCAGTTACCAAAGTACCGTCATTTCCATTTCCCACATCTGTTAGTAGCTGTGAGAGCAGACGAGATTCTAACGTGTCAGTAAATCTATCCAGGGAAGAAGAGTCAGAGTACGGCGAATCCTTAGCATCAGGATCTTTTTTACTGTTCTGTGCACTAGCATTATTCAGTAAATAATTACCATTAAGAGGATTACCCCCAAACGATGGATTCACAGGCGTGTACACGAGTTCTGTTGCAAACACCGAGCCAGAAAATAATAAAAAAGCCGCTGTAAATAAAAATTTCATTATATTTCATCCCCCGCCAAATCAACATTTTGAGATAAAAGATCCTGCAACCTCTGCTGCCTCACATTATTATTTATTTGCGAAGCAGCCTGCTCGACAATTGCGCCGAACTTTCTCCGCCCAGGATAAATGACAGTCTTAAAGACTTGCTTGCTCTCAAAGGTCACCCAAACAACACTGCCCCACCTTGCCGAAGGCCTTTCATGCACGGTCAGGTTATAGTCGAATCCTGTCAAATTAGTTGTTATATAAATTGATAGCGATCTAGCGAACTCATGACCTATACCGCTTACCGTATTATCAATTACCAATCCAGTAAGCAGGGATTCCTCAGCGCTTTGATCACTTGTTTCTTGAGCGTAACTTTTGTGAACGATACACGAAAGCGCAACTGTTAACACAGTTGCGCACAAAAATAGTGATTTCATAATATTACAAGTTTTGACTGGCCCAACTACTTGCTTCTAACCGATTCTTACAGCCGATTTTTCTATAGATCTTGTATAAATGACTTTTAACGGTGTGCTCACTAACACATAATGTTTCGGCTATATTTGCATTGGTATTACAGTCACAGATCAACTGTAAAATTTGCCGTTCTCGCTGTGTGAGATTTGAAGCCTTATCGCACCATTTTTTAGGCTTTCTGTGTTGCCTGAGAAAATCATGGAGAACATCTCTTGGAAACCAATACTCTCCCGAGAATATCCTGCCCAACCTCTCCATAATGACTTTTGCTTCACACTCGGAGGGTATTAACCCCAGAACTTTTTCCCAATGCAGAACAAAATCAATATCGGCCTTTTGATCGACATTGATCAATACTAAGTTAGGAGGTGTGGGTAGGGTGTGTATCTCCCTCAAAAGATGCTCCAGATCTGAGGAGGATACATCGGCACAATCAAGAAGAAGGTATTCGGCCTTAATACCACTTAGGGATGAAAGTGTTGAGCGCTGAAGGATAGCGCAGGTAGTCTTAAACTCATCTTCAATTCGCCCGGCAAATATTGAGGATTGAAGATTGACGCATGCGGTCAAAAAGGCAACCGTAACCCCTGTTTTTTCTGACTTAGGGCTAACAACCTTTAATGGTGCATAATCCTTATGCAAATTCATCTGGGTTCCCCCAATGTGCAGTCCTTTTATATTTCAGCCTGTTACCAGCCTAACTATTTTTTATCAATTTCCCGCGCTCATCTTACGCTGTGAGCTAAATCTATTCGATCAACTCATTAACTGCAACCGGTAGTGATCTAGATATCAAAAATTCAATCTTAAGTGTGCCAACTTGATTCTCTAATACCATTTTGTAATACAAAGGTATCATGGATCAGTAAACTAAAAAGAAAAACAAACATGCTTTGGTATAGATTTTTTATCAGCAATAGAGCTCTATAAATATCATTTTTTTGTACTGATCCACATTATTAACAAATTTATTTTGAACAACTTAAGACAAAAAAAACTTATACGAACAATAAGGCGACAAACTTAATATGGTTCTAGCCTCATCAGAGAAAGACTGACAAAGCGATATTCGATAGCAATAAAATATAAATTTCATCTTATTACTTTTAAGCCATATTTGATCGAGTAAAATCATCTGAAAATTCATAGAACCAAGCCTTGCAAATAAAAACGGCAAAATCATGACTTAGAACTGAACAGCTTAAATAGTAATCAGGAAAAGCTTGTTTTATGCTCATACTCGGCTATGTCTGTAATATTCCCCTAGGGAAATTGGCAAAACCGTACAAGTTAAATTACAGCATCAAATAGAAATCTACATCCTCCAGGGTGAAGTTATGAACAGTGAGATCCACACATCAGATTGCAAAACCAATTATCAGGTTGCCAACCAGCCCTGCCCGCTTTCTGGTCATAACCTCTATATTGCTGATCAGGCGTTAAAGGAAGCCGTACATATAAATGGGGCCCATTGGGCTGAAGATGACCTGGAGCGGTATGGGGAGGTGTGTGGCAGGCCAGAAATGATTGAGCGGGGTTATGCCGCTAATGAATTTAAACCTATCTTCGAAAGTCACGATCGTTCCGGCCACCGCATTGATTTGGTTCGATACCACCCCTCTTATCACCAGCTAATGCAGCTGGCACTTTCAGAAGGTTTACACAGCTCTCCCTGGACCGACCCACGCGCAGGTGCCCACGTGGCCAGAGCTGCAAAAAATTACTTGCACACTCAGCTTGAAGCCGGTCACGGGTGTCCTATCACTATGACCTTCGCCTCAGTGCCCACTATCGAGCTAAACTCTGAAATCGCCATCGAATGGATACCCAAAATAACCAGCCGCACTTACGATGGAAGTAATCGCCCATATTTTGAGAAAAACTCATTGACGATCGGTATGGGCATGACCGAAAAACAAGGGGGCTCAGATGTCAGGGCAAATACCACCGCTGCAATTCCCCTCGCCGATGGAACCTATGAATTATTAGGGCACAAATGGTTTATGTCCGCCCCTATGTGCGATGCCTTTTTAATTCTTGCCCAGGCACCCGGTGGCTTATCCTGCTTCTTGGTTCCAAGATGGAGGCCGGATGGATCGAAGAACCAGCTGGAGATTCAACGCCTGAAGACAAAGTGTGGCAATGTTTCCAATGCTTCTTCAGAAGTTGAGATACGCGGCGCATTGGGCTGGCTAATCGGCGAAGAAGGGCGTGGGGTCAGCGCCATCATCAAGATGGTAGCGATTACGCGGTTTGATTGCATGATGGGCTCATCTGCAGGGCAGCGGCAAGCTGTTATCCAGGCAATTTACAACGCTAGTGAGCGCAAAGCATTTGGCAAAAAGCTGATTGATCAACCACTGATGCAAAATGTACTTGCCGACCTTCAATTGGAGGTGGAAGGCTCAATTGCCTTTACCATGCGCATAGCCAGAGCAATGGATCAAGAGGGCAGCGAACACGAAAAAATGCTACTCAGACTCGGGGCCGCGGTGGGAAAATACTGGATATGCAAACGCAGTCCTCATCACGCCTATGAGGCTATGGAGTGCCTGGGAGGTAATGGAGCTATTGAAAACTTTATTACGGCACGGCTGTACCGAGATGCTCCGATAAATGCAATCTGGGAGGGCTCAGGGAATATTCAAGCGATGGACGTATTACGTGCCATCACTAAAACTCCTGCAGTAATTAGTCACTGGTTTGATGAATTAAACATTAGTCGAGGCATAAACACACAGTTTGATACGGCAGTCGACAAGTTAAGAAACGACCTTTCCGACCTAAATCAATTTGAATACCGTGCACGTCATATTATTGATCAAATGGCCCTGACCATGCAGGCGCACCTTCTGCTACAGGGGAGTAGCCCTTGTGTAACTGATGCCTTTATCAAATCAAGAATAGGGATTAACGGCACACACAATACTGGAAGCCTACCCACCGGGATTGACATCGCCACTATTCTGGAGCGGGGAAACCCTCTTGTAACTTAAGATACGAAAACAGCTACTATCGCGCCTATTTCACGCTGATCGCTACCAGGGTATAAGACTTCCATCCCATGACAGTAATTTCCCGGTGTCTGACCATGCCAGTTGGCTCAAGACATCTACAATACGATTCGCGCTTAATTCAGGGGTGTAGAGTTTATCTGGGGGCAAATTAGACTGAAAAGGTTTGGATAGTGAAGTATCTGTCGTACCTGGGTGAATCGCTACCACACAACTTTCCTCCAGTTTCCGCGCCCACTCAATAGACAGGTTCTTAACCAGCATATTTAATGCGGCCTTACTACACCGGTAGCTGTACCAGCCACCGAGCTGGTTATCCGTGATACTTCCCACCTTTGCCGAAAGCGACGCCCACAACAAAGGGCGTCTGCGCTTCAAGAATCCATCCAGTGCGCGCGCTAAATGTAAATGGGAAAGTACGTTGACCTGAATCGACTGCAATAACCAGTGATCATCACATTGCGATAGGGATTTCTCCGGTCCGTGGAACTCATCATGTAAAATGCCACAGCAGTTGATTACCCAACCTGGAGGCTCAGAGTGTTCGGCCAAAAAATTTTCAACAATATCGATGGACTCGGCTTGCTCTAGACAAACGGATAAATGGTGTCGCTCACCGACATGGCCAGGAATCATATCAACAGTGATTCGGCTCAAGGTCAATAATGTAACTTGAGGGTAGCGCCGAATAATTTCGGCGCCAATGGCCTGCGCTATGCCACCGGAAGCACCGGCTATCAACACAGATTGTGGACTTTCGAGCATACCGGCCTCCATGCCGGATTATGGAGTTTTACTATTTTCCTTTCTTTTTCTCTCCAGAAGACTGCACTTTCTCAGCTTTGCCCTTGGAGACTTCCTTAACAACCCTTAGCATCGGCTCATCAGAGCGGAAAATAAGACCGTGAATTTCTATCGTATTCTGCCCCTGAAGTAGCTGCTGTAAAAACTGTACTATTTGGGCTGAAATTTCCTGTCCCGGCACAAGGACCGGAATACCTGGCGGATAGGGAACAATTTCATCTGCACTGGTCCGACCAACCAGGTCCTCAATAGCTTCTATGCCATTATCCATCAGCGGCAATTCTTCTGCTTCCGAAAAATAAGCATCAGCCGGTAGACATGTAAAACGGGTAAATTCTGGCAAACGCCTCGGCGACCCGATATGAATACGCTTGTGAGTATTTCCTGCCAATTGCTTAAGAGCATGAATCAAGCGAAGTAATTTGCTCTCTGTACTACCGAGGGTTACAAGTACAGTAATGGTATTGTAGGTGGTCTTTTCCACCTGGATGCCATACTGATCAAACAATTTAATCTGCATTTCATTGCCAGAGTAACCACTCTTGGAAATATCAATAGTCACCTTGGTGGGATCAAGGCGAATGTTATCACTGGCAAGTGGATCAGCAATCAAGTCATCACGTGTTAGCGCGCGGAACACACCTGTCTCATTGACGGCATTACGTAAAATTTCCACCATCTTTAGACATTGCTTCAAACGACCATACCCCTCCATCGCCATTTGTTTACGCGCCACATCTAGGCTCGCAATCATTGCGTACTGAGGACTGGTAGAGGCGTGCATATTCAGGTTTTCGCGAAAACGGAATTCATCAAAGTCCGGGTCTTGCACGTGGATCATACTGGCCTGGGAAAAGGCCGACAGCATTTTGTGGGTGCTTTGAGTCACATAATCTGCCCCACACTCCAGTGCTGTAGGCCGCAACTCGGGATGGAAGAAACCGTGGGCAAACCAGGCTTCATCCACCAGCACTTTCACTCCACGCTCATGGGCGTAGTCGATAATTGGCTTAAGGTCGTAACGCAATCCATCATATGTGCAGGAGGTAATTACCAATAGGCGCGCATCACTGTGCTCATCCAGGGCAGCTTCAATATCCGAACGCTTTACCGGCCCGTAAATTCCAAATTCTGGATGCAGTACAGACTTCAGGTAAACCGGCTCACAGCGATTCATCACAATCGCATGGTGAACTGATTTGTGACACGCTTGGTCAACGATAATTTTTCCGCCACCGCCAAGAATTTGCTGAATAACCACTTTATTCGCGGTAGAGGTGCCGTTGGTCAGGAAAAAGGTATGGCGAGCTCCAAAAGCCTGAGCCGCTAGATCCTGCGCCTCCTGAATAACCGAGTGGGGCTCGAGTAAACTATCTAAAACTTGAACAGATACAGACAAGTCTGTATTGAAGATATGTTCACCCATAAAACGATAAAAATCCCCCACCCAGGGACTATTGCGCAAACTGTCACCACCAGAATGGCCAGGTGTATGCCACGCATCCCGAGCTGAGAATACGTATTCTTTCAGGGTGTCGGCAAAAGGAGTCGAAGCTCTTCGAGCAATAAACGCCTGCACCAAGCGGAACATATGGTTGAAATTACCCTCACGGCGGTCGAACAACTCATCGAAGCGGCGACGCAAATTTGCCAGGGATTTTGAACCGGATTTGCCCGGCTTGGAGGTTGTTCCAGCAAAACCACTATGAGCTACGAGGAAGATATTAAGCTGGGAACGCAAAGCGTGAATCCGGTCAGCGAGGTCATCTGCAGCATCCAGCCCCTGCCCGTCACTGCCACCATCGACAATGACCGCTTGCAGGGAATCCTCTTCTTTTGCCAACCTTTCAGCATCTGCGGGCGTTACGGCTTCAAAATGAAGGCCAAAAGGATTGTCGTGTACTGCTGCCGTATTATTGAGAGCGGTAATCCACTCATTGGCCAATTTGCTATCAGAACTGACCAGAGCGACCCGGCACTCTAATTCAAGGCTGTTTTCGTTTAGGTTGCCCAACTCAGGCATCTTCAATTCCAAACCCATAATTCTTATCCATCAGCATAGCTTGCAGGTGAGTACAACTTGCTGTATCAATTATTCAACTATTTGATTTTATTAACTTTTATAAGGCCCCCGCGAGTTGCGGTGGCTCTGGAATTCCAGGGCAATAAACACCAGGGGGCAAATACTAATGTAGGAGGGAGGGGAATTCTGCGACTACATTGCATTTGGCGATTTTCGCCAAATGTACCCAGGCATACCAGATCTATTGCCAAGGAAGATAATAAAGTTAGAACTTTGCGCTACGCACAATACCATTAAACGTGAGGCAATCCTCGACCCTGTGACGTTGTACCTGGGATAATTGGTGAAGCGGAAAGTAAGCCCATTGGGAATGTTCATCAGAGAGAATATAGTCACCCTCTTTAATGAAATGGGCTCGAAAAATAAAAACATGTGAATTAAAAGCGTTGTGGTAGTAGATGCCACTGAGATACTCTATTCTAACTTCTCGTCCAAGTTCCTCATGGCACTCCCGCACCAATGCCTCATGGGCAGTTTCACCCGGGTCTAATGCTCCGCCAGGCAAGCCCCAGCTACGCTCAGCATAAGTCGCTTTCAGCTGCAGTACTTCTCCGCCAGTATTCGTGATTACCGCATGGGCACTCAAGCGGTAACCATCATCAAAGGCCATGAACAAACCCTGATAACAAGTCAGGTTAAGAAGGGAAAAACGAGAGCCTATTCATTGCGAGTACGCCCTCGTCGTTAAGGCTAAAACCCCTGGGCTAATACAAATCCAAATCCTAAAGTTTGCACTGATTCATCATAATCAAGGAGGCTCTCGCCGTAACCATTGAAATAGCGGATATATCCATCGACGCGTTTCCCGAGAGGGAAGCCCCAGGTCAGCTCCACTGCACCACGATTATCTGAGCGCAAATTGTTACGTAACATCAGTGAAACCGTGTGATCTCCATCGCGGTATCGCCCACCTAGTTCAAAATGCCCCAGGTAGTGCTCAATATCCGGATTATCATCATCATCCTTATCTTCAGGGACCCTGTACCAGGGCTTTAGGCTGATTGAATAATTATCCCGCTCAAAAATGAAATTCGCATATATTCTATTCCAGCTGCGGGAATAGGGTTCACTGCGCCCATTTGACTGGTGGTTAATCGCCACCTGATTAGCTACATTATTCCAGCCAAATAGGCTCCAATCATTGAGCCAACTCAGAATCAATTCCGGCTCGTGATTTGTTTCACGAAAGGGAGAGGAGTTATCAGAGTTGTATGCCTGCCAAAAGCTACGATTTGTATAGGCGACACTCAGTACAGAAGCCTGCCCCAAAAAACCCCGCCAAATAGGCACTTGCACAGAGAGCTGGAACTGTACTTCGACGTTATCCAAATCCTCAGCTTTATCTGGTCCTTCAATATCTGCCACCCCTCCCTCTTCAGGGGCTGGGTTGTAGACCATTGGCAGCACGTAGTTAGCTTTATGGGAAGCTAAAGTAAAAGGGTTATTGGCAGCATCCCTGATAGCCTGAGCCCTGCCCCCTAACAATATCTCATCTGTCGGAAGGTCTTCCTCATACTCGTCGACAATAAAGTCCGCTATCACCGGATCCTCTTCAAGAGTCAGTTCAGCTCTAACTCTTTCAGCGCAGATACGTCGGATTTCCCTTATCGTGACATCGGCATCCGAAACAAGAATTTGCTCGTTCAAGCAGCGCTTATGGTGGGTCTGCAGGTTTTCTCCCGCATCCATAGAAAAAGTTGATTCTGGCGCCTCTTCAGCTAAAGCTGTTGGCAACTGTGCAACTAACCCAACAGAAGAAAGTAATGTGAGCCCGGCAAAAACCCTTCTTCGATAGTAGGACAAAACGCTTTCCCCCAGTCATTTATTGCAATCGTGATGCAAGCTTACACTGGAGAGGATTACAAGTCCCACTACATAATTTTGCGATTATCGTGACAAGACAGCCAATCAGGCTAGAGAAGCCCTTATTTCAGCTTAGCTAGAACAAAAACTAAATAATGACAGGTATAGAAACAGCAATCTCCATTTAAGCCTATTTGTGTGACCAATAGTGGTTATAAAGTTTCCTCAAGCTGGGCTAAAGTAGTCCTTTTAAGCTCGACGACCACTCCAAGTCCCTCAGCCGAACCTGCCACAGGCGGCCAGTACTAGATGGCCAATCGTACCCCACTAACAGGCTCCGACTATCTACATAGCAATGGGCATCTCTTTCAGCTTCATCGCCCTGGTAAATGTAAGCAATAATATCAGAACCCAGTTCCTGAGCCTTCTGGCTCGAAACATCCCCCGCCATTGATCTTGCCGTGCGATGGCTCACCCTAGGAGAGAGCAACTTACCCCGCTGAGATGGATCGACAATATCAGGGGACACAACTTCCAGGCCATTTTCATGTTGTACCAACCTCGACAAGACAGGCCCCATAAAAACCCGCATCAGTGGAAACAATAGCCGCTCTTCCCCTTCGATATTGAGTTGCTGAGGGCCATTGGGGCCTGTCCAGCTGGCTTGAATATCATCACCTATCGCAGGACTCTTTCCCTCTTCTGGAATTAACTTGTAGTGGGCGCTAACCTCATCAACTTCATCTCGCCAATGCACAACACACTCACTCACTAGCCCCCCTTCCAAAAGAGCAAATACTTCGATACCAAACCCCTGGTCCCCGACTAAGCGCCGACTGACAAGCGAGCGTCGCCCCTGCTCATCATTCCCTAACTGCCAACTATCTTGCACAGGCATTTCCCTGCCATCACAACTGTAGTGATAGCGACCCTGAGCCAAAGTTGAATTTAAACGCATCGCAGGTTCCCTCCTTGCTCGCTGTACATCAGACCGGCGGTCCAGTACCCAAAAAGTATTGCACATGGAGGGAGGCTAACCTCGTTTTTTACGCCTCCTTTAGCCAAACACTATGGAGACAGTGACTAACACAAGGATTTAAAAATAAGGGAAAACTATGAAACAGCTGAAATACCTCCAAAGTGAATGACTTAACCTGAAGTAGTTGAAGAATTTTCCAGCTGGATGCACCAAAAGAGTGAACGTTTTATATAAAGCTCTAGTGA
Organism: Microbulbifer maximicatervae (SeqCode); assembly: GCF_052467825.1. Classification (NCBI taxonomy): domain Bacteria; kingdom Pseudomonadati; phylum Pseudomonadota; class Gammaproteobacteria; order Cellvibrionales; family Microbulbiferaceae; genus Microbulbifer; species Microbulbifer maximicatervae (SeqCode). Next base: position 333,462 of record NZ_CP174327.1, read on the forward strand.
GGTTTATTTAAGGTATCCCCAAAATAGGCTCATCAAAAATTCCAGGTAACTCCTGACCTAGAACCAACTATCAATCATTGGAAAACCTATATCTTCAAAAGTACTTAAAGCCTCTTCTTTTATTCTCATTCACCCAAAAGAAACTTAAACTATTTAAGCGAAATAACGTCAAGCTGACGCAATAAACATCAAATAATTTTTCCCACGTCACATAAGCATAAAACTCCAGCTATCAGCACAGGATTTCCGGGGGAATGAGCCAAATATATTTGGTAGCCTTTAATTCTTGAGCATGACCAAAGAGTAAACCCTCTAATTTTATCATTAGCCATATCACTCATCGAAACCAGTAACTTGCAGGTACAACAAAATGAATGGCTTTCATGGCGAGTAAAAGTCGGCGCAACGGCATGTCAGAAATTTGTTTGAATAGAGGATCGCTAATTTAACTACTAATTCTCTTAGAAGAGCTACGGAGACAATATCTTTAGGTATCCATGATGTTACTGGAATACAACCATTAGATCCCTATAAATGTCGCTTTCTCCTACCAGCTTTCACGCACTAGCGTCACCGAAGTCAAGAAATATGATGTTGGTATTTAGGAATCTTAAAACACCCAAAACCCCAAGAAACATTCCCTTCCATAAAGCTTCTGTGTATCTACTACCACCGTTTGTATGGACATTATTTTTAATATTATCAATCAGTAAAGTCTCAGGGCTACAGACCCAATCTATGGAACTAATAATTGGGGTACATCGCACTTCAGCAGCTACCAATAAAATATCTAACAGTATTGGTCAGCCGTAGCTTTCAGATCACAGCCACGGCTTATCGGAAGATAGCTCCATACAATGACTACAAATTTGAAAAGGTGAACATTAAAGATATCGCTGCCAAAATTCGGCTTGACCGAACTCCTCATCCATGGCGTACGGTTTAAACCCAGTCTTACGGTAAGCAGCCTGCGCAGTGTAATTTTTTTGTAGAACTTCCAAGGTTAACTTACAACATCCCCTATCTTTTGCTTCTTTCTCAAGAAAACCCAGCATAGCCGTACAAACGCCCAAACCTCGTGCAGATTCACTAACAACAACATCGTGAATATTAATAAGAGGTTTACATAAAAAAGTGGAAAAACCAGTAAAGCAATTAATAAGACCAACAGCTCCACCATCTCGATATGCTAAAATACTAAAAGCTCCAGGAAATTCATTTAGTGCCGACACCAACCCTGTTCGACAATGATCAGAAAGAGCTTCACCACCACCAAATGGATGAAGTGCATACTCTTCCATTAAAGCAATTATGCTTTTTGCATCATGCAAGTCATCATAATTCGCCAAACTAATTTTTAAATCAATACCTACATTACAACCTGACAACACCATATGATTCTCTTTTTACTTTTCCATTAGCTCAACGGTTTTATTGAATGTAATTTAATAACCACTTATACAGCCAACTTATCCACCACACTTATAGATCACTGATAAAGCGTGGACAACAGAGGGTACAATATCGGATTTACTCCGTAACTTCAGCACCCTTCTTTTCCGGTACTGCCTCGATATTGGCTTTTTCATCCATTGGAAAATGCTGTAAATAGCTACGCAAACGCGTCCGTCTTGCAAGCAATTGACGCACTCTCAAGCGATGCCGCCCCACTGAATTCGAGTGCCTGGAAACCCTCTGCCGCCTTCTGGGAATGGCGCTTTTCTTTCTTCCCATGATCTTAGATTCCTTTTTAGACCAGGTTTTAGGCAATAGTCATCTTTTTAGATTAGACCAGATACACTTGGCGCGCACGAACAAAGTCGCTATCCTGCTGACTAATTGTCCAAACGGTCACATCAGGATAGATTCATTGCACCCGCTTAATCATTTAATAGAGAACAACCAACATTGGTCAGAGGCAACTCGCGAAGATAAGCCTGACTTTTTTCTTAAACTGTCTGAGCAGCAGAGCCCTGAATATCTCTGGATTGGCTGCGCTGATAGTCGCGTTCCCGCGAATGAAATTGTCGGCCTATTACCCGGGGAGCTTTTTGTCCACAGAAATGTTGCCAATGTAGTAGTCCACTCAGACCTGAACTGCCTTTCAGTACTGCAGTACGCTGTAGAAATCCTAAAAGTAAAACATATTATTGTCTGTGGTCATTACGGCTGCGGCGGTGTCCAGGCTGCACTTAATAACGAGCAGCTTGGCCTGATCGATAACTGGCTGAGACACATTCAGGATGTCAGGGATAAGCATCACACCTTGATAGATCTTTTCCAGCAACAGCAACGCACAGACTTACTGTGCGAACTCAATGTTCTGGAACAGGTAATACACGTTTGCCAGACCACCATTGTCCGCGATGCCTGGCGTCGGGGCCAGGAACTGACCGTCAATGGGTGGGTATATGGACTCAAGGATGGCCTGGTGCACGATTTGGGTATTTCAATCAAGCACCCGGGGGAAATTGCTGATATTTATCAAAGTGCTCTCAGCAAAATCGCCCAACGCAGCACGGAATAATACCGCCCAACCACAACTCCTTTTGTTTTTACCACTATAAATGGGAAAGCCCCGGTATTTATTTATCGGGCTCGACCCTGCTTGGTGGAGAAACATGTCGGCATACAGAAAGTGGCAGTGCCAGAACTGCGGCTGGATATACGATGAGTCCAAAGGTTGGCCCGAGGATGGAATTCTTCCCGGTACTCGCTGGGAAGATATACCTGAAGACTGGTACTGCCCGGAGTGTGGTGCAGCCAAACAAGATTTCTCCATGCTGGAGATTGGCGCCGATACCACTCAAGCCAGCTTAGCTAGCAATGATGGCTTCCGGATCTGGGAGTGCATGGTATGTGGCTGGACATACAATGAGGCCGAGGGATGTCCACAAGATGGCATTGCTCCTGGTACTCGGTGGGAGGATATTCCCGACGAATGGAATTGCCCTCAATGCGGCGTTAGTAAACAAGAATTTGATATGGTTCTTGTAGGCCAAGCCCCCATCGCCCCGTCCCCTTCAGCCAACCAAAAAACAACCACTACAACCTCAGCACTTTTAGTTATTATTGGCACAGGGCTGGCCGGGTATAATCTGGCGCGAGAGTTTCGCAAGCTTACCCCCCAGTCTCCTCTCCTGTTAATCACTGCCGATGATGGAGCTTTTTACTCCAAGCCTTTGCTGTCAGCCTCTTTCTCTCACGGCAAGACTGCACAGCAACTCAGCACTTCCAGTGCCGAAGATATGGCTAGCGAACTCAATGCACAAATTCTGGTTCACACGCGGGTAATACATATAGATCGCCAAAACAAAACTCTGACGATTCAGCAGGATGGTGCAGAGCATGTATCCAAGATTCCCTATGGAAAGCTAGTTCTGGCAACCGGGGCCAAGTGCCGCAAACTTCCCCACTATGAGGGGGATGCCCAATCACATATCTTTCGCATAAATAATCTCAGAGACTACCACCGTTTTCGCACTGCCGTGGTGGGGCGCAAGCGCATACTACTCCTGGGCGCTGGTTTGATTGGTTGTGAATTTGCCAACGATTTGATACAGACCGGCTTCGCAGTGGATCTGGTTGACATGGAGCAATGGCCACTGGCGACACTGCTGCCGGAAGTCGCCGGGCGCGATCTGCAGACGGCCCTGGAAGACTATGGCGTTCGCTTCCATGGGGGCTCATCATTAAACCGTATCGAGAAATTGAGCACCGGTTTCCGGGCCCAGCTGAGTAGTGGAGAGCAAATAGAAGCGGATGTTGTTCTCGCCGCACTCGGACTTGAGGCTAACACCGGCTTAGCCTCCATGGCCGGTATAGCCGTGCAAAGAGGTATTGCTGTAGATCGATATCTGCAAACAAGCGATCCCGATATCTACGCCCTGGGGGATTGCGCAGAAATAGACGGCCATCGGCTACTCTTTGTCGCCCCCCTAATCAGCTGTGCGAAGAGTCTGGCACAAACTTTGTCAGGAAATCTGACTCCCGTTTGCTTTGGCGTTATTCCTGTGGCCGTAAAGACAACCCTGCACCCAACTACCGTTTGCCCGCCAAGCCCTGATACCAAGGGGACTTGGCAAATCAACATAGAAGATTCAGGGGTTTGCGCCGAATTTCGCGACGAAAAGGGCAATCTACTCGGTTTTGCCCTTACCGGTAGTGCGATCGCCCTCCGGGAAAGGCTCAGCCAAGAGTGCCAGCCAATTATGAACGACCAGTCAAAAAATGACTGATAATCATACTTATTTTAATAGCTATTCGAGGTAAAGCGCGCAAACCGTTAACTTTTGCCTTAAAATGGCGGCCCTTCAAAGTTTTGGTACAAGTAGCCCTAGTATGACGACAGAGAAAAGCCGTACGATTTCCCCGTCACCCGAGCAAAGCCGGCTACTGCGGGACACCCTCGGCCACTTTGCTACCGGTGTAACCGTCATTACCACTCAGGATACCAATGGCCAACCTGCCGGCATGACGGCTAACAGCTTTAATTCCGTTTCCCTCGACCCCGCCCTGGTTCTATGGAGTATCGATAAGCAATCCATGGGCTATAAAGCATTTACCACCCGGGAGCACTTTGCCGTGCATATCCTGCGAGCAGACCAACAACATGTCTCAAACCTATTTGCTGGTCGAGGGGCAGACAAGTTTGGACAGGTCAACTGGTATGAAGGCCCCAATGGTATACCTCGCCTAGAGGAGTGTGCAGCCTATTTCCATTGCCGCCGCGCGCAATGCATTGATGGTGGAGATCACACAATATTGCTTGGAGAGGTGCTGGAATTTGCCGCTTTTGGTGGTGAACCCCTGGTCTTTCATCAAGGCTGTTACCGTGCACTGGCTGGAGAGTAGCAGCTCACTTTTTGGAGCCTAATCACTACCCAAAGGCTATAAAAATAATTTTTTAATGCCAATTAACCAGTATTTGGCAGAAACTTTGGTGTTGCATTAGTGACCTCGTAATAATTCAAGGGCAGTCTGAAGCAAACCATGAAAATGGACTGATAAGCCATGACTTCAACTACGCTCTTCTGTTTCGCCCACCGGGGCTATCAACAGCGAGCCAGTGAAAACACTCTCCAAGCAATCGGGCATGCGTTGGAACTCAACGTCGGGGGTATCGAAATTGATGTGTGGAATATTGGTGGGCAGCTTCTGGTCAAGCATGACCGGCGACTCGGACGCCTAATCGCGGGCTCTGAACTCATCACTGAAATGCATCCCGATGCCCTGAAAGAGAGACCTCTCCCTTGCGGGAATAAGGTCCCTACATTAAGGGAAGTCCTGGAACTTGTGGGAAATAGTGCCCAACTCAATATCGAGCTGAAAGGGCCTAACTGTGCAGCCCTTTTCGCGGATGAAATCCACACCTTTACGCAGGATACTGGTGCAAGCTACGAGCAATACATCGTCTCCTCTTTTGATCACCGCCAGTTGTACCAGTGCCTGCAATTAGCTCCTGAGGTTCGGCGGGGAGTTCTGGTTTCCGGTGTTCCCCTCGATCTTGCAGCCTGCTCTGCTCCATTAAAGGCCTATTCATTACATACGAACGTAGATTTTATAAATGCAGATTTAATAGCCGATGCAAAACAGCGCGGGCTTAAGAACTACGTATTTACCGTCAACGACCCCAACGATTTGATGCTGTTGGCAGCTCAAGGTATTGATGGGGTTTTCACTGATGAACCTCAAATCGTATCCGATTTTAATGCCCGTGTTGAATTCACAAAAACTGGCACTTAGACGTTGGAGAAGATCCTCTTCACCAATTAAGAAAACAGACAGTAACCCGGGACAATTACCGGGCTACTGCTGTGAGTTAAAGCAGGAAAAGACTCGAGGCTAAATAGTCTCCCCTATTTATACAGCTTAAAACTCTGCGCTAGCACGTAAATACCAATAACCACCATTAAAGCCAAATGGTGATGTGAGGGCATGGCGTACCCCGAGATATCGCAATGTGGGCTCCTGCTCATCATCAGGCATTACGTCAAAGATATTCTCGCCCCCCAACGACAATTTATAATTTTCATACAGCGTAAACGTCGCTTCGATATCAACGAGAATTTCACTGCCATAACTATAGGTATCATTGGCATCCCCAGCACCAAACAACCCGCCTGTTGATTCCCAACTGCCATAGCGATTAAAACGCAGGTACCCTGCAAATAAATCACCCGTATCGAGGTCAAAAGTTAAAGTCGTTCGATCACTAGGAACTTGGTTTTCCAGGTCAAATACCCGTGAGGCATTGATGGTATTTGGCGTAACACTGGTAACTTCCTGGCGATTGTGATTGTGGCGTAAATCCACCACTAATAAACTTTCAAAAATCTCGAAATCACTGGTAACTGCCAGATCTATACCAGACACTTCCGAGTCATAAGCATTGACGAAATAGTTTGCATTGCTGCCGTTGAGTAGTGCTGCATTTTCTATACCGGCATTTTGCAACAGAATCACTTCGTCATCTCCGATGGCATTGTTGCGCAGAGCCAGGCGATCCTCGATGTCGATGTTGTAGTAATCTATTGTCACACTGGTATTGTCCAGTGGGGCAAAAACCGCACCCAAGGTGAAACTGGTGGATTCCTCCGGTTCCAGCTCAACGGCTCCGAGCGCTGATGCCACCGGATGAGCCACAGGGTAGGTTCCATTGGGTATCAGGTTGCCACTGGAGTCTGTCGTAGTAGTAACATTTAAGGTATTCACCTGTCCGGGTGTTGGCGCCCTGAAACCAGTATTTACCGTCGCTCGAAATGCCAGTTGTTCATTCACATCATACCGTGCTGACAATTTCCAATCCGATGTCGAGCCAAACTCATCATATTCCTCTAACCGTAAAGCCGCTCCCAAAGTCAGAGCCTCAGTCACATCGGCTTCAAGGTCAATATAAGCTGCAATACTCTCGCTACTGAAACTGCCCAGCGCTTCAATCGGGAACCCCTGAAAACCATCTGAACCCACACCAAAATACGCAGCAGTTGGACCTACCTCAGTGGACGCTGCATCCCCCCTACCAATTGAGTAAGTCTCTTCACGCCACTCAGCGCCGAATGCAAGGTTCAATGGCGAAGCAAAGGCCATGACATCAATGGGGTAGACAAAATCTGCATTGAGGCTGGACTCTTCCTGCGTGAGGGTGCCCGGCTTGAAGGAGGTAGGAGACAAAATTCCCAAACTTGGATTGATGGAATTTTTCAGGACATAGTCCACTTCATTTTCAGCCAAACGTCCGCGTAGATCCCAGGAGAGACCATTGGCAAGCTCTCCACGCGCCCCGAATACAGCAGCGATATCATAAATATCTGCACCAAATTCAGGGTTGTAGCCGCCGGGGAACTGAGTATAAATTGGGTTTCGCAACACGTACCCACTGTCGCTGGTAGTATCTGCTACCAGGTAATCCGAGGGGTTTAGGCCTTGCGCTAAAATAGAATCCACTAAAGACTGGGGAGCTGGGTCGGGCATGTAGTCGATACTATTCGGATCAAGGGGATCATTGGGGCTGTCTACTTGCAGGGTACCTCTCGCAGTAAACTGGTGTTCTGGGTCGAGCACCGGTCCACGATAGAAAAAGTCAGAAATTGTTTCATTTTGTGAATAACCGAAATTTCCATAGAGCTCTATCGAATCAGAGATCTCCAGGCCGCTGTTAATAAAAAACTTCAGGGACTCAACATCGGGATCACCCCATCTCTGCCCCAATCCATCCAGTGGTACTAAATTATTTCCCACAACTGATCCTACCTGCAGCGCATCCGGCCGCGCTTCGCTGCGCCAGGTTTTATCTGCGCGGGAAAATTCAACGGTGCCATTAATAAATCCTGTATTACCCAGCGCAAATCCCGTATTTGCGGCAATACTCATCCGGGTTCCATCCCCTTCAAAATACTCCCCTGTCTGAGCTGATAAGCTAAATCCCTCTGCATCATCCTTCAGGATAATGTTAACGACACCGGCAATCGCATCGGAGCCATATTGTGCTGAAGCGCCATCACGTAAAACCTCAACTCGCTCTATAGCCATAGAGGGTAGCGCCGAAAAGTCGACGGCTTGGGCACCCTGGTTAACTGTGCCCAGAGGGGCAAGCTGCAAATTAACCAGCGCAGAGCGATGGCGGCGAGTTCCATTGACCAGTACCAAAGTTTGATCTGGAGATAAATTACGTAAAGTTACCGGGCGGATAAAAGCGGTACCATCAGCAATTGGAAATCTCTGCGTATTAAATGAAGGGGCAATTTTTGCCAGGGACTCAGTAAGATCAAAGCTCGCTTGATCCGCAATGTCCTCTCCGCCAACCACATCTACCGGAGAAAGAGTCTCGGTGGGAGATACACCCTCTTTGCGTGTACCTGTGGTTATCACTTCCTCCATTGCCCGATCAGCAGTATTAGAGGCACCCTCTTCCTTTTCCTCAGCAATCGCATACCCACCAGAGTTAAAAATCGCAACTGCCACCGCCAATGACAAAGGTCTCAACAAGTAACGCTTCATATTCACCACCCTCTCTTCTCATTATTAACATCAAACAGAACATCACCGGATAATTCATCAAAGCAATGCACATCAAATTAGATCCGTGCAGGGGTTAAACAAAAAAAGCGGCATACTGACGTTCCGTTAAATTGCATCCATGCCAGAAATTAGTGCACGCCTAGGGTAGATCTTTTACGCGATTAAATGTCAACTTCCAACAAATCAAAAAATTAATGTCGCGATATTTATTTTAAAAGGAGGGGGTACACGTTTAGCAAATACCAAAAACTGCCAAACGTGACTTTTAGAAAGGCTGAAGCAAAAGTGACAGCAATGAATTCACTTAAAAAAATAAATAGGTGAAATCAGCACCGTCTATTGAGGTGTATAAGTAACGTCAACTTCATAATCCGATCCAAGGCGACTGTAACCCCGCACCATAAAATAGGCTTCACTCTCACCACTTGGCACGGTTAAGGAACAGTTCTCAGAGCTATCTCCCTCATAGGGACGGCAATCGTAATAGCGCCAAGTAGGTGCCGCACCAAAACGGACATATAGATCGGCATCATTAGTACCGGTCATATCCGCGATAAAATCTGTACCGGGCGTTACACTGAGAGGTCCATAGTGATCCTCCGAACCTCGACCCACATCACCACTAAATGTTTCTGTTTGTTCCTCACCGGGGTCTGGATCGGGATCGGGGTCCGGATCGGGGTCTGGGCCCGGATCATCCCCTATATAACCCTTGGCCAATTCAGCGACATAGGCAGCAGCAAGCTTTCCAAACTTCACCGCATGACTGGCATCTCCACCACTATTGGCGAGGGTATCACTTGAAGTGTGGATATAAGGGTTTGAGCCATTAAAAGTCGCTTCAAAAGGAAAGGAAACCGGATACCCCTGGTTATACCAAGATGCGTGATCAGAACACGCATAACCACAATAAGTTGTTCCAACAGTGAGGCCGCTCAGGTAGGTCTGGGCCAGATCCTCAAGAAAGCTATTCTGGGCACTATTGGTGTAATCTCCAATAATATAGATATCACTATTTGAGCCATAGTAATTAGTCATATCCAACTGCAAGGCACCTATCACATTTTTATTCTGTGATTTGTAATCGCTGGCAATATCATCTGACCCCCGCAGCCCCACTTCCTCAGCAGCGTACCCCATAAAAGCCAGCGTTTTATCCGGCTTATAGTCTGTAGCTACAATTGCATTAATGACATCTGTCAATGTTGCTATGCCAGACGCATCGTCGTCAGCCCCCGGCGCTCTCGTACCTTCACCAGTACCAAAACCAACCGTAGAATCCAGGTGCGCCCCCAGCACGATAATTTCATCCGGATCAGTTTGCCCCTGAATCGTCAAAATTACAGAGGGTTGCGCCCAACTATGGCTATAAAGTTCGACAGAAGCATCACTTCGTGAACTCGTTAATGCCTGCCACTCATCCCTTATCCACTCAGCACCATCCACGCCGGTTGAGGTGGTGTAATAGCGATTAGTAAAATTCGACAAACTTTGAATAGTCGACCGTATATTAGACTCTGAGATCTCTGCTTGCAGGGCGTTAACCACATCTGCATTATCAATAGAGTAAGCGATCACGTTATTCACTGTTGTCGTCAGCGATGAAACCTGGGCAGCTTCTGCTTCCTCCAATGAGTCATGTACCATAAAGCCGCCACAACGGTTATGGTTGATATGCATCAGAGTCGATATTTCGGAAAGATTCTTTTCATTAACTTTTAGAATAGTGACTCCGTTACGTTCCTCACCTTGAATCGCGAGTGGTTGCTTGGCAACCAGGCTACTGTTTTGCTTTAAGGTTTTATAACCATCACTACCTATAGTTATCCACAGCTCTTCTGCCATAACAGCGCCGGGGAGTGCAAGAACCCCAACTAAAGACCTACTAATAATTTTTTTCATTATCTTCTCCACATTAAGTTAGCCCCCTGCGAATCCCTGATATTTCAAAAACACAGGCAGGCAATAAACACACATGCAAGAAGCCTGCACAAACAGCAGTTTTGAATCTCAATAATATTCAAATAATATAAAAATCAATAAGGATGGAACTACAGGCCATACCTATAAACAATCGCGGACAATCCAGAAATATTTTTATTATTCGAATTTCGAAAAGCGCAGAGAGAACAAACAAAACCGGATTGACCAATCCGGCAAGGAAAAGCTAGCACATTCAAATAAATACTAAAACAATTTGGCATCTTTCAGCGTAAGAGCCGCAATAAACTTTAAGTGGATCACAAATACACAAAAAACATAGAATATAAAAACACTATTAATAGCAAATAGAACTAGGAATAATTTCTGAACTAAAGGGTTTTTCAGCCCTTTATTTTAATTAGATCTACAAGAAGAATTTTAAGATTGCAACTCATACAGAATCTACCCAACCAGGAAGCCTCCTTTTTAATCCCTGCTGGTTTTGTAAAGCAGCGGCTGCACATAAAACGGTCTCATCAGCATATTTTCTGCCTACTATTTGCAGACCTACTGGCAGACCATTCCCTGAAAAACCGCAATTGATTGATATTGCCGGATGGCCTGATAAATTGAAGGGGTAGGTATAAGGTGTCCAGGAATACCATAGAGAGCCTGGATTATTATCCGGCACATTGGCCCCAGCACTAAATGCGGTAATGGGTAAAGTTGGGGTCACTAACAGATCATATTTCAGAAAAAATTCCTGTAATCGCTCGACAAAATTATCTCGCCACTTCAGCGCGTCGAGATAATCAGGTAAGGATAATTTGTCCGCTTGTTCTGCGACCTCCAACAATTGGGGCTCCACCAGTTGACGCCTGGTACTATCCATCGCCCTAAAGATGCTCGCTATTCCCGCGCAAAATAGACAGCCAAAAGCTGCACTAGCATCATCAATACCTGGGTCAACCTCTACAACTTCAGCACCCAATTCCTGGAAGTGCATTACACTAGCAGAAACGTTGCTCACCACCATGGGATCAGGTTCTACGTAACCAAGACTGGAGCTGTATGCAATACACAACTTTCCTGTTCTTTCAATCAACCTTCCCTCTGTAGCTGCAAGGAAATCAATGTTCCGGCGAGGTATTGCGCGGATATCCCGATGATCCGGTTCACTGATTACATTCATCATCAGTGCACAGTCTTCCACCGTCGATGCTAAGGGCCCCACATGCACTAGGGAGGAGAAGGTACCTAATGGCCAATGGGGAACCTGCCCAAAACTCGGTTTGAACCCAACTGTGCCGCAAAAGCTGGCAGGAATCCGGATAGATCCACCACCATCAGCCCCCACAGCCAGAGGGCTCAATCCCAGTGATACTGCAACAGCGGCCCCGCCACTCGAACCACCCGATGTCTTATCCCTATCCCAGGGGTTTCTCGTAATACCGTCTATGGCATTATCCGTCACCGCCTTCCAACCAAACTCCGGTGTCGTAGTTTTCCCTATTGGCGTGTACCCGTTGCGCTGTAATGCCGCAATGCAAGGGGCCGCACATCCCAGCGTCGTCTCTGGATCAATTATTTGGGAGCCGAAAACCGTTGGCCACATCGGTGTATAGAAGACATCCTTTATTGCCACTGGCACCCCATCAAGTAATCCCCACGCATTACCAGACATATAGCGGTGTTCAGCTTCCCGCGCATAGGCGAGGCTTGTCTCTCTGTCAATCAAACAAAAAGCCTTAACATGCCTATTAAGTCGCTCAATTTGGTTGAGTAACTCCTCGGTAACCTCAACCGGTGAGAAAGACTTCTTCCTGTATCCATGCAACAACTCAAGAGCTGTCATCCCAACGAAATCGCCCATCGAGTAAGCCTTCCAATTACTGATCCGCTAACTTCATCAGACTAGTCGTCGGTAGCTAAATACTTGCTCCACCTTCTCTTAAAAAGATCCGATGGAATAATTTCACGCAATACAGAAAGTTCAGCTTCCAGTCAGGAAATTCACAGTAAGCTTTGGTGAAATCACCGACACGGATAACCGCTGTGAAATTTCCCTCTCAAATTGCACTCCTCTTTCTTTTAGTTTCATTGATCTCGGGATGTGCCACCATGAGCGAAGATGAATGCTATGTCGCAGACTGGCAGGCAATCGGGTATGAAGATGGTGCAGCAGGTCGAGACATTTCTTATTTAGGGGGGCGTCGTGAGGCTTGTGCAAAGTACGGTGTGTCAGTCAATACAACGGCTTATCGCAATGGGCGAGCTGAAGGACTAGAGCTTTTTTGCACCGAGCTGCGCGGCTTTGATCAGGGTCGCTCTGGCAACAGCTATAACGGGGTCTGCCCCGCAGACCTCGAAGGGTTATTCTTGCGGGGATACAATTCAGGCCAGGATATTTTTCTTGCCAAATCTGCTGTCGAGGAACTGGTATCGGCAATTCATGACCTGGAACTGGCGAGAGAGCATATTCTCGATGATATGACAGAGATCGGTGCTTTATTGGTAGATGAGACAGTCGACAACTCTGAGCGGGTGACTTTGCTCGCTGATATTACTCGCCTAAAGGTCAGGCATTCAGAACTGGGGATGGAAATTACTGGCTTGCAGTTCGAACTAATGCAACGAGAAGCCGAGTATCAGGAAGTATTGGCCCGTTCTCCCTACCTGTGACCCTGCTCTAAAATCCACTAAGAGCCAAGATTACCTCTGCGGGCCCTAATCTGCAGAGATTAATTCCTGTCTCTATCTATTGTCGCGAATCAACCATTTCTAATCCCGGTCTCCATCACTACCAAACTGACACCATATGATAAATAGAGAAAGTAGGTCTCCTACAAAAGGCAGGCTTGCAGCGGTTGCCCCCTATGCAACTTATAAACCACCAGAAAACTTGCACCAAAGAACCAAGTAAAAAGACACTTCCAAGAAAAATTATCCTCTATATTTCGGACAACCGGATCAGTGCTGGTCTTTTATCCTACCCCGCATTGACTTCACCTGAGAGCGGCGACTTTTTGCTTGTAGGCGACGCTCCTTGGCACCACGACTGGGTTTTGTGGCCACGCGGAATTTTGGCTTAAATGCAGCTTTATCCACCAGTTCCTGCAGTCGCTCCAGGGCATCCAGGCGGTTTTTCTCCTGGGTTCGGAACCTCTGAGCCTTGATAACCACCACGCCATCAGAGGAGATTCGACGATCTTTTAACTTTAAAAGACCATCCTTAATCAACTGTGGAAGTGAAGAAGCCCGAATATCAAACCGCAGATGAATTGCACTGGAAACTTTATTTACATTTTGGCCACCGGCGCCTTGTGCGCGTATCGCACTCATTTCGATTTCTTCTTGAGGGACAGACACCTTCCCTTTTCCATAAACCATAAACACCCAATGCCCGAGTTACATCATTTTACTAAAAACACAAAATCTAATGACCATTCTGCCCAAATAGTGCAGCTATTAACCAGCCCCACCACACAGATACAATTCGCCATTGACAGAAATCAAATTATAAAAAAATGCTTCCTATAAAATGAGTGTATCTAGGGGTAAACCTCATTTACCGGGAAACCCTCATTAAGTAATATTGCGCCAGCCGAATAAAAGCTATTAAAGGGGCCTTAAAGGCCAACCAAGATTTGCGGAATGATTTGTGACTTATTTTCAAGTCATAGTCAAATCCGCTAAGATTGCCCGGCTTCCTAGAAGTACTGGAGCAAAGAACAATAAAGACTCGCGCCCTGTAGTTTCCTCTGGACTGCTCCCGATGTCTCCGCGGGTGTGAGATTACCGCGACAAGGAGAAAACCATGCATAACGCCAAGCGTAGCCTCGCAGCGGCCATAGCACTCGCAACAATGACAAGCTCTGCGGCTTTTGCCAAAGAGGCAGCCTTTTCCCAGGTTATCGCCTTTGGTGACAGCCTGACCGATGTCGGCAACTACGATGTATTCACTAATGGGGGCGACGATCGCGAAGTAGCCATTAGTCTTTTATCCCAGAATCTGGGCCTGGGTGCCGTAACTCCGTCTTGTGCAGGTATGGAATCTTCCTTTTGCCTACCCACCGTAGACCCCTCACTGAGTGCAGAGGAACTTGAAGCTTCCGTTACTGCTCAGATTGCTGCTGGCTTGAGCAATGCTGGTACAGGCTGGGCCGTAGGAGGGCATAAAGCAGCTGATGTTCTGATGAATATCATCGGTCCCGACAACTATGCAGCCTACCTGCAAGCATATGGCCTGGAGGCTGACCCGAGCCGTCATAACCTGTTAAGCGCCCTGATGCCAACCACTGGTGACGAAGGCTTAACTCCCAGCTACCCGGACTCCGAACTCCTGACCCAGTTGCTGGTACAACAGGCCACTGCAGCCCAATTAGTAGCCCAAGCCGAAGCTGCCCTGGCAGAAGGTGATACCGCAACTTATGCTGACCTGATGACCCAAGCTTCTGCTATGGGCGACGCCATTGAGGGCACCTTTGCTGATCTTATAGCCACTACTGGAACTTCCGGTAACCCACATCCACTGGGAATGGGCTACCTGGAAAGTACTTTGGGAAGTGCTGATCACAACGCTCTCTATTGGGTAAACGGCGGTGGTAACGACTTGCTCAGCGGTTTCGAAGATGTCGTCGCTGGCACCTCAACCATCGAAGAAGTCACTGCGGACCTGGACGTTGCATCAACGATGCTGGCAAGCGCAGCTGGCGCCCTATCCGATGCAGGCGCCAATTACATCCTCGTATCCAATGTACCGGATGTCAGCAAAACTCCTGGCGTTTACGCTGCTGCATATGAGGCCGTTTACTCCAGCGACAATGCAGAGGCTCTGCAAGCTGCAGTTGATGCTGGACTGGTGAGCCAGGAAGATGCGGATGCCCAGCAGGCCACCGCCTTCGAAGAGATACTTTTCGAAGCAAGTAGCACTTCTGAAACCTTCAACTCAGCACTGTTAGCTAAGGCCAAGGATATCGACGGCGTTCTGATGGTTGACCAGGCAGGGATCCTGAAAGTCGCCCTTAATAACCCGACCATCTTTGGTTTATCTTCCTCAGAGAACCAACTGTTCTGTTACGACGGCAGTGGCAACGACTGTATTGAGCACTCAGTTTATGGCATTAACGGCACCGACCCCGATGCAGACAAGCTGATCTTCAACGACAGTGTTCACCCCACTCAAATTGGTCAGGAAATCCTCGGTGACTACTACACCGCAATCGTGAATGCTGCTCAGGTTGCCGGTCAGCTGCCGGATATCGCAATCCAGGCTACTCGCACCCACACCAACAGCCTTGACGAGAGCCTGGCCAGTGTTCGTTACCGCTCCGCTCAGACTGGCGTTTTCGCCGGCAGCTCCCTGGGTAACGTCGACTACGATACAGATTACACCGCCAATGTCAGGGGAGATGGCTACTCCAATATTCTCGGCATGACTTTCGCCGTGCGCGACAATGCGGAAATCGGTTTTGCAGTAAGCCGCTCCAATATTGATGTGGATAATTCACAGCTTGCTATTGATTCCACCTCGACCAACTACAGCGTTTTTGGCCGCATGCACTACGACATTTTCTTTGTCGAAAGTAACGCGACCCTGACCGATGTAGATTACGATGACGTCAGCCGTTCTGTCTCTCTGGGCGACACTTATAACGGTAACCTGACCGGGAATACCTCTGGCGAGAACTTGTCCTTGGGTATCACTGCCGGTGCCAACCTGCTCAATAGCGAAACCTTCCAGTTCGGTCCATTTGTAAGCTTCACCAAGGTAACTACGGATGTAGATGGCTACACCGAAGATGCCATCGAAGGCTTTACCTATACCGACCTGAGTGGCAATGAGCTCGACCCGCTGGGTATGCACTACGGTGATCAAGAGCGCCGCCTGAGAAATATGCGTTTTGGTGCTTTCGCCAATAAGAGCTGGGACACCATTAATGCCTATGCAGAAATTTGGTATGAAGACACCAACGGTACTGAAGAAGACACTATTGAAGTGGGTGTAAAATCCATGGAAGGCAATATGAATGCCATGCCTAGCTATGCCAGTGTCGACGAAGGTATCTTCAACGGTGGTATGGGTATGATTGCCGGTATTCGCTGGCAAGCAGCTGACGCTATCGCTGTTAGCGCAACTGTCGCTTCCCGCCCAACGACTGAATCTGCCTCTGTCAATTTGACTTACCGCTTCTAAGTGGTAACTGTGCCCCCTGCCAGGGGGCACAGCCTCCCCTTCTATTTAATTTAACTACGATTCTTCTCACCTCAGAGCCTTCCCTCATCAGTGAAATTGAACAAATAGGGGCCGTCCAAATGCTCCGATTGGAAACTGACAACCTGGTTATTCAAGAGCTTAATGAAGACCGGGATAACGGTTTAATGCTGGCACTACTCAATGATGCCGATTTTCTAAAGAATATTGGCGATCGCGGAGTTCGCACAAAAAGTGAGGCTCGCAACTATATCCTAAATGGTCCCATTGCCATGTATCGTGAGCACGGCTTTGGTATGTATAAAGTATCCTTGAAAAATGGCACTGCAATAGGCATCTGCGGACTGGTTAAGCGAGAGGGGCTCAATGGAGCCGATATTGGCTTTGCCTTTTTACCCGATTATCGTGGCCAGGGATTTGCTTTAGAAGCTGCCAAAGCTGTAATGACGTACGCCAAGGATACACTGGGATTAACGCGAATCCTTGCGATTGTACAACCAAAAAATAAACCCTCTATACGATTACTGAAAAAACTCGGCCTAGCCCATGAGAAGCAAATTGTATTGCCAGGCGAGACTGAGAAACTGGCTTTAATGGCCTGGGACAAAGACGCAGCTGAAATAACAAACTAGAATAAAAACTATTTCTTAAGAAAGTTATTCTGATATACAGCGTCGCTGCACCTTGATAATAAAAATACCACACAGACCCTGTGGTTTTTCATTGACATGCAACCATGCTGGTCTAGTCTCCAACTTACTATTAAGGAGAGGACTGCCATGATTATCGCAACCGATATGCCCGAAGTCAGTCGATGTGCCGCCAGCCAATGTGCTTATAACGCCAATGATGCTTGCCACGCCAGAGCAATTACCATTGGTGACGGTGCCGATCCCGACTGTGATACTTTCTTCACCAACTCCCGTCATACAAGTAGCTCCCGTACCGCCGGAGTTGGTGCCTGCAAAATGGAAGACTGTAAATTTAATGATGACTTCGAGTGCTCAGCAGAAAGTATTCAAATTGGACTGACAGGAAAATCCCAGCACTGCCAGAGCTACACTCACTAACTAGGCAACCAACAACCCAATAAAAAAGCCCGGATCAATATTCACCGGGCTTTTCTATTAATCGGGGGCGATTAATTCACAGGTTCAAGTGAAGCCTCTTTTGAGCCCTCACTCACCGCAGTACGAGGCTCCCATACAATCCCCTTGGTATCCACGTGTTGTTTAAATAAAGGCTGATAATGAGCTTCAAGTACCTTTCGCTTAATCTTTAGTGTCGGCGTTAGGAATTCATTGAGGGGTGTCCACTCTTCCTTGGTGATAAAGATAGTCTTAATTCGCTCATGTTGCGGTAACTTATCATTCACTGAAGTCAGTAGCTTCTGCAAATGCTCATTAACTTCCTCCCGTGGTAATTTTTCAGCAGACTCGGAGATAGTCACCAGCATTACCGGCTGATCCATACCGTGCCCCAGGACACAGAGCTGGGCCAGCATAGTCTCATTACCAAAAAACCCTTCGAGTCGGCTGGGCTGAATAAACTTACCTTTACTGGTTTTGAAGGTTTCTGAAATACGCCCAGTGATATGTACCAGACCGTCCTTATCAATAAATCCAGAATCACCCGTGTGGTAATAACCGTCCCGTATTACCTCCGTAGTTTTTTCCGGTTCAAGATAGTATCCCTTCATCAAGGAACCGCTCTTAAAGAGTATCTCCCCTTCCTCAGAAATCTTAACTTCACAGCCGTGATAAGGCTTACCAACCGTCCCCGGCACAGGATCTTCCCCCGGCGGAGCAAAGCAACCATAAATAAAATTCTCGGTCATACCGTAGCCATCGGCCACCTTCATTCCCATGCGGTGGTACCAACGCAGTAGTTCAATGGAAATAGGGGACGCGCCGCTAACCAATATTTCTGCATCATCCAACCCCAGACCATTGCGAACTTTCTTTCTTAACCAGGTATTGATTCCAGGAATACGTAGCAGTACTTCTTGCAATGACGGCGGGATTTTTTCATCAATTCCCTCTTTAAACTTGGTCCAAAGACGAGGAACCGAGAAGAACATCGTCGGGCGCGTGCGCTTTAAATCTTCCAGGAAAGTATCCAGAGATTCGGGAAAATGAATTGGGGTACCAGAATACAAACAATGGAATTCAACCAATATCCGCTCTGCAGCATGAGCTAAGGGCAAATAGGAAAGAACACGGTCATTCTCATCCATTCCATAACCGCGAATCATATTTGGGGAGACAAAAACCACCGAAGACCAGCTATGCATAACCCCTTTTGGATTACCTGTAGTTCCAGAGGTGTACATGATCGTAAAGATATCATCCAGATCAAAAGTCGGCTTCTCCTCAAAGCGCTCACTCTCTTTGATTAGGGTTTCCAGATCCTGGTCACAACGGATCTCACAGCGCTGGATAGCGACCGAGGGCAGCATATCAGCAACTTCCTGTAGAGCCGCATTATTGTCGGTGGCCCCACAGAAAAGCAATTTCGATTCAGAGTGCTGCAAAACATAAGTCATTGAGGAGACAGATTGACCTGGGTAAAGCGGCACGCTGACCATTCCCGCCAGCATGATACCCACATCCACAATAATCCAGTCCGCACAATTTTTGCCGTGAATAGCAATGCGATCACCGGGCTCGTACTGAGCGCGCAGGTAGCCAGCAATCCTGCGAGCCCGATCCATTACCTCACCCCAGGTATAGTCTCTCCATTGCCGCTGCTGCATTTGGCGAAGAAAGACCGTATCAGCCTGCTGCGCCTCCCTCTGATAAAGAAGCTCTAAAGGTTGCAGGCCCTTCACCTTCTCGTACTTTTCTTCCGGGGTCATCGCTAGTCCTCTCTGATTATTGTGTTTTTTTTAATTATGAGCAGTATCATTTGTCCGGGCAGATTGCACCAATATGCAGCACACCCTGAGCGGAGTTACCAAGATAACTAAGCAGTAAAGCCATTAAATAACGACTTTTACTCGGCTTGGCTAGATCCGCCGAATGAATATGGCAGATGAAACACCTAAAAAGGCAGAATCTCTGACAGTTATTGTTTTACCTTAAGTTACTGAAGATCAGCTATTAGTGCAATTATTGTTATCAACAATAAAATGCGAATGACTGGTCACAAAGGAGCAGGCTCTTTGCTGCTTAATTGGGACATCAGGTCTAACAAAAGTATCCCTTTTATCAGGGCGCTACTTACTAATAGGACTAAAAACTAGAGCATTGTGGTACACAGTGTCACATGAGTGTAATTCAAAATTACTTTTGATTTCTTAAAAATTTAATCCGCACCAATTTCTAGTTTGATATCAGGGTTACAGAGAAACAACCTGAGACAACAAGCAAAAACAAATAGCAACACCCAACTTAAAAAGCCCGAAAACTACAAAAGCTTCCTTTTAGCAAGTGCGAGCACCCAGGTAAAACTAAAAACGACAAAAGCCGCGGAGACTTAAAATCCATTTAAGGCAATTAATACAATAACCTTAATTTAATTAAGAACATTAACAGCTCTTAAATATTGAAAATAGCCGCCTCAATACTTCAGAGAAAATAACTTTAATTTCTCATTCAAGAATATACTTTCAGAGCTCGCAACACCGAAAGCATTGTAAGTTTTGTTTAAAAATAGATGTGTTTAACTAGGCGTTAAAAGCGAGATTGAGGAGGGAGAAATGGGGAGAGGGATGTGAAAAACACCCCCCTCTCCTACAAATTGTATTAACCTACCTTTTCTCCGTGAGCCTGCTTATCAGCATGGTAAGAAGAGCGTACCAAGGGACCACAGGCCGCGTGCTTAAAGCCGATTTGCTCGGCGTAGCGGCGATACTCTTCAAACTCATCCGGGTGGACGTAGCGCTGCACCGGCAAGTGTTCTTTACTCGGTTGCAGATACTGGCCGATCGTAAGCATATCGATATCATGCTCGCGCATATCGTCCATTACCTGGAAAATTTCCTCTTTCTCCTCACCCAGGCCAACCATCAACCCGGACTTGGTCAGTACGTCAGGGCGACGCTTTTTGTATTCCTGCAGCAGCTTTAAAGACCACTTGTAATTGGCACCGGGACGAGACTCTTTATACAGGCGTGGCACAGTTTCCAAATTGTGGTTAAACACATCCGGAGCTTCTTTCTCCAGAATGTCCAGCGCTACATCCATACGGCCGCGGAAATCCGGAGTGAGAATTTCCACTTGCAGGTTCGGGGATTGCGCTCTCGATTCACGAATACAATTGGCAAAATGCTCGGCGCCACCATCGCGCAAGTCATCCCGGTCAACAGAGGTGATTACCACATAGCGCAAACTCATTGCAGCAATGGCATCCGCCAGGTTCTTAGGCTCTTCCGGGTCCAGTGGATTGGGCTTACCGTGGCCTACGTCGCAGAAAGGACAGCGACGGGTACAGATTTCACCCATGATCATAAATGTCGCGGTACCGCCACTAAAGCACTCTCCCAAATTAGGGCAGCTCGCCTCTTCACAAACCGTTGACAGTTTTTGTGAGCGGAGAATATTTTTGATGCGATCCACTTCTTTTGAAGCGGGAACCTTTACGCGAATCCAGTCAGGCTTACGCAGCAGGTTATCGCTGGCAATTACCTTCACCGGGATACGCTCTACCTTATCGCCATCGCGAAGTTTCTCCCCCTGCTGGAGGCGGCGAGTGCGCTTAACGGGCACCAGGTCGGGTTTATCAGCCATTACTTAATTCCTGCTGTTCTGCGCTCAGCTGCGCAAATACTTTTTTATCAATGGGTTGCCACTGGGCGTCGGGCAACTGAAGAGTGTGGAGCAGCTCGCGTACAAAAATCTCGGCGACCTGGCTCCAACTCGGGGTTGGTTCCAATATTTCTGCCATCTGCACCATCTGCATCCCCGCATAGCCACAGGGGTTGATCCGCAGGAATGGAGCCAGATCCATATCGATATTGATGGCGATACCGTGGAAACTGCACCCCCGCCGAACTCGCAATCCGATAGAGGCAATTTTACTCCCCGCACCTGGGCCTTTAGTGAGGTAGACCCCAGGCGCATCGGCCCTGGGTGCCGCTGCAACACCAAAGGTTTCCAGCATTGCCACCGTGGCAGTTTCCAGGGCAGTGACCAGATCACGCACGCCGATTTTTGCTCTGCGCAGGTCCAGCAATGGGTACACCACCAACTGGCCGGGGCCGTGATAAGTCACCTGTCCCCCACGATCCACCTGAACCACGGGTATATCACCGGTATTCAGCAGGTGCTCGGCTTTGCCTGCCTGCCCCTGGGTGAAAACCGGCTCGTGCTCTACACACCAGATCTCGTCGACACTTTCGCCATCGCGACTATCGGTATAGCGCGACATGGCCTGCCAGACACTCTTGTAATCTCGCCGCGCAAGATCGCGAACAATGGTCATCAGAGCACCATATGCACAGCGGGGTGCTGTTTCAGTTCTTCAAATAATGCTTTGAGCTGCTCCTCACCAGTGGCGAGGATAAAGAAAGTCATTGAGGTGAATTTACCAGTACTACTGTCACGCAAGGTAACGCGCTCTTCATCCAGGCCGGGGGCATGGCGACGCATCACATCCAGTACAAATTCGTGCGCCTCATCATTGGCATCACGCACGACCTTGACCATGTAGTCTTCGCAGGGAAATTCAATTTTCGGGGCTTTTTGATTGGGATCTTGACTCATACCACTCTCCGGGGCCGGGCTGTTAGATATTGAGAAAAGCTTAGGCACAGCCGGGCGGCGATTATACAGCGGCTAAACAGCAGTGGACAGTGAGCAAAAGGGGAAGTGGACAGAGAGTGGGGAGGGATGGACAGGGATGGGAATCATTCCCATCCCTAAATCAGCAATTAGCTAAAAAAGCCCATTACAAAGCGCTTGATGGAGTCCCACATGCGCTTGAAGAAACCGGCACGCTCCACATCTTCGGCAGCAACTGCTTTAACATCGGCGACAGTCTCACCATCCAGGGTCACAACAACTTTACCCACTGGCTGGCCCTTCTGCACAGGCGCTTCCAGCTCACCATCCACAATCAGGTCGGCCTTAATGCCTTCCTCACCGCCACGGGGGATGGTAACGAATACATCTTTAGCTACGGCAATACCCACGCTGGGCTCTTTACCACCCCAGACACGCTCCGTCTGCAACTCTTCACCCTGACCGTAGACCTTGTGGGTTTGGTAGTAGCGGAAGCCGTAGGCCAGCAGTTTTTGGGTTTCAGAGGCGCGCTTCTCATCACTGTCGGTGCCGACAACAATAGCAACCAGGCGCATGCCGCGCTTCATTGCAGAAGCCACCAGGCAGTACCCTGCTTCTTCCGTATGGCCGGTCTTAATTCCATCTACAGAGGAATCGCGCCACAGCAAGCGGTTGCGGTTGGGCTGGTTAATGCCGGAGTAGCTGAAATACTTCTCGGAATAAATATCGTAATGCTCTGGGTGGTCCATTATCAGCGCGCGCGCCAGTACACCCAGGTCATGGGCAGTCGTTACATGCCCCTCTGCAGGCCAGCCAGTGGCGTTGACGAAGTTAGTATCTTCCATTCCCAGCAGCTCTGCCTGCTGGTTCATAACTTCGGCAAAGACCTCCTCACTACCGGAGACGTGTTCTGCCAGGGCGATACTCGCATCGTTACCGGATTGAATAATCACACCGCGCATCAAGTCGATAACCGGCACCTGGTCACCCACTTTGACAAACATCTTGGAGCCACCCTTGCGCCAGGCCTTTTCAGAGATACGAACCATATCGTTTTCTTTGATGCTCCCCTTAAGGATCTCCTCAGAAACGATATAGGCCGTCATCATCTTGGTTAGGCTTGCCGGCGGTACCGGAGTATCCGCCTCGTGCTCAACCAGGACCTGACCGGTATTGGCATCTAAGAGCAGGTAAGACTTCGCCGCCAATTGAGGCGGTGCAGGGATAAGAGATTGCGCCTGGGCCAGGCCCGCACATAACAACAGGAAAGAACAGGCGATAATCCGTGTGATCATAGGTATATGTCTCGTCATTCCTCGTTTTCGTTGGCTTAACCTGCAACGAAATCTACAAGGTTAATCAGCGGCACTAGAGCTTGTCACCAAACGCCGCCTATCATTACAAAATTACAAAATACAAGAAAAAACGCGTCAATGCGCACTATTTTGTGAACGGGTATTCAAATGACTGCCACCGATAACATCAGTCACAATCATTTAAGGCAGATATCACCCTTCCCTATTGATACCCAAGAGCCCACAACACTATTCGTAAACTACTTGTGGCTGTCCAAATTGCTTTTGCTCAACAGTTTCCCGCGCTGTTGCCAAAGCTCTCTGCTGGGTAAGTGGGCCAATTCGAACTCGATAATAAGTCTTGCCGCCACTCTGAACAGAACTAACAGCAACAGGATAGTCAATGGCCGCTGCCAATTGGGTGCGAATTTCCTGGGCCTGCGCGGAACTACTATAAGCACCAACTTGCAGATAGGTATTGTCGGGCAACTTGATAGTCGTATCTTCCGCCAAACCAGCAGTGCCATCACTATTGGCCAGCACTTCATTGGCCGCCGGCAACGCGGCCGGGTCCAGAGCCTCTACCTCAACCCGAGCAATGCCTTTATCAATGTATCCGAGCTTTTGCGCAGCAGTATAACTGAGGTCGATGATGCGCCCGTGCACAAAGGGCCCCCGATCGTTTACCCGCACGATAATACTGCGGCCATTGTCGAGATTGGTGACCTTGGCATAGCTGGGCAGTGGTAGCGTTTTATGGGCAGCAGACATGGCATACATATTGTAGACCTCGCCATTTGCAGTGCGTCGGCCGTGGAATTTTGTTCCATACCAGGAAGCCTGCCCCACCTCCTTATAGCCCTTGACGTCATTGCGTACACGATACGTGACACCGTTGACTTTATAAGGGGATTTATTGCCGGCGTCGCCGATCGGCTCGCGGACAGGGATCGGCTCAGGGGCTGCTTGCATATTTACCGGAGCAGCAGGGCCACTATCCTTGATGCTATTAAAGTCCGGTTGCTTGGTGTTTTCGGTTTTCTGTGGTTTTGGCTGCGGGCCACTACAGGCCGCTAATATCAGGACCGCCAGGGCCACTCCCCAACGCGCTTTGCACTGAAACATAATCCCCCCGGCGCGCGACAACTTATTGCTGCCGTCTCCAAGCCGCTATTATCTTGAACTGCTAAATAAAATAGAAAAATATGAACACTAAAAACCCAAATGGTTCCCTCCATTTGGGTTAAATTTAGCTGCGGGACTGAAGCCGCCTTAAGACTTGCCGCCTCTCGCTTTAACGATCTCTTGGGCCAGGTCATTGACGGCCATAGCGTAGAGACGACTGCGGTTATAGCGGGTGATAGTCGCGAAATTATTCAAACCGAGCCAATACTGTTTTCCCTGCTCAGTTTGCAGGGAGAATACGTTGGCCGGCATTTCCGGAGCCACCTGGCTAGTAGCGTTAAAGCCTTTGTCCGCCAATTCTCCAACGGTCCACTGCGGCTGCAGAGTGTCGTTGACGATTGTCATGTCCGCATTCGGGCGGGGGCTGGCCAGTACCGCGACCGGTTCACCGGGCTTCCATCCATGTTTAACGAAATAGTTAGCCACACTGCCGATCGCATCGGTAGGGTTATTCCATATATCCGCCTTGCCATCGTCGCTGAAGTCCACCGCATAAGAACGGTAGCTTGAAGGCATGAATTGACCGTAGCCCATAGCCCCAGCATAAGAGCCCTTGAGAGCCAAGGGGTCCATATCCTGCTCACGAGTCAGCAGAAGGTAATTTTCTAACTCTTTGGTAAAAAACGCAGAGCGACGGGGGTAGTTAAATGCCAGCGTGGAAAGTGCATCCAAAACCCGGTAGCCGCCCATATTACCGCCGTATCGGGTTTCAATGCCGATGATGGCAACAATCATCTCTGCTGGTACACCGTATTTCTTTTCAGCCTCAGCCAAGGCCTCGGCATTTTGATCCCAAAAGTCTACCCCACCGGCAATGCTCTGCGGGGTGAGAAACATTTTGCGATATTCGTGCCAGGGCTTGGCTTTCTCGGCTGGCCGTTTGATCGCCTTGAGGATGGAGTCTTTGCGCTTGGCCTCACGCATCAGAGTCTGCATTTCTTCGCGATTAAAATCGTGCTCTTCCACCATATAATCAACGAATTCTTGCGCTTGTTTATTATTTCCGTGACCCGGTTCCTGCGCACAGGCGGCGAGGGCCAGTCCCATCCCGATTAATAATCCCGAGGTCCACTTCAAAACGACCGCTCCTGTCTTCATCTCGCGTCTCTAAATCCGGTTATTGTCCCTATGCAGTGTTCCTCAAAAGTGAACTCTGCGCCGCTCAGTGCCAACAGCCATCAACAAGCCAAATCCGGCCATCAATGTAATCAAGGATGTCCCGCCGTAACTAATCACTGGCAAAGGCACCCCCACCACCGGCAACAATCCTGTAACCATACCAATGTTTACAAATACATAGACAAAAAAAGTGAGGGTAATACTCCCCGCCAACAATCGGCCAAATACGTGCTGGGCCATAAAGCTAATGTAAATGCCACGGGCGATAATCAGTACATATAGCAAAAGCAGCAACAGGGCGCCGCGCATGCCCCACTCCTCCGACAGTACCGCAATAATAAAATCGGTATGGCTCTCCGGCAGGAAATCGAGCTGTGACTGGGTTCCCTGCAGGTAGCCTTTGCCGTAAACACCACCGGAGCCGATAGCCGCTTTGGAGTTAAATATATTCCAACCAGCACCAAAACGGTCATCATCTGGGTTGAGCAGGGTCAAAATTCGCTGCCGTTGGTAATCGTGCAGCCCCCAGTGCCAAATTGGATAGGCAGCAACCAACAGCGCCATTGCCGCCGCACTGATCATCTTCCAACTCAACCCAGCTAGATACAGAGCAAAAAGACCGGACGCCGCAATCAGGATCGAGGTCCCCAAATCCGGTTGCCGTACGATAAGAGCTGCGGGAATCGCCACAATTGCCAAAGCTCCAATCACTGTGGTCAGTGATGGCGGCAAGCGGCGTTGATGCAGGTAAGCTGCCACTGCCATGGGGACACCGAGCTTCATCACTTCCGATGGCTGGAAGCGAAATCCGCCTATCTCCAACCAGCGCTGCGCCCCCATCGCCTTGGTGCCAAAAAACAATACCCCAACCAATAGCGCACAACCAGCCAAATAGGCCCAGGGGGACCAGCGCCGATAAAAATCCAGGGGAATTTGCGCAACGATAAACATGCCCACGAAGGCCACGCACATAAAAATCGACTGGCGCCGCACATAGTTCATATCACCGCCAGAAGCGCTGTACAGCACTCCAAGTCCCACGGCTGCCAACACCAACAACAGCACCAGTAGCGGTATATCAATATGCAGGCGGCGTGAGAGACTGGCCGGTTTGCGCAGACTGCCGTGGGCATCTGACAAACGGTGGGAGAAATCGCGACTAGCCATTGCCAGCCCCCTCGCTCAAATAAGTGGTATCCGCCGTCTTCTGCGGTTCCAAATGCGGGCGTGACATCCACTCCGCAAATAGCTCTCTTGCCACCGGAGCAGCGACCTTGCCGCCGCCCTCGCCATTTTCGACTAATACCGAAACAGCGATACGGGGGTTATCCACAGGCGCGAAAGCCACAAACAGGGCGTGATCTCGGTGGCGCTCTTGCAGGGCCTCTGAGTCATAGCGCTCCCCCTGGGCAATGCCGACCACCTGAGCGGTACCGGACTTACCCGCCACGCGGAAGTCCAGATCTTTACCAGCCCGTTTCCCGGTACCGGTACGGTGGTTGACTACAGCTTCCATTCCCTCGAATACCAAATCCCAGTGATCAGGGCGGGCCTCGAGGTTGTGCAGTATCTCGGGAGGTTGCTCCATCCCGTTGATCGACTTGACCATCTGCGGGCGGTAGTGGGTACCGCGATTGGCAATCGTGGCAGTCATTACTGCAAGCTGCAGTGGCGTCGCCAACACAAAACCTTGCCCCAGCACCGCATTCAAACTGTCACCGGGGAACCAGGGCATTCCGCGGGCGCCGCGCTTCCAATCTCTAGAGGGAAACAACCCGGAGCGTTCCATGGGCAGATCAATTCCGGTCTTGCTGCCCAAGCCAAAATGAGAGGCGATGCTGTGCATATCATCGATGTCCCAGCGGTGCGCCATATCCCAAAAGTAAACATCACAGCTCTGCGCCATGGCCTGTATCAGATCCACTTTCTCACCGTGCCCCCAGCGCACGTGGTCGCGGTAGATGCGCGGATCGTTGGGCAGCTTGTAAAAGCCGGGGTCTTTGACTGTACTCTCTCGAGTAATAATGCCCGCCTGGAGTCCACCCAGCCCCATCAACGGCTTTAAAGTGGAACCCGGTGGATACTGACCCTGCACCGCCCGATTAAACAGGGGCACATCGAGGGAATCGCTGAGGGCGCGATAGTCGGCAAAGCTGATGCCGGTCACAAACAAGTTGGGGTCGAAGGACGGCTTGCTGACAAACGCCAACACACCACCGCTATTTACATCGATCGCAACTACTGCACCGCGGCGATCTCCCAGGGCATCAGAGGCGACTTGTTGCAGTTGAGCATCCAGGTTGAGCACCAGATCCGAGCCCGGTTTGGGGTCCTGGCGCTCCAGTACTCGTAAAACCCGGCCACGAGCATTAATTTCAACATTTTCATAACCGACCTCTCCGAGTAGGAGATCCTCGTAGGAGCGTTCCAACCCGACCTTACCGATGCTGCGGGTACCGCGATAGCGGCGCACATCATCCTCAGTAAAGTTACTCAGGTCGCGGTCACTGATTCGCCCCACATAGCCCACACTGTGGGCAAATAAATCCCCGAGGGAGTAGTAGCGCACCAACTCCGCCTCCACTGACACCCCAGGCATACGGAATTGATTAACACTGATCCGTGCGATTTCATCTTCGTTCAATCGAAATCGGAGAGGCACTGGCTCATAGGGGCGCCGGCGCTTGAGGCGTTTCTGGAATTTGGTGACATCGTTTTCGTCGAGTCGCACCAGGTTACCGATCAGCTCTAACGTGGCATCCATATCGCGAACGCGCTCGCGAACAATCGACAAGTTATAACTGGCGCGGTTATCGGCTAGCAAAATGCCGTTGCGGTCATAGATCAATCCGCGGGTCGGCGCGACCGGGCGCACCTGGATACGGTTCTCATCAGATTGAGTGCGGTAGTCTTCGTAATTAACCACCTGGAGGTTGTAGAAACGCGCTACGAGAACACCCAGTAAAAAGATAACCCCCACAAGCGCCACCAACATACGATTGCGAAACAATCGCTGCTCGGTATGGGGGTCCTTGAGATGGTAATCGTGCGGCATCAGAATTTATTCGATGGTTTTTGACTGGCGTGCAAAAAATCTAATTCCCTACATTAACACAGGGCGAGTCAGGAGAGAGAACCGAGTCGGCAAATCTCTCCGCGACTTATCGCAAATATTTTATTTGTGGTAGGGATGGCCGGCCAATAATGTCCAGGCGCGATAAATTTGTTCAGCCAGAACCACCCTCACCAGCGGGTGTGGCAAGGTCAGTGGGGACAGAGACCAGCGCTGGCGTGCACGGGCGAGGCAGTCTTCGGATAAACCGTCGGGCCCGCCAATTAACAGGCTGATATTTTCCCCAAGCATTTGCCAATCACTTAATTGCGCCGACAACTGCTCGGTACTCCAGGGCTTGCCTTTCACATCGAGCGCTACCACGTGGTCCCGCGGTCCCAAAGCGGCGAGCATCGCCTCGCCCTCTTTTTTTCGCGCTTTTTCAATCAGGGCTGCAGAGCTCTTTTGGCCTCGTTGGCCGAGTGGAATTTCCACCATTTCCAGAGCAATTTCCCGGGGCAGGCGCTTAGCGTACTCGGCGTAGCCCTCCTGCACCCAAGCCGGCATTTTTCCACCGGCGGCAAGAATGCGGATTTTCACAGCAATTAACCCTGGTGCGGATCACTGCCATCGGCATCGTCACGGGTATTCGGAGTCATAGACCAGAGTTTTTCCAGGTCGTAGAAACCGCGAACATCTGCGAGCATCACGTGGACAACCAAGTCACCGTAGTCGACTAATACCCACTCGCCCTGGTCGACACCTTCAACACCAATGGGGCGAATACCTTCTTTTTTCAGTTCGTCTACAACGTTCTCTGCCAGGGATTTAACCTGACGACTGGAAGTACCAGTACAGATCAACAGATTGTCCATTACATCTGAAAGTCCGGAAACATCCAGGGAAACAATATCCTTACCTTTCAAATCTTCCAGCGCATTGAGAGCGATATCTTTAATATTTGTCATAACACCTTGATTCATTGCGGGTCGCCCGAAGCAACCTCTGTATAAAGTCGATGATCTTCTATGTACTGCAACACAGTTGCGGGCAGTAAATAGCGTGGCGACTGGCCACTTTTAATTATTTCGCGAATTTGCGTCGCGGAAATTGGCAACATGGTCTGCTCCCGCAACAGCAGGCAACCACATGCTCGTGTATGCAAGTCTGCAACCGTGCCCCGATGATTCTCCAGCAGTTCTGCCAGAGGGCCATGCTCTTCGCTATCGCGATCTGGCAGGTGCCAGCCCGGCCTTGTTACCACCACCAGATGTGCCAGCTCCAAGAGGCGCTCCCAGCGGTGCCAGCGGTGCAGACTCAATAGGGAGTCCAATCCCATGCAGAAACTGATGGAGGCTTCACCTCCCAGTTCACTGCGCAGCTCCTCCAGGGTATCTACCGTATAAGTAGCTCCGCCACGATGGAGTTCTCGCTCATCCAGGGTGAGTTCCTCACACCCCTCCAGCGCCAGAGCCAGCATTTCACTGCGCTGGCGGGACGATACACCTGGCGTCTGCCGGTGGGCGGGCTGGTGGCTGGGTAGCAAGCGCATTTCATCAAATTCGAGCACCTGGCGCAGCTCCAGCGCCATGCGTAAATGACCGAGATGGATCGGATCAAAGGTTCCCCCAAACAGGGCCAACGTATGCCTTTTGCTCGCCACAATTATTTATCGTACCCCTCGCACTCGCTGCCCCAACTGGAAAAGTGCTTATTGCCGGATATGGCCATCCCCGAACACAATCCATTTTTGCGAAGTGAGCCCTTCCAGGCCAACCGGGCCACGGGCGTGGATTTTATCAGTACTGATACCAATTTCCGCCCCCAAGCCGTACTCGAAACCGTCAGCAAAGCGGGTTGAGGCATTAATCATCACTGAGCTGGCATCCACAGCACTCATAAAGCGGCGGCTGCGACTGTAATCCTGGGTGACAATTGCCTCGGTGTGGCCGGATCCGTAACAGGCAATATGCTCCATAGCCGCTTCCATATCCGCAACAACACGCACAGCCAGAACCGGGGCAAGGTACTCCGTACTCCAGTCATCTTCTGTCGCTGCAGCACAGTGAGGAATAATTTCACGGGTGCGGTCACAACCGCGCAATTCAACCCCTTTTTCTTCGTAGGCATGCGCCAAGCGCGGCAGTATATCCACAGCAACCGTCTCGGCAACTAAAAGTGTCTCCATGGCGTTACAAACACCATAGCGATGGGTCTTGGCATTGAGTGCGATATCGAAAGCTTTGTCCAGGTCAGCCCGATCATCGATATACACATGACAAACACCGTGTAGGTGTTTGATCACCGGCACCCGGGCTTCGCGACTGACCCTTTCAATCAGGCCGGTTCCGCCCCTGGGTACAATCACATCCACATATTCCGGCATGGTGATCAGGGCACCCACCGCTGCTCGATCGGTGGTATCGACAACCTGCACCGCCGTTTCCGGTAAACCCGCTTCTCGCAAGCCAGCGGTAATACAGGTGGCAATTGCCTTGTTCGAGTGCAGCGCTTCACTGCCTCCACGCAAAATTGTGGCATTGCCGGATTTTAAGCACAGGCTCGCTGCATCAATGGTCACATTGGGCCTGGACTCATAAATAATGCCCACCACCCCTAGGGGCACACGCATTTTGCCCACTTGAATACCGCTGGGGCGATAGCGTAAATCTTCAACTTCTCCCACCGGGTCGGGCAGCTCTGCCACCTGCACCAAGCCCTCGATCATGCCATCGATGCGGGCATCGTTAAGCTCCAGACGATCCAGAAGAGCCGCATCCAGGCCGCGCTCGCGACCCGCCTGCATATCCAATGCATTGGCCTTCAGTAGAGACACCCGCTGAGTCTCCAGTTGGGCAGCGATGGCTTTGAGAGCATTATTCTTGGTGGAGGTATCCGCGGCAGCTATCTGTTTGGCGGCGGTACGGGCGGCGCGCCCCATTTGTTCGAGCTTGGCGCGAGTGGATTGCTGATCAGCGGTGTCTGTGGCGGTCACTTGGCTCTCCGTGCAAAATCCGGTCGGCCGCGCAGTATAACCCAGCGAGACCCGGTTTAAAGTGCCGATTACCGGGCCGCACAGCTTTGTATCTAGCTATTCCCGCGTCCAACGGTCCAGGTTCTCGGCGATAGTAGCAAGTCGCATAAGAGGATCTTCTACCGCCAGCAGATCGGTGCGAACCTTATCCTCCAATGGCAGAAGCTGAGCCAATTGCCAGGAAAGTGAGTCCGCAGACTCCACCGGCTCAAATTTAAGTGATAGCGTCTGTGCCCGCTCCTTCAACTCCTCCAATACCGACAGAAGACCATCGCAATCCGCCGGAATCGGCTTTTCATCTTCATCTGGTATCCATTCCACGTCCCCCAGAAGCAGGTCATCTTCTGCGCGACGGGTGTGGACAATGCGAAAGCGACGCCGACCTTTAACCTCCACATTTAGCAGCCCTCCCTCACCCTGCCCCCAATCCACGATGTCGACATAAACACCGAGAGGCCATACTGAAGCGCGCCCCACTTCGCCCCCGGAGCGAATCAAAACAATGCCGAAGCCGCTATTGGTTTTCATGGACTCACTGACAAGGTGAATATAGCGCTGCTCAAAAATCCGCAGGGGCAAAGTCACGCCGGGGTATAGAGGGACACTCAGGGGAAAAAGGGGTATCTGTTGCAAAGTCATCACTCATTATTTTTTGTGTACCCTAAAGATAACATCGCCCTAGGGAACTCTGCGGCAGGTTAAGAGACTTTTTACCGCCAACCGGTTGGATTGGGAGCAAGTTTTTCCACTTTGCGGTAATTGTCGCTGGCAAGCCCAACACCCAGCCTTTAAGCTGCTGCGGTAAATTGACCAAACGGAGATTTTTCATGCCTACAGCAACCGCTCGCCATATCCTGGTTGAAAATGAACAGCAGTGCCAGGACCTGAAACAGCAAATCGAGAACGGCGCTGACTTCGGTAAAATTGCCGAGCAGTACTCCCAGTGCCCCTCTAGCCGTTCCGGCGGTGACCTGGGCTCTTTCAGCAAGGGAATGATGGTTCCCGAATTTGACAAGGTCGTATTTTCCGAAGAGCTGCATAAGGTGCATGGCCCAGTCAAAACCCAGTTTGGCTACCACCTGCTGGAAATTACCAGCCGCCAGGACTGAGGCCCGACTGTTGAGCAGACATAAAAAAAGCCGGGGTTATCCCGGCTTTTTTATATTTCAAATTTCTTCGATTCAGGCGCTGGGCGCCTCCTGCATCGGTGCCTCGGGCTCAACTTTATCAGCTTGCCTTTGACGACCGAGCGGCTTGAACATCACCAGCAACAGGGGCAGAAGTGTCAGGGAACCCAACAGTGCGGCGGACATCGCCAGCGCGGTTAGGAGGCCGAAATAGATCGACGGAACAAACTTCGACAGCGCCAAAATTGAGAAACCGACAATAATCGTGATCGCCGTGTAGAACATGGCACGGCCAATCGTTGCATGGCTGCGGTGCATGGTCGCCAGGTAATTGCCATCTTTGGCAAACTCCGCGCGGAAGCGATACAGGTAGTGAATCGCGTGATCCACCCCGATACCCACGGTAATCGCGGCGATAGTGATGGTCATCATATCCAGCGGAATACCCGCGAGCCCCATACCACCAAGTACCACACAGGCCGCCAGCATATTTGGCACCAGTGCAATCAGAGCAATCCACAGAGAGCGGAATAGCACCAGGAACATCAGCAGGATTCCGACAAAGACGGCACCCAGGGTCAGGATCTGGGATTTAAACAGGCTCTGCAACATATTGTTGTACAGAACCAACAGGCCGGTCTGATGAACATTCTCTGGAGCTATGCCCATCTCATTGTGAGCGTAGTTGTAGATACGCTGGATCAGCTCATCGCGACGCAGGGTGGGGTCTGTCTCCATCACCCGCAGGGTGATACGAGCCTGGTTGTTCTCCACAGATAAATAGGGGTCTACCAGAACAGAGCGAATTTCGGCCGGCAGGCTGGTATTGGCCACCGCCAGCTCAAAGTCATTGAGGGGACCGCCATTCAGATCCACGGCAACTTTATACAGGGTCGCCAGAGATTGAACCTTGCCTATCTCCGGCTGCTCCTCCAGGTAATCATGCAGCTGCTCCAGCTTTGCCAAACCGGCAACCGTAAACCAGTAGCTCTGCTCCACTGACTCCTCTTCACCGCCAAATGGATCATCGGAGGCAAAGGGGTCCTCTTCTACAGCGAAGGGATCTTCCTCTGCTTCCATCGCAAACGGATCTTCTTCTCCCTCGAAAGCTGCCTCCTGCTCCTCGGGCTGATCCAGAATAATATCCAAGGTCACAGTGCCACCCAAGCGGCGGTCAATCACCAGCATGCCCTGATAAATTTCCGTGGAATCATCGAAGTAATCGATAAAGCGGTTTTCCACTTTCAGCTGGGATATACCCACCACACTCACGACGGCTGCCAGCAGTGAAATACCTAGCACCACAAACTTGTGGCGCTCAGCAAAGCGGGAAAACTGCAGGGTAAATGCGTGGGAGTTATCTGCACTCACACTGCCCACACGCTTCGGCAGCACCATCAGGAAACTGGGAATAATAAGGAACGACAGCAGCAGAGCCACAGTCACACCCATCGTCATCATCCAGCCAAAATCGATAACCGGGCGAATGCCGCTCACCACCAGGGACACAAAAGCCACGATGGTGGTCAGTGCGGTATACAGGCAGGGCTTGGCCATAAAGCGCACTGTCTGCAATACCAGCTTTTCAAGATTCCAATCCGGGTTCTGGGCAATATATTCCCGGTAGCGCACCGCCAGGTGGATGGTAATTGCCAAGGTAATAATTAACAGCAGTGCGACAAAGTTGGCCGAGATCACTGTCAGTCGCCAATCCAGCCAGCCGAGTAGCCCCAGCATCACCACCGCAGTGGTAACACAAGTCATCAGCGGCAACAGCACCCAGCGCGGCTGGCGGAAAATCAGCAACAGGGTAATCACGATAAAAGCGAGGATCCCCACACCGAATACCAGCAGGTCGCTTTTAATAAACGAGATCATATCGGCGGTAATCATGGTGACACCACCGAGGAACAGCTCCGCTTCGCCGTTGTAGCCAGCCAGAATTGCACGCACGGTATCGACTCGCTGGTGGGCAATTTTCTCTTGCTCAGTACGATGGGCCAGATAGACCGCGCTGATCTCCTCCAGGCGAACGGCCTCTTCCGGGGTCAGTCCCTCTGTATTGCGCTTGCTGCGCAAAGCATCCCGCTCGCGCACCATCTCAATGCCGCGGCTATCCAGTTTCAGGTTCGCCAGAATGGCGGTCGTCTGCCCGTCCGGGCTCAGGATCAACTCCCGATAAATCGGGCTTGAGAGGAACTCTTGCCGGGCCATATCCCGATCGACATCGGGCCTGGCGAGCGTGCGCACCTCATCGCTGATATCGGTGAGAACCAGCTTGGGGCTGTACAGCAGTGGGACATCGAGAATGCTCTGCACACTGGACACACCATCTACCTTGGCCAATTCATCCCGCAACTTGCCCAGGGTTTCCAGGGACTCATCACTGAACAGGTCCCCAGTCTTGGAGCGGTAAGTGACAACCAGGAAGTCGCCACTGGCATAGCGCTCGGAAATCTCGCGGAAATAATCCAGGGATTTATCAGCTTCCAGAGTGAGGGAATCGGCAGAGGCGTCGATCTTCAGGCGGGACAATCCGAGGGCTGCCAGCAGGGTTAACAGGCCGATAACCACCAACACCACAGCGGGCCGCTTGGTCACCAAGTATTCATAAGACTTCTGTAAAGCTGACAGCATAAATTTCCGCTTCTTTCCAAACTAAAAACTGGCCGCATTGCGGCGCGCATATTGTTCGCCTATGCGATGAATTAGCAAACCTAAAATTTGCCACCGCACCGTTTTATTGGAACTTTTTTCAGGGATTGTCGATATGCCCCAGGTCGCGTTCGGGAAACAGGGTATCCCTGACGCGACGTTTGAGCTCCTTAGCACCGGGAAAGCCGCCGTCACGCTTGCGCTCCCAGATCAAAATTTCGCCAATCCGAATCTCGAATACTCCCCCAGTACCCGGTTGCAATGCAACCTGATTGAGGTCATCGGC
This sequence comes from Microbulbifer maximicatervae (SeqCode), assembly GCF_052467825.1. Lineage (NCBI taxonomy): Bacteria > Pseudomonadati > Pseudomonadota > Gammaproteobacteria > Cellvibrionales > Microbulbiferaceae > Microbulbifer > Microbulbifer maximicatervae (SeqCode). The sequence goes on from NZ_CP174327.1 coordinate 369,595, forward strand.
GAAAGTGTGCAGCAATTCCTGGGCCATCCAGGTGGCTCGCAACATCCAGTTGCACTGCACACAGTAGTGAATCGTAATACTCGGTTTTATCTCATTGCCCATCCTGCTCTCCCCAGCTGGGCAACAGCTTCTGCTCGATGCCCAACTGGTCGAGCAACCGCGCCACCACGAAGTCCACAATATCTTCCACCGAACTGGGCCTCTGGTAAAAGCCAGGGCTGGCCGGCAGGATCATGGCCCCCATGCGGGTGAGTTTCAGCATATTTTCCAGGTGAATCTCGGAGTAAGGCGCCTCGCGGGGAACCAGAATGAGCTGGCGGCGCTCTTTCAGGGCTACATCCGCAGCCCGCTCAATCAGGTTGTTCGATGCTCCACAGGCCACCGCAGACAAGGTGCCACCACTTGCCGGGCAGATCACCATACTGGCTGGCGCCCCGGTTCCAGAAGCCACCGGGGAAAACCAATCGCGCTTGCTGAAAAGGGTCAGCTGGCCTTCCTGCGCGGCAAAACGATCGGCGAGGAAATTCTGCAACTCGCGCTCATCGCCCTCCGGCAACTGCATATCAGTTTCGGTGTTGATGACCACCTGAGCCGCCTCAGACAACAGCAACCACACGCGCACATTCGATGCCAGCAGGCATTGCAACAGGCGCAAACCATACTGAGCGCCGGAGGCCCCGGTCATAGCCAGGGTCACGGTCTTTTCGAAAGAGGATTGATGCAAAGTCGATACCTTATTAAGCCCTGCGAGCATAGGACTGCGCAGGAAACATTAGTCTTCTGACTTAGAGATCGTATTTCTGTTCCAGGGCACCGATAAGGCGCTGGTGGATACCGCCAAAGCCGCCGTTGCTCATCACTACGATATGGCTACCGGAATCGGCTAGCTGCAACACAGATTCCACACCATCTTCAATCGAATCAAAAGTTTTGGCCGGCACCGATGAGTGGTGGGCGACGTCTTCCAGGGACCAGTTAACTCCCTCAGGCTGATACCAGAGCACCATATCGGCTCCGGAGCAGGAGTCGGCCAGCTTGCCCTGGTGCACTCCCATACGCATGGTATTGGAACGCGGTTCAATCAGGGCAATGATTTTATCCTCCCCTACCTTCGCCCGCAGACCATTGAGGGTGGATTCAATCGCGGTAGGGTGATGGGCAAAATCATCGTAAACACGGATGCCGGCCACTTCTCCCAGGCACTCCATACGGCGTTTAACCCCCTGGAAGCGTGCCAGAGCTGCCGCATTCAAATCTGGGGTGACACCCACATGCCGCGCCGCAGCCATAGCCGCGAGGCCATTTTGCACATTGTGCTGCCCGGTCAGGTCCCACTCGACCCGCGCCACAGCTTCGCCTTTGAACTGAACCGTAAAACTGCTGCCATCGGCGGCAATATCCACTGCGCACCAATCACCCACTCGCACACCTTCGGCAGACTCGCTGCCAACCCGCTGCACTTCACTCCAGCAGCCTTTATCAAGCACCTGCTCTACATTCTCTTCGGCAGAGGCCACTATCAGGCCGCTAGCAGGCACAGTTCGTACCAGGTGATGGAATTGTTTCTGGATTGCCGCCAGGTCCTCAAAGATATCTGCGTGGTCAAATTCGAGATTGTTGATAATCACCGTGCGCGGGCGGTAGTGCACAAACTTGGAACGCTTGTCGAAAAAGGCAGTGTCATACTCATCCGCCTCGACAATAAAGAAGGGAGACTCTCCCAAACGAGCAGAGACACCAAAATTAGCCGGAACTCCACCAATCAGGAAGCCGGGCTGCATATCTGCCGCTTCCAAAATCCAGGCCAGCATACTGGCGGTGGTGGTTTTACCGTGGGTTCCGGAAACCGCCAATACCCAGCGGCCACCCAGGAAATGATCGCACAACCACTGGGCGCCAGAGGTGTAAGCCAACCCTTTTTCCAACACCGCCTCTACCGCCGGATTTCCCCGGGACATGGCATTACCAATAATCACCAGGTCCGGGACGGGCTCCAGCTGTGCGGGATCATAGCCCTCGGTAATTTGGATACCCGCCTGTTGCAACTGGGTGCTCATAGGTGGATAAACATTGGCGTCACTGCCGGTTACGCGGTGCCCTTCCGCCACCGCCAGTTGGGCCAAACTGCCCATAAATGTGCCGCAAATACCTAGAATATGAATATGCATAGCGGAAAAATGTACTCCTACGGGTTGCGGCGCAAGCTTAACACGGCAATTCGGGCCAGTAATTGCCAAATACCCCAGTTACCATGCAATTTACTCGCTATTCCATTAGACTCCGCCCCCGCATTGGTCGGCCTCATCCCCGGTACGGTGGTAGGAATTTTCCCGAAAGGGTCGACACCCGATACGAGCTCCCGGTTATCCCCACTGGCACAAATGTTTAAAACTAGATGCGAGGCGGACTACCGGATCGGGATACTTCTCTATATCTCTATAAGCACAGGATAACCATGTCGAAAAAGAACGCCTTTTATGCGCAGTCCGGTGGCGTTACCGCCGTGATCAACGCATCCGCCTGCGGCGTAATTGAAGCTGCGCGTGAAAACCCGGACCAGATTGGCAATGTCTACGCAGGGCTAAACGGTATTCTCGGCGCGCTGCGCGAGGAGCTGATCGACGTGAGCCAAGAGAGCGCAGAGGATATTGCTGCACTGCGCCACACCCCCTCCGGTGCCTTTGGTTCCTGCCGCTATAAGCTGAAGAGCCTGGAAGAGAACCGCGCAGAATACGAGCGCCTGATCGAAGTCTTCAAAGCGCACAATATTGGATACTTCTTTTACAACGGTGGTGGCGACTCCGCAGACACCTGCCTGAAAGTATCCCAACTGTCCGAGACCATGGGTTATCCAATCCAGGCCATCCATATTCCCAAAACTGTGGATAACGACCTGCCCCTGACCGACAACTGCCCGGGCTTTGGCTCCGTTGCCAAATATGTTGCTGTGTCCACCAAGGAAGCGGCAATGGACGTGGCCTCCATGTGCGCCACTTCTACCAAAGTATTTATTCTCGAGGTGATGGGCCGTCACGCGGGCTGGATTGCCGCTGCCGGCGCTCTGGCCCAAGAACAGGAAGGCGATGCACCCCACATTATCCTGTTCCCGGAAATCGCTTTCGATAAAGAGAAGTTCCTCGCCAAGGTACAAAAGACCGTAGACGAGAAAGGCTACTGCGTTATCGTCGCCTCCGAAGGAGCCCAGTACGGCGACGGCACCTTCCTTGCCGATGCCGGCACCACCGACGCCTTTGGTCACAAGCAGCTGGGCGGTGTTGCACCGACCCTGGCCAACATGGTCAAAAGCGAACTCGGCCTGAAGTACCACTGGGCCCTGGCAGATTACCTCCAGCGCGCCGCCCGCCATATCGCTTCTGCTACCGACGTTGAGCAAGCCTACGCCGTAGGTCGCGCTGCAGTGGAAATGGCTGTAGCGGGCAAAAATGCCATTATGCCAGCCATTATTCGCGCAGAAGGTGAAGAGTACAGCTGGTCCATCGCAGAGGCACCACTGTCTGAAGTCGCCAACGTAGAAAAATTTATGCCGCGCGAATATATCAGCGAAGACGGCTTTGGAATTACTGAAGAGGGACGCAAGTACCTGCTGCCATTGATTCAAGGCGAGGACTACCCTCCCTACAAAAATGGCATTCCCCAATACGCCACCCTGAAAAAGCAGCTGGTGGAAAAGAAGCTGGGTACCGATTTCGAAGCTTAATAGAAACGGTTGCCAGTGTCCCAAAAGCCTCCGAGTAAAATCGGGGGCTTTTTTCTGTAAACGCCTCTACGCAGATTCCACATCAGACCAAACCGCAAATTCATTGCCGCAAGGTTCCCTAAAATGGAAGCGCCTGCCACCGGGAAACGGGAAAATTGGCTTGGCTATTTCGGCTCCGCATCGCGTGACCTTCTCCAGGGTACCCTCCAGGTCGCGGCTGTATAACACCACTAATGCAGATCCATTTTCAGTAGTGCTCTGCAACTCTGCCTTGAAAAAGCCACCGTCCAATCCAGCATTTGAAAAAGCGGTGTACTCCGGGCCGTAATCGGTAAAAGTCCAATTAAATGCCTCGGTAAAGAATGCTTTTGTCTTACCCAAATCCCTGGAGGGCAACTCAATATAATTAATTTTCTCGCACTCTCTCATAAGCTCACCATTTTCCTTATTTTTCAATTTTCAGGCTGTAGGTCGCACAGGGGTATTCACCACCTGAAAACTGCCATTTGCCAACGCTAGTGGCCGATCCTGATAGAGAATAATGGCGCGATCCATCATCTGTACAAAATCGAGCATCGCATAAAGCACCACACCTTTTCGCCCCTGATATATATCAGGCCGATAAATCAACGCCGCCATCCTATCGTCCATGGCTTCATAGGTATATGAAGCTTCCCCAACTAACTTTCCCGACGCCGTAACGTAACAATGTGTCGCGGTTTCATAGGTTACCGTGTGGGTAGAAAGGTCGGGGAAATCACCTTGTTTTGAATAGTGGGTGCCGGTCCATTCCAGGCTTAAACCTTCCAATGTCTTAAATGCCTGCAAACTATGTCTCCCCCAGTGGTTTAATAGCTTCGCTGATCACTAGTAACTGATTTACCTGAAGCAATAAAACACACGCTGACTGAAAACGACACTCCTTGCATTAAATATTTATCTATTTTGATACGTCTCCGATAGGCCCCAATGATACCTCAATACTCCAGAAAGACATCTTAGGCATTTTACTCAAGTCTTTTTCCAATTCAGGGATCGGGCACGCACAAACACTTTCCCCTCCAATAATCCATATAATAAAGATTTTAATGGCTCGCAATGGAGTCTTGCCGGGCTACCAATATGAAAACGAGGAAGTGAAACACTCGGGCATATGCCCAAGGAGGTAAAGATGAAAAATACGTAATTAACATGGGGAGGAAAGAAAACGGCCGAATATCTCTTGCCTTAATATCCGACCGTTCAATATGTGGAGTTAATTATTTATTGTTGTTGATATCCATCTCAGTGCCAAAACGGCTTGCGAATCTCAATTTCACGGTAGGCTTTATCTTCATTACCGAAATCGTCTTTCACAGTCAGGGTAATTTCATAACTACCACCGGTGGCATAGCGATGCAGTGCCATGGGGCCGGAGCGGCTGGTGCCATCACCAAAGTCCCACTCATAGCTCAGGTTACCGTCGCCATCGTAACTACTGCGCTCTTCAACCCACACCCAGCGCAGGAAGCTGTGGACTTTAAAATCAGCCCGAAGATCAACAACTTCTTCAAGTGGTACAAGCTGCTCAACAGTGGAGATCGCTCCCCTATCGTCCTCAACCTGGAGGATTACTGAATAAGTGCCTGCTGCATCGTAGCTATGACTGGGGTTTTGCTCAGTACTGGTAGTGCCATCACCAAAATCCCAGGCCCAGCTAACGATAGTGCCATCGGTATCGATGCTGCTGTCGAAGTAGTTCACTTCGAAGCCTTCAACACCCCACTCAAACCCAGCAACCGGCTCCTGGTTATCTGCCCCCAGATCCAGTTCAACCACAAGCGGATCGTGATCTGAAGCGCGGAATGCATCAGTCGAGTAGAAACTCTCCACCTGCTCATCGGTTTTATTCTCGATGTTGTAATCCAGCACCCGAGGCTCGTCGGCATTGATATGCCAATCGGCCGCACCTGTTACCAAAGGAGCCAGTGATTCACTGGCGAGGGCGTGATCCAAGTAGCCGGACTCACCGCTGTAGACATAGGAGTAAGCTTCTCCTTCACCGAAAACCTCCAACAAATCAGCGTAACCAGCGTCCTTTAGAGTGCTAATTGGGTTTTCACGGGCGTAGCTATTGAGGTCACCGAGCACCAGAACACGATCGGTGCCGCTACCTGTCGGGTCAGAATCAATCCATGAAACCAGGGCATCTGCGGCTTCGGTGCGCAGCGAGTTCCAGCAGCCCTGTCCATCACCCAGATCATCGTTCAAACTACCATCGTCAGGACAACTTCCCTTTGATTTAAAGTGATTGACCACCACGGCCAGCTCTTCACCACTTGATAGTTCGGCAAAAGCCTGCAGCAGTGGTTGGCGGTTACCGTCATCAAAGGGATAGCTATCAGTTGTCGCAGCAGCGCCTATAGGCATTACCCGATCGCTGCGATAAATCAGCCCCACAGTAATTTCATCGGTGCCCAGTTGAGCCAGGTCTGGATTAATAAATTGATAGTTTTCACTGCCAGTAGCCGCGTTAAGACCATTAATTAAATCCTGAATAGCACTTTCCGAACCGTAGCCATCGTTCTCAATTTCCATTAAGCCAACTACATCGGCATCCAGGCCTAAAATAGCGGAGATAATTTTATTTCTCTGGCGCAGGAATTCTTCTTCAGTATCAGCCCCACGGGAGGTAGGGAAACCGCCGCCATAACCATCGCCATTAAAATAATTCAGAACATTAAAGCTGGCGATCTTTAAACTGCCCTTACCCGGTAATTGTGGAGCGCTTTCACGCAGGTTGGCAGCAACAAATTCTGGCGCCTCCACGGGATGTACTCGGTAGGCGCTGTAGCTATACCCCATTACTCCGCGCAACCCCTCTACCGTATCGCCATTGCGTAAGGTATTACTGGCACTGAGACCGGAGTCCGGGTACGGCACCGCTTCCGGGTTCTGCACGCTGGAACCATCGTCCAGCACAATCCTGTTCAGATCGTTAGCACTTTCCTGTGCTACGGCTGCAACCCCAGGCTCATTGTTGTGGGTGGGAATATAGAGACGGCCATTGGCCAGGGTGACTTCACCATAGCGCCCCAGGTTATAGTGGTCATTCACCATCAGGGCTTGCGGGAACTCAACCAACATCCCCTCGTATTGCTCCTGCTCTTCAGCAGAACTAAACGGCAGGGAGACTTCCTCGGCAGTGACACTGTAGCCGCTACCGCAAACCGTAACGCCATCAACCTCATCTAATTCGGTAAAGTCATAGTATTCAGTAACCACACCACCGACGCGAACCAAGTCTCCGACTTGCACATCTACACCGAAGCCTTTGTCGTGTACAAACAGCCCCTCAGAGGTATTGATCTGGCCATCCTGGTCACTGTCTTCCTCTTGCAGGAAGAAGCCGGAAAGGCCGGTGCTGGTATCTTGGAAATCACCAACAACAACCGCTTCAATTACGTGGCGCTCATCTTCCAGAGCGCTTTCAAACTCATCACCCTGAATCTGGCTGATTAATGTAGAAACATCTCCACAATCGCCGAGAACAACATCGTCATCACCGCCGTCATCTCCACCACCAGTGCCGTCTTCGCTGTGCCAGCCGAGGTTGGAAAAGTCATCCTGCCCCAGGCTAGACCACTCTGAGCCTGGGTCAAAATCCGTGCTGCCATCAACACGGCCTTCGCTCACACCCCAGTCGCGGATTAAGGTTTGATTTTGGGTGCCCAGGCCACTATCGCCCCATTGGCTACCGGGATCAACACCGATCTGGCCGATAACATCCACATATCCATTGGGGCCACTCAGGGCAACCGCATCATCCCCGTTAAACAGGCCGCTGGTATAAATCTGATCGGCTACTGACAGGATTGAGGAATCAGCACTAGCGTGGGCGAATACGTAAACATCGCCGTCTGCCAAGCTGCCACTTAGGGCGATGGTTGAAGCCGCCGCAGAGGAGCCATTGAAGTAAAGTTCAATGCTGTAGCTACTGAGGTCAACCGCTGCACCCGTGCCATTGTAAATTTCAAGGGCCTTATTATTGCTACTGCCCTCGATATATTCAGAAATAATGAGGTCGCTGGCTTGGACCTCTTCAGCCAAAAATGGTAACCCCAGGGCTGCAAGGGCAGCCAAGCCAATCTCTTTCATAATGTTCTCTTCACTCGTACCTGACACAGATCACGCGGCGCAAAGATTGGCGGTTAATTCCTAAAGTTCGATGAATGAAATATGAAATTTAAATTTCAGCTCTTTGTTCAAAAATCCATTTCACACAAAACCCGCCAAACTCGCCACACAATGCAAAAAAAGCGCCAAAGAATTTGTGCGGGGTGATGAATAGCGGCAAAGAAGCTTGAAAAGTTCGCCAAAAATTATATAGTCACTTATATAAGTGCTTATGGAGCAGCTTTTATGAAATACAGCCAACTGGGGACTCAGCTTCGTCACATTCTGGAATTACTGGATGGCGATGTAGCAGAGAGCTATAGGGCCTGTGGCCTGGAGAATTACAAACCCCGCTACACCCCGATAATGCGTGCACTTATCCACAAGAGAGATATCACCATTAGTGAGGTGGTAGCGAGCACCCACATTTCCCAGCCCGCAGTGAGTCAAACTGTAAAAGACATGATTAAACAAGGGCTGGTACAGACCTCTTCTGGAGAAGATGCTCGCCAGCGCAAAATACGCTTGACCCGCAAAGGCAGTGCGTTGATACCCAAGTTAAAACAGCAGTGGATAGCAACTCTGGAAGCTGAGCAGTCCCTCAATAGCGAATTACCGACAGAACTATCAGAGCTGCTCAATCAAACAATTCAAGCTTTAGAGAAACGTCCTTATTTAGAGCGGATACAAGAAAATCTATCAATAGAGGCTACATAAATATGAAACGCCAACTCAAGATGAGTTTAGCGGTATTAATCAGTTTTTTTTCCATCTCTCTCGCGGCAAGTTCCGGCGCAATGAGTTCCTGCCAGTTTGAGACAGGCCCGGTTATTAAAGCTGCTGCAGTAGCTATTCAGAAGCACTATATATTGGAGGAAAAAGGACAGGCGCTATCCGCTCAACTCAATAGACTGGCAGAATCCAAACACTTTAATCATCTTTGTAGTGACTACCAACAATTAGCCAGCGCACTTACCAAAGAAATTCGCACCCTTTCCGGTGATAAGCATTTCTATATAGAGCATATAGATAACCAAAAAGAAGCCCATAATTGGATTGAACAGTGGCAGGCTGAAGCGCCCAGCAATAACTACGGCGTTAAGAAAATTGAAATTCTTCCCGGTAACATTGGCTACCTTTCCCTCTCCTCCTTCCACACCTTTGAAAATGCTCGCCATACCCTCGCTGCTGCTTTCACTCTGCTTCGCCACAGCGAGGGCCTAATACTCGATTTACGCAGTAATGGCGGCGGAGACGAAGAAACCGCCAATGCTGTTCTGCAGTCATTTATTGATCCCCATTCTCCCTTTCCCTTTGTTATTGAAAGCCGCAAGGGGAGAGAAATACCGAAACGTATTTCACCTCAACCCTGGCCCAGCTATGGGAGTGACAGACCAATGGTCATTCTGATTGATGGGAGATCCTTCTCTGCATCTGAGAGTACCGCCTTCGCACTACAACAGCTGGGCCGAGCCACGATTGTCGGTAATGCCAGCGCCGGTGGGGCACATATGATGGAGTCTCCCCAACCCCTCCCCTATGGCTTTGAAATCGGTATCCCAGATAAACGCCCGGTTTCTACGATTGTCGGCAGCCGCCCCAACTGGGAAGGACAGGGTGTGATCCCCGATATTGAAGCCGGCCAACAGGAGATCATTCAAATCGCATTAAAAGTAGTGGCAGAGGCCCTATAAGGCTCCCTTTACTTTGCTAAATTGAACACTAGCGAAACGGGCACACAGGCTTGACCCCACTCCATACAGGCAGAGCCAAGTCCTCTTGATTATCTGATGGTGCGCCAGTTCGGCTTTTGAAAGCCCCCTCCACTATGGTCAGGCGCATCAAAGCTGTTCCCTTGCGCTCCTGTAGGCTGGGGAGGCGCACCTGATCCCAGCGCCCCGGCTCTATATCGTCAATAATCGCTTTAAAAACCGCATCAAATTCCCGCTGCTTTTTGACCCTCTCACCTCGGCAAAACAATACCGCAGAGCGATAATTAGCACTGTGATGATAAGCTGACTTGGCCAGTACCCACTCATCGCAGCGGGCAAATGAAATACAGACCTGTTCTCCTGCCTCCAATAGTTTTTGTAGCCGGCTCTTGTTAGCCAGGTGAAAATACAAAAACTCCCCCAGGCGCCAAATGGTTAAAGGAATAATGATGACTTCACCGTCTTCAATAAAACCGACATGGCCCAGTTTTAGCTCGTCGACAAGCTTATAAACATCCTCTCGCCGATAACTGGCACGTTTCGGGGCACGACGTACACGACTCTTCGCTGAGGTTGGCAATTCATCAGAGATTGGCGAATGTAAATTCATAAAACCTCCTTTAATTCACTCTGGTATGAAATAGATATCGCCAATGTAGGATCTTGCTGGTACGCTGATAAGCGCCAGTTTTAACTATTTCATGGTGCCAGTTTTGAGTACCGCCGAGCTTACAGACCTAACTCTCGAATCAGGCCAGCCGCTACAGGAACAGTTGTATCGACAATTGGTAGATTGGATCTGCAACGGCCGGCTGGCTGCTGGTACCAAGCTCCCCTCCTCGCGCCGGTTAGCTGAATCCCTCTCTATCAGCCGCAATACGGTGACATTAGTTCTGGACCAGCTGAAAGCGGAAGGCTTCCTTACCAGCCATCCTGGGAAAGGCGTATTTGTATCTCCCGAATTGCCGGCCTACACAAAGAAAACACACAGGCAGGGTTGGCAAGCACAGAAGAATAGATACTTACCATCACTTTCTCACTATGGTGATTTTGCACAGACTTTATCTTGGGGTAAGAAAAGTGAAGATCAATCTCTTCCCTTCACCCCCGGCCTACCGGATCTAAGCGCATTTCCATTCACTATTTGGAATAAATTATACCGCCGCCACCAATCCAGGTTAGCTCTCACAGGTTACGGGCAAAGCCAAGGTTATTTACCTTTGCGTATGGCACTTACGGAATACTTGCGCAACTCCCGGGGAGTTCGCTGTAACACTGAACAAATTATTATTACCAATGGAGCTCAGGAGGCCCTGAATTTATGTGCACTAGTCGCGATTAACCAGGGAGACAAGGTTTATATAGAAGATCCGGGATATCGCCGTGCTCGAGCAGCTTTCCAATCTATTGGAGCAAAGCTCGTACCAGCGAACCTGAAAGATAAGCACTTGGATGTTGATAAGCTGGTCAATAGTGCAACCGAAGCCAAGTTACTTTTTACCACACCAACACATCAGTACCCTATGGGTGGTGTTATGCCTGCTGGTGAACGAATCAAATTATTGGATTGGGCGACAGAGGCAAGCTGCTGGATAATTGAAGATGATTACGACAGTGAATTTTCATTCCAACACAAACCCATCGCAGCACTCCAGGGCATGGGAGAAAATACACCTGTACTCTACATGGGGAGCTTTAGTAAGACCTTACTACCCAGCCTACGATTGGGCTATTTAGTGGTGCCTAGTTCCACAGTAGAGGCATTTACCCAAGCCAAAGAAATGTTATCTGGCCACTCCCCCTTAGTCACACAAGCCGTCGTGGCAGACTTTCTAGACGAGGGGCATTTTGTGCGACACCTTCGCAAAATGCGTGCTAACTATATGAAGAAATGGGAACATTTCTGTCAGCTTATTCGAGAAGAAGTACCACCTCCAGCCGGACTAATTGCCAGTAGCGCCGGTATGCACTTGGTAATATCTACGCCGGGACACGACGACATCACCCTTTCAAAAAAACTACGCGAATACGGATTTGGCAGCACACCACTATCTCTCTTCTATTCCAATAAAACTGAAGATCCAGGATTGGTGCTCGGGTTTGCCAACACAACTTTCGAACAGAGGGCAGATTGCGCAAAGATTCTCGCAAAAACCCTGAAAAAGTAGCCATAACACACCCAAACAAAACTTATTTTTATAATGCAGGTTTCTTCATTTTTCGCACCAGCATTAAGCACCTCCACCTAAAATAAAAAAGTAAATATTTTAATAGAATAAAAACAATCTATTATCACCAAAATATCAAATAAAACCCAATAAATTAGGAAAAATTTCCTATGGCTCTTTCCCAAACCTAGGTCACAATCTCCATGGCTTTGGGTGTTCACTCTCTTTTTTAATTACTCAGATAATTAGGGAAATTTGATATGAAAAATAGAAATATGAATTCTATAAAAGCATCATTGCTCGCTGTTTCCGGTATTGCCGCACTATCATTCTCCGCCGTCGCTTCAGCTGTCAGCTGTGGAGATACCATTACAACCGCAGAGTCACTTACCAGCGATATTCTTGGCTGCGCAAGCCACCCTGCACTCGTGATAGATGCTGGCGGATCACTCGATATGGCGGGTTACCACCTCAGCTGCGATGGCAGTGGAATTGGCATTCAATTGAAAGACAGCGATAGAATCCTTGAGGATACTGTTGGTGGAAGCACTATCACAAACTGTAACAATGGCGTATCTGCCGAAGGTGATGGCAGCCATCAAATCTTTGATATCACTGCTTCGTCAAACTCTATTGCAGGAATCGCCCTTTGGAGTTCAGGTAATACTGTTGAAGCCTCCGATGCTAGCGGCAATGGGGGTATGGGTATACGCGTTATGGGTGACGGTAATCGTGTGAGATACTCTTATGCATCAAGTAACGGTCTCCAAGGAATAAAGATCGTTGGTGACAATACTCTCATCAGATTCAATGAGACGAATCTCAATACGTCGAGTGGGATTGTAATTGATAGTGGGGATGGCGGCATTGTTGCCAACAATCTATCAGATAATAACGGCGTTAACGGCATTATGATGTTGGGATTGGGTCAAGTCGGATACTTGATCATTGGCAATACCGCGGAAAATAATGCCGGCGCAGATCTTGCTGACCACAATCACCCTGCTTGCACTGGCAATGTATGGATTAGAAATACTTTTGGAAGTGCTAACGATGCCTGTATTAATTAAATGATATAGCGACTTTAGTGGCGAGCCGATTAGTTTTAAATATCGGCTCGCTCTCACCTAAAACAAAACCCTTCCCCTCGCGGGCCATCAACTACCAATAGATGTTTTCTAGAATAAAATTGTTACTTATAACAGCAATTAATAGTGGTCCTTATAGCTAGTAGCGACTTCCCCTGAGAGTAAGGTATAGAAATCAAAAAATGATAAAGCTCAGTAAATACAGAGGTTGCTTTAAAGGAATAGCCATCGGCGATTCCTTTGGCGCCCCGTACGAAGGCGGCATTCTAGAAAGACAACTCTGGAAAATTATCGGGAAAACCGAACAGGGTAGAAAGCGTTACACCGATGACACGCAGATGTCTATTGATATTGCGACCTCCTTTCTTGAACATAATTACCTTGATCAGGACCACATAGCCAAAAAATTTGCCCAAAGTTATCGCTGGAGCAGAGGGTATGGTCCCAGTGCAGCGAAACTACTCAAAGGCGTCAGGGATGGTAAACGCTGGCAAGATTTAAACCGAAAAAAATTTAAGCATGGTTCTATCGGCAATGGGGCCGCCATGAGAGCACCTATTATTGCCCTCTGCCACCCCCAAAATGACTATCGCCTCAAGCAATATGTACAATCGGTGTCTGAAATCACCCACGCCCATCCAGTTGCTGTCGAGGGAGCATACTTGATCGCTATCGCCATCTGTGAATCCCTGCAAGACCGTTCAAACAGAGAGATATTGAACAAACTGGAAGTAAGTTGTAAGTCCGAAATATATCGCTACAAACTGGAAAAGTGTGCGACTCTACTGTTTAACCAGAAAATTCCACATCCGCAGCAAATCAAGCAATGGCTAGGTAATGGCATTACCGCGCCAGAGTCCTGTATCACCGCCATTTACTTTGGGCTTAAGTATCGAAACTCTCCTTTAACGTCTGTATTAGCTAATATTTTTTCTCTAGGTGGTGACACAGATACCTTGGGTGCCATGGCTGCTAGCATCTGGGGTGCATTAAATGGAGAAGATCGAATGGAAAGCATGGCCGACAAGGTCGAAAACATCGATTTTATTACCGAGCTTTCTGAGAAACTCTATTTCACCCAATATCAGCATGAACGAGCCTTGCAACCCGCATAACCTACTACCCGCATAACCTACTAAAAAAGGAGAAAGGAAGAATACACCGCGCTTGGACCCTATGAGGCATAAATGCCGATTAGGAGCTTACAGGGATGTATTCGCAGTGAGTCTCGAGTGCAGTGTATTCTTTCCTTCAACCCCAATAGTAAGCCTTAAACAAGTAGAGCGGATCGTAAAATAACCAAAATGTTAATTTAAAAATCTCTGACAGCTTAACCAGAGCACCATGTGGCTATTAAAAAGTGCTTTATTAGGACTGGATACTTCTCACCCTGGCCAAAAGCTTTTCGATACTTTCAACAGTAGTGCGCGCCCCAATAGCGCCAACAAAGAAGAAATGGTTACCTGTAACGGTCTGTGAAAAATAAGCGGAAGACGAGCGGATAATAAGCTGTACTAGCTCCCATCTTTCCCTTGGAATCTGCTCTGGAGATGCACCTCCTAAAAGTTTACTGGCAAGAACTCGATTGCGAATAAATGCCCAATCATCAATATTGCACAGCACGTTTTCCAAATCCCCCATTGAATCACTCTGAATAACAACGGGAATTGGATAGTCCAAGAAGTCAAAGGTGTTTGCCGTTTTCAATGCCCTGGAAAGATCTTCCTTAAACCCTTGCCCATCATACATTAACCCAGTGCCAATAAGCGCGATGGGAATTGCTCCAAGGAACGCCTCCCGATAGATATCTTTGGGGATAATTGTGTGTTGGTTTAGAGCATTCTGCTCATCAAGCGCGGCCAAAAAGGCAGGATATATGCCCTTTCGACTGGCCATCCCATCAACTGTCATTTCGATGGCCTTGGCATTAGCTTCGGGAAGAAAGCCCGGCAACGCGGGTTCTGCGGCCATAGCCACAAAGCATTCAATCGAAAAATTCAAGGCTTTCGCCGCCCTCGCTAGAGCCCCAGCGATTTTCCCTCCCATACTCCAGCCGCACACCACTACCGAATTTGGAAGGTTATATTCAGACAAAATCTTGGCAATAATTTCTGCAGCCTGATCTCCCCAATCTTGAATTGTAAACTCCGGGTGAGTACTGCAAAAAACCGCATTTTCCATAGGGTAAGAAATAGCAAGGAAGGGAAAATCCGCTCGATTGACCCAGTGACTTATAAAATCATCTGAGCGGCCACCGGGATAGCCGTAGAAAATACGCGCTAGATGTGCTGTGCCTGGAATAAATACCATTAGCGGATTGGTACTAACCGCCGGTATATAACGGTAAAGCACTGGAAAATCATTGATTGTTTCCAGGACTTCCCCGTCAAACAAAGTGGGACTCGGTGCCATATTCACCCTGCGGAGAGGCAATCCGTTAACTTGGCGCTTTCCCCCAGACCTCCTCTAAGCGCTTATCACGCCCACAGCGGTAGCGATAATACTTGTAACGCAGGGGATTACGTTGGTAATAGTCCTGATGGTAGGCCTCTGCGGGATAAAAGGTTGCAGCGGGTTTTATTTGTGTCACCACCTTTTTACCCAACTCCGCTTCTACCTTTTTCTTGCTCTCCTCTGCTAACACCTTTTCTTCTTGATTGCCGTAAAAAATCTCGGCTCGGTACTGGTCACCGCGATCGCAAAATTGACCACCGGAATCAAAAGGGTCAACGTTGTGCCAAAAAATATTCAGTAAGTCGGAATAGCTGACTTTATTCGTATCGTACTTTACCTGAACAACTTCCGCATGCCCCGTACCACCGGAAGATACCTGTTCATAGGTCGGGTTTTTGACATGGCCACCGCTATATCCTGAGGTGGTTTCCAGGACGCCATCGACCTTGTCGAATGGCGGCTCCATGCACCAGAAACACCCTCCTGCAAAAATAGCCGTGCGAATATTCGATGAATCCTGAGCCAGGGAAATACTGGCCAATGAGAGGAACAAGAGAGCAATAATACTGCGCATCATTCAGTCCTTTACCGATTGTCGATGGAACACATTCTCTTCTGTCGTCTATTCGCAGGAATTTATTACAGGGTGACGGTACCTTCACAGGCGCGCAAGAAAATATCCCGATACTCTATCCCGTTAAAACGCATCGGGTTAGTACTAGCGGAAGGCTCCACCGATGCCATTTTCCCAACTCTGTCGGCATCAGTGTCATCAATTCCAATCTCCGACAGGCTGTGGGGAATCCCCAGCTGTTTGCGCAATCCGAGCAACCAGTTGAGTACCGCATCAAATCCGCTATCAAACATCTCATTACCGGCCAGTTGTAGATAAAGTGCCAGATGCCCCATAGGCACCTGGATGGCTGGACGGTTGGCGATCAGAACGTAGGGCATCAATATCGCATTTAACAAACCGTGGTGCTTGTCATACAGGGCCCCCAATGGATGTGCCAGGGCGTGGATAGCGCCCAAGCCCCGCTGGAAAGCTGTAGCCCCCATACAGGAAGCTACCAACATTTGCTGACGCGCCTCGAGTTCTGCGCCTATAGCATAAGCTCGAGGCAAATACTCCTTGATCAGGCGCATCCCCTCCAGGGCGATTCCCTCGGCCATAGGATGGTATTGAGGGGAGTAAAAAGACTCGAGATTGTGTGACAGCGCATCCATTCCCGTCGCTGCGGTGAGGTCTGGGGGTAACCCCATTGTCAATTGAGCATCGAGAATAACAATGTCCGGCATCATGCGCGGATGGAAAATCAGCCTCTTAACCTGGGCTTTCTCATCGGTAATTACCGCAACCCGGCCAACTTCAGAACCTGTGCCAGCCGTCGTGGGAATGGCAATCAGCGGTAAAATACCCTCTGGGTCCACACGCCTGTAGTTGTCGCCAATATCCTCAAAATCCCAAATACTGTGCTGCTGTCCCGCCATAAGGGCAATGGCTTTGCCCGCATCCAGGGCCGAGCCCCCGCCCAAGGCAATGACCCCATCGCACTTCTGCTCACGCAGCTTGGCCACCCCATCGGCGATATTTATCTCATTGGGATTACCTTTGATTTTGGAAAAAACGCTAACTTCCAGACCCACCTGTTGGCATGGGTTAATCGCACTATCGACCAGTGGCAATGCGGCGACTGTAGGATCAGTAACTAACAGAGGCTTGTGAATATTCAGCTCCAGGCAAGCTTCAGCCAATTCAGTAATGCGACCGGGGCCAACCCAAACGGTCGTGGGATAATTCCAATTGACATGGTATTTATCCACAATTTCCTCTCTGACGTTCTGTCACTTTTGCATATTCAAAATAGGCTGTGACCTTTCGGAAAACAGGCAGACAATTTCACTTTCTGCATCCGGCAATCGTTCCCGCTAACCATCATGTTTAAAATGAAATGACTTGGGGCGGGTTAAATTCTCAAATCCAATTTTAGAAAGTGTACATCCACGACCAGATTGCTTAACACCCGTCCAGGCCAATTCCGGATCCAGGTAATCACAACGATTTAAAAAAACAGTGCCGGCCTCTAAATACCCTCCCATCTCCATTGCAACATCTTCATCGCGGGTAAAAATAGCCGCAGTAAGACCAAATGGGCTGTTATTCATAAATTCTAGAGCTTCGCCATCATCGTGCACTTTCTGCACCCCCAGCACCGGCCCAAAAGTCTCCTCACGCATCACTCGCATGTGGTGTCGCACCCGGGTTAACAGTTGCGGTGCCATATATTGGGTACCCCGCTTGTCCATTGGGAATTCATTCACATCCAAGTGGACCTTCGCACCCTCTGCTATCGCTTCATCCACCTGTGCGCGAGCCCGGTCTGCAGCTTCCGCACGCACCAAAGGCCCCAAAGTGGTTTCCACTTTATCCGGGCGCCCCAGTCGATAGTCACGCAGTAAGTCGACCGCTTGGGAAATAAACTCAGAAAAAATATCTTCATGCACATAGGCCCGCTCAATACCGCAACAGGACTGCCCGGAATTAAAATAGGCGCCGTCGACTACCGCAGCCACAGCCTGATTAATATCGGCGTCGGCGCGGACATAAGCTGGATCTTTTCCCCCCAGTTCAAGTCCCACTTGAATAAATCGACCGGCAACTGTGCGTTCTAGATTCGCGCCAGCGCCAACCGAGCCGGTGAAGGCAACATGCTGGATTTCCCCCGCACAGGCTAATCGCTGGGTATAAGCATGATTTAAATGAAGAAACTGAAAGACACCGTAGGGCAGTCCCGCCTCGCGAAAAATCTCCACCATTCGCTCAGCACACAGCGGTGTCTGCGCCGAGTGTTTTAAAATCACTGCATTGCCCGATAGCAGTGCCGGTACCACTGCATTAACCGCCGTCAGATAAGGGTAATTCCACGGGGCAATTACCAGGGAGACCCCTAAGGGCTCGCGGCGGATAAACCGGGTAAAACCCGGCTTCTCAGGTAACTGAATGTCAGCGAGGGCTTCAGTAGCAAGCTGTGCCATGGTCTGCGCACGATCCATAAACCCGTTAATTTCTCCTCCTGCATAACGGATTGGACGCCCCATCATCCAACACAGCTCCCGCCCCAAACGCTCTTTTTTAACGGCAAATATTTCCACAGCCCGCTCGACAATGGCGATGCGCTCATTGAGGGGAGTTCGCCTCCATGCTTTTTGTGCTTTACTGGCCCGATCCAGCACTACACGGATTTCCACCTCTCCCGCCAGAGCGCGCTCTACATAAACACTGTTATCAATAGGGGAAATACACTGAAGATGGTGCATGATTTTTGTAGTCTTCATCGGCGTCGATACTCCCAATTAAATAATTTCGAAGTACCGCTCCAACTCCCAGTCACTCACATGGCGGCGATATTCCCGCTCCTCCCACTCGCGACTGGCAGAAAAGTGTTCAACAAAGTCGCTGCCAAATAATTCCTGTGCCGCTTCTGACGCCTTAAATTGCTGCGTGGATTCCCACAGTGTGCCCGGCAGCACTTGTTCGTTTTCCAACTCCAGCGAGTAAGCATTACCGGCGACAGGCTCACTGGGCTGCCATTGCTGCATAACACCGTAAAGACCCGAGCCCAAAGCTGCTGCCAATGCTAAATAGGGGTTGGCATCGGCGGCCCCCAAGCGGTATTCGACGCGCTGGGAAGTATCGCCGCCGGGGATAGCACGCAGAGCCGTTGTGCGGTTTTCCACTCCCCAATTGGCTCCCGTCGGCGCCCAAAAACCTGGTACCAGGCGGCGATAACTGTTAACGGTCGGTGCCATCAGGGCAAGGAATTGCGGCATCAGCCTTTGCTGCCCAGCAATGAACTGACGCATTATCTGGCTGATACCATCAGGCTGGCTCGAATCGAGAAAGGCGGAATCACCGCTGCCGCTATTGCGCAGTGACAAATGAATATGTCCGCTTTGCCCCGGGTACTCACTGGACCAGCGGGACATAAAAGTAGCCATCAAACCCATCCGCTGTGCCAGCACTTTTATAAAGGTTTTAAACAGGGCAGCTTTGTCTCCAGCGGCCTCAGCACCATCCACTGCAATAGCCGCCTCTAAAACTCCCGGGCCAGTTTCTGTGTGTAATCCCTCCAAAGGGAAATCCATGCGCTCGCTCAGCTCCAGGATTTCCCGATACAGCTCTCCGTGTACGGAATTTCGCAGTATGGAATAGCCAAACACATCGGGGGTAAAAGGCTTTAAATTGCGGAAACCCTTGTTCCGCACTGAATCGGGCGTTTCGTCAAACAGGAAAAATTCGTACTCCAGGGCGGCACAGGGGTCAAATCCCAATGAGCGACAGCGTTCAATCACCCTGCGCAGAACTGCGCGGGGGCACAGCGCCTGGGCTCGACCATCAAACTCCGCAAGAAACAACAACATATCGCCTTCAAAAGGCACATCACGGCAGCTATCGGGGAGTATACGTACCGGGGCGTCTGGATATCCGGTATGCCAACCGGTATAACGAGTGTTGTCGTAGAGCTGATCCTTAACATCCCAGCCCAGGACCACATCACAAAACGAGAAACCCTTTTCCAGGGATGAGAGGAATTTGGCGCGGCTCATATATTTGCCACGCATTACACCATCGGTATCGAATAAGCCCACTTTGACATGACTGAGGCCTCGTTCTTCGACAATTGTGCGGGCCTCCTGAGCGGTTTTTACCTCCCGTGCCTTTACCATGACTGGTCCTGCCCCGTTGTTGTTATCTCCGAGTTACAGGATAGACCCGCCAGACGAGCTTCGACGCCATAAACCCGGCGCAGGCGTGACTTTCAGCCGAGCCCGTCAGCATATATAATCCGCGCTCCAGATTTTCAGTTATCTATTCATTCAGGACCAGCAATGAGCTTCGAAAAGATCCCGGCAGGTAAAGAACTGCCCAACGATATCAACGTAATCATCGAGATCCCTGCCAACCACGACCCGATCAAATACGAAGTGGACAAGGACTCTGACGCAGTATTTGTGGATCGTTTCGTTGCCACTCCCATGTTCTACCCAGCAAACTACGGCTACGTGCCCCAGACTCTGTCTGAAGACGGTGACCCCCTGGACGTGCTGGTTGTCGCGCCTTACCCGGTAATGGTTGGTTCTGTAATCCGCTCTCGTGTTGTTGGCGTTCTGAACATGACCGACGAATCCGGTGTTGATGCCAAACTGCTGGCCGTACCGCACACCAAGCTGACCAAGTTGTACGATCACGTTGAAGAAATCAGCGACCTGCCCGAGCTGCTGATCAAGCAGATCGAGCACTACTTCGAAAACTACAAAGCCCTGGAAGCGGGCAAGTGGGTTAAAGTAGAAGGCTGGGCTGACGCCGAAGCTGCACGCAAAGAAGTTATGGCTTCCCGCGAGCGCTACCTGAAAGAAGAAGGCTAATCCCCTCTTCTTTCAGCAGACTCCGAGCAATAAAAAACCGGCCTAGTGCCGGTTTTTTATTGCCTGTTAGGAGAGACCCTGTCAGTTAACTTCCCAATTGGGAACAAGGACAGGAGATAGCTCCTCCCCCTTGCGCTCACTCTCATCCAGAAGCTGGCCTTCCGCTGCACGCAAACTGAGGTGCTCTACCTCAACGCTGACCGGTTCCACCGACTTGCGTTCGTGCTCCTTTACGAGGTTTCCCTCCATGGGTGCCAAGGTCCATTGCGGGCTAGCCGCAGTTTCCGCCTTCGGCTTGGTTTGCTCGGCAACAGCTGCTCCGCTGCTCTCATCCTTAATACTGACCTGTGCGCCTATTTTGGCCAGGTTTGCACGAAACTGCTGTGCCTGGGGCAGAGATAACCCTTTCTTCAGTACCAGCGGGCGCCCACTGAACAATTTCTCTATCGCCTGGGGATTGCTTTTAAACAGGCGCACCATACTGGCTTTTACATCACCAGCGGTAAAACCCGCCACCAAATCACCGCGAAAAACCAAACTGTAGGTAGATTGCGACATCAATAATATTTCCCTGAGTTACTCTTCCGAATCCAGAGTCTGGTCCATGGTATAAGCCGGAGCCCCTTCAACACGCCCTCCTACCTGGCGGGCGGGAACACCGGCGACGGTTGTATGAGCGGGCACATCGTGCAAGACCAAGCTACCGGCGGCAATTTTGACGTCCTCTCCCACCTTAACCGGACCCAGTACTTTAGCACCGGCGCCAATCATCACTCCGGGGCCAATTTTCGGATGGCGATCGCCGCTGCCGCTGCCGCTGCCGCCCAATGTCACCGAGTGGAGAATCGAGACATTGTCCTCAACCACACAGGTCTCCCCCACCACTAATCCAGTGGCGTGATCGATCATAATCCCGCAGCCAAATCGCGCTGCTGGGTGGATATCCACCGAGAACTGTTCCGATACCTGGCTCTGGAAATAGAGCGCCAAGGTATGGCGGCCTTGATTCCACAACCAGTGCGCTATCCGGTGGGATTGCAGGGCGTGAAAACCCTTAAAATACAGGAAAGGCGTCAGGTACTGGTCGCAAGCCGGGTCCCGGTCATACCAAGCGCAAATATCCTCGCTCATACAGTGGGAAATACTCGGATCATTAGCCAGAGCCGTGGCAATCACTTCCTGAAGTGCGGTTGCCGTGAGGGCATTGTGCTCCAACACCGAAGCCAGGTGATCCGCCATAGCATCACCCAGAGACTTGTGGCGCAAAATGGTATTGTGGAAATAACTTGCCAGGATAGGTTCGCCAGCAGCCGCCTCTGAGGCTTCAGCCCGCATCGCCTGCCAGATATCCCGCTGCCCTTGAACGGCCGCTTCCTCACCCATAATTCATCTCCCTTATATTCCCCAGGGCATTCACTGCGGCGCAGCTTGGCAGGATCACTAGCCCCTTTCAAGAGGAAGCCTCCATCGCAAAGTAGCTTTCTTGCCACCCCCCATTGAGGTGGTAATGAACTGTAACCAACCTATCTCAACAGGCCGCTATAGTTGCCCATTAAATGGGGGGTAGCAGTGATCCGGAACCCAGATATAGCGCGTATAGATGTCCTGAAGGTGCTCGCAAACCGCAGTGCCCAGGGATAGTTCTGACTCCTGCAGCAACTCGGACAGGCGCTCCACGCTGAGAAGTTCCTGAAGCTCTCGGGCCCTGGGGGCATAGCTCAGGTGCCAGCGTTCCGGTGCGACTCCGCCGCGATCCTCTGCATAGGGCCGGAACAGCCCATAACTATTACCCGTGCTGATTTGGTTATCCAGCCAGCGGTGGAAGGCGCCAAAAACTCCGTCGTCCGCCACCTCCTGGGGGGTGAGCTGGACTGCATAGTCAGCGGGGACTGCCGCCGCATCGATAATATCGAAATCGGTACCCCAGTGGTGACGGGATGCTCCCGGCAATGCGGACCAGCGCAGGATAGCGAAGATCAGCTCCCGCTCGCTTAACTGTTCAATATCCAGGGGAGTACCGTGACTATCGAGAACCGGGCGGTGACCCTGCACTTTGGCATTCCAAATCAACAGTTGTCGATCAAAGGCGCGAAAACCGGAAACGATTTTAGGGGCAAACCCCTCTTCACGGGCATCCCGACTCAAGCGCTGGAAGGCGATCAGTGCTTCGGGATGTAAAAGCTGGTCAGAAGCTGGGTCGACAATGACATGCTCATCGCCGAGTCCAAATAACATACGCTTCAGCGGTGTCGATAACATTTGCATCTCATTATTAGGCGAACTCCAAAGGGCAGGCTAAATTATTCAACAGGCTATGCCTACTTTAACAGAGCGCAGACAATCGCCCTTAACTATGGCACCAAAGCAGGGGCACCAAAAGCAGGCGCGCCGCACAATAATCTGGCGGTAATGTTTGTTAGCCACCTGTTAATTTATGTTAAGTTCAAAGCCGCAGTCGAGGGGTTGGCTGCGACAACGGACGCTCAAACTGGTAGGGAAAACCGAATGCACCCGAGTCAATCAGAACTATTAAAACTAAAAAACCTGGGCCTGGCCTCGGTCAATATTCTCCACTCTATTGGCATTCGCTCCCACGATGACCTGCGCAGGGTTGGGCCTGTCGAGGCCTTTATCAGCATTCGCAATCGGGGGATTAACGCCTCCAAAGTAATGCTCTACGCTCTTCAGGGCGCGCTGATGGATGTGCACTGGAACGACCTGGAGCCGGAGCTGAAACAACACCTCACCAGCGAGGTCGACCGCCTCCTTGCCACCCAAAACTCTGACTAGTAATTCCCCTCAAGCACCACGGAAAGAGTCGCAGACACGCGCACTCGACGGACTCGGCACAGCAGGCCAAGCTGTGCCGATCTACAGTAAGGCAAGTTGCGCCAACCCTATCTAAACTTACCGGTGGAGCCGCGGAATAATTCCGTAAAGACACTCACTCAAAGGAGAGATCCGATGTTGCGCATTGGGCTATTCCTGCTGACCAACCTTGCTGTCCTTGTATTGGTTGGCATTATTTTCAATATTTTTGGAATTGGGGGAATTCTTCAGGCAAACGGTGTCGATCTCAACCTCGGCGCCTTGTTGCTGATGTGCGCGATTTTTGGTTTTGGCGGATCTTTTATTTCCCTGCTCTTATCGAAGACCATCGCACGGGTCAGTACCCGCACACAAATTATCGAGCAGCCCCGCAGCGCCGATGAACAGTGGCTGGTAGAAACCGTACGGGAACTCTCCCGCAAGGCGGGCATCGGTATGCCAGATGTGGGGATATTTCCAATGCCCCAGGCGAATGCCTTCGCCACCGGCTGGAATCGCAACAGCGCCCTGGTCTCTGTCAGTGCCGGTCTGTTGCAGCGCTTCAGCCGAGAGGAAGCCCGCGC
Organism: Microbulbifer maximicatervae (SeqCode); assembly: GCF_052467825.1. Lineage (NCBI taxonomy): Bacteria > Pseudomonadati > Pseudomonadota > Gammaproteobacteria > Cellvibrionales > Microbulbiferaceae > Microbulbifer > Microbulbifer maximicatervae (SeqCode). The sequence goes on from NZ_CP174327.1 coordinate 393,709, forward strand.
CGTAATTGGCCATGAAATTGGTCACGTGGCCAATGGCGATATGGTGACGCTGGCACTGATCCAGGGCGTGGTAAATACCTTTGTGATGTTCCTCGCCCGCTTGGTTGGGTTTTTCGTAGACCGGGTTATCTTGCGCAACGAAGAAGGATTGGGCATCGGCTATTTTGTCACATCCATTGTTATGGATATCATATTCGGCTTCTTCGCCATGATGATTGTCGCCTGGTTCAGTCGCCGCCGTGAATATCGGGCCGACCATGCCGGCGCCACACTGGCCAGTCCTCAATCCATGATTGCCGCACTGCAACGGCTCAAGGTGGAGTCCGATCGCGGCCACGAGGAACCCCTACCCGGCAATATGAAAGCCTTCGGTATATTCGGTAGCATGGGAGCGCTTATGGCCACGCACCCACCACTGGATGATCGTATTCTCGCCCTGCAAAATTTTCGTAATTAGATATTTTTCGCATCGCCGCCATCAATCATGGCGATCGTTACCTAAGGAAAAAGATGAAAGCTTTGACCATATTAATTTTCTCATGGCTGATCATTTCAAGCTACGCATCCTCTGATGAATTACCGCCAATTTCACAAATTAAGCCGTCAGTTGCCGAAGAGGGATCTCTAGCAAACGAAAAGCTTATTGATGACACAGTCGCTGAATTAAGTAGAGTTGCCGGAATTAGCTCTGATGCAAAAATCCTTAAATTTGTAATTCAACAACCTGTTGGTAGGGCTGACTCAAGAGCTTGGCGAGAAATGTGGATCGCTAATCCTGGAGATTCTGCTAAGCGGTTTATCATAACCTTTCGGGAAGATGGGCCCGACGCTGCAAAATTTGAAATCCAGGAGATGTAGAACAGGCTCAAGCAGGTGACATGGTAAAGCATGCTAAAAATGCCAGGTTGAGATCGCGCCGCAGGGCATAACTTGTTCTAATAAGTACATTGATCACGCAGCAACAACAGCTCCAACTTTAAATCTCACCTCCGCTCCCCCATAAACAGCAAATAACGCTCGGATATTTCGAACAAGATACACTTTTTAAAACAGTGACAAAAAGCGGAAGGCAACAGTATCCACTGCTCTTGCAATCCGGCAGTTCAAAGGGAGGATTGTATTAATGACTCTACTTAAAACTCTACGCGCCAGCTTAATCTCAGTCTTTTTACTGCTTACCCCGGCAATATCTGCACAGGCGGAAACCTTTGCCACCGACGACGAACGCAACACCATGCAGGTGTTCAATTTTGCCAGTCCGTCGGTGGTCTATGTCACCAATGAGACCCTGGTGCGGGATCGCAGGACCCTACGCCTCCACTCAGTGCCCAAAGGCGCCGGCAGCGGATTTATCTGGGACACTCAGGGCCATATTGTCACCAATTTTCACGTCATTGAGGGTGCGCGGCAAATCACTATTACTTTGCAGGATCGCAGTGAGTGGCCGGCCGAGCTGGTGGGATCTGCACCGGAAAAAGATCTGGCAGTTCTGAAAATTAACGCTCCCAGGGAGTTGCTAAAACCGCTGGTTGTGGGCACCTCCAGCAATCTCGCGGTAGGCCGCAAAGTACTGGCTATCGGCAACCCGTTCGGCCTGGATACCACTCTCACCACCGGTGTGGTCAGCGCCCTGGGGCGGGAAATTGAAGCCGCCAACAACCGCACCATTCGCAATGTTATCCAAACAGATGCGGCTATTAATCCAGGTAACTCCGGCGGCCCATTGCTTGATTCCCAAGCGCGTTTAATCGGGGTCAACACCGCAATTTACAGTCCCAGTGGCGCCAGTGTCGGTATTGGCTTTGCGATTCCAGTGGATACGGTCAAAAAAATTGTGCCGGAACTGATCAATCACGGCCGCCTGGTACGCCCGATTATTGGTATCGAATCCGCCCCGGACCAGTGGAGTAGCCGCTACGGCTTTGAAGGGGTCGCCGTATTGCGTACCGCTCCCGGGCTTCCCGCAGAGAAAGCCGGCTTGCGCGGTATCCACCGCACCCGGGGTGGAGGCTGGGAATTGGGCGATGTGATTGTAGAAATAGAACAGCAGCCGATTCGCAGCTACGACGATCTGCTCAATGCCCTTGAAAAGCATAGTGCCGGTGACGAAATCACTATCGGCATACTGCGTGACGGGACAATTCGCTACACGTCCATTAGACTCGCGGCACCCGAATAAGCAGGCGCTTGCGCCCTGAACAAGAATTAGGCCGGGAGCCGAAAACTTATGCAGAAGTACTTCCTGTGTCGCTATGACGAATTAAGCGAAGGTCGATCCAAAGGGTTCTCCCTCGGAGACACTGCCGCCGGCACTGACAATGTGTTTGCTGTGATGAAAGATGGCGAGGTCTACGCCTACAAAAACACCTGCCCTCACCGGGGCATCAATCTGGACTGGCAGGAAGACCAGTTCCTCGATCCCGATGGCGCACTTATTCAGTGCGCCTCCCACGGCGCGCTATTTCTGATTGAATCTGGGGAGTGTATCGCCGGGCCCTGCACTGGTGATGCCCTTACGCCAGTACCGGTGGAATATGCACAGGACGGTCTCTACGCATTACTGGCCGACTGACAGCTCCCTGCCTTTCCCTTACGGGAGAAAAGGCAGGGCCTCCACCAGCTCGACACCTTCAGCACCAAGCTTCGCACGGTATGCGAGCACTTGCACACCAGCATTAACAGCGGAATCCAGGGCCTCAGCATAAGCGGGATCAATTTCCCGCGCCGCCTGCACCGTCTCAATACCGCTGTGTTGGACGCAGTAAAAAAGTACCGCCCGCACTCCGCTCTCAGCCAGCTTTTGCAGCTCGCGTAGGTGCTTGGCGCCCCGGGCACTTACTGCATCGGGAAAGTAACCCTGCGCCCCATCTGCCAGGGTCACATTTTTCACTTCCACGTAGCAGTCCCCATCGGTGCCAGACAACAACAGATCGATACGGCTGTTTTCCTCGCCGTAGCGCACTTCCCTGCGCAGGGATTCATAGCCCTGTAACTCGCTGACTACGCCGGACAGAATGGCCTCTTCAACCAGAGCATTGGCGCGGCCTGTGTTCACCCCCGCCAGGGCTCCATCCGGGGTCGTACAGATTTCCAGGGTGTGGCGGTACTTGCGCTTGGGATTGCCAGAATCGGAGTACCAGCAGTCTCCCCCCTCCACCCAACAACTCTTCATAGACCCCGTATTTGGGCAGTGGATGGTAAACACGTCGCCACTGGCAGATTCCACATCGGCGAGAAAACGCTTGTATCGGCGCAAAAGTGTTGCCTTTTGCAACGGAGGGGTAAATTTCACGGGCTGGACCACTTGGCTGTAATTTCAGGCGCCACAAAATAGCAGACAACTATTTGTGGCGCGAATCGCGCAGATTTGATAGCTTCCTCGCTCTCGGTCGCCAGGGGTATCGGTACCGAGAACAGGATTAGCCTGACACCACAGCGAATTTGATAGGTGAAAAAAGCATCACTTAGAAAGATTCCGGTCTAGGCTAGATTGAATTTGGTGGTATCGCCCCCATAAAGGGGGGCCCGTATAGAAAGAGAGGCAACGACTATGCCCAAAACTGCTGCGAGCACCGAATCTCTGCACGGCTTTGAGCCCTACAAGGAGACGCAGGGCGAAGAGTACATGAATGAGAAGCAGCAGGAGCATTTCCGCAACTTGCTGTTGGCCTGGAAGGCCGAGCTGATGGCGGAAGTGGACCGCACCGTTTCCCACATGAAAGACGAGGCCGCAAACTTCCCCGATCCCGCAGACCGCGCCAGCCAGGAAGAAGAATTTAGCCTGGAATTGCGCACCCGCGATCGCGAGCGCAAGCTGATCAAGAAGATCGATGCCACCCTGGAGCTTATCGACCAGGATGACTACGGTTTCTGCGAAGCCTGTGGTGTTGATATCGGCATTCGCCGCCTGGAAGCCCGTCCAACCGCCACTCTGTGCGTGGACTGCAAAACCCTCGCGGAAATCAAGGAACGGCAGATCTCCGGCTGATCCACAACCGATAGCGGCACGGCGTTCGCTTGCGATCGCCCTGCTCGGAGGGGGCGATCAATGTATCGCCCCTATTCATTTTGAACAGCACAACTCCCTATATTGGTCGCTTCGCACCCTCCCCGAGTGGACCACTCCACTTCGGCTCACTGGTGTGCGCCGTCGGCAGCTACCTTGACGCCCTCGCCCATGGCGGACACTGGCTCCTGCGCATGGAAGACCTCGACCCTCCCCGGGAAGAGCCCGGCGCGGCAACCCGCATTCTGAAATCCCTGGAAGCCCACGGACTGCACTGGCAAGGCCCCGTCGAATGGCAGAGCAAGCGCTACGCACTCTACGAGGAAACCCTGTCCACACTGCGCCAACGGCAACTGATTTACCCCTGCGACTGCTCACGCAGCCAGATTAAGAAAAATGGTGGACATGCGAACGACTTCTGTCGCCTTAAATACGATGTGAGCGAACCCTCAGCGCTGCGATTGCAATGCGCAGGCGGCGAGGAAGGCTTTGTGGATATTTGGCACGGAGAGCAACGGCAGCTAATCCGCGAAGACACCATTCTCAAGCGCCGCGACGGCCTCTATGCCTACCAACTGGCAGTCGTTGTCGACGATATCGATCAACAGATCAACCAGGTGGTGCGCGGCTCAGATCTATTGGATACCACCGGTGCACAACAGCGCTTGTATAAAATCCTCGGCGCCACTCCACCCCAATTCGGCCATCTGCCGTTGGTGATGGGCCCTGATGACAGGCAAAAACTCAGCAAACAAAATCACGCGCCGGCTATCGACGACAACATGGCTTCCGATAACCTGTGTAAGGCCTTACAGTTCCTCGGCTTCAAACTGCCAAACACTGCCCTAACAGAATCCCCCGAGCATATTCTCAAGTGGGCTACCGCGCGCTGGCGCCGCCACCAGGTAGATATGCGCAACCGCCAATTGCACTGATTCCAAGCTGCACTTACCATTTCCGCGCCAGCCGCCCTTAGGGGTCCGGCTGATAACCCGCGTTGACGATTACACAGGGATAACTTCTCACCGGTACAGTGCGCGGGCAACAAATTTCTCTAGCGGGTTTTCAAGGCGATCTATGAGTAACCGCACACTATTAATTCTGCTGGTGTTGGTGGGTTATGTATTCTCCCCCACCATCTTCACCTGGATGATCAATCCCGTCGGCGCCTGGTACCGGCCGTTTATCCTCTGGTTCGTGCTGATCCTACTGGCGATTTTTATCCAGTGGAGGCGCAAATCGAATGAGCTTTGATATTGCCCACATTGCCCTGGTGGGAGTGGCCTATATCGCCACCCTGTTTTTTGTCGCCTTCGCCACCTCCAAGGGCTGGCTGCCTTCCCGCTGGGTGCGCCATCCGCTGGTTTATGTGCTCTCCCTGGGCGTATCATTATCGGCCTGGACCTTCTACGGTATCGTCGACCTGGCCTGGCAATATGGTTACGGGGTACTCGCCTACTATCTGGGCACCGGCGCCATGTTCCTGTTTGCGCCAGTAGCCCTGGAGCCACTGGCGCGCCTGGCACAGCGCTACCAGCTGTACTCCCCGGCAGATCTTCTGGTGTTCCGCTATCACAGCCGCCAGGCGGGGACTCTCGCCACCCTGTTTATGCTGTTGGCGCTGCTCCCCCTGATCGCCCTGCAAATCCAGGCGGTATCTGAGACCCTGGCGCTGCTGTCGCGGGATAGTGTGGCAGCCCTGGCGCTGCCGGACAGCGGTGTATCGAGCAAAAATTTAATCGCATTTTTCTACTGCGTGCTGCTGGCGGTATTCACCAGTATGTACGGCGCTACCCGCGAGCGTGGCGAGGGCCTGGCCAGTGCCATGGCCCTGGAGTCCCTGGTAAAACTGGTGGCTCTCACCGCTGTGGGCGGCTATGCCATTTACGGCGTCTTCGGAGGGTTTTCCGGCCTGGATGAGTGGCTGCTGGAGAACCCCGATATGCACCAGCTGCTCTACACCCCCATCAAGCAGGGCTCATCCCATACCCTACTGTTGGTGTTTATCGCCACTGCCGTGGCTATGCCACATATTTTTTACCTGAGTATTGCCGAGCGCCCCACCGGACAGGCAATGCGCACCGCCAGCTGGGGCTTCCCCCTGTTCCTGCTGCTGATGGCCCTGCCCATCTTCCCCATCATGTGGGCGGGCTTTGCCCTGGATGTGGCCGGCCCGGTGCAGTACTTCTCCCTGGCGGTTCCCCGCGCCAGTGGCTCGGCACTGCTCACCACCCTGGCCTTTATCGGCGGCCTGTCAGCAGCCACTGGCGCGCTGATTATGATCACCCTGGCCCTCGCCACCATGGTGATGAACCACTGGCTGCTACCCGGCACCCGCTGGCACTCTGAGGACAATATGTACCGGCAGCTGGTGTGGTTGCGCCGCGCTCTGATCGCCGCTCTATTTATTGCCGGCTTTGCCTTTTACCTGTTACTCAACAACCGACTCTCCCTGTCGGATCTGGCCCTGCTGGCATTTATCGGATCACTCCAATTTCTGCCTGGGATTTTTGCTGTAATCCACTGGCCGCGAGGCAATCGACGCGGATTTGTCGGTGGCCTGCTGGCGGGCATGTTGCTTTGGGGGGGCGGCCTGCTAATTCCGTCAATTTTTGGGATTACCGGCATCACCCTGCCCGGCACCTCCCTCCAGATCCCCCTGGGGATGTCTATCTGGACACAGATCACCACCCTGTCACTGGGGGTCAATGTCCTGTTATTTGTCGGCCTATCTCTGTTCACCCGCACCAGCAGCCTGGAGCAGTACGCCGCTGACCTGTGTAGCGACGACACCATCGCCCAGGCTCTGCGCCTGGGACTGGATGTGGAATCTGCCGCAGATTTTCGCCTGCGCTTGGCTGAAAGCCTCGGAGCCGCTACTGCGAATAAAGAAGTTAAACGCGCTCTCGCCGCCCTCAATCTGCCGGACAACGAGCGCCGCCCCTACGCCCTGCGCCAACTGCGCAACAAGCTGGAGTCCAATCTTTCCGGCCTGCTGGGGCGGGTTCTGGCGGTGCAAATTATCGATCGGCACTTCCCGTTTCAGAACAGCGATCAGCCGGCGAACAAGGATATTCACCTGATCGAGACCCGATTGGGCCGTTATAAGCACCAGCTCACCGGCCTGGCCGCAGAACTCAATAACCTGCGCCTGTATCACCGTCAAATGCTGGAAGAGCTACCGATGGCCGCTTGCTCCCTGGGGCGCGACGGAGAAGTCCTTCTGTGGAACTACGCCATGCAGGACCTCACCGGTATCAGTGCCAGCGAGGTAATCGGCTCGAAATTGGAATACTTGGCAGAACCCTGGCGCAGCCTGCTGGGGGAATTTGCCCTATCCACCGATGCCAGCCGCTTTAAGCAACAGGTGAGCCTCGACGGCAATAGCCACTGGCTCAACCTGCACAAGGCGCGGCAAAAACGCAGCCGCAGCGACCGCTCCCGCGACGAGCGCGGCGATGCACAAATGTTGTTGCTGGAGGACATTACCGAAACACAGGTCTTGGAACAGGAACTTATCCACAGCGAGCGCCTGGCCTCTGTGGGTCGCCTGGCCGCCGGCGTAGCCCACGAAGTGGGTAACCCGGTAACGGGAATCGCCTGCCTGGCGCAAAACCTCCAGTACGACTGTGACAATCCGGAAGTCCTGGAAACCGCCGACCAGATCTTGAGCCAGACCCAGCGCATCAGCCGTATCGTCCACTCCCTGGTCAACTTCTCTCACAGCGGCAACCAGGAAGACAGCGAGCGGGCCCCAGTGGACCTCTATGCCTGTGTACAGGAGGCGGTCAACCTGCTGTCCCTGCAACGGGATAAGACCGAGGTCCAGTTTGAGAACCGGGTACCTGAAGACTTGATCGCCCCGGGAGACAACCAGCGCCTAATCCAGGTGTTTATCAACCTGCTCAGCAATGCCCGCGATGCCAGCCCCGATGGCGGCCAGATTGTAATCGAGGGCTATCGCAAGAGCGGCAGCGCCTGTGTCTCTGTCACCGACAGCGGACCGGGAATTTCAGCTCAGCATCGTGAACGGATTCTGGAGCCCTTCTTCACAACGAAAGAGCCCGGCGAAGGTACGGGGCTGGGGCTGGCAATGGTTTACAGCATTGTCGAGGAGCACGGCGGCCAGCTGGAATTGGTCAGTCCCGCAAATCCGGAAACCGGGACTGGCGCCCGCTTTATTGTGCAACTCCCCCTTGGAGACTGAGATGGCTGGACACCCAAATCGATCATTATTTGTGCAAAAACAACCCGATTAACCGTTTTTGAGTTGCATCGAAACGGCGCCCGGGTAAAACTAGGCGCTTACTGAGCATTTTGTAACCAGGCGTAACATATGAGCCACATCCTCATCGTCGAAGATGAAGCCATTATCCGAACGGCGCTGCGCAAGCTTTTAGAGCGGCACCGCTACAAAATCAGTGAAGCGGGTTCGGTAAAGGAGGCGCTCACCAAGTACCGCCTCAATGAAGTTGACCTGGTTATCTCCGATCTGCGCCTGCCTGGCGCACCGGGCACCGACCTGCTCAAGCACGCCGGTGATATTCCGGTACTGATCATGACCAGTTACGCCAGCCTCCGCTCTGCGGTGGACTCCATGCGTATGGGGGCCGCCGACTATATCGCCAAGCCCTTTGATCACGACGAAATGCTCGCAACCGTCCGCCGGGTCATAGGCAAAGCGGAGCAGAATCGCGCCCAGCCCGTCAACGAGAAAGAAAATACCGGCACTATTGCCGGCATGATTGGCAGCAGCCCAGTGATGAGGGAGCTCTACGGTCGCATCCATAAAGTTGCCCCCACAGACGCCACCGTCCTGGTGCACGGTGAAACCGGTACCGGTAAGGAACTGGTTGCCCGGGCTATTCACGAGGAGAGCCGCCGGGCCAACAAACCGCTGATCTCCGTCAACTGTGCCGCGATTCCCGACACGCTGATTGAATCTGAGCTGTTCGGCTACGAGAAAGGTGCATTTACCGGTGCCCAGAGTTCCCGCGAGGGACTGGTAGCGGCAGCCGATGGAGGAACCCTGTTCCTCGACGAAATCGGTGAGCTGCCCCTGGAGGCACAAGCCCGCCTGCTGCGTGTATTGCAAGAGGGCGAAGTGCGGCCAATCGGCTCGATCGAATCCCGCAAAGTGGATGTGCGCCTGGTAACAGCCACCCACCGCAACCTGCGCCAGCTGTCAGCGGAGCGTAAATTCCGGGAAGACCTCTACTACCGCATCAATGTGGTGCAAATGACGCTTGCCCCCTTGCGCGAGCGAGGCAGAGACGTCCTAGCACTGGCAGAGCACCTGTTGGAAAAGTTCTGCACCAAGATCGAGCGCCCTTTATTGCGCTTGTCACCGGAAGCCATCCAGGCTGTTACCACCTACACTTGGCCCGGTAACGTGCGCGAACTGGAGAACGCCATCCAGCGCGCTGTGATCCTGACGGATAAGAACAGCCGCGAGATCGACCACAAAACCCTGGATATCGATCTGGACCTGGTACCAATCGAAGAGGCCGACGGCATCCCGCGCCCCCGCAGTCTGCACACCGACCCCCGTGAGGACCTGTCCCTGGAAGACTACTTCGCCCGCTTCGTTATTGAGCACCAGGACACAATGAGTGAGACAGACCTGGCCAAGAAGCTCGGCGTCAGCCGCAAATGCCTGTGGGAACGACGCCAAAAGCTGGGCATTCCCCGCAAGAAGAGCCGCCGCAGCGCCGCCGCAGAAGCTTAAAACTAACGTTATCCCCAGGGGGCTTCGCCCCCTACTCCCAATCCGTCCTCACCTGTCAAACTCCTTCAACCACTTTGTTACCCCACCCCCACAAGGGTTACTAACCAGAGTGTTACCCACACCCACCCAGAAGTAACAACTCTCGCACCTTCCGTAACGCAATAGCACTCAGAAAAGTTCCGTCAAATTTCGTAAAGATCGTAACTTGTTGATTTATAAGGATTTTTAAAAGTTGGCATACTAAGTGCTTTACTCTTAGTACAAAAATTGAAAACAGCCAACAATAAAAATAAATGACTGTTAAAAGCCCTATAACAACTAACAATAAGTGGGGCGAAACATAATAAAAATAATGGGGCGGCCGACAATAAAAGCAATGAGTGGCCAAAACCGCAAGAACAACAATAAACAATAACAATAAAACTCAAGAAGAATAAGAATAACAACAAGCGCGTTGCAAACTGACTGAACTGTACCTGGGAGAGGGTGTTTGCTTGAAAGCAAATTGAGAGCGCAAGGAAGCCGCTGCCTTCATACTGGTAATAATAATTCCCATATTTCTTTTCCCCCGAACTTACAGGCACCCGCATATTGCGGGCGCATTCCTTTGCGTGTGTTAGAATCGCGCCCGCGAGTTCCGATCTCTGAGGATAAACAGCCACTGAGGCTCCTTTCCGGACTCGCTCCTGGGGCAGCCCAGGTATAGAGGCTCCAGCAGTGCCATCGTGAATCTCCCCAGAGGGACCACCACTTATACAGGCCGCTAACCAATGCGTGGCCAAGCACAGCGGGGCTTTCCCGGCCATCCCTAAATGGCAGCAGTCAACATAGACAGCCGTATGCTCAACAACCTGATTAGTAGTATCAAACGCTGGCGCAAGCCGGCCAGTAAAGGCCCCAGGGTTATCGCCCGCAACGACCACAGCATCTCACGCCGAGAAATCAGCCGCGCGGCCTTAACCGTTATGAAGCGCCTTCAGGATGCCGGATACCAGGCGTATATCGTAGGTGGAGGTGTACGCGACCTGATGCTCGGCGGCCACCCCAAGGATTTCGATGTGGCCACCGACGCCACTCCAGAGCAGGCCAAGGTGCTGTTTCGCGGCGCCCGCATTGTCGGCCGCCGCTTTCGCATCCTGCACGCCCGTATAGGCCGTGAAGTTATCGAAGTGACTACCTTCCGCGGTCACCACAGCGATGGCGAGACTCACGAAGCCAAGCAGTCCGAACACGGTATGCTGCTGCGTGACAATGTCTATGGCGACCTGGAAAGTGATGCCATGCGTCGGGATTTCACGGTCAACGCGCTCTACTACACCACCAAAGGGTTTGAAATCCACGACTACACCGGCGGTGTCGAGGATATTGAAAAGCGCCTGATTCGAATGATCGGCTCCCCAGAGGTCCGCTACAAGGAAGACCCGGTGCGCATGCTGCGCGCGGTGCGCTTCGCCGCCAAGTTGGATTTCACTATTGAAGGCAAGACCGAGGCTCCCCTGCACGAGCTGGCGCCACTGTTACGCAATATTGCCCCGGCTCGCCTGTTCGATGAGATTCTCAAGCTGCTGATGAGTGGCCACGGAGAGCGCACCTTTGAGCTGCTGCGCCAGTACCAGCTCTGGCAACACCTATTCCCGGATAACGCCGCACAAATTGAGGCCAACAACGCGGCCCTGAAACTATCCCAACAAGCCCTGCGGAACACGGACCAACGTATCCGCGCCGATATGCGTGTTACCCCAGCGTTCCTCTACGCCGCCCTACTCTGGCCTGCGGTGAGCACCGAGCAACAAAAGCTGATTGCCAAGGGCACCCCACCAGCGCCAGCGCTGGCCCAAGCGGCACAAAAAGTTACCAGTTCACAGCTGGCCCACACCGCTATTCCCAAGCGCTTCTCAATCCCCATGCGGGAAATCTGGGACCTGCAACAGCGCCTGCCCCAGCGCGGTGGCAGCCGGGCCCAGCGCTTACAGGAGCACCCCCGTTTCCGCGCCGCCTACGACTTCCTGTTGCTGCGGGAAGAAAGTGGCGAGATTGAAGCGGGCCTGGGCAAATGGTGGACCGACTTCCAACAGGCCGACGATGAGCAGCGCCAGCAAATGGTGCGCAAGCTACAGCGCACAGGCAGCGGTGGGCGCCGCAACCGTAACTCTCGCGGCCGCCGTCGCAAGCCGAGAGCAGAACAGTAATGGAAACGGTATACATCGGCCTGGGCAGTAACCTGGCAGAGCCCGGCAAACAACTGCGCAGCGCCCTATCGGCCATGGAACGAATCCCCAGTACAGAATTATTGGGGTGTTCGAGCTTTTACCGAAGCGCCCCAGTCGGCCCCGGCGATCAACCCGATTACATCAATGCCGTCGCAGCATTGAAAACAGCACTGTCCCCGCTAGCACTACTGGACCAGCTCCAATCTATCGAGCTGTCCCACGGGCGCGAGCGCTCCATCCGCTGGGGCGCCCGCACCCTGGACCTGGATATCCTGCTGTTTGGGGAATCTCAAATCGATGAGCCCCGCCTACAGGTCCCACACCCGCGCATGGCCGAGCGCAACTTCGTACTGCTACCCCTTTCTGAACTGGCTCCCGCGATGGAACTGCCCGGATTGGGAGCCCTTCCAGCACTCTTACAGGGCTGCCCAGAAAACCGCCTGGAAAAGGTTTGATCGACTGAGGCTCCCCAACTACTCGACGGGCGGCCCTCTCAATAGTACTTTTGCGTTTGCAACTCATCAGGGAAGACCCCAGACAAAGAGGAGTCGCTCAAGTGGTTATCGAAAAACCCGAGACCAGCACAGCTGAACTCAACCTGTCTAATAAAACACCGCCTAAATTTATCGCGGTGGAAGGCAATATTGGTGTGGGAAAAACCACACTGGCAAAGAAGCTGGCCTCCACATTCAATTACGACACGCTGTTGGAATTACCCGAGGAGAACCCCTTTTTGGAGCGTTTCTACCGGGACCCCCAAAATGCCGCACTGCCCACCCAGCTGCACTTTCTCCTCCAGCGATCACAGCAAATCCAGGCACTCCGGCAGGACGATATCTTTGAGCCGGTGCGGGTATCGGACTTTTTGATCGAAAAGGACCAGCTGTTTGCTGAAGTCACCCTGGATAAGGATGAGCTGCACCTGTACCAACAGGTGTACAAACACCTCACCCTGGAAGCACCCAAGCCGGACCTGGTGATCTATTTGCAAGCCCCCCTCGATGTGCTGCAAGCCCGAATCCGCAATCGGGGAATCCCGGCTGAGCAGGCGATAAGCAATGAGTACCTCGCCACCCTCAACAACGCCTACACCCGCTTTTTCCATTTTTACGATGAGGCGCCTCTACTTATCGTCAATACCGAGGAGATCGACATTGTCGATAGCCCAGAGGACTACCAACAGCTGGTCGAATATCTGTTCACGATCACCAGTGGCCGGCACTATTACAACCCAGGAAGTTAATCGTTATGTATGCACCCTCTGAATTAGAAAAGCTCGTAACCGTTCAAACCCTGCGAAAAATGAAAGCGAATGGTGAGAAGTTTATTACCGTTGCTCTCTACGATGCCCCTATGGCTGCGATGGCACAAAAGTCCGGGGTTGAGACACTGCTCGTCGGAGATTCCCTGGGCATGACCGTGCTGGGTTACGACAGCACCGTGCCAGTGACGATGGAGCAAATGATTTACCACGTCGAGGCGGTCGCGCGCGGCAATAAGAAGTCCCTGATTATGGGGGATATGCCGTTTATGACCTACGCCACCCCAGAGCAGGCACTCCAGAATGCAACCCGGATCATGCAGGCCGGTGCACATATGGTGAAGATTGAGGGAGGCGCCTGGCTCGCCGACACCGTGAAGATTCTTACTGATCGCGGTATTCCCGTTTGCGCCCACCTGGGCCTCACCCCTCAATCAGTACACAAACTGGGAGGCTATCGCGTTCAGGGGCGCGACGAAGAACACGCCAAGCAAATCCTCGAAGACGCTCTACAACTCGACGAAGCCGGAGCTGATCTGCTGGTGTTGGAATGTGTACCCGCCGACCTGGCAAAGCGTATTACCGAAGCCGTATCCATGCCCACCATCGGCATAGGCGCGGGCCGCGACTGCGATGCCCAGGTACTGGTAATCAATGACATCCTGGGCCTCACCCAACAGCCCCCCAAGTTTTCCAAAAACTTCCTGGTAGAGGCCGAGGATATTCCCGGGGCCCTGCGCAAATACGCCGAGGACGTCAAGCAGGGCGTTTTCCCCGGCGAGGAACACATATTTAAATAATACTCCCCTCATCCGGGTGCTTCTCACCCGGTATTTTTCTGCGGCAGGTCCCACCTGCCGCTCTCAAGCGGTAACACTATGACTTTCGACCAACTAATCCAGGATTGGCTCTCGACCAATGGCGCCACTTCTGTGCCCGAAGGCTGGACCCAGGGGCGAGCTACATTTGGCGGCCTTGTAGCCGCAATGCTGTATGAGCAGATGGCTTCAGAGCTGCCCTCTGAGAGCAGCTTACGCTCTTTTACCACCTCATTCGTAGGCCCGGTTGCCCCGGGGGCGATTAACACCCGTGCGGATGTCCTCCGCGCAGGCCGCTCTGTCACTCAGGTACAGGGGCACCTCGATCAGAATGGTGCCGTTATGCTGGCGGGCCTCGCCAGTTTTGGTCGCGGCAGGGAGTCATCCGTTCTCGCCAAAGGTCCCTCAGCACCGGAGTACCCCACCCCGGATAAATGCCTGCCCCTGCCCTATATCGAAGGTGTAGTACCGGAGTTCACACAGAAGTTCGATTACCGTATCGCATGTGGGAGCCTCCCTTTCAGCGGCGCGAAAGAGAGAGTTTTAGGTGGCTGGGTACGATTTAAGGATGGCAGTAAAGGCCGTACCGGTATCAGCCACTTACTCGCACTGATCGATGCCTGGCCACCGGCGACACTCCCGATGATGAAAGAGCCGGCTCCCGCCAGCTCATTAACATGGACAGTGGAGTTTATGGAGCCACTCCCAGAGCGCACCGCTTCTGACTGGTGGCAATACGAGGCCGAAGTGGAACAGGCTGAGGATGGCTACGCAGTAATACAGGCCCGCTTGTGGGATGCCGATGGACGTTTAACCGCCCTCTCCCGCCAAATGGTCACTATCTTTGGTTAACCAGCACTCGTCGATCAACTATCCCTTTACCGCCACTCATTGAGTGCCTTGGCTCCACGGATGGAACCATTTAAACGGTCCTAAAGAATTTTGTAACTTTTCTGCAGCCTTCAGATAACTCTAAATAATACTTCCCGATCCTGCTTAACCCGCCTAACGAATCAATTATTACCTGCATAAAAATATACAACTTTCGTGATTTTTATTATTTTTTTATGAAAAAAATAATTCGCGCCGCCCTTACAGAAAAATAAAATAAAAAAAACCTCCTTTACTCCAATTTGTAATCTACGCTATCCATCATCCCCTCCATCGAAAACAAAGGGGCCGCCAGAGAAACGCCCCAATTTTCGACCCCACTACAAAACCGTCGGTAATAACAAAGTTGGAGAGCAATAATGATAAAAAGAATATTTTTTTCACTCACACTTCTATTCAGCCATTCCGCCGCAGCAGTAGATTTTGAAGACGTTTGGGATGCAATTACTTCTTGTAACTGGTTTGAATTTATTGATGATGTCGACGATACCGGCTCAAAAGACCTGGACGGCTATGAATACGGTGACACTGAATTTGCCGATGCCAATTCAGGCAGCTTTGACATGATCGTCTACAACATGGATGGATTTTTGGAGTGTATAGGCGGCAACAGTAAATCTGACTTCAAACAGATTATTAACACTTTTGATAATAACCCCAAAGACCTCTGGTTGATGCAGGAAGCTTGGAGCAAAACCAAAGCCAATTATCTGGACGACGACGACAAGCTCGATAACGATACAGTCCCCTATCGCTCCAAACACTGGAAAGGCACTGGTACCAGCTTTGGCAATGGCCTGCTGACCTTTTCCAAGTTTCCGTTTGACCGAGATAATCGCGATGATGACGACTACACCTTCGCCACTTATGAGGAGGAAACTTTTGATAAGTGCGCAGGTAATGACTGTGATACCGAAAAAGGCTTTACCGTAGCAAAAGTTGAAGTGACCAAAAACTTCCATGTTCATGTGTACAACACCCATATGGATGCAGGACACCAAGACGATGACCTAAATGCCAAAGCCAAGCAACTCGACCAGATTGCCGATATGATCGTCGCCCACTCAAGTAATGCCACAGTCATATTGGCCGGTGACTTCAATATGGCGTTTGATGAAAATGACGACGGCTGGCGCGGTACAAACTACCAAACCTGGAAAGCATTTTTTGCCAAAACCGGCGGCAAGCATGCCTGCCAATATATGCTATCTGGCAGCGACACCAGCTTGGAAGCCTGTGCTGATGAACTTCAGGACGATACCGATCATGTCGTCGTTATTAATAACAACCCCAATTACACGCTGGACGTAACCAATTACTACATTGGCTCCGCGGAGTACACAGGGCTGAGCGACCACGACCCAGTATTTGTAGACTTCTCATGGGTTAAACACTAAACGAGCGGCACACAGCCTCTTCCGCAGGGGATCGGAAGGGGCTTAACCAATTTACCGACAAAGTGAACGACACCGGACTGAAAACCCAATCCAGCTACAATTTTGCTTATTGAGGAGAACTTTAACCCACGCATAAACCGCATGCTTGGCGGGAAGGGCTTTCAGTGGACAGGATTAAGAACCTAGTTGTCGGAAGTGGTCCTGCGAGTATCGCTACAGTCAAGGCATTGCAAGATATTGGGCAAGAAGTTGAAGTCGTTGATGTTTCATATGACCTTGAAGACGATATCAAATACCAAGTTAATATCTTATCCAAAAAAAACATTGATGCATGGACTCAGGAGGACAAAGATAAACTGTTTCCAGCTCCAGTAGCCTCCCGAAAAGGCCTGGAAAGAAGATATCTATTTGGGTCTGACTTTCCATACAGAGTACCAAAACCTCTCAGCATTACGACAAAAAACTGTAATACAGAATTTTCCCATGGCTTTGGTGGGCTTGGGAACGTATGGGGTGCAGCTATCATGCCCTACAGTGAAAATCAGCTAGCAAATTGGCCTATTTCCTTAAATGAACTAACGCCATCCTACAAAAATGTACTCCGCTATATGCCTATAAGTGCGGAGATAGACAATCTCAACAACGAGTATCCACTATTCCCTAACAAGTTTACTGCCATCAAAAGAAATGCGCCGACAGATTTCTTATTGAAAAAATTGAAGGCTATTGAAAGTAATCTCCAGAGGAATGGCATTGAATTTGGTCGAGCCCGCTTAGCGGTAGATGCAAGCAAGGGGGAGCATGGATGTAGATATTGCGGCCACTGCTTTGACGGATGCCCATACCAATCTATTTTCAACCCTAAATACTTGTTTGAAAAACTGCAAAAAGACAAACTCACCATACATAAAGGTCTTCTTGTCCTGGAGATTCATGAAACAAGTCAAGGCGTAGACGTGATTGCAGTTGATATAACCAATAGCAAAATAAAAAAAATTACCGCACAGAAAGTTTTTCTCGCAACCGGCCAGTTTGCCACCACTACAATACTGGCAAGATCCCTCAATCTATTAAATACTCCAATCAAAATCAAAAACAGCCAGTATTTTTTCTTCCCCCTCTTTCTCTACAAAGGGTATCGTTATGAGATTGAGTTTACCCTCGCAGAAATCTTTCTAGAAGTTGACAATCCAAACATAAGTCCTGAACAAATACACCTCCAACTTTATGGTCGAAGCCAAATTATTGAAGAACAATTAACATCTCTACTTCCCCCCCTTTTCCCAAAGCAAGTCGCCTTGGATCGCTTATACGTAATTCAGGGTTTTATGTCCTCTGAGGATTCTGATTCATTGGAACTAACTTTAACCGACAAACAAGCAGATAGCTCTTCAATAGAAATAAGAGGAATTGAAAATACGAGAGCCCGAGAAATCGCCCAAAGAACACAGTCTTTAATAAGGCGTTCACTGATAAGGCTTGGTATGGTCCCCCCCTTCTTTCTCACCGTACTACCACCAGGCAAAAGCTTCCACCTTGGTGGCAGTTTCCCGATGGGAGGAAAACATGAGATATTCCGCTCAGACCTCTTAGGAAGGCCGGCACACTTTAAAAATGTCCATATTGTGGATTCTGCCAACTTTCCCAATATTGCAGGCTCAACCATCACCTTTACCATTATGGCGAATGCTGATCGAATCGTAAGGTCTATAGGGTTTCGTGGCTGATTGGCAGCCCAGATAACTGAAATAACCTATTTAGCTAGGATACTTCAAAAGATAACTACAACCACTTTTTCCAGTAAAACAAAGCGATCTGCCCAGCCAATGCCACCACCAGCAAGATGCAAAAAGCAATAAAGCCCAAGGACGACTGTCCCCAGGGAATACCGCCGACATTAATCCCAAACAATCCAGTGAGAAAGCTCAGCGGCAGAAAAACTGCTGCCACCACTGATAGTACATACATACGACTATTCAACTGATCCGAAGTGCGACTCAACAATTCCTCCTGAGCAATTGCCGCGCGCTCCCTAACCGCATCGATATCGTCGATATGGCGCTGTAACCGATCATTTACCTCTCCCAAGAGGGCGTGGCTGTGCTCATCAAACCAGGATAGGGATTCCTGCTGCAAACGCCCGAGCACCTCCCGCTGCAGGCATAAGTAGCGTCGCAATACGATAGTTCTCTTGCGCAGCCGAACCAGTAGGGAAGAAAGCTCCGAACCTCCCTTATCTAATAACAGGTTTTCCAGGTCATCGATTTTTTCTTCGAAGTCTTCGGCCCGATCACACATACGCAAGACCAACAGATCTGCCAGGGACATCAAAAGAGCCGCAGTTCCACGGGGACCAAAGCCACTGCGCAAACGAGAAAGCAAGTCATCCTCTGAAAGCAACTTCCGTCGGCCGGTACTGATAATACGGTTTTCCTCAGCCCAAATGCGAATGGCGATCATATCCTTTGCACGCGGTTTGGATTTTCGCTCAATGCCGTACATAGCCAACATCAACCCCTGATCCACAGTCATTACACAGGGGCGCGTTGTCTTCGCAGACAGGGTCTCTATCGCCGTAGCTGTGAGTCCACTATCCTGTTGCAGCCACTCGACGGTGTTGGTGCTGTCGTAGTCAAAATGCAGCCAGAGAATTCCCTGATCAGGTTGCCAGGATTTCACCTCTGCCCAGGAAAGCTCTCGGCCCGAGCCTTTGCGATCGAGTAAGACAGCGTAGACCAGACCAGTTTCCATAGGCTCTCATATCACCTGATATTGATTGGAGCATCACTTTCTTTACGCGACTTATTTACTGAGATGGGCCAGCTCTGCGGCGTTCTGCTCCCAGTTTTGACCATCGAAAGGTTCTACCTCCAAGTCTCCGGGTCTCTCATCAAAACAGCGCGCATTAAGACTATAGCCATCCGGGTTGGAGCGCGGCACATAAAAAGACTTAACGCCGCAATGGCGACAAAACAGGTGCTTGGCCACTCCCGTATTAAACGTATAACAATCCAGGTCTTTTTCCCCAGACTCCAGCTTAAAGTTTTCAGCGGGAATAATGACATGCAGAAAACCCACTTTTTCACACATCGAGCAATTGCACGCATGGGCTACCAGTTTCTCCTCTGAGTCGCGCTCGTGCCGCGCCCGATAGCGAATAGCGCCACAGTGGCAACCTCCGCGAAGTTCAGTAGTAACTTTACTCATTTGAATTATTTTCCTTTTCAAATAACGGGCGGGCAGCCAACAGTGAAAACAGCGAAAAGCCCAGCAGCAGGTGGAACCAGTTTGTACGCGCCAAGCCCAGCACTCGCGGAGCGCCGGTACCCACAAACAATCCATCCATTGCAATGACTACTGCCCCTGCCCCCAGTAACAAAGGACCCGGTGGCGATAATCGTCGCGGTGACATCAATTCCATCATTGCAACCCACAACCACAATAGAAGCCCCAGGGCGGAAAATACCTCTGTCACTTCCTGCGGCGATAACCTGCCACTTTCCGAGACGCCAATAGACGAGGCCAATACCAGCACCAGCACTACATAAGCGGGTCCCCGGGTACTCTGTCCAATACCTATCTCGAAACGTGCCCAAACCAACCCTATTCCAATTAGCAACAGCGAACTAAACCCGGATAGTTGTAGTAAAGCCCGGTGTAATTGGGTTGCCCCGGGATCAATACCGTAGCGATAGGCACCGACAATCGCGGAGACAGCGATAAATAGAAGGCCCGCCATCACCAAGAGTGCAGCTGATTGAAAGCGAGCATTGGTAAGACGCCAGTACTGATTGGCAATCAGCAGTGCGGCGAGGGTGAGGAGAATGTCGATCAGCCAGAAGTTGTCCAATGTTTTGCCCTTTTTTTCCAGAATTCTAATAGAAAACCGGTAATAAGCGACAATTCCGCTTCGGCAGATACAAAAAAAACCCGGCTTAAATGCCGGGTTTTTTCAGTCCGTAGACTTAAGCTTCGTCGGAAGCTTGCTTGGCTTCTTCAGCGGCAGCTGCATCGGCCTTGGCTTCCTTGATAGAAAGCTTGATACGTCCACGCTGGTCAACGTCGAGTACCTTAACCTTAATCTTCTCACCTTCACTCAGGTAATCAGTTACGGCATTTACGCGCTCTTCAGCGATCTGGGAGATATGCACCAGACCGTCTTTGCCCGGCAGGAAGTTAACGAACGCACCGAAGTCTACGATACGTACCACGGTACCTTCGTAGATAGCGCCAATCTCAGCTTCCGCAGTGATCTCCTCGATGCGGGTTACCGCCGCTTCCAGGCTCTCA
Organism: Microbulbifer maximicatervae (SeqCode); assembly: GCF_052467825.1. NCBI lineage: Bacteria > Pseudomonadati > Pseudomonadota > Gammaproteobacteria > Cellvibrionales > Microbulbiferaceae > Microbulbifer > Microbulbifer maximicatervae (SeqCode). The sequence continues at coordinate 414,310 of NZ_CP174327.1, forward strand.
CCGTCTTCACCGAAGACTTTGATAGTGCCGTCATCTTCGATATCGATGGAGGCGCCGGTCTCTTCAGTGATGGAACGGATAGTCGCACCGCCCTTACCGATCACGTCGCGGATCTTGTCCGGATGGATCTTCAGGGTCGCGTAGCGCGGTGCGTTCTCATTCACGGTGGTACGGGAAGAGTCGATCACCTTGTTCATTTCCGCGAGGATGTGCAGACGCGCGTGCAGAGCCTGCTCCAGAGCGGTCTCCATGATCTCTTCGGTAATACCTTCGATCTTGATGTCCATCTGCAGCGCGGTTACACCAGAGGCGGTACCCGCTACTTTGAAGTCCATATCGCCGAGGTGGTCCTCGTCACCGAGGATATCGGTCAGAACCGCGTAGCCTTCGTCTTCCTTCACCAGACCCATAGCGATACCGGCTACCGGTGCCTTCAGCGGAACACCCGCATCCATCAGTGCCAGGCTGGAACCACATACGGAAGCCATGGAGCTGGAACCGTTGGATTCAGTGATCTCGGAAACTACACGCACGGTGTAGGGGAAGCTGTCCGGGCTCGGCAGAACTGCAGCGATACCGCGACGAGCGAGGCGGCCGTGGCCGATTTCGCGACGACCGGTAGCACCTACACGACCCGCTTCACCTACAGAGTAGGGAGGGAAGTTGTAGTGCAGCATAAAGTAGTCTTTGCGCTCACCTTCCAGGGCGTCGATGATCTGTGCATCGCCAGTGGAACCGAGGGTAGCCACTACCAGAGCCTGGGTCTCACCACGGGTGAACAGCGCAGAGCCGTGGGACTTGGGCAGAGCGCCAACTTCCACAGCGATCGAACGTACAGTTTTGCTGTCGCGACCGTCGATACGAGGCTCGCCGCGAACGACAGCGCCGCGCACCAGCTTCTTCTCCAGCTTGCCGAAGTAGCTTTTTACCAGATCGGCGCTAATTTCTTCAGTAGCCAGGGCTTCAGCGGCTTCGCTGCGCAGTTCCGCCAGGCGGGTGCTGCGCTCTTGCTTGTTGGTGATGCGGTAGGCTTCGGCAACCTTCTCGCCAAACTGAGCGTCCAGAGCAGCTTTCAACTCGGTGTTTTCCGCCGGAGCCTGCCAGTCCCACTGGGGCTTGCCCGCTTCCGCTTTCAGCTCTTCACAAACCTTGATAATGGCCTGCATTTCCTGGTGTGCGTAGAGTACGGCACCCAGCATGATGTCTTCCGGCAGCTCCTGGGCTTCGGACTCCACCATCAGTACGGCGTCTTTGGTACCGGCAACGACCATGTCCAGCTCGGAGGTCTTCAGAGCTTCGTAGCCCGGGTTCAGCAGGTAGCCGTCTTGCTGGGTGTAACCCACACGTGCAGCACCGATTGGGCCAGCGAAAGGAATACCGGAAACAGACAGCGCTGCGGAAGTGCCGATCATGGCAGCGATATCCGGGTCCATGTCCTTCTCAGCGGAGAGAACAGTACACATCACCTGAACTTCGTTCATAAAGCCGTTCGGGAACAGCGGGCGGATCGGGCGATCGATAAGACGGGAAGTCAGGGTTTCTTTTTCAGACGGGCGGCCTTCACGCTTGAAGAAACCACCGGGAATTTTGCCAGCCGCGTAGGCTTTTTCTTGATAGTGCACGGACAACGGGAAGAAGCCCTGATCTGGCTTGGCTTCTTTAGCGCCGACAACAGTACACAGGACAACAGTCTCTCCCATGCTAACCAGGGCAGCACCGGTAGCCTGGCGCGCGATACGGCCGGTCTCGATGGTGACTTGGTGTTGTCCGTATTGGAAAGTTTTGCTTACTGGATTCACTAGTTTTTTTCCTATTTCCTTACGGTTACTGGCCCATTCCAGTAACCCCTACAGTGGTTGCCTGGATAGAAGTTCCAAACCTTCAATCCAGAGCGATACGGGGATGTACCGCTACCGACCCGGGTGGCCGGTGCAAACGCAGCACATCCGCCGGGATATTTGCCCCTGGGGTTGTGTTGCGAAACTGCCGAAAAGTGACAACAGCGCCACTTTTCAGCAAGCATTAAAGAAGAAAGCCCGCCAGAGGCGGGCATTCCAGGGTCTTAGCGACGCAGGCCGAGCTTAGCGATCAGCTGTGCGTAACGGTTCAGATCCTTGCGCTTCAGGTAGTCCAGCAGCTTGCGACGCTGGTTTACCATGCGGATCAGACCACGGCGAGAGTGGTGATCCTGCTTGTGCGCAGAGAAGTGACCCTGCAGTTTGTTGATGTTGGCAGTCAGCAGGGCTACCTGGACTTCCGGAGAACCGGTGTCGCCTTCAGATTGGCCGTGCTCTTTCAGGATTGCTGCTTTTTCTACTGCAGACAGTGCCATAACGATTAACCTCGTCGTAATATGCTTTAAAAGATTCGGCTGGCCCGTGCATATTTACAGACCAGCTACTCACTGTTGTGGACTTAAGGAGCCTCTAAACAACTCCGTGATACCTCTGGCATGCAGAGCGGTTCACAATCAAGGCGCGGCTTCGCAGGAATGTCTAGACCTTTCAAGAAGTCGCAACGCGGAGTGTGAATCGCTCTGCAAGCCCCGAAGGGCGGGCCTTGAAGGCCACAGCTGCTGCGTTACAGCTCTTGCAAAGGGCTAAGGCCATTCGCGGCGAGCTGCGCCTAACATCTGCAGCCTTCAAGGCCCGCAGAGGCATTACGGAGTTATTCAGAGGCTCCTTTGCCCACTGCAATACTCTCACATCAACCGCTATCGGCTCTCACCAATATAGCGTTTTCTGCTTAAGTACTGCTTACCAGACGCCGAGGCGCTACGCACCCGTCGTCAGTAATTTCTCCTACGCCCAGAAAATCGCCATTTTCCAGGAAGAGGCGCACCATATCACCTTCTTCACCGATACGGTAGACCTGCAAATCCATTACCGGCTGCCCCTGACGCACATAGTAACCAGACTCGTCCGGAAGGGTGAGTTTGGGCAGCGAAGAGGCGGGAGAATCCACCGATAACAGGTGGTGATCCAACTCCTCCGCCATGCCCTCACCGCGCTCTGCGGTGAGCTCATCCAGAGTCACTGAATCGGCTTCGACGTAGGGACCGGCTGCGCTGCGGTGCAACTCTTCCACATAGGCACCGACACCCAGAGCCTGGCCCAGGTCTTCGGCAATACTGCGAATATAAGTGCCCTTGGAGCAGTGAACCTCAACTTCTGCACGGGGCTGGGCGCCCGGTGTAAAGCTCAGCAGTTCAAATTCAAAAATCTCTACTTCCCGCGCCTCGCGCTCCACTTCCAAGCCCTGGCGCGCCAACTTATACAGCGGCTGCCCCTTGTGCTTGAGGGCCGAGTACATGGACGGCACTTGCTTGATGGGACCGCGAAAGGCTTCCATCGCTTTCAGCACGGCTTCTTCGGTCAAACCGGAAGCATCTTTAGTCTCCAGTACATCGCCATCGGCATCGCCACTAGCAGTGGTCATACCGAAAACAAAAGTACTGCGATAGCGCTTGTCCGCATCGAGCAGGTACTGGGAAAACTTGGTCGCTTCGCCGAAACAGATCGGCAATACGCCGGTTGCCAGGGGGTCCAGCGCTCCGGTATGACCGGCGCGATTGGCGAAAAAGAGTCGTTTGGCTTTTTGCAGGGCGTCGTTGGCGGTAATCCCGGCGGGCTTGTTCAATAACAGCACGCCGTGAACCGGCCGGCCCCATTTTGGTCTGCGGCCCATGGATTAATCTTCGTTGGAGTCGCTATCGTCGTCTTGGTGTTTGCGATCTTCTTTAACCGCCTTGTCGATCAGGGCAGACAGCGCCTGGCCGCGCACCGAGGTCTCATCGTAGCGGAAGTGCAAACGGGGAATAGTGCGAATCTGGATTGCGCGCGCAAGCTGCGTGCGCAGAAAGCCGGCGGCTTTATTCAGCACTTCGATAGAGGTATTAATTTTGCTGCGATCATCCTCACCCACCAGGGTGACAAAAACTTTAGCAACGGTTAAGTCGCGGCTGACTTCAACATCATTGACGTTGATCATACCCAGGCGAGGATCGCGAATCTCGTGTTGGATCAGCTGGGCCAGCTCGCGGCGCATGGCGTCGGCGACGCGGTCTGCACGATGAAATTCTCTTGCCATTGTTTACCTATTGAGAATGGCGGTTTAAAGACAGGAAAACCCGCACGGCTAACGCCGCGCGGGTTTATCCTCGATCCGCTGCGGAACCCCTTAGAGTTCGCGAGCAACCTTAACGATATCGTAAACTTCGATCTGGTCACCGGACTTAACGTCGTTGTAGTCCTTAACCCCGATACCACACTCCATGCCGTTGCGCACATCTTGCACATCGTCTTTGAAGCGACGCAGGGATTCCAGTTCGCCTTGATAGATCACAACGTTGTCGCGCAGTACGCGGATCGGCTTGTTGCGGTAGACGGTACCTTCGGTAACCATACAACCGGCAATGGCGCCAAACTTCGGTGAGCGGAACACATCGCGAACCTGGGCAATGCCCACAATTTCTTCGCGTATTTCCGGATCAAGCATACCGGACAGTGCCTGCTTCACTTCGTCGAGCAGGTTGTAGATTACGCTGTAGTAACGAATCTCTACGCCTTCTGTCTCAGCAACCTTTCGGGCAGCCACATCAGCACGGGTGTTGAAGCCCAGAACGATAGCGCCGGAGGTCAGGGCCAGGTTGATATCGTTCTCGGCGATACCACCTACACCGCTGGACACGACGTTGACAGAGACTTCTTCGTTGCCGATATCCGCCAATGCGCCCAGGATAGCTTCCAGGGAGCCGCGAACGTCCGCTTTGATAACAACCGGCAGTACTTTGCGCTCGCCGGCTTCCATGTTCGCAAACATGTTTTCCAGCTTGGCTGCCTGCTGGCGCTGCATACGCTCGCGACGCTCTTTATCACCGCGCTGTTCAGCTACTTCACGAGCTCTGCGCTCATCCGCAACCACCATGAACTCGTCACCGGCGTTGGGTGTGGTGTCCAGACCCAGCAGCTCAACCGGAGTTGAAGGGCCAGCTTCTTTAACCTGCTTGCCCAGCTCGTTGGTCATGGCGCGAACACGGCCGTAGCTCTGGCCTGCCAGTACGATATCGCCGCGCTTCAGCTCGCCGTTCTGTACCAGCAGGGTGGCCACAACACCGCGACCTTTTTCCAGGCGGGATTCGATCACAACACCTGTTGCCGGTACCTTGACCTTGGCCTTCAGCTCCAGCATCTCTGCTTGCAGGGAAATCGCTTCCAGCAGGTCGTCGATGCCTTCACCAGTGTGTGCAGACACATTGATAAACTGGGTATCACCGCCCCAGTCTTCAGGAATTACATCTTTCGCAGCCAGCTCGTTTTTAACACGATCGGGATCGGCAGCTTCTTTGTCGCACTTGTTGATTGCAACAACCAGCGGTACACCGGCAGCGCGGGCGTGGTTCACAGCTTCTTCAGTCTGCGGCATCACACCGTCGTCAGCAGCCACTACCAGGATAACCACGTCAGTCGCCTGGGCGCCACGGGCGCGCATCGCAGTAAAGGCGGCGTGTCCGGGGGTATCCAGGAAAGCGATCTCGCCCTGGCTGGTTTTCACACGGTAAGCACCGATGTGCTGGGTAATACCACCGGCCTCACCGGAAGCCACCTTGGTCTTACGAATGTAGTCCAGCAGGGAGGTTTTACCGTGGTCAACGTGACCCATAACGGTAACTACTGGTGCGCGGGACACCTCAGTGCCTTCACTGGCCTGGGTCTCGGCAACCAGCGCTTCCTCCAGCTCGCTCTCAGAGCGGAATACCACCTTGTGGCCCATCTCTTCGATGATCAGCTGTGCAGTTTCACGGTCCAGGCTCTGGTTGATAGTAACCATCTCGCCCATTTTCATCAGGCGCTTGATCAGGTCACCGGCTTTCACATTCATCTGTTTGGCCAGCTCGCCAACAGTGATGGTTTCGCCCAACTGTACTTCGTACACCTGTTTCTCCGTGGGCCTTTTAAAGCCGTGCGTAGGTTTAACCTTCAAGGTCGGACGAGACAGGGAGCGCGTGCTGCGCTTGGATGCTTCGTCTTCCTCAAATACTTCCAGCGCCTGTTCGTACAGAGCGGTTTTGCTGGATTTTTTCGGGCCGGACTTGGAGCGGCGACCGCGACGCTTACGCGGCTCGTCCTCAGAGCGATCAGCTTCAGCGGGAGCAGTGGATGCTGCCTCCAGCTTGCGACGCAGAGCTGGCTTGACCTCAGAGGTCTTCTCAGCACTTTTTGCCGGTGCTGGCTTAGCCTTGGCTGTCTGTGCAGCTTGCGCAGCTTTCTCTTTCTTTTCCTGGGCTGCGCGTCGGTCAGCTTCTACTTTAGCTTTCTTCTCTTCAAGTTCACGCTTTTCCTGCTCAGCCTGCTGCTTGCGACGCTCCATCGCGGCAATTCGCATTGCCTCGATATCGTCTGAGTAGCTTGAGCGGATTGGTGCGGCGGGCTCTGCCTTTTTCACTACGTTTTCCGCGGTCTTATCCTCTGATTTAGCCGCATCTTGATCGGCTTTTACTTCATTGCTTGCTTTCGCTTCGGCTTCAGCCTTGGCTTTTGCTTCTGCTTCGGCCTTGGCTTTCGCTTCGGCTTCAGCCTTGGCTTTCGCCTCGGCTTCGGCTTTGGCTAGCGCCTCTTCTTCCGCCGCTAGGCGTGCAGCTTCTGCCTCGGCTTCTACGCGAGCGCGTTCGGCTTCGGCCTCCAGTCTTTCCTGCTCATTTTGCAGGGCATCGACTGCCGCTTCCTGCTCGGGGCTGCTCGATTCTTCGCCTGCCGCTACGGTTTCAAGCTCAGCTTGAGGGCGCTTCACATAAGTGCGCTTCTTGCGCACTTCCACATTCACAGTCTTGCGGCCGGTGCCAGAGCCAGTCTTCAGCGTGCTTGTGGTTTTGCGCTTCAAGGTGATCTTGCGCGGCGCGGCGCCCTGCTCCCCGTGACTGCTTTTCAGGAAACTGAGCAAGACCTGCTTTTCCTCGTCTGACACCACTGCATCCACAGAGGTGTGAGGCAAACCCGCTTCTTTCATCTGCTTGAGCAGACGGTCTTCGGTGGCACCAACCGATTTGGCGAGTTCACTAACTGTTACTTCGGCCATTCTCTCTCCTAAAAGTCACTTGGTCGGAGGGGGTTACTTATACGTAAGTTATTTTTCGCTGCACTTAAGCTTCTTCGCCGCTGTCATCGGCAAACCAGGGCTCACGCGCCTTCATAATCAGCGCTGCAGCGCGCTCCTGGTCGAGACCTTCGATATCCAGCAGGTCATCGACAGCCTGCTCTGCCAGGTCTTCCATCGTGGAAATACCACGGCTGGCCAGTTGGAATGCCAGCTGGCGCTCCATACCGTCCATATTCAAAAGGTCTTCCTGGGGCTCAGACGCATCCAGCTTCTCTTCGGATGCCAGCGCTTGGGTCAACAGGGTGTCCTTGGCGCGGGCGCGCAGCTCCTCAGCGATATCCTCATCGAAGCCCTCAATTGCGAGCATCTCTTCGATGGGTACATAAGCTACTTCTTCCAGAGAGGCGAAGCCCTCTTCAACCAGTACACCAGCAACGTCTTCATCGATATCCAGGCGATCCATAAACACCTGCATGATGGAGCTGGACTCGGCTTCCTGCTTGCTCTGCCACTCGTCACTGCTCATGACATTGATCTGCCACTGGGTCAGCTCTGAGGCCAAGCGCACGTTCTGACCGCTGCGGCCGATAGCCATTGCGAGGTTTTCCTCTGCTACGGCTACGTCCATAGAACCGGTGTCTTCATCGACAACGATGGATTCAATTTCTGCTGGCGCCATCGCATTGATAACGAACTGAGCGGGATTCTCGTCCCACAGAACGATATCTACGCGCTCACCAGACAGCTCGTTGGATACCGCCTGAACACGCGCGCCGCGCATGCCCACACAGGCACCCACCGGGTCGATGCGACCGTCGTTGGTATTTACAGCGATTTTTGCACGCAGACCGGGATCGCGGGCCGCGCCTTTAATTTCGATTACCTGCTCAGAAATTTCCGGCACTTCAATGCGGAACAATTCGACAATCATTTCCGGGCAGGAGCGGCTCAGCATCAGCTGGGGGCCGCGGGCTTCCGGTTGGATTTCCAACAGGATTGCGCGCACGCGATCACCGAGTCGGAAAATTTCGCGACCAACCAGCTGATCACGGGGCAGGCGCGCTTCGGCGTTATTGCCCAGGTCTACAGCGATAAAGTCGCGGGTCACCTTCTTCACAGTGCCGCTAACCATCTCACCGACGCGATCGCGGTACTCGTCTACAACCTTGGCGCGCTCGGCTTCACGTACCTTTTGTACGATGACCTGCTTTGCAGTCTGTGCAGCGATGCGGCCAAATTCTACATTTTCCACCTGCTCGCGGAAAACATCACCTGCTTTCAGGTCAGCATCTTTTTCGTGAGCTTCTTCCAGGGTGAACTGGGTACCCAACTCAGCCAAGACTTCATCACCGACCACTTCCCAGCTGCGGAAAGTCTCGTAATCGCCTGAACGACGATCAATGATAACCTCAATGGTTGAATCTTCGTCGTAGCGCTTCTTCGTGGCCGTTGCCAATGCCGCTTCGATGGCCTGGAAAATAATCTCCTGGTCAACGCCCTTCTCGTTGGATACCGCCTCGGCTACCAGCAAGATCTCTTTGTTCATGCAACTGTGCCTCAAAATCGCCTGAGCTCAGGCTCCTACAGGTTATTTGGTAAATTGGGGAATGATATTTGCTTTTTCGATACTGTCGATCGGCAAAAGGTATTCGTTTTCACTATCTACACGCAGAACCACTTCATCACCCTCTACACCGGCCAGCAGTCCGCGCCACTTACGCTGCCCATCCAGAGGCATACGCAGGCGAACTTCAATCTGGGCGCCGATAAAGCGCTCGTACTGGGCCAGCTTATAAAGAGGGCGGTCGAGCCCTGGGGAAGAGACTTCAAGTGTGTACTTACTACTGATGGGATCTTCCACATCCAGTACAGCACTGGATTGGCGGCTCACTTTCTCGCAATCCTCAACGGAAATACCGTTTTCGGAGTCGATATAAATGCGCAGCAGCGCGTTGCGACCGTGGGTTTGGTACTCAATACCCCACAACTCACACCCCAGCGATGCCACCACCGGCGCCAGAAGCTCTTCCAGCAATTCGCGTTTGCTCGCCATTCTCGTCACCACATACAAAAAATGGGCCTACGGCCCACTTCGAAAAATATCTGCAACTTTTCTTGCAGATACGAAAAAGCCCCTGACGGGGCTTTGACCGCACATTCGTGCAGTCAGTGTGCACGAATGCAAAATTTGGTAGCGGGGGCAGGATTTGAACCTACGACCTTCGGGTTATGAGCCCGACGAGCTACCAGGCTGCTCCACCCCGCAACAACGAAAGCGCAATCAAAGTTTCCCTAAGGAAAGTTGGTAGCGGGGGCAGGATTTGAACCTACGACCTTCGGGTTATGAGCCCGACGAGCTACCAGGCTGCTCCACCCCGCAACAACAAAAGCGCAATCAAATTTTTCCCTAAGGAAAATTGGTAGCGGGGGCAGGATTTGAACCTACGACCTTCGGGTTATGAGCCCGACGAGCTACCAGGCTGCTCCACCCCGCAACAACTCCAAGAAACAAAGCCTGGTTGATCTTTGTTTCCCTGCGGCGGGACCAGCCCAACCACTCAAGAGGCTGCGCATTCTATTGGTGCTGACCCGGTGAGTCAAGCCGTAATTGGCATTTGTTTTCACCGGGGGGTTAAAGCCGTCTCTACCATCTCGCAAATCAGTATAGAAAAGGAAGAAAATCCCGCAAGCAGGCCACCTTCATATACCGTCTTCTTTCTTGCACATGTACTTTTTATAAAAAGAACGAAGAGTAAAATTCTCTTAACAAGCCTCTGGATAAGCTAGCGAGTTAACTGGTGCACTATTGCTTTTCGAATAGGGGGAAAGCGATCACTGACTCGCAACACCATTTTGCGCAGCAACTTGGCCGGCAGGCGATCGTCAGTAAACAAATCCACCACCCTATTAGTTCCAGAGTAAATCGGCTTGGATTCAACCCGGTGCAGCATCTGGTAACGGGCCAAGGCCCGAGTCAGCTTGGCCGGGTTATATAGACGGCTAACACTATCCAGTTGACGGGCCAAAGTATCCGCACCGGCCAAGCCCAAATTAAATCCATGTGCGGTCACTGGATGCATCCCCACAGCGGCATCTCCCACCAAGGCAAAGCGCTCAGTGAAAAAGTGATGTGCATAGACCGCAACCAATGGATAACAGTGGCGCTCACCAAAAGCTTCGACACCGCCGAGCTGGGACGCGCTTTCGCGGGATACGTGCCCGGCAAACTCTTCATTACCCATCGCCATAATCTGGGCAGAGAGACTGGCGGGAACAGTAACCACGGCCGATGAAATATTTGCCTTGGGCAAAGGCAACAGCGCCAGTGTCGAGCCGTAGCGGAAACACTCCCGGGCAATACCATCGTGGGGTAATTCGGTGCGTACAGGGCCGACAATCGCCACTCGGCCAAAGTCGCGCATATCGGCGCCAATTCCCGCCATGCGTCGCACTTCAGAAAAACGGCTGTCGGCTGCAACCACCAGGGAAGCGCGCACGCCCTCCCCCTCTGCCAACTCAAGATGACGCATGGCGCCACTCAATGTCATCCCGGTAACGGTCGAGTTATCGAGCAGCGTTATATTCTCAGTCTCCAAAACTGTCTCATATAAGATTCGCCGGATTGCAGAGTTGGAGACAATAAAACCCAGAGGCCCCCTCTCTCCCGGGCTAAAGTGGAGTGTCGAAGGGGAATTGCCGTCGACTACTTCGGCAGCATTTAGCGGGCTAATCTCTTCCGGGGATAATCTCTGCCAAGCCCCCAGTTCTTGCAGCAGCTTGTAGGATTTATGTGTCAGAGCAATCTCGCGGCCATCATCAACGGGAGCGGACAGCGCCGACTTATCCTGGCGCTCAATAATTGCCACCTGACACCCTTTGCGGGCGAGCATCACCGCCAAGGAAAGTCCCGCCGGTCCAGCACCTACGATAGCTACATCGGACTCCGTCATTTTCACACCCCTGATTTGCACGCAACAAATACAAGTCACTCTAGTGACTCACACCTGGGATAAACTGATCCAGATCAGGTTAAAGCCAATCCTAAGCCGCTCTACAGAGGTATAAATTGGTGAACTTTAGGGGTATAAAACATCACGCCCGCCACCAGCGCTTCCGAAAAAACTGGAGCACCATGGAGTTCAAATATGGAACTTAAAATTCATTTCATTAACGCTTTTACCGACAAAGTCTTTCACGGAAATTCAGCCGGAGTTGTTGTTACTGAGGATTGGCTGGATGAAAATTTAATGCAATCCATCGCTGCAGAAAATAATCTTTCCGAAACCGCGTTCCTGGTAAAACGTCCGGATACCAGTTATGGAATTCGCTGGTTTTCACCGTTAACGGAAATTGATTTTTGTGGTCATGCCACCCTGGCGTCAGCCCATGTTCTTTTTTCTCAAAACCCTCAATGCGAGCAACTCCAGCTCCATGCGGCCGCTGTGGGCAAAATGACAATAAGCCGAGGGGAAAATGGAATTATTTCCATGGACTTCCCACGAAGGGAGCCACAACCCATAGATCGCATACCGCCAGAATTACTGGAGGGGCTTTCAATAACACCAAGTCAAGTGTTACTTAACAACCAAGCTTACTTTGCCATCTACAATAGTGAGCGAGAAGTATTGGATGTACAGCAGGATGCGAGCAGCCTGCGAAAGCTCGCCCCCTACGATGTGGTCGTCACGGCAAAATCCGATAAGTACGATTTTATCTCCCGATATTTCTGGCCATCCAATGGTGGTGCCGAAGATCCGGTGACCGGTTCTATTCACACAGGGCTCGCCCCTTACTGGTCACAAATTCTGGATAAGAAAGAGCTGATCGCCTATCAAGCCTCCAAGCGCGGCGGCCTGCTGAATTGCACCATCGCCGGGGACAGGGTCATTATCTCAGGCAAAGCAGTACCCTATTTGAGCGGGACCATACGGGTTTGATACCCCAAAAACCCACCGAGACATCCAAAATAAATCACAATTCCCCCCAATTACGATAAGTACAACTAAATAGAGGAGCATTGAGCAATGGAACAAAAAGGATCGTGCCTATGCGGCACTATTAACTTCGAAATTGAAGGTGACTTTGGGGGCTTCTTTCTCTGCCACTGTAGTTACTGCCGCAAAGATACCGGTTCAGCTCATGCAGCAAACCTATTCTTCGCATCAGCGAAACTTGAATGGCTATCCGGTGCAGAACAGGTCAAAACCTTTAAGTTAGCAGGGACGAGGCACAGCAAAAGCTTTTGCAATCAATGCGGTTCCGCAGTGCCACGAGAAGATCCTGAAATTGGCCTCTTAGCGGTTCCCGCTGGCAGCCTGGATCGCCCAATAGATGTAAGGCCTAATGCCCATATCTTTATGGCCAGTAAAGCCGAGTGGGACCGGGAACTGGAAACAGTACCTAAAGTAGACAAACTACCCCAGGTAGCTAGTGCGGACTCTGAATAGACCAGTTAATGATGGCTTTACTCGACCACAGTTGCTGCGATGATAAGGTTTCTCGCAGTAACTGAAGATCACATAGAGAGAATTAGCCAGGATGACCGTCAACGCGCGGCTGGAAAAGCACCGGGGTGTAATATAGTAAGAAAAGCGTGTAACCGACTACCCAGGCAATAATTGCTGCGAGCAAACCACTCGGGGCAGGTGCCCAAAAAACACGTGCGAGAGCAGATAACGCCAGAGCCATAAAAGCCAGGGGCATCAAGCGCGGCGCCTTCAATATCCGACCTGTGTGGCCGAGACTGACGCGGCTGGTCATAGACAAGATCAATCCGCCAATACCGCCAACGGCAAATGCGTGTAAAGCGGGACTCTGCCAGGAAGGGGCAATTTGGCTCCAGGCCAGAGCCGCGAGAAAACACCCCAAAATAACTAACCAGTAGCTCACATGCAGAGACCAAACCATCGGTTCTGCCCATATTTTTGTCGGGTGCCAGCGAACTACCCGGATCACCTGCAAAATACCCAGAGAGACCGCAAAAAAAGCCCAAACCATTTGCGGCAAACCAACAGCCACCGACAGTAACAAACCCACCGCGGCAATATGGGTACCCCACTCTACAGCCGGTATCTTATCTCTTGGGCTCAAGTGAAAGCGGCGCGCCGTAAAGAAGGGTATAACCCGCCCGCCGATTATCAGAATAATCGCCGTCACCAACAGCAAAGCCAGCAAGGCGATTCGGCTCTGTGCCCCTGGCAGCAACCAGTGGCTAGCGGACAATGCAGCAAACATCAGCATCGCAGGCAATACAAACATATTTCGCCACTGCTTGGTTCGCAACACCCTGGCTCCGAGCAAAAACGCTGAGAACAGGAAAAAGGAGACTTCAGCAATCACCGGCATCCAAATAGGGACCGCCGCCAACAGGTAACCCAAACGGGCCAAGAGCCACAGGCCGACCAAAGCAATAAGTTGGGTTCCCTTTGGCGAGGGGATACCAGTCCAGGTTTGCATGGCCGTGCCGAGGAAACCCACAACAACGGTAGCCGCGAACCCAAACAGCATCTCATGGGAGTGCCAGACTACCCCCATTCGAAAAGCCGGCATCTGCCAACCGAATAACTGCCCCTGCCAGATAACCAGGGCAACCATACTCCACAGAGCAGCTCCCCAGAAAAAAGGGCGAAACGGCATACGCCAAATAGGTGCAATAGACTCCGCGCGCGCGCGGTCAACGATAGGTATCAAAATCCATTCTCCTTACCAACTACGGGAACACCAGGCTCCCTACACAAATAATTCGCAGTACAAGACCACCCCGACAGGCCTGCTTTGCTTGGAGAATCAAAGGCGTCCTAAAAAAAGCAGGACACAGGGGTTTATCTGTCCGGCGGCGCCGCAACCTAGGCAAAAGCGCCGACTTTTCAGTCATCCGCATCAGTGCGGGATATCGCCCGAGATTCCATTTCCAGGGATTGGGAAAGAGCCCTATTCTCACTCAATTAACAAAAATAGTTAACAAAAAAATGAGTAGTCTGTGAATTATTCTAACTGGGGTGAAGAATCTTTTTCTGTGTAGATAACCTGAAAAAAAACCACACGTTTTATAGGGTTATTTCTATTTTCAGGAAAAACTGGGCAAAGGTGAAGTGGACTTGAAGTATCTCACAAGTTTACTCAAATTGGGAAGCACTTCCATTTACAGAAACATACACGGAGCCACCAATAAACAAACACTCAACCAGGAATAAAGCTTGAACCTACTTCCCTAGTAATTCAGTACTTATCTCTCATATACAAACCATTATATTTTCACCATAATTTTATATGGCAATCATTACACGGTGCCCAGTGCCGGCAAGATACAGCCTAAGTTAAAGATTTACGCCAGTCTGTGCAGTGGAGGAATTATGCTCATACCAGGCTATCTTATCGCGGCATCAACCTTACTATTCTGCTGCCAGGCCCTCGCAACCAACACTTATATCCTGTCACAACAGGGTATTGGCAATCGGGCTATAGGGGACCAAAGCGACCCAACCATCATTAACAATCTCATCATGCAAACACAAGATGGTGAATTTAATAATGTGGTGGCTCAGCAATCCAACGGCAATACTGAAGGATCTATTATCCAGTTGCAGAGAGGCGTATCAAACGAGCTAATGTCAGTCCAATCCAGCAGCCTGGGTAGCACGACATCAGTCTCCCAGCTTAATGTTCTCAACAAGGCCGAAACCTCACAGACAAGTACACTGTTTAGCACTATAAGCATCAGTCAGGAACAATCCCTAAATCAAATTACGAGCATACAAAACCTTTCCACTGGTACAACTGCTAACATCTCGCAGATAGGAACCCTAAATTTTTCGGAATCTATCCAAGATGATGTTGCTCTTAGTGATGTCTCTATTAGCCAGTTAGGTAATTTTAATAGAGCTGAGATTATCGATAAAGAAAGTGGCATAGCAAATTCTGCCAGTATTATCCAAAGTGGAAGCCAGAATATTGATACTAGAATTACCCTGATACAGTCTCTGGGAACCAATAATCAAATTCAACAATTTGGCAATAACAACACTGCCCGGATAACAAATACTAACGGCGCCTTTAATACCAACTCAATAGTACAACTTACAGATTCCAGTGCTACTAGCATCCAAACAAGCAACTCTATTCTGGGATTTAACAGTTCCATCCAGCAAGGACAGAGTAATCGCGCTTCTATCATTGTTAATCTTGCTCTAAATAATCAGGCCTTTACATCTCAAAGCGGAACAAACAACGGGTCCACAATCAACCAGATAAACATCAATAATTTTTCCGAGATAACACAAACAGGAACAAGCAATAGCGCCACGTCAATACAACTCGCTATTGAAGGGGCTAGTAGTGTTGTCACACAAAGTGGATCGGATAATAGCGCTGATATTAGTCAAAGTGGATCAGTCTCTGAGGCAGCTATAGACCAGGAATTTGATCAAAACACATTAATAGCCATTCAAGATGGCTTTAGTGCAAGACTACAGTTGCTGCAACAAGGTCTAGAGAATCAAGTAAGTTCAACGCAGTCTGGTTATATTGATGATGCGGACATCATTCAATTGGGTGAGCTAAACACTATCAATCTCACTCAAACCGGCAGCTTTAATAGTGCAGAGCTACTACAACTAGGTACAGACAACTTTCTCCAGGTAATTCAATTGAGTTTTGGTGCTACTATCTCCATTTCACAGATTGGCAGTAACAATTCTGCGATATACATACAGTAGAGAAAGAGGCTAAGAAAAACCATATTATTTATTGCTCAGATTTTTTCTTTCTGGGAAACATCCCCTTTCACAAACAGCAAACTTACAATCAGTGCTGCAGCAGCCAAACACGCATTAATAGTAAATGCCCGATCAATACCTTCAGACAATTCGGGAGCCATGGCTACAACTGTTGTATTCATCGCCAATCCAATAGCACCGCCAATAATTTGGAACATATAAATTAAAGCCGCCGCCAAGCTTGCCCTGGCAGGCCCCAATACCGTAACCGCAGTAGTCGTTATCGTAGGAAAATATAAGCCTAATCCTATACCGAGAGTGAGCATTCCCGGTACCAGGTGCAGATAGTGATCGCGAACCACTAGGCCAGAAAGTAAAAACATTCCCAAACCTAAAAAGAGTGCCGCTCCCGCTAAAATTAGGCGAGCCCCCAAAAATTCATATAACCACCCTGCTATATATGAGACTACCGCATAGGTAATCATCACCGGCAATAAACCCGCACCAGACCAAACTGCAGAATAACTCAACTCCTTAATTAAAAATTGAGGAATATAAAGCAACATAGATACAAAAGTGACCGATAGAAGCAAAGTCACCACACAGATAGAAAAAAAGCGCCAATTAGTAGCTACATCTGGGGGAATAAGCGGGTCAGAGCGAGTATGAGGCTCAACCCAGGCAAATACCAAAAAGAAAATCACCGATGTTACTAAAAGTCCAATCACTAAAGGACTTCTAAATCCTACATCGATAACAAAATCCAGAGATAACATTAAAGCCAAAAGGCTAATTGATAATGAGGCCATCCCCCAATAGTCAACCTTTTCCTTGCTCTCTGCGGGCTTATCATCCTCAATTACCTTCCAGCCCACCAACATTGCCGCCAGCGCAATGGGGAAATTAATAAAAAAAATCCAGCGCCAACTGACAAACTCTGTAAAGAAACCTCCCAATAATGGCCCTATAGAATTGGCAAAACCACATACCGTCATTATCAAGCCGCCAGCCTGCCCCGCCCTATCATCAGGCATTATTTGGTAAGTCATGCCGAGTACAGCGGGCCACATAAGGGCGCCACCAACCCCCATTAATGCCCGACTTCCCAGTAACATCCACTCATTGACGGCCAGCCCGCCCATAACAGAAAAGAAGACAAAGATTGAGGTTCCAACAAAAAATAGCCGGCGCCGACTAAACATATCCGCCAAGCGCCCGCCAGTAACTATAAAAATCCCGAACACCAATGCATAACCGTTAATCACCCACTGAAGAGTGGAGATATCTGCGTTAAAGTGTTTTTCCATTGCAGGGATAGCGACGGAGAAGGCCGTAAAATCATTGGCCACCAAAAAGACTGCCAACGACAATGCTGTTAAGCCAATAATCTGTGATCGCGATAGCGGGGTCTTTGAGGCTGCCATAAATGCCAAACTTTACACTTTGCAAATTATGCAATGGATATAAAAGCTTGGACCAACAGGAGCCCGGTTGCAGTACTAATCAGCGTATAACTCTAAAGGGAGACGTACTAGCTAGGGGGTCATATAAACTTTATTACTAGAATCTCAGTGCTTTTTTCCTATACCCTGGCCAGCACTTATCCACAATACTCTGTTTAGGTCCCAGCTCAGGCATAGACAAGCATTAATGCCAACAACAATGGCATGATGTCAGTGCAAGTCCGTAGTCTCACTTCCCTTCATCCCATGTTAAGCAGATCGATCAACCCAAAAAGCAGTACCCGGTAGCCGAAGTATTAAAAGCTATCAGCCGATGATCAACCAGGATTGATCGATAAGCTTGAGCGGGACCTTCTACTTCCACTCTCATTAACTACAAGTCAAGTGTTACAGGATTTTCCCATGAAGGCGCTACAGTAGTTGATAGCAAGTCTAATATCACTCAAACTAGAAACTTTACTGCCATAGAATCACTACAGACTGGATCAGATCATAGCACCAGTATACTCCTGCAAGTTAACTCGGGCCCTATAATAGCTGAACGAGCCGACTCCAATTAAAACCCTTTGGTACTATAAGATGCAAAATTAACTAGGTTGATATATTCCAAACTGGCATCTCAGAAGTTTCTACAATTAATCAGACGAGAACTTTTAGTGGAATAGATCTGATTTAAAGTGGCCAAGCGGATAGCACCATTTTGACCCAAAATGGAAATAAAAAGTCTTTAGCGACTATCCAGGTAAGGTTTAACGATAGCATCACCACCACCCAGTTTGGCAACAATAATACTATGATTTCTATGCAGTAAAGCTATGTATCAATCTCATGAAATCTACCATCCTGCCCTACTCCCACTTCCGAAAACCCTAATAATAATAAAATTATCCGACTTTAGTCCCAGTATCTCAGTGCTTTTATCTCATTTCCCTAAGGATTCTCCTTGCCAATACTTTTTCAAGGCTCCAATGCCTGAAACGCTTTGGGTTTCAACTTTTGGAGGATCTTATAAAACGGATTACAGAGGAGAAAAATCTATGACAAATGGTGAGCACTTATGCTCACCAGAAATTTAGAATCATTGAGTCTTTTTTTGAAAGCCGCCAATGATCATAGCCCCGGCATATCCAAGTACTAATGCCAATGACAATGGCTTGGAGCCAGTGCAAGTAAGCAGTCTCACTACTTCTCTCACCATTTAGGGCCGATCAAATCACCCCCCAATCCCCAGCGGACGGTAGAGGCGGAATGTAGTCTCCGTTCGTCTACACCGGGACTGGATATGGATTTCACCTGTGTTGTACAGGAAGTACTGTGGACGCCATCAAAGCGCCATAGCGAGTTGAAGTAAAGGAGTTACTTGTGAAGATCTTACCTATAGCCGTTACCGCTCTATCCCTTGCCATCAGTGGTCTAATTCATGCAGATGACAATGAATATATCCTCTATCAGGAGGGCACTGGCAATACCGCCATGGGGGATCAAAGTGATCCCACGATTAGCAATAACCTGATTGAGCAAACCCAGATCGGCGATAATAATATTGCTGAAGCGTCACAATCTAATGGCAATACCAATGGAGTGATCATTCAGTATCAGGAGGGCGATACCAATGATGCTTTTGCCTTTCAGGATGGAACAACTGACTCCAGCGGAATCATGACCATTGTTGGGGATAATAACCAAGGTGCAACCCAGCAAACCTCCACTAGTAATACCACGATGGAATATACCATCACTGGCTCCAGTAATACAGGTGGGTCATTTCAAACTTCAACTTCAAACAGCATAATGGAATTCACGATAACAGGAGATAACAATATTGGTAGCTCCTTCCAGCAAAACTCTGACTCTGTATCTTTGGTAGTTGATATCAATGGTAACGATAATATTGCATCAACTTTTCAGGAAGATAGTTCCAATACCAGTATTGTAATACAACAAACAGGGGACTCTAACATTGTTAGCGGTTTTGATGATGATGGCAGTGCTGATAACAGCGTTGTGAACATCCAGCAAGGAAACTCAAATATTATCAACTTTATTCACGATGTGAGCTTTAACCAAAATGATACAATTGAACAATATGGAGACGACAACTTTTCTGGATCATCTTCAAACAACACCAGCGGTAGCACAAGCTATTTGTTACAGGTAGGCGATCAAAATGACTCCTTTATCCTATATAATGACTCAGCAAATATAACTGCCTCAATCATTCAAGAAGGCTCAAGTAATAATGCTAATACATTATTAAATCAAGCCTTTGATAGCGATTCCTCAGTGACCCAAACAGGAGATAGCAATGACTCATTTCTTGTTCAGAGTGGATCTTCTCACCATGCAGAAATCATACAAATCGATGATTTGAATACTATAGACGCTGAACAAAGCAGTTTTGATGCAAACCTTTACGCTCTGCAAGATGGTGAAGACAACTTAATTAACTCCCTGCAAGATGGAGATTCAGAATCAGCTACTCTGAACCAGGCAGGAAGCTTAAATGAAATAGATTTAACTCAGAGTGGACAGCAGGATACCGCTACTTTATCTCAGGATGGCAATAACAATTTCTTGATGGTCACGCAAACAGGCTTCAACGACAGTATTAATGTTACACAGCTTGGTGACAATAACAGCGCAACTTATATGCAGTAATCTAAATTAGAGGGCCTACATAAGTTATGTAGGCCCTTGTAAGATTGCCCAATTATTAACAACAATCTAAGTCATAACATATAGATTCCTGCTTGTCACAACTTAGCCTTCAGCCTTTATTACTAGTATGTCAGTGCTTTTGTCCTATACACACAATGATGAATACTGCCAATACTAAGTAAGGACATTAACAAACACGATCATTGAGAAATGAGTGTTTGCTGATGTTTTACAAATCACCTTACGAAGGAGGTAAATTCTCACCTATTAGGTGAATAAATAAGCAGCTAGAGAATCATTGAGTTCTTTTAGAGAAAGCCGCCAATGATCAAAGCCCCGGCATATCCAAGTACTAATGCCAATGACAATGGCTTGGAGCCAGTGCAAGTAAGCAGTCTCACTACTTCTCTCACCATTTAGGGCCGATCAAATCATCCCCAATGCCCGGCGGACGGTAGAGGCGGAATGTAGTCGCCGTTCGTTTACACCGGGATTGGATACAGATTTCACCTGTGTTGTACAGGAAGTACTGTGGATGTCATCAAAACGCCACAACGAGTTGAAGTAAAGGAGTTACTTGTGAAGATTTTACCTATAGCCGTTACCGCTCTATCCCTTGCCATCAGTGGTCTGGTTCATGCAGATGACAATGAATATATCCTCTACCAGGATGGTACCGGCAATACCGCCAGCGGGGATCAAAGCGACCCCACTATATTTAACAACCTAATCGAACAGACTCAAATCGGGGATAATAATTCTGTAGATGCAATACAATCCAACGGCAACACCAATGGTGTAATTACTCAGTATCAGGAGGGTGACTCTAACGGTTCTATCGCACTTCAGGATGGGACCACTGACACTACCTTAGTAATTACTCTGATTGGCGATATGAATGACGTTTCCCCCCTCCAACAGGATACAAGTAATACGACTCAGGAATATACCGTTACAGGCGATGACAACCTCGGAGGCTCGGGGCAAATATCAACTTCTAATAGCGTAATGATATTCACCGTTAATGGGAATAATAATATATTCGGATCAGGTCAAACAAACTCCGATTCAGTATCATTCAATGCCGAAATAAATGGTGATAACAACCTCGCATCCACAAACCAGACTGACAGCTTCAACACAACCATAGTCATTCAGCAAACTGGAGACTTTAATACATTTTCCGGCAACGATATTGATAGCTCGAATAACAGCATATCCGCTATACAGTCTGGCAATTCAAATAACGTAGGATTTAACCATACTCCCAGCTTTGACCAAATGGA
Source organism: Microbulbifer maximicatervae (SeqCode) (assembly GCF_052467825.1). Taxonomy (NCBI): domain Bacteria; kingdom Pseudomonadati; phylum Pseudomonadota; class Gammaproteobacteria; order Cellvibrionales; family Microbulbiferaceae; genus Microbulbifer; species Microbulbifer maximicatervae (SeqCode). Next base: position 435,526 of record NZ_CP174327.1, read on the forward strand.
TCTCATGGAGCAGTATGGGGACGGTAACTCTGCCGGCGCCACTACTAATACTGGCAGCGATATTACTAATTATATATTGCAGTCTGGTGATCAAAATGATGCATTTATACTAATCTCGGACTCTGCCAATCTGAACTCAACCATTATTCAACAGGGTGACAACAATAATGCTTTCACTAATGCAGATCTCGCATTTGACAGTATTTCAAGTGTTTCCCAGACAGGTGAGAGTAACGAATCTTTCTTATTTCAGTCCGGCTCATCACATAGTGCCGATATAATTCAGAACGATGCTATGAATATGATCGACGCCGAGCAAACAGGATTCGAGGCTGACCTCTACGCCTATCAGGATGGTGAACAAAACCTGATCACCTCTTTACAAGATGGCGATAGCGAAATAGCATCGCTCAACCAAATGGGTACCCTCAATGAAATAGACCTTATCCAAAGCGGACAGCAGGATATTGCCACCCTATCTCAGGACGGTAACAACAATTTCCTGAGTGTTACCCAAACCGGATTTAGCGATAGCATCAATGTTACCCAGCTGGGTGACAATAATAGCGCTACTTTTACACAGTAAATAATTGATAGGAGTCCGTATACCCATATATGGACTCCTCCTAACCATACATCTTCTATCCACTATCAAATATCAATATAACTCTGCAATGAAAATACTGATTAAATCAGACTTTTTTACTAGCATTTCAGTGCTTTTATCTCATACCAATTATCTTATTTATTAATAATACTAAAAGCGATACCGTAAGTAGGGGGCATTTATCACTTCACTACATTTTGGCCGACCAACAAACCAAATAGGAGCAAATTAAATGAATAGTAAAATCAACCAATACAGGTGAAAAATTTGGAATAAATATTTCATATCAATCGAAGCAAAAATGAATATAGCCTCGGCATCTCCAAGCATTAATGCCAAAAAATGGCTTGGGATCAGTGCAAGCAAGCATTCTCACTACTTCTCTTACCATTTATGGCCTTTAAACTTCTTACCTGGCGCTCATTAAAACCTAACTGAGCTACAGAAGTTTCATTCGTTAATTACCGATATAGAACCAAGAGATTTATCACTCTTAACACCATCCATAGCTCATTAAATGAAAGGAATCATTTATGAAAACATCAATCTTTGCAATCACTGCCTTAGCGTTAGCCATTTCCGGTATTGCATACGGTGACAATACTTATATTGTCAATCAAGAGGGAACCGGAAATATGGCCATGGGGGACCAAACTGGTGCCACTGATAGTTTAATCACGCAGACTCAGATTGGCGACAATAACGATGCTGAAGCAACACAATTCAATGCCAACAGCAATGGAACTATTATTCAAATACAACAGGGAAACAACAATTTTGCGAATAGTGAACAAGACGGAAGCAGTAATTCTTCAGCAGTAATTACTTTAATAGGAGACAATAACGGAACGGGAACGGACCAAATATCAACCAGCAATAGTGTAATGCAAGAGACATTTATCGGTACCGATAATTTTGGCGGCTCAAGGCAGGAAGGCACTACTAGTACAACTATGATAAATACCCTTATGGGTACAAATAATGGTAGTGGCTCTATTCAGGAAAATACAACGAGTACCTTAATGAGTTTTACCATTATGGGAACTGACAATATAGGTGGTTCCTTACAGGAAAATACTTCCAATACTTCAATGATTTACACTATTAGCGGTACAAGTAGTGTTGGCAGTTCACTGCAAAGAAACTCTACCAATAGCTCGATGCAATTTACCATGATTGGCACCGATAATATTGGTTCATCGGGACAGACCAATATGGATGAAGCATTTCTGAACGTAGTTTCTATTGGCGACAGAAACGTCGGCACATCGGGTCAAACGGATAGCTTCAATAGCAGTATCAGTGTTTTTCAAATGGGTGACGATAATAACGGCGGAGGGGTAGATGATGATGGCAGCTCAAACACTTCTGTCCAATTAACACAGATCGGCAATTTCAATTCAGGGTTTACCGTACGAGGACAAAGTTCTGATCAATTTACCATAGTTGAGCAATATGGAAATGACAATTCCTTTAGCTCCTCAGATGACAATGCTAATAACAGTGTCGGCTCCAACCTACAACAAGGTGATAGCAATGACATTTTTGTTAGCCTGCAATCGGTATCTGATAATAACTACTCCATCAGCCAAATTGGTAATGGCAATGATGTGGAATTGACACAGACTGGCTCCAACCACTCGGCTGAGATAATTCAAATGAGTGAATTAAACACAATAAATGCGGAGCAAACCAACTTCAATGCCGACCTTTACGCCTCACAAGATGGCGAGGACAACTTGATTAATTCCCTCCAAGACGGAGACAGTATTTCAGCCACCCTTAACCAGAGCGGCAATCTCAACGAAATAGACCTGACTCAGAGTGGAACTTCAGATATTGCTACATTGTCTCAGGATGGCAATAGCAATTTCCTAATGGTAACACAGACCGGCTTTAGCGACACGATCAGTGTCACCCAATTAGGTGACAACAACAGCGCTACTTATATGCAGTAAAAAAGCCAAGGGCCTTGCAAACCTCTTTGCAGGCCCTATCAGACCTTATTAGACTTTCAAATACTGACAAGACAGTTTTGAAATTAGCGGCTTAAGTTTTTCTTACTACTTTCTCAGTGCTTTTATCCTATATACATCTCACCGCTCATTGACAATAATTTTTTGGAACAATTTAAAGGTAGATATCAGCAACAAACATTTCAATTGTCGCTATTGCTTTATGAGTGCAGTACATCATTGGCTTTAATTTAGTACAAAGCAGTACAGTGTACGTTTGGAGATTCTAAGCTTTATCCCAAATAAACGAAGAGTCCCCCTGGCATAGTCAAGTTTTAATGCCAAAAATATGGTTTAAAGCCAATACAAAAAGGCAGCACCAACGATGATTTTAAGTTTAGCTTTAACAATGAGCTATAAATCCAAGTCACCCACTAAACCAAACCTCAGTCACAACGTAGTTTGAAAGGAACTCAACAATGAAATTCAAAGCCACAATTGCCGGATTATCCACCCTTGCTGTGATACAGCTAGCACAAGCGAGCAACACCTACATAGTCAATCAAAATGGTAACAATAACACTGCCATGGGGGATCAAAGTGATCCCACCGTTGCCAACAACCTAATTGTGCAAACCCAAAATGGTGATAATAATACAGCTGAGGCAGAACAAATCATAAATAGCAATAATGCAGTGATCAGTCAGACTCAAATTGGAGATGGAAACTTAGCCACAGCAAGCCAAGAAAATAGCACCGACACAATCGATACCGTCGTACAGATGGGGAACAATAACGAAGTCGATTCCTTTATGCAAAATGATACCGCGAGCACCAATTTCGTTTTTCAAATTGGTGAATTGAATTTCACCTCTACCGTTAATTTCAACTCTACATCTAATAGCACTAATGTTTTACAAACCGGAACCGACAATGAAGTTTTCACAGCTCATAGCTTTAACTCAAGTAACAATTCCATATTTGTAAACCAAAGCGGATCTCAAAATACGAGTTCTCCAGGCGCAGGTTTCGATGCTGATAACAACAGTATTGTCATCTTACAGGATGGATCGCTGAACAATGGGGGAGTTGGGCAAGTTAGTGGCTCTCAATTTATGACGAGCACAGTCATTCAAAGTGGCGATGATAATCTAGGGGGAGCCAGTAATTTAAATAGTAGCTTCGGCAGTACCTTTTCTAATCAAGTGGGAAGTTTAAATTTAGGAAGTTCAAGCCAAATTGATAGCACACAGAGCCATACATTTATCCAGCAAACCGGTACTGACAATTTAGGTAGCATATCGATAAACTCCAGCGATAATGTTAGCGCCTCCATCACACAAATAGGCGACCAAAATATAATTGGTGGTTCAGGCCACTCCTCCAGTAGCAATGGTACTGTAGAGGTCACTCAAATAGGTATTGCTAATGATGCAATTGCTTTCCAAATTATGAGCGACTCGGGATTGTTAGCTATTTCTCAAAATGGAGAACAAAATATGGCCCTGGCGGGGCAAACAGGGATTTCTAACATCCTTCTTGGCGTGCAAACAGGAATACAGAACGTACTTTCTATTATTCAGGATGGCGACTCAATTTCTGCCGATACCAATCAGAGTGGCACACTTAATGAAATTGACCTTGATCAGACCGGCATGAGTAGTGTTGCCACACTTACACAAAGTGGTAACAATAATTTTCTACAGGCTATGCAGGCAAATCCATCTGCCTCATCCACTGTGACGCAGTTTGGCGAAAACAATAGTGGTAATATCATGCAGTAACTCACCCACTATTAACTCAAAGTACACAAAGTAGCGGAATACATGACCATTCATAAAGGACATGCATTAGGAGAAATGCTCATATCATTTACTCCACTTAAGACGTGAATTTCTTTATATGTAGTCGATGATACCAAATGCTTCTGTTTGGTGTCATTTTTTCTGTTAAAAAAAGGGTGCAAGTTTATCCCCGGATAATCTTTCTGGATAAATCAAGGCAACAGGGTTAGCCTAAAGCTTTCATAAGCTAGGACTGCAACCTCTATCTAGATTTAAAATTATTCACAACCAGATAAATTTTGACCCATTCTAGAAGAGGAAAATTATAGTGCAAAAAATATCAGTTGGCCTAACTCACTGGAGGTAAACTTTATTACTAGCAGTTACACACTTATCTCTCATTGAAAAGACTCATGTTCCATCAATACTTTTACCAAGCTTTCAACTTACTCAGGGAAACCAAAGGCAGTAATCATATATAGGTAGGGTAGAAGATTAAATAGCTCTACCCGGCATTAATAGATTTCAGGAGGTTTAAAGGAGAATTAGACAGTAAGCATGCATTTATTAATCGCAAAATTTTTAGTCCATACTTGATGAAATCTTAAGCATGTTCAGCTTTGATCAATAACAGGCATAGCTAAGTATTAATGCCGATTAGTCAGTTTCGGAAAATTTCTTTTGGCAGCTCTGAAACTTCCCCAAGCAAATATTGATCTCTATAGCGCCAACCTGCTATCAGCTCCAGATAGAAATGGACATTAATGATATTCATTTAAGCTTGTACCTACTCAATTTAAATATGTAACAAGCCTTTTTAAAATTTTGTTTTAGGAAAATGACTACACTAGAGAAGTCGAGGTTTTATCAATGAGAATGTCTTCGTATATTCCAGCAATCCCATGCATTTTAGCAATTAGTATCAGCGCTGCGGCACAGGCTAGTAATATATATATTGTAAATCAAACAGGCAATAACAACATGGCTATGGGAGACCAAAGCGATCCCACCGTTACCAATAATTTGATTGTACAAACCCAGAATGGGGATAATAATACAGCAGAGGCGGAACAGATCATTAATAGCAGTGATGGCGTGATTATTCAGACCCAGATTGGAGATGGAAACTTAGCCAACGCGAGCCAGGAGGATAGTACAGGCACAACGCTGACAACCTTACAGGTAGGTAATACTAACGAAGTTACATCCAGTATGCTTGGTGACTCCAATAACACCAACTTTGTCTCCCAAACCGGTGAAATCAATTTTGCTGAAACCGTAAACTTTAACTCCAGCTTAAACAGTACAAATATTGTTCAGGTTGGTACTGACAACCAATCAGCAGCTTCTCATTTCAATAATTCAAATAACAACTCCATATTTATTAGCCAGGATGGATCTGAAAATATTGGTTCTGCATCTGCAAGCCTTAATACAGACAACACCACCTCCGTAGTTTTACAAACTGGATCACTTAACAACGGTGGAATTTCACAGTTCGACAATTCTGACTTTATGACAAGCACTGTTATTCAAAATGGCACTGATAACTTGGGGGGGAGCAGTAATTCAAACAGTAGTTTTGGTAGTACTTTTACTAATCAGGTCGGGAACTCAAACCTTGGGGGCTCAAGCCAACTTGACAGTACACAAAGCCACTCGTTTTCCCAGCAAATAGGGAATGATAATTTAGTAGGTGGTGTGCAGGCACTTTCAAGTTCCAATGTAATCGGCTCTGCAACCCAAATCGGCGATCAAAATATCATTGGAGGTATGGGCCATTTTTCCAGTAGCAACGGTATTGTAGAAGTCACTCAGATAGGCATTGCCAATGATGCAATTGCTTTCCAAATTATGAGTGATTCATCAATATTAACCCTTTCACAAAATGGCGAACAAAATATGGCCTTGGCTAGCCAAACTGGATCATCAAATAGCCTTCTAAGTACGCAAACAGGTACACAAAATGTCCTCTCTATTTTTCAGGATGGTGATTTGATTTCTGCTGATACAGACCAAAATGGTACGCTCAACGAAATCGATCTTAACCAGACAGGTATGAGTAGCTGGGCCACACTCTCACAAAGTGGAAATAATAATTTTCTACAGGCCATGCAGGCGAACCCATCTGCCTCAACTACCGTGACACAGTTTGGAGACAACAATAGCGGAAACATAATGCAATAATATGCCTGGCTTCAAGCTCACTTTAATTTCATAGAAAAATATTTAGTGATCATAAATTGGGGATTCACTGAACTGATACAATTATTGAATATATATTATTCTGTTTTGTTATCATATCTATCGTCTCAGTGCATCCCCAAAACTACTATTTCTTATAGAACCAACCATCAGCACATTGAATATCGTGGTAATACCACAAAAAGAGGCAATTTAAAATTACACCCACACTTACTCACACTCTTCGGTTTGTTTGCGCCCCCCCAAATTACCGAAACACTACAGCATCGCTGCACTCACATAGTACTCTCCAAAAAAGTCCCCTCTTGAAAATTTCAAATACCTGGCTACATATACGCCATCAGACATCCATCGTATTTTAAGTGGTGAACTTAGGAATATATATTTAACATTTAGATCATGCTTACTAACCGCATACCTGCTGTTCAACTCAACATCCTATTAATGCCTAACTTTTAAAATACTCATCTAATCTTCCACATCAAAATCTCATACATGGAAACATATCAACATTTAGATGCAAATATTATTTAATTCATACAATAACATTTAAAGTGAAAAATACACGCCTGAGAGCCCTTTACAAGATACTCACCTTAGAGATATTTTTATTTTAATTAAACCTCTACCACATTTCACTATAATAGATATAAATATATTTATATTATGCTATATAAAGGAAGCTCATATATTTCATATACGAGCCCCTAATAGATTGCTGATTGATAAGTTTTATAAAAAAATTAAGTTAATCGATCTATAAAATTCCACAAAACGTTACCACCAAATTTAACAGCCCATGGAAAAGAAATTGTCTATTAAGAATTGTCAATCCAGGCAATCTGGATCTTTAGTGAGATATTCATTGTTTACCCAAATATTAGTACCACTGCAATCAGGGTCAACTGTATCCCTCAGATCAAAAGGATCATTACCAAGAGAAGAGTTCGCAGAAATAATATTGAAGTTGGAATTAGTAAAAATAAGAACTATACCACCATCTTGGCTATCACCGTTGCCATTATCGGTAGTTGTGTTCTGTGATATCACATTATTTGACGATCCTTCTATCAGAATACCAGCCCCTCCATTTCCACTTGAAGTGTTGTTAAAAACTCGTGAAAAACTATCATCCACCTGGATTCCGTCGGCAACACTACCTGTTACGGTACAGCCAGAAAAAGTATTGTAGTCATCATCCATATCGACACCGACTCTACCACTATCAGTAATAACGCAGTCATTTATAGTATTGTAAATACTATCTATATCTATCCCATCATTAACACTATTAACAACTTCGGTACCAAGTACTTTGTGATACCCCTCTCCCTCTAAGAAAATTCCATCAAAACAGCCATCTATAACGCCCCCAGTGAGGGTGGCGCCATTGCCTTCGATTCGAATTCCTGCACCACCTAGGTCTCCTCCTGTAGTACAGGTCAGGGAATAGTCGCCCATATTTAAGCTGCCACTTGGGCCGACAATAGTAAGTGCATCAGGTTCATCTGTAGTTAGATCACAAGATAAGTCCTCAGTGAGCACTTCTGCAGTTGTAATTACATCGCCACAAGCCACTTCAGCCAAGGCAATTGATGAATATGAAGACGCCGAAAAAGCCATTATCGCTAATAGTGCCACCTTATCTACAGACTGCTTAATTTTCACATCCAACTCCTATCAGTTCAGAATAAAGAATACATCTCAGCACAGAGATACTGAGTCCCCTAAGTTTGGATGCAATAATAGCTTCCACCATAAGAAAAATTGCCTAAAATAATTGACGTTCGAACGAATAAAAAACTACGTCATTCTTTTGAAGAAGCTAGCGCAGCCATATCGATAGCAACGATTAAAAATAAAATCTTAAGCTGGCGCAATTACTTTTTAATGATTACTAGCATTTAATCCAGAACACCATACTCTGATCCAATTTTGGAAAGTACGATTTTATTCGCCAGCTAGTGCATGCAGCTTATTATGAAAAACTTAGGTTATTTATATAAAATTTACTCATGATAGAAGTACTAACTTCGGGAAACTGTTACTTAATGTTCGGTCATAGAAAGGAATTATCATGTACACCAAGGCTGGTATTTACCTCGCTCTATCTTCATTTATTGCCACAAATTCTTTGGCTGAAGCAAATAGTACATCACTGTATCAGTAGGGTAGCGCTAACAGTGCCACTACTGACCAAAGCGATATTACTAGTATTGGCTACCAGATTGGCGATAGCAACCAGGGAAGTTCACTACAAGACTCCATTACTAACAGCCATTTTAACTATATCCAGTTAGACCATCAAAATAACGCCCAAGGTGTTCAAACCTACTCTAAAAATGCTTCTATTTCTATCTATCAAAAAAACACAGAAAATTCTGCCACTAGTTCACAAGATAATATTATTAATGGAGAAATGCAATTTCATCAGATAGGATTTAGTAACAAACCAACAATACTAGATTCAAACAATGGCTCTAATAATAGTACACTTTCCGCTCAAATCGGTGATACCAATCAAAACTAGGTATTTATTAGCACGACAAACTCGGCAATAGACTATATCAAGAAAGTTGGTGCGGACAACCAGGTTTTTCTAATTCACAGTGTTAGTGATAATGACAAAGTAGAGATTATACAAGCTGGGGCCAGGCACACTATCGATATTAGTCTTATCTCTACAGCTAATAATGAGGTCATTATTAATCAACTCGGCAGTAGTAATATTAAAACAGTGAATTTGGGCGGCACAAGTAGCGAACTGCAACTACTGCAGGAGGGATATATTAATAGTTTAAACGTCACTTAGAGTGGAGAAGAGACTCACCTCTACACTCACCAAATAGGCAGCGATCATAGGCTCAGTCTAACCCAGAGTGGGAGACAAAATACTGTCGAACTCTCCCCAATTGGTAGCAATAACTTTATACAAATGATGCAAACTGGGGGTTAATAGCAGTGCTGACATACTACGAATAGGTGGTGACAACAGCGCAAACTACCAGCAGCAATAACCTAGCCCTTTCAAGGTTGTCTCGAAAGCTGTGCTGATCGGTGAGCTGATGTGATCATCAGGGCGCAACCTCCCTATATTCTTGTCAATCTATAAAATATAGATCAGCCCAGTACGTAGTCAGTCAAAACACAAACTCGACTTTATTCCTAACTTTGCCAAACTAAATTCTCATAGCTACATACCAATTCATCGACAAAAATTAAAGTAGCCTTTGATTGATCTGACGCTATAAATCAAATGGCTAACAACCCAACCTATGGCTTTAAACCATATCATCGTGTAGTAGAGTGATATTTTTTATGTACTAGCCTCCACTTAAGATTCCCAATCATTATTGACCGCACATAATTTTTCGTAGAAACACGAAAAACACTCTGCCTTTATATGGATGTTAAAGGCAGAGTATATGCTTACCACCCAAAGTCCAAATTGGTAAAGGAGTTATCCAATGAAGACCTATTCCCTTATAGCCACGGCCTTATCCTTTATGATCAGTGGGATTTCCTATGCGGAAAATACTGTCATCCAGAACCAGATGGGTACAGATAATAACGCGACAGCTGATCAAAGTGATCCCACCGTATTTGATAACCTTATTGTGCAAACACAAATTGGTGATAACAACGACGCTGATGCCAGTCAAACTAATGGCAATGTCAGCGGCGCCATTTATCAAACACAGCAGGGGGATAATAATAGTGTCACCTCGACACAAGATGCCACAACCAGCACTACGGCATCAGCACTCCAGGTCGGGGATAACAATATCGTTTTAACCAGTCAGGAAACCGCTTCAAACGGTAGCAGTGAAATCCTCCAGAATGGTGACACTAACTTTGCCAGCTCTGAACAAACCTCCTCAGATTCTGATTCTATTTCAATCAGCCAGTATGGCGATCAAAACCTGGCTACTAGTACTCAGGATACGAGTTCCAGCAATATTGTAGTCATTACCCAATCCGGTGACTTAAATATTTCAACTACATTGCAAAACACAGCAAGCTCTGGTAACAGCGCTACCACAATTCAATTCGGGCAACAAAATGCTGCTGGGATATCTCACCTTAACTCCTTTACCAATTCAGACTTGATAAGTCAGGTTGGTGATTTCAACAATGCCTCAATTAACAGAAACACCTCAAGTTCCGATAGTGCTATCGTAGTACAGTCCGGAGACTCCAATTTTGCCAGTGCTACTAGTTTTGATACTGCAGACAATACATTATCCATCTACCAATATGGGGATAATCAATCAGCGGTTGCCACACAAAGTAGTGCTTTTGAAAGTAACATTTATATTAGCCAAAGTGATGACAATAATATGGCTTTGGCAACACAATCAGGAGCCAGTGACAACATTGAAATTTATCAGTCAGGCTCATCCAATATGGCTACAGCCTTACAGGCGTCGACTGACAATAGCTCCAATATTATTTCCCAGGACGGTACACAAAACGATGCTACTGTCACACAAAGCGGTTCATCGGATACATCCTCTGTTGAACAAATTGGAAATATGAATATGGTTTCAGCTAGCCAATCAGCATTCAGTGGCTCACTGGATATCACCCAGGAAGGTGATGAGAACGAAATTACCTCAACACAGGATGGAGATATGGAGACAGCAACCATGCTGCAGGCAGGTAACTTGAATTTGATTGAGTTGGCCCAGAGCGGCATGCAAAACACTGCAACATTATCTCAAGACGGTAGCAGTAACTACATATCGGTTACGCAAACTGGCTTTAATGATGCTATCAGTGTTACCCAACTTGGAGACGGCAATAGCGCTACATTTATACAGTAGACTGATAGAGACTTTCGTTAAGGTGCCCTTTGGGCATCTTAACCTACTCAATATGCAAAAGTTAATGAGCACATCGCCTAAACATCACCATATGCTGTCATAGAGATTTTGTAGTCAAGGAGTATCTTATGAAAATCTCTTCCTTCCTTACCGATTCCCTGGCGCTGACCATCAGCAGTGCTGCTATCGCCGAGAATAATTTTGTTACTTCACAGCAAGGTAGGGCCTTTCTGAGCACCGCTGTAACACAAAATGGCAGTACCATGAGGCAGACAATACCCATACGGATCTGAGAAATTTGATGATATTAATCCAGATTGGCTGCTGTCATTCTGAAGAAATTTCACAAAGTGTATGTAAACCAAACTTCATTTACGTTACAAATTGGTAATGCCAACTTTGCCAGTGTGCAGCAATAGTTATATCCAAAACTCACAGGATTAGGCTCTGTATGCAGTATCGTTCATCGGCAGAGCCTCAAGTGGATATCAGTGGTCAATTCGATTTACAAGGAGGAAGCAGTAACTGAACGGACAATGATTTAGGGATTTTTAGTTTAAAGGAGTAACTTATGAAAATCTCACCACTTATCTTTAGCTCACTTGCGTTGGCAATCAGCAGTGTGGTTTTTGCCGAAAACAATTTTGTAATCCAAAACCAAACTGGCATAGGCAATACCGCGACAGCCAATAATGCAGACTCTGATGTTAACAACAGCTTAATAGTACAAACTCAAATTGGAGTCAACAACAGCGAGGATGCTCTCCAAATTGATGGAACCAGTGAAAGCACCATCGTGCAAAGCCAGATCGGTGTCGCCAATGACAGTGAGACTGCCCAGGAAAATACCAGTAATGGGCATATCAACACTTCTCAGACAGGGGATAGTAACAGCGCTAATGCTGGCCAGGGAAGCTCATCAGACGGATCGATTATCGTCAATCAAATCGGCGTATCGAATACCGCTACCTCCCAACAGGTTGTGACCTCTTCAATCTCATCACTCACCACTCAATTGGGAGAACAAAACTCTGCGGAAATTTACCAGGAGAATATAAGTTCTGCTAGTGGCACACTTCAACAATTTGGAATATCAAATACGGGGAATATTCTGCAACTGCTAAGGTCTGGTAGCACTGGAACTCTGCTTCAGGTCGGATCATTAAATACAGGCCGTATTGACCAAATCGACAGCGACACCGCTCAAGGGTCTATTACCCAAATTGGAGGTAATAACTATGCGAAGATTTCTCAGCTGGATGCCAATTCTGATAGTGCAGAAGTATTACAAACTGGCACTCAGAACTCCGCTGAAACTACCCAGACTATTAGTAACTCTAATAGTGTATTTATTGCCCAGCTAGGAACCTTAAATACAGCGACTACTAACCAGAATCTATCTGAAGATGGCTCCCTAATCATTACCCAAGGCGGTTCAGGAAATAGTGTTGAGGCCGACCAAAATACACTGATTAGTAGTGGTGAGATTGCTCAGCTCGGAAGCCAAAATGCAGTGGATACTGATCAGTTAGGGCTTGATGTACACTTGCTGGTTGCACAGATCGGAACAGCTAATACCGTCAGCCTACAGCAGGATGGCACTATTCTCAGTGCAGATGTTGCCCAAATTGGCAATTCCAATGAAGCAGTGATCTCACAAAGTGGCCTGAATAATTCCCTCACACTCCTACAAATTGGCGAAGGGCATTACAAGGAGATATCACAATCTGGTGAAGGTCATTCCTCTTTCACGATCCAAATCGGCAGCGCCAACTTTGCCCAGGTCACACAGTAGGAGTAAACCGGCACCCCTATTTTTAAGTAGATGTTAAATATGTTGTAACACCATGCCGCCAATATCCTTTGCGATATCCGGCGGCATTATAGTTTATTAGCCCTATCGTATATTTTCGCCTTATACACAAGGCGCGAGCACAATACCACAGAGTAAAAAGAGTAATCTGCACGTATAAAAACAGCCTGTACAGGATGTACTTACCGCTAATTATTCCTACCTGTTTGGCTGGAATCTATGCAAATATCAATAACATGCACCCATTTCCCACGCCTGATCTCCGTCACCTATTACCTCACCCTCCAATCAATCATATCTATATTTTTCTCAGAAGATCCGCTCAAAGGATCTCTTTTAAGCGCCACTTTAAAGCAACTGACAGAGAAGAAACCCTATGCAGGCAGGAAAATATTTCCCGTTAATTTTTGCATCCGTGCTTTTACCAGCCCTATCTTTTGCTGACGTTCAGTGCGGCGATACCATTACCACCGCTGAAATAATGACTGAAGACATATTATTCTGCACTGCTATGCCGCCAATCACCATATCCGGTCCTAGCGGCAATCTGGATATGAACGGGTTTACCGTGCACTGTGCCGAACTTCCCGTGCTAAATACTGGCATTATTTTGTCTGGTCAGGGGGCTTTTCTCTCAAACGGAACTGTTGAAAATTGTTATACCGGCGTCAGCGCAGAGGACTCGGGATTTCATGGAATTTACAATGTCCTGGTGCAAGGTAATGAAATAGGTATTTCCCTAACCAGCGATCACAATTTTGTTAGCGGTTCAACAATTTCTTCAAATACCGAAATGGGTATCTCTTCCGATGGGGATTTTAACAGCATACTTTCAAACGAAATCCTGAGTAACGAGAAGGACTCCATCGTTATTCAAGGGGACTATGTACTCGTATCACAAAATACCATAGAACCTGAAAATGGAGGTGTCTTTACAGGGTTGAATGGTATCGTTATCGGCAGCTCGTCCGGAGGGATTATTACGCAAAATACCGTTTTAGATATTGAGTTTAGCGGCATATTGATGCAGGAATTTGCGCAAACCAATTACCTTATTACTGGCAATAGAGTTATTGGGGGCGACATCAGTCTCGGCTTCGACCTTAATGATGCCAATGCGGATGCATGTGCGTCTTCCAATATATGGGTCTCCAACACTTTTACAACTGCTAACCCCAACTGCCTGGATTAAAATTTTGTCTAACAGGAATGTATATGCCAGTAGATAGGTTTAGAGAAAGATAACACCGAAGGAAAGGCAATAAAAAAGTGACCTGGCTGCGGGGGAGAGCCAGGTCACTGAAAGGGTTTGGGTGGGGACTATTCGGCCCCCTGGTTTTTAGTCTTGGTAATCGATGCTCATATCAAAGTTGCCCTCAACACACTTGGCATAATCGCCCTCATTCAGTGCTGAGTAGGCAGTCTGGTAATTCACCAACTGACATGCGTAGCTCTCATTATTTGGGGTATCCGCAGACCATCCCCAATCTTTATCCCAGTAAATATCCAGGGAGGCTGCACCACCAGTCTGGAACTGTCCCATATTGGCACAACCGAGTTCTTCATCTGCCGGAATTTCTACACCGAAGTATTCCGCTGTGCTCTGGTAGTACTCGATCCGATACTGTGAGCGGTAGTCTTCAGTACCAGAACTACATTCGATCGCCCCATTAATAATATTGGTGGTAACACCGAATCCAGAAGTCAGGTTATTGGCCAGATCCACACTGTTCGGTTCCCAGGTGCCATCGATTACATGCAGGATGCTTGGCTTGGGTGGCTGTGGATAGACGAAGAAGAAGATGGAGCTCGCCAGGTTCAACCAGGTATCTGCTACCAATTCCGGGGCTTCCAGCAGGGTGTAAATATCGCCGTACATTGCCTGGGAGAAGGGACCGTAGTTATAGTTCCAGCTCAACTGCTTGGCGCCGCGGCCGAAGTAACTCTTGTAGCCACCATCACTATTGATCGCACAGGGCCATGCTTCTGCTGCCCAGCTGCTGCTGGCATCACAGGCGCCGTAGCCACCGGAAGTATCTTCAGTCCAGCCAATTTCCCGCAACCAGTACAGGCCCTGGCGCCATTCCGGCACTTCCCAACCTGTTGCGTGGGCACCGGTTTCCTGGGCGTAGTGTGCAAACATTACCGCCATCGACTTGCGACAGATCGCCTCGGCATCGCGGCCATCTGTATAGTCACCACAGAAAGCTGGGAACTTGGCTACGGCTCGGAGGAAATTGGTGTAGGTGTACTCTTCCGCTCTGAGGGCGAAAAGGTAGTCCCAGTCTTCTTCAGACAGGATGTTCTCAACGCGGAGGACATTTTCAGGGTTTGCACTGCGGCCAGGTTGTACCGCCTCAACCACGGCGTTGTCCCGGGTTTCGACAGTGTCCTTTACTTCCTGAAGCAGGGAATCACTGCTGGTAATCGACTCTTCCGCAGCTTCCAGTTCGCTGATGCCCATCACATAGCCATCGGCTGCGGCACAGCCATCCTGGCTAATGGAGACCTCGTCCACATCACTGGCTTGAGTGGAGTCAGAAGCTGTCAGCTGGAAGGTGTAGGTTACATCGCTGTATACCTCAGACAGGGTCACTGAGGTAGCGCTGCCGGTATAGTTGGTCATCTTTACAACCGGGCCACTGGTTTGGCTCCAAATGTAAGAGATATCGCTGCCACCGGTACTACCCGAGCCATCCAGATTAACCGTTCCACTACAGCCTACATTGATACTTGAGGCCGAGATATTTGCGGTTACTGAGCTTTCAGAACCATCGGTATTATCATCGTCGTCTTCATCGGTATCGTCCACAGCGAGGTTTTGCACGGTTACCTGTGCTTCTTCAGTAGTGTCACCATCACTGACGATCAAGCTAAAGACATAGCTCACATCAAAGGTGCTTGAAGGTAGGGTAACAGTGGTGGATGCGCTGGTAGCAGAGGCAATATCTGCTTCAGGAGAGGCCGGGGATAATTGAGCCCAGCTGTAAGATAAGTTGCCGTCGCCACCGGAGGCACTGGCATCAAGTGTTACAGTGCCACCACCGGTAATTTGTGACTGCGACACTGAAGTACTGATCGTAATGGGAGTGCTGTCAGAATTATCGTTGCCATCGCCACTGTTGTCGTTATCGTCGTTGCCACTACCGCTATCATCGCCACCGGTGCCGGTGTCGTCATCGGAGCCGCCATCACTGGAGCAACCATCCGCTTCCTTAAGAAGCCAAGGGGAACCCCAGGTATTTTCAGCCGTTAATGCATCGGTGGGGTGGTCGTCACCATTAGCCCACCACTGGGCAACAAATAGGTCGCCGTCGTAACAAACTTCTTCGCCTTTGCGATAGTTTTGACCGGAAATATAAGTATCGGAGTCATCGGAGCCACCAGTGCCACCACCACTGCCGGAACCTGTATCATCATTGTTACCAGAATCCGTATCTCCGTTATTTCCGGTACCGGTATCAGTATCATCATCAGAATCGGTGTTATCACCATCACCGGAATTGGAGTCATCGCCACCATCGGTATCGCATGCACCTGACTCTTCCAAGATCCAGGGGGAGTCCCAGCGGTTTTCTGCTGTCAGGGCATCCGAGGGAATTTGAGAAGCTGTTGCCCACCATTGAGCTTTATACAGGTTTCCCCCGTAGCAAACCTGGCTGCCACCGGAATAACTCTGCCCCGCAACGTAGTCGTCGGCGGGTTGTGCCGCACTCAAACCTTGAGCGCCCAGCATCAGCGCCGATGCTATGGCTGTGCGAATAAAAATATGGCTCATAGAATCTCCAATTGTCGTTTTTAGGGTTCTATTTAAAAACGCAGTTTTATGCGATGAGGCAACCACCGAACTGCTAGGTATTATTTGTAAAAATAGAGATTAAGAGCTCGTGTGAATGATCTGTAACGGATAGCGTTTGCGATTTGAGCAGTAGACAATTATGAAATTGTTTTATGCGATCAAAGTCATTGAACTCAGCGAAGGGCAACATCCCCTCTCCCGTTATTATTCACTCGATTAAATGCAGCTGCCTTTGCGCCCCTTAAAAACCTTTACAAATACTTACTTTATTTTTGTACGCTGTTCATATAACCCCATACGTACACAGCAAATTCGATAAACCCCAGGGGGAATGGTTCCAGACATACAGAAAATATTTCGTGACCACCTAGACATAGATGATGTGCGCAAGTGGGCAAATATTATTAAATGAGGAATTAATTACAAAAAATAAAGAATAAGGGGTTTTTAAAACTCAAATATAGCTTTAATTGGCAAATTATCCTAACCGATGGATCGGGAAGTATATGAACAGGGAATAGATAGTTGCGACCCAATGTGACTTTGAGAATTTCTGGAGCCGTATCCGTCATCATTAATGGAGTCAAGTGCTTATTTTATGAATAAATGAGAACAATTTCCTAATACCACTGTGACCCACAGACAGTAAATAATAAATTAAATAAGTACCAACCTTCTAAAAAGTGACTTTATTCTCAAGTTTAAAGTACTTATATCCCATGGCATTCCCCCCACTTCATACGACACTTAAGTCGGCAATATCAGTAGTAATAAGCCGAAACTAGCAACCCTTCACCTTATCGACAGTATCAACTCATCGCCATAAGCCTCAAACAAATATGTATTTTGATTAGCTCAATATTGGGAGTTTTCTGTGAAGCAGCACCATATCCTTTTTGCGGTCATACTTCTTTTGCCAAGTATGGCTATTCGCGCCGACAGCAATACTTCCAATGTGGAACAGACGGGCGATGGAAATCTGGCAGTCGCAGATCAAACCGATCCCTCCGTTGAAAACAACCTGATAGATCAGTCGCAGACGGGCAATAGTAATTCAGCTGAAGCCATACAAACTGTAAACTCGTCATTTAGCTCGATAATTCAAACACAAACCGGCAACAGCAATGATGCCTCTTCCAGCCAGGAGGAAAGCAACTCCACAATGATGTTGATACAACAGGTTGGTGATAACCAAATTGCATTGAGCACCCATTTTCTCACAGAAAATACTATCGGGGAGATTTACCAGGAGGGGCAATTGAACGATGCTGAGATGTTCCAAACTGACTCACTCAATGATACCGGCTACCTATTTCAATCAGGACAAAGCAATATAGGCTTTGTTCGCGCCACCAGTGGTGAATTCCATACAGGGTCATTATTACAAACAGGAACCTCAAATGACGGTGTCCTTATACAACTGCGTGGTGCCTTCTACACGGCAACAGTTACACAAAACGGTGTAGGAAACGAGGCGACAAGCGCACAGAATTTTGGCGAATCCATTATGAATGAGATAACCCAGAGCGGCGATGGCAATAATGCGACTGTGTTACAGATATTCATTGAAAATAGCTATGCCCAATCAAGTCAAATTGGATCAGACAATATTTTAAATACCCGACAAGAGGGAGAGTTTATGGATATAAGCACGACACAGATCGGTATGACTAATGAGATTACAGCAAATCAGGGTGGCTCTTTGAGTTTTACTACAGCTCAGCAAAATGGGCTGGATAATTTTATGGAAATTTCACAAGATGAGATGAATGGAAATATCACTGCTAATCAGGCGGGTAACGGGAATACCGGAATGATATTTCAGTAGTAATAGTAGGAGTAAACCGGGGGAACACTCACTTTCCGTTGACTTACAGAGAGCTTAATGTGCCCCCCAAACACAAAGGGAAATACTTTAAGGGCTTTTGTGCCTGAGATTATTTTCTTTACACTTCCTCTCTGGCACACCTGCTACCTAATGGCCAACAAAAATTATACGCTGATAGGTTCAAAACTTGGTGAAAACACTCTAAGTCGACCCTCACGCTTCTCCTCGCTAAAGTCACAACTGGTCAACCTAAACATCAATACATATTCGGAAAGGCAATGAGTATCGTGAATATCCCCTGGTAAGAACGCACTACAGTCACCGGGCTTCATTTGATAACAGCCCCGGCTCACCAGTTGTTCACCGTCGTCTTGATTGAGCAAACCATAGGTAGACATCTCCACTTCACCATGTTGCACCGCGTAAAATACCCAGCCATTGCCATGATTATGTGGTGGACGATAGAGCCCACGAGGCTCCACATGAGCCAGTAAGATAAAACCCTTATCTTCGTCACGGTATAACTCTACACTGGGTTCTTGGCGACTGTGTAGATCAGCCAACCATGCTTCATCAGAATTTGATGACGCCAATTTTCCCAGGGCCTCTCGACATCTCACAATCGATGAAGTATCAAGTCCCTGCCAATTCGCTTTAAGTGCTTCAACACACTGTCTCAAAGAATCCGTCACTGATTGGTCCTCCTAAAGCTCTCTCGATATCTTGTTGAAAATTACTGCGAATCCACAAACTCAAGATACAACTTGAAGCCAGCTTTAAGTCAACCAGATCTGTGCCTGAATTTTTAGCTATTGAGCTAGTGGGTGAAGTGTAAAAACGTTGGCCTGGAAAATAGGAATAAATCGGGAAATAAAGATGGGTATTAACAGCTCCAGCAGTTATTAATACCCGCGAGTGTTCACTAAAACGAAGCACTCGCTAATGGGTTTACTTTATAGCTCTGGAGGTAATCGTTAATTTTGCGCTTTGGAAGCAAGCTTGCTGGCAAGAATAGACACCACCTGTATTGTTAATGCGGTTAACAAGAACACTGATGCCAGGCGATAAACGGCATTGAGACCATCCGCTATCTGCGAAGGGCTCATGTCTTGCAGGGGCTGGCTGGGTACAAGCCCTACAAAAATCACACTCATCACTGAAGCTCCGGTCAACAAACCCAAACCTCGTGAAAGGCTGAGAAACCCGGAAATACGCCCACGAACTTCGGCCCGGGCGCTATTCATGGTCATGGTATTAACTGTCGACAGGTAGGTTCCGTAACCCATTGCCATAGTGACGGAAAAAATCAGATAGCCTACCAAGCCCTGCTCCACCCTGAGCAGCCCCATTCCCATGGCTCCACAAAGCAAAATTAACAGACCCAGTAATACGATACCTCGACTATTGAATCGATCCACGGCTCGACCGGCAAGATTTGAACAAGCAGCCACCATAAATGATCCGGTTGTCATCACCAGCCCTGCGATAAAAAGGTCCAGATCCAGTGCCAGGGTCAAATAAAAAGGCCCTACAATCAGGCTACTCATTACCGATGAAGCCACCAAAAAGTTTCCGGCCACATTCGCCAAGAATGTCTGCTTCCCAGAAGATTCCGTAAATCCGTCACGCAGGGGTTGTACTTTCTGCCTGACATAAAACAACCCCACACCAAATATCACCGATAGAGCGATAGCAATTCCATTAACCGCGGAATATCCCTCTCCCAATGGTTTAATTGCCAGGGTATAAAAAACAATGCTAAAGAACAGGAATGCTGCGGCCAGGTAGCGTTTGAATCGACTCCTGCCATCAACAACTTCGCTGACTATGTTTTCCGGCAGAGTTCGATATGCGAGAAAGAACACCCCCAATCCCACCGGCACTACCAACCAAAAGATGGCCTGCCAATTCAGGTTTTCGACAATCAAGCCGCCCACAATAGGGCCCATGCCAGTCCCAACCGCAGACAGGCTGCCCAGTAATCCAATTATCTTTCCCGTTTCACTTTTATCGAAAACATCGCTGGCAATAGCCATAGACACAGCCACGAACATCGCGGCACCGACCCCTTGTATTGCGCGGAAAAAAACCAGAGTCCAAACATTGAAAGACAGCGCGCAAAGTAATGTCGATAAGGTGAATATCAATCCGCCACTTAGAAACAATTTCCTGCGACCCAGCTTGTCACTGAGGCTTCCGGCAATAGGCAGGGTCGCAGTCATACACATCATGTAGGCCACGGTAATCCACTGAGTATTACTGAAGGAAGCCCCCAAGCTTTCGATTAATACAGGCAGCGCCATATTAATTGCACTGACTCCCAAGGCTGCGAGCAAGGTCGCCAAACACAAGGTGACCAGGACTCCTCTTTTGGAAACCTGAGCAGCCTCTTGGGAAATTGGGTCTTCGGAATAACTTTTCGCGGTGTGCATAAGCTGAACTTTGACTTGCCAGTAATGACGCGTGAAACTAGCATACAACTTCAAGTGAGCTTGAGGTCAATAAGCGATGAATAACAGGGAAGAACTGGATATACGCGAAGTCTCCAAACTGTCGGGACTCCCCTCTTCCACACTTCGGTATTATGAGGAAAAAGGCCTGATAAAGTCATGTGGTCGTCGGGGAATTACCCGGATTTTTAAAGCCACAGTGATAGAACAGTTGTCCCTTATCTCCCTTGGCCGCTACGCCGGTTTTTCCCTGGATGAAATTGGCGAGATGTTTTCCTCTAATGGCAACCCCGCTATCGACAGGGAGCAGCTCCTCGCCAGGGCCGACGATCTGGAAAAGAATATCCGCCGACTCGAAGCTATGCGCGATGGGCTACGCCATGTGGCCAACTGTCCCGAGGTCAATCAGCTGGAGTGCCCCAACTTCCAAAACCTGATCAGGAAAGCTACCAAGTTACAGCATAAGGAAGACAGGAAACAGAAGCGACGCTGACAGAATAGCAGCGAATAAAGTCAGGAGACACTAAACTCTGTCATCATTCCCGAGTCCTCGTGCTCCAAAACATGGCAGTGCGCCATATAGGGCATATCCGGCATCGCCGGCAGCGGGAAACGAACAAATATTTCCGCTTTGCCGCCATCGGATATGGGCATCGTATCTTTCCAGCCACGCATATAGAGTGGCGGTTCTGCATTATTGTATTTCGTGACTCGGAACTGGCAGCCATGGATATGTACCGGGTGTAGCATTCGGTCCTGTCCTTCAGAGATCTCCCAGCGTAGGTCCTTATTCCTCGCAACCTTAAACCCGGGCTCGGTAAATGCGAAGGAAACCCCATTAATCGCATTCGCAGTTAATTGCTCTTTTAACGGCAATGCCGGCCCCTCAGTAATTAGCTTCAATACTTTGGCCACCACATCGGGGTTGGTCGTACCTGCGGCAACCATCTGCGGCAGCCCCGTTGCACCGATCACAGCTTGCGCCTGCTTCTGTCGATTCATTTGCATCACCAGCTTCTGACTGATTGGTGGCAGGTTTTGGGGAATTGTCGGCAGGGATACCAGGCGCTCCGGCAATTTTCCTTTCCCCTCGGATGTTCCAGGCACCACACTGAGAAAACTGTGGGCCTGATCAAATGGCGGCAGGCGCATTATTGGCTGGGGCACTGGCAGTGTTTGGAAGTCGAAAGGCTTGCCATCGCGGGTGTCGATCATTACTTCGTAGCGCTCTCCCGCAGCAATAGGCAGTACATCTACTTTCACTGGTTCCGAGAGAAAACCGCCATCGCTGGCGATCACGTAGAGTGGTCGCTTGTCACTGGTGGCAAGCCGATAGTTGCGTCCGTTGGAGCCATCCAAAATACGAAAGCGCACCCAGCCTTTAGGTGGCCTGACCACCGGATTAATAACGCCATTAACCAGAAGTCGATCCCCACAATAGCCCGCCGCAACCGTCACTTCGTTAAAGCGATGGAAGAACTGACCATCATCGGTAAAGCGGCGATCCTGAATCACTAACGGAATGTCATCCACACCCCACCGCGAAGGTATCGGCAGTGCATCGCCTTCTTCATCATCGATAATAATCAATCCCGCCAAGCCTTTGAGTACCAACTCGGCGGTTGTCGGGTAGAGGTGGGGATGAAACCATAAGGTGGCGGCGGGCTGGATTATGTTCCAATCTACGGTCCAGGTTTCGCCAGGCTTCAATGGCATATAGGGGCCACCATCGGCATTGCCGGGTACGATCAGTCCATGCCAATGCGCAGTTACATTTTGCGGCAGATGATTGACCACGCTGACGGTTACTTTCTCGCCCTTACGCACCCGTATCGCCGGGCCTAAAAACGGACCATTGAACCCATAAGTACGCGTAGTCACCCCCGGTAGGAAAGACTGCTTGCCCGGGCGCGCTGCCAATTTAATCCGGCCTTGCCCATCTGCACGCAACTCCGGGGGAATCGGTAAAGCCTGACGGCGACCCTTCTGTGCCTGGGCAGCTTTGGAAGTCGACACCCCTGTTAGCAAGGCCGCCCCCAATGCGCCAGTGGCAAAACAAAATTCCCGTCGCGACAATTGAGCCATGGGTCCACCTCCCTATGCGCCATAGCTCCAAGTGTCTAGGGCACTGGTCATTTTTATCCCCAGAAATCTTAGACGGCTTATTCCAATGGCCCAGTAGTATATTGCGACAACTGTACACTCAATACAGAGTGGTACCCTGGTGCACAACTCCGTGATCCACAGCCCTTGTGTTCTAAGCGAACTCGGTTAACCTTGCCCTCGAAAAGTTAGTAGTGAAAATAAGAAGAGTAATCCCTATGCCGTTTCTTATTCTATCCATCCTTATTCAGGCAGCTTTTGTAATTCACGTGCTCAAAACCGGGCGCAACACCACTTGGATTTGGGTTCTGGTGATGCTGCCCATGGCCGGAGTTATTGCTTACCTGGTCCTGGAAATTCTGCCGGAAGTAAACCAATCACGCAGTGCCAAAAATGCGCGCAGGACGGTGCGGGAAACTCTAAATCCCAATCGGGATATCCATCAGGCTGCGCAAGAATTGTCCCGTTCCAATAATGTGGAAAACTCTATGCGCATGGCCGATGAATGCGTGAAACGCGGCCTTTATCACGAGGCAAAAACTCTCTATGAAAAGTGCCTCCAGGGGGTTCATCAGGATGACCCTGAGCTGATGTTTGGGTTGGCTCGCTGTCAGTTTGCTCTCAATCTGTTTGAACTGGCCAAGGAAACACTGGACCAATTAATCGAAAAGAACCCCGATTTTAAAAATCAGGATGCTCACTTACTTTACGCTCGTACACTAGCGGCATTGAAGCAAGTAAAAGAGGCCTACCACGAGTATGAAACGCTGTACCAATACTACAGCGGACCAGAAGCGACTTTTTACTTTGCCTTATTCTTGAAAGATCAATCCCAGGTGGAAAAGGCCAATGTCTTGTTCAATGAAATCCTTGAGAAATCCAAAACACTGGGCAAGCACTACAAAGCGACTCATAAGCAGCTGTTAAAGCAGGCAAAACTGGAAGTATCCTGAACCAACTGCAACATTCGACTCAATGGTAAAAAGGCTCCCAATATGATTTTGGCGGTAGATGTAGATTACCGGGACCCCGGAGCAATGGTAGCCGGGGTCGGCTTTGAGGATTGGTCAGCTCCTGAGCCCGAGCAACTCTATCTCAGTAAAATAGAGAGTACCTTGGCCTATGAGCCCGGTGCTTTCTACAAGAGAGAACTCCCCTGTATCCTCACCCTAATCGAGGAGCACAAGATAGAAGCAGAACTGATTGTTATCGATGGTTATGTATTTCTCGGAGGGGAACAAAAACCGGGTCTGGGTGCCCATCTCTACTCTACTCTCCAGCAGGAAGTTCCCATCATCGGTGTCGCCAAGAAACCATTTAAGGACACCCCTGTTGAGGCGGAGCTGCTGCGGGGAAAAAGTATAAAACCGCTGTATATCAGCAGCCTCGGTCTCCCTTTGCCGGAAGCCAAAAAATTGGTGAAAAAGATGCATGGAGACCACCGTATCCCCACTTTATTGAAACGCGTGGACCGCGAGTGTCGAAAGTCCCCACGATAATTCCCGAGAGAATGAAAGGCAGTTATCGCCGCCATTTCCCAGTCACATCCCTGGGACTTTCTTCCTACATTTTCAATACTTATTTCTCATATCCTACCCCTTCGATGCCAGCAATAATTTTTCTATTCGGCGGGAAATAGATACTGAAAGTAAAAGCTACCTGGCATCCATTTATCCCATAGGGATAATTTGGCGCTTAGATAGACGGCTAGAAGTAGCTAAGATCCCACACTGATGTATTCGGCTCGTAGTTTTTGATGTCCACTTGTGAAGTCCGAGTGGGCGATATTCATTAGCAGCCCCGAATGGGCTCCTTAGAAGTTTGTAGTAAAGGAGTTACTCATGAAGTTATGCGCCAGTATTGCGACGCTCGCACTGGTTGCCTTTAGCGGCAATGCGCTGGGCACCAACTCTACTGACTTGGAACAAATCGGTTCAGGTAACTCAGCAAATTCCGATCAAACTGAAGCGGGTTTCGGCAATACTATTATCAAACGCCAAATAGGTGATACTAATACCGCCACCGCCACTCAAAGTGGCGGTGTTATTAACAGTAGTATTCAGAGTTCCCAGATCGGCAGTCAAAACGAGACCACGATATCTCAATCCGGTGGTGCTTCTCTAAGCGCAACCAATACACAAATCGGATCGCAAAATACTTCCGAGATCACCCAAGAACTCTCTCTCGACAGCCAGGTATCTATTCTGCAACTCGGTACCTCCAATGCTTCCACTATCGAACAGCGCTTTGGCAGCGGTAATGCCATTACCAATATCCAGGATGGAGACAGTCACTTTTTTATTGGTCGCCAGGAAGCCAGTGCTAACGGCAGCATTTTTGTATTCCAGGACGGCGAAAGGCAAAGTGCCGTGGTAGAGGAAACCGCAGGCAATATAGGCAGTTCCGTTTTAATCTTTCAGTTTGATCGGGACGACTTCGCCACCGCCAGCCTGGTTGCCACAATCGATGGCACCTTGGACATACTGCAGGATGGCAGCGATATCTATGGCGGGCTCGCACAATTTGCCAGTGTCAGCAGCAGTATGACCTTACGGCAAACAAACAATCGCCACTTCGCCTTTGCAACCCAAGTAGACAGTCTGTTCAATGACCTTCTGATTATCCAAAGGCTCGGCGATGCCAATATCACCTCGATTACCCAAACCGGTGCCTTTAATACCCTTGAGTTGCGCCAAAATGGTGGGGGCAACAACGCGGCTTTAGAACAATCCGCATTGAGTAGCAGTATCGATATACGCCAGACCGGTACCACCAACCAGATTACGGGTTCCCAGCTGGGTGCCGAATTCAACTCCATGAACAGCGAACAGTTCCTGATTGATAATGTGGTTGTTATTAATCAAGGCGGCTTCCTGATCAGCGCGACCAATGAACAAACCGGGTTGCAGAATGTTGCCAATATCGAGCAGGCTGGAACAGAGGTAGATATATTCACCCGTCAATTGGGTTTCGATAACCGGGCAACGTTCGAACAGGCTGGTGAGTCTCTTTCAATAAGCTCCCGACAATTTGGCGATAGTAATAACATCACCATCACCCAGAGCGGTGACTCCAACTCAGCCTTTAGCCTGCAAATTGGTAACAATCACACCAAGGAAATTACTCAGACGGGTTCTAATGGCCGCGCTTTTAACTTCCAGATCGGCGGCGAGAGTAATACCGGCGTAATCATCCAATAATTCCAGCCAAAATTCAGAAGCCCCCGGTAATACACTGCGGGGCTTTCGATTGCGAAATCTACAGGAAAAAGAAGAAGGGAAAAGTCGCTGTGCAGCCCCGCGAGAGCGGGGAACAACTAGGATGCACTCCGACAACTTCTCCATCGTCGGTTTATCCCCGAGTATTCAGGGAACACCTTGCGCAGAGCATAAAGGCTATGCCTTATCCGGTTTACCCCTGTACAAACAGGGAACAGTCGCGCAAAAGGAGCGCGATCATAGCACACCCTCATTACATCCCCGAGCCTTCGGGGAAACATTTTCAGAACTAATGTCCGTGCGCTATCGGCTACGGTCCAGCCCCGCCCAGCGGGGGAACAAACTCAGGTGTCGGCACAACCCAACCCCACACTCGGTTTACCCCCGCAGCAGCGGGGAATAGCCCGAATAATTACCGTGCAGCTTTGACGATTTTCCACGGTTTAACCCCGCCTGGGCGGGGAACAGCCTCAGTTAAGATCGCCTTATTGCGCAATTACCGGTGCAACTCCGCTTATGCGGAGAACCTATTCGGAAAGGAGCGTATAACAGGATACCCTCCGGTTTAGCCCCGTATATACGGGGAACAGTATGAAGCTGGTTTGACCATCATATCACCGGTCGATTTATCTCCGCTGATGCGGGGAACTCTCTAAATATGCCTATTTGCTATCCTCTAAAGTCTCAGTATCGTTGCCGATACTTTTGAATCCCAGCCCTCGCTCTCAAACACTTCCAGTTGTATAACAACTCTATTTATCCCAATCAGATTCGGCGGATTAACATCAATCCACAACCAAATGCTTTGGCCGGCCCCATACCCGCAAAAATATTTTTTATAAATAATTCGGGTTCAGTAACCAAAAGCTCTCCCCGGTAATCCACAGAACTGAAACCAGCACCGCGCTGCTTTTTATGTAACAAATTCCAACGATACCCATTGCAGTGAAGCTTTGGTGGGTAAATATCAAATCCGAGGCGCGTCCCCCGGTGAATTAACCAGCTGCGGGCGGCAGTTTGGCTGACATCCTGTAACCGGGTTTCAATCTGCCCCTGGTCAAACTGCTCCGGCTTTTCCTGCACCAAGCTCTGCTTCAGCTGCCCTTTGCCACCTTCAACAGGTAAACCATGCAATTCGCACTGCTCCCTCAACCAATGGTATTGGGCATCCATCAGCACATCGTGCCGCTTGCCGCGCTTTTGCCCTTCAGTTTTACGAGCAACTGTAGGGTTCGCCCGCAGGCGGAAGGCCAGCCGATCGCCGGGGTTTAAACGGGGCTCGAAGATTTTTGTCTCTACCAAAAATATCGGATTGTCCTGCGCAGGCCGGACTTTAGACAGCAGGTAATACACCGGTAGATTGCGTTTGCTAAGCAGCTGTTCCCGCGAGGATTCCTCACGAAATAAAAAACGCTCATCACCATCAAAAAGATCCCACAAGATTTGATGAATACCGTAGCTGTTTTCGCTGAGCAACCGTGCCAGCTGCTTCTGCACCGCCAGCGAGGGAGATAGTTGAACTCTGGATAAATACATAGCCGCTCCCTTATGACTGCCAGAGATTTTCAATACGCGGCTGGAACTGCCAGCGCTTGCGAGATAGGGGCTGATCGAGACGGCTAAGCCGCTGTACAGATCCTGCTGAAAACACTCCATCTTCCGCAGAGAAATCATCCAAGCTACCCTCCCAGTAGTAACGACAACTCTCTTCAGTGGGCAACCAGCGCTCCTGCCGGGCCCATTCCGGTTGGTAATCCAGCAACTCCGGGGATTCATAATGATCCAGGGCGCTGCGGAAATTGTCCGCACCGATCACCCGTGCGGCAGTGGGGGCTGAAAGGGGAAATGCTTTTCGCCCCAGATAGAGGTGATACTTTGGCCGGGCCAGGGCTTCACACAGCTCCGCCAGAGACCAGTTAGCCTCTTCACAGGATCTCAGGGCCACTATCGCCTGCGCATCCACCAGATACTCCCTGCGGGATAACAGGGTTCCCAGACGCGCTTTCCCTACAACCAGCTCATCCCGGCGCGTATGGTAGCGGCGCTTGCCAGCGGAATCTGGGACCTGCACCGTGTGGAAATCCTTTAGCAAAGTACCGACATTCAGCACCTTCACCGCCTGGCGATATTGCCGGGCCAGGCTCTGGTGTAAGTCCTCTCGCTCCCGGGGTATCCCCAGTGCCGCACCAAATAGTCCCGCGATAGCGGATTTACCCGGGTAGTGTGCGCTGTGGCGGGACTCTCCCACAGCCACTTCCCCCCAGGAAGCCATGGCACCGTACAGACGAAATACTAGGTATTCCATAGCGCCACCTATTCGCTGACGAAGGCTAAAAGTTCCTCAATATTACCTTCGCCAGTTACGGCATTGAGAACATAGCGGCTATCAGCACAATCCCCGTACACCTTATCGAAACTCTGCAATTGCTTTTGAAGTGCATCAATAGCGTCATGGGCGTAATCCTCGCTATAGCGATCAACCGGCTTCAGGTAGGCCGCAGAGAGAGAGCGCGGTTGCTGGTCACCGGCTTCGGCCACGACATAAGAGGCATAGGCACGGCTGGCATAGCTGTTTTGTTTACCGCTGGGAGAAACTTTAAGGATTGTCTCAGTCAGCGCAGCTACGGCTCGATCGGCCAGGGGTTTATCCCCGCCAAGGTTTTCAATTAGCAGCTCTTTGTTAATGCAGATATAGGAATAAAATAATCCCGCAGCAAAACCCGCCTCACCCAAGTGAGCAGCACCGGCATCCTCGCTGCGATCATTCAGGTCGTCTACCGCAGTAAAATAATCATCTTCAATCACTACAGAGTGAGCCGAGAGTGCATGGGCCACCTGGCACGCCGCCTCAACGTTATAGGTGGGCTTGGAAGCGAGCATACGGCCAAACAAAGCAATATCCACCGCCATGTTTTCCTTGCGCAATAAATCCAACTCCGTCTTATCCGGCTCCCGCCCCTCTTCTGCCAAGGTTTTCAGTAGTGCATTGATCCCGTTTTGCTCAGCACTACTGAGGTGAACTAACTGCTCGATTTCCAAATCGGCCAGAGGGTTATCTTTTTCCGGCTTTTTTAACTTACCGAATTGCTCGGCAATTTTCTGTGCCCACAATTTGGCCTTTTTCTCAGAGACACCCAGTTCCAATAAAGTCTCATAGGCCAGTACTCCCTGACGCTTGGTTCTGATGCCAATGAGGCTATCCCCCTGCTCCGTTGCCAATACCTGCTGGAACAACTCTGACGTTCGCCAGTGACGCTTAAGGCTCTGGGAAGAGATTCGCAGGCGATCACAACCTCCCATCTTCGCTGTTTTTGGCCGCCCCAAGTCATCCCGGTTCAGGTTCGCAGGGGGATAGGCGGTCAATACATGCAATTGAATAAAGCGGCTCATAAATCTCTCCTTGTTGCGACCGTCAGGCCATCACATTACTTCGATTCATTTCTCAGGTATCTGATCAACAGTCACTGTCAATCGGTCTGGCTTTGCTCTGTGCTTAGTGTTGTTATGGGAATAGCTTTTAAAAATTCTTTAGGCCCCTAAGACACCTTTAATTTGTAATTCTCTAAATACTTCTCAGTCTGGTAATACGGCGTAGTAATCAGTTGCCCAACGCACAGCTAGGCGTTCCTGTGGATGCCGTGCTGGAATCGTGCGCATCTCTCTTTGCCAATGCAGCAAATCATTGGCAAGAGAAGCTATATTGGCTCTGCCATCCAGCAGGGCCAGGGCCCGTACTATGCGGCGGTAGAACTCAGCCGTATCGCGACTTTTTTGCAACTGAAAAAAACGCAGCTCACTTAAAGGGGGGCGCCCGCCTCTCTCCCGGGGCATAGCCAGGGACCGGGCAAAACTGATATCCATAGCCTCGCTGCTGTCAACATCAATTGTTTTTCCGGTGTTATCATTTTTTACGTGTGCAATTACGGTGGCTACCAGAGCCGCATCTTCGATACGAATTTGCTCATCTTTCTGCCAGCGCTCGGGCATATCCTTTAAAAAACGGATAAAGGCGGGAGTAGGCATTACATCCATGGGCTCTACCGCACGGCGCAAACGCGCTCGGTCGGCTCGGCCAGCTTTGTCATTGAGCCAGCGGTGCCATTCGCGCAGTCGGCTCACATCTGTATCGCTAAGATATTGATATCCGGCCATCACAATTCCTCCTGTTGTTGCTCAACTTTGGCTGTATTATCCAGAGTCTTTAAACTTGCCAAGCTGGCGAGCTTATTCCTTAAAAAACGTCGCGCCCGAGTCACTCGCTGCAATTTCAAGTCTTCCGCCGAGCCCTCCATTGACCAATGGTCAAACTGCGCAAAGGCCGTTTTTTTCAATGTGTGTGCCCAGGTAATAGCCACTGGTGCAGGTGTAAATTGGGATTTCTTGGATTCGAGGGATAATTGCTTGAGCGAGTGATAAAACTGGCTTTCCGTCGCCTGCCAAAACGCCTGATCGACAAATGAAAAATCCCCTTTAGTCTCATTAGGGTTATTAAACCAGGCAGCCTTGACCCTAAAGCGCAGCTCTTTCAAAGTATCTTTTGCAGCCGTTAAAAGCTGCCCTGCCAGCTGAATAAATAGCGACCGGTACTCGGGGGAAATAGGCAGTACTGGCATTTCCTGTTCATACCAGCAACGCGCTTTCATATTGTCCATGTCATAGCCAAATCCCCACAGACGTACATCGACATTCAAATCAAGCTCTTCGAGAATTTCCGCATATTCTTCATGGAACAAGCGCACCGCCCGGCTCGCTTCATCGCCATTTGAATGGTCATACCACATAAGCCCCAACCAATGCCGATAACCGAGGCCACTCTGTTGACCTTTCAAACTCAAGGGTGGGGCTTTTTTCTTGGGATCACGTCGATAGGGCGTCAGGGGATGAATCCAGGGACCCTCGTAATTAATGCCATAATTCTTAGTGGTATATTCCCGAATTAACTGATTCGTCTGCTCTCCACAAAGATCGCAGTAACCCTTGCCTTCTCTCGGGATATGGAAACGTATCCTGCGCGGCATACCCCAGTACATTTGCAGGGGATGGGTATCATTGGGAGACGTAGAGGAACCTTGTTTGTCAGAGAGGCGGGAGGGAGCGAGCCAGGGGAAGATACAACTATCAGAGCTTTCAGACCTCGCCCCAAACTCCTCTTGTAGCAAGATATTGAGCCACAGTTTCTGCCATAGGTTGGCATTTTCAGCCTCTGGTATTATCAATGTGGTAAGGGGACCACCACCACGCAAACTGGTTCTATGTCCCACACCTCCAGAGGGGGCGTTAATTTGCAAAGTGAACAAGGCACTAGCGGCACAGCTGGGACATACACCCTGCACCCTACCGCCCTTAATAAATAGATCCTGATTATCTCTACAGGTTTTACTGCCCGGCGCCTCAATCAGTAGGGCAGCAATCGACTTTGATTCTCCCTCGCTTAATTCCAAGTCCTGCATAAATGCAGGCCCGGACTCTTGAAACAATTCAAAATTGGGAGCGTAGTTTTGCAGCCGTGATTTCAGTGTTTCCTCAGTAGGCGCCTTTTTCCAGTAGACTCCCCAATCATCGACACTTTCAGGTGCAAAAGCTGTTTGCAACAGGCCGATTAAAAATTGGAAAAGCGCCCCGCGAAAATCCGGTCGTACCGTACAGATATCTACGACAGGATTATCTACCTCGACAATTTGCCAAGGAGCAATTCTTTCCTGCATGCCGCATCGCCGGATAATTGGCAGCCAGGAATCTTCAACCAAATTCACCACGATCCTCCCTGATCCAGTCTCCGCCCTCTTACTCTGCCATAGCCATGCTTTTTTCAAGAGTTAGAGGGAACAGTTACACTCAGAGCAGTGCGAGCGCCTCTGCCTCATTTTTGAGTGCTCAATCTCTCAGCGTCACTGCCGGGACACTAATTCCATTACCTTATGCCACTCTGACTAGAGAAAAATGATCTGGCTCAAGTCTGGGCATCTTTCTCGCTTTCCACACCGGAAATCAGGGTAGCGCCCTCTACCTGACACAAAACAAAGCGCTCAGTTATCGCATAGACCACACACAAGATAAGGGTATTAATCCCATTCGCCTCTCTATATAAGAGTATTCCTGTACAGGCAATTCTCCCACTCTCTAACCTGCATCAGCTATTGACCTCAATTGTTAATCAACAGATACAAAAGAGCCCCTTGATGGGGCTCAAAACTAGCGACAGATTCCATTGTGAAGGAAATTTAACGAATCGGTATCCAGCTCAATATAAGCTCATCACTTTTAACCGGCCGGTAGCTATCGGCACTGAATCGCCACTACTAAGCCGTTCAACCCTTACCGACTTCAGATAAAAGAAAAGACTTTATTAACTGCTTCTGACTCTGCTACAGAGCTGACATCATTTCTATTAGGTGTGCGGTGATCCACTACTTTTGATTGTATGGATATACTAGATTGGAGTTCGACTGTGAAAGTGCCGGCAATTATTACCGACACTTTCATACTATTAACTAGAAAATTTCGTAGGTGAAAACTTTTAAATTTACATCTTCAATAGCCTCTAAATCACCCTGAATATCAACTGTCAAGGTATCGCACATATCCGCGGCAATTGAACCATTATCTATCGTTAAGACTACTTCATTGCGAAAATCTGAAATGGGCACATTCGTATAAATATTTTTATCGTCCCTATCAACCCCTATTGCAGTTTGAGTACCATCTTTGGCAACACAACTTGCCGTGATCGCAACATCATATACAAAATCAAAAATTCTAGGATGATTTCTAGTGTAGCAACGCTCTCCCCTATGGGAATAACGACAAACGACATCTGGCCTCAACCGCCCCAAACCAGATACAATCGCAGTAATATCGAAACTGATTTCTTGCGCACCATCACCCAAGACATCAATCTCAGCAATTCGCCGAGTATCCGAAGTATAAGTGTACTCAGTAACATTGTGCTTAACGCCGCTAATAAAAGTCATTTCCGCTAAAGACTGACTCGCTAACAACAAGGCAAACACCGGCAACATAGACTTTAAAAACTTCATTTTTCATCCTTAAAAAAATAATCGAGCAGGCAGTATAAATACCCAAATATTAACTAGCAAGATAATCCACCAACATAATTAACACTTGAAGTATTCCAGGAAAAATCTTAAAAAAATTTAAAATATTCAGGCTACATTCACATTCATTATGCCTCGCATATCACTCCACTTAAAAATATATCTTTAAACTTAAATTAGCTGCTCATTGAAAATTCCAACTTCTCTTTCCCCACCACAAACCTAAAAACACAACAATCCCTTCAAGCAACAGAAAGCTATTTTCAGGAGAGCTTAACTTTTATTATGACCTACCCCTATACTTGAAAAGCAACAATTAACGAAGCAAAAGGAGCATCCATTCACATTACACATATCGATGACATGTATATAGATATCGTGATAGATACAACCCCTAAAAAAACAAAGTAGTAAACTATCAATTCAGCCAACCTATAACTTTCCTAGTCGGCAGGAAAACTTCAATTAATCTTTTAGCTTTCCCACAGTAAAAATCACTACAATATCGATATCGACCTAACTACCTACATATCGTAAATCGATCAACCTCAGGCTCTCTCATTTCTGCCATTTTTCTTTCGTATCCACTCCAACATCGCTATGCGTCGATCATTTTCTCATAGATTTCTATACTTACTTAATCTACTACTGATAAAAAGTGGTAAATATCATTTATAACTAATCACTATTTTCAAATAATCAGATGATACGCTTCAGAATTGAACTCGGGTGAACCGCCACCTGAAGGAAATGTAGTTTCCGGAAAGGTGCAGCACAGCACCCTACATCATAAAGCCCAAAGATGACTCATAAAGACAATTATCCAATACTGCCTTAATTATACGAAAGTAAAAAGGAAAAAATGGCCTCAAGGGAGTGCAATATAATTATCAGGCTTGCTTATTATTTTTTAAGAAAAATTGGAACGAAAATACTCATAGCATTAATTTTATATAGTGCATCCACTATAGCAAGGTCATAGAGACTGTAATACAAACATATGTATCGTACACGTAACACCCTAAACTACACAACAGTCAACCCCCTTGATGATTAAGAGGAAAGTTAACTAGCTATAGACTAATTAGCTTTTAAAAACAAATAAATCAGGAAGCTCTGGGAACCTACACCATCTAGCTCCATATGAATGAACAATAGCAGAGCCGCATCACTTTCAAAGGCAAGGGAAAACTAACAAAGTACTGAAAATCAGGCTTGCAATGGACTATTCCGCATTGATGCCGGCCAAAAAATTTTACATTATTAAATCTCCCCCGGATTTTTTATCGTATAGGCACACTTTATTTATCTTGGCATTCAAACCATAACGCTCATTGGGTAAAATCTGACTGCTGACCACTCAAGGCTTCTTGCTTCAGACAAACACAGCGGGATAAACAAACAGCCAATCACCCAAGATTATCATTCATATTAGAAAGCTAACGCTTACACCTGTCTATCCTGACTTAAAATACTATAGATCGATACCTGTATTGATAAGGTATTCTCCTCATAAGCACTAACTGATGCTTGAAAAGCATGTATAGCACTAACAGTTAATCGTAAAGACCTCTTTAATTCTGTCCGCACTTGACCGTCAAACCAAGTCAATGGACCTGAGATCAAATCTAAAGACACCACTAAAAGTCAAGTGAACAAATTTATTTGACCAGATGCCGACGAGCTGACTTATAATCCCCTTGCTCAATAAGTATTAAAATATAGGGAATTTAAATGAATAAAAAAATATTTCAATTTTCTGCTATCCATGCGGCCATTTTATTAACTTTATCAGGTTGCGGTAGTGATAGTAGTTCTTCCGGGGCCAGTCCAACTCCTGAACCGGCCGACATCCCACCAACTGCTAGCACAGTTACTATAGAGGGTGTAAAACAATCTGTTCCTGTATCAGGGATACTATTGGGCAATGATGAGGATGGAGACACCCTGACATATAGCTTTTCTGGTGATGATGGGACTATTGATCCAGTTGATGGTGTTTATACGTTCTCCCATGGTCAGCTAACGTTAAGCGGTGATCAGTTCGAATATACATCAGCTTCTGGAGAAGATGCCTCCATCACCTATACCGTAACCGCTAACGGTGCCTCAGCATCTTCAACTATTGAAATCATTGCAGATATTCCCCCAACTGCTGCCGATGTAACTGTAGATGGAGCCAAACAATGGATTCCAATATCTGGAGAATTGCAGGGCAACGACCAAGATGGCGACGCTTTAACGTTTAGTTTTTCTGAAAATGAAGCAGCTGTAAATCCAGTAGATGATATATATACATTTAGTCACGGTGAGCTAACCTTAAATGAAAATCAGTTCGAGTACACCTCATTCTCAGGGGAAAACGCTTCCATTTCTTATACAGTAACAGCGAATGATTCGTCTGCATCTGCAGTAATCGAAATTATCAATGTTGCAAGTGATCCTTTAGCCTATCAGCAATGGCACTTGCGCAATACTGGTCAAAGAGCTTTCGCACTGAGTGATTCGGTACCACAAGGGATGGTTGATATAGGTTTCTATACATCCGAATATGCCAGCGAAAAATATGAAACCCATTTAGCAGAAGAGCTTATTGCTGGCGAAGATATGAATGTAGCCGCTTCTTATGCTCAAGGCGTGACTGGTACGGGTGTTACAGCAGTTGTTGTAGATTCAGGCTTAGAAATTCGTCATGAAGACTTGATAGACAATGTACTAGTAAATCGTTCCCTCAACTTATCCGAATTAGCATCTGACAGAACAGATCCAACAAGCCTTTCTAATAGCGGCGATCATGGAACTAGTGTCGCAGGGTTAATTGCAGCTAAAGGCTGGAACAATATTGGTACCCGTGGTGTAGCCCCAGATACAGGGCTCATCGGTATGAATTATTTAGGTGATGAGACAATAGAACAAACAGAGCTATTAATTCATGGCTTTCCTGGAAGTGGTATTTCTACCGATGAAGAAATTTCAGCATTCAACCGCAGTTACGGCATTACATGGCCCGGCTCTATAGGTTACTCATATTTGGATGAAGCTATTGAATCTTACCCCAACCTTGTGCTTCGAAATGGTAAAGGCGCCTTAAATATAAAGTCTAACGGTAATGGTTTTGAGGGCGGTAGTCGTGATGGTTATTTATGTGAAGTTAATGGTGCTGTTGCATTAGGCCTAACTTGTCATAACGCAGCGTTTGAATCCAGTCAGGCACACCCATATTACTTGGGTATTGCAGCAGTGAATGCTAATGGCAAACATACCAGCTACTCAACAGCCGGGGCAAGCACTATGGTCTCAGCCCCAGCGGGGGAGTATGGGCGATGGGCTCCCGCCATGGTAACTACGGACCAAATGACCTGCATTAATGGATACTCTGGCTTTAATGGTGGAACAATAAGTGCTTGGGGAGAAGTGTATGGCTTAGACTTTGTAACTAGCCAATTCCCATTCAACTATCCAGGCCACCCGGAGAACACTAGCTGTAACTATACCTCAACCTTCAATGGAACATCTTCTGCAGCACCTAATACATCCGGTGTTGTCTCTCTCATCTTATCTGCAAACCCCGACTTAACTTGGCGTGATGTTCGGCATATTTTGGCCTCAACAAGTACTTTGATTGATCCTGATAATGAAGCAGTTGAGATCACAATTGGCGAAGACTCTTTTATTGCTCATGACGGCTGGGTTGAAAATGCAGCAGGCTATCAATTCAATAACTTATATGGATTTGGTCGGGTGGATGCCGGTGCAGCAGTAAACATGGCCCTGAATTACTCCGAGGACCTCGGAGAGCAAGTGATCACTGAGTGGCAAGGTCTGGGGTCGACAGCTGGCGAAGCTGCGCTGGAAGAGACCATTCCGGATAACAGTGCAAATGGTGTCAGCCTACAAATTGAAGTAGCTGAAGATATAACTATTGAAGCTATGCAGTTTGAATTCGATATCCGTAATGATGATATGGGCTATCTCTTAAATGAAACCTCACTAAGTTCAGCAGGGAATGATTTGGCTCTTGAAGTAATTTCTCCCTCAGGCACCAGAAGTGTCTTGTTGTCTTCCAAGCAAGCTTTATTGAATCCTTCCTGGAGTTCTGCGGATGGCTTCAGTATGGGCTATATCCTAAATGGTGCCGTATTCCTCTCTAATGCATTTTATGGTGAAAATGCCAAGGGAACTTGGACTTTTAAAGCGCTAGACACTGGTGAAACTAATTTAGAGTTCGTAGACACGGAGAATCTCTCTACAATTGTTATAAATGAAGAGACTGAGGAACTACCGACTGGGCTGATAAATAACCCTGTAGAAAGCGTTCTCGAAGGGGTTTCATTAAGAACATTCGGCCGTGCTGCTCAAGCCGCTCAATAAGAAGGATAGTACTATGAAGATTAATAAATTAATTATCTTGACTGCTACAATGTGTATATCTGGTATAGCACAGGCAAATGATATTAAGCAAGGAGCTATCACTGAGAGCAAACAGGTTAAAGCGACACAAGCAAAGGAGAATGCTGAATTTGGTATCTTTAAGATTGAACACTCACTAACAAGGGTTCCTTTATCTCTTGCTGCACCAGAACAAATCATTGCAACCAAAGGTGAAAGCGCCATCGTAGATATTGACACTGATTCCGCAACAGATATTGTCGGAAAAGGTACAATAGTACGGAACATAATAACCAATAAACTAACAACCCTAACCGGCAATGTAACTATTTTATTAAGTAAAAATGTTACTGCATCTGAAGTAGCGGAAGCCACAGGAATGGAAGTAGTATCGGTATTTCCTGGCACTGACATTGCCATATTAAAAGTTAAAGAAGGCAACGATTTGCTGGAAGCATTCAATGCCATGAAGCAGTCGGGCTTAACAATTGAAAGTCGAGTCGAAGTCACGGAAAGCATGCACGAGGCACAATAAATACAATCTATTTCGGTTGCGTTTTATGCCTTAATAAGCAAGAGGCACTACTTATAAAGTAGTGCCTCTTTATTTTTTGCAGCTTAAATACCCTAACGACAAAATAAAAACTCAGGTTTCCAACATTGAACTTTAACGCAGAAAACATACTTTTAAGGTATGAAATCATTGAGTGAAGCCAAGAGATCTATCCCCACTTAAAAGCAAGAAAGCAAACCGTGGTTTTCTTGGGTACTTACTTTGGTATTGCTAATATCGGCTCCCGTACCCGCATCCCAGCAAAGTAAACTTGCCCATCACTGTATCATCTCTTTTCCCTCATCCATTGAACGAATAGGAATGAGATTCGCTGCTAATTCCTTTCCGTTGCCTTTCAATGACATCAGAATCAAAGCAGACCTGATTCAAGGCTGAGGTAGCAGCAATATGGAAATCGTAGGGGCTTGCTCTAGCTCCCCCCTACTTGGGAGCCATCCCAGCCCATTTTAAAATTTGCCCTACGCATAGTGTAATCGGACAGCGGCCAAGCCCTTTCCCGCTTAGAGGGAAATGCAAAGAATAATTGCCAGCGAAAGACTTCAACTCTACAAGTGCAGAAAGGGCTTGTGAAGACAGCGGCATGATATGATCCGTGCCCATTTTCATACACTCACCGGGGACTCGCCATAGAGCAGGCTTAAAGTCGAGATCTTCCCAACGTACACAGCGTAATTCGCCAGGTCTAACAAAGGTGAGAATTAGTAACTGGGTAGGGAGCTTGATTAATACCCTGCCCCACTCTTGGTAGAGGTCTACTTCTTTCAGAAAGCAGGGTTACTCT
Source organism: Microbulbifer maximicatervae (SeqCode) (assembly GCF_052467825.1). Classification (NCBI taxonomy): domain Bacteria; kingdom Pseudomonadati; phylum Pseudomonadota; class Gammaproteobacteria; order Cellvibrionales; family Microbulbiferaceae; genus Microbulbifer; species Microbulbifer maximicatervae (SeqCode). The sequence continues at coordinate 474,913 of NZ_CP174327.1, forward strand.
TCTCGCGGGAGGGAAGCTCAATGGCTACTTTTTCGGCCACGCAAAATGCCCGTTAACTCAATCGCGGGATTATGCGTAAGCTTGCCAACCTGAACCCCATAGCGATAAACGCGGCGAATATCCTGTAAAACCCGTTGCGCAATACCCATAACATCCCGCTCTTCAACATCGCGGACAATGGCTATTACATCTTGGGGATGAAGATCGTCAATGGGCCTTTGGCCAATTCGAGGGAAGGTATTATCTCGTAGCCTAGTCCATACACGGTTGGCATGGTCCTCTGTCCAGGTTTCTTTCTGGTGGTTCCAACACTCTTCAGCAACAGCAGTAAAACTCCGGTCAATATTGACTCTGGTTTGGTTCTTCTCAACTCGTTTCCGTGCTGAAGGGTCGCAGCTGTTTTGCTTCAGCTACTTTTTGCCTCGCCTGTTTGAGACTTACAGAGGGGTAAACACCCAAGTTCAACGTCTTTTGTTTTCCTTGGAATCGATATTTAAGCCGCCAATACTTGGAGCCAGTAGATTTGATCAACAGGCACAATCCCTGTCCATCCGTAAGCCACTGATCCTTATTGCTTGGTTTGGCTTGTTTGATTGAGTATCTGTCAAAACCATGGTGGTGCTACCAGGTTCTAAATTGAACCAGGTAGCACCAAATAGCACTGGATGACAACGAACAAAAGCGGAGGAGTGTGTACCCTCCAGATAGCAGAAAGCCCGGATTTACCGGGCTTTCTGGATGATTCCGAACTTCTTCGGATCTTGATGTGGTGCCCAGGGCGGGACTTGAACCCGCACGAGCATAGCTCACTACCCCCTCAAGATAGCGTGTCTACCAATTCCACCACCTGGGCAAAAATCTTTTACTGCTTTTCCTCACTTTCCTGGTTAGCAGCTGGCTCTTCTGAACCGGTGCTGTCTGCAGGAATCTGCGGGATATCGCCAGCTTCCAAATCTGTTTCGAGCTGCGGGATATCGCTGTCGATAGCCGGCAGTTCTTCGGCTGGGCCAATTTGCTGTACCGCTGCTGGAATTTGCGGAAGATCCGCATCAACATTGGTGCCTGCACCTTGCTTAGCCAGGATGGCCAGGCCGAAACTGGTGACGAAGAATACCGTCGCAAAAATTGCTGTCAAGCGGGAAAAGAAATTTCCGCTACCTTGACTGCCAAAAACTGTCTGAGACGCGCCCGCACCAAAGGATGCACCGGCTTCAGCACCTTTACCTTGCTGCAACAAAATCAGGCCAATAATGCCCAATGCGGTCAAAACGTGTACAACTAATACCAATTTTTCCATTTTCTGGAAACTCTCTACCGGGGTCTAAACAACCCGTTATTCAGTATTCGCCAGCCCGCGTGCTGTCAATTCAGACAGCAGCGCGACAAATCTCAGCAAACTCGCCGGCATCCAGCGAGGCTCCACCCACCAGGGCGCCATCAATATCTGCCTGGGCAAAAAGCTCCCTGGCATTTGCGGATTTTACACTACCGCCATATAAAATCTGTACTTCAGCGCCCAAATCTCCCAACTGCGAGCGAATAAACGCATGTACGGCTTGGGCCTCATCAGGGGTAGCAGTTTTTCCGGTGCCAATGGCCCATACCGGTTCATAGGCAATCACGGACTGCTTCCAGCCAGCCGAATCAATGATGTCGGCAACCGCTTGAAGTTGTTCTGCAACCACTTCGAGAGTGCGCTCCTGCTCGCGTTCTTCAAGGGTTTCCCCGACGCAAAGTATTGGAGCCAGTCCCGCCTCTTGGGCCGCAACAAATTTTTTCGCCACTAACTCACTGGTTTCTCCGTAGAGACTACGGCGCTCAGAATGCCCGACAATAACGTAACGGGTATTCCAATCCAGTAACATGCTAGCGGAAACCTCACCAGTAAACGCCCCTTTGGGCTCCTGGCTAAGGTCCTGGGCACCCAGACTAAAACCTCCGCTCTTTTCCGCCGCATCAGCCACCAAACCGAGGTATGGAAAAGATGGGCAAACAACAACACCGGACTTCACACCTTCGAGGTTGAGTTCGGTGAAAAAACGTTCGGCAAACTCGCGGCTGCCGTTCATTTTCCAGTTTGCTGCTACTAGCGGTGTTCGCATGTGTGCTCCTTCAAGGGGCGCAAATCTTAGCGACATTGACGCCAACATACAACCAAAATTATACGAGTTTCTTCTACGCCCCAAGAGGACCGATTTACTACGGGTTAAATCGCAGCAGATCAGTTATTTCCAATTCGCTCCACCACGGAGGAAATATCTTTGGCCAGCTGTTCCACCAGGGCGCTGTCGCGACCTTCAACCATTACCCGAATCAGAGGCTCTGTGCCAGATGGCCGCAGCAGCACACGTCCGCTGTCTGCGAGCTGACGTTCTGCATCGACAACAATGGCCTTAACGTCTGTGTGATCGAGAACACCATCGCGATGAGCCAGTTGCACATTAATCATGTGCTGGGGGAACATTGTCATACGGGATTTAAGCTGATGCAAGGGCTCATCAAATTCACACAGGCCACGCAGTACCTGCAGTGCGGCAATGATACCGTCGCCGGTGGTAGAAGCATCGGCACAGATAATGTGGCCTGATGACTCGCCTCCCAGTTTCCACTGATTAGCTGACATTTTTTCAAGCACATGGCGGTCGCCCACTTTGGCTCTCTCAAACGGGATTTTGTTTTCGCGCAATGCAAGCTCAAAACCGTAATTGCTCATCAAGGTGCCGACAACACCACTGCAACCGCCCAGGAATTTATGCTGGTGCATGGCAATGATATACAACAGCTGATCGCCATCGACCAATTCCCCATTGGCATCGACGAACAACACCCTGTCCCCGTCACCATCAAAGGCTATGCCCAGGTCCGCACCGCGCTTAACCACGGCCCGTTGCAACTGCTGTGGTTTAGTGGAGCCGCAATCTAGATTGATATTGAGTCCATCAGGGCCTGCTCCAATTACGCTGACTTCTGCTCCCTGCTCACGAAACACCATTGGCGCTACGTGATAAGTGGCACCATTGGCGCAGTCGAGAACAATTTTCAAACCCTCAAGGGAGAAACCCCAGGGCGTAGAAGCCTTGCAAAACTCAATGTAACGCGCGGCTGCATCATCAACTCGATAGGCGCGACCGAGATCATCGGAAGTTTCCATCGGCAGCTCGAGAGCGGCTTCAATCTCCAATTCAACCTCATCCGGTAACTTGGAGCCTTCAGCGCTGAAAAACTTAATGCCATTGTCGTGGTAAGGATTATGGGAGGCGCTGATAACAATGCCTGCACCGGCATGGAAAGTCCGGGTCAGGTAGGCGATCGCCGGAGTCGGCATTGGCCCCAACAGGGCGACATCCACGCCAGCATTAATCAGGCCCGCCTGCAGCGCTGCCTCAAACATGTAGCCGGAGACCCGAGTGTCCTTACCGATAAGGATACGGGGGCGCCGGTGGTGTTTAGCTTTGGAAATTCTTCCCAGTACCTTGCCCGCTGCATATCCCAGGCGCAGCATAAAATCGGGAGTAATTGCTCCCTCGCCAACGCGACCACGAATACCATCAGTGCCAAAATACTTTCTTTCCATAACGCTTCTCAATTGTGTACTTCGCCGCTCTTCTGTTCTGTCGGAAAACCAGAACAGGACCCTGCGGCTTAAGGTCTCTGTAAGACATCACTCATCAAATTTCGCTGCAAACCAATTGCTGCATACGCAACACATCCACGGTTTCCGCAACATCGTGGACACGTAAAATTCTTGCGCCTTTTTGCGCAGCCAACATGGCCAGGGCCAGGCTACCGGGGAGTCGGCCATCTACATCTCGATCGAGCAGGCGGCCGATCATCGACTTGCGCGACAAGCCTGCCAGTATGGGCATATCCGCCGGCGCCAGCTGCGACAAATTACGCAACAACGTCAAATTGTGCTCATCGGTTTTGCCAAAGCCAAAACCTGGGTCGAGAATGAGCCGGTGACGTGTCACCCCCAGATCGATACAGAGATCGACCCGTTTCTGCAAATACCTGGCGACATCCTCTACAACATCAGTGTAAGACGGATCATTCTGCATAGTGCCGGGCTGACCCTGCATATGCATCAGACAGATCGCCAAGCCACTCTCGACGGCTGCTTCCAGTGCACCCGGGCGCTCCAGGGCGCGAACATCATTGATCAGTCCCGCCCCTACCGCAGCTGACTCACGCATCACTGCCGGGGTACTGGTATCGACAGAGATAATCACGTCAAAGTTCGCTTTGATTGCCTCCACCACCGGCACTACCCGATCCAGCTCCTGCTGCTCGGTGACCGGCGATGCGCCAGGGCGTGTCGATTCTCCGCCAATGTCCAGGATTTTCGCTCCCTCAGAGAGCATCTGTTCTGCTCTCTGCAAAGCCAGGGTCAAGTCCAGGCTACCGGAGGCATAGTAACTGCCACCGTCGGAAAAGGAGTCGGGCGTTGTATTCAGAACCCCCATAACCACCGGTTGGGAGAGATCTAGGATGTGGTTACCACAAATAATTTTCATTGGCTGAAATAAAAAAATGCCGGATCGGAACAGGCTATCGCCCTATCCCCAACCCGGCATTTGGTTTTGTCCAGTTAGTCGCTTCGGAGAATCAGTGGCCGTTTAATGGGCCGCCGACGGTATTGCTCTTATCTGCCTCAGTTGAGGCCTCTGTGGTTTCAGTATCCTGGGTCGGGCTGTTTCCACCAGAACCGAAGTTATTATCTTCCCAATCCCTCGGTGCGCGAACTTTGCGGCGAGCCATAAGATCGTCCACCTGCTCCGCATCCAGGGTTTCATATTCCATCAGCGCATCTTTCATCGCTTCAAGAATATCGCGGTTATCTTCCAGCAGCTTTTGTGCTCGCTCGTAGCAGACATCGATAATACGGCGCACCTCCACATCAATTTCATTGGAAGTCTTGCCGGAAACCGGATTGCCCTGACCGGGCTGGCCACTTTCATCTTCGCCGTAATGCAATGGGCCGAGCTTTTCGGACAAACCCCACTTGGTCACCATACTGCGCGCCAAGTCAGTGGCCCGTTCAATGTCGTTGGAAGCGCCGGTAGTAACACCGTCGATACCCAGGGTCATTTCCTCGGCAATACGGCCGCCAAACAGGGAGCACAGTTGCGATTCAATCGCGCGCTTGGACAGGCTGTACTTGTCTTCCTCAGGCAGGAACTGGGTGACGCCCAGAGCCCGGCCACGGGGAATAATAGTTACTTTGTGTACCGGGTCATGCTCGGGTACCAGTCGACCAATAATGGCGTGACCGGCCTCGTGGTAAGCGGTATTCACCTTTTCCTTTTCATTCATCACCATGGACTTGCGCTCGGCACCCATCATGATCTTGTCACGGGCGCGCTCAAACTCCTCCATGGTCACGGTGCGTCTATTGGCTCGCGCAGCAAACAGGGCAGCCTCGTTGACCAAGTTGGCCAGATCGGCACCGGAGAAACCAGGGGTACCACGGGCAATAGTCTGCGGATTCACCTTGTCGTCCATAGGCACTTTACGCATATGAACCTTGAGGATTTGTTCGCGGCCGCGAATATCTGGCAGCCCGACAAACACCTGGCGGTCAAAGCGACCTGGGCGCAGCAGGGCGTGGTCCAGTACATCCGGGCGGTTGGTCGCTGCAATAACGATCACACCCTCATTACCTTCGAAACCATCCATCTCAACCAGCAACTGGTTCAGGGTCTGCTCGCGCTCATCGTGACCGCCGCCAACGCCGGCTCCACGGTGACGGCCAACAGCGTCAATCTCGTCGATAAAGATGATGCAGGGAGCCTGCTTCTTGGCTTGGTCAAACATATCCCGCACCCGGGAAGCGCCCACACCAACAAACATCTCAACAAAGTCAGAACCGGAGATAGAGAAGAAAGGTACTTTTGCTTCGCCGGCAATTGCTTTGGCAAGCAGGGTCTTACCGGTACCGGGAGGGCCACACATCAGTACGCCACGGGGGATATTGCCACCCAGTCGCTGGAACTTGGTGGGATCGCGCAGGAACTCGACCAGCTCCTGTACCTCTTCCTTAGCTTCATCTACTCCGGCAACATCGGAAAAAGTTGTCTTGATCTGGTCTTCGCCCAGCAGGCGCGCCTTGCTCTTACCAAATGCCATAGGACCTGAGCGACCGCCGGCTCCGCCCTGCATTTGGCGCATAAAGAACATAAATACAGCGATAATAATCAGGATCGGGAAGCTGGCTACCAGAAGCTGCTGCCAGATACTCGGTGACTCAGGCTCGCGACCAACGAATTGCACATTGCTGCGAACCAGCTCATTGGTGAGTTCATCGTCGATAATCTGTGGCTGGATAGTCTTGAAGCGGCTGCCATCGGCTTTTTCGCCGGTGATTACCAGACCGTCTACGATCACGTTCTTAACTTGGCCCGACTGCACATCCTGAACAAAGTCGGAGTAACTGAGAGCCTCATCCCGTGACTGCGGTTTAAAGTTTTGAAAAACCATCAGCAGTACCGCTGCGATGATCAACCACAGTACTAGGTTCTTTGCCATATCATTCAAAGGGATAGCCCTCTCGCTTTCGCAATCAAAATCCGTTCATTCCGGCAATGCCGGCCACATCAATACCGGATAAAACCAGTATAGGTGCGGGGGGTCAACAGCCTTCGCCCCCGATACAGGTATCGCTTATACCATATGGGGAGTCAGACTAGAAATACGCCGATGTTCTCAGTCGCTCTCAGCCCTTAAATCCTCGCGCCACCACGTATACTTCACGTGAACGGGGGCGGGAAGCACCAGGTTTGCGAGTTACGACACTGTTGTAGCTCCCACGCAAGTCGCGGATCAACTCGTCGAAACCCTCTCCCTGGAATACCTTTGCAACAAATGCACCACCGGGCTTAAGTACCTGCCGGGCCATATCGACCGCCAGTTCCACCAAATACATGGAGGCGGGCTGATCAACATCGCGTATCCCACTCATATTGGGGGCCATATCGGAAATCACAAGGTCTGCCAGTTCATCGCCCATGCGCTGTAACAGTTCACTGAGCACCGACTCCTCGGTAAAGTCCCCCTGGACAAAGTCCACACCGGCCAGCGGGTCCATCGGCAATATATCTGACGCCAAAACCTTACCTTTGTGCCCTACCAACTCCATCGCTACCTGGGACCAGCCCCCTGGAGCCGCACCCAGGTCGACAACAGTCATTCCCGGCTTGAATAAGCGGTCCTTATTTTGTAGCTCCTGCAGCTTGTAGCTGGCACGGGAGCGATAGCCCTCTTTTTGGGACTGTTTGACGTAATGGTCATTAAAATGTTCACGCAGCCAACGGTGGCTGCTCTTAGATCGGCCCATCGGGTACAATGCCTACAATCACTACAGCTTAATTGTAAGAGCGGCCACTGGCCGCGATCGGGTCCGCCGAACAAACGCTGGCGACGATCGCGGTCTGTGGCCGCTCCCACATCGAATTCCACAAAGTGGTAATGGAGTATTGTATGCCTTTAACCGCCGACCGCAAAAAAGCTCTTCGCTCTCTAGGTCACAACCTGAAACCTGTCGTGACCGTAGCCGGCAATGGGCTGAGCGAGGGGGTGATGGAAGAACTGAACCGTGCACTCGAAGACCACGAGCTGATCAAGGTCAAACTGATGATCGCCGACCGGGAAGTACGCCACCAAATCGTTGGTGAGCTTTGCGAAAAATCCTCATCCGAGCTGGTACAGGAAATCGGCAAGATTGCCCTGATTTTCCGTGCGGCGCAGAAGCCGGATATTCGCAAGTCCAACCTGCTGCGTTAAACAAAAAGGGGAGCTAATGCTCCCCTTTCTTTTCTCAACCAGTGGAAACAGGCTTACACATCACAGGCAACTCCCAGGATTCTCCATTGGACAGTCGCCTCAACCAGCACTTCTCACCATTGCCGACTAATTGAAACTTGATCGGCCGCCCCATATCCCGGCCAATCAGAGCCATCTTTTTGGGATCATTCTCAATCACCAAAATAGTATCGTCCACAAACACCCTCGGGCCTAGGGTCACATTAACCCCGCCCAGCGCTTGCGAAACTGCCACCTGCAACTTGCCCTGAATCTCCGGGCTCGTTTCCTGTAACAGTGCCGGTTGTGCAGTTTCAATATTTTGCTGGGAGGAGCAGCCAAGACACACCAATGCAAAACCACAAAGTTTAGCCAAAGCTGCCTTTTTCATTTTATTTCACCATTATGCGGTTACTGCGAGAGACTTCCTTGGTCACTCGTGCATTGAAAGCGGGGGCACCCTCGCTTTCACCGGAAATGGAGAATGCGCTAACCGCAATATCTCCACATTCGCCAGTCTCAATGTAATTCAACGCAGTGGCAAACCGCGCTTCATCAGCATCACCCAGGAGATTGTCAAAGTCATCCCCAATCACACACCCGGGCAAATCGGCATCAGTTCCATAATTACCATTGGGTACAAAACCATCGGAGTAATCGCCAAAGCCTTTTGCATTCACACCGGAGAACTGAATTGTGAAGTAAGTAGTGCCACAGTTATCCAGGGGGTAAAAACCGTAAGGCTTACCGCAAGTAGTCTCACCGATCTGAATAACTTCTACATCAATTCCGCGCAAGCCATTGATAATGGCCTCACTGGCTGAGCAGGTATTTTCACTGGTTAAGACAAACAGTCGCGACAGGTTTAAAGTCGGCAATTCTTCCCCGTATAAAGACTCATCAACAAAGCCCAGACCGGTCGAGTAGAATGGAGTCCCATCCAATGGCGCTCCGGTAACAGGGTTTGTTTCCGGGTGTTGATCATTAAATTGGGACGTTTCAAATACCTGTCCCGCAGTATTATCACCTGCGATCATATAAGCTAACTCTGCAGCGATATCGAGGTAACCACCACCGTTATAACGAAGGTCTAGTACTAAATCGTCAACAGACTCAGACTCAAGCTCGCTGACAGCATCAATCAATTCCGCTTCGGCTGTCGCAATATGATCATTGAACAACATATATCCGACTTTGCGGCCCGAATTTGTGTCCACCGTTTTAACATATTGAACAGGATCTGATTGCACTGGTGATGCAACCAAAGTGACAGTCTCAATCGTTGAAGAACCCAAAGGTCTTATTTCAAATACATGGGACTCACCATCGTTTTCCGGCCACATACCGTAATTTAAGGTATCGACATCATCACCATAAGCCAGGTCAACGCCGTCCACACTGATAACTTCTGCACCGCGGGTGATAATATCCGGCAGATTACCACCGTTTTCCTCATCCAGATAAGCGACTACCGCTTTACGTGGCGGCTTATCGGAAAGTAGGGCCCACTGGACACCATAACCAACGTACACACCAGATTCAGTTTGTGAATACCACTCATCTGACGGAACCGTATAATGGAAGCGGTCCTTTTCTCGACCGGAGGGAGTTAGAGCGAAAGTTCTTAGCTCTTCGAAATAAGCTAAAGAATCATCGAAGCTCGCTGGATCCTGGTCTTCAATCTCGTCGTACCATAGGTAGAGCTCATTACTCATTGAGCGCAGCCAGTTATTCTCGTCCTCGCGGGTGCCCGCTACATCAGCATAAGCTGAACCCGTTGCTGGGTCTGTGCCACTACGGGGAGCAACACACCGGCTCGCATAAGTTGAGACAGGCAGAAAGTTATCCTTTTCCCAAGTGCCGCCAACGGCAGTTGGCGTCTCAGAACCATCTCCACTATCAGAGTCAGAGCTACCTCCGCCTCCCCCACAGGCTGCCAAGCCTAAAGCTCCCAGAGTAACAACCCCTGCTAAAGCTAGCTTACGTAGACGGATTTCCATCCCCAAACTCCTATTAACCTTTTTATTAGTAAAGATATGTAAAGCGGTGGAGCCTACCACTATTTGAAAAAGGGTTCGATAACCAAGTTTTTCATCAAAAGAAATTGCTAAACCAAAATACAGAAAGGCCTGAAGAGGCACATCACAATTTGTACCCCACCAGGCCTTTCAGTACAAAACAGGTTAATTACTATTAATAACCCGAGTCAGCAACTAATTGCCGACTTTACCCAAAACCCCCTGCAAACTATCTTTTGCATCACCGAACAGCATGCGTGAGTTTTCTTTGTAAAACAGTGGGTTAGCAACTCCCGCATACCCGGAAGCCATAGAGCGCTTAAGGATAACAACCTTACCGGCCTTCCAAACTTCCAATACCGGCATACCTGCGATTGGCGAGCCCGGTTTTTCCACTGCATCCGGGTTTACCGTGTCGTTAGCACCGATCACCAAAACCAAATCTGTAGCGGGAAAGTCTGGATTAATCTCATCCATTTCCAGAACGATATCGTAGGGCACATTAGCCTCGGCCAAGAGCACATTCATATGTCCGGGAAGACGTCCAGCTACCGGGTGAATACCAAAGCGCACTGTTTTGCCCGCTTTTCTCAAACGATCAGTCAAGTCACTAACCGCCTGCTGGGCATGGGCAACCGCCATTCCGAATCCGGGAACAATAATGATACTGTCCGCCGCATCCAGTTCATCCGCAAGCTCCTGTTGATCAATGGCAATTACTTCACCATCGACTTCCTCATCGGACACTTCACCACCATCAGAGCCAAATCCACCGAGAATAACGCTGATAAAAGAGCGGTTCATTCCCCGGCACATGATGTAACTCAGGATGGCACCGGAAGAACCCACCAGGGCGCCCACTACAATTAACAGGTCATTGCCCAGCATAAATCCGGTAGCGGCAGCGGCCCAACCGGAGTAGCTGTTCAGCATGGATATAACCACCGGCATATCAGCGCCGCCAATAGCCGCCACAAGGTGAATACCTAACAGCAATGCAATTGAGGTCATTAACAGCAAGTTAATAACCGTACCCGCATGCACATCTGCCGGTACAAACAACACACCCAGAACAATACAGGCCAAAATGGCAATCAAGTTAAGCCAGTGCCGGGCCGGTAGCATTAATGGTTTCCCGGAAACCAATCCCTGCAACTTACAAAAAGCAACCAAAGAACCGGTCAGGGTAATTGCCCCAATAAATACACCCAGGTATATCTCAGTGCTGTGGACAACATGAGCAGCTCCGTGTAACTCCACAACTGGATCGAGGAAACCGCCCCAACCAATTAATACCGCAGCCAAGCCGACGAAGCTGTGTAGCAAAGCAACCATTTGTGGCATTTGAGTCATAGCTACACGCTTGGCCAGTGCCAAACCAATCACCGCGCCGACGATCATGGCGATGGCGACCATCCAGTAAGCCCCGGCGGCCACTCCAGCAATAGTGGCGATAATGGCAACTGCCATTCCCACCATGCCGTAAATATTTCCCCTGCGCGCAGTTTCGTGACTGGATAAACCTCCCAGACTCAAGATAAACATCACTGCCGAGAAGAGATAAGCCATTGCAATCATACCGTTCATCACTCTCTCCTCCCCTTACCGGCGAAACATTTTCAACATACGGTAGGTCACAAAGAAACCACCGAATATATTAATACTGGCCACCAACACGCCGATGAAAGCAAGCAGGCTCACCAAACCCGAATTGGCAATCCCAAGCTGCACTAACGCACCAACAACCACTATGCCGGAAATTGCATTAGTAACACTCATTAGCGGAGTGTGTAGCGCATGAGTAACATTCCAAATCACTTGCCAGCCAACAAATATTGCCAGAACAAATACGGTAAAGTGCGAGACGAAATCAGGAGGTGCCACGCGCCCCAACCACAGCAATAAGATTGCCGCGATCGCCCAAAATGCAAAAATAGATACGGGAGATTTTCGTTTCTCAGCTTTCTCCTCAACAATTTTCACTTCCTCAGTGGCTTTCACCGATGGCTTGGGCTGAGCCGAAATTTTTGGTGCGGGTGGAGGCCAGGTAATCTCACCGGATTTAACCACTGTGGCACCACGAATCACTTCATCTTCAAAATTGAGATTAACCTCACCATCTTTCTCTGGAGTTAGCTCCCCAAGCAGGTGAGCGAGATTGGTTGAATACAGGCGCGAGGATTGTGCCGCTGCTCGACTGGGCAGATTGGTATAACCAAGAATAGTGACGCCGTTCTGCTCCACTTTTTCATGAGCCACCGTATAGTCACAGTTACCGCCCATTTCTGCTGCTAAATCCACGACGACAGAACCTTTAGGCATACTGTCGACCATATCTGCAAGCCATAATTTCGGAGCGGGTTTCCCCGGAATTAAGGCAGTGGTAATCACAATATCCACTTCTTTGGCCTGCTCGCGGAACAGTGCCATTTCAGCATCAATAAATTCCTTCGACATCACCTTGGCGTAACCACCGGAGCCCGAGCCTTCCTCCTCAATTTCTACGGTGAGGAATTCAGCCCCCATGGACTCCACTTGCTCACGTACTTCAGCGCGGGTATCGAAGGCCCGCACTATAGCTCCCATGCTTTTTGCCGTACCTATTGCAGAGAGCCCCGCTACACCAGCACCAATAACAAGTACTTTTGCCGGGGGAATTTTTCCTGCTGCCGTGATCTGCCCTGTAAAGAAGCGACCGAAATTGTGGGCAGCCTCCACAACCGCACGATAGCCGGCAATATTTGCCATGGAGCTGAGCGCATCCATTTTTTGCGCGCGGGAAATTCTTGGAATCGACTCGACCGCTAGCGCATTGATATCGCGCTCGGCAAGCTTCTGTAGGAACTCGGCATTTTGTGCCGGCTTCAGAAAGGCGATCAGCGTAGCCCCTTTGGGAATCAGGGCCAACTCTTGATCAGTTGGTGCTTGTACTTTTAATACTATGCCCGCATCAGCCAGGCACTGTTGCATATCCTCACGGATTTCTGCACCGGCTTCAGCATAAGCTTCATCAGTAAAACTGGCCCTGTTACCAGCCCCCTTCTCCACCGCTACGGAAAAACCCAAATCGCGTAATCGTCTTACGCTATCGGGAGTCGCTGCAACACGTGCTTCTCCCTCTGCGGTCTCTCTAGGTATGGCTATAATCACCGCCGTGCCCCTCTTAGTTGATTTTATGAACTTACAGCTACATCTACCTCAAAAAGTATTGGATTGCCCAATTTATAAACAGATCGAGTGTAAACGTCGTCAAAGGGGATGAAAAGGGGGATAACCTGATAGCCGTAATTGGTGAAATTAATAAGACTATATATCCTGAATTGGCTATATAGACCTGAGAGAAATAAGCAAAAATTAGTCTCGCTCGAAACCTTTTCCCTGAAGTTAAATTGCTATTTGTTTATCCAAAATATAAGGGATTTTCCTTTTTGAATGGCCTCACCGATCAATTCACTATGAATTTTCAATCCAAAAGAATCCCCACGGTAGAGCAAGCACCTGCAAATAAACAGAAACTACAAAAATTTAGGGGTAACTGACTATTTTTAATAACCAAAAATAGATCACCAAATACATCATGTTAGTTAAATATTATCGACGAATACGGATGCCACATTACGTTTATAACAAAAAATAACGCGCCATGTGACAGTCTATTCACGCAAACCACAAATGTGCAGATGATTTTGCTTCCATAGTACCAAGTCACACTTTTCTGCCTGAAAAATATGTACTAGCCCCCTACTTGTGCAAAAAAAACAATATCCGCAGAATGTCGCACCAGGAAAAAGCAGTAACATCAGATTTATCTCATGGAATTAGAGACATACATCCACTCCCCCACCTCTGCGTATTTGGCACAACTATTGATTAAAAGTTGGTAAAGCCCAATAAAAATTATTAGATGAGTGCCGCAGTAAATTGTGACTAATCCAAGCCCTGGAATCATGCTGGTCGATGACAGTCCCGAGCGCGCCCACTTGGTTTGTGAGCGATTACGTGCTGCTGGCTACAGCATTCTCGCCCAGATCAACAGTGCCGAAGGCCTCCTCTTCCAGGTGGAAAAATACCGTCCGGATATTGTGTTGATAGATATCGAATCCCCGGACAGGGATATCCTGGAAAGCCTGGCCATAGTTAATCGTGAGGCGCCGACTCCGGTGGCCATGTTTTCAAGTAGCGGCAACGCAGACTTCATTAGCCGCGCGGTCGACTCCGGGGTAAGCGCCTATATGGCCGAGGGAATGACTCCTGAGCGCGTGGCACCAGCGATAGAAATCGCTATGGCACAATTTAAACATTTCCAGCAATTGCGTCAGTCTCTCGAGCGCACCCAGCAGCAACTCACAGAGCGAAAAGCGATCGAGCGGGCCAAAGGGCTATTAATGGCCAAGAAGAACCTCAGTGAAGAGGATGCCCATAAGACCTTGCGCAATCTCGCGATGAACAGCAACTCAACCATCCATACAGTTGCCGAGCAAGTTATCCAATATTTTCAGAAAGAGCATTAGAGTACCGATGTCAGCCCTTCTGTGCCCGGAAAAAAAGACCATCAAACTGCTTTACCTGCGCCTGACCGACAGCGCACCGCTGATTGTCGCCAAGGAACTAGGCTACTTCCAAGAACATGGATTAAAAGTACAGCTGCAAAAAGAAACAAGCTGGGCCACCCTGCGAGACAAGTTAATTGCGCGCAAGGCAGATGCTGCAGCAATGCTCGCTCCTATGCCCCTGACACTGGAACAAGCTTTACCCAATTGCCACGAACGCTTGTTAAGTGGGTTAATTCTCAGCTGCAACGGTAACGCTATTACCCTTTCCGCAGAATTATTCGAACGCCTGCAAAATTACTGTGAAGGTGACTCTCAAAGTGATATCGCCTTGGCACTTAAGCGCTATCTGCATGGCAATAAACACCCTCCTACTGTCAGACTCGCCACAGTTTATCCATTTTCAAGCCATAGCTTGCAATTAAGGTACTGGTTGCGCTCCGTCGATATCGACCCGGACCGGGATATAAAACTGGTGGTATTACCGCCTGAACAAATGCTGGAAAACCTCCACAGTGGCGTTATCGATGGCTATTGTGTAGGCGAACCCTGGAACTCCCTGGCCGCCCACAAAGGGTCCGGAGTGGTCATTGCAGCCTGTAATACACTGCTGCCAGCTATGCCGGAAAAAGTGCTGACAGTCACTGAAAGCTGGCATCAAGCCAACCCTGCAACCCACCTGGCCCTAAGGGCCGCTCTTCTCAAAGCCTGTACCTGGCTTGCCGCACGCGCAAACAGAGCCGAAGCTGCCAAGCTCTTGTCCCTGGGGCAATACCTCAACCTGCCTGAGGAGCTGATTCAACGCTCTCTCAATGACCAGATTCTCTACCATCGGGACCGGGAAATCCTCGCCAATCCCGGCTGGCACCTCTTTGCCCATATTGATAACGACTGTGGGCGTCCAACTCAGGAAAAAGCACGGCAGCTACTGGAGATGTATTCAGATCTGGGGAGCTCGACACTTCGTGCAGCAGAAGCCTATCGTCCAGACCTCTACCGGCAAACGGTGGATTTCCTGCTCGCAAAAAAATAGTGGCACATTAATTGAATGGAAATAATTCGATGATGCAATTGCCTTCCCTCAGGCGCATCAGCGCGGTGAAGCGGTTGTTCACCGAATATAACGGGCAACGAAGTCCATCGTCTGCAGTCAAGCGGCTGCAGCTTTGGGCTTTTTTTGTGCCTGCGGAATTAGCAAACAAAGGAAATGCGCATGTCCAGTGACTCACTCAATCTATTCTCGTTCCGCGGGAAGATAAAAGTGCTCCACCTAACCTGGGTGGCCTTCTTTATCACTTTCTTTGCCTGGTTTAACCACGCACCATTGCTAATGGCAATTGCGAAAAGCCTTTCATTGACTCCGGACCAGGTCAAAACCCTACTTATTTTAAACGTGGCCCTGACAATTCCCGCGCGCATTGTAATCGGGATGCTCACTGATAAATATGGCCCCAGACTCACCTATTCGCTATTACTGGCAATCGGCAGTGTGCCTTGCTTTATTTTTGCCCTGGCAGACAATTTTGTGCAGGCAGCCATTGGCCGATTCCTTTTGGGCTTTATTGGTGCAGGTTTTGTTGTAGGTATCCGAATGGTGTCCGAGTGGTTCCCGGCTCGACAGCTGGGTACCGCGGAAGGTATTTACGGGGGATGGGGAAATTTTGGCTCAGCTGCAGCAGCCATGTCCCTGCCCACTATCGCCCTGTTTTTTGGCGGTGACGACGGCTGGCGTTATGCCATTGGCCTCACCGGCGCAATCGCACTGGTTTACAGCGTAATTTATTACTTCTCTGTGACTGATACGCCCAAGGGGTCAACCTATTTCAAGCCAAAAAAAATTGGTGCTATGGAAGTCACCAGTCCCGGGGATTTTATCCTGCTTCTGGTGATGAAAGTGCCCATGTATGCGGCACTGGCTCTGCTAACCTGGAAATTATCTAGCGGCGTTGCATTAATATCCAACCTTACTGCCAACCTGATCTATGCAGGTCTGGTACTACTGTACCTTCTGGACGCGTATAAAACCTACAGTATTAACCGTGAAGTACTCAGCAACCCACCAGCACCGGTACACCGCTATAAGTTTAAGCAAGTAGCAGTTTTGAATCTGCTCTACTTCGCGACTTTCGGTTCCGAATTGGCTGTGGTTTCCATGCTGCCCCTGTTCTTCTCCGAGACCTTTACACTGGACCCGGTAAAAGCTGGCTTGCTGGCCTCCGCCTATGCCTTTATGAACCTCATGTCACGCCCTGCCGGCGGATTGATTAGCGACCGCTGGGGCCGCAAACCTACCCTGCTGATCCTCACCGCTGGCCTGGCTCTGGGTTACTTCACTATGAGCATGATCGATGCCGAATGGCCCCTGTACCTGGCGGTCGCCGCTGCCATGGCCTGTTCCTTCTTTGTGCAAGCTGGTGAAGGCGCTGTATTCGCAGTGGTGCCCTTAATCAAACGCCGCCTAACCGGGCAGATTGCCGGCATGACTGGCGCCTACGGCAATGTCGGAGCCGTTTTCTATCTCACCGTTCTCAGCATGGTGTCTTACCAGGCCTTTTTCCTGGTAATCTGCGCTACCGCATTGCTCGGCTTTGCCGCCCTGCTTCTACTGGAAGAACCGGAGGGACAAATGGCAGAAGTACACCCCGATGGCAGCGTATCCATGATCGATGTTGCCTAATAACGATCTACCCACTGCAGCGAGCACAATAGAATCCGGGCTCGCTGCTAGTGACAGTTCGCAGGACAATAAAGAAGATGCCCTGCAACTGTTCACTGCCTCCTGCGCCGGACTTCGCCAACACAATGACGACGCCTGCGCAGTGCGGCTTCCCGAAGGCGCTGAATTACAGCGCCACGGCAGCCTTGCGGCAGTAGCCGACGGTGTTGCCAATGCAGAAGCCGGCGGTGAAGCAGCCCGCGCTGCCATCAATGGATTCTTTTCCGATTATTACAGCACCCCGCAAACCTGGTCGACAAAGCACGCTGTTGCGCGGGTTTTGCACTCGCTCAATAGCTGGCTATTTCGACAGAGTGGCGGCAGTGCCGAAATTAAACGGGGTTGGCTGACCACTTTTTCTGCCGTTATTTTCAAAGGCACCAGCGCACATCTGGTTCACATCGGCGACTCCCGGATCTACCGACTCCGCGACAGGAAATTAGAGTGCTTGAGTAGCGATCACAGCCACAGCCTCGGACCTGGACGCACCTTTTTGAGCCGCGCCCTGGGAATGGATGCTCATATTGAAGTGGACTACCGCTGTGAGGAATTGCAACCCGGGGATATTTTCCTGCTGAGTAGCGATGGGATTCACGATTTTCTGCCTGAGACAGAGTTAATTGAGCTATTGCTTAATTTTTCCAGTTCAACCCCACAAGGGCTTATTGATGCTGCTCTGACAGCGGGCTCCACCGATAACCTGACTGCTGTCACTTGCCGGATAAATTATGTAGGGCTGCCCCAATGCGATGAATTGGCTATGCGCAATCGCGAACTCCCGTTCGCACCTGACCTGCGCCCAGGCCAAAAGCTCGACAATTTCCTTGTTTTACAGGAATTACATGCCAGCAGCCGCAGCCATCTCTATCTGGCCCGAGACCTCAATACCGAAGTATTGCGGGTGATAAAAACTCCCTCAGTTAATTTCTGTGATGACCCCCACTACATCGAACGATTTATTGCTGAGGAATGGACCGGGCGACGAATCTCCCACCCAGGAATTATTAAAGTTTTTGCTCCGACTTCTGAAAGGCACTGTCTCTATCATATTCTCGAATATATCGAAGGACAGACTTTGCGTCAGTGGATGCAATTACATCCACAACCTCAAATTCCCCAAGTGCGGGAGCTAATGGCACAACTGGTTAGTGCGTTGCGAAGTTTACAGCGGTTGGAGATCGTTCACGGCGATCTCAAGCCAGAGAATATTATGATGCGCAACGACGGGCGCCTGGCAATCATTGATCTCGGTGGTGCCGATGGCCCAGGGCTCAGAGAGCAATTACATCTATCTGGTGAAACAGCACCCGGCAGTAAGAATTATACAGCTCCAGAATTCTTTTTTGGGGATAGCGCCAGCCATCGATCAGACATCTTTTCCCTGGGAATCATTGCTTATGAATTACTCACGGGCAAATATCCCTATCCCGAGCGCTTTGGTAGCTACCACTACCGTTTAAAGAACTATAACCAAATGCGCTTTACTCGCGCATCCGCACACCGCAAAGATATTCCCTACTGGATTGATAGCGCTCTACAAAAGGCTTGTGCTCCTGATCCTAAAAAGCGCTACAACGCATTGTCAGAATTTATCCAGGATCTGCAATCTCCCAGCCCAGATTTTAAAGCCCCCCAAAGCCGTCCCCTGCTAGAAAGAAATCCGGTTCTTGTCTGGCAGCTACTAACTTTAATTCTACTGCTCTCTCATCTGCTCTACTTCTTTTGGCGCTAATACATAAGATTTGAATAAGCACATTTACAGCGCAGAAAATTAATTAAATGCACCACTTTGTCGCAAAAATTGTGGACAATCAGGCCAAACCCCCTTTATTACTAAAAATAAAATTGGCATAGAGATTGAATGTATTTAATTACCAACAAATTATTCCCCCATTACGAGGCAACGGCGCCTGTACTCTTCGGCAGAAGAGGAGACGCCCTTGCCATTTCAGACGGGCTCTCTTCCTGCCGAATAAAACGAATTGAGACGGCAGGATTGTAAATGAAGGCAAATGTTAAACCTCAAAAGCTGATTGTGATTGGCAACGGTATGGTCGGGCACCATTTCCTGGAACAGCTCGCCAACCATCAATACGCCAACCAGTTTGATATCACCATATTCTGTGCAGAGCCCCGTCCCGCTTATGACCGGGTCCACCTTTCCGAATACTTTGCCGGACGCACAGCTGAAGACCTGTCCATGGGAAACTTGGAGCAGTATCAGCAGTGGGGTTTTAATATCCTGCTCAATGACAAGGTGGTGCAAATTGATCGGGACAATAAAACAATTACTGCGGCAAGTGGAGCCAGCCACTCTTACGACCAATTAATACTTGCCACCGGCTCCTACCCTTTTGTTCCGCCAATACCCGGCCATCAACACCAGCGCTGCTTTGTATATCGAACCCTGGAAGATCTCGATTCCATTCGCTCGATTGCCGCCAGTGCAAAAAGTGGTGTAGTTGTCGGCGGTGGCCTACTGGGCCTGGAAGCTGCCAATGCCCTGAAAGCCCTGGGACTTGAAGCCCACGTTGTCGAGTTCGCCCCAGGCCTTATGGCCACTCAGTTGGATGAAGGTGGTTCAGCCCTATTAAGAACAAAAATTGAAGCACTCGGGGTTCAGGTACACACCAGTACCGCCACGGAATTGATTGAAGAAGTAGACGGCCGCCTGCGTATGCAGTTCAAGGGAGATAAAGAACTGCTTACCGATATGATTGTTTTCTCCGCAGGCATTCGCCCCCAGGATGAACTGGCAAAATCCAGCGGGCTGGAAGTTGGCGAACGCGGCGGGATCGTAATTGACAGCAACTGCCGTACTTCAGACCCGAATATTTTCGCTATCGGCGAATGCGCGCTTTACGATCAGAAAATTTTTGGCCTGGTCGCTCCCGGTTACAGCATGGCGCGTACTGCTGTCGCTCAACTGACCGGTGGAGAGGAAAGTTTTAACGGTGCTGACATGAGCACCAAGCTGAAACTCCTGGGCGTACAGGTCGGTTCTATTGGCGATGCCCATGGTCGCACCAACGGCGCTGCCGCTATTACTTTTGTAGACGAGCAGAGCGGTGTTTACAAACGTATGATCACCGATAGCGAGGGAAAAAAGCTCCTGGGCGCGGTAATGGTAGGAGATACGGATGACTACGATACCCTGCTGCAATATCACCTCAACGATATTGATCTGCCCGAACACCCGGAACAATTAATTTTACCGGCAACCGATGGCGCAGCTCCCGGGCTGGGTGCTGCTGCACTCCCCGCTTCGGCTACCGTATGTTCCTGCCACAATGTAAGTAAAGGCCAGATTATCGACGCCGTTGCCGGTGGCTGCCACTCACTGGCTGATGTTAAGGATGTAACAAAAGCATCTACAGGTTGCGGTGGTTGTGCTGGGCTACTGAAAAATATTGTCGATGAAGAGCTAGCGGCGCTCGGCATGGAAGTGAACAATCACTTATGCGTGCACTTCCCCTTCTCCCGCCAGGAGTTATTCCACATTATCCAGGTGGAAGAAATAAAAACCTTTAGTGAATTATTAAGCAAACACGGTTCAGGGCGCGGCTGTGAAATTTGTAAACCTGCAGCCGCATCCATATTTGCCTCCCTGTGGAATGAACATATTCTGGAGCAGACTCACGTCGGCTTACAGGACACCAACGATACTTTCATGGCGAATATGCAGAAAAACGGCAGCTATTCTGTAGTCCCGCGTATTCCCGGCGGCGAGATCACACCGGAAAAATTAATAGTGATCGGCGAAGTGGCCAAACGCTACAACCTCTATACCAAAATTACCGGTGGCCAGCGTATCGACTTGTTTGGCGCGCGCCTGGAGCAGCTACCGGAAATTTGGCGAGAACTGATTGATGCCGGATTTGAAACCGGCCATGCCTACGGCAAATCCCTGCGCACGGTTAAGTCTTGTGTTGGTAGCACCTGGTGTCGCTTTGGGGTTCAGGACAGCGTTTCAATGGCCCTTCAAGTAGAAAATCGTTACAAGGGACTGCGTTCTCCACACAAAATAAAAATGGCTGTTTCCGGCTGTACCCGTGAATGCGCTGAGGCTCAAAGCAAAGATGTCGGGGTTATTGCCACTGAAAAAGGTTGGAATCTATTTGTTTGTGGCAACGGTGGCATGCGCCCCCGCCATGCAGATTTGTTCGCCACCGACCTGGATGACGAAACTCTTATCCGCTATATCGACCGTTTCCTGATGTTCTATGTGCGCACCGCCGATAAATTACAACGCACATCTGTGTGGCTGGAAAATCTTGACGGCGGCCTGGATTACCTGCGCGAAGTCATTATCGATGACAAGCTGGGGATTTGTGCCGAGCTGGAAGTCCAGATGGCCCGAGTAGTAGACACCTACCAGTGCGAATGGAAAACAGCCATTAACGATCCGGAAAAACTCAAGCGCTTCCGTCAATTCGTCAATAGCAACGAAACCGATGAAAAGATTGTTTTCGTTAAGGAGCGTGGACAACCGCGTCCGGCAACCACTGACGAGCTAGTGGAAACAGCCGAATCCGCCTAAAGCTTCTCCCGGCGGCGCAAGCCGCCAGTTATACCTTTATTAATAAATTGCTTTTGAATCCTTTCCATCCATTGTGAGGAAATTATTATGAGCCTGGCTGCCCTGCAAGAAACTCCCTCAAATTCAGTTGCCATAACCCACCCCCAATGGTCTCCAATCTGTCAGCGATCAGATTTGGTCACCAACTCTGGGGTATGTGCGCTTTGGGGCGATACCTCCGTATACCCAACGAAGGCTTTGAATACAGTGACTAAAACTGTCTATCAAAGAAGCATCGCCCTGTTTTTTTTACCCGACCAGGAACAACAGCTTTATGCCGTTGACAACTGGGACCCAATCGCACAAGCTGGTGTGATTGCAAGAGGAATTATTGCGGAATTGGAAGGGGAATTAACCATTGCTTCCCCAATGTATAAAAACCATTTCCGCCTTAGCGATGGAGTCTGCATGGAAGACAGCGATATCAAGCTTGCCACCTACCCGCTGGCATTTAGTGGGAACACGGTTTACATCGGCAACAATAAGCTACAGTAATGGCAGTACAGGAATTTCTGAGCGCGCACCGCTCCTGCACTACCTGCCCCTATTGTGGTGTCGGTTGTGGGGTTTCGGTTAACAGGGAAGAGCGCGCAAATACTACAGCGATTACTGTTAGTGGCGATTCCCAGCACCCTTCAAATTTCGGCAAATTGTGCGTTAAAGGTTCTGCGCTCGGCGAAACGCTGGGCGAACACGGCCGTCTCCTACACCCTCGCCTGCACGGAAAAGATTGTGACTGGGATACTGCGCTCTCTTATATGGCCGATGCCTTTAAGCAGACAATTCGCGACCATGGCCCTGACTCGGTAGCTTTTTATCTGTCCGGTCAGCTTCTCACCGAAGACTACTATGTGGCCAACAAGTTAATGAAGGGATTTATTGGCTCTGCCAATATTGATACCAATTCCCGACTTTGTATGGCCTCTGCGGTGGTGGGATATAAACGCGCATTTGGTGCCGATGCGGTACCCTGTTCCTATGAGGATCTGGAACAGGCTGAACTTATCGTGCTTATCGGTTCCAATGCAGCCTGGACACATCCGATCTTATTCCAGCGAATGCAGGCAGGTGCTGCAAAGCTTGTCGTTATCGACCCCCGTGGCAGCGCTACCAGTGAAATGGCAGATCTGCACCTGGCAATTAAACCCGGCACTGATGCGGCACTATTCAATGGACTTCTGCGTTTTCTCAGCCGGCACTATTATCTAGATACCGACTACATAAAAAATCATACACAGGGATTTGCCGATACCTTAGCTGCGGCTCAAGACTGGTCACCAGAATTAACTGCGGCCACCTGTGGCATATCTATCGAAAAACTATTGGAATTTTTTCAGGCATTTGCAGCAACAGAAAAGACCATTAGTTTTTATTCTATGGGAATCAATCAGTCCAGCAGCGGCACTGATAAAAACAACGCAATCATAAACTGCCATTTAGCCACCGGACGCGTGGGCAAAATTGGTGCAGGACCATTTTCTATTACCGGCCAACCCAACGCGATGGGTGGACGCGAGGTGGGCGGACTTGCCAATACCCTCGCCGCGCATATGGAGTTTAACGAGCAGGATATTGACCGGGTATCACGATTCTGGAATTCCGATCAAATTGCTACCAAGCCGGGAATGAAGGCTGTGGATATGTTCCGCGCGGTAGAAAGCGGAAAAATTAAAGCCATTTGGGTTATGGCTACCAACCCCGCCGTCAGTATGCCCGAAGCCGATAGAGTCAAAGCCGCACTACAGAAATGCCCGTTGGTTATTGTCTCCGACTGCATTGCCAATACCGATACCGCTCGCTGTGCCGATTTGCTACTTCCTGCAACGGGCTGGGGAGAAAAAAACGGCACTGTCACCAATGCAGAACGACGTATCTCTCGGCAGCGTGGATTTTTATCCCCTGCGGGAGAAGCTCGCCACGACTGGCAAGCCCTGTGCGGGCTGGCCCAACATCTGGGCTATGGGGATCAGTTTAATTATTCACACCCCGCCGATATTTTTCGTGAGCACGCCCAGCTTTCCGGCTTCGAAAACCACGGCTCCAGGGCTTTCGATATCTCCGCACTCGCCAATATCAATCGCAGCGAATACGATGCATTGGCTCCGGTGCAGTGGCCGGTCAACCAGGAGCACCCCGCCGGGTGCAAACGCTTATTCACCAGTGGACAGTTTTTTACCCCGGACAAACGTGCGCGCTTTATCCCCATAACGCCGCAGCCTCCGGAACAGCAGATCAGTGACGACTATCCCATATGGCTCAATACTGGCCGTATGCGCGACCAGTGGCATACCATGACCCGAACCGGGCGGGTAAGGAAATTACTCGATCACAGCGAACTGCCGGAAATACAAATAAACCCCAAGGATGCCGCTCGCTTCCAGGTTAACGATGGGGAATTAGTTCGGTTAAACAGCGCCTCATCTAAAATGGTCGGCCGCGCCGCCCTCAACGGAGGACAAAAAAGCGGGGAGATCTTTGCCCCCATTCACTGGAGCGAAACCTTCTCACAGGATTCCAAGCCCAGCGCCCTGGCGGACTCCAGTATTGATCCCTATTCCGGCCAACCAGAATTCAAACAGGTTCCCGTTAGTGTCAGTCCTCTGGCAGCTGAATACTTTGCCACAATGATCTGTGCCGAAGAGACTGCCGATAGAGTATGGGATTGGTTACAGCAGCCCAACGACAGCAGTATCCTGCACTGGTATCGAGTCCCCTTGGAAAGTGGCTTTCGCTATGAAATTGCCGCGAACCAACTTATCCACGGGCGGGAACTGGCATCCAAGATAATGGTCGACCAGCCCCAATTATTCTGGCAGGAATTGGTTACCCCTAAAAGTCAGCGCTGGATCGCCTACGACGATAACTTAAAACTGCTGATTTTCTCTGGCAGAGACTGGCATCAATTACCCAGCCGACAGCACCTGGAAAACTACCTGGCCACTCCCTTGCCGGAATCACCGGGGCAACTGCTTCATCCCATAAAGCCCGGTGTGAAGATGATTTGTACCTGCCTCCAGGTTTCACGGCCACAGATAGAGGAGGCTATCGCCCAGGGCATTAACACTGTCGAAGCACTGGGTGAAACTCTTGGCTGCGGTACCAGCTGCGGTTCCTGCAAACCAGAAATCGCCAGTATTATTCGCACAGTTAATGCCTCTGAAGACACATCCATGGAGTCAACTCCGGTAAAGCAAGATCCGGTAGAAATAAGCAGTAATGCCCAAATAAATATGGTTCAGGAATTTATTCCGCAGTAAGGTTTTAAATTCCCCCATGAATAAAAGAACCTCTGCCCGCAAGTGACCAACCTTGACGGCAGAGGCCTCTACCGAGCTATTGAGAACCTTCCGGGACAATCAATCAACCGCTTCTGCAGCTAGCTTTTGCGTTAAATCACGAGGATGGCAGGCGGCCAGCTGGGTATCACTATCGGCCAAATAATCAATCAGTTTCTGTATAGGACCTTCGGAGACTCCGTTTGAAGGCCTAACTGCATAGGCGGGTAAATTCGGAAGCTGCCAGTCTGGTAATAACTCTTGTACATCATCCTGTGCGCTTATTAAAAATCGAGGTGGCGCCGATAGTCCCAGGCCGCAGCTCGTCAGTCGATAAGCCGCTTCAACGCTGTCGACAGTCGCTACCGGGGTGTAGCTAACTTCATATTCGCCCTGCTGCCGATGTAGAAATTGCCGGTGATTGGGCCGCATTGTCAGCCCAATCCAGGGCCAGACTGCAAGGTCGCGAGGATGACCCGGAAAACCATAGCGATCCAGCATATCGCCACTGGCAATTAACACCCGCTCTAATTCAAATATCTTACGCGCTTTCAAATTGCTATCAGGCATATTACCCAGGCGAATTGCCAAGTCAAAACCACCGCCAATTACATCCTCGTGCTGGTCGCTGCATTGAAGTTGTAAATGAATACCCAGATCCCGTCGGACAAAGTCCACTATTTTGCTCAGCAAGCGGCTGTGGATCAAAACGGCGGGGGTTGCAATTTTAAGCCGACTGATACTGCGTTCCTCTCGCGCTTTGTATTCTCCGAGACCATCGGCGTACAAATCCAATATATTCTGTGCCGTTTTATAAATCTTTTCCCCATCTTCGGTCAGGGACAACTTGCGGGTATTGCGATACAAGAGCGCAACGTCAAGACTTTCCTCCAACCTCGCCACATAGGAACTAACGCTGGCGACAGAAATATCCAGTTCCGAAGAAGCGCCTCTAAAAGAGCCGCTTTCCACAACCTTGGCAAACACCAGTAAATAGCGAATATCCTTTAGCAAAATAGCAACTCCCTATGAATTCTCTAAAGATACTTCTGGGTCAACAGGAAAGAATACACCGCTCTTGCGAAGATCTGTGAATATATTGCTGTTAGCGCCTAATCGGCATCCAGTCTCATGCAGCACACTCGTCCATACTTACTACTGGGGTGGAAGGAAAGAATACACCGCACTCGAGACACGCAGTAAATACATCCCTGTAAGCTCCTAATCGGCATCCATGCCTCATAGGGTCCCGAGCGCAGTGTATTCTTTCCTTCTCCCTTTTTAGTAAGTAAATTTTTATAAACAATATATTTCAGTTTTAAGTATCTAATCATTTTCCTACCAGGCCATTAAAGTCTCCAAACAATTGATAACTGCCAGGAGCAGCGAATGTCACTACTTCTTGCTATGTTTGGGTTTTCCCTGGCTATGTCCATTACACCGGGGCCGGTGAATATGGTTATCATTTCCTCCGGGGTGAATTATGGATTTATCCGCACCTTGCCCTTTGTATCAGGAGCCACAATAGGCTTTACACTGTTACTTGCAGCTATAGGCCTTGGGCTCTATCAGGTAATAGAAATTTATCCCCAGTTACTACGATATGTTGCGATACCAGGATCAATTTATGTAGCCTATATCGGCTACCAAACAGCGGCTGCACCTACTAATCATGCGGATATTGAGCAGTTACAGAAACCACGCTTTTACCAGGGGTTTTTATTGCAATGGCTCAATCCGAAGGCCTGGATCGCCTGCCTTTCTGGAGTGGCTATTTTCTCCAGCAGCGATAACCACAGCAATTTACTCTCATTCACCCTGATTTACTTTCTGGTTTGCTATATATCATTAAGTACTTGGGCTATTGCCGGGGATCGGGCTCGCTTACTATTAGAGAGTCAATACCGGCGCAAAATATTTAACAGATCCATGGGGAGCCTTCTGATTATTTGCGCTACCTACCTGCTCTATAGCCAGGCTTTTACAGATTAACTAAAAAATCTCTAACATTTAATTCACTCGACAACTACCTTAGGGTCCACCTAGTCTTAGTAAAAAATAAGCTTGGGCCGCCTATGATTAAGCTCCACCATATTGACCATATTGTCTTGCGTGTCCAATCTCTAAAACCCATGCTCGACTTTTACCAAAATATTCTTGGATGCAGCATTGTGCGCCAACGGGATGATATTGGCCTCTACCAACTCCGCGCAGGCACTTGCATGATAGATTTAGTGCCAGTTGATAAACCTATAGGCCAGGGAGGGGGAGCAGCACCGGGAAAGGAAGGGCGGAACCTGGATCATTTTTGCTTCCGGGTTGAACCCTTTAATCCGGAGAGTATTCAAGCCTTTTTAGCGCAGGAACAGGTAAAGTTTTCGCCAGCAGAAGAGCGCTTTGGTGCCGATGGAATTGGCCTGTCAATTTACATCTCAGATCCCGAAGACAATGTGATTGAGCTGAAAGGGCCACCCACTGGCAACAACTGAAGTTTGTGCCACGCTTGCGGAGTAGCCGGGCCCTTACCGGTTTCCCAACGACTCTTTCTCGATCAGCCAGGCGACTCACTATGGAAGCGGAAGTAATTGACTACACCGTAAACGGGGATACTTTTTGCGGATATCTCGCATGGGATGAAAATATCAGTGACAAACGGCCGGGGGTTTTACTGGTACACGAATGGTGGGGGCACAATGCCTTTGTTCGCGAGCAGGCGGAGAAACTGGCCAACTGCGGCTACCTCGCTTTTGCAGTGGATATGTTTGGCGCAGGCAAACAGACCGATGATCCACAAGAGGCACAACAGTTCAGGGATGAAGCCCTGAAGGACCCGGTGGCCCTTGAAGCGCGCTTCCGCACAGCATTATCACTGCTCCAGCAGCGGCCCCAAGCAGACCCGGACCAGGTCGCAGCACAGGGCTATTGTTTTGGCGGCGGAGTCGTACTCGCTATGGCTCGAGTCGGCGTGGACTTGCGCGGCGTAGTCAGTTACCACGGGGCACTGGCAAGAAGTACCCCCGCACAAAACAAACCTATTAATGCTGAAATACAGGTCTACACCGGCGGCGCCGATGTGATGGTTCCACCGGACCAGGTCGGCCAGTTTGTTACTGAGATGCAGGAATCCGAAGCCAAATTAACTCTGGTCAGTTACCCGGGGGTCCTACACGGATTTACCAACCCCTGTGCAACAGACCGGGGAGAAAAGTTCGGCCTGCCGCTGGCCTATAACCGTGAAGCCGCTGAAGACGCCTGGCGGGGAACACTGGCGTTTTACGAGAAGATTTTCTCCTGAAGTGAGCGCCGGAAAACCGCTATCAGCGTTTTAGCAGTGATAAAAGTACGCCTTGGGGGTTGGTAGCAGTACTCGTGTATTGCTACCACTTTCCTATTCGGTCAAATCCAAATAGCGAGCTCCCCCTCCCTGCTCCGCAGCTTCATCCCCGGGATTCCGTAAAGGGCATTTCTGCATAGACAAACAACCGCAGCCAATACATCCCTCAAGGTCATCGCGCAACTTGGTTAACTGCTGGATACGCTGATCCAACTCTTCACGCCAGTGAGAAGAGAGTGATGACCAATCCCCCGCATTGGGCGTACGTTTATTGGGAAGCTCCCCGAAAGCCTCGCGTATTTCCGACAGTGGAATCCCGGTGCTCTGGGCCACCTTGATAATGGCCACTCGACGCAATACATCCCGCGAGTAACGCCTTTGATTTCCGGAGGTCCGCCGGCTGGCAATCAGGCCTTTGCTTTCATAGAAATGCAGGGCGCTGACTGCCACGCCGCTGCGCTCGGCCACCTCGCCAACAGTCAGCTCCCGCTTGATTTGCTTTGACTTTACCGCTCCTTTTTCGGCCGATTCTTCAGCTGCCATAAAAATGCCCACCAACCATTGACCTAAACATTAATTGAGGTTTTACACTGCTGCGCAACCTAATGCAAGCGAGGGAGAAAAGTGATGGAAAAGCACCAAGCAAACGTCGTTGCGCAACCAGCCGGTCAAGCCACCCCAAACCTGTTCTTACTACTAGTGGCAGCTGCAAGCCTGAACCCCAAATTTGCTACTGAAATACGCGAGTCTGGAGATACCGCGAAGAGAAACCCAGGGACCTAGAAGCAGCGACTAATAATCATGAAGCACACGACCAGCGGGATACCGTCTCAGAGCCGTATCACATTACTGTGCCTGGCAGCACTCACTATCATGTCGGGGGCCACTGTAGCCCCGTCACTACCTGCACTGCAGCAGTATTTCTCAGGGACACCCAATAGTGATTTGTGGAGCCGACTGGTAGTGACCCTGCCCGCTTTGAGCATCGCCCTCTGCGCTCCATTAGCAGGCTGGATTGCTGATCGCCATGGCCGCCTGCAATTATTGAAAGCAGCCCTGGTACTCTATGGACTATCCGGTCTACTAGCCCTATTTCAGGATAGTCTCGCAGGTATCCTGACTAGCCGCTTACTATTGGGAGTTGCCGTGGCCGGAACAATGACCTCGGTAACAGCCCTGGTGGGGGATTATTTCAGCCGGGAGCAACGCCTAACTTATTTGAGCCAGCAGAGTACTTTTATCAGTATCGGTGGGGTCGTATTTCTAACCCTGGGCGGACTACTGGCCAGCTTACATTGGCGCGCCCCCTTCGCAATTTACTTGTTGGCCTTACTACTAGTTCCAGCAGTTAAAATTTTCCTTTGGGAGCCCATGCGAGTAAGGCCTTTCAAGCACAGAGACCCCAAAAAAGAAAAGCAGGATAACCCGCTTGCATTTTATGCACTACTGGCGGCGGCAACTTTAAATAGCCTGGCTTTTACCCTGATTCCAACTCAGATCCCTTTTTACTTGCGCAAGATAGAAATTTCTTCACCCAGCCTTATTGCTATGGCTATCGCCTCCAGTAATGTTATGGGAGCCATCGCCTCATTATTGATTTACCGGCGAGCCCGGAATCGACTGGGAGTGCTCGGCGTTTTTATCGCAAGCTTTACTATTATGGCCGCCAGCTTTGGGCTGCTCGCCGGCGCTCAAAACCTGACAGAAATAGTTGCTTTTATTGCCCTCTACGGACTTGGAATGGGTACCCTGATACCACATATCTTTTCTACGGCTCTCGAGTCTGCTCCAGAGTCAAAAAGAGGGAAAACTGCGGGATTTCTGACGACTGGAATTTTTCTTGGGCAATTTATTTCGCCTTTCATCAGCCAGCCCTGGATTGATAAAATGGGATATTCCAGTGCATTCTCATCCATGGCTTTAATTTTGATGATCTCCGCCTCCAGCGCGGCTTTGATATACATCATTAAAATTAAAAAAGAATTCTCATTGGCATATACTTCCGGGCTGGGATCGGGAAACTGATCCGAAAGGAAAGGTATTCCTCCTTTCTGCCCGATAAATCCACCTGACAACACACAGCCAAAGCCGTACGGTAATTTTGGCAAGGAGAAAAAGTGGAATCGATTATTTCCATCAAAGGCTTGGGAAAAACCTATGCCGAGGGGTTTACCGCCCTGAAGAATATCGACCTGGAAATTCAGCGGGGAGAACTCTTTGCTTTGCTCGGCCCCAATGGCGCGGGCAAGACAACCATGATCAGCATTATCTGCGGCATCGTAAATCCGAGCCGCGGTGAGGTCACTGTCAATGGTTACAATATTCAGCGGGACTATCGCAATGCCCGCAATGAGATTGGTCTGGTGCCCCAGGAGATATCCACCGATGCCTTTGAAACCGTTTGGGCGGCAGTGAAATTCAGCCGCGGTCTATTCGGCAAGGCTCCCAATCCCGCCTATCTGGAGAAAATTCTACGGCAGCTATCCCTATGGGAGAAAAAAGATAACAAAATTATTACGCTTTCAGGAGGAATGAAGCGCCGCCTGATGATCGCCAAAGCGCTATCCCACGAGCCCAATGTGCTCTTCCTCGACGAACCCACCGCCGGGGTCGATGTGGAGCTACGCCAGGATATGTGGCAAATGGTGCGCGAACTGAAAGAGTCGGGAGTAACCGTTATCCTCACCACCCACTATATCGAAGAGGCCGAGGAAATGGCCGATCGTGTCGGTGTTATCAATCACGGCCAACTGGTTCTGGTTGAGGAGAAAAATGCACTGATGAAGAAAATGGGGGAGAAAGAACTCAGCCTGCAACTGCCCACACCACTGCAACAAATTCCAGAGAGTCTCGCTGACCTGCCACTCAGTCTCAGCAGCGATGGCAGCCAGCTGGTTTATCGCTTTGATATCAAAAGCGAAGACACTGGTCTTGCGGAATTTCTGCGCCGTTTAAATGCCGCCAATATTGAATTCCGCGATTTACACACCCGGGAAAGCTCCCTGGAGGAAATTTTCGTCAACTTGGTTCACGGTGCCCGCCTTGAACGGGAAGAGCAGCTCAGTAAGGAGGCACAGGCATGAATTGGTATGGAATTGGCGCCATCTATAAGTTTGAGATGGCCCGCACCTGGCGCACCCTGATGCAGAGCATCGCCTCACCGGTGCTCTCCACATCTCTCTATTTTATTGTGTTTGGTGCGGCGATTGGATCGCGTATGGGGGATATCGACGGGGTCAGCTATGGGGCCTTTATTATTCCAGGATTGGTAATGCTGGCGCTGCTCAGCGAGAGTATTTCCAACGCCTCTTTCGGAATATTTTTCCCTAAGTTTTCCGGCACCATTTATGAAGTACTGTCCGCTCCCATATCCTCCTTCGAAATCGTCACCGGATATGTGGGTGCCGCAGCTACAAAGTCCATTTTATTGGGGCTGTTGATATTGCTGACCGCTCGCTTTTTTGTGGATTACGAAATTGTACACCCCTGGTGGATGCTGACATTCCTCGCGCTGACTGCCGTCACTTTTAGCCTGTTCGGATTTATTATCGGAGTTTGGGCCGATGACTTTCAGAAGCTGCAAGTTATTCCGCTGATGATTATTACGCCGCTCACTTTTCTCGGCGGTGCATTTTATTCGATCAGTATGCTGCCGGAAATGTGGCAAAAAATTACCTTGTTCAACCCGGTAGTTTATTTGATCAGCGGCTTCCGCTGGGCTTTTTACGGCGTAGCCGATGTTAACCTGGGGCTGAGTATCGGCATGACTTTGCTCTTTCTGGTGCTGTGTCTCACCACCGTCTGGTGGATTTTCCGCACCGGATACCGCATCAAAACCTGATTCCTCCCCCCACGCCGCTGTGCCAACCTTAGTAAAGGCGGTACAGCGGTGGACTTAGTATGGTGGAGGAATATCACGAAGGGGGCTGCGTTTGCGGGCAACTGCGCTTTCGCGCCCACGGCTCCCCTCGCCGGGTCAGCCTGTGCTCTTGTCAGTGGTGCAGAAAGCGCAGCGGTAGCCCCATCGGCTTATCGGTCTACTTCAAAAAGAAACAAATAGCCTTTCTTCAGGGCCATTTGCAAACCCACACTCTTTACTCCGATGCCGGTCGCTGGATAAAGAGCCAGTTCTGCCCCGATTGCGGCAGCACGCTCACCTGGACACTGGAATTCCTACCCGAATATCGGGGCTTTGGCGGCGGCGCCTTTGATGCACCGGAATTTATTTATCCCGAGCGCTATGTTTACAGCCGCAATAAACCTGAGTGGCTCCAGGTAGCCAGTGATATTGTCCTGTGCCCCGCGATGGCGGAGCAGCCCAAGAATACAGGCAATAATCCCGGCGCTAGTGGTGGGCACACATAAAGGTTCTCACCGCCTTTTGTACGCGCTCACGGCGCTCTTCCTGTGTCGACATTTGTCGGCAGCCGATCAAGACCTGCATATGGTGGCAACCCAGCAACAAACCGATAAAATCTTCCGCCGCTACGGCGGGATTATCCACCTTCAACATCTGTAACTGATTGGCTCTGCGCAATAGCTGCTCTATCTCCCCCAAAATCCTCTGTGGACCGGCGTCAAAAAATAGCTGGGCCATTTCCGACTCCTGGGATGCCAGAGCACACAAAAGGCGTAACAGACGCACGCTATCCTCGCTCTCCACCATCCCCATAAAAGCGTCGCCAATACGCTCCAGGACCTGCTCTACCGATTCCCCCTCTTCTAAAGCAAAGATGGGCAAGGGCATCATCATTTCGCAGCGAGAGGCAATAGCGGCGCTAAAGAGCGTCTCCTTATCGGAGAAGTGGCTGTAGACCGTAAGTTTGGATACTCCCGCTGCCGAGGCCACCGCATCCACGCTGGTAGCGGCAAAACCGTGGGATAAAAACAGGTCCCGGGCGGCATCCAGAATGGCTTGGCGTTTCACCGGATCCTTGGGGCGACCGCGCTGGGCGGCCGTCTGGGTCTGCTCAGACATAGCTCTCCATATACTAGACTCGTTAGTTCATTAAATATACTATACTCGCCAGTATAACATTGATGGCCGCCCGGCCATGCTTGACCCAGTCACGGATCTGCCTCGACGCGCCAGCGCCGGGGAAGGAAGCCAATATGTACCGAATGCCAATCCTCGCTGCACTCTCACTCAGCCTTTTGCTGAGCGCTTGTGCCCCCTCTGAATCCCAGGAACAAGAAACCAAACCGCGCCCCGCTGTTATGGTGCGCCCCACCCTGGCCAGCGCCCAAACCGATGTCTATCCCGGTGAGGTAAGAGCCCGCTTCGAGCCGGCACTGGCCTTCCGTATCGGCGGGAAAATCCAGCGGCGCCTGGTAAATGTCGGCGACCGTGTGGAACAGGGCCAGCCCCTGGCGGAACTGGACACTGAAGACCTGCTGCTACAACTGGATTCAGCCCGCGCCAGCCATACTTCCGCCGAGGCAGACCAGCGCCTGGCTAGCAGTGAACTGTCGCGCCACCGCAAGCTATTGGAAAAGCAGCTGGTGAGCCTCTCCCAATTCGATACCGTAGAAACCCAATTCGAAGCCAGCGAAGCGCGACTACAGCAGGCCAAGGCACAGCTGGATGTTGCCCGCAACCAGGCTGCCTACGCCGTACTCAAGGCGCCGGAAAGTGGCGTGATCGCCCGCCGCATGGCCGAGGCCGGCCAGGTCGTTGCCGCAGGACAAGGCATTTTTGAGCTGGCAGCCGATGGTGAACGGGAAGTGCGTATCGACCTGCCGGAACAATCCATCAGCCGCTTTAAAGTGGGCCAACCGCTAACTGTCGAACTCTGGTCCCAACCGGGCCAATCTTTCCCCGCACGCATCCGCGAACTATCACCGGCAGCCGATCCCATATCCCGCACCTTTGAAGCCAGGGTCGCTTTCGAAAATAAAGTGAGCGGTGTAGAAATCGGCCAGAGTGCACGGGCGTTTGTCCCCAGGACGGAAAAAACTGATGTACTGCAAGTTCCGATGTCAGCAGTCAGTGCTGACGAAGGCGCCGCATTTGTATGGGTATTAAATCCAGAGACAAAAACGCTGCATAAAACCCCGGTCAGCCTGGGCCCCTACGGTGAGGAGTTTGTCTCGGTATTTTCCGGGTTGGAACGCAATGACTGGATTGTGGCCGCAGGTACCCATTTATTGCAGGAAGGTATGGTGGTGCGCCCTGTGGACCGTATGAACCGCCCCATCGAACAGGGGCCGTCTCTCGCCCATCAGGAATAAATTAAAGGCGCGGGAACAATAATGCCTGCCTGCGCAAATTAATTCCCAATAAAGCCTCGATAACAATTTCCAAAGTGCGGCCGCGAACAGCAGAGCCGCCCTTGAAACAGAGAAACTGCCATGGGTTTTAACCTCTCCGAGTGGGCCTTAAAAAACCGCCCGCTGGTGCTTTACGCAATGATCGTCCTGGGACTGCTGGGAACCTTTTCCTATACCCAATTGGGGCAAAGTGAAGATCCACCCTTTACCTTTAAGGTGATGGTGATCAACACCGTCTGGCCCGGCGCCAGCGCCGAAGATGTATCCCGCCAGATTACCGAACGGGTAGAAAAGAAATTACTGGAGACCGGTGATTACCAGCGTATCTCCTCTTTTTCCCGTCCGGGGCAATCCCAGGTATTGTTTGTTGCCCGGGACGATATGCACTCCCGTGACATTCCCGATCTCTGGTATGAAGTGCGCAAAAAAGTGGGGGATATTCGCCACACCCTGCCACCGGATATCCAGGGCCCATTTTTTAACGACGAGTTTGGCACCACCTTCGGCAATATTTATGCCCTCACCGGCAGTGGCTTCGATTACGCACTGATGAAGGACTACGCTGAGCGGCTGCAACTGGCCCTTCAGCGAGTTAAGGATGTAGGCAAGGTCGAGTTACTGGGACTACAGGACGAAAAAATTTGGGTGGAAATATCCAACACCAAATTGGCCTCCATGGGCATTCCACTGTCTGCGGTTCAAAACGCCCTGCAAGCGCAAAACCAGGTCACCGATGGCGGCTTTGTGGATACCGTCAGCGACCGGGTGCGCATCCGTGTGAGCGGACAATTCACCTCCGTCAATGAAATACGCCAGTTTCCTATTACCGCAGATGGCCGCACCCAGCGCCTGGGAGATATCGCCCAGGTCCACCGCGGCTTTAGCGATCCGGCCCAGCCCCGCATGCGCTTTATGGGAGAGGATGCCATCGGCCTCGCCGTGTCCATGAAGGAAGGGGGAGATATTTTAAAGTTGGGTAAAGCCCTCGACGAAACCTTTGCCCGACTACAGGAAGATCTGCCCATAGGTATGGAACTGCGCAAGGTCTCCGACCAACCGGCGGCAGTAAAACGCGGCGTCGGCGAATTCCTGCAAGTGCTGGCCGAAGCCCTGGGTATCGTACTGCTGGTGAGTTTTTTCTCCCTCGGCAGCCGCCCGGGATTAATTGTGGCGCTGTCGATCCCATTGGTATTGGCGATGACCTTCGCGCTGATGCACTACTTCAATATCGGCCTGCACAAGATCTCGCTGGGGGCACTGGTACTCGCCCTGGGCTTGATGGTGGACGATGCCATTATCGCGGTGGAGATGATGGCGATAAAAATGGAGCAGGGGCTCAGCCGGCTAAAAGCCGCCGGCTTCGCCTGGACCAGCACCGCTTTTCCCATGCTCACCGGTACACTGATTACCGCCGCCGGTTTTTTACCGATTGCCACCGCCCAATCCGGCACCGGTGAATACACCCGATCTATTTTCCAGGTGGTCACCCTGTCGCTAATCGTTTCCTGGATTGCCGCCGTGGTCTTTGTACCCTATCTGGGCCACTACCTGCTGCCAAACCTGGCGCGACACGGCCACGGCGGTGAAGTGGCAGACCCCTACCAGAAACCCTTTTACCAGCGCTTCCGCCGCTTTATTACCTGGTGCCTGCGCAATCGCAAAACAGTGATCGCAGCCACCCTGGCAATTTTTGTCGGCTCGCTCGCTCTGTTCAAACTGGTTCCGCAACAGTTCTTCCCCTCTTCCGGACGCCTCGAATTGATGGTGGACCTGAAGCTGGCCGAAGGTGCCTCGCTGAAATCCACCGAGCACCAGGCCAAAAGGTTGGAAACCCTGCTGGCGCAAAACGATCAGGTAGAAAATTACGTGGCCTATGTGGGCACCGGCTCCCCGCGCTTCTACCTGCCTTTGGACCAGCAGCTGCCCGCTGCCAGTTTCGCCCAGTTTGTTGTGATGACCCGCAGTGTCGAAGAACGCGAGCAAGTGCGCAGCTGGTTGATCAATACGATGAATGAGGAGTTCCCCACCCTGCGCAGCCGTGTGTCCCGCCTCGAGAACGGCCCGCCCGTGGGTTACCCGGTGCAATTCCGCTTGTCCGGCGAACATATTCGCGAAGTGCGCGGATTGGCCCGGGAAGTGGCCGAGCGCCTGCGGGACAATCCACAAGTGACCAACGTGCACCTGGATTGGGAAGAACCCAGTAAATCTATCAACCTCAATATCGACCAGGACCGCGCTCGCGCCATGGGCGTCAACAGTGCAACCTTGTCCCAGGCTCTGCAAAGCTCCTTAACGGGTATCACTGTGAGCCAATACCGGGAGGATAACGAGCTGATCGACGTGCGTGTGCGCGGTAATGAAGACGATCGCTATGCCCTGCGCCAGTTGGGTAACCTCGCGGTACAAACCGACAGCGGCCGCAGTGTACCGTTGAACCAGATTGCCACCCTGGAATACGGTTTTGAGGAAGGTATTATCTGGCACCGGGACCGCCTGCCCACCGTCACAGTGCGCGCTGATATTTATGGGGAAGAGTTACCGGCGACCGTAGTCAATGCCGTGTGGCCTCAGCTTCAATCCATTCGCGATAAATTACCGCCGGGCTACTTGCTGGAAGTGGGTGGTACCGTGGAAGAATCTGCGCGGGGGCAAAAATCGGTCAATGCCGGTATGCCGCTATTTGTGTTGGTGGTCTTTACCCTGCTGATGCTGCAGTTGCGCAGTATGTCCCTATCCACCATGGTATTCCTCACGGCTCCCCTGGGCCTGATCGGCGTTACCCTGTTCCTGCTGCTGTTTGGCAAGCCCTTTGGTTTTGTCGCCATGCTGGGCACCATCGCCCTGGCGGGAATGATTATGCGTAACTCGGTGATTTTGGTGGACCAGATACAGCAGGATATCAGCCAGGGCCTCAGCCCCTGGGATGCAATTGTCGAGTCGACGGTAAGACGCTTCAGGCCGATTGTTTTGACAGCGCTGACTGCGGTATTGGCGATGATTCCACTGTCCCGCAGTGACTTCTTTGGCCCTATGGCGGTCGCCATTATGGGCGGATTGATTGTCGCAACCGGACTCACCCTACTGTTCCTGCCAGCACTCTATGCTGCTTGGTTCCGAGTGCGGGAAGAACACAATGAAGAAGCGGTGGAAAACAGTCCTGAATTTGGCGGGCCCATGACCCCGAACGCCACTACAGATTAAAATCACTGGGTAATCCAACAAAAAAGGCGGCGTAGGTTTTCACTGCGCCGCCTTTTTTATTTCCTAAGATTGTGTCAGGGAGTCGTAAACAATCCCGGTCCAAATATCCGGTGTCATAAAACCCTGGCCATACTGCGCATCAAATTCCGCAGTCGGTTTTGCAGAAATCACTTCCTGCCGGGTTTTACCCTCATCCACCATCGCTTTCACTTTGTCCCTAAGCCCTGCCAGTATATTGCGCTGCTGTTGCAGCTCTGCCCGATTACTGAGGGGGCCATGGCCGGGAATAATTTTGGTATCTTCCCCCGCCATTGCCAGAGCAGTGTCCATAGCTGCGATCATGCCATCCACCGAGCCGCCGGAAGAGAGATCGATAAAGGGATAGTTGCCGTTAAAATAAATATCCCCCATATGAATCACATCGGCTTCGGCAAAATGCACGATGGAGTCACCATCCGTGTGCGCCGGCCCCACATGTTGGACCTTTACCCTATCGCCATTCCAGTAAAAGGTAGTGGCATCGGTAAAGGTAATCACCGGTAATGCTTCTGGAGGAGACGGCTCAACCTTCCGCTTAAATGCCTCAATAAACTGCTCGGTACTTACCCGTTTGCGCACATTCTCGTGAGCCACAATCAGGGCGCCGCTTTTACCCAGGTTTTCATTACCGCCGGTATGATCTCCATGCCAGTGGGTATTAATGACGAAGCGCAAAGGTTGCTTGGCTAACTCAGCTACTGCCTGTTGAATTTTTGCGGTCAAAGGCGCGTATTGGTCATCCACCATAAAAGTGCCGTCCTCCCCCACCAGTACCGCAATATTGCCCCCAGCCCCTTTGAGCATATAAACATTGCCAGACACAGATTCACTACTAATTTCCACATTGGCAAACCGATCCTGCGCAGAGGTAAAAGATGCAGCCAATACAGAAACCGCCAGGGCGACGGAACCTACTACGTTCTTCATAAAAACTCCCAGTTGTTATTATTTCTTTCCAATATCATCGGCAACTGATTATTTAGCTCAGGCTGCCTGCTTCAATAAAGTTTCTCGCTGCTGCGCCAACATTTCCAACAGCAGATCCGGTCGGTCAGTCACAATGCCGTGTACGCCCAGTTCAATATAGCGCCGGTAGTTTTCCGTGCCATTCACAGTCCATACCGCCAAGTGGACTTTCTTCTTATTAGCGGCGCGCACCATACTTTCAGTAACTACGGGAATACCTTTTTGCTCCATCGGTAGCTGCATCGCGCTATAGCTTGGACGCAGCAGTTTCTCTGCTCGGAGTAACTGTGCAATATAAAATACCACCGCCTCTACGGTAGGCGTGCCCGTCGCTACTTGCGGACAGAGTCGACGAAACTCATTAATCACCCCTTGGTGAAATGAGGAAACGACGACCTGCTCGCCTTTTCCACACTTTGCCAGCACATCCTTCAACACTTTTGCAGCGCGATACTGACGGCTTTTAATCTCCAGTATCATTGGCATATCCCCCACCATTGACAGCGCCTCTTCCAGAGTCAACACTCGCAGGGGCTTTTCTCTATAGGGGTAATACTCTCCATCCCGAGTCCAGAGATAGGCAACATTTAACTGGCGCAGCTGCTCTAAGGTTTTATCCTCTATAAACCCCGCACCATCAGAGAACATTTCCAGCTCCCTGTCGTGAATCAACACTAAATGGCCGTCGGCAGTGAGCCACAGATCCACTTCAATAGCATCCACGCCCAGTTGCACCATTTTTTCAAGGTAAATCGCCGTGTTTCCTGGGTAGAGGCCATTGCCGCAATCATTACC
This sequence comes from Microbulbifer maximicatervae (SeqCode), assembly GCF_052467825.1. Classification (NCBI taxonomy): domain Bacteria; kingdom Pseudomonadati; phylum Pseudomonadota; class Gammaproteobacteria; order Cellvibrionales; family Microbulbiferaceae; genus Microbulbifer; species Microbulbifer maximicatervae (SeqCode). The sequence goes on from NZ_CP174327.1 coordinate 514,453, forward strand.
ATGTGCGATCACCATCGGCCCCTCCCCCTGAGGAAACCACAGGGGACAAGGTTTACCCGGTGCAGACCGGGCATAAAGAAATAGGACGACTAGGGCAATTAAAAAGAACGACAACCAAAACATGCTTCACCACACTTATTATTTTGTCAGTTTTCAAGCTGGATAGTGTTAGCTTCGATCACGCCTCTTCCACTAATTTGGCAACAGAGTCAGTGTCAGTGTCAGTGTCAGTGTCAGCAAGCACAGTATTCTTTTTGGACTCTTCTTTCCCCGCCGGTTCTTTAGCCTCACTTTCAATTCCCTGTTTCTGACGCACATATAAAGCCTGTAACCAGAGGGGAACAAAAATAACGATGTCGTAAAAACGATTAGCCAAAACACCTAAGTGCAGTGAAGCCATCGCCAAAAACCGCAGTATTATGGTCATTCCCCGCAGGGATAAGCCCACACCAATACCAATTACCGTTCGCGCTGAACGGATAAACTGCTCCAAAGGAATTGCCAGAAAAGCCAGAATCAAGGGAAGCACAAACCCAAGTCCCATCTGTGCCAGAGGAATTGGCCAAAGCTGCTCAGAACCTAATAACTGCTGTTGCAGAATCAACTCACGTGAGAAAGCCAGGTTTCCACCGACTACAGCCAAAACCAATAAGAGTGCCAAAGCCACTCCCAGCAATAACCTGCGCGTACTCTCACCGAGGGAACCTACCGCAGGAAACATTCGAGTAACCTGCAAGCATTCCATAATCAACAACCCGACTGTGATCTGCAAAAAGATAACCACTGCGGCTGAAATACTGGCGAGACTATAACTGCCAAGTGAAGCTTCAGTGCCCAGTACTGCCGCCATAGGCTGTGCCAGTAACTGAAAATTCACCATAGCGCCAGCTAAAGCAACCACTAATACCAGAGAAGCTGTCAGAAAGCGGCTGAAAGAGGATGAAGACAGCAAGTGAAGGCTTTTATCCGTTTCCTGCAAAATCTCTTCGTAGCGCTCCATATGGCCATCCAGCGCTTTGGCCCGCCGAATAACCGATTCTACATTTTTGTTAATACGTCCCAATGTCGAAAGCATTGCACGCCAACTGGGCAGCATACGTTTTAGTAATTGATGCCTCTCCCGGGTGGACTCACGATAGGACTCCAGAGCTTTGGACTCGGCCTTGCGCATAGACTGATTAATAGTATCGAGAACATCTGCTACCACAGGGTCCTCTTTGCCAGGAATTTCCGAAACAGCTCGAATAGCCCTGGCCCAGTTTGACGGTTCTGGTGCTATTTCAGCACTGCGTACATAGTCTTCATCCAAGCTGCTGAGTTGTTCACAGAGCTTTCTATGTAAGGTTGGATACAGTGCCAAATCCCGCTGTACGGTTTGCTCAATACGTTCAAATTCTCTTTCAATCTGGCGCTCTGCCGTGTCCCTGCCTTCAGCAAAAAGTACTTCTCGATTGCGCTCTACCAGTCTTTGTTCTGCGGAATCAATATTACTCGCCACAAAGCGCAACGCCCGATGTCCCAGACGCGCTATAGCATATACGGCGCGATGCACAGGCTCACGGGCCAGGAACAAAACAATCAATCCCAGGATACCCCAAAGCCAAAGTGGTAAACTTTGCATTAGTTGACTCATCTCTCCCCCCTTCATTATCAGCCCAATTGGCCTCTATCCTAACAGCTGCGGACAGCACATTCGCCCAAAAGTTCACAATTTGTACAGGAGTATGACGACAGCTTTGCCATTGGGATCAGGCCCTAATTTTGGAAACACAGGGAAAGCTGATATAGACGCAGGGCCGTTAAGGCGACCCAACAATACGGAACCATACAGGTGACATCATTAAGTTACCTGAAAACAGTTGTTCTTTTACATCAATTTAAGTTTATCCCGTTAGAAATTAAAAAAATAAACGTCTGCATAGAGTAGAGAAAATCAACAATAAAGCACAATAGTTGCCAAAGAAAAAAAACAGCACCATATGCGAGACACAAAATGCCAAAAAAATAAATTGTACGCATACCTTTCAAAACTTTGACTGAGAAAAACAATACATTTCCAAACTTAAAAACCACAGCCAAATCAAACCAAAAATATTCAAACCCCATAAATAAGGCACATTTTTTCCTAAGCCTTACCCCTCCTACGTCTACACTCCAAACTAAATTCTCATTGAGTGAGTGTTTTTCCCTAACACGGCAGAAACAATTTTACGCTGACTCCCACGTCGTCATGGCAGGTAACGTGGGGTAATTTTGGGAACCTAAACGACAGGAGTCGATGGAAGGTCAAACTCTTATTTTAAGAGAGATCTATCTGTATCAAGGAGAGGTACGAGGTATATGCCGGTTCTTTTTTTTAGCAACTCCGGCCTTCAAGGCGATCTATTATTTTCACTGTTTTCACAAGCTATTCCCATACCCTGGGAAAAATCTAGCATTGGAAAACAAAAAAACTGCCTGCAGCATTATCAGGCTATCGTGATAGATTGCTGGCAAATTGGTGTGAGCTCCGACTCAAAGCAGTTTCTTTCAGATCTAAAGAAGATTAGTCATGCAAAAGCTTTACTGATTAATCTCCCAGCCAACCTACCCATTCATATATCGGAAAAGTTACGCCAGAAAGGTTTTCACCTACTTTGTGATAGCAATACCAGTCAGGAAAACCTTATTCACAAATTGGATACCGCGATTCACAGTGCCGAGGGGCGACAACATATCAGCCCACAAAACTCCCTCCCTCTTACCCGCAGGGAACAGGAAATACTCGGACAACTCACTACCGGTGAACCCAACAGTGTGATCGCAACAAAATTGCACCTTAGCGAACACACGGTGAAAAATCACATGTATAACATTTTCCGAAAAATTGGAGTTAAAAACCGGCTGCAGGCCAGTAATTGGGCCAAGCTCAATCTCCAGGAAGAGAGGATATGAGACTAACCCTGTTGATGTTGACACTGTGTGCATCCCTGGCCTTTGGCCAGGATGACACAGAGGTCCCTCCAGCAGATACCGATTCTGGAAAACTCGAAGACGAAATCAGTGGATTCAATATTGATCGAACAATAACCCGTACCGGGCACGATTTTGCCCGCTACATGAGCGAATACAGAAACCTTAATTATCCAGATGCCACTTACAACTTAACTATTTACGAGAGACCCTCAGCACGTTGGGGAAATCTCATCTGGGTTACCTATAACGACAAAATTGTTTTCAGGCGTTTTATCAGTCCAAGCACCAATAATATTCATCGCTTGGCCGATGAGGCCGCGCAATATATTCACCAGGAAGTACTGCAAGCGCGTGTTCGCAACTCACTCACAGACACCTTTGATTTGGGTAAGGATGAATTCTAATGAAGATCAAATCATTACTGGGTACCGCTTTTTTTTCTCTGGCGGCGTTCTCATATCATCACGTCTCGGCCACCGAATTAATCTATGAACCGGTAAATCCCAATTTTGGTGGCAACCCACTCAATGGTACTTACCTACTGCAAAATGCGCAGTCACAAGACACTCACGAAGATCCGGATAAACCAGACAGCCTCTATGAACAACCCAGTGCTCTGGATAGGTTCAGCGACTCGCTGGAAACCCGCCTGCTAAACCAACTTCTAACCGATGTTGGTGATGGTAATAGTGGAGAACTGATTACAGACGACTTTATCGTACAAATCGTTGATAACGATGGTGTTCTAACAGTACTTATCACCGACCGCAGCACCGGAGATAAAAGCGAAATCGTTGTAAGCGGGCTAAACCCGACAAACTAACGAACGTTTAAATTTCAAAGGATTCTTTGGCAATGCGTAATGCAATAAAAAAAGTGATAGCTTTGCCCATCGTAGCGACATTAATGACGCTAAGTAGTTGTTCCGCGGTCAAAGATGTGGGCGATGCACTTTTTGGTCCGGGCATCACAGATGCAATGCTCACCCCGAGGAAAAACACCTATCGGGACCTGATCAACCTTCCGCAACCGAAGGGTAAAATATTGGTGGCGGTATACGGTTTCCGCGATCAGACTGGCCAGTACAAACCCGCACCAAACAGCAGTTTCTCTACCGCAGTCACCCAAGGTGGCGCGGCCATGCTGATGGACGTACTCAATGAGTCCGGCTGGTTTATCCCGTTGGAACGTGAAGGGCTGCAAAATCTGCTGACAGAGCGGAAGATTATCCGTGCAGGATTAACCAAGCCGGATATTCCCGTCAATAACAGTGTGCCACTTCCCACACTCGTAGCTGCGAATGTCCTATTAGAAGGCGGCATTGTTGCCTACGACCAAAATATTCAAACCGGTGGCGCAGGTGCTCGCTATTTTGGTATTGGCGCAGACGAGCAGTATCGCGTGGATCAGGTAACAGTGAACTTGCGGGCCATAGATATTCGTTCCGGGCGGGTACTCCACTCTGTATTGACATCTAAAACCGTCTACTCCAAGGCAATCAGTGCCGATGTATTTCGCTACGTAAAATATCGGCGCCTGTTGGAATTGGAAGCTGGCACTACTTATAATGAACCCGCACAGCTTGCTATGCTTTCAGCGATGGAATCTGCTGTGATTCATTTGATCAGTGAAGGCATCGTGCACAACTCTTGGGCACTTGCCAATCCGGATGAGATCGAAAATCCGATATTGCAGTACTACCTTAATGACAGCACTGTCATTATGTAGTATCAATGACTGACAAATTATATTTTTAAGCTCGGCTTAAAATTGGGATACTTGGAAAGATGTACCATAAATTCAGAGTTATTTTTTCTGCCACCCTAGCAATGGCTGTTGTTAATCTTCCGGGTTTAGGCCATTGCTCAGACTTGGATTCCAGCAGTGAATTGGCTGTTGCGAGCGAATTAAGCGCAGCCAATCTTTACTCCGTCACAAATTTAACCGTAATCAACCAGGAAGGTGGAAACAACAACATACATACCCGCCAATCAGGTAGTAACAACTACACTTCTGCTCACCAGGACGGCAATAGAAATAGTTTATCGGTCACCCAATCTGGTGAGGATAATATTATCACATCGAGTCAGGTCGGGAATTACAACTATTCAATGTTGATACAAATAGGCTTTGAGAATTTTATAGATATCGACCAGTATGGAGTTGGCAATACCGCGGGTATATCCCAATTTGGAATACAAAATAGTGCCCATGTGGAAGAGATTGGCAGTTTTCATAACGTCAATATTTACCAAAGTGGGAATGGCCTTCACACTTCGGTCACTGTTAGCGGAACTGCTACAACAACGTATATTAGCCAATATGACTAATAAATAATAATACTTCTCTGATTCCCTTTCACCTGATTAGACTTCTTTATTTTAATTCATGTAAGCTTATTAAGTGACAATAATTATTACAGCAACTTAGAAAATTCATCAGAAATGTGATTATTTGAACCTCGCGCCGTATAAAAGAATTTTCTGACAAGCTTTATCACCCCACCTAAAAAAAAGAACTTTCTTCCTAAAGTTTCGAGACTTCTGCCCTATAGCCACAACCCCCAAAGACGACAAAACTCTATTCAGCATCAAGCTGCTGTTAAAAATGATATTGCTAGATGTTTCACAAGGAATGTGAAGGTTAGAAGCAGTCGGTTTCACTCCAGATAACTCACATACGCCTGGCACAGCCGTATCGTGTCCTGAGACAAAACACTCCCAATATCTAATGGTGCTGAATTCTTTTTATTTGTAAAAAGCTGTACAGCTATATTTGACATCCCTATGGAGTTACTGATGACTAAGTACACACCTATTGCCGCCAGTGTTCTTCTGGCGATCGCCAGTACCGGAGCCTTAGCTACCAACAATACCGCCATTCTCAACCAAAATGGCACTGGCAACATGGCCACGGCTGATCAGAGTGATGCCACTGTATCCAACAACCTGATCACACAAACCCAAACCGGTGACAACAACGTAGTTTATGCAGAGCAAACCAGCTTTAATGATTCCGGTGTAATTACCCAAACTCAAGTCGGGGACATGAATGACGCAGAGTCCTTCCAGAATGATTCAAGTACTGCAATTGTTACTATCACCCAAATCAACGACGGTCACTTTGCAACAACTACACAAAGTTTTGTAGATACCAGCGTTGCTACTGTCACCCAAAGTGGTAGTCCACAAACAGCAGCAGTAACCCAAGTTTCCAGTACAAATGATAATGCTGTAGTGACTCAGTCCGGCGACGGTAATGTAGGTAATGTTATCCAAACTAACGGTTCATTTAACACCGCAATATTAACCCAAACAGGAACCACCAATACTGCAACTTCTACTCAAACTTCCAGTACCTCGAGCACTGTTAACGCTATCCAGGCCGGTACCACAAACTCTGTAGTACTTATTCAAAACCTGGCCACCAACAGCACCTCAGTTTCCTTCCAGGATGGCACTTCCAACACATTCACTTCATCACAGACAGCAGGTGATGGGAATTACAGCGAGGGCTTCCAAAATGGTACTACTCAAGGCTTGACTCACATTCAAGTTGGAGATGATCACTGGGCTTATACTGAGCAAGTGGGTACCACCAATATTGGTGTGATCACCCAAACTGGCTTTGATAACTATTCTGAAGGCTACCAGGATGGAACGTTCAATAGCTTGACCGTTACCCAGCCTGGCGACTTCAATACCACTATCGCCTCGCAGACCGGTAATAACAACACTATTGCCGTAACCCAGGCAACCGATACCAACATGGCTACACCTACACAGGTAGGTGATTTCAACATGGCAATTATCATTCAATAGTAAAGGGTGTAGGCCGGCTTAATTGGCCGGCCTATTTTCAATTTGATGGGCTAAGTGCAAGCTTTAATTATTACTAGTCCAAAATTCGCATGAGACAACCATTTTCTACATTTAATGCCACCCCCCAAATCAGCTGCCATTATTTGCCATAGCTAGTTAAAAAAAGAACTTTATTCCTAAGGTTTCGGCACTTCCGTCCTATGGCTGTAACTCCAGAAGACGACAAAACTCTAATCAGCATCAAGCTGCTGTTTAAATGATATTGCTAGGTTTTCACAAGGAATGTGAAGGTTAATAAGCAGTCGGGTTCATCCCAGTTTCCTCACATACTTCAGACAAAGTTGTAGTATGCCTGAAAATGAGACTCTCCCAATATCAAATGATGCTGTTTTCCTTTTGTTTGTAAAAGCTGTACAGCGATATTTGACATCTATATGGAGTTACAGATGACCAAGTACACACCTATTGCCGCCAGTGTTCTTCTGGCGATCGCCAGCACCGGAGCCTTCGCATCGAACAATACCGCCATTCTCAATCAGAACGGTACTGGTAACATGGCAACCGCTGATCAGAGTGATCCAACGGTAACCAACAATGTTATCACCCAGACTCAAACTGGTGATACGAATGAAGTTTATGCTGAGCAATCCAGCAATAACGATTCGGGAGTAATTACTCAAACTCAAGTAGGAGATATGAATTACGCGGAATCATTCCAAAACGATTCCAATGTGCCAGTGGCTACCATCACCCAGATAAATGACGGCCAGTTTGCATCGACTACTCAGAGCTTTGTAGATACCAGTGTTGCCGTGATAAATCAAAGCGGTGGCCCGCAAGATGCAACTATTGCCCAGACTACCAGCGCAAATGACACCGCTGTAGTTAATCAATCCGGTGACGGTAATGTGGCAGTCGCCATTCAAACCCTGACCTCATTGAATAGCGCAATTATTACTCAAACCGGCACCAATGGCACCGCTTCTGCAACGCAAAGTAATAGCACGCAGAACACCATGAATATGATCCAGGCGGGTGATACTAACACTGTCGCTCACCAGCAAATATCTGCGAGCAACAGCTCAACCTTCTCCTTCCAGGATGGTTCTTTCAACACCTTGTTCTTTAGCCAGACTGATGACGGAAACTACAGTGAGGGCTTACAAAACGGTACTACCCAGACTTTGGTCCACAACCAAAGTGGCGGTGACCACTGGGCATACACAGAACAAGTGGGACTCACTAATGTTGCTGTCGTTACCCAAAGTGGTTTCGATAACTTCTCCCAGGCCGCTCAGGATGGTACTTTCAATAACCTGACCGTGACACAACCTGGCGATTTCAATAGCGCTACATCATCACAAGTTGGCAACTTCAACACCATAACTGTGACCCAAGTAGGTGACTTCAACGCAGCCGCTCCCGCTCAAGTGGGCGATGGCAATGTGGCAGTAATTATTCAGTAATCAAGATAAAGGCCGACTGTTAAAGTCGGCCTTTTTTTAACGAAAAAAATCATCTCACAAACTTTAATCTCAATTTATCCATACTAAGTTCTCATAGCCACCATAAGTGAACACTCTACAATAGTTCTGCATATATAGTGTTTAAGAAGTAAAAATCACTATATCTATCAGATAATCTGCTTCTTCATTTCATTCAAGCTATTCAAGATCTTTTATATTCAAAATTAAAATTCCACGGAGATAGAATGATACGTCACCAATCGTTAGCCATCGGACTCTTACTGTGTATCCCAAGCTACAATGCTGTCGCATCTAATAATACCGCTACAGTTTTACAAAGCGGATTAACCAATAGTGCCACTGTGGATCAGGGTGATCCTACTGCTATTGGAAATTTAGTTACTCAAATTCAGACCGGGAATCTAAATACTGCTAATGCTACGCAGCAAACAAATAGCACCTCTAATGGAATTGATCAGGAACAACTCGGAGACAGCAACTCCATTTTTTCAACTCAAACGGCAGCTTCTAATACAACAGCGACTGTTTACCAGGATGGCGTTAGTCACAGCGTAACTACAAGCCAAACTAATACAACAACCAGCAGCGGTAGTGTTGAGCAATTCGGAACCCTTCAGTCTGCCACTATCAGCCAGGTCAATAGCGTTTCTGACAATGCCGACTTTGAGCAATTTGGCACTCAAAACCTGGCTACAGTTACCCAAGCAAATAGCGACTCAAGTACCACCATATCTTCACAATCTGGAGATTCAAATGGTGCTGGATATACGCAGACAGGTCTGGCCCACTTGATTGATGCCACTCAGATTGGTACCTCCAATACAATCAGTGCTGTACAAAGTAGTCAGCAGGGCTCAATCACCATTATGCAGGATGGTGATAACAACACCTCTTTTCATGGACAATTCGGGACATTCGCAACTGGATTATCGACTCAAATAGGCTCTATGAATATCATTAATATGAATCAAGGAGGTAGTAATAATTTGGCAACCACTTTGCAAATAGGTACAAACAACTCGCACCAGACCGGCCAGAACGGCATCAGCCAAACAGCCAATGCCACTCAAAATGGCAGTAATAATATGGGCTTTATTTTTCAATAACATCTGTTTAGTTGTTTATTAACGGGCTACTCTAACAGGTAGCCCAATCTAAACCTCACTATAGCTCTACAAACCTATCGCTTAAATCCGTTTATCGTATCCCTTTACAGGCACATCCAGGTAACGCAAAAAACAACAACAAAGAAGTTTTTCCTATTTTTTAGGCACTAACTTCCCATAGCAATACTTGAGGCTTACGATAAAACTCATACCAGCATCAGGGTATTATCAGGTACTCCAGTGATAATACCTATTAGGGATAGCAATAAAACAAGGTGTGCCAAACTCCTTGCGCAATAAATGCCATACCCTATCTATGGAGTCTTTTGTCCTTCCTAGGCTTGATGCTTCACCGCAACTGAAATCATGGGGATAAGAAAAATCCACCTTACCTTCAATCGGAGATATCGATGCGAATCCATACACCAATTTCCGTGGGCATCAGTTTATGCCTTGTCGGGTCAATTGCTTATGCGGATGGAAATACAACTACCGTGGAACAAACGGGTAACAATCACCAGGTGACTGCAAACCAAGTAGACCCAACGGCAACTAACAACTTTATTGAGGTTATTCAGGCAGATGAAGCACAGGTTAGCAATAGCCTGCAAGACACTTCAACCAACTTGAGTATCATCAGGCATGAACAGGTAACGCTGGGGAATGAAGCTGACTCGACTCAAACTAATTTTTCAGATGATGCAGAGGTAAATATCTATCAGGAGGGCGCTGGAAATTTCGCCTCTACTTTACAAGACAGTACTTCTTCCAGCTTTGTTGACATTTCTCAGTTCAATTCTGCAAATGACATCATTTTCTCCCAAACAGACAGTAGTTTCGATACAGTCAACCTCTATCAGTCTGGTTTTGATAACCAGATGTTAGTGACTCAAACTACCACCACGTTTAACAGCCTAAATGTGTCTCAAACGGGTGATCAAAATAGCGCAGATGCCGAACAAACAGGGTTTGATAATCTGTTGACCTCCTCGCAAACGGGCAATCTAAATACTTATTTTTCTATACAAACGGGTGACATCCTGGTAGCAACAAGTACCCAGATAGGAGATGGTAACATTAGTACCCAGACCCAGACGGGAGATATTTTGTTGGTTTCTACGCTACAAGATGGTACTGGCAATATGTCCATCGTGGATCAAGCTGGAGCAATGCAAACTGCAAGCAGTACCCAGATAGGAACAACTAACCTTCATACTATTACCCAAAGCGTCGACAATCAAACGGCTATTGGCATTCAGAATGGTGTGTTAAACCAAGGATTTATCATGCAGTAGCGGCATATTCGTTCAGGTTGAAAGTTATTATATTTCCAATATAGATAGAGGAAAGAATGCATTTTTCAATGCCAGCTTTAATTTATGAGTCACTCACAAAGCTACCCAAAGAATGGCATTCTTTCCTTACCTGATAAAAATACTGCATCAATATTTTCTTACGTAGCAGAGGTTTCAAAATTCTTCGTCTACAGTTTTCCATGTAAACGATTTCTCACATTTTGACGTTACTCACTTCACAGGTAACACAGGCAAAAGTTTTAACGACCGGATTTACCACTAGACGGTAATACACAGGAGTTAGCCGTGCAGAAGATTACCGTAATTCCACTGGTATTGGCGATATCTGCCACCAGCTTGGGTTATGCTGCAGAAAATACTACATTAATCACCCAAAGCGGCTCCAGTAACTCAGCTGTAGCAGATCAAACTGATCCAAGCGCTATCGATAATCACCTGGAGATCAGTCAAGACGGCTCTGCTCATATTGCAGAGGCCGTACAGCAAAACGAAATTGAAAGCTCAATTATCCAAATACAAGAAGGCAGTCTTAACGACGCCTATAGCCTGCAAATGGATGGGATCGCAAATAGCGTAGAAATATTCCAGTCGGGCTCTAATAATCGTGCCAATAGTTACCAATTGGCCACACAGCATGGGCAATCAACAATACGGCAGGTGGGATCGGGTAATGAAGCAGAAATCCAACAACATCTCGGTAGCGATAATGTCTCTGTTATAGAGCAAATGGGTGAGTTGCATGGTGCCTTGATTGGTCAATACGCGAGCTTTAATTCCGATGCGTTGATATTCCAGCAAGGCTCAAGCCATGAGGCCATAATCAGCCAGGAAGGCACCGGGCACTACGCCAGTGTCCAACAGATCGGCGCCGCCAACAGCGCAGATGTCGCCCAGTCCGATATGTACAACGAATTGGACCTCTATCAGGATGGCGAGGGCAACATGGCCACCATCGTGCAAGTGTCCTGGTATAACAGTGCCTACGTCACTCAAGATGGCTACTTAAATTCCGCCAATATTATGCAGGCCGGCAATGGTGGATTAGGCGGTGGCCATATGGTGATCGTTAATCAGTCTGGCAGTATGAATGACGCAACTGTGATTCAAAACGGTTTCTCCCAATCCGCCAATATTACCCAAACCGGTACCGGTAATACGGCAGTGGTTTTACAGTAACGGAGTTATTACCAGTCGGAGTAAGATCAACTTATTCCGACTGGAACCCTGAAGTAAAAGCACTCACTTCCTGATACTTATTTCTCATTAAATTGAGAATAAAGCCTTATAGAAACTTACTATACTGCCATCAACAATGAAAATAGCGGTAGTTGGGTCAATTCGCTTTTAGCGCTCTTAATAATTACTGTCCGGAATTTAATTTCCAGTAGTAATTTCTCTATGTTTGCCTGCCGACGCCGCACTTCAAAACCGTAATTTTCATGCTCCTTGTTATGTAATCGTGGAGGTATTCGTGAAAAAAGTTATTTATTCGCCGGTAGTCACATTTATCGCATTTCTTTCCGTCCATTCCGCCTTTGGGGATGACCAAACCGTAGAGCAGATACAAGTTGGTATTGGCAACAATGCCGTTGCCAACCAGAGGTTTCCGCTTAATGAGGGCAACTTAATCTTGCAAGAGCAAATTGGCTTTTTTAATGACGCCACCGGCATTCAATCCATAGAAATAAACAGCACAATTTCCCAATTTCAAACCGGCCGCAATCATTTTTCCAGAGTCTCCCAATCTACAGGGAGCGACAATGCGGGACAGAGCGTGCAAATTGGCTCTAATAGCAGATCGCTCACTCAACAGGTTAACCAAATAAATGGTTTCTCCCTGCATACTCAGGATGGCCAGGGACAGGTTGCCACCACGGTACAGATTTCCGGGGCCAATAACAGCGTCAATATTGAGCAGACAGATAGAGCCAATGTCGCCGCCGTGGCACAAGTATTCAGTTTTACGGGTAATGCCTCAATTTCACAGGCGGGTTTGCTTAATTTAGGTGTCAGTGAGCAAACCGGCATCGCTCATGAATCTTCAATTACCCAGGTAGGCGCACTTAACTTTTCCGAAATGGAGCAGCTGGGCACTGGGAATTCATCATCAGCTTCACAGGAAGGGTTGTTAAATTCAGCAAATTCTTTGCAAGTTGGTGTTGGAAATACCAACCAGTCAAACCAAATTGGGCTGGAAAATAACGTTTCATTTTCTCAACTAGGTCTGAATCAAATGGCCAGTAGCACCCAGATTGGCTTATTTAACCAGGTCCAAACCAATCAGGTGAGAGCGGGAGCATCCAGCAACACCCTACAGATCGGCATTTCCAACAGCAGCCATATTTCCCAGTAAATAGGCTCGCAGCAAAATTGCCAATCAAAAAATCCGACTTAAATCCCCGCGCTATTCATAGCAACAGGCAAAAGCTATAGAGAGAGAAAAGTGAAATTAGAACTCTGCAATAGAACTTTCTTCTCAAGGATTTACAACTTCTCTCCTATAGCCACTGCCTCAATTCCCAGCAAGAATATTGAGGACGGAACGAAATTTTGGACTCCTAAGCAGTATCAGGGAAGCCATCAAAATGTATCAGTCCTACTCTCCCACTTACCTGTTTGACTGGCGGCAATGCCTTTGCGGCAACGCTGCTCCCCCTCTTTACAGTGATACCTACCCCCCAGGCTAGGTGCACCTGCTGTAAAACCCTCGGCGCAGGATGACGTGCCACCCCTTTTCAGCCACTTAGGCTGGTATTTCACCATGTGATGCTCATTGAAGTTTGTAGTAATGGAGACACTCATGAAGACTTTGACCCCTATCGCTGTAGCCCTAACCCTGGCCATCAGTGGAACCGCTTACGCGGGCGGCAACACTGCCACTCAGGACCAGAATGGCGGCCACAACAATGCCACTATCGATCAGACCGGGCCGCTGACCTGGGATAACAACGCTATGCAGGAACAGCATGGCCATAGCAATGATGCAGAGATCACTCATAGCATTGAACTCGGCAGCTATGGGTACCAGTACCAGGAAGGTGATCACCATTCAGCGGAGTTGCTGCAAAGCGGTGGTGCCGGCAACGAGTCGTTCAGCTTCCAGTCCGGCACCACCAACGTGTCTGAGACCTACCAGATTGGACAGCTCGGCAGCTACTCCGCCCATCAGCAATCTGGGGACAACCACTACGCCCTCACCTATCAGTTTGCAGGTGTTGGTAACATGGTGATGATTAGCCAGATGGACAGCCATAACACGGCAACCGCCACCCAGGTTGTTAGCGTTGGCTCTGAGACCGTTATCCGTCAGAGAGGAGAGCTGCACAACGCAGATACCTTCCAGAGCGGCTTTGGCCACGATGCCAGCATGCGCCAGTCCGGTGAATCCAATGATGGTGATATTCGTCAGGTAGGTGGTGATCACTACGCCCGTATGCGTCAGCGTGGCCACAACCAGGAAGCGGATATCTCCCAGGCTGGGTATGACCACAGTGCACGCGCCCGCCAGAGAGGCCACCACAATGATGTGTACCTGGGACAGATCGGTTCTGGACACACCGCTTCGGCTCGCCAATCAGGGCACAATAACAATAGCCTGGTGGGACAGTTCGGCCTCTATGAAACTGCTACGGTAATGCAGTCTGGCCATGCTAACCAAAGTTACGTTTGGCAGTAGCCCTGGCTGCAATTAAAGAGGGCAACCAATAGCTCAGCGCTAGTCAATTAAGCACTTCTGCTTTCTGATTAAGCTAGAAAAATCCGGAACTCCTATCAAGGATTCCGGATTTTTTATGCATTTCTGCCCAACATGAGTTCTCCTCTCTTCCAGGATTAGAGAGTTAATAGCAATACTAAGAAAAGGGAGGTTCAAGATCAGAAAATAGAACTTTCTTCTCAGGAATTTACAACTTCTTTCCTATAGCGACTCACTCCGATTTCAGCAAAACTGATGAAGGCGGAACAAAATTTTGGACTCCTAAGCAGTATCAGGGAAGCCACCAAAATGCATCATCCCTACTCTCTTCCTCTGCTCTTGCACTGGCGACCATGCCTTTGTAGCAGCGCTGTCCTGCCTATTTACAGATATGCCTTTTCCTCCGGTGAGGTATACCTCCTGTAAAACCCCTGGCACTGGATCACTTGCCAGATTTTTCAGCCTTTTTGGCTGCTATTCCACCATGTAATGCGCATTGAAGTTTGCAGTAATGGAGACATTCATGAAAACCTTGACACCAATCGCCATAGCCTTAACTTTGGCTGTAAGCGGAACCGCTTATGCCGACTTTAACACCGCCACCCAAGATCAGGATGGAGGCCACAACCTCGGAACTATCACCCAGGTAGGTCCAAACACCTCACACAACTCCGCCATGCAGGAGCAGAATGGGGACCACAACAGCGCAGATATAGTTCATTCTGGTGAACAAAGGAGCTATGCGAGCCAGTACCAGGAAGGTGATCACCACACAGCCGAAATACTGCAAACTGGTGGACTTGAGAACGAAGCATTTAGCCTGCAGTCGGGAACCTACAATGTTTCAGAGACTATTCAGGTCTCGCAGACCGGCAGCTATTCCATGCATCAGCAGTTCGGCAGCAATCACTTTGCCCTGACCTTTCAGCTGGAAGGGGCAGGTAATATGGCTGAGATTACCCAGCACGACAGCCACAACACCGCAACCGTCACTCAGGTTTTAAGCTTTGGTTCCCAGTCGGCATTAAGGCAGCGGGGTGAGCTAAACAATGGAGACACATTCCAAACCGGTGCCAGCCACGATGCCGGTATGCGCCAATCTGGAGAATCTAACGACGGTGATATCCGCCAGATTGGTGAAGGCCACTATGCCCGTATGCGCCAGCGGGGCCACAATCACGAGGCAGATATCTCCCAGGCTGGATTCGGCAATAACGCAAGATCCAGGCAGAGAGGCCACCACAATGATGTATACCTGGGGCAGATTGGTGAAGGGCATGTGGCTATGGCACGCCAATCCGGACACAACAACAACAGTCTTGTAAGTCAGTTCGGCCAATATGAAACTGCTACAGTAATGCAGTCTGGCCATGCTAACCAGAGCTACATTTCCCAGTAGAGCTGGCAACAACAAAAAAGGGCGGCCCATGGCCGCCCTTTTTTTATCGCCTGTAATTTACAGATGTTCAACCGCATCGATTTCGTACTCCACCGCACCGGAAGGTGTTTGGACCACCACCACATCACCCACTTCCTTGCCAATCAACGCGCGGGCAATCGGAGAGTTCACCGAGATCTTGTGCTTTTTCACATCGGCCTCGTCGTCACCCACAATTTTGTATGTGACTTCCTTATCGTCATCCAGGTGAATAATCGTTACCGTAGTGCCGAAAATTACCTTGTCACTGGGCTCGATGGTTTTCACATCGATCACCAGTGAGTGGGACAGCTTGCTCTCGATTTCCTGGATACGGCCCTCGATAAAGCCCTGCTTTTCCCGCGCCGCGTGGTATTCGGCATTTTCCTTTAAATCACCGTGTTCGCGCGCTTCAGCAATCGCCTGTACAACGGTAGGGCGTTCAACTTTTTTCAGATTGTCCAGCTCTGAGCGCAGCGCTTCTGCGCCTTCAACGGTCATTGGTACCCGGTTCAATGTGGGACCTCCATTATTGTTACGACGAAACCGGGCCCAGTGAGATCACGGGGCCCGGTTGGATTTCACAAGTTGGTTTTAAAGCTATTAAGACAGCTTTACGACACGCTGGTGAAGGTCTTGCAGGCGGCGAACCTGTAGCGGCTGCTCCTGACGCATGGCCATCGCCATGGCCTGGGCCGCTGCCAGGGTGGTGGTGTAACACACCTGGTGGTTCTCGGCACTGCGACGGATATCCGCAGAGTCGCGAATCGCCTGGCGCCCTTCGGTAGTGTTCACTACCAATGCAATCTCGTCGTTCTTAATCATATCGACGATATGCGGGCGACCTTCACTCATCTTGTTGACGGTTGTAACGGGAATATTGTTTTCTTGCAAGACCTTGGCGGTGCCACGGCTGGCAATTACTTCGAAGCCAAGCTCCACCAGATCGCGAGCTACGCCCACTGCGTCGGCCTTGTCGAAGTCACGCACAGAGATAAATGCGCGTCCGGACTCCGGCAGGCGGTCGCCAGCGGCAACCAGGCCCTTGTCGAAGGCCTCTGCGAAGGTAGCGCCTACGCCCATTACTTCGCCGGTGGATTTCATCTCGGGGCCGAGAATCGGGTCCACTTTCGGGAACTTGTTGAACGGGAATACAGACTCTTTAACGGAGTAGTAGTCCGGCACGATTTCTTCGGTAAAGCCCTGCTCCTGCAGGCTGATACCCGCCTGACAGCGCGCAGCCACTTTCGCCAGTGAAGTGCCGATGCACTTGGAGACGAAAGGTACAGTACGGGAAGCGCGCGGGTTCACCTCGATCACGTAGATCTCGCCGTCCTGGTAGGCCAGCTGGGTATTCATCAAGCCAACTACGCCCAGCTCGCGAGCCATGGCTTTCACTTCTTCGCGCATACGGTCCTGCACATCCGCCGGCAGGCTATAAGGCGGCAGGGAGCAAGCGGAGTCACCGGAGTGAACACCACACTGTTCAATGTGCTGCATGATGGCGCCGATCACAACGTCCTTGCCATCGGATACCGCATCGATATCCACCTCAATAGCGGCGTTGAGGAAGTGGTCCAGCAGTACCGGCGCTTCGTCGGAAACCTGTACCGCTTCTTTCATATAAGTGAGCAGCTCGTCTTCTTTGTAGACGATCTCCATGGCGCGGCCGCCCAGTACGTAAGATGGGCGCACAACCAGAGGGTAACCCACGTCTTTCGCCGCCTGGATGGCTTCGGAGACAGAGCGCACGATGGCGTTCTTTGGCTGCTTGAGGCCGAGACGCATAATCATCTGCTGGAAGCGCTCGCGGTCTTCGGCGCGGTCGATCTGCTCTGGAGTAGTACCGATAATCGGTACACCTTCGTTGGCCAGGTAGCGCGCCAGGTTCAGCGGAGTCTGGCCGCCGAACTGTACGATCACGCCTTCCGGCTTCTCTTTGGCAACAATTTCCAGCACGTCTTCCAGGGTTACCGGCTCGAAGTAGAGGCGGTCGGAAGTGTCGTAGTCGGTGGAAACAGTCTCCGGGTTACAGTTGACCATGATGGTCTCGTAACCGTCTTCGCGCATCGCCAGAGCGGCGTGTACACAGCAGTAGTCGAACTCGATGCCCTGGCCGATACGGTTGGGGCCACCGCCGAGTACCATGATTTTCTTTTTGTCGGACGGCTGCGCTTCGCACTCCTCATCGTAGGTGGAGTACATGTAAGCAGTGGAGGTGCTGAACTCAGCAGCACAGGTATCCACGCGCTTGTAAGACGGGAATACGCCCAGCTTGTGGCGGAATTCGCGCACAGTCTTCTGGCTCACCCCCAGCAGGTCCGCCAGGCGGCGATCGGAGAAGCCTTTGCGCTTGAGGAAGCGCATTTGCTCAGTGGTCAGCGCCGAGGTAGGCAGGGACTTGAGCGGCTCTTCAATTTTGATCAGCTCTTCGATCTGTACCAGGAACCAGGGATCGATACCGGACAGGTCGTAAACTTCGCCGACGCTCATGCCCATACGGAAGGCGTCGCCCACGTACCAGATGCGCTCGGCACCCGGAACGGAGAGTTCGCTGCGCAGGCGGGTCTCAGCGCCGTCTTTGCTCGGGTCAATCTTGCTTTCCAGGCCGAAGCTGCCCACTTCCAGACCGCGCAGGGCTTTCTGCATGGACTCCTGGAAGGTACGGCCAATTGCCATCACTTCACCCACAGACTTCATCTGGGTAGTCAGGCGCGCATCGGCTTCACCGAATTTCTCAAAGGTGAAGCGCGGGATCTTGGTAACAACGTAATCGATAGACGGCTCGAAGGACGCCGGGGTAGCACCGCCAGTGATATCGTTCTGCAACTCGTCCAGGGTGTAACCCACCGCCAGCTTGGCCGCGACCTTGGCGATCGGGAAGCCGGTGGCCTTGGAGGCCAGTGCGGAGGAGCGGGATACGCGGGGGTTCATCTCGATCACAACTACGCGGCCAGTCTTCGGGCAAACGCCGAACTGTACGTTGGAGCCGCCAGTCTCTACGCCGATCTCGCGTAGTACCGCGATAGAGGCGTTGCGCATCAGCTGGTATTCCTTGTCGGTCAGCGTCTGCGCCGGGGCAACGGTGATGGAGTCACCGGTGTGTACGCCCATCGGGTCGAAGTTCTCGATGGAACATACGATGATGCAGTTGTCGTTCTTATCGCGAACCACTTCCATCTCGTACTCTTTCCAGCCGAGCAGGGATTCGTCGATCAGCAATTCGTTGGTGGGGGAGAGGTCGAGACCGCGCTTACAGATCTCTTCAAACTCCGGCCAGTTGTAGGCCACACCGCCACCGGAACCACCCATGGTGAAGGACGGACGGATAATCACCGGGAAGCCGAACTCTTCCGGCACTTTCTTCGCCTCTTCCATGGAGTGGACGATCTTGGCGCGCGGAGTTTCCAGGCCGATGGCCTTCATCGCCTTGTCGAACAGGTCGCGGTCTTCCGCTTTCTCGATAGCGTCTTTGTCCGCACCGATCAGCTCGACATTGAATTCCTTCAGGACACCGTGCTTATCCAGGTCCAGGGCGCAGTTCAGTGCTGTCTGGCCACCCATGGTGGGCAGGATAGCGTCGGGGCGCTCCTGCTCAATAATCTTGGCAACGGTGCGCCACTCCACCGGCTCGATGTAGGTGGCATCGGCCATGGCCGGGTCGGTCATGATAGTGGCCGGGTTGGAGTTCACCAGGATCACCCGGTAACCCTCTTCGCGCAGCGCCTTACAGGCCTGGGCGCCGGAGTAGTCAAATTCGCACGCCTGGCCGATCACGATGGGGCCTGCGCCGATAATCAGAATGCTTTGGATATCTGTGCGTTTTGGCATCTTTCTTCCGTTCTACTACCGGCAAAGGCCGGCTGCGCTAAATTTCATTCGTTTCTTGTTAAAACCGCCGCAAAAGCGGCGGTTAATTGCCCTACCCTGGGCGGCTACGCCCTTAGGCGCGCTCTTTCATCAAATCGATAAAGTGGTCGAACAACGGCGCCACATCGTGTGGGCCCGGGCTCGCTTCCGGGTGCCCCTGGAAGCTGAAGGCCGGCTTGTCCTTCAGGTGGATACCCTGCAAGGTACCGTCGAACAGGGACTTGTGGGTAACTTCCACATTGTCCGGCAGGCTGTCGGCGTCCACTTCGAAACCGTGGTTCTGCGCGGTGATCATCACCTTGGTGCTGTTCAGGTCTTGTACCGGGTGGTTACCACCGTGGTGACCGAACTTCATCTTGGCAGTTTTACCGCCCACCGCCAGGCCCAACAACTGGTGGCCCAGGCAGATGCCGTAGGTGGGGATGCCAGCGTCCAGGATTTCGCGAATAGCGGTGATCGCGTATTCACAGGGCTCGGGGTCGCCGGGGCCATTGGAGAGGAATACACCGTTGGGATTCATCGCCAGTACTTCGGAAGCCGGAGTCTCCGCCGGTACTACGGTGATGTCACAGCCGCGATCCACCAGCATACGCAGGATATTGCGCTTCACACCGAAATCGTAAGCGACCACTTTGAAGGGCTGTTCCGGCGCGGCCTTGTGGCCTTCGCCCAGTTCCCAGGTACCTTCGCTAAAGGGGTAGGCTTCCTTGGTGCTCACTACCTTGGCCAGGTCCATCCCTTTCAGACCGGCAAATTCCTTGGCCTTGGCCAGGGCTTCTTCGCGGTCGATATTGTCACCGGCAACGATGCAACCGCTCTGCGCACCTTTATCGCGCAGCAGGCGGGTCAGGCGACGAGTGTCGATATCGGCGATACCAACGATATTGCGCTCGCGCAGGTAGTCCTCCAGGGACTGCTCGTTGCGGAAGCTGCTGGCCAGCAGCGGCAGGTCGCGGATTACCAGGCCGGCGGCCCAGATATCAGCGCACTCTTCGTCTTCCTGGTTGGTGCCAGTGTTGCCGATGTGCGGGTAGGTCAGAGTCACAATCTGGCGGGCGTAGGAGGGATCGGTGAGGATCTCCTGGTAGCCGGTCATGGATGTGTTGAACACGACCTCGCCAACAGAACTGCCATGGGCACCGATTGCGCGTCCTTCAAAGACACTACCATCTGCGAGCACCAGCAGCGCGGGAGTTGTACTCTGCATAAAGTTGTGGGGCATGAAAGCCTCCGACGTAGGGACAGCTTTAGTCAAATTGAACTCCAATCTTCAGAACTGCTTCCGGGCGGGGTTTGCGGGCTTCGGAGCACGCGGGCTCCTGACTGGTGCGCGCATAAAAAAGCGAGATGAAACATCGCAGCTTCATCTCGCTTTAAAAATCTGTTCACGCGTGATTCTCACAAAGTGGCCGACGGTTGCCGCCAGCTTTTTAGTAGGCTCACGCTGCGCGATTCAGCTTCGCGGCACCGGCCCAAATCGGGCGCAGATTCTACGCGAATTCACCTCTGGACGCTAGTGCAAAAATACGCCAGGCTACTTTCCCTGAAAATCTCACTCCGGCTTGCGTCCCAACCGGAAAAGACTGCTGCCCATTTTCAGCTCCGCCTTCTCCAGCATGGTCTTATTCATACGCAGGGCCACCTCCCGGCCGCTGTCGGCAAACTCGATCATACCGCCAGTGGCGGCAAAGCGCTCGGCATCGCTAACCGTCAGTACCGGGAAAAACTCCAGTGCCACCAACGCCTTGAGCAGTGTGGGGCGATCCAGGGTACTCAGCACCACAATCTGGCACTTGCGCGCCCGCAGCATCTCCTTGACTTCGATCTTTTCAAGCTCCACATCCCGCCCATCAATACGCTGATTCTTGAATCGGGCCGCCAGTGGCTCACCGAGAGAATCCCCACCCATCAGGCACACCTTGAACGGGGCACCGCTGTTGGCAAAGGCATTGACCGGCCACTGCAGGTGGTAGGCGAAGTGCACTATGTAATCCACCATTACCCGCCGCCCCAAAGGCGTATCGGAGAGCTGCACCGCAGCCTGGGCACCCACTCCGGTGAAAAGTACGGTCAGGAGAAGTATCAGGGCGGGAATAGTGCGAAGTGAACCTGGGCTGGATATCGTCATAGAAGCTCAAACCCTGCGGTTTGCATCTCCCGAAAGGAAGCTGCGGTGGGCTGTTACCCGCAGCGGCCAAAGCTCGCTGCGGCTCTATTTGCGCGCCAGCGAAAAGCCCGGCCACCTACTCAGATTAGCCCAACGCAAAGGCCCCCGCCGGGACCAGAGTTACAGCGCCTAAAGATCCTCCCCCGGCAATATCGGGCGCCACTTCAACGCCTTTTCGATAGATATGATCATGGCTCCAGCCACATCCTTGCGTGTAGCGCTCTCGATGCCTTCAAGTCCCGGTGAGGAATTTACCTCCAATAACAGCGGCCCCTTGCGGGAGCGAATAATATCCACACCCGCCACCTTGAGCCCCAACACCTTGGCGGCCTTGACCGCCAGGCGCTTCTCCTCTGCGGTGACCTTCACTACTGAAGCCGTACCGCCCTGGTGAATATTGGCACGAAATTCCCCAGGTGCCGCCTCGCGCTGGATCGAGGCCACCACACGACCATCGATAACAAACAGGCGAAGATCCTTACCCTCCGCCTCGCGAATAAACTCCTGTACCAGGAGATTGGCCTTGAGAGACTTAAACGCATTAATCACCGATTCCCCGGCCTTGCGGGTTTCCGCCAGAACAACACCGCGCCCCTGGGTTCCCTCCAGCAACTTCACCACTAGTGGCGCACCGCCCACCATTTCGATCAGCTCATTGGTATCCACCGGGGAATTGGCAAACCCGGAGGTTGGGATATTTAATCCACTTTGTTGCAGCAACTGCAGGGAAAATAATTTATCCCGCGACTGGCTGATAGCAGCGGAGCCATTCAGGGCAAAAATATCCAGGCTCTCAAAGTGCCGCGTCAGCGCACAACCGTAAAAAGTCTGGCTGGGGCGAATGCGGGGAATAACCGCATCTAGGCTATTGAGTATGCGGCCATCCCGGTAATGCACTTCCGGCTCATCAGGGTCGAGCTTCATGTAGCACTGGCGGATATCGAGAAAACTCATGCGGTGTCCGCGCTCGGCTCCCGCTTCCATAATGCGCCGGTTGCTATAGAGATCCGGGTTCGATGCCAGCAGCCCGATGCGTAGGCCGGTACCGGCAATATGGTGCTCATCCCGATAATATTCATCCAACTGGCTTTTCGGGATATCGCCAATACAGAAGCTCTCAGCCGGATCTACCAGCATTCGCCCAATCATGGCTTCGCGCCCCAACAACATGCGATAGCCCATGCTGTCCCGATTGGTCAGGGTCAGTTCGATATCCCAGACACTGCCACCAATGGAAATAGAGGTACGAATTACCGGGCGTTTTTCGCTTTCTCCGGAGGAGCTGCGCACCAGCCTTTTATCCAAAAGCCGCGCCTCACAACGCACTGAAGGGCGGCGCTGGTGCTGCAGTGGATGCGCTTCAAAACTCACCCAGGGTTCGCCATCGCGCTTAAAGGTATGGATGTTGTAAGCGTGCAAACAGGAAGTTTTAGCCCCGGAGTCCACACGCACCTTAATCGCCGGGACGCCGAGTGCGGGAAGCCCGCACCACTCTTCGCTGCCGACAATCAGCTTTCTTTCCAATCGAGGTTCCTCAAAGGAAGATTACAGGGTGACCGGTCGAACGAATGTCGCCGGCCTTTTAGTTTTACCCGCAAAAATGGCGGGCAAATGAAAATCGAAAATTTCTTTCACAGCGCCCCTGCAGGCGCTGAATTTATTTACTCTAAGTAAGATTAGTTAAGGCCGAGCACATCGCGCATATCGTAGTGCCCCGGTGCCCGCGCACTCCCTTCCTCTCCCATCATCCACAGTGCCGCGCGCACAGCACCGCGAGCAAAAGAGAGCCTGCTGCTAGCGCGGTGGCTAATTTCAACCCGCTCACCTTCCGCCAGGAACATCACCGAATGCTCACCTACCACATCACCACCGCGCACTGTGGCAAAACCGATAGTGTCCCGATCGCGGGCACCGGTTTGACCTTCGCGACCGTAAACTGCCACTTTATCTAGGTCGCGCCCCAGAGTTTCCGCGATCACTTCTCCCATACTCAGTGCCGTGCCGGAAGGTGCATCCACTTTGTGGCGATGATGGGCTTCGACAATCTCGATATCGGCCTCTTCCGCCATTACCCGCGCAGCAGTTTCCAACAATTTAAAGCACAGGTTTACCCCGGTGGAAAAATTACTGGCGAGGCATAGCGGCACCTGATCCGCATAAGCCAATACTTTATTTTTTTGCTCGCTATCAAAGCCCGTGGTGCCGATTACAATGGGGAGGTTTTTCTCCGCACAATAGGCAGTATTTTCCACGGTCGCTTTAGGGGCAGTGAAATCAATAAGTACGTCAAAGTCCGCCTTATCGAGGCTGTCCACAATAGCGAGGCCGCTGCGGCCCAGACCGGCAACTTCACCGGCATCGGCGCCGACCAAGCTGGAGCCAGGCCGCACTATAGCCGCTGACAGTTCGGCCTTATCAGACAGGGACAAAGCCTCCGCCAACGCTCGCCCCATTCGACCACCAAATCCCGTCACCGCCACTTTTACCGCCATCACAGCACTCCAGTCCAAATCTATAAGGTTCTGGATTCTACAACGCACCCGGTAGAGCGCATAGATACCAGTAAGCCAGTATTAGCGTGTCTAAAAATCGCTAGTCACTCCGCAAAAGTAAAACAAAAAGAAATATCCACATATTTTTAAATTGCCAAGAGGATACTTGCGCAAAACGCGATATCAGCTGCCACTGCTACGCTTTACTGTGAGGGGTAAATGGAGCGCCAATATGCGACTGATGATCCTGTCCAACCATCTACCACACATCATGGCGGTAGTGATCTCTCTGAGCCTGGCTTTTGGCAGCACGCCGGCATCTGCCCAGCAGCAAAATGCCAATCCAGACTTTTGGGAGAAGTATGATGATATTACCGATTGGGTGACGCTGCGTTTGCAGCTCACCCCGGGACAGGAAAAAACCGTATTACCCATTATGCAAAAAAGCTTCGCAGAGAAAAAAGCGGTGCTGGAAAAATACGGTTTACTCAGTGGTGAAAAGGTCGCCCTAACCCCCAAGCAACGCGGCGAAATTGGCGCTCAATTCGCAGCTATCAGTCTGGAAACACACAAAGAATTGGAAGGTATTTTAAATAAGGAGCAACTGCGCAAATCGCAAAAAATCCAACAGGAATTCCTGAGTGAATTCGCAGCCCGCTTGAGAACCAAAACTTCCCAATAGAAGGCGTTCTATTGAGGGAATAATACTCGCCTGGAAATAAAAAAGGCTCGAAAGCTAATGCTCCCGAGCCTTTTTAAATAGGCAACCCGCAAAACAATTTAAGGTTTTGCCGGTGCTAACAGCGATTAAAGCTTCATATCACCAAAGAAGTTTTTCACCCCTTCAAACCAACCGGTCTGACGCGGTGAATTTTTCTTTTCGCTGAGGGTATTAGAGAACTCTTGCAGCAAATCTTTTTGCTTGCCGGACAAGTTCACTGGAGTTTCTACCACAACACGACACAGCAGGTCGCCAGTTGCACCACCGCGAACCGGGGAAACACCCTTGCCGCGCAGGCGGAACAGCTTGCCGGTCTGGCTTTCCGCAGGAATCTTCAGCTTCACTTTACCGTCGAGAGTCGGCACTTCCAGCTCGCCACCGAGGGCAGCGGAAACAAAGCTGATCGGCACTTCGCAGTAGAGGTTCTTGCCATCGCGCTGGAACAGATCGTGCTCTTTCACCACTACCTGTACATAGAGGTCACCAGCGGGGCCGCCGTCGGGCCCGGCTTCACCTTCACCGGACAGACGAATGCGATCGCCGGTATCCACACCGGGCGGCACCTTAACGGACAGGGTTTTGGTTTCCTCTACACGACCGCGACCGTGACAGCTGCCACAGGGATCGGAGATAGTGGTACCGCGACCGCGGCAGTTGGGGCAGGTTTGCTGAACAGAGAAGAAACCCTGCTGCATACGCACCTGGCCAGCACCACCACAGGTGCCACAGGTTTGCGGAGAGGAACCGGGCTTGGCACCGGAACCGCTACAGGTTCCACAGGCTGCCAGAGTCGGAACGCGAATCTTGACCGTGGTGCCGCGCACCGCGTCTTCCAGGTCCAATTCCAGGTCATAGCGCAGATCGGAACCGCGAGCAGGGCCGCCGCGACGGCCACCGCCGCCACCACCGAAGATATCGCCGAACACATCGCCGAAAATATCGGAGAAGCCACCGAATCCACCGGCGCCGCCACCGCCCATCTGGCCTTCCACACCGGCGTGGCCAAACTGGTCATAAGCTGCGCGCTTCTCGGAATCCGACAAAACCTCGTAGGCCTCATTGGCCTCCTTGAATTTGTTCTCAGATTCCTTGTCATCGGGGTTACGGTCCGGGTGAAACTTCATTGCCACCCGGCGGTAAGCTTTTTTCAGCTCTGCATCCGAAGCGCCGCGCTCGACGCCGAGGACTTCGTAATAATCGCGTTTCGACATAAAACTATGTTCTCTGGTCCGGCATCAAGAACGGCCAAACTCTCTTTCTACTTCTCGGTTTCTAACTAAGCCCCGCGAACGGAGCACCACCAAAACTGCGAAAACTCGGCAAATATTGGCAGATACCTGAAACAACACAGGGCGCGGGCCTCTGAAAGTAAGGCGCCGCGCCCCTGAAGTTCTCCGGCGGCCACTTTAAAAGCTGCCACCGGAATTGCAAGCGAACGCTTACTTACCTTCTTTTTTGTCGTCCTTAACTTCTTCGAACTCTGCGTCTACCGCGTCGTCGCCAGCGGAGGACTGCTGCTCGCCCTGAGCACCAGCGCCAGCGGCACCTTCAGCACCAGCGGCTTGAGCCTGCTCGGCGTACATCTTCTGGGCAACCGGACCGGAAGCTTCAGTCAGCTTGGTAGTCGCAGCTTCCATAGCGGCCTTGTCATTGCCTTTAACGGCTTCTTCCGCTTCGGTAACAGCCGCTTCAATAGCTGCCTTCTCTTCAGCGGTGGCTTTGTCGCCAGCCTCTTCCAGAGTTTTCTTGGTCGCAGAAATCAGGCCGTCGAGCGTGTTGCGAGTCTGCACCAGCTCTTCGAACTGCTTGTCCGCTTCGGCATTGGCCTCAGCGTCCTGAACCATCTTATCGATCTCGTCCTCGGACAGGCCGGAGGAAGCCTGAATCACGATGGACTGCTCTTTGCCAGTGGCCTTGTCCTTCGCGTGTACGTGCAGGATACCGTTGGCATCGATGTCGAAGGTTACTTCGATCTGCGGCATGCCGCGCGGTGCCGGTGGGATATCGGCCAGGTCGAAACGACCCAGGGATTTGTTCTGTGCAGCCTGCTTGCGCTCACCCTGAACCACGTGAATGGTTACCGCAGTCTGGTTGTCATCCGCAGTGGAGAAAACCTGGGACTTCTTGGTGGGGATAGTGGTGTTCTTGTCGATCAGCGGAGTCGCAACGCCACCCATGGTTTCGATACCCAGGGTCAGCGGAGTTACGTCCAGCAGCAGTACGTCTTTAACGTCACCGGACAGTACGGCACCCTGGATAGCAGCACCCATGGCAACAGCTTCGTCGGGGTTAACGTCTTTGCGCGGCTCTTTGCCGAAGAATTCGGTTACTTTCTGCTGAACCATTGGCATACGGGTCTGACCGCCTACCAGGATCACTTCGTCTACACCGGAAGCGGACAGGTCGGCATCTTGCAGAGCGATTTTTACCGGCTCCAGGGAGCGGGTAACCAGCTCTTCTACCAGGCTTTCCAGCTTGGCGCGGGTCAGTTTAACCACCAAGTGCTTGGGACCAGTGGCGTCTGCAGTGATGTACGGCAGGTTGACTTCGGTCTGCTGGCTGGAGGACAGCTCGATCTTGGCTTTTTCTGCAGCTTCTTTCAGGCGCTGCATTGCCAGGGGGTCACCTTTCAGGTCGATACCCTGGTCTTTCTTGAACTCGTCTGCGAGGTATTCGATCAGGCGCAGGTCGAAGTCTTCACCACCGAGGAAAGTGTCACCGTTGGTGGACAGTACTTCGAACTGCTTCTCGCCGTCTACGTCGGCAATTTCGATGATGGAGATATCGAAGGTACCACCACCCAGGTCGTATACCGCTACAGTGCGGTCACCGCCCTGCTTATCCAGGCCGTAAGCCAGTGCAGCGGCAGTCGGCTCGTTGATAATACGCTTAACGTCCAGACCCGCAATGCGGCCGGCGTCTTTGGTGGCCTGACGCTGGGAGTCGTTGAAGTAAGCCGGTACGGTAATTACTGCAGCTTCAACTTTCTCGCCGAGGAAGTCTTCCGCAGTCTTTTTCATTTTCTTCAGGACTTCGGCAGAGATCTGCGGGGGAGCTTTTTTATCGCCTTTCACTTCTACCCAAGCGTCGCCGTTGTCAGCTTCAGTGATGGTGTAAGGAACCATCTTGATATCTTTCTGGACAACGTCGTCTTTGAATTTACGGCCGATCAAACGCTTAACCGCAAACAGAGTATTTTGGGGATTGGTCACCGCCTGACGCTTGGCAGACTGACCTACCAGGATTTCGTTGTCGTCAGTGAAGGCAACAATAGAAGGTGTAGTGCGATCGCCTTCGGCGTTTTCGATTACACGCGCTTTGTCACCATCCAGTACCGCTACACAGCTGTTAGTGGTACCCAGGTCGATGCCGATAATTTTTCCCATCTGTAAAATCCTCTTTTGATGCGCGCTGCCAGCTCTGTTCTGTTTACACCGCGCGAATAATTCTTGATGTCAGCTATATTGGTGCCGGCCGCTAAATTTCAAGGCCGCTTTACACTTCTGCCTTTACGGCGCTTTGCTGACCACCACCATGGCCGGGCGAACCAGGCGGCCATTGAGGCGATAACCTTTTTGAAACACGTCCAGAACCGTGTTCGGCTCCACCTCGCCATTGGGCACCTGGGTCATAGCCTGGTGCAGCTCTGGGTCGAAGGGCTCACCGGCCGGATCGACAACTTCCACAGCATTTTTCGTCAGGGTTTCAACGAAAGATTTGTGGGTCAGCTCGATACCTTCTACCAAGGCCTTGTTGGCTTCGTCGGCCGTATCGATCGTCGCCAGTGCACGCTCGAGGTTGTCCACTACAGGCAGCAAGTCCTGTAGCAACTTCTCTACCGCAAATTTGCGCGCGCGCTCGATATCCTGTTGCGCGCGGCGACGGGCGTTCTGCTCTTCCGCCTGGGCGCGCAGGGCCATATCCTTGTGCGCTGCCAGCTGCTCCTGCAACTTGATAATTTCCTCGTGCAGGGCATCGGCACCTTCGGCCTCTTCCCGCAGGGCTTCCTCGGCAAGTTCGCTTTCTATAGAGGAAGGGTCTTCAATCTCAGCTGAAACGCCCTCGTCTGTAGCTGGTGCGTGCTCCGCCCCCTCTTTAATCTGATCTTCTTCGCTGCGCTCTCTGGCCACTGCTTTCTCCGTCGCGTCGACTCTGTCAGTAATGTGAGTTGAGCCCGTCTCTCGGGCACTGGAGCCTATATGGGGACATCCCCGCACAGTTCAAGTGGTTTTTCGCGCTAGCGCACATCCTCAGAGTAATGTGGCCCCGCCCCTATAGCTAACCAGGAACGAATACTGTATAAATAACCACTAATTGGGCCGGGCGCCCGCCGATTAGCAAGGACACAAGCGATCTCTATGCTGCTGCATCTGTCTATCAGCCAATTCACCCTGGTGGACCAACTGGAGTTGGAGTTTGGTCCCGGTACCAGCACCCTGACCGGCGAGACCGGCGCGGGTAAGTCAATCACCTTGGATGCCCTCGGCCTGGCACTGGGCGGCCGCGGCAGCGCTGAGCTTGTGCGCACCGGCGCCAATCGCGCCGACATCAGCGCCACATTTGATATCGCCGAGCACCCCAGCGCCGCCAGCTGGCTCGAATCCCAAGAGCTGGATGCGGGGCAGGAAGTCATTCTGCGCCGCACCATCGGCGCCGACGGCCGCTCCCGCGCCTATATCAACGGCCAACCGGTCACTCTGTTGCAGCTACGCGCCCTGGGCGAGCAGCTAATCGATATCCACAGCCAGCACGAACACCAATCCCTGCTGAAGAAAGAAACGCACCTGCGCCTGCTGGATGAATACGCCCAGGCCCAGGAACTCGCCGCAGAGACTCGCAGCCGCTTCAAAACCTGGCGGGATCACTATCGCCGTTATCGCACACTGGCCGACAGCGCCGAGGAAGCCGAAGCCCGCCGCCACTTGCTGGAATACCAGCTTAAGGAACTGGATCAACTTGGCTTGAGCGAAGGGGAAATAGAGTCCCTCGAGAGCGAACAGCAACAGCTGGCCAATGCGGGGGAAATCCTCAGTGGCAGCTACCAGTTGGCCGCTTTCTTGTCCGGCGGTGAGGGCGATATCGCCGAACAGCTGCACCGCGCCCTGCAACTGCTGTCCTCCATGCCCGGGCAGGCTCCGGCCTTAGTGGAAGTGGCACAGATGCTCGACAGTGCTCGCATCCAGGTGGATGAGGCCGCAGCCACCCTCTCCCGACATATCGATCGCTTCGAGATGGACCCTGAGCGACTCTCCGAAGTTGAAGACAGGCTCAGCGCCATCTACCAGGCTGCGCGCAAACACCGAGTCCAACCGCAGGAGCTGCCGGCTCTGCAGCAACAGTTACAGGCAGAGCTGGACGATATCGGCAGCCCAGATGCCCTGGAGCGCCTTGCCGCAGATTGTGAACAACTGGAAAAGCAGTACAGAAAAGTGGCCGGCAAACTCAGCAAACTGCGCAGTAAAGCGGCAGCTTCACTGGCGGAGGCCGTGAACGGCCAGCTGGCCGACCTGGCCATGCCTCACGCTCGAGTAGAGCTATCACTACAAGAGCTGGATACGCCCAATAGCCAGGGACTGGAAGAAGCGGAGATATTAATTTCCACCAACCCGGGCCAACCGCCTCGCCCCCTGGGCAAGATTGCCTCCGGCGGTGAACTCTCCCGGGTCAGTCTGGCAATCCAGGTGGTAACTGCGCAAACCTCCCGCACCCCCACCTTGGTATTCGACGAGGTGGATGTGGGTATCGGCGGTGCCACCGGTGATGTGGTGGGCCGCCTGCTGCGTCAACTGGGAGAAACCCGCAATGGCCGCAGCGGCCAGGTAATCTGTGTGACCCACTTGGCCCAGGTAGCGGCGCGAGCCCACCGCCAATACTTGGTGGAGAAACACAGCGATGGCGAAAGTGTTTTTGTGGCACTGCGCGAACTCACCAACGGCGAGCGCCGCGAAGAAGTGGCGCGCATGCTCGGCGGCGCCCCCACCGCCCAATCCCTGGCTCATGCCGAGGAAATGCTGGAGAGAATTTAACTCTCCACCCCCTCTCTCAGGCTGGCTATGGAGTCAGCCTCACTTCCTCTATACGATTCCGACGCCAAATGTCACCAAAGGGCAAAAATGATGCATTTTGGTAAGCAATCTTATACCGTAGATCAATAAATGACCGCCACACAATCCGGTACACCACCCCTTTCGTCGGATATATGTGCCGATTTAGGACAAACGCACAAATATGACTGGGAGTGACAGGTAAAGTCACCATATACTTGGCGGCTTATTTTTCGATGTATGAGTAGTCCCGGCCGAGGTTATGCAGAGAACGATTTTCAACACCCCTATTGTCACCCCAATCCTCCGCTTGGTTGCACGGGTGCTACTGAAGCTGCACGGCTGGCGTGTCAAAGCTGACGAGCAGTCTCTCAAACTAAAGCAGTACGTATTGATCGGCGCCCCCCATACCACTAACTGGGATGGCTATTACTTTATTCTCGCCGCACTCAAACTGAAGATGACCCCGCAGTGGATGGGCAAAGACAAGCTGTTTACCTTCCCGCTGGGTGGCCCCATGCGCTGGTTCGGCGGTATCGCCGTAGACCGCAGCAAAGCCAACAACCTGGTGGATGCCACTGCCAGGCAGTTCAAACTGCGCAAAGAACTGGTTATCGCTATTCCCCCCGAGGGCACTCGCGGTTTGGCGGAACGCTGGAAAACCGGCTTTTACCATATCGCCCGCAACGCCAGGGTTCCGGTGGTGCTGGGCTATATCAGCTTCCCCAAAAAAGAAGTGGGCATCGGCCCGATAGCGCAATTCAGTGAAAACCTGGAAGCCGAGCTGTTGAAGCTCAAGGAATTTTACGCGGATAAAATTGGCAAGTTCCCAGAGCTTTACACCCCACCCTGCCAGTCGTAACACCCAGCGTAAGCATTTGAAGGGTGCGGTGAATACCGCACCCGAAAGAATCACTTCTCTTTTTCTGTCACATACAGAACCAGGCTGTGGCCAGTCAGCTCATAGCCGTGCTCTTCAGCGATCTGGCGCTGTAGCTCCTCAATCTCTTCATTGTGGAACTCGATAACCTTACCGGTATCCGTGCACACCATGTGATCGTGGTGATCGCCACGGTCCAGCTCGAATACGGAGTGGCCGCCATCGAAGTTGTGGCGCACTACCAGGCCCGCGCTCTCAAACTGGGTCAATACCCGGTACACAGTAGCTAGGCCGACATCCTCTCCCGCCTCCAGCAACAGCTTATAGACATCCTCAGCACTCAAATGCTGCTCACTAGTGCTTTCGAGCAATTGCAGAATTTTCACCCGCGGCAGAGTGACCTTGAGGCCAGCCTTGCGCAATTCCTGGTTTTCGTTCGACATGTATCAATATTTCCCGGCAGGATTTTAAAAGTTATCCGAAGTTGCCCAAACCCACAGCGGCCATTTATAAAGGATTCCGACCCTGGAGTCCCGTCTGTCAGCGAGCCAACTCTTCAGGTATTATCCCATGCCCTACGGAGTCAGAGAAACCCCGTACTGCTCACTTAGGGCAGAACTGGTGGGTGGAGGAACTTTTTTTCTCCACTTGAGACTAAACTGACTGTTTGTAAGAAATCAGCGTGAGCGCTGCCGTTTGAAACCGAATAATGGAGCAATGAATGCCGCCTAGTCTGAGATTTCTCACTATCGCCTTCCTGTGCAGCTTGCTGGGAGCTTGCACACTCGTAAAATTCCCCGGTGTACACCGTATTGAGGTGCAGCAGGGCAATATCATTACCCAGGAGATGGTGGATCAGCTAAAGCCAGGGATGACGCGACGCCAGGTACAGTTTGTTCTGGGCACTCCGCTGCTGGAAGATACTTACAACCCCAACCGCTGGGATTACGTCAATCGCCTTCGCGACAAGAAAGGCAATATCACCCAAAAGACCTTTAGCGTTTACTTTGATGAAGACTCCCTGGTAGCCACCAGCGGCGACTGGCAGCCCACAGGCTGGCCCTAAGCGGAAGTCCCCTCGGCGCCTTTCTTCTTCTCAGCCATACGCTTGGCTTTCTCGGCGCGCTGCTTGCGCGCCTCTTTGGGATCGGCGATCAAGGGGCGATACACCTCAACCCGGTCCCCGGGTTGCAGGACATAACTTTCCGCCGGCGGCAGCCCCTTACTCCCCAGCACCTGGGCAAAAATACCCATCTTTGCCGTATCCGGATCAACTTCGGGATACTCCTTGGGAATTCCCGAGCGAATTAGCGCCTCCCGCGCAGTGGTACCCTCAGACACCAACAAACGCATTAATCGCTGTTCGTGGGGCAGTGCGTACACCACCTCCACCGAGATTGTTCTCTCTTCTGTCATTGGGGTTTCCCGTAAACTTCTTCCGCGCGCTCACACATAACCGCGACCATCTGGTTGGCCAGGTCACTGAAAATTTTTCCCGCAGCCGCCGCGATCAATCGATTTTTCATCGAAAACGAAAGGGTAAAACTCACTTTACAGGCATTTTCAGCCAATGGAGTAAATTCCCACAGTCCCTCGAACTGCTCGAAAGGACCATCCACCAGCTTGAGCGTCATCGACTTGGGACGCACCAACTGATTTCGGGTTACAAAGCTCTGCTTTATACCCGCGCGCGACAAATCCAGGCGCGCCTCTAAAGTGGTGTCATCGCTGTGGATAATCTCCGCAGCGCGACAGCCGGGTAAAAATTGTGGGTAACTGGCCACATCGTTGACCAGATCAAACATTTGTTCCGCGCTGTACATCACCAGCGCACTGCGTTCTATTTCAGTCATTCCTACTGTCTAACCCAGTCCATCAGGCAAAATTACCTGGGATTACCGTTGAACGGCTAATTTTGCCAGCCGGCGCTACTCAAGCAAGACAATTCCTGCAACAATCGCATTTTTTACCGGTGGGCCACACTTAGCCCCAGCCGCAGTAACAAAAACTACAAGCATTCAAAAAATAATAGCGAGAGTACTTATGACCGCAGTGAGAGAGCATTTTGGGTCAAGGCTGGGCTTTATCCTAGCCGCAGCAGGTTCCGCCGTCGGTATTGGCAACCTGGTCGCATTTCCTGTAGCTGCCACCAAGAGCGGGGGCGGCGCCTTCTTACTGGTCTACGCTCTCTTCGTATTTCTGATCTGCCTGCCAGTGATGATGGCCGAACTCGCTATGGGACGCCGTTCAGATAAAGACCCCGTCGGGGCCTATCGGCAGATATCCAAGGGCTCCACGCTGTGGAGTATTCCCGGCTGGCTGGCCCTGATCACGCCATTTATGATCGCGGTTTTTTATCTGGTGGTCACCGTATGGGTAATGGGATACCTGGTAGAAATCTTCTCCGGCAACCTGGATAAGCTTGCCACCCCAGATTTCTTTATCCACTTTATCAATACACCCACGGTATTTATTTACCTGGTTGTCCTGATGCTGATCATCAATGCCATTCTCGCTATGGGTGTTAAAGACGGTATCGAGCGGGCCGCAAAAACCCTGATGCCCATGCTGTTTGTAATGTTATTGGGACTGGTGTTCTTTGTACTAACCCTGGATAACGCCGCCCTAGGTTTGCAGTACTACCTGGTACCCGACTTCAGCAAAATTGACGGCAACGTAATCAGTAAAGCCATGGCCCAGGCCTTCTTCTCCCTGTCTCTGGGAATGGGCATCATGATTACCTACGGCTCCTATATGAAGAAGAAGGACTCCATTCCCGGTTCTTCCCGTGCCGTAGCGATTACTGACACATTGGTAGCCTTTACTGCTGGCCTGCTGATTTTGCCGAGTATTTTCCACTTTAACCCGCAGATTGATCCGACAGAGCTGAGCGACTCATCCGCCGGTATGATCTTCCTGTTCCTGCCGAAGATATTCCTCGCTTTGCAAGACGGAATCGGCTACATGGGCGCCAGCGCCGTAGCGGCCATCTTCTTCTTCCTGGTACTGGTTGCCGCCATTACCTCACTGGTTTCCATTATCGAGGTGCCTATCGCCACCCTGCGCGACGAGCGCAACATGGAGCGTAAGAAGGCTATCTACATCGTTGCGGCAGTTCAATTTGTACTGGCCATCGCTTGCGCCGTATCATTCGGTATGGCCACTTGGTTTACAGAGTTTGTACAACTGGCCGGCGCAAACAAGTCGTTCTTCGATTTGGTGGAGATCATCTTCTACGACACCATCCTGCCTCTAAATGGCCTGCTGGTATGTCTGTTCGTGATCTACAAATGGAAGAAATCCAATTTTGATAAAGAGCTGCAAGAAGGTGACAGCAACTTTGCAGGCTCGTTTTCGCAAAAATACGTTAACTTCTCCCTGGGCACTTTTATCCCATTGATACTGCTGCTTATCTTTATCAATACCGTGGCCCTGAAGTTTTTTGGACACAGTTTTATATAGTCACTCGTAGTTTTCATGGCCAAGAAAAAGAAAGCACAAACATCCAATACCATCGCCCTCAACAAGAAGGCCCGCCACGACTATTTCATTGAAGAAAAGTTTGAGGCGGGCGTTGAGATGAAAGGCTGGGAAGTCAAAAGCTGTCGGGAGGGCAAAGCCCAGCTGACCGACAGCTATGTCATTTTCAAAAACGGTGAAGCCTGGCTGCTGGGTGCCAACATCCAGCCGCTACCCAGTGCCTCCACCCACTCTGTCACCGAGCCCGACCGCACCCGTCGCCTGCTGCTAACCAAGCGCGAGCTTTCCAAGCTGATCGCCGCTGTTGAGCAGAAGGGTCACACCGTGGTTGCCACAGCCATGTACTGGAAAGGGCATCTGGTGAAGTGCGAAGTCTGCCTTGCCAAAGGTAAGGCGAGCCATGACAAACGCGAGACTGAGAAGAAGCGCGATTGGAACCGCGAAAAGCAGCGCCTAATGCGCTCGGCGCACAAATAGTGCACAGTGAACTATTAGAAGAATAATTACGGGATTTACCATGAGTGCACCGCGAGGACAGTTCAGCTCGAATATTGGCTTTTTGATGGCCGCGGCGGGTTCCGCCGTTGGTCTCGGCAATATTTGGGGCTTTCCAACCAAGGCCGCCAGCAACGGCGGCGCCGCCTTTGTAGTCGCCTACTTATTTCTAGCCTTTGCGCTCGCCTATCCGGCCCTGATGGCCGAACTCACCATCGGCCGCCACGCGCGCCGCAATATGGTGCAGGCGCTGCGCTCCATTTCCAACGGGCCCATCAGCCGCTTTTTCGGGGGCCTGACCGGCTTCGGCGGTATCCTGGTGGCCTCCCTGATCCTGAGCTTCTACGCCATTGTGGCGGGCTGGATGGTGGCCCATCTGGCCCAACCTTTCGCCAGCCTGTTCGGCGCCCAAGAGGCGGCCCAGTGGTTGGCCGGCAACAGCACCGATCGCAATATGATCATGACTGCTATCTTCAGTGGTCTTACCATGCTGATTATCGCCAGTGGTGTTGAAAAGGGGATCGAGCGCTGGTCCACCCTGTTGATGCCATCGCTGATCATCCTGTTATTGCTGTTGATCTGCTACGTACTCACCCAGCCCGGCGCCCTGACCGGCCTGGAAGTGTACCTGATGCCCAACTTCGACCACTTCACCCCGGATCTGCTGATCTCCGCCATGGGCCAGGCCTTTTTCTCCCTATCCCTGGGTGTAGGCACCATGCTGATTTACGGTTCCTACCTGAGCCAGCAGGAAAGCCTGCCGCGCCTCGGCGCCCTGGTAACCCTGATTGATGTGGGCATCGCCTTCACAGCGGGCTTGCTAATCCTGCCCGCCATGTATGTAGCCCAGGAAGCCGGTACCCAGATCTTCTCTGCCGACGGTTCCCTGATCGCCGGCCCGAGCCTGATCCTGCAAGTGCTGCCAGCACTCTTCGACACCATGGGTGAAGCCGGGATATTCGTCGCCATCGCCTTTTTCGCGCTGATGGTTATCGCCTCCCTCACCTCCTCCATTTCCATGCTGGAAGTGCCGGTGGCATTCTCTATCGAGAACCTGAATATCCCCCGCCGCATCGCCACCCCGATCGTTGGCCTGATCATCTTTGGCGTGAGCTGCGGCATCATCTACAATTTCGACGCCCTTTTCGGACTGGCAGTCAGTATCAGTACTGAATACGGCCAGCCCCTGCTCGGTATTGCCCTGTGTATCTTTGCCGGCTGGATCTGGCGCCGCGACCAGCTGCTGAGTGAGCTCAAGAAAGGCCATGAAGATATCGAAAACACCCTGTTCTGGAAGATCTGGCCCTGGTATGTGCGCATCGTCTGCCCACTGCTAATCCTGACCGCTTTCGTACAGTCCATTCGCTAATCTGATCTCCCTCCCGGCGGTACCTTACCGCCGGGGACTCCCTTCCCACCTAAGCCCTCCCTCAAAGCGCCTGACTAAAGCGACTCTGATCGCTCAAATGCCAATTACATAAAATTTATTGCTAACGTGAATTTTGGGGTATACTTAGGTGACACACATGAGTGTTTCTTATCGGGGATGACTTGGATTCGACGCCGGTTACGAAACCTTGGGTGCATGCCGAGATGGCAGCGAATCTCGTAAATCCAAAGCTGTATTTTATTAGTTGCCAACGACGACAACTACGGTGCCCAACAAACTGCATTAGCAGCTTAAGTAAGCACTAACTAAGGGTTCGTCCCTTAGCAGTCTTCAGCAAGGTTCCAGTATCGCGCTGTAGACTGTTATACAGAACTGGATCGCCGCAAGCCATACCCGTGGGTAAGCGGTTAAACAAATTTCGGGATCGCCCTATACGTCCTGACCGCCGGGCTGTAATGGGTTAAATCAATAGACGGAGCTAAGCATGTAGAGCCTCTGGCAGAGTGCTGACGGACGCGGGTTCGACTCCCGCCATCTCCACCAAATTGCTGTCTCAGACAGCCCACGAAAACCCCGCAAACCTAGTGTTTCCGGGGTTTTTGCTTATCTGGGCCATCCCAATTAATCTAACCCAAATCCAGCCATTTTTAGTGGGGTTAATTGCGGGGGCGAGCAGGTTTGCGCCACTGCCCCACCAAGAAAAAGCACTTGGCAGCTATTGCAGACCCTACTGAAATCGGGCGCCTACTAACTGCCATAGACGACCCCAATAGTAAGAGCAGCCCTAAAACTACCCCCTCTCTTACTCTGCCCGCTAGAGAATTGCGAAAACTTGAGTGGACGGAAATCAATTGGGATGCCAAGCACATAAAACTGCCCAAAGAAAAAATGAAAATGGGCCAGCCACACATTAACCCTCTTGCTGAACAGGCTCTAGCCCTGGTCACTAGGCTATGACAATGAAACCATGACCGCCCCGGCTCCCGTGCAATGGCCCGTACTCTATTAGACCGCGACACTCGGCAGATTTAATTTAGAATTCGCGTTTTCATCAAGCAAAAACCTGAATGTGGCACATTCATCTCAAATCAGAGAGGTGGAACACATTCTTCAATGGATTTACGAGGATAAAGGGATATGTCCATCAACGAACATGCAACCAAGATACAGGTGAGTCGACTGGTTAACACCGCTCTGACAGCGATTAAGGATAAAGATCCGAGATTTGATCAGACTCTGGTTCGCACCCTGGATCAACTCAACTTAATCAGCCGGAACCTGAATACCGCCAAACATAACGTACAGCACTTTGCTGGAATGATGGCGAGCGGCGCTCATGGACAAAACGCCTACCGAGTCAATCAATCCATGAACTCGAAGCTGAGAACCCTTTCATCACTTGAAGCCTTCCTCGCAGAAGAGTGGAAAAAGCTTGGTAAAGCAGTTGACGCATATAGGACACAGCTACCATGGGAAGGCAAGACCGAATTGGAACTCCTGGATATGCTTGCGGGAGAAATCGAGTCGTTCGATAAATTACTTAAGAAAAACGTCATTCAGGTTCCAAAGCACCAGACCAACCCACACCAAACGATGACCCTTCAAAGAGAAATCACGCAATTAAAGGCAATACCCGCTCATACAGCGCCAAGTATGCTTGTCTTAATTTCCATCGGCCTTCGTTTATTTGCAATGTACGTCGGCTCTAAAAGAGTGAATAGCAATAGATAATCTCGATTTCCCTTTTGGCAGCTCGCTAGGCGCTGGACGTTTTTCATCTGACAGGCTCAATGCCTGTCGGAACCTTCTAAATAAGCGGGGCAAATCAAGATTGTGTTAGGAATACCCATATTTCTACCCATTAACCTGGTTAAAACAATACCTTAAAAAAACCACTTAGCCACTCACCTCATAAAGAACAAAGCCTCACCCATCGATCATGTGATGCACTCCTTACAATACTCACGAGCTGCACCTATACACGAGAGAAAGGTTTATCACCAATCAAGCAGGCCGCTCGCCTGTTGACACCGATAAAGGTTTTTTCACGTTAGTTAGAGCCAGGGAGTGTCTACTGAGTCATGACGTATAGAGAGAGCCTAGGACACAGTTGAGCTAGATAAATCATGCGCCAAACTGGGGGTTATTTTGCTCTAGTGGTGGGATTATCTGTGGGGTTTTGTGATTAAATCAAATAGAAAGCGAGCAAATTCGGTAGTTATAACCGATTATTCAACTCCCGCTATCTCCACCAAGTTGCTGTCTCAGACAACCCACGAAAGCCCCGAAAATCTAGTGTTTCTGAGGCTTTTGTTTATTTGGACCATCACCTATCCAGATCCGGTCTCAAGTTGACAGATTAATAGCAGTGTCACCCTCCACCCCCTCTAAAAGGTATGCCATGCCGCAGCCTAACAGCTGAGCGCGTCCTCAAGCCACCAGATAAAAACTCCATAGAGTCAAATGAGAAAGGGTTGGCTATCGAAGTAACCCCGACCGGGCCTAAGTGTTACCTATTCTATTTCCACCTACATAGCAAACGCCGTGAGATGACACTAAGCCTCTACCCAGTTGTGAGTCTGGAGTGTGCCTGTGAATTTCGTAATTTAGCCCAACAGAATATTGCCGAAAGCATCAGCCTTCTCGATACAAAAACGCATCCGCAAAGAGTCCGCCATAGAGGCCAATCGCAACAGCTTTGCCGATGGAGGTAATGAGTGACTAGCTGCAAAGCTGGAAATGTAATCACGGCGAACTTTAGTAATCGTTAACGAAAGATCAAATTTCATGCCCGAAGATAACTTCCTCCCTTAATGGCCTAGCGGTGAACAAAGCTTGAAATTAAAAGGGAGGGCATAGGCAACTCTATTCCAACAAACAACCAGCCAAATTAATTAAAATTGAAAGGTACATTGAACTAGATAACTTACCAAATTACTCCTTACATCAAAAGTTTTGGCGAGATCACATTACTTAGGGTTAAATGTAATCCGTCTAATTATCCCATTTTCTTCGAAACTCGACAGTACTGTGACACCGACCAACTCCGAAGTAACCAAATCTAATCTTTAGCATTTTTTTAAACCGTAAAACTGCCTCCCTCTAAGTGAGTTCATAGAACCCTTCAATTGGAAGTATCCCCCTTTCAATGAAAGCAAGAATTCAAGCACATCATTTGAAAGCTGTAGAAAAGCCAAGAAAGGAAAAATTTTAACAAAGTTTATACACACATAGATGGGCCTACTCACTCAGATCAAGGTTGAAAAAATGGAAATACCAGTGAGAACTACTAGTATCCACTTTTCGACAGGAAGAGCCCATACATGATATTTTCATTTAGTTCGTCCGAAATCAATAACCAATTGGGGACAAAAGGTACTTACGGGTTATCGAGAAGGACATTCCGGCAAGGAACAACTAGGAGGACAGAGGGAAAACATATTCTACAAAAATGCTCACAACAATCTTGTTTAAGTACGACCAATCACTATGGCGCTCCGAAGTAATTAGAAATTAATTTAGCAAGTACAAAAAGCCCTTTCCTGACTTACCATTACAATAAAATTAACTAACCGACCCTAAAAGCTGAAGCTAAAACCATAAATGTCAACACTAAAGTACAAGAGAAATTTATTTATTACTTACCCAGTGGATGGTAAGCTCTTGGCCAAAATTTTAACCGCTTTACTAAAATCGCTAAACATAACGATATTCATCAACGTCGAACTCGCATTAAAAAAGTAAAAAAATATGAATTAATTTGCGCTTCTTTTACTACATATAGAATGGTTTAAGTACAGAAAATCAGCAAATTTTCCGCGCTCTATTGCGGAAGTTGAGAAGAAAATCACCTGAAAATCTTTTTCACACCAGCCAGGAAGACTTTGTGTACTGTATGAGCGTAAGTTGAAATAACAGAAAAATGATATCAACAAAATCTAAAGCTTGCACGAGTCACAAATATATTGTATCGCCAAGGATAATGATAAAAAAGCTGTATGAGTATGACAGTAAAACCTCTATTGCCTCTACAGTTAAAGATAGCGTTATTCTAATTCCTGTAGATCACCAGAGAATAATCACGATAGCAAGACCTTAGATATAAGGATTAGTATGGCCAAAGAGATTAGATAGTCCAGGGGAAAGAGAAGATGGCCGAAAGTGCAAAAATAGTTTCGCCCCAGCTGCATCAAAAAAACAATCCCTACCAGTGAGGAAAGAAGCGGATAAGTAATAGCCTAGAGCCGCAGTTAAGCTGTTAATTGATCACCAAAATATTGATTTTTACTATCAAGAAAATTCCCTAAATGCAGAGTGGGCGATGCGATCAACCCATTCATAGCCGTATGCACCAGGGATTTAAGGAAATGGATAATTAAGGCACTGGAAGCTTTTTATTTCGCCCCAAAAAAGCACTTTCATCAACTTCATTAGCCTCTAATCCACTCGCGCTAACAATATGGCTTTTTGCATACAGCTTGAAAGCTGAAGTTAGCAAGAATGATCTCGTAGACCCACGCCGCCCAGTAATGGACGTGGGTATTTGTTTTTTGTCAGGGTCGACTACTTAAATAGGAGGTTTACTATGCGTGTAAAACCGATTCTGCTGTATCTGGCATCGACCGCCTTGGTTGCATTACAGCAACCCGCAGCAGCCAACTCCGGGGAGAAAGCTTCAGAATCTCGAGTTCCGCGATTAAGCGTACCCCACGAAGGCACACTCCATGCGGAGCGCAACAAGCAAGCCTGGCCAGAGGTGATCAGGTATCGTCCGGATGAAGAGGTGCGCATCATCATCGAACTGCACGGGCCTTCTGCTGCGGAGCAGGCTGGCTTGCGTGCATCCGGCGCTATCGGTACACGGCGGGATATGCGCGCTTTCGTCGCCCGGCAGCAAGAGCTGGGCCTGCGCCAGCAGCAAATGGTCGCCAAACTTCAACAGCGCAAACTGATCGCGGGCCACAGCCACCGTTTCACTCGTGCAGTCAACGCCATCAGCGCAACCGCCAGGGTGGACCAGCTGCCCGCTATCGCCGCCATGCCAGAGGTGCGCGCGGTAACCCAGGACCGGCAGGTGCGCGCTTTTCAGGCCGGTAGTCCACAGCAAGTACGCGCCCCCGAGGTATGGGCAATGCGCGATGCGCAGGACAGGGCTGTCAAAGGACAAGGGACCAGTATCGCCATTATCGATACCGGCATTGATTACACCCACGAAGACCTGGGCGGCTGTTTGGGCAGCGGCTGCCGCGTGGCCGGTGGCTACGATTTCGTGAACGATGATGCTGATCCCATGGACGACCACTTCCACGGCACCATGGTGGCCGGCGTGGCCGCTACGGTAGCGCCCGCTGCTACGCTCTACGCCTACAAGGCGCTGGATGGCGAAGGATTGGGTTACGATAGCGACATCATCGCCGCCATCGAGGCCGCGCTGGACCCGGACGGAAATCCGCAAACGGATGATGCGGTGGACGTGATCAATCTAAGCCTGGGCGGCGTGGGTGGAAGCAACTCGGTTCTATCCGTCGCCGCCAACAATGCCATGCGCGCTGGTGTTGTGGTGGTCGCCGCCGCCGGCAACGACGGTCCCTTTTTCAACTCCATTGGCAGTCCCGGTTCCGCGGAGGAAATAGTCACCGTGGGCGCAGTGGATGGGGCGGGCAACCTGGCGGACTTCAGTTCCCGGGGCATGTTCGGTATCAGCCTGGACCTGAACAGTAACAGCGTCAAGCCGGAGATAGTCGCGCCGGGTGTGGATATCTCTAGTGCCAACTTAGGCGGCGGCCTCCGCACTGAATCCGGTACTTCTTTTGCCGCGCCCCATGTGGCAGGCGCCGCAGCGCTACTGCGTCAGTTACACCCGGAACTGACCAGCGCTGAGATCAAAGCGCTGCTGGTCAACCGCGCCACACAGGTGGACGGCCAACTGGCCGAGGTCGGCAACGGGCAGTTAGATGCCTTCGCAGCCGCGAGCGCTCGTTTTCTGGTCAGCCCGCCAACTCTCTATGCAGGGCACTTTGGACAAGGCGCTCACAGCCAGAGATCCCTGCAGGTGACGATTAAGAACCTAAGCGCTCCTTCCGAATTCGCAGTTGCAAACGGGGGGACTTTCCCGGCCGGCGCCGACTTGGATCTTTCCACTGACCAGTTCGATTTGGAAGTGGGTGCGAGCAGAGCCGAACTCGTCGACCTGAATGTCGATCACGACCAGGTACCCTACCTCGAACCGCTCTAC
Source organism: Microbulbifer maximicatervae (SeqCode) (assembly GCF_052467825.1). NCBI lineage: Bacteria > Pseudomonadati > Pseudomonadota > Gammaproteobacteria > Cellvibrionales > Microbulbiferaceae > Microbulbifer > Microbulbifer maximicatervae (SeqCode). The sequence goes on from NZ_CP174327.1 coordinate 558,023, forward strand.
CTCACCTACGATTCGGCGCTTGAATACTCATCCGGCGAAGAGCGGGCGCGCCTGCCAGTAGCCTTCCACCGCGCGGAGATACTGGCCATACGTGAATCCGAGGCGCCAGGGGATTTCTGGTCCTATTACGCGGTGTTGTTCAATAAGAGCTGGTCTGCTTGGGGGAGCCAATTTGATTTTGAAAGTGCTGAACCGGTTCTACGTATGGCGGTGCGTGACGAGCCGATCAACATTCTATTCGGTACGGACGTCTTTGCTGATGGACAGCGGTATGACGTCTGGCAAGCATTTGAAAACCGGCAAGTGTCCGATGGTGAATTGGTAGTACCTGCAAGGGTTCTAGGGGCTGGCATTGCCCCTCTGCAAACAGAAAGCGGCAAGACACTCCAGTTTGTACAACAGGCCCTTGAAGTGACCCACCCCGATCTACCCGTGCCAGCCATGTTCCAGAGGTACGGTAGGGATATACCCACTTCAACCCTGCATAACCTGCCTGACAGCTTCCACGTCAACTATATGGGCCTGGCGGAGGAAGAGAACACGCACCCGCAGGACCGCAAGCTATATATGATCAAGCACAGCCAACAAGGTATGTCCGAAGACCTACACTTCGATCTCAGCAATCCCGGCAGCACGCAATTGCTGATCGGCAATCCGTTCTGGAATCGGGAGGGTTATAACGTGGGTTATGGGCTCAATACGTACGGCACCGATTTCAACTTTTGGGAATCGAGCGAGATGACCCACAAATCGTCCCTTCTAACCTTGTATGGGCACGAGGAGGGTATCGCCGCTTGGCCCACATTTTTGAATTTGCATGTACCCCTAGGGGAAGATTGGACTACGGAGACCCACAGCAACGAAATTTCCGTCGGCCGCACGGTCTACCGCAAGCTGCGGCGTAGCGATGAGGACTTCACTATCCCCGAGGTAATACTGGAACGGTCCAGTGGAATCATGCTTATGGGCCAGGGGCCCAGGTATTTCGCCGGGGGCCTGCGCAATGACGGCGGTAATCACCGCTTACTTCCCAACCACATCGGTCAGCTTTCTTCGGGCTGGATAATGGATAGCTGGGGCAACGGCTATAGACCGGAGTCCAGATATCGTGCCCTGTGCCTACCCGGCGATAGTGAATTGAGCAGCAATGACTTTATTTCAGAGGACCTGTTCTTTGCCGGCAGCGAATGCACCTCGGTGCAGGTGGATTTCGAGTACACCACATCTCTCGGTGAAGGGGAGTACACCTCCAGCGCCCGAGTGCAACTCAATAACTTGGATGGTGCCGCCGCGCCGCGTATCGCCATGCTGGAACTGCTGGACGACGACGTGATTTCGCACTTTGCGCGCCGCAATGCCAAGCTGTATTTGTCCTTCGAAAGCCAGTTACCGCTCGACTCTGTGACCACCGAGATGGCGCTGGACGGGGGTGATTGGTTACCGTTGGAAACCGCACCAGAAGACGGTCGCTACCTTACCCTGCTGCCCGAAGTGTCGGAATCCTCCGTCGTCGACCTACGCATTGCCGCCACAGACAATGCCGGCAACAGTGTTCAGAACACGATTCGCGGTGCCTTTGTACTGGGCTTGGATGCAGCAACGGTAGTGGATACCGATAATGACGGCGCTGTAGACAGCGAAGATGCCCAGCCCTTTAACCCCCGCTTCCAGCAGGGATCGAGTTCCGGTGTGAAGTTTAATTCGGGAACTGCGAGCGATCTCGAGGCAAGTCCCGGCGAGAAGGATGTGGTGGTACAGGTATTTAGCCTGGAGACGGACGTGCAATCGGAACTCAACAGCCTGACCTTACAAGCATCCGGCAGCGGAGATGACGGACTGGAGATCGCCCAAGCGAAACTTTACCTGGATAAAAACAGCGACGGAGCCCTGAATGAGAGTGACACCATGCTTGCCAGCAGCGAGTTTGAAACAGATGACGGCGAGCTGACTTTCCAACTCGACCTGCCGGGACCGCTGACGCTGGAGTCTGGCGTGAGCCATTTCATCGTCACTTACGATTTTGTGCAATGAAGGAACGCAAACTAATGAACGGGAAAAACTTCATACTCAAATCTGCGGTCTCCGCTCTGCTGCTATTAGCCCTGAGTGCTTGTGGCGGCGGGGGCGGTGACGGTTCCAGTAGTTCCAACAGCGGCAGTGGTTCCGGTGGTTCCGGCGGTTCCGGCGGTTCCGGTGGTTCCGGCGGTTCCGGTGGTTCCGGTGGTTCCGGTGGTTCCGAATCCAAAACCTTCTCTAGCAGTATTACCGCCGTGAATATTAGCCGAAAGGACAGCGGTGATTCGCTGCCGATATCTGGATTGCCTAGTGAGGGGGCAGAAATTACGCTGAGCGAATAAATTGCTTTTGAGTATAGGGGGCTGAAAACCCTTTTTGACACCTATGAGCAAACGCCAGCTGTAGCATTCCACTTTGGATTCTGTCGCAAACTTTGCGACAGAATCCAACAATAGTCACCCTATAAGCCACCCTTATACTTTGCTCAAAGATATCTTTAGCTGTTTAGAGTTTCTTAGCCTTCTCACCACATGTAGTTAGTACACCACAATCAAAGGCTTATTATTTCGTTAACCTGAGTAGAAACCTTATCAAAGAAGGGGCTTGGATACCCCAATTATTGGGCCCGGCCAGCTCTCAGGAGCATCAGCCAATCAGCACCCTACACAACTCGCACCTGCACAAAAATAGCCCCCAACTCCCGTAGTTTTCTCTATTAGGTAGATTCATTAACGGGCTATCAAATGTACGAAACTTTTAACTTGTATTTACCAAAAAATATTTTCAACCTTTAACATCTCCTCTAAAGCGAAAAATGCCAGCATCTAGGTTAGCCTTTTTTATCATTTGCCTGTGCTATATTCCGAGAAAATCCCCCTCGTATCGCAGAATCTTTTCGGGTAGCTCTTGCACTTTTTAGGTACAGCTTAGCGATAAATTCCAGAATTAAATTTATTACCTAGGGTAAGAGCCGCCACTAGTGGAAAACCCAAATCTATTAATAATAGACTTTGCCACCACCTTGGCTGTCAGTAATATATCAATAAAGCTCTACACTCTATACTTCAAGCACCCTTGAAAATTTAAATAAAGGACTGCCATGAGCAAGTCTGAGCACGAAGCGTTTATGCAAGCAGCCATTGAGAAAGCGCGCAAGGGCATGGCCGCAGGCGGTGTTCCCACCGGCTGTGTAGTAGTGCGTGATGGAGAAATTATCGGCAGAGGCCACAATCAGCGTATCCAACAGGATAGTGTTATCAAGCATGCTGAAATGGACGCATTGGAAAAGACTGGAAGGTTACGAGCAGTCGAGTATCAAAAGTGTACGCTTTATACGACCCTTTCGCCCTGCCCTATGTGCAGCGGAGCCATACGTCTATACGGCATTAGGAATATTGTTATCGGTGAAAACAAAACCTTTCAGGGAGATGAACTACTACTCAGATCTGAAGGCATAAGCCTAACCATCCCAAATAATTCTGATTGCATTAGTCTTATGAATGAATTTATCCAACAGCACCCTGAGATCTGGCATGAAGATATTGGCGAGCAAAAAATATAAAAACATTGAATAAAAGTGGAATTAAATTAAAAACAACAAAATAGTCATTGCCGCACCTAGAGAATTAGCCTTCAATCCCTCGATTTTATGGATGCCCTGCCATTAAAGCCACACTACAGAGTGAGCAAGAAATACTTAATGAAAAGATACCCCGGCTAACACAGAATCGGAATGCATTAGCTCAGAATGTTAACGAGCCTCTACCAGATAGGGATTAGCTTTTTTCTTTTACCATTTAGCCCAGAGTCGTGCAGGTTTCCCACCATGAATATCGTGCCACATCGCATTTTTACCCCCACTAAAAAGCCCAGTCTTATCCGGCTCTTCAAAATCTGATAACAGCTTTTTGGCACGTTATTTAGCCCTCTCCTTCCTCCGCTTTTCATATCCAAGGGAACGTTTTTGATCTGTCACACAATACTCATCCAGTAGCAATAACCTCGAGAGCTATGGATAAAGTCTTTGCTACTGCAATATTCCCGTAATTTTTTACCGAAAGGCTTCATTTAGAATATCTCAATAACGGCGCATAAAATGTTATCAAAAAAAATACATCAACATTTTCCCTGATAATGCCTTCGACTTTGTTGGCTGGTGCCCTTTTGAAGAGTAACTTAGGACGGGTGGCAATTTTCTAGTAGGCCTGGTGTTCGATTGCCGCATCAAAGAGGGCTCGTGGTGTTACTCGGCCACTCGCCTTTTCAAAAAAATCAAACTAATGAAGATTACGGAGCATCATCATGGAAGAGACTCTCACACTCTCTCCCGACAGCCTGCAGCGCCAACTCAAAAAGCAAATCGCGTCCCTCACACTCTCTCCTGACGACCTGCAGCGCCTGCTAGGCAAGCAAGCCACACAATTAGATAGTTCGACCTCTCTCTCTTTCGAATTCACGCCAACATCTCAAACAGACCCACTGCGACGTGACCCCGTCCTGAGCAACCTATTGCAACATGAAGCTCGCATGCTCGAGTGGCTCAGTGAATCTGAAGGCAATGCACGCCAATTTGCGCTCGACCCAATTTCGACCTTTCAGCGGGTATGCGACCCGAGCCCCGAGCTGGTCGAGGAGCTGCGCGGCCTGTTTGATCGAGAAGAGCCAGGCGACTTAATTGAAGAAGAAATTGAACAGCAGCAAGGTCTGCAAGAAGTTGAATCCTCGCCAGATCCAGACCTTTCGCAAGGCTGGGATTTGATCAGTGCCTCGACTCAAGGAGCGGTCAACAATTGGATTAGCGAGCTCTTCGAAGGCGACTCCGGCCAATGGTCATTCAGCGGAAATGTCGGCAAGGGCCCCGCCAAGGTTCGCTACGAGTTCGCATTTGATTGTCCCGCTTTCATTGATCCCGAAGACCTAAAGGCGACGCTCGACCTGCCCATCACAGGGTTCATCAAGTTCCCAGGTATCACAAGCAACATCGAAGATGCGCAGGGCCAAAGCCCCGGTCACGCCCGGCTCGTTCTTGACCTCGACAAAATGCAAGCCAGCGCCAGCATCAACCACTATGGGCAAGTCACCGTGACCATCAAGAAGCCCAACTGGGACATGATGGAACTTGACCTCAGCGATATTCAACTTTCAAAGTCGATCAAGGGCCTCGACATTACCGACGCGATGAAAGGAGCAGTCGACCAACTCATCTCAAGTTTTGATTGGCCCATCAAGTACACGGTTGCTCAACACACCCCCCTGCCCGCCGGGAACCTGGATATCGGGGTGATGTATACAGCCTTTGATGGCGACTCCGACTCAAACCTGTTCGGACTTGGGATATGCCGTGGGAATCGCCAGCCAATAGACGCGCTTCTACCACAGACTGTCCCTAGCAACTGTACATCCGCACTCATCGTATCCAACGACATCATTTTGACTTCGGTGGCTGCAGCGATTGCTGAAGCAACGCCACTGACCTCTTCGCAGCTGACGGTGACCGATACCTACCCCGAAAAAATGTACCTCAACACAGACGTCGAGGATGTGATTGAGGGTGCGCATATCAAAATCAAAGAAAATAACCTCCAAGCGGCGTTCAACAACGACGGCGATCTTGTTATCAGTGCCGACATCAGGGTGAAGCGTGGGGCCATGACCCTGTGGGTCTACCAGACCTTAAAGCTCTCTGCGACGATAAGCTTCAACGCCTACGACGATGTGCTCAATATTCAGGTGAAGACCAAAGCGAAGCTCCCCTTCTGGTGGGCGTTCGTACCGCTTGGCTGGGTGATTCAATTGATCATCTCGATTCTGAGTTCGAAGAAAGGGAGTGTCGACATCGCGATTCCCGGCTTCCAGGTCAAGAAGACGAATTCGCCCGCTTACCTCCAGGTTGGCGGTGACTGGGCCTATATGCCAATCAAGCTTCATTCCACCCCAATAGCGCCTCCGAATATTCAGATGATGCACATCAATCAGCAGCTGGATGAAAACGGCGGAAGGTTCCGGTTTGACTTCAGCAAATACGGTTCAGAAGTGACGAGCTTCATCGTTGCCGCCACCTACTGGTTCTTCAAGTACGAAGGAGGTACAGACCACCAAACTCAAACGCTGGGCCTGTCGCTCACCCAGGTTCACAACAAGAATGCCGTCCTCACCGTCACTCCAGACGCCACCTTGTTCGGCCAGAAGAAAGGTTTAAGTCCCTCAGACTCCCAATTGACATTGTCCTGCATCGCAGTAGTCGACGGCCCCAAAGACGGTGTGATCCTACCGAGAACCATCACCGATATCCCCAATGAATCAACCAGCCCATACATCCCCCTCGATGAGCCAGAGGCTTATGCTGCCCTTGGAGGCTGGGCGTGCGAGTACCACAAGGACAACGACCCGAGCGAACCCCCAAAGTCACACCACGTTCGCACCATTGAGCTCGATGCAACCACCGCGGTTCCTAACAACTACGAAGTGGGTATCCAATCGACTGCACAGATGCACGATGACTCGGGCAACAATGCCATCGCATCGATTGATGGCAATCTCATTGAGCTGAGCAAGAGCCCCCCTCTGATCGCAAAGTACGTGACAAACCTCCAAAAAACGAGTGATGACGTGTATGTCGAGATGGGCCAGCCCATAAGCGACGCGGCAGTATTCCTGTCTGGCTATCGCGTCCACTACGACAGCAGTGACCACGACATCCGGCAAGTCGGCGGAGGTTCGGAAACCTACTCCACGTCAGGCTCGCAGGTCATACTGCACAATCCACATGCACTCATCGGCGACGGCGACTCGGGAAACAGCAAGCACACTCAAGAAAACAGCGAATCGCACGTGTCGTTCCTAATTATCGCAGTACCGGAGTAAATCGCGTGTTGCTCGGGTGGCCATTACACGCCCGAGCAACCTATGCAGTTTCTGCGACGGTGTACACGCCCAGTCTTCTTTGGAGGACGCACCTTCGATACCTCACAGCAAACTGTAGTGGTGTACAATTTAGTAGCTAAAAGAAAACAGCCTTTTATCAACTTTACCGTAAGTAAATGGAAATTCTTTAGCAGACATTTTTTGCATTGCAGGCACAAATCAGTTCTAAGCCGAGTTGTGTCTGCAATTAACGAATCACCATTGCTATAAGTTATTGGGATAGCTTAGTGCGCCATTTGTTCTGTCAATAATTACACGGTAATTTTCAAGAAAATGGGTAAATTCAAAAAACTCAATAATCTTTCTTTAAGCCCTCTACCATACCTATAACCTTGACTCATAAGTAGCAATTTACCTTTAAACCCTATTTGCCATGTCAACCAATTAAGTGTTGATCTACTTAACGATGCAGAAAACCTTAGAGGTGTAGAAACCAATTTGGCAAAACTTTTTAGCGAAAGACTTAGTTCCTTTTAGCCCCCTCATAAAGCTTCGAGGTAAACGAAAAGGGCGATATAAAAACAAAGAAAAAGAATTAGTAACTCCACTCTGCATTTGCCAAAGGAGAACTATTAAGCAGATGCCGACGCTCCTGCCAATCAGGTAAATACGAATCCATTAAAGCTCGGAACCTATCATTGTGATGGCGTTCGAATAAATGCACGAGCTCGTGAACTAGAATAAATTCCAAGCACTCCAATGGTTTCTGAGCAAGCTCTAGGTTAAGCCAAATACGGCGTGCCCCGATATTACAGCTGCCCCACATGGTTTTCATTCGCTTAATGCGCCAATCACAGCCTTCCAGCCCCATTTCATCCAGCCAGCGGGGCAGTAGTTGGCTAACCTCAGCTTTAAGGGTCTTGCGATACCAGTCTTCAAGTACTTTCTTTCGCCCAAGGTGACTAGTACCTGGGTTCACCCGAAGTTCCAGCTTACCCCTGCCTGAAATATGAATCTCATGGCGCCCTCGACGCTCAACCACTGCCAGTCGATAACGTTTTCCAAAAGAGTAGTGGCTCTCGCCACTGACCATTTCGCGTTCCGACTGGCGGGGCTGATCAAGAAAACTACGCTGCTGTTTTTTAATCCAGGGGATACGCGGTACTATCGCACGTCGAATAGCAATATCAGATAAATGTTCAGGCGCGGAGACACGCACTGCCCCCTCAGGCGGCAATACACTGATATGCAAGTTCTTAATCGCCTTACGGTTTATCGTAATCGCTAGGCTACCAACCTGCATATTGATCGTGTCAGGTCGGCTCACTGATACTCCACTTGGGCTTTGACCAGTTCCATCACTTTATCCACATCAACGTCATAACCAGCTGACTTTTCTCGAATGGCATTCGCCACTTCGCGCTCCTTAAAGCGGTCTCCTATCCACTCATCCTTTTTAGTCTTGCGGATGGCGGTATCAATTTTAGTAGCGAGATTCTCATTTTTACCCAGGTTATCATAGAGCGCTCGTTTAGCAGGGGAATCCATTGATGTCGGATACTTGGTTTCATCTGGCTTTAATACATCCTTTGCTAGCACCCTTACCTTCTCAAGATATTCCTGATAATCCAAAGCTTGTTTGCGCCGCTGCTCAATCAGCTCCTCCAGCAGCTCAGACATTTTCTCGTAATATTTGGGGTTGACCGGGTTCTCATCCACAATTTTCTTGCGAATATTGTTTTCAATGGTCTCGGCCATTGCTACCTTGTCTTTACGGATATCCTCTGGCAACTTCTCAAGCCCATCGGCACCGCGATTAACAATTAACTCGATTAGCCCTAACTCCTCGAAGTCCATTAGTGTCTCGCTGTGATCAGCCTGGATATACATATCCAGCAAATGGCGCATACCCGGCTCATAGCGCTTCATCTCAACCAGATCACCACTGGCCAGCTTAATCTCATCGCGGACCTTCTCGAAATAGGTCACTTCCTTTTTGATTTTGCTTGCTTGTACAGAGGAGTAACCCGCATCCTGCATCTCGCAGGCGATATTGCCATAGGCCCTTAGTAACTTGGCAACACTTTGATATAGCGTCAGGCGCAGAGCCTCGTTCTCAGTGCGCTCATCGGCAGACTGTTTATCGTCGCCACAGAAGTAGTGGATATAATCAGCGGTATTACGTGGAGCCTTAACCGGCTCACATAATGCTCTCACCATTTCCAGCGCATCATCCAGATCCTTGCTCGCCTCTGACAAACGGTCTTTTAGCAATCCGGTAACATCTTCCTTGTCATATCCCTCAAAGGCCTCTGACGTATAGTTTTGGATAGATTTTTCCAGAGATCTGAATAGATCCTTATAGTCGATGATATAGCCGTAAGTCTTATCGTCGCCGTCCAAACGATTCACTCGGCAGATAGCCTGAAATAAATTGTGATCTGCCATCTTCTTATCGATATAAAGATAGGTAGCGGAAGGCGCATCAAAACCAGTGAGTAATTTATCCACCACAATCAAAAGACGCATCTGCCCCGGCTCTTCCTTAAAGCGCCTCTTAACTTCTTTCTCAAATTCCTCTGAACGGCTTGCAGCCTGCTCCTCCGGTTGCTCAAAAAAATCCGCCAGCATCTTGCGATAAACATCGTACTTGAAGAGCTTCTCCGTCAGCCCCTCACCAGTCTCTTCACCTTTAATAGCTGCTGCGGTAGGCTTATAGCTGGTAACAATAGCGCACTGACCAGCAAGCGTACTGCCGTTGAACAATTCAAAAACCTTACACGCCTGATACACACTGGCACATACCAGCATGGCATTGCCTCGGCCATCCATTAACCGGGGCTTCGTCTCCATATCCATTAAAATATCATTAACTATCTGCTCCAGTCTCGACTTGCTGGAAAGCAGTTTCTGCATCGTGCCCCATTTTTGTTTCAGTGCTGTCTTACCTAGTGGGCTCAAATCTTTGGTTCTCACCTCAAACCAGTCGTCAACTTTCTTTTGTGAAGTGATACGCTGATCAATATCCCGCGCCTCGTAACGCAGATCCAACACCACTTTATCCTCAACCGCCTCATCGAATTTATAGGCGTGGATAAAAGGGCCGAATACTTCAAGGGATTTTTTCTTATCAGCCCTTATCAGCGGCGTACCGGTAAAGCCAATAAACATGGCTTCCGGCAGGATCTTCTTCATCGCCTTGTGCAGCTTGCCAGACTGTGTGCGGTGACATTCATCCACAAAAACAAAAAGATCCCCTTTGGGGGCAAAGTCATTAGACAGGCTCCCGGCCACCTCCTTAATAAAGTTATCAGTGGCTTTATCTTTTTCTTCCTCGGTATCCTCTTTGCCATTTCGACCAAATTTGTGCACTAACGAGCATACAAGCCAGGGACTCGGGTCATTGAGGGTAGCGATCAGATCGGCGCCGTTCTTGGTTCGGTAGATATTCTCATCAACACCATTAAAGACCGCTTCTATCTGTTCATCGAGCTCAGTGCGGTCGGTAACAATCAACACCCGCGAATCTTTAATATGCTCCCGAATCCACTTGGCCAGCCACACCATAGTCAGGCTCTTACCGGAACCCTGGGTATGCCAGATAATGCCTCCTTCGCGCCTGCGGACATGTCTGTGCGCCGCCTGCACACCGAAGTACTGATTATGGCGAGCGGTTTTTTTGACTCCTGCATCGAAGACAATAAAGTCGTGAATCAACTCCAGAAAACGCCGTTTGTTACATGTCAGACTGAGATGGAAATCGAGTGGGTTGGAATAAGGATTGGTCACATCCTCTTTCCATTCCAGATAATACTTCTCTGCCGTTTCTATGGTGCCGTAGCGTAAACCCTGGGTATCGTTCCCTGCCATAACCAGCTGCATAGTGGTAAAGAAATTTCGGATAAAGTCTTTCTTCTGATTATCCAGATTTTGGCGAATACCTTCGGACACCCCCACAGAAGAGCGCTTTAGCTCAAGTATCCCCAGCGCAATTCCATTAACATACAAAACAATATCTGGGCGTTTCCTATTCTCATCTTTAATTGACACCTCTTCGGCAATAGCGAAGTCATTGGCCTCCGGGTTTTCCCAGTCGATTAACCATACGGTTTGATTCGTTTCACCGGCCCCTTCCTTGTCTTTAACCCCGTAGCGGAGCAAGCTGTAGACATCTTTATTGGCGTAATAGAGCTTTTTACCCTCACCCAGGGCGGCTGCATCTCCCAGTTGATGTAGCACCCTCGCGATTAACGCTTCGCTGGTACCGCGCTCACGCAGCCAGGACGACAGAATTACCTGCTCCACATTGCGATTGTTCTCGCGCTTTTCCCAATTACCTAGGTAGCGATAATTGAGTTCTTCCTGAAAAAGTTTGATCACCCGCTGCTGAGTCAATCGCTCTCGTTGTCCAACGTTACTCATTGCCACTCCATCTGCATTCAAGCCAATTCAAAATCACTTAATCTTCTAGGAAAATTAAAGCGCGCCAACCCGTTGATTAAATACCCTTTTCTTACAACTGCAACCCCTTAGCTCGAAAACAGCTTGAAGCTGACTTGATAGCGGTAGAAATCAATATTACTGGTAACACTCAGGGCGCGACGGATGCGCAGGTCATCCTCAAGTGCAATAATTACGCCCCTAACGGTTTGGCCCGATTCCGCCAACTCCTCCTGCACATAACCCATATAACGCTGCACCTGCCCCACCACGACATCACTGGCCCGGCCGCGCTTTAGTTCAACAACCAATAGTGTCTTTTGATCTTTACTGATCGCGAGAATATCGATGGGGCCGGTATCGGTGGGATACTGCTGCCCGGACAAATCCTCCTCATTGAAGATCTCATAGTCTTTGCCTAACTCGGTGTACTGCCAGTTGGCTATCAGGAATTCTTCAAGGTGCTTTTCAAGTGCGAAGACCGTAGGCTCCTCCACGGTGCTATCGGTATGTACAAGCGCTGGTGGCTGTTTACCCGCAAGTAAACTTTCTAATTCATCCGCATATTTGGTGAGATTGCAGACTGTGCCGATGGAGCCTGCAGAATTTCTGATGGGTTCGCTGAGTTCTTCACGGGAAACCCCCTTATCAAACCAGTTAATCTTACGTCGATGGCGCAGTGCAGTGCCAGGGGCAAAATAATAATCACTGCTGACTTCGCCAACATAATAGAGTCCACTGCCACTAGGGCAGATCACTATGTCGCCAATTTGCATTCCCTTACAAATGGTATGCAACATGCCACAGGCGAGGCCGGCGGCGACTTTTTTCTTATCTGGGTTGGCGGACAGATAGATCGGAATAAAGTCCCGATTGAAGTCTCGTACACTCTCCGGCAAACGGCCAGAGAGGTCTTCCTGAATACTTAAGTCACCGCCTATATAGCCCTCGCGGTGACATTCGTCAGCAAATGCACATCTAGCTCCCGCCATAATGCGGTAAAAACTGCGTTTTGGAGTCATGGGGTGTTTTTATCCTTATTGCTCTATGTTGCTTTCCCTAAAGCTGTTCACACGAGATTGTTGTCAGCGCATCCTCGGGAACAAAAATCCAACCCTCACCTGCTGGCACATCTACATCTGCAGGGCAGAGGGCATTTGATTTATAGTGAAATAACCAAGCCACCAGAGCGCAGAGCAGTGCATCGCGCTTGTCTTCATGATTAATACCGAAACCGAAGCCAGCCATATCCCATGGGTCCAGCTGTTGACCGGCCGGTGCCGTGCGATAGCTGCTAAGCAATTCACGAATAAGTGGCGAGGGTTTGCAGGCAGCGGGGTAGGCTTCAATCGAGGTCAGCCCGCCGCCACTAGTCCAGACTCCGGTATTTGGATTTTCTGGGGCAAAGCGGGCCAGTGCATGTATCCCTTTGGTGGCCTGGCTGCCGATCATATCCTTGATCGGCGATAGTGGCTTTAATCCACGCTGAAATAAAAAGCGCTCGGTATGGCGGAATAGATAGGGGTTCGTATTCCAGTCTTCAATGGGTCCAGCTACAGATTCGCCAGAAATTAACTGCCGGAATGCTTGCGAAAAGCCCAGCGGTGTATCGATAGCCAATACGACCGCTGGTATAGCGCTGGTAGTCTCAATCTTGCAATAATCCAGCAGTGCCCGAATCCATTCCTGGGTATTACCAGCCTCGTTAATCGCCTTGCGCAAGTTGCCGCGCCAGGGCTGGCCGAGGATAGTGCACTCACTATCCAGCACCACCAGTGCATCGCGGCTATTGGCATTGCGATCACAATTCCAACCGCCGACATCCCAGCCGATAAATAGTGGAGCGGCTTGCTTTGTACTCATCATCACGCGGTAACTGCTTCCGGCTGTATCAGGCGGGTCTTGCCGGTAAGTAATTGTTGCATCATGCCCTGTTTGATCTGTCGACTTTTTTCCAAATGTCCCTGGAGGGACCGAATTTCACTATCCATGTCTGAGAGTAATACAGCAATAGCTTGTTGCTCAGCTAGTTGGCTTGGTAATCGAATTTGTGTGCCTTTAATGAGGTCCGTATTTAAGTTCATCTGAGAGCCTGTTTGGCCAAACTTACTCCATTCATTTTCCAAGGCTTTTAGTACGTAATACATAAACTCTATATCACTATCTAAGCCATTAAAAACCACAAACCCATCATGAATACAAAGATCTTTGTGAGTAATAATTGGCTTTCCAACCGTAGCGCAGATACTCATAACAAGATTTCCTGACGCCACAAACCGACTATTTGAAACCCCCAATTGAGATAAATTTTGAATTGTATTTTCGAGGTATTTAGAGGCTCTACCCAAATCAGAAATCCTTAGCCAACCTATACTTGAGCTCTGATCAAACCAAACTGGGCTATCAATTGGACGAGGTGACGCTCCTCTTTGTATGTTAGACAGTTTTCCTAGCTGGCATGCATTCCAATCCTCCGGAATCTCCCCCAACTCACTCTGCTTGGTGCCTTTAGGCGTGCCATCTGGGTGCTTGGCAAACTCCGGCAGGCGGGTCTTGCCGGTCAGCAACTGCTGCATGGTGGCGGTTTTGATGGCTTGTTTTTTGGCGACTAGTTTTTCTAGGCTTTCGGTTAAGGCATCAAAGTCCGACAAAGCATTAGCGATAGCTATTTGCTCCCTAATGCCTGGCAGCGGGATAGGCATATCGTAAATCATTTCACGGCGGACAGAATCAACTGACGATTTTGCTGTCATCGACATAATCCGGCTATAAAACCGGTTACTGAAATATTTATAAAAATAAAATCCAGACAACTCTGGTACGAACCCATACATTAGATATACACGCTGGTGGAAATCGAATTTTCCATTGATATAATGAAATATCTTTCCCGTACCAACACCATCTCCTGCAGTAAGAACTCCTTCGCCATCAAATGAATAACTATCTATCGATTCAATGGTCTCGGATCTCACAAAAAAGGGGTATGAGCCATTCATATTTTTATCTTGAGTATTTTTATTCCCCGTAGTAATCCGACAAAGCTCACCAATTATTCTGACGCTCCATTCATCAGGAATTCTCCCAGCTTCTGTTTGCTTGTAGCCGGGATTAGATAAACTTGGTGTGTGTTGTGCCTCACAGGGATTTGTTAGAAACTTATCACTGATATCTGTCACTTGATCAAATTTTGTCACAATTAGTACTCCAACCCCATTGCCCGCAAATGCCCGACCACCTTGTCACTTAAGCTTTCCACCTGCTGAATCAATTGCGGCAGCGGATCGTGATAGCGCTCTTCCAATTCTCTTAATCGGTTGGCCAGCTGCTGAGTCACCCGCTCAATTTCCGCCTGCATAGCAATTTCAAGACTGGCCAGCCATTTATCATCGATCAGTAGCGCCTGGATATCCTCCTCGGTCAACTGGCCATACTGTGCCAGTACTCGCTTATCCAATTCTTCTTTCGCTTCTTTATGGGCTTTTTTAGCTGTAGCTTCCGCATTGAACAGTTTCTTGGCCTGCTTAAGAACCTGTTCCTCTTCGTAATCAAAAATCTCCTTCAAACGCGCGGTAACACTGGCCTTGGTAATTTTGTCTTTTTCGTTAATAGCCGCGCTCAGCAGGCCGTCCTCACCACCGTGCTCCTCCAGGTAGCTCCCCAGCTCGGCTGTGGCTTCGTCCAGCACGCCCTGCGCGGCGTTGACTTCGGCCAGCTGTTGGCTGGCAAAACGCTCGGCAATCAATTGTGGCGGTATCGCATCGGCCTTGTATTTGGTTTTATTGACGATCAGGTCTGGAGTTTCCTGCAGCTTCTCCCCCTTCTTAGGTACTAGCACGCGCAACTGGGCAGCGGCCGGCCAGCCCCCCTGGGTGATCAGGTACACATCGTCCTGCATAGTCTCCGCCCAGTAGTCCATCAGAATCTGGTAGACGTCGTAGCGACTGAGCAGCGGCACCGGTATATAGGCCTCCAGCAGCGCCTCGGAGATTTCGTGAATAAAAACCTTGGGCTTGTCACCCTCTTGCAGCTCTTCAAAGGGCTGCGTTTCTGTCCACTGGGTAAAGGGTGCCAGTGCCTGATCGCGGAAAGCGGTAAATTCTGGGTGTGCCAGCAGGGTACTCTTCACCTGGCCGGGTTCCACCAGCGCCTGGCTGTAGCCATCGCGCCCCTTGTCATGCAGCGATGAAAACAGGGTCTGGCGCAGAGTGGGAAATACCTCCCAGAAAGCGCTGAGCTGGTCCAGATCGGCATTGGGGATACCGCCTTGCAGGTGCGCGCTGAGATCGTGCAGGTCCTCCGGCTCGGAGGCGTCGATATAGCGCGGGATATTCAGGTTGTAGTCGTTTGCAGCAATCTCACTGAGCGGTACCAGCCGGCTGTAGCGATCCAGCTCAGTCTGCTTGGTGAACACATCGACCACCTTGTGGATATCCTGACTGCGCAGGCGGTTCTTGTTACCGTCCTTAATAAAGCCTTTGCTCGCATCCACCATAAAGATACTGTCGCGACCCTGCGCCTGCGCCTTGTCCACCACAATAATGCAAGCAGGAATGCCGGTGCCGTAGAAGAGGTTGGACGGTAAGCCGATAATCCCCTTGATATAACCCTGTCTAATCAGGTTCTCGCGGATACGCGCTTCGGCATTGCCACGGAACAACACCCCGTGAGGCAAAATCACCGCGCCCTTACCGGTGCTCTTCAGTGAAGTGAGGATATGCAATAGGAAGGCGTAGTCGCCGTTCTTCTCCGGCGGCACCCCCCAGGTAAAGCGGTTGAACTTATCTTGCTCCGGATTAAGGCCATTGCTCCAGTTTTTATTGGAAAACGGTGGGTTGGCCACGGCGAAGTCAAAGGTTTTAAGCCGGCCATTTGTCTCTTTCCATTGCGGTTCGGAAAGGGTGTTACCCTTCCAGATCTTAGCGGTGGCATTGTTGTGCAGAATCATATTCATGCGTGACAGGGCGCTGGTGGCATTGTCCATCTCTTGGCCGAAGATCGACAGACCACGCGGGGCCTCATCGCTGGCCTTCAGCAACAGGGAGCCGGAACCACACGTAGGATCGTAAACACTCGCATCCTGCGGTGTATCGCTGGTGATACCCACTACCTTGGCCAAAATACGGGAGACCTCTGAGGGCGTATAGAATTGGCCCTTACTCTTGCCGGACTCGGTGGCGAAGTGACGCATCAGGTATTCGTAGGCATCACCCAGCAGGTCATCGCCGTCGGCGTGGTTGGCGGATAGGTCCAGCCCTTCGAACAAGCCGATCAGCTTGGATAGGCGATCCACCATATCCTTGCCTTTGCCGAGCTTGTCTTCATCGTTAAAGTCGGCCACATCGATCACGCCCTTGAGGTCATTTTCCTCCGCTAGGGCGCTGATAATCTTGTTCAGCTTATCACCAACTTCTTTATCGCCCTTGAGGGCAACCATATCCTCAAAGCTGGCACCGTTGGGTACCACAATCATGCCGTAGGGGTCGCCCTTGTACTTGTCGGATACGTACTTCATAAACAGCAGGGTGAGTACATAGTCCTTGTATTGGCTGGCATCCATGCCACCGCGCAACTGGTCACAGCTAGCCCAGAGGGAGGAGTAGAGAGCGGTCTTCTTAATGGCCATTAAGCGGTAATTCCTAAGTATTCTTTAAAAGTATTCGTTGTCGTTGAGCGCTCTGAGCGCAGCCGTTTACAACTGCTCAGTATTTAACCCGGCGGCCTTCAGGCGTTGGGTGAGGTTACGCATCTTGCTAAACTCAGTAGCAAAGCTCTGCCGCAGGCCCACGCCCTCACAGAACTCCTTGGAGGTGATTTTCTGCAGCTGATCGGCGTACTTGATCATCTGCAAGTGCAGCTCTTGGGTGTACTGGTTGCGGGGAGCAGCCTCTAAGGCGGTGCGGATTTGTTGGTAGATTTCGGATTCGTTCATGTCCGGATTCGATAATGTAAAAGCAGCTAGCTAATCTAGCTAAATTAGCTAGATTAGCCAAGGTTCAAAACTGGCTAATTTATCGGCTACTTAAAGGAGAGAAGGCTTTCCTATATCGCACAGATATTGGCCTCAGCACCCTATTTTGGTGTTGCGTGACTGAACTATGATCGCTGAGGCGGTGTCTGCATCTATAAGTAACCAACCTTAGAAGAACTTTACTGAGTAAAGTGGTTCGCCAGAGGCTAGTTTCTGATCAGTTGCCATAGTTAATGAAACACTCTGCTGCCCTCCTCTTATCCTGCCTAAGCTCATTGAGTTTGTTGATTTATTACTTTCCCTCTATGAACTTTTGATTTGAATTACTGAGGGTTGGCACTGATCAATTAGCCGATCGATTAAAGTTACTTTTAACTTGATTTTAATTGGCGGCTAGCTTTATAAGAGCAATGTAAAAAGGAATTGAATTAGCAGGATAGCGGAAGCAATGATTAAGCAATACATCCACCAGTTTAGAACTATGGAGGACCTTCGGGAAATCATTAAAGAATTTCAGGGGTTCGTTGCCCGACCTACTGTCGGAGAAAACCATCCCACACTGTATGACCCGGAGAATACTCCCCCTGGAGAGAAGCTGGTACAGGGGCTTAGAGTAAAAGATTGGTACTTATCTCCCGACTATCAATGGGTTTTACCCCATCCGCAAATGGGCCTTTCATTTTCTTCAAACTGGCAACACTTAAAGGGTCTGCATAAAATGATGCAGAAACACAACCCTAGTACGGCAGTACATGTTTACTGGGTATTGGAGGCAGCGGACATTCCTCCAGGCTTGAAGTTTGTGCCAGATCAAAAGAAGAAAGGACATCACTTTCTTACTGTTACCGATAAAATGCTAGTGCACCAGCTAGTGGAAAAATTAAATTGGATAGCAGACCGAATGTCGGTCATTAAAGATGCAGGATTCACACTATGATCGAATATAGATATCCAGAAGAAAAAATCGTCGCGATATATTTTGCCGAAATCCTGGAAGATATTAAGGCCAGCGAGATTATCGAACGTGGATACGTTTCCTCTGCAGAAGAAGCCACTCATCTAAGTAAATTCTTCTGGGCCATGATTGAGAAATCGGCCCAGGGTGTAGAAATCCCCTGCGAGGGAAGCTCTGAATACTGGACTGAGAAGCTTTACAACACTCTCGGCGGCTACCTGGAAGAAGCAGGCTATGAAAAGCAGTGGGATGATGAAGTGGATAATGCTTAAAATCCTACCCTCCCATATATAAGGTGAATAATGGGATGGCCGAAGTGACCTATAAAATCGGCTTTAATTACACGGATTTCTATAACTTAGATTTAGACCTTGAAGAACTTGGGAATACTCTTGATGAAACTCTGGGTGAAGATGAGTTCTACAGTTATAGCTGGGACAATATCTCTCTTAAAGATTATTGGGTAGATATAGGCGCAAAGTTTGTAGACGTCGGGCTTAACAACAATGCAAACCCCGATATTACAACATGGAATGGCACAAACTTAGTATTATCCCCGCATGCCTATGACAAACTGAAAAACCACCTCAGCTCACTGGGGGAGTTTCTACCACTCACCATCAACAATCAGACTTATTTTGTTTTCAACTGCCTAAATACTGTGCAGGCGGACAAAAGTATAAGCGAAGCAGACATTGTGGATAATTTATGGATGGGAGTGAAAAGCATAGGATTTGATGAACGTAGCGTTAAAGACAATCTAATTTTCAAGAGCAAGTTTGACCGCTGTTCAGCGCTCTATTGTGGAGACAAGTTCAAAAGTTTAGTAGAAGAGCTAGGCCTTAAGGGGCTTATATTCAACAAAGACCTCCTAACCTCTCTCTAATTTGTACGTTAGTGGCACAATCAATTGGAAAGTTAATCCGTACAAGATAATTAGTATATTGAGTAAAATGAAAACCTAATATTTGCAAGCGATGATTGAATTTAGCGAGCACGAAACCACTATCAAGGGTGTGGTATTATATTATTCCAGAAAATTAGAAAATCAATTTACCGAGGATCTCGTACTCGGAATGAATGATATCACTTCCGCTAACGAAGCCAGAAAGCTCACCCAGTTTTTCTGGGACATGGCAGACCAAGCAGCTGAAGATTACCAGGCCGACGAAGAATTAGAGTTTGAAGTGGATCTTGAGAGTTGCATGGAAAAGCTAATGAATATTTTTATCGGCTATACCAAAAGAGCAGGCTTTAGCCAACAATGGATTGAAGAATCAAATAGGATTAACCGCGCATAGTATTCATTATGTCCACTAAAAGAGCCAATATTTTGGGTTCCATTTTTAATGAGCAATTGCCACCCGGCAAAGTAAACTCATAGAAAATATAGGCGCCCAAATAATCTTATTGGATTTTATTAAGTTTTCTTCAGCGTCAAAGCTGCGTAGAATCGATAGATATTTATCAATATTTTGGGCCGTGATCAAATCGGCTTCGGCAAGCCAACAGCCCAAGATAAAACAAGAACACCGAGAATTTTCTAAAAGACCCATTCTCAAAGGAGAACGGTAGTGTGACGTAAGAGTAAGTAAAAGGCGCTGACCCAAGGTGCGGCAACACCCGGGGCCAGCTAACCAAATTGATAGCGTAATTATCAAAGTGGCTCCATGAATGGTACGCTAGAAACCCGCTCGTCTTCAATAAAAGGTTGCAAATTCAGTAACCTGAGGCGATTCCCCAAGCACTGGGAGTCTAGCGCCCGCCTTTTCTTCTTTTACGCCTACCGTTCTCGCGCCCCTCCTAAAACCTGCAACCAATATGACTTCCCTGGCCTTCCCGTTGCGGGAAGTTTGCCAATACTTTGCGTCTCATTAGGAGACCAATATGTTGATTTTAAACCGCCGTACAGGCGAGAACCTCAGGATTGGGGAAAACGTCTCAATCACAATATTAGAAGTTAAAGGTAATCAGGTGCGGGTAGGCATAATCGCCCCCAAGACCTTGGCGGTTCACCGTGAAGAGATTTATAGGAGAATCAAAAGACAACAGAGGCAAGACAATGGGGATAAAAAGCAAATTTTCCCAGTAGAGTGAGCCCTAACAATCCTGCTTTGGTCCTACTACTTCAAAAACGATAACTACCGCAACCCTTGTGTAATCGAACAATCTGTCCAGCATTTAGGGCTTCCTTATTCCAGAGGCCCTAAATGCTGGACAGAAAACTTTAACAGTGCTTAGGCAAGGTCAATAAATGTAACAATTTAGCCAGCTGTACCACTTAATGCAGAAGATACAAAAGCCGGCAAAATACGTTGTTCTATCAAACCCAGGGTTTTGTCATCATCTCTGTGGCCCGTGATCGCAATCACCAAATCAAGATCTCCAATGGAGATCACATACTGGCCACCACCGCCCCAGCCAAACTTTGCGATATATTTCTTGTTGCCAACCTTCAGAGGCGTTCGCCAGAAGAAGTAGCCGTATGAAAAGTTGGTATAGTCAAACTCATCATCTGTGGGAACAGCCACTTTGCCAGTAGCCTTGGCAATATACGCCTCCGGAATTAATTGCTGACCATTCCATTTGCCTTTATTGAGCACTAAAGTGCCCCACTTAACCATACTGCGCGATGTCATCATGGCTCTTGACCCTGCCTGGGGCACTCCACTAACGGCTTCCTTCCAATGATAGATATCTATCCCCATCTTCTCCAGTAGCTCTTCTTTAATAAAGTCACTCGCGGAGCCAGGAACTACAGCATCCAGAACCAGCATTGCAATCATTGGGTCTGAGCCTTGATATAAGTAAGTTTGCGAATCAGAAGTGATCGGCTTACTGTAACTTAGATAGATTTGGGCCAGCTTTTTCCCGGTTAACTGCTCAGGTTTTTCTAGTAAGGCATCGAGTTTTTCCTCTGCGATACGGATTCCTGACTGCATGCTCATAGCATGATTCAGTGTGACAAGGTCTGCGCCTTTAACAAGTTGCTTCCTATCCAGACCTTTCAGGAAGGAAGTGACAGGCTTGTCTAAGTCTTCCATGGTCAAATACCCTAGCTGTATCGCCCGCCCAATCGCCAGGGCGGTATAGGCCTTGGTGGCAGATGCTTGAGGGTGAGGAAAATTGACACGACCAAGGGAGTAATAGGATTCAAATACCAGTTTGTTATTTTGTGCAACTAGCAAGCTGTCGTAAGGTGTATGTTGGTTATCAGCTATTTCTAGTGCCAGCTGTTGCAAACTCTCCTTGATTACATCTATCTCACCAACAGGAATACCGTCTTTTCTATCCGCTGGGGCTGTATCAATAAATGCTTTTTTAAGCTTTGGTATTGATCCCTCCAGGCCTGTGAGGTCACTACCATAGTCGGCCATATTTATTTCTGGAGCATGTAAGTCTCCTGCGCCCGCAGTGGCGCTTATACCGTACATTAAGCCGATTGCGATTAGCTTTTTAATAATCATCTTAGAGACCAAATTTATTTATAATTAATATGATTCGATATTCCATTGATTAGTGTTTCAGCTTAT
This sequence comes from Microbulbifer maximicatervae (SeqCode), assembly GCF_052467825.1. Taxonomy (NCBI): domain Bacteria; kingdom Pseudomonadati; phylum Pseudomonadota; class Gammaproteobacteria; order Cellvibrionales; family Microbulbiferaceae; genus Microbulbifer; species Microbulbifer maximicatervae (SeqCode). Next base: position 579,801 of record NZ_CP174327.1, read on the forward strand.
CGGCAAGCCAATAAATACTGCGCACGGATGTCTTTGGGAATGCTGTAGTGTGATTCGCCGATTCGATAACCACCGGCTCCAGAGATAAGTTAGCCAATTTTTGGCCCTTTAACTCGCCAACAAACTTTTCTACCGTAGCGCCGAGCTCCTTCTCTAGTGCACCGTAAGCAATAAATACGTTTGTTTGCTTGGGTAGTTCCATCAATGGTTTGTTAGGCTCTGATTCAAGCCGGGAATCCATATAAGTGCCTATCAATCTTGATGGGCTACCGATAATGTAGTTTTGAAAAGTATCCGGTTGGCTTATTAAGGCGTAAACCCCAAAGAGCCCCCCGAATGAGTAACCGAAATAAGTACGGTTATATGGATTCGCGCGGTAATTGCTTTCGATATACTTAATAACGTCATTTCTTATAAAGGTGAGATGCTGATGGGCCTCTCCTTTATAGGTGTTTTTATCTTTATTATCTGAGGGTAGTGCTGGCTTAAAGTCCCGATATCGGCTCGACCATTCATTTTCATCAGCTGACATATCTTTCTGCCAGCCAATACCTACCAAAATTGCATCTTCCAGTGCATATTCAGTAGTGGCCGATAGTATTTCAACTGCCCATAAAGCATCTGTATAGTAAATAACCGGATGCTTCTTAGTATCACTCTCCTCGTATTTCTCGGGCAGCTTAATAAACAGCTCGTATTCTCTGTTACTGCTGGAGTCTTGAATGGGTATTACTTGGATTGTGGATAGCTCCAGGGCCTTATGCTCACCTGCTTCAAGGGCAGCGATAGGTAGCATCAGGAGAAAGGCGACTAGTAAACGCTTTTTCATATCAGTATTTATACCGTTACATGTGATCGGAGAAGCGCTCAATCTAAACAAGGAGCCAGTGAAACACCTGACGTACTCCTGATTTTTGGATGACTTTACGTTGCCGACAAAAATTTCCTATTTATCAATAAGTTACAAGGCACGCTTTAGATGTAATCAGGGTTTATGCTAGTATCGACGGCAAAAATTCAGCTCAAAATTTGTTCAGGTAGATACATCAATGGCTTTACAATATTGGGTGGGTGACTTCTTTATTGATTTATCCAGAAACCAGATCACCCAAAGTGAGCAATCGCAAACTATCCCTCCAAAAGCCCTTGCGGTCTTAACCCACTTGGCAAAGCATCAGCGAAAAGTGGTGAGCCAGGATGAGCTACTGTCTGAAGTCTGGCCCGATACAATAGTCACACCAAATACGCTGCAAAGAAGTATTGCGCAACTTAGAAAAGCCTTGGGCGAGGATCGAAAGCAGCAATCTTATATTAGAACTCACGCCAAACAGGGTTATAGCCTGGAATGCGATATTGTTTGGCAAGATGATTCTATTCCACAAGATAAGACAGCACCGAGAGAGGAAGCTCCCTCCCCCACTTCCCCTAAGCCTGAAATAGATATAACACCGGCTAATCCAAGCCACCAAACCCAGACTATCAAACCAAATCGATTTCCAATCTTTGCACTTGTCGGCTTGGTATTATTAGTATTTATTATATTTAAATACTCTCCGCCCGAGCAAAACTCTCAGCTTGTATTTGATCGATTACAGGCAGTAACCGCAACTGACCGCAAAGAATTTGGCCCCTCTTATTCGCCAGATGGTGAATATATTATTTTTAATCGTTATCTAGATAAGCTCTGTGTTAATAAAATCTGGGCCAGGAATATACGTACCCAGAAGGAGACGGAATTAACTCCAGAATGGGGTACTTATGGCCGCCATACACTATCACCAGATGGCAAGAAACTGGTATTTATTTCTGAAGAAGACTGCACCATACCGCTAACCCAGAATACCTGTTACAACCTCGTAAGCCTGGATTTTCAAAAGGCATTAGTCAGCCCACAGCAGCCAAATGTATTAATGCGCTGTAAGAACTCAGCCATTAGGAACCCTGTATGGTTAAATAACAATGATCTCGCTATTTTGCATAAAGAGACTAACCGTTGGCGGTTAATCAACTATTCAGTCAGGGATAATACCAGTCGAGTCCTTTATGATCTGGAGAATGGAAATCTAGCCTACTTTGATTACTCAATCACTGATGGGTTAATAGCTGTAACCAGCCATCACCAAGATGGCCAGCTTTATATCGATATGCTGGATTCCAAGGGGGCGCTTTTATCTAGTCACCCGATAGACTATCCGGATGAAATCCCCCAACGCAGGACTATATCCCCTAACTTTTCGCCGCTTAAAGATGAGTTAATCTTTAGCACAGGCCGACGACTCTTCTCTCTTACTTATGGTGGAAAGGTCAGTAAGCTTGATTTGCCTTTGGATCAATCTACCAGCACACCCGATTTTCACCCAAATGGGCAGAGAGCACTTCTAATTAAGGGCCGATACGATAGTGATATTGCATCAATACCACTTAACCAACCTGAGTCAATCGATACGCCTTCGGACGAAGATGTCAGCGAACTCTACCCAAGCACAACACGATCGATTTTGGGAGAAGATGATGGCATTTTCCAACCCAATGGCAACTTGATTGCATTTACATCCAGGCGCTCTGGTGAAGATCAGGTGTGGATAACTGATGGCAGCGATTTACGGCAAGTCAGCCGGTTTCCCATGGATACCAATATCTACGGTATTAGCTGGTCCGCCGACGGCCAAAGCATACTGGCGAGTGCCAATCAGATACTGACTAAAATCTCCCTGGACGGTAGCAGAGAAGCCTTCTCACTAGCGCATCCAGTTGACCGACTATTCCAGTGGGATAGTGTGAGTAACCTCGCGCTGTTAACTTTAACGGTTAAAGGCGTTACAAAGTTTGCGGAAGTAAACTTGGATAATCTTGAAGTAAGCATTATCAACGATACCCAAGTTAACTGGGCCCAACGAAGCGAAGATGGCCAGCTGATCTATATGGATCATATGAATCGCTTCTGGCAGCCCGGCCCTGCGGAAGACCAGCTAATCGAAGAGCTGGTTCATCAGGGGAGTGAGAAAAGGTTTGTGATCAAAGAGAATATGATTTACTCAATCAATCAAGATGATCAGTTATGGTCTTACGACCTCAACACCGGTAACTTTTCTATTTTGAGAGCCGTTCATAGAGATATCGATTATCTAACTGATATTAATCAGGAAAACCTAATGATTACCTATGTTGTTGCCGCTAAAAAAGAAGTAGCTGAGTTATTCTTACGGGAATAGAAATACAACCTGTTTCAGTTTTCAAAAATAAGATGGTTCGCTATAAACCATCTTATTTCCCCACCGCGATTTAATTCCAAATATTATTCTTTTGTATACTTCTAACGCTCTATAAAGGAGCCTATTGGTTACCCAAGAGGCTACTTAAAAAGTTTCATAAGCTGTTCAACCATCCACATATGAAGCTGGCTATGGCTAGATCGGCTATGCCATGCTGCTATAACCTCAAATTTTGGTGTTTGCGTGTCCAACTTAAGAGGAATAACTTTTTTATTGGGTAGTAGTCTTGAGGGGTAGAACGCAATTGTGTCTGTAGCTGCAATTATATCTGGGGCGGCAGAGAAGCTGGGTATCGACATAACAATATTGCGTTTTAGCCCCTGCATCGCAAACCACTCATCGTGTGATCCTTTGAGGTTTGCCCGTGATGGTGAAATGATCAGTTGCGGAAGCTCGGCTACATCTGCCAATGTTAATGACTTACCCTTCAGTGGAGACTTTTTTCCCGCTATACAGACATGCTGCTCCTCAAATAACAGCTTGTATGGAAGATCATCCGGAATGAAATCAGGAAAGGTGAGCGCTAAGTCGATCTCACCAGCCACCATTAACTGATTGAGATTATCTGTTTCAAAGTCCCTGACGATAACTTTAAGTTCCGGGGAAGATTTACGGACAACCTCTAATAGCTGGGGCAATACCGATTGAATCGCGTAATCCGTAGCACTAATACTAAAAATCCCTTTATAAGTTGCCGGATCAAACGCTATTGGAGTTAGCAGTGACTCTACATCCTTCAAAATACTGCTGATCCTGCCTCCCAGCTGCTCAGCAACAGGGGTAGGCACCATACCGTTGCCTTGCCGGATAAACAGCCGGTCATCAAACACTTCTCTCAGCTTACGCAACTGTTCGCTTATCGCTTGCTGGGTTAACCCCACCTTTTCGGCTACCCGGGATAGATTTCTCTCTTGAAGCAGTGCTTCCAGTATACGTAGCTGTTTTAGGTCCAGGCGGCTTATACCATTCATATTTGTAACCAAGACAAAGAGTAGTTGTTTCAAATTGTATCCTTGCACCTCTAGTATTCCCACCATCACAAGGCACAGCCAAAACTCGCTGGGGCTATTCAGTTGCCCTTATCACCGCTGCTTTTTACCTGTGTCTTTTCAAACACTCGCTGCAGTCAGTTTTTAACAGGAAGGTCATTATGAAAAACGAGTCACTATTCAGTGAGATCAACCTGGGCCCTTACACCCTGAAAAACCGTATTGTTCTGCCACCCCTGACCCGATCACGCAGTAGCCAGCCTGGAAATATTGCCAATGACTTGATGGCTAACTATTACTCACAGCGTGCTGGTGCTGGGTTTATGGTTACAGAGGGCACGCAAATCGAACCCAGGGGCCAGGGCTACGCTTGGACACCCGGAATCTATTCGAAGGAACAGATCGAAGGCTGGAAAAAAGTAACCAAAGCCGTGCACGATCAAGGCGGTATTATCTTTGCCCAGCTATGGCACGTTGGGCGTGTATCTCACACTTCACTACAGCCAGGCAATGCAGCGCCCGTTGCGCCATCTGCTATCCGTGCAGACACAGTTAAGGTATTTATCGAGACAGGTCCAGGACAAGGCGCCCTGGCTGAACCCAGTGAGCCTCGTGCGCTGACAACAGAGGAAGTTAAAGAACTGGTTCAACTCTATGCCCAAGCCGCGCGAAATGCGATGGAAGCTGGTTTTGATGGTGTTGAGCTACACTGTGCCAACGGTTACCTTGTGAACCAGTTTATTTCAGAACATACCAATCATCGCGATGATGAGTATGGTGGTAGTTTGGAAAATCGTCTGCGTTTCCTTAAAGAAATTGTTGCAGCGGTATCAGAAGAAGTCGGCAGCGAACGACTCGGTGTCCGGTTTGCACCGCTTTTCGAAAGTACCGATGAGGACAGAGTCTACCTAGGTCTGGTAGAGAGTGATCCCCACAAGACTTATATCGAGGCTATCAAGCTGCTAAACGAAGCTGGAATTGCCTATCTGTCACTGGCCGAGGCGGATTGGGATAATGCACCGGATTTACCTGAGAATTTCTATCAAGAAGTACGTGAAATCTTTGGCGGACGCATCATGTATGCAGGAAAGTATTCCCCCGAGAAAGCTTTGCGGGTGCTTGACGCAGGTCATGGAGATATCTTTGGCTTTGGCCGACCTTTTATTGCCAACCCGGATCTTCCCACGCGTATTCGCAATGAATGGCCACTCAATCAGGTTGATCCAAACACTATGTATGGCGGCACCGAAGTAGGATATACCGACTACCCTCTCTACCAGCCGTGATCTGGCGTAGGCTGGACTTGTTCATTATGAATTGCTAGCTGTAAGTGGCATTTCTATAAATATTTCTAAAGTCTATCAGCGCTATTCAAAAGGCATAAGCGCTTATTGATTAGAAATAGATAGCCTCAGAGAATTCTATTTTCTGGGGCTTCTTTTTCCAGACTACTCATAAGAGATAATATTTTTAAGCCTTAAAGCCATACCTTTATCTTATGCAAAGACTAATTACCCTGGAAAAAAATAGGCTTATATCATCAGGATGATGAGTAGACCGAGCTATCCTTAGGTAAAAGGTAAAACCTGAGAATTTAATAAGCCTCAAGTTTACAAGTATCTTGAGGCACCGTAAATGCATCAATATTACTAATTAGTTATATTAGTATAAGATCAAGCAGCCTTCTTTGATAAAGCTACCGCAATATTACTTATCGCAACCTCCATAGAAACTTTTCCATCCAAGTAAGGCTTCCAATACTTATCAAGTAGTACTTTGTAGTCCCAATGCCCACTATACAGGCCATGTATTTCGGCATAAGGTACATACTCAGAGTCATCCTCGAATATCACTTTCTTAACTATTTCTCCAACGGTATAGAACTGTATCGGATGCCAAATTCCTTTATGATTGTCCAGCCCCAGCCGACTAAATTCTGTATTAATGACCCGCTGCAACTTACTATTTCGACCTACTCCATTAGCATGAGAGATTTCATGGAAAAACATCTCAAACGCATACCAGTCAGTATAATCTGAATAGGTACTATTAATAATCGTTTGAAAGCTTCTCCCAGAAGTGGTAGCGCCCTGGCGCATTCCAGGTTTGTAAACAATATTTACCGTATGCTCATCAAGAACCAGCTTTTCATCAAATAGCTTTTCCAAGCTGCTAGAAACCCTATATCCATAAACATCAAGTTTACTTTTCAAATTCAGGTACCAACTAAGATTTCTCGCTTGATGGACCGGCCACAACTTTGCTTTATAAATGGTTGATAGGTTATTTATATGTGCATATAGAACATTTTCCACAGAACCTTGCTTAACGGCGTGATGTGATAACAAGAGTGCAGTTAAATCTGAAATCTCAGAATTAGACCTGATGATATGTATATTTTTGTCAGCGCCATATTTCCTATACTCGCTAATTACCAGGTCAAAAATCTCTTGCTCCTCAACAGAAAGAGTTCCCCCCTTTTTTAAATCATTATGTAAATCTTTATCTCTCGCTAATTCATATAAATAGAGGTGTAAATTTAGCAACAGCTCATTTTTAAATTTAACCGAATGCCAATTTTTCACTCCATTGACAACTGGGCTCTCAGCAAGAACAGAACAAGACAGAGTGGAAATCACTAGAGCTAAGAATAAAAGTCGAAACATAACAATAGTACCATTTATTTTTAGTATATTTATATTTCAGAGATCATCAGATACTAATAAAAACACATAGTTCAAAATATTGGCCCATATATAAACACGCTAACTTAACCTGTCTGGATACTTAAAAGCAGCTTATAAAAAATAGCTTTTATCCTGCGGTTAACACTTTTCAAAACTATCTATCTCAGCCAGAGGGATACTTTCACAAGTAATACTTTAACTGACAGGCTAGTTTTTAGTCAAAAAGTCCACTAAATAGCCAAGTAATCGCTTACTCTTATTGTTATAAAGGCCACTTGTAGGACTCGTTGTTATTCTTCATGTAAAATACCTTAACCTAGTACACTGTACTGTTTTAAAGAAAATTACAATTTCCAGAGCCCAAAAAGAAATGAAGAACCTCTTGAGCATTATTACACTAGCCCTTGCTACTGCTTCTTGTATGAAACTCGAGGTACAACCCGGCAACGTGATCGGGGACACTGTAGATGCGGGTAAAGAGGCGTTCCAAAGCATCAAAAGAAGCCGTAATGGTGAAGAAGAGAGAGACTTCTCTCACAAAATCAGCTATGACCCAGCTGTTTCTAATGCCTTCAACATCACCAACTGTAAGAAGGAAATGATGGAGGTGATTTCTGCCTCTGAACTTACTATCTCAAAAATTTTGACTGAATCTTCTGAAGTTGTTGGAGAGGAAGCTAGCAAGAGCGTACAGTGCACTGCAAAAGTGGTAGTCACTAAGAACACTTAAAGCACCAGGCTGCTGGCCTTGATATAGTTCTGGTATAGCGCTCCTCTTGACCCTATACCAGTTCTCGGCCCGCTAATGAACTCCCCTGATACTCCACAGCCAAGGAATGGGAAAATGATTAAAGGTATCTCAACTTTACTTACTATTATCCCGCTAAGTATGTCCTCCAACCTGGCTCAGGCAGATACTCCTATCAACGAAATAAACCACCTAATGGAGTTTGTCTCTGCTTCAGAGTGTACCTTTATCCGCAACGATAGTGAGCACACCAGCCAGGAAGCAGTGGAGCATATGGAGAAGAAATATAAGTATTTCTCCAACAAAATTGATAGCGCAGAGGATTTTATTAGGCTAAGTGCGACCAAGAGCACCTTTAGTGGTAAGCCCTACCATATTCAGTGTGCCGATAAGCCTAAAGAAGAATCCCAAAGGTGGCTTCTGAACGAATTAGCACGCTACCGTGAAACGACACAGCTAAGATCCAATGCTAATTGAGAAACTAGCAATGCAATCAAAATAGCATGGTAAATGCTGTCACCAACTGGTTTGGCTCCGACTTCAACAAGCTAAACCCGCTACTACAACGCCTACATACAACAGGGGCAAAGCTCTCCGGGGAGGTTAAAGTTCAGTTCGGCTCTGGACTAGCTGGAATTATAGGCAAACGAATTGCTGGAAAGCTGGGTGTCCCACAAAATACAAAGGAATCTCCTTTTTCAGTAAATATTCAGCACACCCAGCATAAATTAGTCTGGTCTCGTACTTTCTCAAATAGCCATTCAATGATTTCAGAATTTGTACCTATAGGGACAAGGGAAAAAGCTGGTTATTGGATTGAAAAAACAGGGATAATTAATATCCGACTTGGCGTTTCCATAGAGGAAGGAAACTGGTTTTGGGACCCACAGTCAGTTTCTATTCTTCATATCCCAATTCCCTCGGTCTTAAGGCCCAGGATCGTCGCAGGCAAATCAATCATTAACAATCAATATCACTTTGAGGTATCGATTTCGTTACCGATTATAGGGTTCTCATTTGGCTATTCGGGAATATTGCGTGAACAACTCCCTGAAACTAGATAGCTGTGCGATTAACCTCTGGTAAAAGGTCTTTCAAAAACCTTGATTACATATACTTGTAGCCGAGCGTAACGAGAGATAATCTCACTAAAAACAATAGTGAAAGATATATGGAAAGTGAACTGCAATCACTTCGCGCGGAACTAGCCCTGCTGGAGCGAGACAATCGCCGTCGCATTGAGATATTCGAACAACGGTTATCGACTCTAGAAGCGCAGATACAGCAAGCTACTAGGGATCAGTTAGCAAGTCAGCTCCCGACAGTGGATGAGCCTGAAGATGAGCTATCCCAATTGATGGGTACTCATCCCTCCAGATCCCCGTCGACAGAGCAACCTAATCCCTCTCTTCCTGAAACTCCAACCCAGCCAGCAAGTACTATTGCCACTGCTCCTAACAGAACCGAGAAGCCAAGTAGACAGGCTAAATGGCTATCTGAGGAGCTACCGAGTCTATTGGAACCTGCTCTGGAACCCATTAGCCGAGTATGGGGCTCCCTGATGAGTTTCTACCGGCACTATCAAAGCCAAGGGAAGGCTCCTGTCTTCTTTATGACCGCTGCCGGTATCCTGGCGCTGGTGTTTGGCTTTGCTTATCTGTTGCAGTTTTCCTTCAATGCCTATTTGGGGCCTGTAGGTAAAGTGACTTTGGGCTTCCTTGTAGCAGCGGCGACTACTACTGGTGGGGTAATGTTCAGGCGGCGCATGCCCAACATGGCGGACTACGGCTCAGGACTGATCGCTCTCGGGGTCATACTGCTTTACTTATGTGGTTACTTTGCTGGGCCTTACTATCAGCTGGTTCCGATTCCTATCGGTGTGGGACTGCTTGTGGTAACTACCGGAGTCGCTTACTTACTCGCCCTACTATTCGAGACCCGGGTTGTTTCCATGGTGACTCTGCTGGGTGGGGCCACGATGCCCTTGGTGGCCAATCATTTTGATCCATCCGCAGTTATTTATCTCAGCTACTTGTTGGTACTCGCGCTCGCAATGCTGCGTTTGTCCAAGTTGATTCAATGGCCTCAGCTGGCAGTGGTCACCATGGTGCTCAGCGCAGGGATGTTCGAGTTTTCAGTCGCAAACTTGGGCGAGTCTAGCTCAAACTGGGGTCTGTTACTGATACTGCATGGTTTCTTCTACGGGTTTGCCCATTACATACTGGGTGGGCTTAATGGCAAGGAAATGGATAGGAGGCGCCTCGGTTTGCTGGTAGCAAACCTGGTGCTATTTATTCATATTAGCTGGTCTCTAACACCCACTGCTAATGCACTAGGTGTGGTTTGGTTACTCAACCTAATACCCTGGGCCGCGCTCGCCATCTACTCACGCCACCTATTCGGATACAGTGTTAATAGTTCCTCGGCCCGCAGTATCCTCGCAATGGCTTTACTCCATGGGGGCTTGTTAACAGGCCTGGCAATTCTGGCACTTTGCAGCCCTGACTTTTTGGGCATTGTGTGGTGCCTGGAAGGCCTCCTGCTGATTTACCTTGGAATACATTTTGGTTTTGTCAGCGTGCGAAGTGAGGGCTATATCGCTCTAGCCCTCGCCGGCGTAACCTTATTCTTGCAAGCTCTCGTATGGGTGGCTGAGAGCTTGGTTCCTGCTCCACTACTATTATCCTTAGAGGTGAGTGCAGGCTGGACTAACTGGCTGACCCTCACTGCTGGGGCCTTTGCTCTCACCCAGTTATTACGCCGTAGTGCCGGTAAAATCACTCCCGCAGAACAACGTTTCACTTATATCGCAGAGAATGCTTTCGGACTGCTTTTATCTGCGAGCTTCCTGCTATCGGTGGGTATTATCTGGCCGCAAGGGATGTGGTTGCTGGCACCACTGCCAATGACTTTCCTGATCTGGCGTAGCCAGCGCATGAATTCAGCATTTAGCGAGTGGCTCGGTCTCTGGCATTACCTTCTGTTGTTTGTCCCACTGTTAGCCAGTGCATCGGTTGTAGGCAACCTTCATTTCTACGATCAAATCCCCTACGGAAAAATCGCCAGTATTGAAGCTTTCCTGGGACTTTGGTTGCTTGCGGAGCTTTATCACCAGCTGAAAATACAATCACCAGGGCAGAAGCTGGCATTGGCACTGCGTAAACTCTTTTACGCTTTACTACCCATTATTGCCTTACCTACCATACTGTATAAGGCCAGTGACTACTTCACTGTTGCTATGTGGTTCTCGTGTGGTATTGCCTTATTCCTCTACACATGGCTGCGGATGGAACATCTAAAACAAGAAGTTCGCATTTTGATTTCTGCTGCAAGCCTTATCACTATCGGCGGTTGTCTCCTACAGGAGTTTGTCGGCTGGCAGGGCAAGGCGATGGAGGGGCTATTGCTGGGAGTCTCCAGCTTCATAGGGCTCATATGGCTTGGCCAGGGCTTAAAACGATATCCCGCAGGTAGGGAGTGGCAGCATGCTATTCACTGGGCGCTGAAGCCTGTATTCCCGCTGGCTTTCTACTATTTTGCGGCAGTACTGATAGCTGTCAGTTACACTTTAACTCATGACTTTGTCCTGTCATTACTACTCACCCAGCTCTATTTTGGAAGCCTCTTTTTCAGCCAACCCAAGCTGGCACCAGTACGCAACCAGCTTACGCCCTTCTACATGCTGACACTGGGTATTTTTGAATTAATCACACTGATTCAAGTCGGAGCTGTCATTGTAAAATCGCACAATGCAGAGTGGATTGGAGCCTATAACCTAGTATCTCTTGGCATCGCTGTCCTGCTGGTTTACCACAAAACCTTGCCTACGAGAGCCGTTTGGTCTGGTCATCGAATGGCAAATATGTGGCTGGTGCATGTTACCGCGATTATTGTTTACGTAGCTCTACTAGCACAGCTATTTGATGCCATGTGGCTACCGGCAGTTTCTTTCGCTCTCGTTGTCCATGCAACCCTACTATTGTTCCAGACACTGAAACCTGAAACCCAGAAACTACTTAAGTTGTCACTAATTATCTACGGCATAGCTGCACTGAAGATTGTGCTCTGGGACATGCAGGACTTCTCACTAATACAGAAGATAGTCGTATGTATGTTAGTGGGATTGTGTATGCTGGGGGCGGCCTATCAATATCAAAAATTTCTGGCAGCCCAAAATAGTAACTCCTAAACGTAGCTCTCTTTCACACAAATAAAAATGGGCCTTTCAGGCCCATTTTTATAAGATGATGACTTTATCAGTATTCAAGCTATTTTATTTAAAGTACCTTTGGCTACTATTTTTTTACTTTTCTGCTGCTGAAGGAAGTTATTTACAAGCTCTATCACTTCAACATCCCAAACTATTTTCCGATGCCCGACGCCGCTAATTTTGATCATCTCCGCTGCGGGCCAGGTTTTATGAATTCTCTCTCCATGAAAAATCGGCACTTCATCGTCTTCAGTATCGTAAATCATTAAGAGCGGGGTATCTTCTGGGGTATACATTTTGCACTGCAACAACTCCTGCCAAGAGTACCCTATTTGATTGGCTATCTTGTCTTGGCATAGCTCTGCTGTTCCAGGGCTCACCTTCAGCATATTTTTCATAATTTCTATAATGGGCAAGGGAGCACTCGGTGAGCCGAGAATTGCGTAGCAATGGGCTTTAAGCCCAAACTCCCGCGCACGCATTGTCATCATTCCGCCCATCGAGTGACCGACGATGGCAAATATTTCCGAAAACTGGCTGGCTAGAGAGCAGATATCTTTCGCCATAATATCGAAATTACAAACCTTGCCCTCAGAGTGGCCATGAGCGGTAGCATCGATGGCTACCGCTTGGAAACCCTGATCGGCAATTGCCATTGCTAGGGTTGCCATTTTTGCGGCTTTGGCCTCCCAGCCGTGGCATAGAATCACTACGGGGCCCTCACCCCAGGACCAGGCTGTGTTTTCTGTACCTAAAGCACCCCGGTAGGTAATCTTCTTGGCTTGGGCCAGCTGCGATCTCTCACGCTCGGAGTCAGCATAGCGTCTGGGTCGTGAAGACAGATACATTGCAATATTTGCCGATAACTTTGGGGATAGTCGCCCTGTGAGCTGCATTGCTCCCTGTATTATCTTAAGCATGTTATTAAATCTCTAGCCTGGTGTCTTATATGATCATTGATAGTGAGTTTTACTGCACATCAAGCAAAATACACTGATCAGGAATCGCTAAATACATATCAACGTAAAAATACAAAATAATACAGGGCAATTTCACTCAATAAATTAACCGATTCTACAATTATCCGCGCAATAGGAAACCAAACCCTTTTCTGGGCAATCTTTCTCAGAAAATAGGAATTTATTCCCAGCAGAAGCTTACAAAGTTATACCAATAAATTACTGCGCCTCAGCTCTTGCTATCTATAAACCCAGACCTCGAAGACATCTACACTAATAATCTAGCGATAGATTACAGTATTCCTGTAGCTATCAACCCTCCTACATATTTTCAGTCGTACTTCTGGAAAGTTGGGCATGAAAAGAATCAATCTGACACTAGTTTTTTGCACGGTACTATTGCTTACCGGTCAGTCGGTTGCGGACTATAAAAAGGGAGATTTTATCGTTCGCGTTGGCGCTGCTGCGGTCGATCCAAACGACGACTCTGGCAGACTCCGCCTAAATGGCACCCCCTTAGACTACACCCGGGTCTACGTGGATACAGGCTACTCCGCTAGCATCACTGGTACCTGGTTATTTGCAAACCATTGGGGACTGGAATTACTGGCAGCTGTACCTTTCCGGCACGATCTTGATGTGCGCGGTTTACCGGACCCGGATACCGGTGATCCACTGGGCCGGGTATCCCTGGGTGACATCAAACACCTTCCGCCAACCCTCAGCGTACAGTGGTATCCGGTATGCACCGAGTCCTGGGTACAGCCTTATATTGGTGTGGGAATTAACTACACCCATTTCTTCGATGAAGATATCAGCCGCACGGCACAAAACTACTTCGATACAGCCCTGGGTGCAGACTCAAGAGCATCCTTGAGCCTGAGCAATTCCTGGGGCCTGGCAGGGGAAGTGGGCATAGATATTGCCTTTGGACGAGAGAGCAACTGGCTGTTTAATGCGGCCATCTGGTACTTAAGTATCGATACCAAGGCAAAAATTCGCTTCCGCACAGAAGATAACGACTACGACCGCATTAATGTGAATGTAGATATTGACCCCTGGGTCTACTCAATAGGTATCGGCTATCACTTTTGAGCGGCCTTTTGTCCACTTCTCAATGAACTCGGCCAATCCGATGTTCGATTTATTCGAATGATATGGTCGAATTTAACCAATTTTCATTCTACTCGTCCTCTATAAACTGCCCTTTATCCACAGCAGCTACTCCGCAGTGGCACTCAATTTACAGTTTAAGGACCGACACAATGAATACTTCCACTTTATCCACAGCATCAAATTCCCCCAGTGGTTCCTTGTTTCCAGCCGTCGCAGACCTTTCCGGACGTATTGGCTTGGCAGCAATCTTTTTACTGGCAGGCGTTAACAAGATCCAAAACTATGAGGGTAGCGCTCAATACCTGGCCTACGGTGGTATACCCGAGTTTCTGCTCCCATTGGTAATCCTATTTGAGATAGCCGGTGCCTTAGCTCTGATTGCGGGTTTTCAAACTCGATTAACTGCTCTGGCATTCGCCGGATTTAGCTTACTCACTGCGCTCCTGTTCCATAACAACCTGGAAGATCAAATGCAGTTTCTAATGTTCTTTAAGAACCTGGCTATAGCCGGTGGTTTTCTGGTGATAGCAGCCCATGGCGCTGGGCGTTTCAGCTTGGACAACAGAAAGAAAACACATTGATTCCATCTGAAGCCAGTCACAAAACAACCGCTACTTAGGAGTATGACATGGGATTGTTAATTAATGGCCAGTGGCACGACCAGTGGTATGACACCAAGAATTCAGGTGGCGCATTTAAGCGAGAGGCTGCACAGTTACGCAATTGGATTACTGTCGATGGCAGCGCAGGGCCTAGTGGCATAGGTGGCTTTAAAGCTGATTCCGGGCGCTACCATCTATATGTATCCCTGGCCTGCCCCTGGGCTCATCGCACCTTGATTTTCCGCAAGTTGAAAAAGCTGGAAGAACATATCAGCACCTCCGTTGTAAGCCCGGATATGCTTGAGCAGGGATGGAGCTTCAATACCGATGAGGGTAGTAGCGGTGATGCACTATTTGCATATGACTTTATGCATCAGGTTTACACTCGCAATAAATCCGACTACTCCGGCCGCGTTACGGTCCCAGTACTTTGGGACAAACAGCAAAACTGCATTGTCAGCAATGAGTCATCCGAAATAATTCGCATGTTTAATAGTGCGTTTAATGAAATTACCGGTGATACACAGGACTTTTATCCCAAAGACAAACAGAAAGATATCGAAGCCATCAATCAGTTGGTCTATGAAAATATCAATAACGGGGTTTATCGCTGTGGTTTCGCGACGACTCAATCCGCTTATGAAGAGGCCTACCTAGACTTATTTGATGCCCTGGATAAGGTAGAAGCAATATTAGGTAAGCAGCGGTACCTGACAGGCGATAAGATCACTGAGGCAGATTGGCGACTATTCACAACTTTAATTCGCTTTGATTCCGTTTATCACGGCCATTTCAAGTGTAACCGGCAGCGTCTGGAAGACTTCCCCAACCTGCGCAATTATGTCCGGGAGCTATACCAATGGCCCCAGGTCTCAGAGACAGTGAATTTCCACCATATTAAACGCCACTACTATTTTAGCCATAAATCCATCAACCCCAGCCAGGTGGTACCGGTGGGTCCGATGATCGATTACAACAGCCCCCACAATCGGGTATAAATGCCCTTGCCCCTCGCTTGGGGCAAGTATTTGGGGTTCTAGGCCGTACAGCTTTACCCTTGATATTTATCCACAACTACCGGTATAAGAATCAGGGGTTACATAATGCAAAAAACCACCTTAGAACAATGGCGCATGTTTAAAGCGGTAGTGGATGCCGGTGGTTTTAATCAGGCTTCTGCGCGAGTCCACAAAAGCCAATCCAGTATTCACAATGCGGTTAGCAACCTGGAAGCTGCTCTCGGAGTCAAGCTTTTTGAGGTATCTGGCCGCAAAGTGATACTCACGGAAGTTGGCAACCTCATGTTGCGCCGTGGCCAATACCTGCTGGATGAAGTCTCCCGTATCGAGGATATTGCCAAAACCCTTGGTGAAGGCGTGGAATCAGAACTGCGTATCGCTGTAGATGGCGCCTTCCCCCAAAGTGTGGTTTTTCAGGCACTGGAGAAAGTTTCGGCGAGATATCCCCAGGTGAATATCGATATTGTCGATACCGTATTGTCCGGTACCAATGAGTTGATCCAAGAAGGGCTTGTGGATTTAGGCCTTTCTGTCTTTCGTATGAAAAATGCTCTCAACGATGAAATTTGCCGTATAGAATTTGTCGCTGTCGCTCATAGAGATCATCCACTGCATCAATTAAATTGCGAACTGACTTACGAGAATCTGAAATTATATCGACAGATTATTGTGCGGGACTCAGCTATGCAGACAAACAGGGATTCAGGCTGGCTGGGAGCCGAACAGCGCTGGAAGGTGGGTAGTTTACGGGCCTCCTTGGATCTTATTGAACAGGGCCTCGGATTCGCCTGGCTACCCATACCCCTAATTTCTAAGTTACTCAATGCGGGGACACTTAAAAAGCTTAAGTTAAAAAACGGCAGCCTGCGCTCCACAAGTTTTTTCTTGAACTTTAAAGACCCGGATAAATTAGGCCCTGCCGCTAGAGAGTTTATTGGTGAGCTAAGATTACTGACCTTAGATATGCCAACCTCTGAAGAATCTTAAACATTCTATTAATACGAATAACCGATTCATTATTATCCAATATCTCCTATAACCACAGCAGCCTACCATAGCCAAATTATTTCTACCGATAAGGAACCGGCTATGTACTACTTCAGACCATCAGGGGAACGGGGGCAAGCCCGCTTTGGTTGGCTACACAGCAAACACAGTTTTTCATTTGGGCACTATTATGACCCGCATCATCTGGGGTTTTCCGCGCTGCGAGTTATTAACGATGATACCGTAAAGCCTGGGGCAGGATTTGACACTCATGGTCATCAGAATATGGAAATTATTTCCTACATTCTGGAGGGTGCTATCGAACATTTAGATAGCGAGGGAAACCACTTTGTCGTTCCCGCCGGTGAGATTCAAAGAATGAGTGCAGGTAAAGGTATTACCCATTCAGAGTATAACCACTCAAAGACTAAAAATCTTAAATTCCTACAAATCTGGATTCAACCTAACCGGAAAGATATTCAACCAAGCTATGAACAAAAGACAATTACTCAAGCTGGGGCGCTAACTCCATTGGCAACTCCCAATGGACGCGATAACTCACTAATTATTCACCAGAATGCCAGCTTATTTCGCCTCCAACTACGCACCGGTGAGAGTTTAAGGTTGGATACCCTTAAGCGCCCAGGATATCTTCATATCATCGCTGGTAATGCCGAACTCAATGGCAGCCATCTGCTCGTGGCGGGAGATGGCTTGGGAGTTTATCGGGAAAAAATAGTATTAACCGCTTCAGCAAATGATCTTATCGCACTATGGTTCGACTTGCCTCGATAATAGGCGATCTATCAACAGACTAATTCTGTGTAGACTGTAAACCTGCTCTAAGATACCGCTTCTCGTAACAGGCATTAAACTCTATCTAACCGGCATGTTCATATTCACAAGCACAAGACTACTCACCCTAAAAGCGACAATCTCTGGTTTACACCTAAACTATTAACTTGGCAGTGAATCACTGCTGTATATAGGCATCGAGTCACCAGGGATAAAATAATGGGATCAGCAGGCGACATGGAAAGTCGCAATGGCGATAAAAAAACGCCGGGAAGATGGATCTCCCTGCTTTCTCCGATTCCTCCGGCCATTATCGCTTTGTCATTACTTTTTCATCTGCCCGACATTTCCGCTGGTAGAGAGTTTTCTTTTGGCATTAGCTGGGTTCCAGAACTGGGTGTATCCCTACGCTTCTATATTGATGGCCTCAGCTTTTTATTTGCTTTATTAATCAGCGGTATTGGCTTTTTTATTACCATTTACGCCGCAGAGTATTTACGCGGCAATCCACTATTGCGACGTTTCTTCCTCTATCTCTATCTCTTTATGGTCGGAATGCTGGGTTTGGTATTGGCATCCGATCTCATTACTTTATTTGTGTTTTGGGAAGTGACCACAGTCGCGAGCTATCTGCTGATTGGCTTTAACCACTCCAGTGCTGTTGCACGACGCTCAGCTTTGCAAGCCTTGCTGGTAACTGCCTTAGGAGGACTTTGCTTACTAACCGCTTTCCTATTAATGGGTCAAATTGTCGATAGCTATGATCTTGAAGAGTTGTTAATAAAAGGAGAACAGATTAAATCCAGTTCACTGTATCTTCCTATCTTGATACTGGTACTTATCGGAGCATTCTCAAAGTCGGCACAGCTGCCCTTCCATTTTTGGTTGCCCAATGCCATGGCGGCACCAACACCGGTGAGCGCATATCTACACTCCGCCACTATGGTCAAAGCCGGTATTTACCTTCTTGCGCGCCTACATCCGGTACTGGCTCACACTGAATACTGGGAGTGGATTTTAACCTGCACCGGTATTGCCACTGCCGCAGTAGCGGCACTGGCCGCCCTGCGTCAAACAGACCTGAAACTGGCCCTCGCTTATACCACCGTGATCGCTCTGGGCACTATCACCATGTTTCTGGGTTCTGATGCTTCAGCTGCCGTCGCCGCTGCAATTACTTTCTTGCTGGTTCACTCTTTTTATAAAGCCGCACTGTTTATGGTGGTGGGCATTATCGATCGGCAGACAGGCACTCGGGATTTAACCAAGCTTCATGGCCTGGCGAAGTTATTGCCCTTTGCTTTTATAGCTGCACTGGCTTCAGCCCTATCCATGGCCGGATTCCCGCCGTTCCTTGGATTTATTGGTAAAGAACTTAAATATGAAGGTGCACTGGCGGTAGCTTCAGAGCCAGCACTGGTGGGCACAGCAGCAATTTTTGCCAATGCGGTAACGGTGACAGTAGCCGGCATGGTGGCCATCAAACCCTTCTTTGGGCCTCCCCCCAAAGATGCCAGCCGTATTCGCTGGGCTCCCCCCGGTTTGTGGATAAGCCCACTGGTTTTAAGTGCCTTCGGCCTCACATTTGGTTTGGCCCCGGACTTAGTCGGTGGCGGACTGGTAGAACCGGCACTGACAGCGATACTTGGCCTTCCGGAAACCATCGACCTGAAACTCTGGCACGGTATTAACATTCCGCTCCTGATGAGCATTCTTACTTTTGTGCTCGGGGTGATTATGTATGTCAATTTAAAACGTATGCGTGCCTGGCTAAACTGGGACTTTACCCATGCGCCAACTAGCGCCGATTTACTGTGGGATAAATCCTTAGAATTATTAAAAGCTTTTGCCGCACTGCAAACACGCATATTGCAAAATGGAATTATGCGTCGTTATCTCACAGTCATTTTTGTTACGCTCTCGATGGCCCTTTTTTATGCCTTTGTTCATACCGGCCACTTCTCACTGGAATACACTGCGCCACGACTTAATTTAAAAGAGTGGGCAGCCATACTGCTGACGGTAGGAGGTACATTTACTGCGGGTTTTGCGCGTAAACCTCTCACCGCCATTTGCGCTCTCGGCGCTCTCGGTGTGGGTATCGCTCTAATTTATCTCTTCTTTGGTGCACCGGATGTGGCCATTACACAGATTCTGGTGGAAACACTCTACTTGGTATTAATTGCTGCGATTCTTCCGCGTCTGCCCGTATTTACTCCCGGCAAGAAGGAAGGCTTTCGTCCCAGGGATGCACTGCTCGGTGCCACAGTTGGCCTTTTATTTACCATTAGCATTCTGGTGGTTCTGCAAACCCCATTCGAGAGCCCTGTGAGTGAATTTTACAAGGAAGCTGCTGTACCCGAGGCTCATGGGCGCAATATCGTCAATGTCATTCTGGTGGACTTCCGGGCCCTGGATACTTTCGGGGAGATTATTGTGGTGTTTACCGCAGCTGTCGCTGCGGTGACCTTACTCGGTCATCATTTAAGACGGGGCAAGCAGTGAATTCTATTATCCTACAGACAGCGACCCGTGTGTTGGTAGCCCTGATCTTGGTCTTCTCCATTTATATGCTGTTACGTGGACACAATTATCCCGGAGGCGGATTTATTGCTGGTTTAATTGCCGCTTCTGCTTTTGCCCTGTTTGCCATGGCTTGGGGGATGGAGGCGGCACAAAGTGCTCTGCGCATACCTCCAGGGACCCTCGCCGCCTGGGGAGTTGTCATCGCCGGATTATCTGGATTGATGGCTCTATTTTGGGGAGACGGCCCCTTTTCTGGACAGTGGTTTGCCATTGTAGGTAGTAAGGAAAATGGCGGAATCATTATCAGCAATCTTTTATTTTTTGATATTGGGGTCTATCTGACAGTACTCGGAGCCGTTCTCACACTAATTTTTGCCTTGGAAGAGGCCAGCTGATATGGAAGCTCCCCTCGCCGTTGTCGTCGGCATCCTGATTGCTACCGGCGTTTACCTTATGCTGGCCCGCCACCTGTTGCACTATCTGTTCGGCTTGGTACTGATTAGCAATGCCGCCAACTTGGCAATTTTTATCGCGGGGCGGTTGACCCGCGCCTCACCACCGCTGGTACCCAAGGATCAGGAAGCCCCGCAAATTATCGTCGCCAACCCCCTACCCCAGGCCCTGATCCTAACCGCGATCGTAATTGGCTTTGGCCTGCTGGCCTTTGCCCTAGCTCTGATCGCCCAGGCTTACCGTGAGCTGGGTACATTAGATGTGGATAGCATGCGTATTGCCGAGCCTGTGAAACCCAAGAGGAAGAAGACCACTTGAGTTGGTTATTGGCCCTGCCATTCCTAATCCCTATCGCCACGGCGTTAATCACATTTCCCGCTCGAGGCCGTAGATACCTTTGCTCTGGTATTTCGATATTGGGGTGCCTTACCGCCCTTTGCATTAACCTTTATATTCTTGTCCTGGTAGAAAGCCAGGGCCCTCAAGCTGGGCAAATGGGAGACTGGCAGGCTCCCTTCGGAATCACATTGATCGCCGATCGGCTCAGCGCGGTAATGCTGTTGATCAGTGCCATCGTGGGTTTGTGTGTCTCTCTATTTGCCATTTCAGATATCAGTGAGAAACGGGTAAAACTTGGGTTTCACAGTTTCTTTCAACTGTTATTGGCCGGTGTCAGCGGTAGCTTTATCACCGGTGACTTATTTAATTTGTATGTGTGGTTTGAGGTGATGCTGATTGCCTCTTTCGCGCTGCTGGTACTGGGGGGTGAAAAAATACAGCTGGACGGTGGCATCAAGTATGTAGCATTAAACCTTGTATCCACGCTGTTGATGCTGACCTCTATCGGGTTGCTTTATGGACTCACCGGCACCCTTAATATGGCGCAGCTGCATATTTCTTTGGCCGAGGTACAAAATCCCGTCGCGATTTCAACATTGGCAGTTATTTTTATCTGCGCTTTTGGAATTAAGGCGGCAATATTTCCACTCTTTTTCTGGTTGCCCGCTTCATACCATGTTCCACCGGTCGCTGTAACCGCTGTATTTGCCGGTCTTCTGACCAAAGTCGGCGTCTATGCGCTAATTCGCACCTTTACTTTAATATTTCCCAATGATTTGGAATTCACCCGGGATATTTTATTGGGAGCTGCATTACTCACCATGCTGACGGGTGTTTTGGGCGCAGCAGCACAGTACGAATTCCGCAAGATACTCGCATTCCATATCATCAGCCAGATTGGATTCCTGGTATTGGGATTAGCACTGAACAGCCCTTTAGCATTGGCCGGATCTGTGTTCTACATGGTCCACAATATTGTGGCAAAGACAAATTTATTCCTAATCAGCGGTACTGCCCAGCGCCTTACTGGCAGTTATGAGCTCAATGAAATTGGTGGTTTATATCGCGCCAGCCCACTTCTCTCTACTTTCTTTTTTATCGCCGCATTTAGCCTAGCGGGGTTCCCACCATTATCTGGATTCTGGGCGAAACTGCTATTAGTCAAAGCAAGCCTCGACCAGGCCGCCTATATCGTCGCTGCCGTCGCACTGATTACCGGGGCACTTACCCTGTTTTCAATGAGTAAAATATGGGCAGAGGCATTCTGGAAGCCACACCCCCAGGAGCACTGCAAAAATTTATATAGCCTCAGCGGCGCAGAGCGCTTCCAGCGGCTGTTGCCAGTCGCGTTATTGGCATTAATCACTTTGGCTTTGGGATTGGTTCCCGAGCCTTTTATTGAATACTCCCTGGGGGCTGCCGGAGAGTTATTGGAGCCTGATGATTACCTGAACGCCGTGTTACCAGGTACCACTCATTAACTTTGGGATGGATAAATAGAAATGCGTATTTTTCTATTAAATTTATTGCTCGCGATCAGTTGGTCGGCCCTGACCGGTAATGCTTCCATGGCAAATTTTTTCTTTGGTTTTCTGATCGGATTTCTGGCACTGCGAGTCTCACCTATATTACCCGGGGCACAGACTTATTTTACCCGCTTGCCCCGTTTGGCTCATTTATTCTTTTTCTTTATCGAGGAGCTTGTTTTATCCAGCCTGCGTGCCGCCTACGAAGTCTTTTCGCCCCGCTTGCAAAGCCGGCCCCTGGTAGTACGACTACCCATGGAGAGGCTCGATAGAAACCAGATTTTTATTCTCACTAACTTAATTTCGCTGACACCGGGCACTATGGTATTGGATGTCACACCCAACAATGATGCCTTAATCGTACATACTATGTTTGTCAGTGATCCAGAAACCTTTCGCGAGGAGATTAGGGAGGGATTTGAGAAACGGGTTAAGGAGGCCGTTTCCTGATGTTTCTCACAATTATCGATATTCATTCGCCACTGGTCACAGTAGCAATCAATATTGCTTCCTTTCTATTGTTACTCGCCCTGGTGATGTGCTTCCTGCGTATCGCTTTGGGCCCCACCTTAGCAGACAGGGTTGTCGCCCTGGATGTTCTCAATATTTTGGCGGTAGCCTACTGTGCACTACTGGCAATCGCCTCGGGACAACCCGTGTATCTGGACGCTGCCATCGCCCTGGCCCTGGTCGCATTTTTAGTGAGTGTGGCCTTTGCCCGTTTTATTGAAAAAAGCGGCTCGCGCACAGTCACCCACAGCCATAGGGATCATGATGACATTTGATGAAATTTTTATCGCTTTGATAATTCTGGTGGGCAGTTTTTTTGGGTTCAGCGCCGCTTTGGGCTTGCTGCGAATGCCGGACTTTTACACTCGAATGAGTACATCGGGAAAAGGGGCTACGGTGTGTTGCGGATTATTGCTGGCGGGCGTAGCAATTCTTTTTAGCGACGCTCAGGTAACAGCCAGGGCCATAGCCGCTATTTTATTCTTATTACTTACAGTGCCAATTGGTGTCCATATGATTGCCCGGGCGGCTTATCGAGCCGGCACTCCCATGTGGCGGGGTACCGGCTACAAACTCAAGTTCAAGAACCCGATGCGCAATATTCAGTAAGCACTAAATCTTTTCGCCGTAAAGTTCTTCAATCATACTTTCGCTGCGCTGACGCAGGTGCTCCATATCCGGGTCCTGTAAAATGACATGACCCATTTTGCGCCCAGGGCGAAGTGCTTTGCCGTACAGCCAAACACCATCGTTATCCTGCTTCGGAGCTACATCAACCCCCAACATATTGACCATCGCAACTGGCACCGGGCAGGCAGTATCGCCCAGGGGCATATCCAGTATCGCGCGGATATGATTGGCAAATTGGCTGGCCTCAGGGCCGACAAAGGTCCAGTGACCGCTGTTGTGAACTCGCGGTGCCACTTCGTTGACAATCAGGCCGCCCTCACTGACAAAACACTCAACGGCCAATACACCCACATAGTCCCAGTCCTTCAGCAGGGTCGCCAGGTAACCCTCTGCGGCCTTGAGCAGCTCCGGGTTGTCGTAGGGAGCGGTGGACAGCAGTAAGGTGCCGTTGCGGTGACGGTTTTCCGTCAGCGGATAAGCTTTGATTTCACCGGATGCCGAACGAGCACCGATAATGGAGACTTCACAGGCGAAATTCACCCCAGCCTCAACCACACACTCCTGATCTCCAGCTTGGGGAATGGCAGCATCCAAGTCTGCAGCACTCTTCACACACCATTGGTTCTTGCCGTCGTAGCCATTTTCACAGCTCTTAATAAACGCCGGATATCCCAGTTGGTCGACCGCTTCCCGCAGCTCTTTTTCACCCTGTGCTGCTGCGAAAGGTGCAACAGGCAGTCCAGAGTCTGTGAGTGCTCGCTTCTCACGCAAGCGGTGCTGGGCCTTCTCTGTAATATGCGGGTCCGGATATACCGGACAGAAGGGCTGAAATGAGCGCAGCAAGTCCACACTCACTTGCTCTCTCTCACTGGTGATCACTTCCGGGCGTCCCAATGCCTGATACAAGGCCTCAGGGTCCTGTCCCGGTTCCATCTCCACGATAGTCCCCAGTCCCTTCACACAGTCGGTGTTTTCACCGGTCTCAGCCAGGAAACTGAACTCCACTCCGAGGGGCTGCCCCTCTTGAGCCATCATCTGTGCCAACTGCCCACAGCCAATAATGGCAACTCGTCTCTTACTCACAACGATCTCCTATCACTCAACCGTGATCGGGACTTGCTCGGTCTGACGCTCACGCCAGGCGATCAGGCGCTTCTGCAATTCCGCATCAGCCAAAGACAACATCTGCGCAGCCATCAAACCTGCATTGTAGGCACCGGAAGCACCGACCGCCTGGGTTGCTACCGCCACACCGCGTGGCATCTGTACAATGGATAACAAGCTGTCCATACCCGTCATAAAGCGGCTCTCAACCGGCACTGCGATCACAGGCAGGGGAGTCAAAGCAGCGATCATACCCGGCAGGTGGGCGGAGCCGCCGGCGCCGGCAATAATCACTTCGGTACCGGATTCGTGGGCACGGCTAGCAAATTCAACCATACGCTGGGGAGTTCTGTGGGCCGAAACCACAGCAGTAGCAAAGGGAACTTCGAGCTCTTCCAGAGGCTTAGTCGCGTTGCTCATGGTGGCCCAATCTGAGCGGGAACCCATTACGATAGTGACTTTTTCAAAGGGAATCGGCTTCACTTGCGATTAACTCCAATATTGAACGAGCGCCAGATAGACGGGAATCGCCACCAGCACATTGAAAGGAAAGGTAACTGCCAGGGACAAAGTGATGGACACACTAGCATTGGCCTGCGGCAGGGCAACGGACATAGCCGCAGGCACAGCGATATAAGAGGCACTGCTACCGAGCACCGCGAGCAGAAAGATACCACCAGGCGACAAACCCAACAAACTCCCCAAGATACCGCCAGCGGCACCGCCAATCAGCGGCATAAAAATGCCGAAGCTGAGCAGGAAAGCCCCCTGCCCTCTAACATCGGCCAACCGCGCCGCAGCGACACGCCCCATTTCCAGCAGAAAGAGCGCCAATATGCCATGAAACAGGGTCCCAAACAAAGGCATTACTGAAGCGGTGCGCTCTCCAGCCCAGGCTCCGATAACGATTCCCCCCAGGAGCAACAGTACTCCCTGGTTGCAGGTGACCTCGTGAAACACCCGGCGCTTGCTCGAACTGCCCATCGATTGCCGCGCCAACAGCATGCCGACAATGATTGCCGGGACTTCAAGAAGTGCTACAAACAGAGGGAAATACGCTTCGTATTCAATATTCTGTGACTGTAGCAGGGCCACCGCCACCGCGTAGGTGGCAACACTGACAGACCCATAGTGCGCCGCCGTTGCCGCCGCATCCACACGTGACCACTTGCCAATCCAGCGCAAGATAGGGAAAGCCGCCATAGGTAACAGAGCACCAAAAGCCACCACCGCCAGGGACTGAGGAACCAGGGTGGCAGCGGAATACGCACTTAAAGCAGCACCACCTTTTAGGCCGATGGCGATTAGCAGGAAGATAACGCAGCTCTGGTAAAGACCTTTGGGTAAACGCAGGTCACTGCGAACCAGCTGGGCAAAGGCGCCCAGCAGAAAGAAACCAACAACAATATCCAACTGCATCTCTATCGCTGTCCCCGGCGCTGTCTGGAGCGATTATTGGAGATACGTATGCGTTTCGGGGTTTGCTGCGCCATCAGCCAGTAAGCAGCATTGGCCAGAACCACTACTAGGCCTACAGCCATCAAGGGAACCCCGTTCATACCGGCAAGATTTACTGACAAGCCTGCGCATAAAACTAACAAGCCGACAACCACGCCAAAGAAGAGTTGTGATCTCTGCATTGATAATGCCCCCACTGGTTATTGAAATTGACGCATTATCGGAATTGCTATTGATAGATAAAAATAGATATTTATTATGTAAACTATAAACCAAAACCTATATAGGTGATTTTGTGCCCCTAACTCGTGCCCATGCCCGCATTGGAACCGTTCGACAACTGGAGATCCTGCTCTGCGTCTATGAGTTGGGCAATATCAGCGCCGCAGCCAGAAAACTGCACCTAACCCAGCCGAGCGTATCGATGCAACTGGCCAAACTCTCCGATGCGGTGGGTTTACCTCTGTATTACTCGGTGGGCAGGCAACTGCAATTTACGGAGGCCGGGCAAACCCTGGTAGAAAGTGCCCGGGAAATCCTGAAGAGTTACGAGTATCTGGACCTGAAACTGGCCCAATTGCGAGGGTTGGATACCGGCAGCTTACAACTGGCAGTAGTGACCACCGCCAAATACTTTATCCCACACCTGATCGGGGAGTTTTATCAGCAGCATCCGCGACTGGATATCCACTTCAGGGTGGGCAACCGCCAACAGATCATTGATTACACTGGTGAGGATGAAGATGACTTCTACGTATTCAGCCATCCTCCAAAGAGCCAGGACCTGGAGCTGGTTGAGTTTCTACCCAACCGATTACTGGCTATCGCGCCTGAGAAGCACCCACTGGCCTCCCGCAAGAAAATCTCCCTGCAAGAATTTGCAGGATGTCAGTTCCTACATCGGGAAGAGGGCTCCGGTACACGCCATGCCATTGAACAGTTCCTGCGCAAACGTAATGTAGACCTCAAGCTCCGTATGACCATTGAGAGCAATGAAGCCATTAAGCACGCAGTTATGTCCGGTCTCGGGGTCTCTATATTGTCGGAGCATACCCTGGCATTTGGCGGGCGTGCAGGCTTGTCAATTCTCGATGTCGAAGAGCTTCCCATTGTCACCCACTGGTATTTGGCTCGACGCAAATCACGTCCGCTATCACCAGCAGCACAGAAGTTCCTGGAGTACGCCCGCAATCTGGAAAAAGTGCCCCTGGGTAATCTCCCGTAGCCCAGCCTTATCATTGGAAAAGAGGGAAAGAATACACTGCACCCAATACTCGCAGTGGAAATTTCCCTGTAAACTCGAATAGACACTTATACCCCCAAAGGCACCAAGCGCATTATTCTTTCTCTCCTTATAAATTCCCTTCTCCCTGTAAACCTGGCTAGATAATTTAGGCCTCAAATTTTGAAAAATTCCCTGCGGTCTTTTTCAGTCCTGCTACTTTTTGGGGTACTTGGCCCATGCACTGCCAATAATTATCAACCAAAGCCACCTATGGCAGATAAGCTGTTTTGCCTGTGTCCGGATTTTCAGAGATGGATATCGAGATGACCGCAAAAGGAATTAATAAAGGAATTATTACCCTACTTTTCACTCTCTCAGCATTATCGACCCATGCCCAGGATGATTGGCGTGATATCGAATGGGGTGAATTCATTGTTCGTTTTGGCCTGACTTATGTCCAGCCAAACGATGAGGGTACAGCGCTTAAGTATAGAGTTTTACAGCAATGGGATTTATACAACAGCAGCTGGCAAATCGACACGACTCATGCATGGCAAATTTCGGGAGTGTGGCGGCCCAGCGATCGCTGGGGCATAGAATTAATGCATATTAATGGCGCCAGCTATGGTACAAAACTGGATAATTTCACCGGCAACCCTGGGCGAAACCAAATCCAGCTCGGCGACTTTAGCACTACAACGACAATGGTTTTCGGCAACTGGTACTTCTTAGATCCATCCTATCGCGCTCGCCCTTACGTCGGTGCAGGGATCAATTACACCAACTTTCACACGGTTGAAATCAGCCGCCAGTTTAACGAATACCTTTTAGACTCTGGACTGTCAGTTGCACCAGGATCATTAAACATGGGGCACTCCTGGGATTGGGGGTTACAAGCCGGCCTGGATTATATCTTTGATTTCCGCGACTGGAGGTATCCTCTAGTGCTTAACTTGTCCACGGTTTACTACTTGGCAGACACCGATGCCACCGTCGACTTCCCCACTGAACTAGGCAGGGATCGCCTCTATGCCCATTTTGACTACAACCCCTGGATCATAAATTTTGGGGTAGGTATTAAATTTTAGTTCCCGGAGCAATTTCATACAGTTGGGCGACAGCGAATACTCTTAAAATTTGAAGTTATTTCATACACGAGCTGCGTTGTCCCCAACTATAACTTCGCCGCTAAAAACCTAATCGGTATTACAACTGTCTGGCACAATAAAAGGAATAACTGTGTCTCCCCAAAAAACTGGCTTCCAGCTTTCTTCTGTAGGATTCGTAAAAATATTCCTACTCATTATGACGGTTTCTGCACTGCTTATTTTTAGCCGCCACTCTCTAGCACAATGTACCCCCGGCAATAGTGGCACCACTGCCGCAGATGAAATCACCTGTGACGAAGACAATGACCCCGATGGTGCGGACATAGAAACTTATGCCGGCAACGATACCATCATTCTCAACGGTGGGACGGCGGAAAATGTACTTGCGGGAGAGGGAGATGACGAAATTATTATCACGGGAGGAATTGTTACCTTATTTGCCGACGGTGGCGCTGGCAACGATACGATAACTCTCGACGAGCGATCCAGTGATGTAGGGAATTATCTGGGGGGAGGAGGCATTCATGGAGGCGATGGAGATGACACCCTGATTCTACTCGATGGGCTGTCCTTTCACGTCTGGGGAGGAGAAGGAAACGATACAATCACCTTGGATGGAGGGTTCATTTTTAACTACCTGGATGGCGGAAACGGCGATGACTACATCTATTGGGATGAGGGCATCAGTAACGAAATTCGAGGCGGCTCCGGATCAGACACCCTACTGATAGATTCACACTCTTTCGATGGAGACGTCATACTGGATGGTGGTGATGATCTCAGTGCAAATGATGGTGAAGTCGACAATTTAATATTTAAATTGGATTACTCCGTTGATGGGACTCTTCTAAATAACTGGGAAAGAGTCGTTATCTGGGGTAGCTCCAAAATGACATTTACTGGGAGTTTAGCTGTCGGAGGAGGTCTCGATTCGGAGGGGAATTCCCTCGGCCTGGACATTCGCTGGGGTGGACAGGCATTTTTTGATAGCGACAGTTATGTAATTTCAGGAGATGTATCCAATAGTGGAACCATTGATCTATCCAACAATAGGTTCAACACCCTCACCATAGCCAAAGACGATAATGGAAATTATGGGCAATACCGCTCTAATAATGGGCGCCTATGGGTAGACGCCGTCCTTGAAGATGATTTTTCACAGAGCGATCAACTAATTGTGGAAGGAGACAGCTCTGGCACCACCACTATCTCTGTCTTTAACCGCTCAGGTAAAGGAAAGCGGACAGAGGGCAATGGTATTAAGGTGGTTTCCGTCAAAGGCGAATCAAATGCACAATTCACTCTGGCAGGGGACTTTGTCAGTAAAGATGATCAGCAGGCAGTGATAGGTGGAGCCTATGCTTACACATTGCACCAGAACGGCGCAGGAGGAAGTGATGAAGGCAGCTGGTATTTGCGTTCAACTGTGGATAACTCTTCAGTATTTCCTGAAGGCGGAATGATCCGCTGGCAACCTACTGCAGTACTCTACGAAGCCCTCCCGCAAATTCTCAGAACACTCAATATTCCCTCTTCACTGCGCAGCCGCCTGGGCAATCGCTATTGGGTAGGTACAAGCTATTTGGACTTGGCCAGTAGCGAGTATAGCGATGCCCAAGAGCAGGCAATTGATAATCGTGGACTTTGGATCAGGAACTCTGCCCGGCATATTACCCTTGACCCCAATGAATCCAGTACCCGTGCAAACTGGAAACAGACTTACTATCAAGTACAAGTGGGCTTTGATTTACCAATACAAGTCTCCGTATTTGGAAGCCAACTTATTGGCAGCGCCGCTTTGCACTACGGCGATTCAAATAACGATGTGAGTTCATTTTTTGGTGATGGCTCAATCGATGCGAGTAACTACGGCGTCAGCGCATTTGTCACCTGGTATGGATTGGATGGCATTTTTATTGATAGTCAACTTAAGCTAAATTGGTTTGACTTTGAAATGGATGCCAAATCACTGCGCGAACTCAATAATAGCGATGAAGCATTTGGTTACGCCTTGTCTATCGAGGGCGGCAAGAGTTTTAAACTGCATGATTACTATTCCTGGACACCCCATGCGCAATTGATTTACACCTCGGAGGAAGCCAATAACTTGCAGGATATCTATGCAGTACAAGCTACAGATATCAATAACAATGGCTTCCTCTTACGCTTGGGAACCATCTTTGAAAAGCGCAAGAGCCAGCGTAAGAGCAGTCGCAATATGTATGGCTCAATTCCCCTGGAAAGGTTCTCTCTGTTCGCAACTCCGAGCCTTATTTACAATATCGACCAGAGGACTAATTTACTCGTATCGGAAACCCGA
This sequence comes from Microbulbifer maximicatervae (SeqCode), assembly GCF_052467825.1. Taxonomy (NCBI): domain Bacteria; kingdom Pseudomonadati; phylum Pseudomonadota; class Gammaproteobacteria; order Cellvibrionales; family Microbulbiferaceae; genus Microbulbifer; species Microbulbifer maximicatervae (SeqCode). Next base: position 610,385 of record NZ_CP174327.1, read on the forward strand.
CTCAGTCAAAAACCTGATACCTGGTACGGTGAATTGCGCCTGGGCGCGAGCTACGATGAGTGCGGTGATCACTGTTCTATCTATTCAGAAATTTATTACAGCAGCAGTTTGGAAAACCTGGGGAATAGTTTTTCCGGAGGCTTGGAATTAGGGTTTCGTTATAAGTGGTAGCAGTTTGAGATTAAACTGAAAGCAAAATATCAACCTTAGAGTGCGACAGCTACATTAACTCTATATTAAGCAGCGCCTATTCACTCTAACAGTAACTGAGATAAATTATATTCAGAGAATACTCTGCGTATTTTCTTATCGTTACCACACTTTCCCTTTAAATTCTGTTTCTTCAAGCCGCTAGCCTGACACCCAGGGATTGTTAAAAACCTATCCCTCCAGAAACGAACATCTGGCACTCTTGCGCAACGGACTCCTTGCCTCATACTCATGGCTTTAAGCCAGATATCATCCGCATTAGGACATAACTCCAAAAATTTATCTTTATTCAGAACATCGGGATGTAAAGAGCCGGGATAATATAAAACACCCCCAACTCCAGTAGGAAAAACGCGATAAGAAGGTTTGATATTCATATTGCACTTCCAAGTTTCCCGCGTTGTCCTCCATTTATTGTAAGGCAATACATTACCTTTTTTATCAACACCTATCCTGTGAGCTCGATGACAGAAAATATGTGACGGAAACTTTAAATATGACTGATACAGCATATCGATGGCATCCATCGGGTAGAGGATATCGTCATCCACCGTGACTATCAGGCTATCAGGAAATTTTTGAAGCGCATAATAATACTTTGTGTAAGGTCCTAGATCTTCATCAACAAATTCAATTCTCAACCCACGATCCACCTGCTTCATTAAAATATTGGGCAACATATAATCTGGAAATTCTTTGGTCGATAGCCAAAGTACAATTAAATCCGCCTTTAGCGACTGCTGAAATAAACTCTCGATACACAAATGGATATCATGGATTCGCTTTCCATAGCTAGTCAGAGAAACAACAATACTGTGTTTAGCCGCATTACCTACCCCAGAATCATTACCACTGAGGGTCGACTGCTCCAATATTCTCTTCCAGACCAGAGCATCTAATTTTAGGTTGTTGTTGATTGTATTTTTCTTGCTGCGCTTCGCCGTAAAACCCTTGAACATATTGACTTTACAATCTGGGGTTGAGACAACTCAATGTCTGGTTTTAGACATATACCTAAAAAGGACATTCAGTAATCTGTGACCGCACATTAGAATTATTGAAATTCATAGTGCAGTAACAGAAATTGGTATAGGCGAGCTCAATTTTCCAAGATCGACCACACCCTCAATAGTAAAGGTATGGTCTAGTTTTCGGTAAATGCAACATTTACTACCCTACTTCACCTGCTCCTTCCGTCTCAGAGGCCAGTTTTTTCGCTGCACCACGGCGACCATATAACGCCAAAAGAACGCCAGATGGGAACATCAATACACCGTAAACTGCTGAGGGCACGGACATCTCACTCGAGTGTAAAAGCGTGAGGGTTACCATCATTCCGATGGTACTGTTTTTAATACCGAGTTCCGTTGCAACCGCAACCCCCTCCCGCTTTGGCAGGCCAGCAACCCGGCTGATAAGAAGCCCCAATAGCACACCACAGAGATTCAATAGAATGACCGAGGGGCCAGCTTGAACCATCAAGTCTGCAAGGCGATCGCGAATTCCCCAGATAAGGCCTGCTACCAGTGCAAGCAATACAACCCCGCCAAAAATACTGACTATTCCCTCTGCGCGGCGAGCCAGGTGCGGTCTCCAGGCGCGAAATAGCATCCCTATCACAACAGGCAAGAGGACAATACTGGATAACATCACCACTGTACTGGCGAATGGCAGAGTTATAGTCTGGTCAGCGCCGAAATAAGTTCGAAGCGCATAATTTGCGAAAAGCGGTAAACTGGCAATAGTAATCAGGCTGGCAGAAACTGTTAATACAATAGAAAGCGCCACGTTACCGCGAGCCATCAAGGTAAACAGGTTCGATGTTGTGCCTCCCGGACAGGCGGCAATAATGACTAGGCCAACAGCAATGGCCGGTGGTAGATTTAATCCCCAGCAGAGGCCAATTGCTATAGCTGGCATCAGGAGAATTTGGGTAAAAGTTCCGATAATAAGGCCAATGGGCTTTACCGTTACCTGATGGAAATCCCTGGCAGTTAGGGTCATCCCTATTCCCACCATGATGATAAACAGCGAGATAGGCAAGCCGATCGAAATAAGGGGACCTGATTCCATGATTTTCTCCAGTATCAGTCACTGTAAGAAAAATACCCGACCAAAATCAACTCCCAGAATAAAGCTGGCACTGGAGATGGATAACGAAATCAAGGCAGAAACTTCACTGCCAGGCGACTTATTTCGACATCGGTAATTCACTGATTTTTTTGGTGCTCGGATCGATTCTTATAAGTGTAATTATTATTTTTAGTTCAGATGGTAAAGCAATCATAGATGATTTCACCAATCTGTCTTGTATTTTAGCAATATACAGAAGTTTAATGACTCAGGAAACGATACAGAAGGCCATGATTTCCTCCCTGAAAAGCGGACAGGTAGATAATTGGGACAACTTAATGTGGTCCGTGGGAAGTTCGGATATTCCCACTAGCGAGGACTCCGTTACAGCTTTTAGTGCAGCTAACCAACTCCCCTGGCTTCTACCCACGCGACGAAAGTCCCTATTGGAATACTTCTCCTGCCCGAAAGTAAAAAATGCACTTTCCCCTGAACTGGATAATTACCAGCACGAACTCAACCTCAACAAACCCAACAACCGCTTGGGCACTTACTTTGAAAGGCTCTGGTCATTTGCCTTTGACAAACATCCCGACTACCAGCTGCTCTACCAAAACCTCCCTCTAAGGTCCGGCGGCAAGACACTGGGGGAACTCGACTTCGTCGTGCAACACCTGCCCAGCAACCAGTGTGAACACTGGGAAATTGCCGTAAAATTTTATCTCCAGGTTACCGATATCCATTGGGTGGGGCCTGGAATCAAGGACCGACTGGATATCAAACTGGCAAGAATGGCAGATCATCAACTGCCACTGATTGAAATGCCGGCAGTTCAATCAATGCTGAAAGAGCACGGCCTAGAGATAGATCGCCAGTGGGCGCTAATGCCCGGGAGACTATTCAAACTGCTGGATACACTTCACCGGCCCTCCAGTCATGATCTTTGGTGGGTATCGTTATCTGAGTTTCGGTCATTCTCCTTGAGCCAGGCAAACTGCAGTGCTCTCGAGTGGCTAGCGCTCCCCAAGCAAGCCTGGCTGGCGCCTCAGAGCAGCACCACCGGCATGACTGCCGATCAATTGCTAGAGGCGCTGCTGCCCGAAAGCTTTACCCACCCACTGTGCATCGCCGCCGTCGATAAAAACGGCGAAGCCAGCAGAGGCTTTATCGTGCCCGATAACTGGTACCAAAGAGCCAAAAGTAGCTTGAGCATATAACCCCGGCTGCGCCAGCCTCTCCCCAGATCAGAATCCGGGAGCCTCTCGCTGGCCTCACATTATTTTCTAAATTGGTGATTGACATAGATCAATTTACATTTACAATTTTCAGAAATTTCTGAAACTTAAGAAGTAAATGAAACTATCGAGTCAAGCCCAGGCATTCGTACTGCACTTTGGTGAAATGGGTAGCCGCTGGGGATTCAATCGCACGGTGGGACAAATGTTTGCCCTACTCACCATTCATCCCACGCCACTCAATGCCGAGCAATTGGCCCAGGCACTGAAGATCAGTCGTGGCAATGTCAGTATGGGGCTCAAAGAGCTACAGGCCTGGCGCTTGGTTGAGCTGCACCATCAACCGGGCGATCGCAAAGATTATTTCACTGCAGCTGGGTCAATCTGGGACCTCGCTCGCACTGTCTTCGAGGAGCGCCGCAAGCGAGAGCTCGACCCTACATTAAGTCTGCTTCGCCAGCTACTGCTCAATGAACCCCAAGATGAGCTGGATGCCCAGGCACAGGAAAAAATCCAGGAAGTTTACAGCTTGCTGGAGCTGCTCGAAGAATTTGCCAACACACTCAGCAAGCTAGAACACCAGGACCTGCTTAAATTGATGAAGCTAGGCTCCGGTATCGTCAAGCTACTGGAACTCAAAAGTAAGATGACAGGTGGACAGAACACCTCAAACTAGCGAAAAAAACGCTAGCACGAGGAATATACCGCTGCACTCAAAGCGAAATAACACCTTCATCTGAAGCACTTATTCCGGGGAGAAACCCATAGGGCTAAATCCATGGCTAAAAGCCCCGGCATATTTTTAATCCAGCAGCCCATAGTGCTGGATTAAAAACGGCACAAGGCCGTGCCGCTGCCGATCCAAAGTCGGCTCCTGCAGGATTGTATACGCGGGAACACACACCTGCCTCTATATTTTCTTGCAGTGCCGATTAGCACAGGAGGTGCTAATCGGCTCACTGGTTCAAAGATCTCAGACCAGCAGAGGCTCTCATGCTAGATACCCTGATCCTTTCCAGGATACAGTTTGCCGCAAATATCAGCTTTCATATTCTATTTCCAACAATCACCATCGCACTCGCGTGGATCGTTTTCTTTTTTAAATTACGCTACGACCAAACTAATAATCCGGTCTGGATGCGCGCATATCGTTTTTGGGTAAAAGTCTTTGCCCTGACATTTGCTCTCGGCGTAGTGAGTGGCATCACCATGTCATTCCAGTTCGGAACAAACTGGCCCGGCTTTATGGCCCAGGTCGGCAATATCGCCGGCCCGCTTCTCGGATACGAAGTACTTACTGCATTCTTTCTCGAAGCAACCTTTCTCGGCATTATGTTGTTTGGCATTAATAAGGTGCCAAGCAAAATACATACTTTATCTGCCTTTATTGTGGCAACAGGAACCACTCTATCCGCTTTTTGGATTATTGCTCTCAACTCCTGGATGCAAACACCTGCCGGATTCGATTTACGGGATGGAGTCGCCTACCCGGCAAGCTGGATGGAAATTATCTTTAACGCCTCTTTCCCCTACCGACTTACACATATGCTGCTGGCTTCGGGTTTGACGGCATCTTTCTTTGTTGCGGGGATTTCCGCTTATCGGATTCTTAAAGGAGACCCCAAACGCGCGCCCCGGCTCGCCCTTAAAACAGGACTGATTCTCGCTGCCATCTTTATTCCGATTCAAATCTATGTGGGTGACTTACACGGACTCAACACTTTTGAGCACCAACCGCAAAAAGTCGCCGCAATGGAGGGAGTCTGGGAAACAGAGCGCGGCGCACCCCTGCTGTTATTTGCGATACCCGACGGAGAAGAGAAAACCAACCATTTGGCGATCGGCATTCCCAAGATGGCCAGCCTTATCCTTACCCATGAGTGGGATGGTGAGATCAAAGGAATTAATGATTTCCCCGATAATCACCCACCGGTAGCCCCCGTATTTTTCGCCTTCCGCATTATGGTCGGCATAGGCATATTGATGCTGCTAACCGCTTGGGGAGGGGTCTATCTATTGCGTAAAGGTGAGCTGCCTCGCTGGATGCTTAAAACCCTGGTCGCGATGACATTCTCCGGCTGGATAGCCACCTTGGCCGGTTGGTATGTCACAGAAATTGGACGCCAACCCTGGCTCGTAACAGGAGTACTGAAAACCGCCGACGCTGTTACTCCAGTACCACCTTCTCATGTCGGTTTTTCCCTAACCCTCTATCTGGTTGTCTACGTGATATTGCTCTATGCGTACATAAGAACCCTGAAAGTGATGGCCCTGAAGTCTGTAAAAGTCGAGGAGTTTGAAACTCAGGAACTATTCGCCGGAACTAGCTTAACCAACCGCCCAAAAGATACCGAGAAAAATGACAAGGGAGAAGGCAAATGACCGGTAGCGCTTCTGCAGCGGCCTATTGGCTGCCTGTCGCCTTTGTCGCCCTTATGGGCCTAGCGGTAATAGTCTACGCAATTCTGGATGGCTACGATCTTGGTGTGGGCATTTTGCTCCCCATGGGAGAAGAGGAAGAATCCCAGCGGGATACCATGATCGCATCCATTGGCCCCTTTTGGGATGCCAACGAAACCTGGCTGGTGCTGGCAATCGGTTTGCTCCTGATTGCATTCCCAATCGCACACAACCTGGTGTTAATGCACCTATATATACCAGCTGCGATTATGCTGGTCGGGCTAATCATGCGAGGAGTGGCATTCGACTTTCGTGCCAAGGCTGCCATCGACAAAAAGCTAACCTGGGATCGAACCTTTAAAGCGGGGTCTATCATTACCAGCCTTGCGCAGGGGTACATGCTGGGACAGTACGTGATTGGCTTTAAGCCCGACTGGTCTGCACAGCTTTTTTCAGCGCTCAGCGCTCTGGGAGTTACCGCCGCATACGCCTATATTGGCGGCGCCTGGCTGGTTCTTAAAACCGAGTCGGAGCTGCAAAAACGAGCGACCACATGGACCCGTTACGCAGGACGGGCCACCCTGCTTGGGGTGGTTGCAGTATCGGCCATCAACCCACTGGTAAACCCAACCGTATTCGACCGATGGTTTACCTACCCTCTGGTTATGTTTGTACTACTCGTCCCCACCCTGTGCTTTATCGCTTTTGTCTCCAATGATGTTTTGCTGGCGAGAATGCCTAAGCCTGCGGACAGACATAAAGCGGTTCCTTTTTTTACGGTCGTCGTTATTTTCCTGATGTGCTTTATCGGCCTGGCCTTCAGCTTTTTCCCTGATATTGTTCCCGGCGAACTAAATATTTGGCAGGCAGCCAGTGCCACCGCCTCATTAAAATTTATTCTTGTGGGTGCGGTAATAGTAGTTCCCGTCATCCTCGCCTATACCGTTTTCTCTTATTACGTCTTCCGAGGAAAGGCGACAGAGCTACATTATCACTAGCTACATTTCCATTCGGCTGGCAGAAATACCTGCTAGCCGAATTTAATTAATTAAGGTGGAACTACCCCACAAATCAAACAAGTTCTTCTTGCTCGCCCGAATTTGGTACGATTATAATAATCAATTCCAAAAGACAATTTTTTACATGGAAGTAAAGCGTATGCTAGCCCATGGCCAGTACCGCTTGTCTAAAGGGGGAGGTAGTTTGAACCAAATCGATCGACGAGCAATCAGCCGGCGCGACACCGCCAGTCCGCGCAAACCACAACGCAAAAATGGCCGGGAGAAGTATGAAAAGCTTCTTGACGCCCTTGAAGTATTAATTACTGAACAAGACTCTACGGATATTAGCCTCGCAAACCTTAGTCAGGTTGCAGGTGTTCCAGCAGCGTCTGTTTATCATTTCTTCCCAAGTGTAGATGCCAGCTTAACCGCCCTGGCCGAACGTCACTATAAGTCTTTCGGTGACGTAGTATTGGGCCATTCGGATTTTTCTCCGTCAGAAAGCTGGCAGGATATGCTTAATCAGCTGTGCGACCTTGTGCGCGGCTACTATGAAGAGAATCTCGCGGCACTAAAAGTACATTTTGGACCTCAGTCCAGTTGGGCATTACGCCAACTACAAATGGAAAACAATTGGCGCCTGGCAGATACTCTGATCAAGAACCTGTCTCGGGAGTTTGAGTTACCACCCTCTCAGGATTGGCGAGACCGGTTTATGTGTGCCATCAACATTAACGACTCTTTCTGCTCCCAGTCTTATTCCCGCTTTGGGAAAATAACAGAAGACTCCGCAGCAGAGGGGAAACGGGCCGCTGCAGCCTACTTAAAGCTCTACCTCGGTGAGCTTTTGCAGAGGCGCCAGTTGCGCTTTGCCCCACTGGAGGCTTCGGCCTAAGCCCAGTAGCAGAACCGCAATAAAAAAGCCCGACAAGTAATTGTCGGGCTTTTTTGTGCCTGTCACTTCCACTCTGCCCTCTGTTTAAGCCTCACCTGACTAACAATTACCAATAATCAAAAAAAAGAGAGTAAAAAATATTTGCTAATAAAATAGCTTCAACTTTTATATATATCAAATCGCTATATACAAACTTATATTAACTTCACTTTATAACTATGTTGATTAAGGGAAGCAGCGCTAGAATTGCATTTTTGTAACTGGCAAGACTGAACCTACACTTCATTAACTAATATCGATTGTGGAGGTCCCTTATGCCCATTGCTTCACACGAGCTCTCGGTGGATTTCCCAGAATATGCAGACACAATCAAGCAGCTCATCGAAGACGATATTCAATTCAAACTTGAAAACGACATCTACAGCAAACTGGATAAACAAATAAGAGGCCTTCAGGATAGTGGTATTGGCACCGACGACGATCACTATTCCAGCCTCAAAAAACAGAGAGCCTACTTAAAACAGCACCTCTATAACCGCATTACTTCAGTGATTACCCATCACTAAAGTACGCGTTAACAGTTGCTCGTAGCAGCACTGGCGGTCGCTGCAGTTGCCGAAAGGGCAGGCAGCCAAAAAGAGCTTGGCCTATGCAACTGTACCTGACCTTTTCCTCCCCCTTTGCGCGCAAGGCGCGCATTGTTGTGCAAGAACAGCGTCTGCACTCTGTGGTAACAGAGCATTTCTCTCACCCCTTTCACAATGACGACGAACTTATTTCCAGTAACCCCTTGGGAAAAGTCCCCTGCCTAACCCTGGATAATGGCTCCTCGATCATTGACAGCGAAGTCATCTGTGCATTTCTTGATAAAAGCTTAGGGGATGGTCACTTATCTGCACCACTGGACAACAATTGGGATCTGTATACTTTTCACAGTGTCAGCTCTGGATTAATGGACGCAGCAGTGCATCTGCAAATGGAAAAGCTGCGTGCACGGGAAGAACTTAGGTCTGATTTTTGGTGGCAGCGCTACTTCAGTGCTATTGAGAGATCTCTTGATTACCTGGAAAAGCACCTGGATCGATTACCCGCCAGTCTTAGTTTGCCACATATTAACTTGTGCTCAGCACTATCCTATCTTGATTTTCGCCATGAAGATTTTGACTGGAGAAGTGACCACCCGAAACTTATGGCCATATCGGAAGATTTGGAGAAAAGTGAAAGCCTGAATAAGTGTCAGCTGCATGAGTAGTTACAGAATGCGGAATACCGACAAGAATAAGTTATCCCGCTATTTGTTCTGAACAGGTTAAAATACTGAGTAGTACACTCTTGGGTCAGGCGGAAAGGTGACTCTACCACTGAGACTCGCTGTGATTACATCTCGGTAAGCTCGGAATCGGAATTCATTCTTTATGCGTTACTACAGCGCAGTGCATTCTTCCTTTTTTAGGAGCCGTGACTCTACCATTAGAAAACAGTCTATTTTAATTAATATAAATGCCACACTTTTTTACTAGCCTAACCCCTTTTGGAATACTCCCATGGCCAAACAACCGAAGAGTACTCTTTGGATAATCCTGCACAGCGTGGCCATTATTGCAGTTTTATGTAGCCTGCTAACGGGGCTCCGTATCTCCACCTTGACTAAGCCAAGTATTGGAAATATCGAAGAGCTTTTACCCCAGGGACAGATTCATGATATTCACTTCTTTGTAGCAATTGTTACTTCAGCCATCCTTCTCTGTTACTTATTCTATAAAGTAACAATTAAATTAAAAAATACAAACTCATACAGTGAACCTAATAAAACATCAATTAGCTACCATAGAGTAGTAACACGCATCGGTTCATTTTTTTTAATACTCATGATCTTAAGTGGCTGGATTTTATTTATTGGTTCCGGCAATGCTTCTATCTTTCGCCAGGCACACTTTTATAGTGCTTTTGCGATCCTACTCTATATATTCCTTCACGCTGGCGTTTACCTAACAACCTATGGCCTGAAGACTTTGAGTTATTTACTTCCCAATACTCGATCGGGCTATCGAACTTCAATTTTTACCTACTTATCTACCGGCTGTATCACTTTATTACTTTGGATTATTGTTACAAATAACAGTTACCACGATCTTACAGTTGAGAAAATAAGTCCGGAAACCTTTATAAACATAGATGGAATCCCCCAAGAATCCGCATGGTCCTCAGCCATATCACTTAAAATCCATACTGACGGAGGTGCTAACTTTATTGATGGTAGCTCAACCGTCAACTTGAGAGCCTTGCATAACCAACAGGAAATATTTTTTCATATCACTTGGGAAGATCCCACTGAAAGCCTGAAACACCTACCGCTGAAAAAAGTTGGTTCTGACTGGGAAATACAACAGCAAGGTTTTCAAAGTTTTAATGAAACCCGTCATTATGAAGATAAGTTTGCCATCCTGCTTTCCAGTTCCTGTGATTTCGGTGCTTCGGGAACCTCTCACCTGGGCCGCAAACCATCAGCACAGTTGCCCGCAAATTGGCACGGCAAGGGCTACCACTACAGCTCATCCGATGAAATACACGATCTCTGGCACTGGAAAGCGGTAAGAACCAATAAAATGCATCTGGCAGATGACAATTATATTGGCAGGCCTGACATTGTAAGGCCAGGAGCACGCCGCTATACGGCAGGGTACCTCCAGGATGGCAAAGAGTCCGGGGCATACTTAATGAACTGGGAGTGGTTCTCCTCAAAAAACGTTACACCAAAACGACTACCCAAAACTCCCTCCAGCCTGACTCCATATCAAAACGAGGATACAAAGGGCGATTGGACTATTTCCTGGTTTGATTACCAACCATACACGGCTGAAGATGACAATTATCCTATCAATACGATTATGCCTTCAGTCCTCTATACCTCAAATCGCTTTGAGGGAGATCGTGCCGATGTCAGGGCCTATGCTGTTTGGCAGGACGGCCAATGGTCTATGGAGATGGTGCGTAATTTAAATACTGGGTCAGCGTTAGATGTAGCAATAAAAGACGGTATTTGCCTCTGGGTTTCTGCCTTTGATCACTCGCAAATCGCCCACACTCGCCATGCCCTCCCCGTCAAAATCAAGTTGGCAGATCAATAATGTTTGTGCGCATATTTTGGGTATTCATTTTTCCTGCAATCACGGTCTATGCAGTCATACTGCACCAACCATCACAACCTCTGCCAAGGGAATATCACTTAGTTAAAATTGATAAAAATGGGGAGCCTATCGAGGCTTGGGCAGGCCCCTGGTCCTGTATCTGCGATACCGATACTGGGCTTCTTTGGGAAGTAAAAACCGACGACGAAGGAATTCACGATGGAAGGTGGACCTATTCATGGTATCAATATGAAGAGGGTATAGATAATAATGGAGATTGTTATTTTGAAGAAGAGCGGTGTGATACCGAGGACTTGATTCGCAATACCAATCAACAGAAATTGTGTGCAACGCAAAACTGGAGGCTCCCCGATATTACAGAGTTACGATCCATTATCCTGCAGGAGAGTAAATCTGGCAGACCTCTAATTGCGACTGAATATTTCCCGAAAACTCAAAAGGGAGATTACTGGACCCGTAATTTTGACAGGCCTTTATATGGCATCTACCAATACCTGGGAACAGGTGCTGGCGCAATTAATTTTATGAATGCAAAAACCGTCACAATTCCCTACCGAAACGCCGCTTTCGTTCGTTTAGTCTCCAATCATTCAACGGCCTGTAATAAAGATCCACAATAATTCCGGCGCGCCGCACAAGTTTTTGCGACTAATCTCTATAGCTGCTGCGCCTGAAAATAATAACCACTACTTACAGGAAACCCCCGATGAGACGGTTCTTAAGCGCTGCTTTTGCTATCTCGACTCTATGTTTGGCAATTAATGCCAGTTCAGCAACTAAACACCACAGATTGGCCTGGGATGGTGATGCATCCACCAGTGCCGTTATCGGTTTTTCGCCAGACGGCCACAGTAGTAATCCTTATATTAATTTTGGCTATTCAACCAATGAAAATAGCTGGAGCAGTCAAGGGGTTGATTCAACATCTACCTTCGATGGCAGCTTAGATAGCTACTTTGTCAGGTTGGAAAACCTAACACCGGATTCAGCAGTTTACTATCGTGTGTGTGATCAGGACGGCTGTGGCGACCGGTTCTGGTTTAAAACGGCTCCTGCGGAGGAGTCTCCCTTCGTCATAGTCGCTGGGGGAGATACCCGCACGGGGCATACAACACGGCGCGAGGGCAATGCTTTACTAGCCAAAATTCGCCCGCTGGCCGTTATGCATGGCGGTGATTTTACCAACGCCAACAGTGCGTCGGAAATGGATGACTTTTTACAAGACTGGACGCTGACCTACTCCAACGACGAAATTAATGGCTATAGCTATCAACGTATTTACCCTCTAATACCTACGCATGGGAATCATGAGGATGACAACTATTCAACCACCTGCCAGGTCTTTGGTGTGGACTTCAATGCGGATGGTAGTTGTAGCCCTAGTGATACCTACGGCGCAGTACAAATTTCCCCCCTATTGCGCGTCTATACATTAAACAGCCAATTCCAGGAAAGCGGCTGGTCATCTTATGCTACCGCCATGAACAATTGGCTTGAGAGTGATTTAGCAGGAACTGGCGCCTACAGTCACTGGCGCTTTGCCCAGTACCACAAGCCCATGTTCCCCCACTACAGCGGTAAATCTGACAACCCCACATTATTTAATTGGTGGGCACAACCCTTTTATGACTATGCCATGAATATGGTGGTCGAATCAGATACCCATCTCACCAAAGTCACCGAAGTCGTTGCCCCCGGTAATAGCGATTTTTCAACCAACGAAACAGGCGGCACCGTTTACGTTGGTGAGGGAAGCTGGGGAGCACCAGCTCGCTCAGCAAATGATGCCAAGTTTTGGACCATAGATATGGCCAGCATCCAGCAGTTTAAAGTTATCCAGGTCAGCTTTGACCAACTCACTGTACGCACAGCACAGTTCGATAACAGCGCAAGTACCCTGACGCGAGAAGATCGAGCCAATAATCCTCTTGTATTACCGGAAAATATCAATTGGTGGAGCGCCAACCGAATTGGTGAAGCTATGGTTCTCGCACAAAATAACGTTGGCAGGAGCGTTATGCTTGAGGACGACAGTGGTAATGGCGAGTTGTCACTACCAGTGACTGATGACACATTTATTTCATCGCGCTACTCTTCCAGTAATTTTGACAATGACTCAGATGGCCTTCTGGCAGATGGCAGCGATAGCACCTATGGAATGCTTTACTCACTGATTAAATTTGATCTCTCCAATTTATCTCACTGCTCAATGATAAATTCAGTTGAGATCGAGTTAAATATCACCAACCGTTCCAGTAATAGTTACGGTATCTATTTAGCAGAATCCAACTGGAGTGAGGAATCAGCCACCTGGAATTCTGTCGGTGGATCAACGGTGCTTTCACAGTTGGCCGCCAGCTTTACCCCGTCGTCTACTGGAACCCAAGTGGTGAACTTGAGTTCATCAAGTCTTCTGGATAGTTGGCTGAACAATGAAAATACTGGCTTAGTCATTGCCTCACTGAGTGGCAGTGATGGGGTAGATATCTCTTCACAAGAAACCGGTATTGCCCCAGCCCTCAGGGTAACCGCCGATTGCAGCGATTCTATTAGTGAAGAGGTATCTCAAGTTGCTTCAGACGATGTGTTTATTTCATCTAGAAAAGAGGATGATAATTTCGATGCTGATAGCGATGGACTCCTCGCCGACGGCAGTGATCTAACCTATGGAACTCTCTATAGCCTCATTCGCTTTGACCTATCAGATTTAAGCTGTCGCCAGTATATTGATGCGACACTCGAGTTGAATGTAACCAATACCTCCAGCAATAGCTACGGCATTTACATGGCAACACAAAGTTGGCGGGAAGAGTCGGCCACTTGGGATTCTGTCGGGGGTAGTTCTATTCTCGGACTCCAGGTGGGCAGTTTTATCCCCTCCTCTACCGGCCGGCATCTCATTGACCTGGGAGCCTCAGGAATCGTCGACAGCTGGTTAAACGATAATAATAACGGCCTGGTCATCGCATCGGAACGGGGCATTAACGGTCTGGATTTAAGCTCCAAAGAGAGCGGGCAGAGCCCTCTTCTTACCTTACAGACACTCTGTAATTAATTGCCTTCAGGGCTCTCTGTCCGGAGAGCCTTATTTATCCCGTTCTGTGTAGCTTATTTCTCCAACACTGGTTTATATTTACAATCCAAATTTTTTGGCACGAATTTCTTCAAAATATAAAAATATCAACGTCGCCCTAGTCCAAAACCATAATTCCTTTAAATAAAAGAACCAGTAATTAAGTTTACCAATCTACCTAATTAATTCCTTTTAAACGCGACACTATAAAATTTATATACTATTAACCCCATATCCAAGACTACGCTTCAGCCAAAGGGCAAAAGAAATCAGCGGTAAGGAATAGAGTCAGGTATTTCATCATCAAATAAATAATGAGCCAAAGGATGTACCAACGATCGTACGGAGATACTGTAAATGTTAATAAAATATAATCGTAGTTATGTCGCTTTATTAATCTCAATATTTATAGTCGCGCCATTTAGTGTCGCAGATACCCATGAGGAAGTCGTCACTGATCCAGTAATTCTTGAGGGTGCAGTAGAAGGACAGCCAAAGTCCAATCGGTTTTGGTGGCCTGATCAGCTGGATCTGCGTCCCCTCAGGCAACACTCTCCAAGATCCAATCCAATGGGTGACAGCTTTGATTACGCTGCCGAATTCCAAACCCTGGATCTTAAAGCGGTAAAACAGGACATCGAAACTCAGCTCAAAACTTCACAGGACTGGTGGCCCGCAGACTACGGTCATTACGGCCCATTTATGATCCGAATGGCCTGGCACAGCGCTGGCACCTACCGGATCGGTGATGGTCGCGGTGGTGCCCGTGGCGGCCAACAGCGTTTCGATCCCCTCAACAGCTGGCCTGATAATGCCAACCTCGATAAAGCCCGCCGTCTACTCTGGCCCATCAAACAAAAATATGGGCGCAAATTGTCCTGGGCTGATCTTATGGTGCTAACCGGCAATGTAGCCCTGGAGTCCATGGGATTCCCCACTTACGGATTTTCCGGGGGGCGACAGGATGACTGGGAGCCCGACCTGGTTTATTGGGGGCCCGAAACCAAGATGCTCGCAGATGAGCGTTACACCGGCAACCGAGAGTTGGACAAGCCCCTGGGCGCTGTGCAAATGGGGCTTATTTATGTCAACCCGGAGGGCCCCAATGGCAATCCCGATCCGGTGGCTGCCGCCACAGATATCCGCGAAACCTTTGCCCGCATGGCGATGAATGACGAAGAGACAGTAGCCTTGATTGCTGGAGGGCATACTTTTGGTAAGGCTCACGGTGCAGTGAAAGCTGATTGCCTCGGCCCAGAGCCCGCCGCCGCCCCAATTGAGCAGCAGGGGCTTGGCTGGAAAAATAAGTGTGGGAAAGGAAATGCCGACGACACAATGACATCCGGCCTAGAAGGGGCCTGGTCTGCCGCCCCGATCAATTGGAGCCAGCAGTATCTGGACAACCTGTTTAAATTCAATTGGGTGAAGACAAAAAGTCCAGCTGGTGCCGTTCAGTGGATTCCCGATGATCAGAGCGCGGCAAATCTGGTGCCCGATGCATTCGACAAGAACAAGCGCCATGCCCCCATCATGTTTACCACGGATTTATCCCTTAAGTTCGATCCCAGCTACAAAGAAATTGCCAAACGGTTTCAGGAAAATCCGGAAGAATTTCAACGCGCCTTTGCCAAAGCCTGGTTCAAGTTGACTCATCGGGATATGGGCCCTCGCGCGCGCTATTTGGGAGCGGAGGTACCCGAAGAAGATTTAATTTGGCAAGACCCTATCCCCAAAGTTGATCACCCTCTGATTGACAGCCGGGATATAAATTCTCTCAAAGCAAAAATACTGGCGGCAGGCATTAGCGTTCCCGATCTAGTGAGGACTGCCTGGGCCTCAGCTTCTACCTTCCGTGGTTCAGATTTTCGCGGTGGTGCCAATGGTGGCCGTCTTCGCCTGGAACCCCAAAAGGACTGGTCGGTAAATGATCCCTCTGAACTATCACAAGTCCTGGCATCGCTGGAAAAAGTCCAGCAGGAATTTAACAGTTCCCAATCCGGGGGCAAAAAAATCTCAATGGCAGATATCATTGTACTTGGGGGCGCAGCAGCCATTGAAAAAGCAGCAGAGCAAGGCGGACATAAAATTCAGGTCCCTTTCAAACCTGGACGCACCGATGCTTCCCAGGAACAAACAGATATTAATTCTTTTGCGGTACTACAACCTCTGGCCGATGGCTTCCGCAACTACTTTGGCGATGGTTATGGGAGAACCCCTACAGAGTTATTAGTTGATAAAGCCAGCCTGTTAACCCTGAGTGTGCCTGAAATGACTGTTCTGGTTGGAGGAATGCGCGCACTTAATGCAAATACCGACTCCTCACAGAATGGTGTACTTACTCAGCGCCCCGGCACACTGACGAATGATTTCTTTGTGAACCTGCTCGATATATCTACTGTTTGGTCCAAGTCGGCAAAATCAGAAGGTATCTATGAAGGAAAAGATCGCAAAAGTGGCCAGGCAAAGTGGACAGCCACACCTGTAGATCTGATTTTTGGTTCAAACTCTGAATTAAGGGCAGTCGCAGAGGTTTATGCTTCTAGTGATGGCGCTGACAAGTTTATAAATGATTTTGTGCAGGCCTGGACCAAAGTAATGAATTTGGATCGGGTTGATCAGCCTCAGTCTTAGGGATCATGTACCTCAATTAAGAAAAAAACCGAGGCTAGCCTCGGTTTTTTCTTCTGGGAGATTATTTAAGTTTTAATCCTGCCCCTTTAAATGCCGATCAAAAAATCGCTTGATCATGCTGTATTGGTGGATGCGAGTCTGCTTACCGCGCAAGCTATGCTTCTTGCCTGGATAAGTCATCAGCTCAAATTGTTGGCCGTTGTCCTGCATCTGTTTTATGAGTTTAGTGGTATTGGTAAACAACACATTGTCATCCGCCATGCCATGATAAATCAGCAGATCACCTTGTAAGCCCTTCGCATAGGGAAACACAGAAGATGCCTCATAGGCATCCATATCCTTGGTTGGATTGCCCATATAACGCTCAGTGTAATGGGTATCATACAGCGTCCAGTCCGTAACCGGCGCACCCGATACCCCCGCCTTAAAGTAGTCTCCGGCTTTGAACATACTCATCAGTGCCATGTAACCACCGTAGCTGTGACCGAAGATACCTACTTTATTTTTATCAACGTAAGGCAGGGTACGCAGGAATTCAACGCCGGTAATTTGATCTTCCACTTCAGGAGATCCCATATTCTTAAAGATAGGATTCTCAAAAGTGGTACCGCGGTTTGCTGAACCACGATTATCTAGGGAAAAAACAATATAACCCTGTTGGGCCATATACTGGTTGAATAGTTTATCCCAGCTATTGGTAACCACCTGAGCGTGTGGACCACCATAGACAAACACCATTACCGGGTAACTTTTCCTCGCATCAAAATTAGCAGGTTTGTACAAGCGGTAGAAAAGCTCCTGGCCATGGGGCGCCTCAATACTGCCAAATTCCGGAGTGATCCATTGATCTTTATAAGGATAGAGAGGGTGATCACGATTTACAGCGTTCTGCTCAAGCCAGGTGATTCTGGCCCCTGAGCTGCTGTGCAGGCTCACCTGAGGGGGCGTAGTAACGCTGGAAAATTTATCAATATATCCAGAGGCATCCTCAGAAAATTCGATAGAGTGCATACCACTACGCTGTGAAATTCTCTTAATGTCGCTCTCCCCTTGCAGGGAGACTGCATAGAGATGCCTCTCGATTGGAGTATCTTTTCGTGCGGTAAAATACAGACGGTTAGCCTGCTCATCAACAGCCTCTAACTCGTCAACCACCCAATCTCCCTTAGTCAATTGTGCCTGTAATCTGCCGCCAAAATCATATTTATACAGGTGTTTGAAGCCATCCCTCTCCGATGACCAAATAAAAGCATCGCTATCTTCCAAAAAGTGGAGATCATGGCTCAGGTTAACCCAGGTATCGCTAGACTCGGTAAGGAGCGTTCGGGTTTTTCCCGTATTGAGATTGTAAGCACGAAGCTCTAACTTTTGCTGGTCTCGAGATTGCCACTGGAAAGTTAGTAGGTGATCACGGGCCCATTTTACTCGGGGAATATAAATATCCTGATTATCTCCCAGGTTGACCCAACGGATATCCCCCGAATCAATATCTATAAGGCCAAGTCGGATTTTTGCGTTCGCACGCCCAGCAGCGGGGTAACGTTGCTGTATCATTTCGATACGATCCGCATAGATTTCGCTACGGGTTACCTGATCAACTGGCGACTCATCAACTTGCAGGAAAGCAATATGCCGATCATCAGGAGACCACCAATAACCGGTCATCCGGTCCATTTCCTCCTGGGCAACAAACTCAGCCATTCCATTTTTAATATGATCTTTGCCGTCGCTGGTTAGCTGCTTTTCCCTACCGGTTTTCAGATCGACAATATAGATATTTTGGTCGCGAATAAACGAAACAAAGTGCCCCTCGGGAGAAACCTTTACATCGGTTTCAAAGGTTTCCGTTTCAGTCAGTCGACGCGAAGAACGGTCTTTGAGATCGTAATAGTAAATATCGCCGGCCAAAGGGAACAACAGAGACCGACCATCCTCTGACCAGCTGTACTCCATTATTCCACTACCATAAATTCGCTGGCGCTCCCGTCTTGCCTTTTCCTCATCCGAAAGAGTTTCACTACCGCTGTGCAGACTATCGGAATTGACTAAAATTCGGGACTGACCGTCTTTCAGGTTGTACTCCCAAAGATCGTAACGGTTGTAATCTTCAACTCTACCTTTGAGGAAAGTTACGCGCTGCCCATCAGGTGAATATTCCAGCGCTCGGGGAGCGGTACCACTCAGAGCCGGGTCGGAGAATAACCGTTCAATGCTGAGTGACTCTGCAGAACATATTCCTGCAAAAGTACATCCAAGTAATGCAAGCAGTGCTTGTTTCATAGGAAAACTCTTTATATTAAGTATTGTTGGCAATTCACGTACCACTTTGCTAGCAGGGGGATTATTTAGAAAATTCTGATTAATTCCATGTTATCTCCGGCTTCCTTAGGAGCCGGCCTAAATGACATCCAGGTAAGCCATAGCTTCTCTTTGGGACTTGTTCTGATCACCAGAAGTATCTCAAATTTATCGGAAACCCTCTAAAAAATGCAGCTATATTGTGGATAGAGCAAACCGGTGAAGGATTCTACAACGGAACCTTCCGGGACATGCAGTACCTTACAGTTTTGGGTTTGCGCACAAACAATCCTGCTGCAATAGCCCCCCTTTACAAATGTTTACTCTGCTTAACCAACATTTGTGGTTAGCTAATGTCGGACTAAAGCTTTTATCAAAATATGGGGTAACAATAATGAAGGTTCATCTCTTTGCATCTGCAGCTGTGATTTTGATCGCTGCTGGCTGTAGCTCTACACCAGAGATCCCCACCACTGAATCGTTTGTCACTGACATCACCGAACTGGGCCATCGTCGCTTTACCTACAAGGCAACCATTGGAGCTGGCCCCAAGGGCCAAGGCGGTAAGCGTGGTGGTCCGGGTGGTGGAGGTCCAGGTGGCGGTGGTCCCGGTGGTGGTGGTCCCGGTGGTGGTGGTCCCGGTGGTGGTGGTCCCGGCGGCAGTGGTAAGGGTAGTGGTGGCCCAGGAGGTGGCGGTCCCGGCGGCGCCAATTCTGGAGATGTGAAGAAAGTTGCCCGGCAGAGAATGGAACTCTTGCTAGCCGAAAGTGGCTTCTGTCCCAATGGCTGGTTCCTGATCGAACAAACTTTTGACCAGAACAGAGCTGAAATTATTGGCGAGTGTCGGGCGGTTGCACGATAAGCTTACGCCTCTCACTTTGGCTCTATGTATTCTGCTCGTATCGCTTTATACATAGCAACTTGCCCAGGGCGCGAAACCCTTTACCCAAACAGCCCCTCAACTGAGGGGCTAACTTCACTAGTCCGCGATTTACACTGTCTATTACCTATGCCTGCTCAACAATGAGTCTGCATGGAACCTTAAGTGCTCCTCAATAAATGAAGCGATGAAATAGTAACTGTGATCGTAACCTGCATGGTGCTCTATCCGAAGAGGATAATCACTGGCTTCGGCAGCTGTTTGCAGGGAATGTGGTCTCAGCTGTTCCTCAAGAAACTCATCCTGCTCCCCCTGAGAAACCAAAATCGGAGTTTTCTCTACAGCGCGCCCCATTAGCACTGTTGCGTCATATGGTTCCCAGCTCTTGGGATCAGCTCCCAAGTAAGTTCCCAGCGCCTTTTCTCCCCAAGGGCAAGCAATAGGATTACAAATTGGACTAAAAGCAGAAATTGATTGATATCGCTTGGGGTTTCGCAGACCGATGACCAGGGCACCGTGCCCGCCCATAGAATGTCCGCAAATCCCGCGTCGATCATTGGTGGGGAAATGAAGTTCTACCAGGCTTGGAAGTTCATCCACGATGTAGTCATACATTTGATAATGCTGCTTCCAGGGTTCTTGAGTCGCATTTACATAAAAACCAGCCCCCTGCCCCAGATCATAACCCGGGTCATCCGCCACATCGTCTCCTCTGGGGCTGGTATCGGGTATCACTAAGATAATCCCTAACTCTGCAGCGACTCTCTGAGCACCAGCCTTTTGACTGAAGTTTTCATCCGTGCACGTCAAGCCCGATAGCCAATAAACAACAGGATATTTCCTCTGTGTATTCCCCTCTGCATCCTGTGGTAAAAAAATGGAGAAGACCATAGAACAGTTGAGCGTGCTGGATTTATGTCGGTAACGCTGCTGCAAACCGTCAAAAGATTTAGTACTGCCAACCAATTCAATCGACATTTTAAGTGGTCCTATCAAGCTTGCTGGAAATGAATAACACTGCGAATACTTTTACCTTCGTGCATTAAATCGAAGGCATCATTTATTTGCTCAAGGGGCATTGAGTGAGTAATAAAGTCATTCAATTTAAATTCTCCAGCCAGGTAACGCTCTACAAAAGAAGGCAATTCAGAGCGCCCCTTTACACCGCCGAATGCTGATCCCGTCCAAACCCGCCCTGTAACCAACTGGAATGGGCGTGTACTGATTTCCTGTCCCGCACCTGCCACTCCAATAATAATGGATTCCCCCCATCCTTTGTGGCAAGACTCCAAGGCAGCTCTCATCAGGTTAACATTGCCCACACACTCAAAAGAATAATCCACTCCGCCATCGGTAAGCTCTACGATAACCTCTTGGATAGGCTTATCGTAAGCCTTGGGGTTAATACACTCAGTGGCTCCCAATTTCTTCGCCAGCGCAAATTTGTCCTCATTAATATCGACACCAATAATTCGTGAGGCACCAGCCATCTTGGCTCCGATCACTGCGGATAAACCAATTCCGCCCAAACCAAAAATTGCCACACAGGAGCCCGGCTCAACCTTGGCGGTATTGGTAACGGCTCCCATTCCCGTAGTAACACCACAACCCAGCAGACAAACCTCATTTGAGGGGGCTTCGGGATTAATTTTTGCCACAGATATCTCAGGAAGGACTGTGTACTCAGAAAAAGTAGAGCATCCCATATAATGGAAAATGGGTTTCCCATCTACCGAAAAGCGTGTCGAACCGTCAGGCATTAACCCTTTACCCTGGGTGCCCCTGATTTTTTGGCACAAATTGGTCTTTCCGGAGAGACAAAACTTACATTCGCCACATTCGGGGGTATACAAAGGAATTACATGATCCCCGACAGAGACACTGGTCACCCCCTCACCAACGGACTCAACAACACCCGCACCTTCGTGGCCGAGGATTGCCGGGAATACCCCTTCAGGATCATCTCCTGACAAAGTGAACGCATCTGTGTGACAAACGCCGGTGGCGTGTAATTTCACGCGAACTTCACCCCGTTGGGGAGGCATAACATCGACATCCTCAATAACCAAACGCTCCCCAGGCCCCCAAGCTACAGCTGCTTTACAACGGATTGTCTCTGCACTCATTTTCAATTCTGCCTTTCATCATTCGTTCCAGTGGCGCCCAGCATAGTCCCCTAGGATTATTGGTGCAAAGCCAAGCGCCGCTGCTGAAGTAAAATCAGGAAAAATCTAAAAGCTCACCCTTATAGTAATAATTGGTAGCGCTGAACAATTATTCAAAATAATTCCTTTAATTGACTAACAATTAATAGCTTGTCGCTTCCTCCACTGCAGTGGGGAGCTTCCATGAATGGCTCGAAATGCTTTTGAGAAAGCACTGATATCGGTATAACCCAAACTTGCTGATAGTAATCCCACATCAATACTTGAGGCCCGTAGATGCCAGCGAGCAGTCTTCATTCGCGCCCCCTGTACCAACTGCTTAAAGGAGGTTCCCGCTTCATTTAAACGGCGCTGAAGCGTTCTCATTGGCATACCGAGTAAGCGAGAAATTTGCTCCAGGGAGTGCTGCTGGGCCCCGAGAGTTTGAAGGATTAAGACTTGAACCTGTCGGCTGATATCACCCTTGTGCTCTGCCAATAAGCACTTGGAAAACTCCTCAAAATATCTCATAAGACCGCTGCTGGGTTTAGCGAGGGGATAGTTCATCAATGATCCATCAAAAACCAAGCGATCTCGATCTTGCTCAAAACTAGCCTCAATGCCAAAAAAATTTTGGTAACTACTCAGCGAAGATTGGGGCTTATGCCGAAATGAAACAGAGCGGGGAGATACTTTAGAGCCAACCATCTCCTGTATCAGGCGATAGGCGGCGCCTACTGAAAGTTCAGTATACTGTTGCGCGGGAATTGCGTCGGGGAAGTGATTAACTCTCTCTGCAATCAAGCAGTCATCGGTTTGGTAAATTTTCCAGTGGTCCGCCTGGTTGTGTAACACCATATACCGATGAGTTACTGTCAAAGCACTGGATAGATTCTCACTTTCCAGTATCAGCTTACCAAGGACGCCCAGCATACGTAGCCCTTGCTTCCCCGCCAATCGCAAGCCAAAGTCACTACAGGACAAGTCCCGTGAACACAAATTAAGGAGGTCCACCAGCGTTGCAATGGGAATCAAGATATTTGGACGACGTGTACAATCCGCAGGAAGCCCCACTTGCGCTAAAAAATCTGATGACTGACCACCGAGCTGTGGCACCAATAGATTAAACCCAGCCAGCGCACCACTGCGAATTTCATAGATAGGCTTCATGTTTTATAGCTACCATATTGCCAACCTCTCATTTGCACTATCACACAGTGTCTAGGAATAATGAGCATCGGACAATAGCTATATCATATAACATAGCTCTTCAACTAACTGGGACTACCCCTATCCACAAACGCAACTTATTTGAAAGCTAGTGCCTGACTATTGTGGCACTTTCCACTATCTACTCATAAAACTATCGGTTTATACGAGAAAGAACTGCAAGGAAATTTCACATGGAAACTGAAAATCTAACACTATTTTTAGGCTGGGCTTCGATTATAAACATATTGATACTACTGCTATCAACTATTGGACTTGTCTGCCTGAGGAAGTCGATCACCAGGATTCACGCACGAATATTTGAGCTTAATGAACAAGATTTAGGCCGTGCATACTTTCAATATCTAGCACAATACAAAATTGCTATTATCGTCTTCAATATTACACCGTATTTTGCTCTAAAAATTATCAGTTAATTTATAAAAGCGGAAATATTTTGCAAAAAAATAAGAAAGGTAAACTATACCTTTCTTATTTTCATAATTAAGACGGATAGGGGAGTATTTCGGGTCCGCCGGCAGATACCCTTTTCAGAAAATGAAGTTATTTCTGAAATATTTATCAGCCACTCTTTTTCACAAACTTTGTCAGAATAACAATTCTCTGACCCTCGACCCGTCCTTCGATATGCTCAGGATTATCGCTTAAGCTGATACCGCGAACTGCCGTTCCCCGTTTTGCAACCAAACTGCTTCCTTTTACATCCAAGTCTTTGATAATAACTACATTATCTCCAGCTTGTAACTGGGCACCATTACTATCCCGATGAATCACCAACTCACCAGCCTCTGGTATTGCCCCGGCCTCTGCCCAGGCCAGCAAATCGCCATCCAAATACAACATGTCAAACAAGTCTTGGGCCCAGGTCTCGCCAGATAAGCGCTTTAGAATACGCCATGCCAACACTTGAATTGCCGGCTCGGTACTCCACATAGACTCCGACAGACACTGCCAGTGCGCACTTTCCAGCTGTGCAGGATTTTCCAGCTGGTCCCTACAGGTTTGACACAATAATACTGCCGCATCTGGATAGCCCTCTGACTGGGGTACGTCATAAACCGCCAAGCCATTTTCTGCTTTACAGAGCTCGCACTGATTTCCACTGCGTTGTGCCAACTGCTCCTGAGTCACAGCCATAAGTAACCTCAAAAAAAGTAGGGATTATACGACTGATTCTTCCTTCACGCCTCCCAAATAATCACATTTAACGGACATCGGGGTCGACCGTGAACATGATCAAGCTCAGACAGGAAGTAAATAAGACTATCAACAGCCCAGTAGTAGATGGAGCCATCAGGTTGCCGAGGGATTCACAGGCTTCAGACAAGACACTCTAGAGCACTAAGACTTCCAACAGCCGCCAATATAGATTGACGACTGTAAAGAGCATTATGCGTTAAGTCCCACACTCAGTGGTGCGAGGAGACCGCTGCTGCGAACTGCCCACCCTGCTTGCTGGCGATGGCACTGGTAATATCCCCTAAACTGAGAATACCGACCATGCGCTTTTCACTATTGAGTACCGGCATCCGGCGTAACAGCTGTTGCTCCATTTTGTGGACAGCAGACAGCAGATCATCCTCCTCCCAGCACCATTCAATCCCTTCTGTCATAACATCGCGGGCAGATAGAGAGCTTAGATTACCTCCCTGAACCACACCGCGACATACAATATCTCTATCAGTCACTATTCCTACAAGCTTGTCATTTTCTCCAATCGGTACTGCACCAATATCCTCATCGCGCAATATTTTTGCCAACTCCTGTAGTGGAGTATCCGGGGTGCACCAGGTAGCCCCCTCATGCATTGCGTGTTTAACTTTCATAGGTACCTCAAAACTCTTAAGACAAATGCCAAAGAGAGTGATGGGTAACACCCATCACCCTTAACCCCTATAGATCAGTGCACTTCAATCCGCTTTCTTTGCGGGGGATGCCCCTCATGTTTTGGTACCGTGAGCGTGAGAATCCCATCTTTGAAATTTGCATCAATCTCACTTTCGCGAACATCTTCACCAAGATTGAAACTTCGCAAGAACTTGCCGTAACGCCGCTCCTGACGAAGCACGCGGCCATCCTTCTTCTCCTTAACCTCGCGGTGCACCTCAGCTTCAAGGGTCAAAACCCCATTTTCTAGGGTTACACTGATATCGTCCTTACCCACTCCCGGCAGCTCAGCGCTAATTTCATACATATTCTTGCGCTCACTCACATCAATACGCGGAGAAAAAAATCCCTCGCGTTCAGATCCGATTGCACGGGTCGGTGAGAGCATTTGTTCAAACATATTATCAAGGTCCAATAGGGACCCTCTGGGAATCAGACTCATATCTACAACCTCTTTTTACGCTAAGCCGCAAAAGGCGCCAGAAAACTCAAGAGTCCGTCTTGCGCCTGTTACATCTTGAGTACAGTCTAGGAAATACTGCGACAAACGAAGGGATTAAGTGCCGATAAAAGCCATTACAAATTGAATATGAGAGCTGTCGTATATTTCTTTTGTACATATAAATATTAAAAACTTCCTTTCCAAGTGCACCTAAAGAGAATTTCCACCTCCATATCCATCAATAAGCAACCAGGGCTCGTGGCCAATATGGCTATTTACTAGGATTAAATAAGGCAGTTAAACGAGGATATGTTCATGGCCTTAGCATGGGTCCTTGTGGCTAACCAGTCCCAAGCGCGAATTTTTGAAGCCAACAAACGCGCGGGAAATCTCAATGAAATCCAGGCACTTCTCCATCCAGAATCACGGCTCTCTGGAAGAGACCAAGAGAGTGATGCACCCGGACGCACTTTCGACAGCTATGGTCAAGGAAGGCACTCAGTAGGTAATTCTGCAGGATTACATCGCCGTGAAGGTGAGAATTTTGCCAGAGAAATTGCACATACCCTGGAGAGGGGAAGACAGGAGGGCCAGTACGAAAAACTGTATATTGTCGCAGAACCCTATATGGTTGGCAGCTTGAGGGATGCCTTGAAATCTCCAACCCGCGCAACAATAGCAGGAGAAACAGGAAAAAATCTGGTGGCTTGTGAACCCGAGGAGATCCGGGCTCAGCTCCCTATTTGGCTATAGTAACGTTCGGCCAGTAGAGAGGCTCACGAGTGAACCTCTCTACGAACCCCACTTAAGCCCTGCTTTCTGTTAAAAGTTTATCAATCAGGGCATCCTTTTCAGTCCATAACTCATTTACCCACTGATTAAACTCCACCCGAAACTCCTGATCGGTTGCGTAGTCTCTCTCAAAAAACCGGCTGGGCAACTGGACTTTCTCAATACGAACAATCACTTTCTTTAACTTACCAGAAAGGAAATCTTTAAAAGTAGGTATACCATCAGGGTAAACAATGGTGACATTCAGTAGCTGGTTCAACTGCTCACCCATACAGTGCATTGCAAAAGCAATCCCTCCGGACTTGGGCTTTAGAAGATGTTTGAAAGGCGATTGCTGTCTTTGATGCTTCTCTTTGCTAAACCTTGTTCCTTCAAGGAAGTTCATAATACTGGTGGGCATTAGTTTAAACTTTTCGCAAGATTTTTTCGTCGCTTCAAGATCCTTACCGCGCATCTCTGGATGTTTTTTCAAAAATTCTTTGCTGTAACGCTTCATAAATGGAAAGTCGAGTGCCCACCAGCACATTCCAATCACAGGAACTTTGATCAACTCTTGCTTCACAAAAAATTTCAGGAATGGAATTCTTCGATTAAAAATCGACTGCATAATAAAGATATCAACCCAGCTTTGATGGTTCGCTGTGACCAGATACCATCCATGTTGATCGAGATGCTCTATCCCCTGTACATCCACCTGGACTCTTTGGGTTAGCTTCATCCAGCCTTTATTTAGGGTTATCCACATTTCTGCCCAAGAAATAAAAAAACCCATGAAAAGTTTTTGCAGAAAGGCAAAAGGGAGAATAAACCTAAAAACTGAAAACAAGAGTATGGGGGCTGCACAAACCAATGTGCTAATGGCCAGCAACACCGAAGATATGACCAACAGTAAAAACGAGGGGAGAAAGTTAAACATCTAAAGGCTCTTTTAATTTTCCGGGCTTACAGGTCAGGCTGTCACGCCATATTCACAGGTTACCCGTTTCTTTTTTAATATCTTGAAATCCACTTATCAAAAACTAAGCGGACTCTGCTCTCATCAGTGTATTTACATAATCCGGGCTACAGGCTGCCTATCGCAATTAACATGGCTGTGTATATTTATGGCTCATGGGAAACTGCTCCACTACAATAAATTCATGCGCCGAGCGCCTAGGCTTTAGCCGCGCCAGAGGCAATATCAAACCGCTGCAACTCTGGGAGAGTAACACGCATTTCAACCCCATATTTTTTGACTGAATAGTCTGAATCTATCGGCGATACATCAGCGCAAACTGCACGGATAAAACCAGTGACAGCAGCCCGGTGAGCGGCCTCATTTTTTCAGTATGTCCTGGATATGAAAAGGCGCCATTGTACCTTTTCTATAACCATGAATTAGTAACTTTTATCTTCCCACGCCGCAAAGGCACGATAGTAACTGGAGCAGCATTGCATCCTGCTAAACTTGGGGCTCCAGGTCGTAGAATTGCGCCGGGAGAATAGAATGGGAATTACAGGTAATAAGCAACACTTCCACCGCAAGCAATGGCTCAGCGTACAGCAGGCCGTTGACCACCTGAGTGCATTGTCTGAAGAGCCACTAACCAGTGCACATCTTGCAGACCTGGCCGATGAGCAGCTTCTTAACCTGTACTGGTACCGTCCAGGCCAAAAACTGTCCTTGGAAGATCACAAGGGGACCCGTGAACTGGTAGAGCCCGTCCGGCTCTGTTACGAAAATGCCAGTGACTGGCACGCCATCGTGGATATCTTGCGGAACAATCCAGCGCTGCCCGCCTACGAACATGACACCCCGCTTCTGGAAGATGCCGACGGAAACCGGCTGCGAATCACCTTCGACTACCACCAGCGGCCAGAACCGTTTAGCAGCCGCTGGTACCCTACCTATGCGGAGTTAGTGCTCAAGCGCAACGATTTGGAACAACTGGAACCCCATCTGTTTACCAGCCAGGCGGTTGAGACCGGGTTTGAGCGTGAGACCCTACTGAATGTTATCTGGCAGCTGGAACAACTAGCCCTTGGGGATGAAGAGCACTCCACCAGCTGGCTGGCGGACCAACTGGCACAGCGCTCTTCCGCGCTTGATCGGCTATCTTGTGAGCGCATCCTTCAGGCGGCCGAGCGCGAAAGCTCTCCGGGGCGCTCGATATAGCGCGGCATTACCTACTAACACCTTTGACTCCTTTCCCATACTCATGAACTCCCCATTGGTGGTAGAGCCCAAAGGCTGTACCCTAGTGGCACTTAGCAAATCTAAGTGTGACGTACTACCAATAGGAGAGAGAAGTGCAGGCCAAAAACAGCTCCTCCAGCTACGGCTGGGTAGCCATCGTCCTCCATTGGATAATGGCCCCTGCGATCATAGGGACTTTTATTCTCGGTTGGTGGATGCGCCAGCTATCCTACTACGATCCATGGTATCAACGAGGCCCTGAAATTCACAAAGGGGTAGGCATCATCCTGCTTGTGTTTCTACTCTTCAGGCTGGCTTGGCGCTTTGCCAACCCATCTCCGGCGAGCAACCCCCAAACTCCCAACTGGCAGAAATTTGCCGCCACCGCCACTCATGGACTGATTTACCTGTTACTACTGGCAATCATGGTTTCCGGCTATCTGATTTCTACCGCCGATGGCCGCCCTATCGATGTCTTCGGCATAGTGAGCATCCCTGCAACCTTACAAGGAATTCCCAATCAGGAAGACATTGCGGGATCTATCCACGAAATCCTTGCCTGGGGCCTGATTGGACTCGTAGCAGCACATGTCTTGGCAGCCCTCAAGCACCACTTTATTGACCGTGACGGCACACTGCGCAGAATCATCGGCATCCGTGTAAAAAGTTCTACAGACAATCACTCACACGTACAAACAACACTCTCAACCACCAAATAAGGAAAAAATGACATGAAGAAGCTCTCTGTATTTCTTATTGCAGCTCTGATGGGGACTGTAGCTCAAGCAGCGGAATACAAAATCGACACCAAAGGGGCTCACGCTTTTGTGCAGTTTCGTATCAAGCACCTTGGATACAGCTGGCTATACGGCCGTTTCGATGACTTCAACGGCTCCTTCTTTTACGATGAAAAGCAGCCGGAAAAATCTTCTATCAATGTCGACATCGATGTAACCAGCCTCAATAGCAATCACGCTGAGCGCGACAAGCACCTGCGCAGCGATGACTTCCTCGACGCTGCCAAATTCCCCACTGCTACTTTTAAGAGCACTAGCTTTGAACCTTTGGAAGACGGCAAAGCCCGTCTAAATGGCGAACTGACCCTCCGCGGTATCACTAAGCCAATCACAATTGACGTTACCAATATCGGTGGCGGTAAAGACCCTTGGGGTGGCTACCGCCAGGGCTTCAGTGGAACCACTGAGTTCGAGCTGAAAGAATTCGGTATCAAATCCCTAGGCCCAGCCTCCCAGAAAGTTGAGATGATCCTGGATATCGAAGGTATCCGTATCTAACAACAAAAAAGTACGCCCCCTGAGCCCGGAAATACCTCCGGGCTCCCCCCTAACTGCGCTTCGCAACACTCCAATAAACTACGCAAGCAGCAGCCGCAGCCAATAGCCAGTCGACGCCTGCCATCAACCCTTTCGGTAAGAAAAAAGCTAGCATTGTGATGACAATACATGTCCCCAATAAAGTCAGCAGTGCTCGCGGGTTCCAGCCACAGAAATAGTAATAACGCCCATCACTTTCGCTGTAATACAACTGCCCTACATCCATCTGGCGCTTCTCTACTAAGTAGTAGTGAGACAATATGACACCGTAGGCAGGCGCCAGAAAAACCCCCACCCAGTTTACGAACGCCACTAAACCGATTTGTTTGATAACAGCGGGCCACAAAGCACTAATCAGAAAGGCCAGAAACAGCGTTATCAATGCCGCCCTGCGAAACCCCAGGTACTTTGGCAGAAAATTTGAAATATCGTTAACTGGAGCCACAAAGTTCGCCACCACATTGATACCGGCCGTTGCTGTAAAAAAAACAACCGCGGCGATCAATGACAGCTCCAGATTCCCAAGCTTCTGCACGATATCAGTGGGGTTTGCCAAGTTCTGGTGGAAAACTGACTGGGCGGCGATAGTGGTGAACAGAACAATTATCGCAAAGCCAGTCATGTTTATAGTGATTCCCAGCCAATTCCCCCTTCGCATAACAGACTCGTTCTTACAGAAACGAGCAAAATCTCCGTAACTTAGGATTATCGGCGCATAGAGAGCCAACATAGTACCTGTGACTTTGATGAGCTGGACCAAGCCATCGCCCCAGGATGCTATAGACCGATCAAAGAAAGTAGCAACTGCAAATACAAACTGTCCGTCACTTCGAACCACTAGCATCCACAACAGCGCGAGCATCACTCCATAGACACATGGCGCAGCCAGGTTGATAAACCAACGGATCGTATTGATACCTTTGAAAAATAGAAGAGCCTGAAATAAGGAGACAAGTACGAGGGAAGCCCAATCGATCCGGTCCATTGCCAGCCACTGCCCTCCGACAGCTTGTGGCCACCACTCTCTCAGCAACAAAGACATGGCATGGGCAGCAAACCAAGTCTGCGCACCGTACCAAAATATTGCCACGCTCCCCCGAAGCAACGCAGGGACGTTAGCACCTCGGATCCCCATACTCGCCCTGGCCAATACAGGAAACGGTATACCGTATTTAACACTCGGTTCACCGATTAAATTTAATAAGATGATAATTAAAATTGCTGCAATAGCGATCCCAGCGAGAACCAGCCAAGCATTCGTATTGGGACCGAGGAATAGAGTTGCCGCCAGGGTATAGCCAGCGAGACTTTGTGCAGCGTTGGCCCAAAGGTTAAAGATCGTCAGAGTGCCCCAGCGTTTTGCTTCGGGCTTCACCACCGCTAAATTTTCATTCTTTAGCTGCAAAGTGTCACCTAAGTGCATTTGATTAATAACGCGCCAAAGCAGCTACTTCAAATCAACCTTTTCAACAATGACATACAAGCCGTCATAAGTGCCAAATTTAACAGTTAATAATATATATTCTCTTTTACAATTGAGACTTATTTTCAATAACAGTAAAAGTGGTATCCATTTACCAAATTAGCAGTAATGCCGCTAGCACTGGCGCACAACTGTGAAATATATTGTGTAGCCATCGATTAAAGAAGATGCGATCGACAAAGATGCATGTAAGTATCCATTAAACTAGTGTGCAGCCGTGTACTTGGAGAACATTAACCAAGTCACAAGTAAAAGTACGAAAAGGTCTTTAAGATTTTTGACGGCGGCACAACTTTTCAGCGAAAATGGAAGCAATTACTGACAATTATTGCACTCCCTCTAGAGACAGTTATCAAGGGAGCGCAAAAATAGAACAATTTCCAAAAATCGTAGTGACTAAATCATTCAGAACTGGGGCAATCCTCTCCGAGACAAGCAGTGAGACAGCGGCGCAGAGCAGCGCCCATCACAACAAGTAGTGTCTCAGCTCAAGGGAAATAATCGCCGCAGATGGTAAGCCAAGACTCCGTACTGCTGAGGTATTCGCAGGACAAGCACAGCGGGCATCCACCAGTATGAATGAGCTTTGTCGCAATCAGGCCACAACTTGAGTTGGCCACGGCAGAAGGGTAGGAATATGGCTTGCTTACAGCATCCAGATAGGGAACAACCAGTTTACTTAATGGCACACCACACCATTGGGCGCCGGCAGGGTGCAGTAGACACAAGAATCACAAGTGCTGAGATATCGGGCATCCATGCCGCAGTGCAGTGGACCGGTACTCATTGGAATATTCGCGACTTGAGTCGCAATGGTACCTGGCTAAATGGCCAGCAGCTGGTGCCCGCTAAGAGCTACCCACTCCAGACCGGTGACAAAATCGCTTTTGGCCGGGCTAATAACCCAGCCTGGATCGTCGAAAACCTCGACGCTCCCGAGAATTTGCTGATCGATATTCACTCCGGCGAGGCACAACCGCTGGAACAATACCACCTGCTGCCCGACGAAAATGAGCCTCTCGCCAGTCTTCAGTACAGCCCCCTAACAGGACAGTGGTTGTACGAGTTCACCGGCCCATCTGCTGAGGACGGCGATAAGATCCTGGTAAATCATGGCGATCGTATCGATTGCGGCCTGCATAGCTGGCAGCTCTTCCTGGCGGACAACCAAGGGGCAACGAAAGAGTTGTCACTGCAACAACTGTCTATTATCGACTTTGAGCTGAAGTTCTCTGTGAGTTCCCACGAAGAGCATGTGCAGTTACAACTTCAGCGGGAAGGCATGAAGCAATCCTTACCAGCAAGAATCCACAACTATCTCTTGTTGTACCTTGCTCGTGCCCGCCACAAAGATATGCAGAGCGGCATGGACACTGACTCCCAGGGCTGGGTTTCTATTCAGGTAGCCACTCACGAGCTGGGTATCACTGTTAACCACTTAAACACCCAAATTTTCCGCGCCCGCAAACAAATCTCTGAATCCCTACCTGATGCAGTGGATACATCGAGCCTGGTAGAGCGTCGATCCTGGGAAATCCGTATTGGTTGCCCGCAATTCGAAATTTATAAAGGCAACCAACTCGAGGCAAGAGCAGAGCCGGAAACGGTATAGCTTCATCTCCAGACAGGGGGCTTAAGGCTAAGCCCCTTATTATCTATTCAGTAATTATTTGCCAGGGTGGCGGAGCTGAATCTCTTATCCCTCGGCAAGAATTACAATGTCAGCGCAACCACCCTCTTATATCGGCCGGTACAAGATCATCAGGCAGCTTGGAGCCGGGGGAATGGGAGTTGTGTACCTCGCCAAAGATGAGCGACTTAACCGAGAGGTCGCTATAAAGCGATTGCTCAACAACCCTGAAGACGAATCTGCCTCACGGCGAATTCGCCAGGAAGCATTACTGCTCGCACAACTAAACCACAACCATATCGTACAAATTTATGATGTTGTTGAGGAGCAGAACGATGTAGCCCTGGTTATGGAGTATGTTGATGGCCGCCCACTCACCTATTGGGCACGGGAGTTTAACCCCAGCCTCCGCCAGAAAATCCAGCTACTCAAGCAAATCACTGCCGGTCTTGCGCGTGCCCATGCTGCCGGAATTATTCACCGCGACTTGAAAGCTGACAACATCCTTATTGACAGCAATAACATCGCAAAAATCGCTGATTTTGGAATTGCGCGGAGCTGGCAGGATACGAAAGAAATTACCCGCGAGCAGCATATCGCTGGCAGCTGGTACGCAATGTCTCCCGAGCAGGCCCTCGGCGAGAATCTGGATAACCGCTGTGACTTATTTGCCCTGGGAATGCTCGCCTATCACCTACTGTGTGATCAGCCTCCCTTCGGCAAGCATGGAAGCCCATACATTATTATCGATCGGATCATCAACAACCCGCACCCACCCGCAGGGGCCATAAACCCCGGACTTCCTACGGCGCTGTGCAAGTTACTGGATAAGCTGCTGGCCAAAAACCCGGACAAACGCCCCGTCAGTGCTGCCGTTGTAGCCACCAATTTGGATGTGATACTGAGCCAATTAACATCGGATCATGAAACCGCCGATGACCATGACATCACGATCACCACGGAAGACTTTCATGTACAACATCGACGTACAAACAAAGGACACAAACTTCTAGCCGGCATACTCCTGGCATCCGGTGCGATGTTACTCGGCTTAACCGCCGCTGTTTTTCCTGAACTTTCTCTATGGGGAAGTAAAGAACCCTCGGCAAAGTACATTGCGATTATTGAGCCAGACTTATCAAACCTGCGCAGCCGAGAGGAAAAGCTACTGGCCAATAACCTTCTCAGCTCCATCAAACAGGGGCTTTCCGATCAACCAGCGCTACTACTGGTACCCTATTCGGAATCCCAGCAACTAAAAGGCAAGCCTTTGCGGGAGCAGGCGCAAGCGCTCAACGCACAGCTGCTGATGCAATTTGCCCTAAACTGTGAGGCCGCCGCCTGTGAAGCTTCATTTGCCCTTATAGAAACCGAGGGGTTTGCTGAAGTCGCCAACCGTAGTGCCATGCTGAACCTGGATGCACCGCTGGAGAGCCGCGCACGTGTCTTGCAGCAACTGCACTATCTACTTCCCAACCACCCAACAGGAAGCCTAAGAGTTCAGTTCAGCCTTAGCCCTGAAGATTACCAGCAATACCTCGAGATATTCGAACAGCGCAATAATGAAGCTAATGTTGCCGAGGCAATTACCAAAGTTGAGGCTCTGCTAAAAAGGAACCCCTACTTCCCCTCCTACTATGAACTGTTAGCGGATCTATTAGCCACCCACCTATATCACTCGCGGGATACCAAAATACGCGGCCGACTCACAGGGCTTCTCAACAACATACCAACAAAGATTTCCAACCACCCAACGGTGTTGATCACTAAGTTGCGTATTGCCATCTTCCTGGCAGATACAGAGCTTACAGAGTCCTTACTTGCAAAACTAAAGCTGCAACTACCTGATCAGGCTCTCTACTACTTCCTGCGCGCGAAAGCCTATCAGCGAGGGGGGAATTACAACCGTGCGCTTGAAGTCATTAACCAAGCACTCAACATTCGAACCAGCCCTCTTTATCTTCGCCAAAAGGCTTTGACCCTGACCCTGATGGGGCAAATGGAAAAAGCGAGGCCTCATCTTTTACAGGCCATCCGTCTCAACAATCAATATATTGATGCTATCTCCTTGCTTGCAGCCAATGAATTGGATTCAGGCCGACCCAAAGAGTCTATCCGGCTCCTTAGTGAGGTGGGCTTAAAGCATTTAGGAGACCGGGATACCTTCAACCTTTGCTTGTCCTATTACATCGAACAGCAGCTGCAGGATACAAAAAACTGCCTGAGTCATGTTGCTGAACGGGCCCCTAACGATCCCCACGTATATCTGCTGCTGGCAGAGATTGCCCGCCTGGAAAATAGACAGCTGCAATCACAAGAATTTGCCCAGCGCGCCCTAACCTTGGCACAAAAGCAGGAGGACTGGCTTGGACTGTTACTGCGGGCAAAGGCCTATTCTGAACTGGGGCAGGGTGAGCAAGCCATTGAGACACTATTAAAGATGGATAACACCGCTCCAGACGGCCTATTTGTCAATTACAGCCGCGCCCAGGTTTACATGGCCTGCGGCGATATGCTTTCCGCCAAAGCCTATATACGAAAAACTTTGGAGTTAGGCATGGCTCCAGTCTGGTTCACAACAATTGGCTTTCAACCTATTTGTACTTTGGCGAATTTTGATGATTTACGCACCAGTTATCCAACACTATGTTCTGGTAGGATTGACAGCTAAACAGTCAAAAGCAAGTCGAACAGAATGGAATAACGTGAACCATTTCCTCTTAAGAGGCGACAGATACCTTCACGAAATTGTACTATCAGGTAAAATTCCCCATCCATCCGAAAAGAACACATTACAATGGACGTAGTTGCGTTAGAGAAAACTGAGGAATATCAAGACCGTTATAGGGTTGAACGCACCCTCGGCGCCGGTGGTATGGGGGTTGTTTACTTGGCAGAAGATGTCAAACTCGGCCGCAAGGTAGCCATAAAGCAACTCAGATCAGATATGACCGGCAACTCTGCTGAGGCTCGTTTTCGCAGTGAAGCCCAGTTACTAGCACGGTTGAACCATCCAAACATTGTACGACTGTACGATGTTATTGAGAAAGATCACAATATCGCTTTGGTAATAGAGCTAGTTGAAGGCGTTACTCTCAAAGAATGGATGCGTGAAAATTCACCAACTTTAGCAGAAAAGCTAGACTTATTGATGCAAATCTGTCAAGGCTTGGGGAAGGCACATTGCCTGGGAATTATCCATCGGGACCTCAAGCCAGAGAACATTTTAGTCACCAATGATGGCATCACCAAAATCAGTGACTTTGGCATTGCTAAAGCTTTAGACTGCGATCAGGATTTAACCAGAGAAGATCATATTGCTGGTAGTGTTCAAGCCATGTCTCCAGAGCAACTCCAGGGAGGCAAGCTAGATGCGCGAAGTGACCTTTTTAGCCTCGGAGCTATTGCCTACGAACTAATATGTGATTCAAAGCCTTTTGAGCGTGGGGATAAAAGCGCTTTGGCTTTTGCCCACCAAATTACTCAACGCCCTCATATTCCCCCCCAGCAGTCATGGCCAGATATCCCTAAACCATTAGCGGCTCTACTAGACCGTATGCTAGCAAAGCGGCCCGAACAACGCCCAGAGTGCACTCAGCAGGTTTTTGAGGCACTAGAGCTTGTAAGAAAACACGGTATTGATGCTGATACACAGCAATATTCGGAAACAGTTACCCAGCTATTGATTCGCCCCCGTAAAAGGCGGGCGCGTATAGGATCATTATTGGCGGCTATAACCGCTACTTGCGCTGTAACATTTTGGGGCTGGAAGACTTACATGCAGCTTCCACCACAATACTTAACCGTCCTACCAGTAGAAGTGAACGGCAAGGATTATGAGCAAAATGAAAAAACTCTAATTGAAGCAATGATAAGGCAAGCATTGCTTAGCGCACCTGCCCAACTAAAATCTACCGCCTTAGTCAGCCATAGCCCTCTCAAAGAAGCTAGCCTTGAAGAGCAAATTCAGAACTTGCACAATAGAGGGGTAACAGATGCTTTGTTGGCACGCGTAGATTGCATCCAGATGCGATGCAATATTGAGCTACAACGTATCAGCCCAGCTGATGGTCAGATTCGCGAGCAAACCTCTTTTGTATTTCTGAGCAACAAAAGGCAAGAAGCCCAATATACAATCGGAAATAGTGCCGTTGAGCTTTTTTCAAAAAACTACCGTAAAGACCCTAACAAAGAAGCTCGAATGGAGCCCGCTGACTATAATCAATTTTTGAGTATCTTATCCAAATTTGATGGAGATTCTGTAATAGTTTCAGAAGATCTAGAGCAACTTAAAGAGTTGATAGGGAAATACCCTATAAACACCAACTTGTATTTGGCCTATGCTTCAGCTGCTGGAGCCCTATTCTCTATTACTGATGACCATAAATTACTGTCAAGTGCGTTGGGAATACTTACTAGTGCAGAAGGTTTTGGCGCGGATGAATCAGCAATTTTAGAAGCCAAACTGAGGATTAAGTCCCTAGGCACAGATAAAGAAGGCTTCGACCTCATACTCAAAAAACTCCAGAAAAAAGGCCACCCTTCAGCAAATAATCTAGCTCAATTTTCTCGCTTTTTGTGGGTTCAAGGAAGTTATGAAGAAAGCTTACGTTACGCAACAGAAGCAGCCGCACTTAACCCATCTTTTAACAATTATTACTATATGGCAATGAATCAGCTCTCACTAGGTGACTACGATTCATCACGAAAGACTCTTGAATTCTTAATAAAAAATTACCCTAAAAAATGGCGCTCTCACAATCTTTTAGGAGTGATAGAATTGGAAACAGGTAATTATAAAAGAGCTGAAGAGATCATTTCCTCTATCCCGGCAAAACACCGTGACTGGTCAACCAAGTCCAATCTCGGAACCGTCTATTTCTACCAAGAAAAATACCCTGAAGCATTAAGGCAGTACAAAGAAGTCTTAAGATCATCTCCCGAAAAGCCACAAATGTATGTACATATTGCAGAAACATATCTGATGCTGTCTAATAAAGCTCAAATGGAAAAGTACTTTTCCAAAACTCTAGAGCTTACATCTCAGGCTGAGACCCTCAGAGACAGACGCTACCAAGCACAAGCGCTTGCCTACCTCGGAGAAACTGCTAAATCAATCTCCCTAATCAAAGACCTACTACATGAAGCTCCCGATAGCACTTATATCAAGCATACTGCAGCACAAATATACGCCTTGGCTCAAGAGTGGCAATCAGCCAATTATCACACAGAAGAACTAATTAACCAGGGGATGAGTGCAGAGTGGTTTACTCTACCAGCATTCCAAGAGCTCTGCTCTCAACCCCAAGCTTCACAAGCAGTGAAAGAAACAATATGCTTTACATCGGAACCGGGTTAATCGCCGCCTCGGGATCGCCGGAAACAAAATGCATGCCTGTATCCGCATCCACACACATCCACAAGAAAGCAAAATTATCTGGAATCTCTTCTTTGTCTTTGATCTTGATAATCAATGTAGTGTATTCACCTTCCACTTCCTTGGCTCTGGCTCGAAATTGATGGCGAAAGTCTGGAGTTAATGCAATCAAACCATCCAGCTTGTGATTTTGGCGATATCGAACAAATTCAAGGTTTCTTCCTGGTACCTTAGAAAGGTCTAAGGTTACTTTTAAAGTAAGTACACCGCCGCTTTGAATGTTGATATTCCAATTACCAAAGTACTCTTCTTCGCTATCATTTCCAGCATTAAAAAGAGGCCAATATTGCGCCTCTTTGTCCACCTGCTCTTGCGGTTGCAACATTAGCTCAACGGTCAGCCCCTCTTTGGGTACCTCAAGGTTAAGCAGGGGGCGCTCAGCACAAGTTTTCATCTGTTTCATCCCTATATCTGAATTTGTTATATGGTGTCACCAAAGGACGATTTATTTTCTGTAAAATACATCCGTGACTGCATCATCATAACCGGCTCCAGCCTTAAAAAAAGCCGGCAGAACAAAAAACTACCAGCCCGAGTTGATGGTCCCAACCATCGACGGTTACAACAACTCTATCAAGAGCAAATTCGACATCCGTGCCCGGACAAGCATATCCAGTTGAATCGACCAAGATTCTACACCTGTCGATTTCAGCTTGACCGCTCAGCTTGCGCTGAATCCCTAACCCCCTAACGCGCACAGGGCGATAGGGGAATTAAATCCATCCGAAATTTTATTGTGGGAGCTGCCCTTCCATGGCGAGGCAACTGTTCCCACAACCACCTGTAATCCCTCAACTGGGCCTCAATGTACAGACTTAAGGACTACAGGTCGATCACACCTTATTACAGGGAAGCACACACCATACATTTAAAAGGGACACATAGAGCACACAGAGTCACCGTACGCCAAAAATAATATTTAATCAGCGCTTAACTTAAGTAGAATCGAGACACAAGGATTATTCCTTTTCCACTATTGCGACGCCGAGACCAAAATCAGGCCATATTTTTTAAATAAATATAAAACTGTTCTTGGAACTTGTTGAAATCAATCGATGATCCCATTCACCAACTTAATCTAATTTGAATTGCGTCACAGAACTTTATTGGGTGCTACATGGCAGGCTTGAAGACTGGAAAATATTGTATGGGTAATAGCTCTCAAAATGGAGCCCAAATTAAAAAAAAGCCGGCAGTCGCAAAACTGCCGGCCCGAAATGATGGTCCCAACCATCGACGGTTACAACAACACTATCAAGAGCAAAATTTGGCATCCATGCCCGGACAAGCTCATCCAAGAGAATCGACTAAGACTCTACACCTGTCGATTCCAGCTTGACCGTTCAGCTTGCGCTGAATTCCTTTATTTCATCGCACCACCTAAGGCTGCGAGGAAATTAAATCCTGTTTAAATGTTGTGGGGGCTGCCTTTCCATGGCCGGTAACCATTACCACAGCCACCTACCCCCTCAACTGGAAGCTACTGTACAGATTTCCAAATTACAGATCGATCACGCCAAAACACAGCAAATTACATACTAATTGCCCACCAAGTGTTTTATACGCCGCACAGGACTGTTAGAGTCACCATATAACAAAAAGCATCACGTAGTGAGGACACAATGGAAGCGAACCTAGAAGATGTAAAAATTCTCTCTCCCCGCCGCAACAGCACCGAGGCAAAAAATATTGATGAACTGGCAAAAGAGCAATTGCAGCACTTTTGTATTGATAGTGAATCAGAACATGGAAAACTGTTAGAACAGACCGCAACCCTGCTCTACCAGGCACAGGGCAATCTAAGCCAGCTGTGGAGCCAGGTAACCGACACGCTCCAGCGCTTAGACAAGTCTGACAAGATTGCCTATTTCAATGCCAAGCGATTTATGAGTTTCCAGCTGGCTAAATTATTGGACACCTTACAAAACCCATTGCGAGCCAGCTTTCAAAGCCTGCAAGGGGACGACTTTAATATCACCACACGGGGCGGTTACCCCCTGTTCGATAATATTCCCGCTATTTTTTCTGCAACCCCGGTAATTGCCCGCACAGCAACTTACATTTATGCCTGCACCGAGTGGGTGGACGATGCTTTCCGTGGGCGCGAGCCGAGCCACGATATTTATTCACGTTTACTCAACCCCACTTCCATTTCCCTGGCCAATGCTATTGTGGATTTGGAATGCGGACCTGAAGCCAGTGAATATATGGCCTGGAATTTTAATTCCGGTATGGCTGCAATCGATGCACTCCTGTCAAATCAATTGCGCCACGGGGATATCTTAATTGTTTCCAGGAATATCTATGGCGGCACTCACCAGCTGTTACAGGATTTCTACGCCCGCAAAGATAAACTGTCTATCAATCTGGCCTGGTTTGATGGCACTACCGGTGAAGAGTTCGAAAAGCTACTGGCTGATACCCAGCAAGCATACGCAGACGCAATCAGTGCCGGAGCAAAAATACATGTCTATATTGAATCGCCATGCAATCCCCACGGGATCATGCTGGATGTACCGGCTATTTGTAAAACCGCTCACCGGGAAAATATCCTGGTAAGCCTGGATGCCACCCTGGCAACCCCTTTTCTATATCAGCCACTACGCCGCAAAGATAGGGAAGAGAGACCGGATTTTGTTGTTCACTCCTACACCAAGGATATCGGTGGCACCGGCGCCGCCACTGCCGGTGTGGTTATCGGCGAAAACCACCGCATGTTTATCCCTAAAGGCGACAGCGCAAAAGGCCTTAATTGGGATCAGTGCATGTTCTGGGATGTTTATTACATCAAGGGGGCTTTCCTGGATGCAGACAAGGCCTGGGAAGTGCATTGCGGTATGCGCACCTTGGAAATGCGTATGCTCACCAAGTGTATTAATACTTTGAGCCTCAGCCATTTCTTTGCCAGTCACAGCAAGATTCGTGTCAACAGCCATGCAGTGGAAACCCATCCCAATTCCGGGCTGCGAGAATCGCTGATGCGCTACCAGTTCCCCACACCATTATTCAGCATTGACATGGAAGCTGCGCAAATTCCCACCGAAGCCTTTAAAAGTTTCTTTGACGCGCTGGAGCCCGCTTTCGGGCAGATGGTGAGCTTGGGCCAGACAAATACCATGGTGCTCTGCCCTGCCCTGACATCTCACTCAGAGCTATCACCTGAAGCGATGGAAGCGGCGGGTATATTCCCAACCACCATCCGAATTTCTGTTGGGGATGAAAATATGGCGCAGATGGCCGCTCATGTGATCAACTGCGCGCGCCTGCATCTCGATCCAGTTAGCCCTGATTTTAGCGAGGGCTTTATCGCCCCGGAAGAAGCCGACAAACTCTTCAGCCGCTTTTATCTCGAGTCGCACCAAAAAGTGATAGAGACACAGCCAAAAATTGTGGACTATCTCTAACCATCCAAAACAAATCCATCACCGGTAGATAGCGCCGGTGATGGGCGCTTGTTGCACTATCCTATATCCCGTAGTATCACGCTTTCTGTCCACAATTTAATCAATTCAAAATGCCGAAACTTTCCACGTGGCTCTTCGCCTGGATTCTGTGCTGCTTATCCACTGTTGCAATGGCGCAAGGCTATGAAAAGCTCTACAGTGATTATCGCGGCAGCCTCTATCAAATTCGACTTATCGAAAAATCCTCCAATTCAAAAGCCGGCCTGGGGTCAGGCTTTCAAATCTCCCCCGATGGATTGATCGCCACCAACTACCACGTAGTGGCTCAAGCGGTTAGTGAGCCGGACGAATATTCCCTGGAATACC
This sequence comes from Microbulbifer maximicatervae (SeqCode), assembly GCF_052467825.1. Lineage (NCBI taxonomy): Bacteria > Pseudomonadati > Pseudomonadota > Gammaproteobacteria > Cellvibrionales > Microbulbiferaceae > Microbulbifer > Microbulbifer maximicatervae (SeqCode). The sequence continues at coordinate 652,555 of NZ_CP174327.1, forward strand.
TTGCAGTTAATGGCACCCGGGGAAAATTAACTCTACTGGATATTGATGTAGTCAATGACCTGGCGCTGCTGCGCCAGGAGAAACCGGGAGGCGAATACCTGGAATTGGCGACAGACACCCCCAAAAAAGGGGAAACCATTGTCTCCCTGGGCAACCCATTGGACCTGGGCATGACCTTGATTCCCGGGACCTATAACGGTATTGCCGGCGGTAGCTTCTACGATCGTATTCACTTTGCCGGATCTATTAATCCGGGAATGAGCGGTGGGCCAGCGATCAATACCCAAGGGCAGGTAGTGGGCATTAATGTGGCGACTGCAGGCAACCAGGTTAGCTTCCTGGTACCAGTGGATAAGCTGTCGTCACTTTTAAAACACTACCGCGCTGAAGGCGGCACTCTCAACCTGAAGCAAGTAACTTATCAACAGCTTTTGGATAACCAGCAAAAAATTATCGACTCAATACTGAGGGCCGACTGGCAGCGTCGCGCCCTCGGTGAGGCCCAGGTTGTCGGTGAAATAATTCCAGCCATTAAATGCTGGGGAAACACCCAAGAGAGCGAAACCAATCCGATCAAGCGAATTGATAAAGGCTGCACCGGACAAGATGTTATTTTCCTTTCCGACGACTTCAACACCGGGCGGGTAGAGTACGAATTTTTCTGGCTGCAGGCGGAGGATCTTCTGCCCGCGCGCTTTTATGCGGAGTACGAAGGACAGATGGACTCCTTTTACCCAGGCAATAGCGCTGGAGAAGAAGATGTAACCAATTTCCGCTGCCAGCAAGGATTTACCTCTCAGGAGCGCGGCAATGAAACCTCAGTGTCCAAGCCGGATCGCAATCGCGAGCCCCTGATCGCGCGCACCAGCTACTGCGTCAGGCGCTACAAGGACTTCCCAGACCTCTACGATATTTTCTTCCTGAGCCTAAGTGTGGATCAGAAAAATCGCGCACTGGTCAGCCACTTTACCTTGTCCGGCTTTACCCAGGAGTCCGCCGACGCCTTTACCCAGAAGTTTACGAGCGAGATCCAATGGCCCTGATTATTGAAGAACTCAATCGCGCCCACCGGGTGCAGCTGCGCTACCGAATGGACGGGGATAAATTTACCCTGGGCCGCGCTTACGACAATGATGCAATTCTGGAGGACATCCACTCCGATGCCCACCATGCCGAAATCAAGCGGGGAGAGGACGGCCAGTACGTCTTACACGACCTCAATTCGATCAACGGCTGCCAGCTTTTGGGAAACCTGAAAGACAAGTCCGTTAAACCCGATACCATCGCTCAACACAGGATATCCTCCGGTGACTTGCTGCAGTGTGGGAAGTCACGCTTCCGGGTTTTCCATACGGATGACCCGGTACCTGAAGCTACCCCTCTCCATTCACTGGAAAACCTGTTTTCCAGCTTGTCCCACCCCCTGGGAGCAATACTGCTGCTGTTGTGTTTTGGCTTCGCCAGCGTACTGATGAGCTACCTCGGTTACGCCCGTAACTATCAATGGACCATTGCCGTCAACATTCTTGCCACGGCCATAATTGGCATGGTGATTTACGCCGGAGTCTGGGCGTTTATCGGCAGGGTAGTCAGGCATGAAACACACTTTTTCACCCATCTATCCATCGCCGCCATAGGTGCACTTACTTACACCTTTTGGGAATGGCTGAGGGGGCTAATCAATTTCAATTTTGCCATCGGCACCACTATTCAGGTCCTGGACTTCCTGGTACTCGCCATCATATTACCGGCAATGCTCTGGTCCGCCTGCTATCTGGCCACCAACCTCGCCAGGGGCTGGCGCTGGACAGTGGCACTGACACTGCCACTGGCATTCCTCGGCCTGGGTTTAGCTGAAAGCGTTAACAACATGGACGAATTCAGCGAGGTTCCACCGATATCCACAGAGCTGAAATACGATAATATGCTATTCCGCAACCCTGTTCCCATGCAGGAATTTATTGGAAATTCGGCCGACCTGTTTGATATCCCCATCAAGAAAAAAGAAACTAAAGAAGGCGCTGAAGGCTCCTCCAGCGACAATCAAAGTAGTACCGCAGAGGTAGAATCATGAGCAAGATTTATTGGAGCCCAGGGCTCGACCAGCTGGAACCCTATACACCTGGGGAGCAGCCCAAGAGTGAAACCCTGATAAAGCTCAATACCAATGAGAACCCCTACCCTGCCTCCCCCGAAGCTTTAAGGCTCTTGGAGCAGCACGACTTTGCCGATGCATTGCGCCGCTATCCCGACCCGGAGTCCTGTGAATTACGCCGCGCTATTGCCGATAAGCACAATCTCTCTGCCGAACAAGTATTTGTGGGCAATGGCTCCGATGAAGTGCTGGCGCTGAGCTTTTACAGTTTTTTCCGCCGCAGCGAGCCCCTGCTATTTCCGGATATCACCTACAGTTTTTACCCGGTTTATTGCCAGCTCTTCAATATCAAAAGCCGCACTGTTCCCCTGCACGGCGATTTCTCTATCCAGCTTGAGGACTATGCCGCTCCCGCAGCCGGTGTAATTATTCCCAACCCCAATGCACCCACGGGACGGTACCTGCCGCTAGAGCAAATTGAACAGCTCTTGCGCTCACAGCCTGAGAGAGTGGTGGTTATTGATGAGGCCTATATCGATTTTGGCGGACAAAGTGCAGCAACACTCATCGATCGCTACCCCAACCTGTTGGTGATACACACACTGTCAAAGTCCTATGCCCTCGCAGGGCTTCGCCTCGGCTTTGCCATGGGGCAGAAGCACCTGATTGAAGGATTGCTGAGAGCCAAGAACTCCTTTAACTCCTACCCCATTGATGCCATTGCCCAGCGTGTGGCCACCGCAGCGATCCACGATACCGCCTGGCACAGCGACAATTGCGGCAAGGTCATCGCGACTCGGGAGCGCTGTGAGCGGGCGCTTATAGACCTGGGGTTCGAAGTGATTCCTTCCCAGGCCAATTTCCTCCTGGCCAAACCACCGGAGCCCGGCGCAGAAGCCCTGTACCTGGCACTGCGGGAGCGTAATATTCTCGTACGCTACTTCAACAAGCCCCGGATCAGTGAGTACTTGCGTATCTCTATTGGCACCGATGAAGAAATGGAGCAGCTGATACGGAACTGCAAAGAGATACTTGCGTCACAGAGCTAGCACTCTGTCTGTCTATACTCGTCGGGCGCCACTTGAGGTGGCCCGACAACTGTGACTTATTGGTATCCAGGGACCTATGCACCCGAAAGCTCAAAATTCAGTATCCACTACCGAGGCCGTCAGCCCCTTTAAAGCGGGATTTTTACGGCAATTAACCCACACCCTGATTCTCGCCTCGGCCCTGGCGAGCGGCGCCGCAAGTGCCAACGACTGGGATAAGGTCGAAGGGCCCAGTGCACAGACACCATCGAGTATTGGCACCTACACCAATGGCTGCCTGAGTGGCGGGGAGACCCTGCCATTGAGGGGAGAGGGCTATCAGTTGGTGAGGACTGGCCGCGATCGACATTTTGCCCATCCCCAGACCATTAACTTCCTGAAGGAGTTTTCCCAGAGCGTGGCGCAGAAAGATCTGGGCAGAATCCAGATCGGTGACATGTCTATGGCTCGAGGGGGCCCTTTCGGCAGTGGTGGGCACAACAGCCACCAAACCGGCCTAGACGTAGACATCTGGTATTCCCAGGATCGGCGGGCCGCAGAGCGTCCCCTCACCCCGTGGGAGCGTGATAATATCTCTGCTGTTGCCTTGGCTGATGAGCGCAAACACCTCCTGATCCCTGAAAATTGGGACGACCGGGTTCCCAAAATCCTGCGCTTGGCCTCAGAGGACCAGCGGGTCGAACGAATTTTTGTACACCCGACCATCAAGCGCCACCTGTGCGAAATATCCGGCGAAGATAACGAGTGGCTGCGAAAAGTGCGCCCCTGGTGGGGGCACAATTACCATTTTCATGTGCGCCTGGCCTGCCCAGAGGGAAGCACCAACTGTAAGCCCCAGGCACCAGTGACCACTGCAGCCTGTGGCAGTGACTTGGATTGGTGGTTTAGCGATGACTTCTATGCAATTCTCAATGGCGCTAAACCCCAGCCGAAACAGAAAAAGCCGAAACCAAAGACCTTGCCTCAACAGTGCGAACAGGTATTAACCGCACCTTCGGCAGGCACTACGACGGAATAATTTTATGATTAACACCTTGCTTATCTGCGGCGGTGGCGGCAGCGAGCACGACGTATCCCTCAGAACTGCTGATTTTATCGAGGACAAGTTGTCAGCGGCAGAGGACATCGCCCTATTGCGGGTGGAAATGGATAGCAGTGGCTGCCTTACCGACAGCCAGGGCCGGGTTTACCATATCTTTTACGATCGCAAAATTCGCGATGAAGAAGGTAACTCCTGGGATGTGGACTACGTAATTCCTGCAATTCACGGCTACCCGGGAGAAACCGGCGATTTGCAGTCGCAACTGGATATGTTCGGCATCCCCTATTTTGGCTCTGCACCTGAGCCCAGCAAAATCTGCTTTAACAAAATTAAAACCAAGATGTGGCTCAGTGCCCTGGGTATTGAAAACACACCTTACGAGTTTTTGCACAGCACTGAAATCGAGGAATTACAGAAAGCTCATGATGCCCTGGAGAACTGGGGTGAGGTATTTGTAAAAGCCTCCAATCAGGGATCTTCCGTAGGTTGCTTTAAGGTCCGTGACAAAGAAGAGTTAGAGGCCGCGATCGAGGACGCCTTTAAACTCTCCCCTTATGTGCTGATAGAAAAAGCATTGAAAGCCAGAGAGCTGGAAGTTGCGGTTTACCACTACAACGATGATGTGATCGCAACCCGCCCGGGAGAAGTACGCGCCCCAACAGATACTTTTTACACTTATAAGGAAAAGTATGCCGAGGGCAGCCGCGCGGTCACCTTTATCGAAGCTGCCGATCTTCACGAAGAACAGCTTCAATGGATAGCCGAAGTATCCCTGCGCACTTTCAAGGCCCTAAAGCTGAAGGATTTGTCCCGCATAGACTTTTTCCTGACAGAGACCGGCGAACTCTACCTCAATGAGGTCAATACTTTTCCCGGTATGACACCAAACTCCATGTTCCCCAAAATGATGGAAAACCACGGGCACAATTTCACCGAATACCTGGCAGGCCTGATCCGCTCTGCGGTATCTTCACCTAACGACAAGACATAATTAAAAGGGGCCTGTTGGCCCCTTTTCTTTTTTGCTCATTTCAATCCGACGGGCTAGTGCAACAACCACCCCTGTTGACGTCGCCGTGAAAACTGACCGCGCAGAAACTCCATCTGATCGCCGCGAATCCGCTCACTGTTAATCAGGGCAAGGTATTCGGCTGCATTGGGACAGAAGGGCAAGGCCAACAACTCCATATCGATATTTTCCAAAAGTTGATTGCCCTTATGCTGGTTACAGCGCCTGCAAGCCGCGACCACATTTTCCCAGGAATCAACTCCGCCTTTGGAAACAGGAATAACATGGTCCCGTGTCAAATCCACACTTTTAAAGAAATTACCGCAATAAAGACAAGTATGGGAATCGCGAAAAAACAGTGCTCGATTTGTTAGAGGTGGGCGCCGGCGCGGACGGGCCATACGTGCACCGCCACAGGCGATAATAGCGGCCAGATCGAGGCTGGAACGATCGCCATTGCGATTAAAGCCTCCTCTCACCCGCTGGACAACACCTCCCAGCGACCATGTAACCAGCTCCCGCACGTACAGACAGGATGCCTCTTGCCAACTCAGCCACTCCAGCGGTTGTCCCGCCAGATTTAAACGCAATATTCTCGCGTGCATAACCTCGCCTCCCCACAGTCGAATAGAACAAGGCAGCCCCGGAACTGTTTCCGTGTAATCACAATGGTTTTTATAAAGAAGAAAAAAGAAGTTTTGGAGTGACAGATCGAAGGGACTGGATGACGATGACAGAGGCTGGCGCAATTCGCAGCATTAGAAAAAACTGCCACCTTCGAAAGTAAAAGCTTGCTCCCAGACAAGATGGAGGAGTCTGAAAGCTTTTTTACCAACGAAAATACAGATGCCCACAGGCGTAGTTTTGCCTTGGGTAATACGGGCACTTCTGCTGGTAGATTACTGAATGCGCCACCCTCCGCCGGCCCATGGGTAATTTGGCCGGCCTATCAACATTAAAGCGGATAACTATTACAAATTCCAGACAGCGACATACCGCTGATGGAATAACAGCAAATTACAGAAGAAAGGTGTAAATTGTGGAAGCGTTGCAGGCAGGTTAAAGCAGAATGTAAAACACCGCCCAGGCAATCCGGCCCGGGCGGTGCGTCTCACAGGATGGTGCCCATATCCCTAGGGCGAGCGGCGCAATCCATTTATCCATTGCCGCAGTAGTGCAGTCCCTTTCGCGTCCTTGCAAGTTAATTATGGACATCAAGGGAGAAAAAAGTAGGGGAAATCTGCTGAATTTTGTGTAAGAGATATCTCACAAACTGAGTTACCTGTTACAAAAGGGAGGGAAGACAGGAAATTAATCCCGTGTTAACTATAGGGGTAAATAGATAAGCGCGGCAACTATAAACATCTTTATTTCAAGTTCAATCGATACCATGAAGAAAACGTTGAAATATACGCTAATATTTTTTATCGCCCTCGGAGCGGTGCTTTCTACCGCCTTAGCCACCTTTAAATCCAGCGTCAGTGTGCCTTGGCGCCAATTGGTCGGTGGTGTCAAAACAACAGAAAAAGAAGTGACAGGCCGGCTGACCGCAGCAGATGGATACTCGGTCCAGTTATTCGCAGGGGATGTTCCCGGCGCACGCTGGCTCACAGTGACCCGCAATGGAGACATCATCGTCTCCCAGCCCAAACATGGCAAAGTTTCACTTTTATTACAAGATAAAGACGGCGACGGCCGCAGTGACGGGCAAAAGACCCTTATTGATAATCTTCAACGGCCCCACGGATTATTGCTACACGACGGCTGGTTATATATTGCCGAAAGTGACGCAGTTGGACGGGTTCCCTTTGATCATTCCGATGGGCGACTCGCTGGGCGCTACCAGAGAATTATTGAAAATCTTGAGGACGATGGACACTGGACAAAAACTATTGATATGAGTCCCGATGGATGGCTTTTTCTCAGCAGTGGTTCCAGCTGCAACGTTTGTATTGAAAAAGATCCTCGCCGCGCAACCATCATGAGAATGAAACCAAACGGAGATAATTTTGAAATATACGCCACCGGCCTGCGTAATAGTGTGGGGTTCGATTGGTCTCCAAAAGATGGCGGACTTTACGCAACAGATAATGGCCGCGATTGGCTCGGCGACAACTTGCCGCCAGATGAGCTCAACCTGATTCGCAAAGACCAATTCTACGGATGGCCCTACGCTTACGGTGACCGGGTTCCCGATCCGGATCTTGGGGTGGATGCAAGCCCTGAAATCCAGCAAAAGATTGCTGACTCAATTCCTGCTGTGTACGAATTTCGCGCTCACAACGCGCCACTCGGGATTAAATTTTTGCGCAGTGTGGAACAGCCTAAGGATTATCGCCATGCAGCGCTGGTCGCCCTGCACGGCTCGTGGAACCGCAGCGTGAAAGATGGTTATAAAGTTGTCTCCCTGCACTGGAGTAACGACGGGGAAATTCAACAGAGGGATTTCCTGTGGGGGTTTCTCAGCGATGACCGCCAAACGGTTTACGGCCGCCCTGTCGCCATCGCCGAGGATAAACTGGGCAATATCTATATTTCCGATGACTACGCCGGTGCAGTTTATCGTGTAAGCCAAGGACCCCCTCGCCAAGCTGTATTGACAACACAGCAGCCACAACTGCAAAAAACATCCACGGCCAACGCGCTTTCAATAGATGCCGAGGTGGTTCAACTGGGCGCCCAGCTCTATCGGTCTAACGATTGTGCCCACTGCCATCAGGCCCAGTTTCCCCTGCGCAACCTGTCCGCTAAATACACAGCGCAGACCCTGGCTGACTACTTCGATGCCCCAACACCACCAATGCCTAATTACAACTTTACGGCGGTGCAGAAAAAAGCCCTGGCGCACTATCTTTTATCCCGGGAGTCGAGCCTCTAGGAATTGCACGCCTAAACGACACTGAGAAGAGGCTCCCGGATGAGGGGGCCATGGAATTGACCCCCGCAGCGCCAGCCGCTAAGGTTGCCCCGCAATTAAGAGGCGATGCTATGGCGGCAAAGAAAAAAACAGCAACTTTTGAAGAGAGTCTCGAGGCGTTAGAACAGCTGGTTGAGCGACTCGAAGGCGGAGATCTCCCATTGGAGGAGGCTCTCGCTGATTTCGAAAAGGGAGTGAAACTCACCCGGGAGTGCCAACAGAAGCTCGCCAAAGCCGAGCAGAAAGTGAAGCTGTTAATTGAAGAGAGCGGCAATATCCGCGAGCTCCCCTTTGATGCCGACGACAACTCCGGGGACCCAGTTTAAGTGAGTTCCGCAAACCTGCCAGAGGAGCTGAAAGCCTTTCTACAGGCCTCCTCCACACGCGTCGAAAGCCGAATCCAGCAGGCGCTCAACACCCCGATCGACGGCTCAGAAAAGCTGTTCGAAGCAATGCGCTATGCCGCACTGGGCCCCGGCAAACGCCTGCGCCCCGCTCTCGTCTACGCCTGTGCCCAGGTTTTTCGGGGTGTCGATTTTGACCTGGCCTATTGCGATAGCACAGCGGCGGCCCTGGAGTGCATTCACGCCTACTCCCTGGTCCACGACGACCTGCCGGCAATGGATGACGACGACCTTCGTCGAGGTCGCCCCACCTGTCATATCGCCTATGACGAAGCCACAGCCATTCTCGCCGGCGACGCACTGCAAACCCAGGCTTTCGAGTTGCTTCTCGCAGAACCGCTCGCGCCTCAATTGCAGTTACAACTTATGCGTGAGCTCGCCACTGCGGCGGGGGCCCGAGGTATGGTCGCCGGCCAGGCTATCGACCTGGACTCCGTTGACCAAACCCTGACCCTGGATCAGCTGGAGCCCATGCACCGCCTGAAGACCGGGGCTCTGATTTGTGCCAGCGCACGTATGGGCGCACTGCTGGGGGGTGCCAGCGAGAGGGAGCTGGAGGTTATTACCGGCTACGCCCAAGCTATTGGCCTGGCATTTCAGGTTCAGGACGATATTCTCGATATCACTGCTGAAACCGCGGTTCTGGGCAAAACCCAGGGCGCCGATGCCCTGCGCAACAAACCCACTTATGTCTCTCTGCTCGGCGTCGACGGCGCCCGGGACAAGCTGGCAAAACTGCACGCCCAGGCCTCCCAGGCACTGCAAAGTCTCGATGGCGATACCCTGCTACTGCAGCAGCTCGCAGACTATATCGTGCAGCGCGGACACTAAGTCACAGCCTTGCCTGTGGGGTTTGGGATGCAATATGCCCGCCACGGGCATACAATCCCCCTCAATATCACCATCTGTTGCAACTGATACATTTGATGCTCGAAGAAATTCCACGCACACGCCCGCAGACACCGCTACTCGACTCGATCGACGACCCGGCGCAGCTGCGCGCCCTCGATGAACGCCAATTGCCGGAACTCGCCAGCCAATTGCGTGAGTACCTGCTGTATTGTGTCGGCCAGACCGGCGGGCACTTTGGTGCCGGTCTCGGTGTGGTGGAACTGACCATCGCCCTGCATTACATATTCAATACCCCGGAGGACCGGCTGGTTTGGGATGTGGGCCACCAGACCTACCCCCATAAAATCCTCACCGGTCGCCGCGAACAGATGCTGTCCATGCGTCAGCAAGGGGGCCTGTCCGGCTTCCCCAAGCGCAGTGAGAGCCCCTACGATACCTTTGGTGTCGGTCACTCCAGCACTTCGATCAGCGCCGCCCTGGGTATGGCTCTGGGCTCCCCTGACGATCGCAAGGTAGTGGCGGTGATTGGCGATGGCGCCATGACGGCGGGAATGGCTTTCGAAGCCCTAAACCACGCCTCGCATACCGGCAAGGACATGTTGGTTGTTCTCAATGACAACAGTATGTCTATCTCAAAAAATGTCGGCGGCCTGGCTACCTATTTCGCCAAAATCCTGGCCAGTAAAACCTACCTGAACATGCGCGAGGGCAGCCGTAAGATACTGTCTGCCATCCCCAAAGCCTGGCAATTGGCGCGACGTACCGAAGAGCACGTCAAAGGCATGATCACACCGGGCACCCTGTTCGAAGAACTGGGTTTTAACTATGTAGGCCCCCTGGATGGCCACAACATGCACGACCTGGTCCACACCCTGCGCAACTTGCGCAGCCAGCCGGGCCCACAACTCCTGCATATTGCCACCACTAAGGGCAAAGGCTTCGGCCCTGCTGAAGAAGATCCAGTGGGCTACCACGCGCTGAACAAGCTGGAGCCAGAAGCCAAGGTGCAAGTGGCCGTACCCGGCAAGAAGAAACTGCCCAAGTACCAGGATATTTTTGGCCAGTGGCTGTGCGATGCCGCAGAACAGGACGAGCGCCTGGTCGCTATTACCCCGGCCATGTGCGAGGGTTCCGGTATGGTGGAGTTCTCCAAGCGCTTCCCGGACCGCTTCCACGACGTAGCCATTGCCGAACAGCACGCCGTCACTCTCGCTGCGGGCCTCGCCTGTGAAGACCAGAAGCCGGTAGTTGCTATTTATTCGACATTTTTACAGCGCGGCTACGACCAAATGGTGCACGATGTGGCAATCCAAAACCTGGATGTCACTTTCGCCATCGACCGCGCCGGCCTGGTGGGCGAAGACGGCCCCACGCACGCGGGTAGTTTTGACCTCACATTTATGCGCTGCCTGCCCTACCTGGCTATCGCCGCGCCCAGTGACGAAAACGAATGCCGCCAGCTGCTCTATACCGCCTACAAACACAACGGCCCCACTGCTGTGCGCTATCCGCGCGGAACCGGTATGGGTACCTCCATCAACAAGGAAATGGCAGAGCTACCGATCGGCAAGGGGCGCCTGTTGCGCCAGGGCAGTGGTGTAGCCATCCTCAGCTTCGGAACCTTACTCGGCCCCGCTATGGCCGCTGCAGAGCAGCTGGGAGCCTCCGTAGCCGATATGCGCTGGGTAAAACCCCTGGACGAGACAATGATCGATGAACTTGCCGAGAGTCACCAACTCTTAGTTACCATCGAAGAGAACACCATTGCTGGTGGTGCTGGCAGTGCCGTACTCGAATACCTCAATAGCACTGCGCGGTCGGTACCGGTGTTGCAACTGGGGCTTCCAGATCAAATTATTGAGCACGGCAAGCACAAAGACCTGCTGGCGGCCATCGGCCTCAATGCCTCCGGTATTGAGGAACAGATTCGCAGGCGCTTGCAACTGATCAATCACCAGGAGTTTGGCAGTCGCACAGCGGCAGCCAACTGACCCAGCCCGCCTTTGGCAGCCAGCTAATGCGGCTGGCTGCTCTTCAAATGCCCGGCAATAAATTGCCGGCAGTGGTAACAAACCACCCATTGACTAAATCCGGCCACTATTGGGGCCACACGTTTTCACTTGAGGGGATTATGTCGTTTATCAGAAAAGCCCTATTTACATCCCTGGGACTTGTTGTGAGCCTCAATGCCTCAGCGATGGACCAGGACACCTTCCGAAAAGCTTACAAATCCCTTCCTGAGAGCAGCGCCTCCGAGCGCCTCACCGCCCTGCAGGATTTACGCTATCGCTGGATCATGGAGAGTTATCCCAGCCAGGCAACCTACGAGGGCTATCCCGGGCAAAATCATCGCTGGGTGGATAACTCTCTTAAGTCTGTGGAACTGCGTCAAAAGCAGACCAGAATCCTTTTAGGGGCTGCACGTAATATCGATCAAAGCGATCTGCCAGCCGAACAGCAATTGGATTACCAACTGCTCTACCAGGATTTGTTGGGGGAAGTAAAAGGCTTCCAGTTCCCGGATCACCTGCAACCGCTTACCCATATGAGCGGCATCCAACGCAGTATACCGGAAGTGATCAACAGCATGCCCAAGCGCACTGCAACCGATTACGAAACAATAATCAGCCGTCTGGAAAGGTTGCCAATTCTGATTGAACAAACCCAGGGGCTGATGCGCCGGGGTCTGCGCAAAGGAGTCACACCACCACAAATCACCCTGCGCGACCTACCGCGTCAAATACGCGCACTGGTACCTGCCGCGCCGGAGCACAGTCCATTGCTGACTGCATTTAATCAAATGCCTGAGGCCATTCCAGCAACTAAGCGGAAAAGCCTGCAGCAACGCGCCTATGCCATTTACAGTAAACAACTGGTACCGGCCTGGCAGGGTATGGCTGAATTTGTTGAGCGAAAATATATTCCCGAGGCCCAGGTGGATACGGCTTTAACCAGCCGCCCCGACGGCCTGCGCTGGTACGCCCATAAAGTGGAAGAGAATACCACCACCGACCTCAGCCCCGAGGAGATTCACCGCATTGGGCTTGCGGAAGTGAAGCGAATTCGTGGGGAGATGGATAGAGTTATCCAGAAGACAGGCTTCCAGGGAGACTTCAAAGCATTCACCGAGTTTCTGCGTACCGACCCGCGCTTTTACCACACCAGCCGGGAGGGGTTACTGCGGGATTACCGCGATATTGCCAAGCGCATTGATGCAGAGCTGCCCGCTCTGTTCGGCACCTTGCCACGCCTACCCTATGGCGTGAAACCTATACCCAGTTATTCAGAACAATCCCAAACCACAGCTTATTATCTGCCCGGCTCCAACGAAGCTGGCCGTGCAGGTATCTTCTTTGCCAATACTTACAACCTGCCCAGCCGCCCGAAATGGGAAATGGAGGCGCTCACAGTGCACGAGGCGATGCCGGGTCACCACCTGCAAATTGCCCTGGCTCAAGAGCAAACTGATATTCACCCGCTGCGCCGTATGACTTTCTACACTGCATTTGTAGAGGGGTGGGGCCTTTACTCCGAGAGTCTTGGCTACGACCTGGGCCTGTATAAAAATCCCTACAGCGAGTTCGGTGCTCTCTCTTACGATATGTGGCGTGCAGTCCGTTTGGTAGTGGACACCGGTATGCATCAGCTGGGCTGGAGCCGCGAGGAAGCGATCGAATACTTTATGGAGAACAGCGCCAAACCGCTCCACGATGTGACCGTCGAGATAGACCGCTACTTAATTTGGCCCGGCCAAGCCCTGGCCTACAAGTTAGGGCAGCTCAAAATTAAAGAACTGCGCAAAGAGGCGGAGGAAACCCTGGATAGCAATTTCGACATTCGCAGTTTCCATGACGCTCTGTTGGGATCTGGAGCACTGCCACTGAATATTCTTGAAGAGCGTATGGACAACTGGCTGGAAAGCCAGGCCTCTGTATCTGTTCACATCGACATGCAGCAAGCTGAACAACCCGCCACCAGCTGACGATTTTTTGCGGCAGGAATTGCCTGCCCGTCTATTTATTCTCAATTTTCACCTACCTTTTGCAATGGAACACTGATCCATTGCAAAAGGGTTTTCTATCGGTGAACACTCACTACGACCTCGCCGTAATTGGGGGTGGCAATGCCGCTCTGTGCGCAGCTATAACTGCTGCCGAACTTGGGGCCAAGGTGATTATCCTGGAAACTGCCCCCAAGCCCTATCGAGGCGGCAATTCCCGCCACACCAGGGATATACGCTGTATGCACCGAGGCCCCCTGGGTCCACTGGAAGGTGATTACAGTGAAGACGAGTACTATGAAGACCTGCTAAAAGTTACCGGGGGTAAAACCAATGAGCAGTTAGCTCGGCTGGTTATACGCTCATCAGAAAAAGCGCTTCCCTGGATGCAAAAGCACGGCGTTCATTTCCAGCCGCCTCTGTCCGGCACACTATCCCTCACGCGCACAAATGCTTTTTTCCTTGGCGGCGGTAAGTCCCTGGTTAACGCCTATTACCGAACTGCAGGCAAATTAGGTGTTGATGTGCTGTATCGGGCACACGTTAAGCACCTGCAGCTAGAGGGCAATCATATTACTCGTGTCGACTATGTTTACGAGGGACAGCAATACCAAATTGAACCCAGGTCAGTTGTAGCAGCCTCCGGCGGATTCGAAGCCAATCTTGAGTGGTTGGAAAAAGCCTGGGGCCCAGCTGCTGAAAATTTCCTGATACGCGGAACACCTTATAACCGGGGTGTGGTCTTGGAAGATTTACTGGAGCAAGGCGTGCAGTCCGTCGGAGATCCCACCCAGTGCCATGCAGTGGCAATTGATGGGCGAGCGCCGAAGTTTGATGGGGGCATAGTAACCCGCCTGGATTGTGTCCCCTTTTCCATCGTCGTTAACAAGGAGGCCCAGCGCTTTTATGACGAGGGAGAAGATATTTGGCCCAAACGCTATGCCATCTGGGGCCGCCTTGTCGCACAACAGCCAGACCAGGTGGCTTTTGCAATTATCGACTCCAAGTCTTTAAAAATGTTTATGCCATCAGCATTTCCTCCGACCGAAGCGAACACCTTGGAGGAACTCGCGGAAAAAACCAGTTTACCCTCTGAAAAACTGATCGATACCATAGCAACCTTTAATGCTGCTTGTGGCAGTAGTGACGCTTTTCACCCCACCGAGCTGGATAGTGTCGCCACTACCGGCCTGACACCAGAAAAAACTAATTGGGCCCGCCCCATCAGCGAGCCACCATTTTACTGCTATAGCTTGCGCACCGGGGTTACCTTCACTTATCTGGCGCTCAAGATTGATGAGAATGCCCAGTGCAGCACTGCCACAGGGCCGGTAAAAAACTTGTGGGCTGCAGGAGAAACCATGGCCGGGTCAATCCTAAGTCAGGGATATCTGGCTGGGTTGGGTATGATGATCGGCACCGTTTTTGGGCGTATTGCTGGCAGGGAAGCCGCTAACTATGCAAATGGATAATTTGGAAGAGGCACGGCGGCAAGCAAAAATCTGTAATGCCTGTCGCTATTGCGAGGGCTACTGCGCCGTTTTTCCAGCACTTCAACTACACCGCTCTTTCTCAGAGGGAACCATCACCCAGTTGGCCAATCTCTGCCACAACTGCCGAGGTTGTTACTATGCCTGCCAGTATACCGATCCCCACGAATTCAATATTAATATTCCCCAAGTCATGGCCGAAGCGCGACAGAAAAGCTGGGAGACTTTTGCCTGGCCGGGAGGTATCGCTAGAATGTTCCAAAAACGCGGCAGTCTGATCGCCCTGGCTACTATCATCGGATTTGCCATCATCTTTTATGTAATAAGAGTATTGAAACCCAGTGGTGGTGAGGGCTTCTACGCAATTGTTTCTCACGCCACTATGACCAGTATTTTTTTACCGGCCTTTCTTTATCCGCTGTTTAGCCTGGGGATAAGTTTACGTCGCTACTGGAGGAAAATCGACGGGGAAAAAATTACCTGGGGTCAATTTAGAAGTGCATTAATTTCAGCAGGAAAACTAAAGAATCTATCCGGGGGCCACGGGGATGGATGTAACTTCGAAGAGGAAGACCGATTCAGCAACCAGCGACGATACGCACACCAAGCTGTTCTATACGGCTTCTTATTGTGCTTTGCAGCTACCTGTTCGGGCACAGTAATGTATTACTTTCTGAACATGCCAGGGCCATACTCGATTTTTTCTGTACCCAAATTACTTGGTATACCTGGTGGATTACTCATATTAGTGGGGTGTAGCAAGCTTATTCAGCTAAAGCTCAAGGCTGATCCAGAACTTGGCTCAGCAAGGGTTTGGAGCGGGGAGATGGGGTTTGTTGGCCTACTGTTATTCATCGCACTCAGCGGTCTATTACTTTTTTCCCTCGGGGGGACAGCCGCACTCCCCCTACTATTGGATTTACACTTGGGTGCAGTTCTCGCATTTTTTTTACTCACGCCCTACACTAAAATGGCTCATGGTTTTTATCGCATGGCAGCGTTGATTCGGGACGCTCAAATGAAATCCGAAAGCAAAAAGTAAGGCCTTATTACACTACCAATCAAAATTGATTCCAAAGTAAATTGAACGAGGCTCTCCAGGGAAATAGCGGCTACCACTAAAACTACTGTAATCCGCGCGCTCAGCATAGGCTTTATCGGTAATATTCAGTATTCGAGTAGAAATTTGATATTGTTTCCACTGCCAGGCCAAATGGAGGTTCAGTAAGTCATGTCCTGGATACCGATGAGCATTTTGAGGATCTGTAAAATAGCTACCCTGATGTAACCATTCAAGCTCCGCTGATACCAAAGAATTCGGGGACCAGTGAAGTCGATAATTACCAAAGGTCTTTGGCGCAGAATCTACAAGCTTTCCATCCAGTTCTACACCTTGCAACTCCCTTTGATCTGCATAGCGATGTTCTGCATAGCTGGTACTCACCTCTAGCCGTAAGCTTTCAGTGAATTCATAATCTACAGCCAACTCAACTCCCCAGTGCCGGGTTTTGCCATTGGACTGGTTAAAATAGTCGGCATCACGGAATATTACATTCTCCTTTTTCATCGTATAAGCCACCCACTCATATGACAAAGAGTCGCCTATTTTCCTCAGCCCTACTTCAAAGCTATTAATTTCCTCTGGATCCAGCTCTGCTACCGTCTGCTCTCGCTGTAATCGATATAACTCTGTCGCTTGGGGTACACGATAACCCTGGGCCAATTGAGTAAAGAGTTGTAGTTCATTACTTAACCATAATAGCGCTCCCAACTTGGGGGATATATTGTTAAAACTATCTTTTCGGTCATTTGGCCGACTAAACCGACAGCCTCCAAAGTCACAGGGTAATCCATTTTCATCTGTGCGCCCGGAAAGCATTTGATTGTCGTAGTCATAGTGTGCAGATTCAATTCTGACTCCCCCAGTGATTTCTAATTGATCATTAACCTTCCAGGTTGCCGATGCATAGGGGGCGACATTCCAAGCTACGACTTCATAATCGTAGTGCTTTCCCATTGGTATGGTTGCCTGCAGAAATTCAGAGCCCTCGGTAACACTCTCTTGGGCTTCCAGGAGATATCCTTTACTTAATTCAGTATCAATACCGGTTAGCAGATTAAGCTTTTCACCCAGCTCCAGATAATAACCGCTTCTTATCCCAACACTCTCCTGGCCATTTTCCTCCATTGGTTGCCCCGGTAAATAATGCTGCAGAAAACGCATGTCAGTTTTACGGAGGTAAGGAGCCAAATGTAGTTGACTAGTTTGATTCACAGGTATATCAATCAGAGAGTAAAATCTGAGAGAATTGGCATCTCGAAACGCCTCTGGATTAGGGTTGGTACGATTCGATCCACGATTGCGGTAAACTCCGTCACCCTCGAGGTAACCAGCCGTCTCCTGATTTAAGCTTGTCGCTACTAGACGAGTTCGAACTCTGCTATCACCGACCTGGTGGGTATACTGGATGCTAGCCTTTTGCTGGTCCAGTCCTGACTGATCCCTATATCCTCCATCAGTCATCAAATACAAATCGGCACTGATCACATCACCTTCACTACTGAGGCGATGATCTGCTGATACACCCAGTCGATAGTAATCGTGGGGCCCCGCTTCAGTGTTGAGAGATCCATTCTTTCCTTCTACAGGATCGCGGCTGATAACATTGATCAATCCATGCATTGCATTAGAGCCATAGAGGGTACCAGCAGGCCCTCTAACAACTTCGACATGCCGAGCTGTCTCGCTGAAGGATTCAAATAACTCATTGATATTACAAAATCCATTTGCTCTCAGTGGAATCCCATCTTCTGCTGTCAACAAACCACCACAGGCTCCTGCACCAGTCAGTACTGGAGAACGTAGGGCTGGCAGGTATTCCTGTCCATTCCCTCTTGCTAGGTTTGCTCCAGGTACACTCACCAGGCTTTGTTGAATATGGGTATTACCACTTTTTCTGAGTACATCATTATCTACAACAGAAATACTCTCCATCCGCTGTGAAATATCCTGTTCATATCTACCCGCAGTCACAACGATAGTTTCAATCTGAGTTTCACTGCTATGTGAAAAACTGATCGGAAGCAGAGCCAGTGCAATATAACCCAAAGTGATCTTATTTATGATCCTCAAGTCCACATCCCTATTCTTTAAAAGATAGAATATTTTATGTTGTGATCAGATAATATCAGAAAATCATATTCATAATCCTTATAAATATTAGCTAGCCCTAGTTTCCTTACTAAGGAACCTCTGAATAATTCTGAGTCAATTTGGTAATATTCACCTACCCATCAAGACTACGATGAATCATGCACCAAGTCACCTTTGCCGAAGCAGAATATAAGCTAAAGCGCCGTATAACTCGCCGAGAGAAGTTTCTTTCTCAAATGGAAACCCTCATCCCATGGCAGCGACTAGAGGCTCAGATCACTCCTTGTTACCCACAAGGCAAACTTGGCCGACAGCCATATCCATTGAGTGTCATGCTTCGTATTCATTGCATGCAACTATTTTACAATCTCAGTGATCCCGCTATGGAAGATGCACTGTATGAAATTGAATCCATGCGTAGTTTTGCTGGATTGACTTTGAGTAACCCAATTCCCGATGAAACAACGATTCTTAACTTTCGCCACTTACTGGAGCTCAATCAGCTAGGTGCAGCTCTTTTTGATGAAATCAACAAACATCTTGCTGAGAATGGCATGGTACTGCGTGAAGGCACGATTGTAGATGCCACTATTATCTCTGCGCCAACTTCAACTAAGAATGAAAAGAAAGAACGTGATCCGGAAATGCATCAAACAAAGAAAGGCAATCAGTGGCATTTTGGGATGAAAATGCATATCGGGGTTGATGATGTGCTCGGAGTAATACATAGCATAGATACAACAGCAGCGAATTCGCATGATGTCACAACTACAGAGCGAGTTCTCCACGGGGAGGAGAAAAGAATCTGGGGAGACTCTGGGTACATTGGTGCGGAGAAACGTGAAGAGTTGAAAGAGCGGGAGGCGGATTGGTATATAGCAATGAAGCCGAGCAAGCTAAAAACTCTTCCAGGGCGTGATGCACTTCGTAAAGCGGAAAAGATCAAGGCGCAGATAAGAGCGAAGGTCGAGCACCCCTTCCGCTACATCAAACGGATATTTGGCTATGACAAGGTCCGCTATCGGGGACTGCTAAAGAATACTGAGAGGCTGTGCTTACTGGCAGGCTTTACCAACTTATTAATAGGGAGAAAATACTTGGCTGCCTAGGGGTGGTTCGCCTGAAACCCGCCTATTGAGGGTTTCAGATGAAAATTAGGGGACTATTACGCGAAAATTACACATTTGTGCGTAATAAAGTGAATTTTCAAGCAGCTCAGCTTAATTCTGGAAAAATGCTTCGTTGATCAGAGGGTCCCTAAATGGCGTAAAATTTAATATTTTACTTCTCGTTACTCTTTACGCAATAAAAAATGGAAGTAACAATCAGACAAAGAAACAAGAAAGATCAAAACTCTTAACAATTTTTATAGAGAGGCTATCTTTCTAGTACAAGCACACTAAAGTATAAAAGTAAGTATATTCAGAGTTCTGCACTAGTCACAAAGAAGAATAGATTCTGTATAATTGTATATACTATCACTATAGAAAATTATCTGGCGCTAAAGTAACCAATATAAACCTAAAACACTAAATCAGGATAGGTGCTAACAGCATAACTATATAAAAACAAAAAATTTATTAACGTGGTCAGGAGCTAACTTCACAGAGTAGGGCTTAAATATTTTAGCCAGATCGAAGACCTGGCATCGTCGACATACTTAGATTTAAGCCTTCATATATACAGATAAAGATTTAAATAAGTCATGTCTCTCACTGTTTTCTACTCTATTCTAATCTCTTTCATAATAGGTATAACCTTGCATACTTGCATTGAAGGTCTTAATTATTTGCTGACGTTCACGAGCACTAATACGCCCACTGCGAACAGCCGCTTCAACCTTATTACGAAAACGCGTCTTTACTTCATGCGGCTGATACTCGACATAACTTAGAACATCCTCAATAGTATCCCCATGAACCTCTTTCACAAACTCAAAGCTGGCATCTGAATTCAGTCTCACACTGACAACATTCGTATCACCAAATAAATTATGCAGATCACCTAGAGTTTCCTGATAAGCGCCCACTAGGAAAACACCGAGGTAATACTCCTCGCCGTGCTTTATTGAATGCAGAGGTAAGGTTTTTTCGACTTCCTGGTTGACTACGAATCGCTCAATTTTCCCATCACAATCACAGGTAATGTCGGCCAAGATAGCACGCCGACTTGGAGTCTCATTTAGTCGATGAATAGGCATAACAGGAAATAACTGATCAATAGCCCAGCTATCAGGTAAGGACTGAAATAAACTAAAATTACCATAATAGATATCAGCTAATGAATCTGCCAAGCCTTCCAGATCTTCAGGTATTCGCTCCATTTCTGAAAGAGTCTCTTTTATACGATGCAAAACATTGTAATAAATTGTCTCTGATACAGAACGAACACGAAGATCTATTTGGCCACGCTTGAATAATTCGCGAACTTCGTCCCGATAAAACTGCGCATCATTGAAGCACTCTTGCAATCTTTGAGGCTTCAAATAAGTCAGAATTTCACGCATATTTTGAAGCAATTGATGCTCATCTTCCTCAGCTTCTTTTAACTCTTCTGAGTCGAAACTTACAACATCAAGGATATTAAAGAGCAAAATTGATGTGTAGGCTACAGTAGCACGACCAGACTCCGTAACAATTATCGGGTGGGGTAAGTTATTACTATCTAATGTACTCTTAATTGTATCAATGATATCTTCGCAGTATTCCTCAAGTGAGTAATTTCGGCTTTGTCCAGTACTTGACTGTCTACCGGTGTAGTCAACTGCTAAACCACCACCTAAATCAATATACTTTAATGCCGCGCCCTCTTTACATAAATCGGAGTAATAGCGACAGGCTTCTAGTACACCACCGCGGATATCGCGGATGTTAGGAATCTGAGAGCCCAAATGGCAATGTAGTAACTCAAGGCAATTGAGCATTTGATGCTCGTTTAAGTAATCAACCACATGTATAAGTTGACTTGATGACAGTCCGAATACACTTCTCTCACCACTAGTAGCACTCCAATGCCCACTCACTTGAGTCGTCATTTTAACGCGCACGCCAATATGAGGGAAAATATCTAACGCTTGACTTCGCTCTACAATAATCGGCAGTTCGGTTAAGGTTTCAATAACAAAGATACATTTCAATCCAAGTTTTGTTGCCTCTAACCCCAATTCTATAAATTCTTGGTCCTTATAGCCATTACAAATAATTAGGCTATCTAGTTCTTCGATAGTGGATAAAGCTGCAATCATTTCGGCTTTACTACCAACTTCAAATCCATGTTGATAGCGAGAACCAAACTGAGCTACTTCATCGACAATTTGGGCCTGCTGGTTTACTTTAATTGGATAAACACCTTGGTATTTATTCTGGTAATCCAGTTTTTCGATTATCTGACGGAATGTTTCATTAAGTGAGCTAATACTTTTATCAAGAATATTCTCGACACGCAGTAAAACAGGCATGTGTAAACCGCGGTCCTGCATACCCTCTATAATTTGCATCAAGGGAACAGCGTCTGCCTCATCATCACTAGGGTTTTTTACGACAACATTACCCTGTGAATCTATATCGAAATAACCATTGCCCCACTGGTTAACACCATAAATATTCCCTGCCTCAGCTATATTCCACTGAGTATTAACTTCACTCTTGAGTTTATCTTTCTCTAACATCTTTTTACCATTAAGAATTCATTAGATTCCACTGAAGTGAACATTCCACACCTTGCGCAAATCGTAAGAAGTGGGAATCAATACAATCTATGATCTCTTTTAACTCCTCATCAGAGTTAGCACCACAACGCAAATCCAATTGATCTCCACTTCCGTTCATATCACAGAAACCCATATCAAACTCAATATGGCCGCAATCGCTGCTCCAGTGGGCATTAACTTTGTGAGCGAAGTGCTTACATAAACGCCTAATCATCCTCTCACTGTCAATGTGAATTACCGTTGAAAAAGCTAAAAATTGGCTATCATGCTCAGCCTCAACTTTATTAATAGTGCTCATATCCCCACTTCTTAATTAAATCACTTTATGCCGAGCCAACTTTTAAACGAAAAGATGTATTCAGCAATTAACATCTTTGGTAATGATAATCATTATCAAAGATGTTAATTGCTTTCATGGCCGAAAAAAACCACTTTTACAATTGTTACGGCAGCATAATAGCCAATAAAAACCGTCGATAATTAAAACGTTTTGAACTCAAAGACAGCTTTAAGCTTGCTAATGTTAAACAAGCCTGATTAGAATTTTAGAAAGGAGAAAATACTTGAATAATGCCTAAACCGATACTTAGTACACCTAAATTTACCGTTTAACTTAAGCTAGTCTTTTATTATGAAAATCTATAACCTTTGCCATGAATCGTAGCAAAGCGGTCAGCCGATATACCAACTTCAATAAACTTTTTCCTGATACGACTAAGATGCATCTCAAGGCTTCGATCATAACGGGAAAATTGCCTGTTGAGTACCGCACGATATAAAAATTGCTTACTAACTACCTTGAATCGGTTCTCAGCGAGTATCCAAAGTAGTCGAAACTGAATAGGTGTAAATGCTAACTTATCTCCCCTATAAAAAACCTGCTGCTTTGATTTTAATAACCTTAAATGATCGACATCAATCTCACCCTCAATGTTACTTTCCCCCTTGTGAGTTCTACGCAGTATTGCGTTTACACGCAGCACTATCTCGGTGGAATCAATCGGTTTGGATATAAAATCATCAGCCCCTTGCCGAAAGCTCTCTATCCTTTTTGCCGTTGTATTAATTGAAGAGAGAACAATTACAGGCGTTTGCCCCCAGCTACGTATAGCCTGTAAAGGTGATAAATCATCATTGGTGGGCAAAAACGCATTAACTAAAATAAGATCAAAATAGTCTGCGGGCATTACCATCAACCCTTCACTAACATCTTGACATTGAGTGACATTAAATCCTTGCTTTTGCAAAGTGCCGCTCAATTGTCTGCTTATTTTAGTATCACTTTCCAATATTAAAATATGCGCAGTTGCCACAACAGCCTCTTATCCACAACCAAATTAAAACTTGAATTTTTTGAATCCAAAATTATTCATAGCGCAAAAATACTCTCGCCCACCGACGACCTTAATATGGGGGAACCCGACTGGAACCTACACATAGCTCTTACTTTTGACGTCTGACAGTAATTTTAATAGTACATTTTCTAAACTATTTTCAATGGATACACATATGACTTACCAAGACATTTAGCACTGCAAAACATCAATACTGCTGCGCACTTCCTGTACAACCATTGCACGGGACACGCCACCAACATGCTTAGTGCCCAACACAATATTGCATTGGCTCAAACAAAAATCTATTCACATTTAGAACATCAAAACTTCACAATGCAGCTTTATGTATCAACCTAAATTCACCGATATTAATGATAATCACTATCATTTGCAACAAGTGGAATATATAATACTGCCTCAGAACCTATTTTCTCATGATTTGAGACACTTTAATGTCAGCCCAAAATCCAGCGCTTTCCGGTCGTATCGTCAAGACTTTTTTTTACTATGTGCTACCTTCAATAGTCGGCTTAGTTGCAATAACAAGCGCCAACCTGATTGATGGCTTTTTTGTCGGCAACACCATAGGTACAGACGCTCTCGCTGCAATCACTCTAATGATCCCGTACTTCACCTTGTTGATAGCTATTGCCATCATGCTGGCAATAGGCGGGGCTGTGAGCGTAGGTAAAGCCATAGGTGAGAAAGATCCGAAAACAGCAAACGCCATCTTCAGCCAATCCCTTATTGCCGCTGTGGTTATTAACACTCTGTTAGCGCTGGGCAGCTTAGCCTTCAACGATTTACTTTTTGAAATACTCAATATTTCAGCCCAGGTTGCTGTATTAGCAAGGGAATATTTCGACGTCATTCGCTGGGTGTTCATTTTACAGTTAACCACAATGGTGCTGTATTATTTTGTACGTGCTGATGGCCATCCGATATTAGCCACATGTGCTTTAGTAATCGGCGCTGTTCTCAATATTATTCTCGATGCCTGGTTTATCGTATACTTGGAATTCGGATTAGCTGGGGCTGCTTATGCAACTGCAATAGCACAAGTTATACAATTTTTAGTATTGAGCCGTTATTTTTTTAGCAAGAAAAGAACACTTAAGTTTGAATTACAACAAAGAAACTGGAAACTACTTCTTAACTCAGCTTATAACGGTATATCAGAGTTTATAAACGAGATATCTGTTGGTATTATTTTTTTCATTCTAAATACTTTAATGATAATGCGGCTAGGCGTAGATGGTGTAGCGGCATTTACTCTGGTCAATTACTTCATTTTCTTAAGTGTCATGCTTAGTTATGGTTTAGCAGATGCACTTCATATCGTTGTCAGTCAAAATTTTGGAGCTCAGCACTTAAATAGAGTGAAATCTTTTTTGTCAATTGCAATATTAAGTACCATCTGCCTGGGTATCATAATCGTTGCACTGCTCGTTTTTTGGCCAGAAACTGTTCTGAGTTGGTTTACCAATGAACAAGATCAGGAAATATCCCAAGTCAGCATGCAATTGCTGCCATTGTTGCTTCCACTATTTTTAATTAATGGGACTAACATCGTCTTAACCTGTTACTTAACAGCAATACACAAACCAAAACCTTCAGCTTTAATTGCTATTAACCGCAGCTTATTATTCCCCGCTGTATTTTTGATTGCCTTTTATTATATGTTGCCCAGCTGGCACTTATTACCAGCAGCAATAAGTGATTTATCATTTATTGTTGCACTGCCATTAGCAGAATGGTGCACCTTTTTGTTGGCCGCCTATTTTTGCTACCAATACAGGCCTACGAAGCTGAAAGTGAATCAAACTTCAGTCTAAGTAACGCCAAGTGAGATACAGCTCTAAAACAATAGTAACAATTGTAAACTTACTTGCTGGTGAGAATGTGTATCATTATCATCTGAGTAAGTTCTTTTACTTAGTATCTCCAGGAGAATATCGTCATGCCATTCACCGCAAAAGAGCTGGCGGAAAAGGCTTCTTTTCAAGCATTTGCTAATGCATATATAAGAGAAGTTGACCCCGGTGTTTGGCATACAAGCTCTGATTGGCAATTACAAACTGGTGTGGCCCTTGAAGAAGAAAATGGTTATGCACTAGAACTTTATTTGAACGGAACTGGAGTTACACTTGCTTTAGAGGCTTCTTATCGTTCAATTGTCGGTCGACATGTATTTACTAAAAGCTATCGCAAATTAGCAAACCAATGGAATTGGCAACCCATAGATTTTACTTCTGCGATTATGATGTTAATAGATAACATTTATGCAAAAGATAATAACCAAAACAATAAGCCAAATACTCCAGCCAACAAAATAGAACTATTAAATCGCACTTTAGAAAGTCTTCAAATCATGCAGGATTATCTTACTAAGCGACTAGATGATCCTACACTTAATAGCTCCGATTATATTTGTTCTGAACAGTCCCTGTTATTTGGACATTGGCTTCATCCAACACCCAAGTCACGCCAAGGCATTCACTCTTGGCAACATGAAAAGTATACGCCGGAATTGAAATCTAAATTTCAATTACACTTTTTTGCCGTGTCAAAAGATCTTCTGGAGCAAGATTCTTTACTCGACGAGAGCGTTGAGGAAATTATCAATAACATATTAGGGGCCGATATTGATATCGATATCGATATCGATAAACAACTAATACCTGTACATCCCCTACAAGCACAGTGGCTGTTACACCAGGACTATGTTCAGCATTTACAACGTGACGGATTAATTGTCGACTTAGGTCTTATGGGTAAGATGTTTACGCCCACTTCTTCTGTCCGCACTTTGTACTGCAGTGAGCTGAATTATATGATTAAGCTCTCGATCCCTGTAAAAATAACTAATTCGCTAAGAAAAAATATGGCTCACGAATTAGATCCGGGATTAAATGTTGGAAAGTTGTTCTCATTAAGCAACTTCAAGAAAAAATTTCCACAGTTTGTTTTAATTGAAGATCCTGCCTTTATTACTGTTAAATTACCTAATATGCAGGAAACAGGCTTTGAAACTATTATACGGAAAAATCCATTCAATAAAGATACAAACAGTCTAGAACTACCCACAGTTTCAATCGCTGCATTGGTACAAGACCCTATCTTATCCGGAACTCAGTCTAAATTAGCTCAGCAAGTTTTAAGCTTGGCTTCCAAGCAGGGCATTAGCGCAGAAGAAGCAGCGTTAAAATGGTTTAATTGTTATTGGCAATGTGCAATTGAACCAACAATTAGACTTTACGATAGTCAGGGTATTGGTTTAGAGGCTCACCAACAAAATTCTCTATTAACTATTTATGATGACTGCCCAATTAGATACTACTATCGAGACAATCAAGGTTTCTACCTGTCGGAAAAAATGCAGGATAAGTTGCTCGAAGCTGTACCTGAGTTGAGGAATAATCCTGACTTATTTTATCCTGACAATATGATTGCAGACCGGTTTGGATACTATCTTTTTGTCAATCAGTTATTCTCAATTATTGGCCGTATGGGACAAGATGGCCTTATTGATGAGAATAAACTATTAAAATTAAGTTACAGCAAGCTTAATCTCCTAAATTCTAGGGTACTGACAAGCGTCGGCAAAAACTTTACAGATAGATTATTTAATAATTCTAGTATTCCCTGCAAGGGAAACCTTCTAACTCGCGTTGAAGATGTTGATGAGCTGGAAGCGGAAAAAGAATTAGCTGTTTACACTAATATACGAAATCCTTTCTTCGACCTGCATCAAGAAAGCTTGACTACCCATAAGCAAGTTAACGAGGTGACTCTTGCTCACAGTTAACCCACAGCAGCATTTATCTCAACAAGACTTAGAAATCTCTCCTTATAAAAATTCTGACAGCCACTTAGCTGAAGAAAAAAGAGTGATTCGCCAGCTCTTGGAAGCATTGTTGTTCGAGCATCTTTGTGATTACTCTTATCACGATGGTTTTTTCTATTTTACATTAGGAAGATCTTTTTATCGTGCTTCAGGAAGAATTTCTGGTTTTAGTCGAATTAGAATCAATGCAGAAGAAATGTTTTTTTCTCAAAGAGATGAAAAGCATGTAGATACAAAACTTCAGGCACAATGGATAAAAAATATATCTCAAAGCATTGATTGGCAACCAATAACACTAAATGCCCTTGTTGAGGACTTGCCTACTTCAGTAGTAGTAAAGAAAAAGCTGGCAATTGAGCTCGAACAAACTGTTAAACTTTGCCAGTGGAACAATAAGCATTTAAACCGCCATATAAGCCGTCGTGAATTAACATATACCCAGTTAGAGTCTGCAATTGATGAAGGGCACCCTTATCATCCATGCTTCAAGGCACGAACTGGGTTTAGTGAGCTTGATCATAAACTTTATGGTCCAGAGTTTGGCAATAATTTTCAACTACATTGGTTGGCGATTAGACGATGCTATTTGAAGCGTCGATTTAACTCTGTAACTGAAAAAATATTTTGGGAAACTGAGCTTGGTGAACAATGTTACCAGCAGTTAAATACACAAATTAAAAATCTAACTTCCGATAGTACTGCATTTTCATTGATGCCTATCCATCCATGGCAGTGGAAGTTTTTAAAAGATAAACTTGAGCCCGCTATTGCTGATGGACAAGTATTTTACCTTGGAGAGGCTGGCGATCAATATCAAGCCAGCATTTCTATTCGTACATTATTAAATATTAGCCATCCTGAAAAAGCTAATATAAAACTACCTCTGAATATAATTAATACTTCTTCACTACGCACTATAGAAAGTCACACCATTTGTACTGCACCTGCTATATCAAACTGGTTAATACAAATTCTGGAGTCGGATAACTACCTGAAGCAAAATATGATTTTGCTGGCGGAGTACGCCGGAATAAGGCCTACAAATGATGGCACTGAACATCAGGAATGGATTGAGAATCTTGATGGTCAATTGGGTGTAATCTTTCGACAGAGCCTCCTCTCATACTGTGATGAGAAAAATGTAATACCTTTTGTAGCCCTAAGTATAATAGAACAAGATGGCAGCCCTTTTATCGAGCCCTGGATTGCCGAATATGGTTGTCATAGTTGGTTGGAGAACCTGCTCGAAAAGGTGGTTATTCCCATATGGCACTTACTAGTTCATCACGGTATTGCAATTGAGGCGCACGGGCAAAATATCTTATTGCAACATAAAGATGGTTGGCCTGAAAAAGTTATAGTGCGCGATTTTCATGAAAGCATGGAGTACGTTCACAATTACTTAGCACAACCGGAATTAGCGCCTACTTTTACTGACTTCGAGGAAGAATATAGTTTTGGCGGGCCAAACCAATATTATTGGATGGAAAGTGTCGAAGCTTTGCGCGAACTTTTAGTAGATACCTTATTGGTTTTTAATTTATCTGACCTGGCCGTATTACTTGAAGATTACTACCAATTTCCAGAAAGTGAATTTTGGAAATTAGTTTATCAGAGCTTTAGGAAATATCAGCAATCAAATTTAACTGATCAAAAGCGCATAGCCCAAATCGATTTATTCCAGCCGGAAATTAAAACCGAATCACTATTGGATAAGAAATTTCGCGGGAATCGTGAAACAGAATTTCATCATCACATAAGAAATCCGTTAGCAGACGCTGCTTTACATGATGCCCAAAAGGAAACCTCCAAGACATCAATATCAGTGCCAGCAGTACCAGGAAAACCCTATGCTTACAATAAATGATAAGTTTTATAGTAAAGAAGACTTTAACGAGCAACAGCAGTCCTATGTATCAATAAATACTATTAATGAGAGTAACGCTGTTGCGGTATGTATTGAAGATAATTTTATTTGGTTGACTCTATGTTATTACTTAAAGTCAAAGAAAAAATCTGCCATGCCTATCCACCCCAGTGTTCCAAAGGATACTGCAAAGCGTATGGCAGAAAAAGCTGGCTGCGAATTGCTGATTTATGGTGACTTAGCAGGATTAATTGAGCTACCGGCAACTAATTTGAATAAATCTGAAGCAGGTATTATTCAAATGAGCTCCGGCACCACAGGTGAGCCAAAATGCATATTGCGAAGCTGGGCGGATATTGATATTGAGGTAAAGAGTTATTGCCAGGCTTTCAGCGACCCGGACAGCATGACTCCAGTTGTCGCTTGTCCCGTTACCCATTCATATGGATTAATTTGTGGCGTAATGGTTGCTCTGAATCGAGGTCAGTCACCACTGATAATTAGTAATATCAATCCTAAATATCTTATCAAGAAGCTGCAGAGTTGTCAGCGTCCGCTTTTGTATTCTTCTCCGGTAATGTTGCAGGGATTATTACGTTTATGGCCGGCCAATAGCAAACTATTTGCTGCTATGACTTCAGGTTCCACTATGCCACAACAGGTATTTGAGAAGATTCAGGCACGTGTAGAAAACTTATATCAACAGTATGGATGCTCTGAAGCGGGCTGTATTAGTATAGGACAAGATTTATCTGCTGCTAACGATCAAGGAAAGCCATTACCTCATGTCGAAATTACCTGTGGTAATCTCGACAATAAGCAGCAAGAGATAGTTGCTTATGTAAAAACTGCATCAGGAATTAAAACTGTTAAAACACAGGATGTCGGCTATTTGAGTGAAAATGGTCGGCTGCATTTTCTTGCACGAATGGATGACACAATCATCGTATCAGGGCTAAATGTATATCCTGTAGAAGTAGAAGATATCATACTTGAACACCCGCAAGTTAATGATGTAGTGGTGTTTAAGATAGATGATCAATTTGCGGGCCAACGAGTTTGCCTACAGTATGTCGCTTCCCCAGCAATAGACCCCTCCGAACTACGCCAATGGTGCAGTCAACACTTAGCACTATTTCAAGTACCGCAAATATTACAGCCGGTCGATGAGATAATGCGAATGGCTAACAGTAAAGTGAACCGTAAGCAGATTTCGCTGAACTATCAACAGAACATACTAACCAGAACAAATAAAAGTAGTGAAGGAAAACAAGCTGAAAGAGCCAACTAGTAAGTAGGGGCTATCTATTGAGCAAACAAACAATATATTAATTATGCAAAAGACTGAAATAGTAGATTCGATTCAGAGCATACTTACTAATGAGTTGAATCTAACACATATAGAAGATGTTCAGCTTCACTCCAAGCTAAATGAAGATTTATACCTTGATTCCGTACTGATCCTGCAAGTACTTATTAGCTTGGAATTAAAGCTGGGAATTGATATACCCGATGATGCCTTGAACTTGAAGGATTTTGATACAGTCGATAGCTTTAGTGAGTTTATATTAGGCCGGGTTAACTATAAGAGCGAGAATGGCGCTTCTCCCAAACATACCGATCCTCAAGAGAAATCAGGAGTCGAAATAGCTCCAGCAGAACAAGCTGAAGAGCAGACAGAAGAGTTTGAGGATATTAAAGTACATTGTTTTGTGAGTTGTCTATGCGAGTGTATCAAAGCAAATGATTATGTTGACCATAGACCATTTTATTTTGGTGTATGGGACGCCGATGTTGTAGTTGATAATGATTATTGTATCAACTATCACGCTGAGAATTTGAACCATGACTTCTTTCGAAACTGGTTCGAGAAAATTTATGGTGTCGAGGTAAAGTCCTGGTACAACCAAGGCTTATCCAAAAGCGATAATATTAATGCCTTACTAACATTACTAGACAATAAATCTGCCAGTCAGAACATAATGGTAATGCTAGATATGTATAGGTTGCCAGAACGCGAAAATAAGTTTAACCAGAATCCATTCCCTCACTACGTAATGCTGGAAAATAGCCAAAATCCAGAAATGTTATTTATGTGGGATCCTGATTTTCGCTGGGAAGGAGAGCAAAATAAAAAACAAGTATTACACGCAATTGAGTCGGATGCTGTTGCTGGCGGTTATATCTTTGATAGCAGCCAAATTAAACCAAGCTCCAATCAGGCAATTCATGACTATTTTACTTCCTGTTTGAACTTAAACAATAATCCGATGACGGATGCTGTGCGAAAAATTGTCAAGGCACATTTGGCTCCTGAAAGTCAGCTCTGCCCCTCTAATTTAAGCCATGCTCTCACTCAGCTTCCCGTATTGGCTATTCGAAAGTATGCCTACGAACATGGCTTAGCATATTTTATGTTGCAGCTGAATTTGGATTTTGATGAATTTGAAACATGGTGCAACATTATTGAAGAGTTAGTTTCCACCTATAAACAGATTCAATTTCGCTCTATGAAAATTGCGAATTACGCTACTGAAGGAAACTATCCATCCGAATCATCGACAGATATTAAAACAGAAATCATGCAGCTACTGGATCAACAAGATCAGCGAGAATTTAAAATCAAACGTCAGCTACATACATTATTTCAACAATGGCAAAACCATGTAGCTATTACTAATAAAGAACGTTCCAATGAGGTGTGCATATGATTTTATCTATCTGTACAATCTCTTTTCGCCATCAACTGGTTTCAATTGATCATTTGGCAAAGTGGGCGAAGCATAATCATTTTCAGGGTATTGAATTGTGGGGAACTCACGCAAAAAATCTCGCCTCTCAACCAGAATATAATAAAGATTGGTTGGCGGACTACGGCCTAAAAATCACGATGTTAAGTGATTATTTAGCGCTATATGCCACTGAAGCAGAGTTACATAAACAAGTAGAACATTTATGTTACTTAGCAAAACATTGGGGCGCTAAGAAAATTAGGACTTTTGCCGGCTCCGAAGCAAGCGCAAACATATCTGAGCATGGCTTTGCACGATTAACAAAGACGTTGCGCAAGGTCTGTCATTGGATGTCCCGACATGACCTCAATTTGATTATTGAAACACATCCCAATACATATGCGGATTCCGTCCCAGCAACAAAGCATTTATTACAGAGCGTTGCTTGTGACAATCTTCAAATCAATTTTGACGTACTCCATGTCTGGGAATCAAAAACTGAAGTGATCCCAGCTTTTGAGGCTTTAAAAGATAATATTAATCATATCCACTTAAAGAATGTAAGTTCTGCAGAATTCCTGAATGTGTTCTCGCCTGCTAATGTATATTCTGCTTCTGGCTCGCGGGAAGGTATTGTCCCGCTGTTTGATGGCGCTGTTAACTATCAGGAATTTGTAAGTCATATTAGTCAACATCCAGACAAGAGAGTCCGCAACATTGAAGCTTCACTGGAATGGTTTGGTGATGACTGTAAAGAAATACTAGCTAGAGATAGATACCTAATTCAACAACTTCAGCAGTGTCGCGAACCACTAGCCATTTAGTAAATTGGGTCTGCTAATTTCTAGGAAATCTGGCAGACCCAAGCTATCAACTCTTAATCACGGTAAATTTTCGTTAAGTCTTGGTAATGATCGACACGTCTATCTCGCAAGTATGGCCAAATACGGCGTACTTGTTCACTTTTCTCCATATCTATATTCGCAATTAGTATCTCACCATCACTTTCACTTGCACAGACAAGTAGCTCGCCCTGTGGGCCGCAGATAAAGCTATTACCCCAGAAATCAATGCCGGCAGAACTTCCACTGGAATCACTTTCATGGCCCACACGATTACAACTAATAACTGGTACGCCATTCGCTACCGCGTGGGACCTTTGTACAATTTTCCAGGCTTCAAGTTGCCGTTGCTGCTCAGCCGCATCATCGCGCGGGTCCCATCCAATTGCGGTTGGGTAAATCAGTAATTCTGCTCCAGCCATTGCCATCAGTCGGGCAGCTTCAGGAAACCATTGATCCCAACAAACCAATATGCCCAACTTGCCAATACTCGTATCTATAACTTCAAAGCCTAAATCACCAGGCGTGAAATAAAATTTTTCGTAAAATCCAGGATCGTCCGGAATATGCATTTTTCGATACTTTCCGGCAATAGAGCCATCTTTATCCAATACCACTGCAGTATTGTGATAAATACCTGCAGCACGCTTTTCAAATAGAGAAGTCACTATGACCACGCCGAGTTCTTTTGCAAGTCTTCCAAAATAATCCGTACTGGGTCCAGGGATCGTCTCAGCTAAATCGAATAAATTCACATCTTCTGACTGACAAAAATACAGGCTACGATGCAACTCCTGCAGCACTACTAAATCAGCACCTTCACTCGCTGCGGCACGTATCCCCTGAGTTGACCTATCAATATTTTGTTGGCAATCAACAGTGTTATTTTGTTGAACAAGTGCCACTTTAACTATGTTACTCATTAATAAATTCGCTAGATTGTTTAATTTTAGATTAGATGCAAAAAATTATTTTTAACGCCTAATTAGCCAAGAGGTTTTTCGGCAGCTGCATAGTTAAACAATGCAAACTACCGAACTGTTCGATAATGGGCCGGCAATTAACCGCAACTATCTGATGCTCCGGAAATGCCACCTGGAGAGTTTGTAACGCCTCAGTATCTTCTTCAACATCATATACAGGAGCTAGTACCGCATCATTGATAATTAGAAAGTTGGCATAAGTGGCAGGTAAACGCTCGCCACTTACATTTGCTTGTCCGCTAGGCCATGGTAATTCCAGCAAATTAAATGATTTCCCATCAAGCGAGCGCATTTGTACTAAACTCTGCTTCATTTTCTCAAGCTCATCAAAAAAACGATAACCACTTTCATTACAGCCCTGATAGACAATAGTTTGGCCAGGTGCGAACCGTGCAAGAGTGTCGATATGACTATCTGTATCATCGCCCTCTAATGCGCCATGATCCAGCCATAGAATATTCTTTGCACCTAACTCAGTTTTTAGCAGTCCCTCGATATCCGCTCTTGTCATGCGGTGGTTACGATTTTTATTTAGCAGACAGCGCTCAGTCGTTAAAAGGTTGCCCTTTTCATCAATATCTATTGCTCCACCTTCAAGAACGACGTCAATTTTTCGCCAATTACAGATACCCAATTGCTTAAACATTTCCTGGTTAATCTGATTGTCTAAATCAGCCGGGTATTTGCTTCCCCATCCATTAAACGTAAAATCGAGAGCAACAACTTCTCCTTGGCTGTTCACTACTGAAATTGGGCCATGATCTCTCGCCCAACTATCATTTGTGGCAACAATAACAAACTGAATATTCTGAATTATTACATTAGCCCTATGTAATAACTGGCTAATATGTATTTTTAAAACCTCATCATGACAAACGACTACCAGTTTTTGCCGAGCAGTTATAGCTTCGCAAATAGAAACATAAACCGCTTCTACTTCGCTTAGTATCGGTTTCCAATCAGTATCCGCATGGGGCCAAGTGAGCATTATTGCATCTTGCTTGGCCCATTCAGGTGGCAATCTATTTGACATAAGTTTTAATTACTTTATCTGATAGTTATTTTAAATTTACAGGGGTGTTGAATCAGCACCAAATGATAATAATTATCATTACAATGATATAGAAAAATTCATTTCGCGCAAGTTTGGGCTCTGATTTAAATAGACTTTCGCACAGTTTTATCGTTTTCCAGATTTCATCTGGAAAACGATGCAAAGCCCTCTCAGTAAAGATTTTATTTATTTAGCATGCTCCAACTTCCTCCGAAACAATGCACTTGGCAATGTAACTAATAGATAGCGTTTTAAGAACTCAAACAGGTCCGGCTGCACTTTGAGATTAATTACTGGATGGGAGCGAGGCACAGCTCTCCACCTGACTTTCAATAAAGCCATCTCAGCTATTCTCAACTATATCTGTTCTAATACGGGAAAGACTTGTTTACTGACATGTCAACATTGATTTCTCCGCTAGAAGCAAATCGCCGAGTCTCTTTAAAGGAATATCATGGCCTGGTTCTACTTAATACTCGCCGGACTATGCGAAATTGGTTGGGTGCTGGGACTGAAAATTTCACAGGGCAGTAACACCCGCCTTCTGGGTGTGGTTATGGCTGTGGTATTTATTGGGGTCAGTGGATTTCTTCTGTGGCTGGCGCAGCGAGAGATACCTATTGGTACTTCCTATGCGGTCTGGACAGGAATTGGTGCCGCCGGAGCCTTTGCGGTAGGAGTGCTGTTCTTTGGAGACTCCACCAGCCTTGGACGCTACCTGGGAGTTTTGCTCATTATCTTAGGCGTTGTCACGTTAAAACTCTCTCATTAATTGAGAAGCACCCGGGAAAATTCCCGGGCGCCAGTTCTATTAATCCTCTGAATATTTGTGTTTACGTGCCTGGTTTTGCACAGATCGATACATCTGGGATAGCGCTCTCTCCCCTGCCCGTTTCTGCGCGAGAGTTTGACCGTTACGGCTTAGTTCCTGTTGCAGTTTTTGCCAATTGCGCAAGCGCCGATCATCCAACGAACCGCCCGTTATTGCCTCTTGTACCGCACAGCCTGGCTCTGACTGGTGCTGGCAGTCAGAGAAGCGACACTCTCTGGACAAGGCCTCAATATCAGAAAAAGTCTCCGCCACGCCATCTTCAACATGCACCAACCCTAGCTCCCGCATTCCAGGGCTATCGAGTAACAGCGCTCCCCAACTCAGGGAGTGAAGAGAGCGTTTCCGTGTAGTGTGACGCCCTTTACTATCGGCTTCGCGAATGGTACCAGTCTCAGCCAGGGATTCGCCAGACAGCGCATTTAGCAAAGTGGATTTACCCACTCCAGAAGAACCTAACAGCGCGATAGTTTCCCCAGGTAAGCACCACTGGCGCAGCTGTGCCACGCTTTCTCGATCCAGGCTATTTACCATTGCAACAGGTAATTCACCGAATGGGCGCAAAGCCTGAAGAAAAGGGGCAATGTCTTCACACAGATCGGCCTTAGTCAGTATCAGGTGTGGGCTGCAACCGGACTCCCGAGCCAGAGCCAAATAGCGCTCAATACGTGAGAGGTTAAAGTCATCATTCAGGGACGAAACAATAAAAACACTATCGACATTGGCGGCGATCATCTGCACCTGATGCCCCCCAGGTGCCATGCGCTCAAACTGGCTGCTGCGGCTCAACAAACGCACGAAATATCCACTGCTCTTCTCTAGCAACAGCCAATCCCCCACTGCGGGCAAATTAGCCACAAGACTCCCGGTTAGCGGAAGGGACACAGCCCCCTGCTCGCCGGCCAATTCCAGGCGACTGCGGTGTACAGCCATAATCCGCAGCGGCAAACACTGCTCGAGTTCTTCGAGCGTCAGCTGCTGTTGGAAAAAAGACTTCCAACCGAGTTTTTGTAGCGGAGAAGCTTCCCGCTCAATTTTGATAGATAGGGAATTAGTGCCGAATCTATTAACAGACCGGCGGGTAAAGTGAGATTTACTCAAGATTGAAACCCTCTGGGCGCAACAAAGCACCAAGCGACCGCAGATACGCGGCCAACAGAGCTTTCTCAGGGAAAGCCCGACGTCTAGGAATCTATCGCCGGGCGTGGGCAGCTGGAGGCTGCTACTGGACCCGACGGAGGGTTGTAACAATCATCAATCATCCTCCGCAGTCATTGAGTTCTGGATTCCGCCAAAGTACCTGGCGGGCTATGGGCAAATTAGCACTACCCGGGGATAGGAGCAAGGATAATCCCGGGAAGCCTCTTAGTAATTGCCCCGCCACAAAAAGCAAAGCCGGCAAAAGCCGGCCTTCGAATCCGATTACAGCGAGTGCATCACCTTTCTCGACTCACCATAACCCGATCAGTTGAGTATAGATCCGGCTTTTTCTTTCGCCATCGCGTTTACTCGAGAAGCATCTTCTCCTGCGGGTGCTTCCACCAAGTGACGAATTTATAAAGCTTTTATGACACCCCCAACCACCTCCCCCAGACCTCCACCTCCTCGGGGTGGGAGGCCGTCAATGCGTGACTGCGATTCAATACCAACTGAGAGAACCGCAACAAGTACAAAAAAAATGGGAAGCGCTATGCCAACAACAAAATTTACAGGGCCCGGCACAAAGGCGGGGCTGATTCTGGGGGCAGTCTTCTGCTCCATCCAAATACCGGTGTGGGCATCTGACACACCAGACCCCACAGAGGTCAATATTCCCGGCAACCTACAAAGCCAACTGGGCTGCGATGGCGACTGGCAACCAGGTTGTGTCGCCACCCTGCTCAGCTATGACAGCGAAGACGACAAATGGCAAGGCAACTTTTGGATACCCGCCGGCAACTGGGAGTACAAAGCCGCTCTCAACAGCAGCTGGGATGAAAATTATGGCTGGGGCGGCCAGAGGGACGGCGGTAATATTTCCCTTAGCCTGGATGAGGCCCGCGAAGTTAAATTTATCTACGACCACGAGAGTCACTGGATCACCGACAACCACAGTAGCGTGGTCGCCACTGTAGCCGGCAACTTCCAATCCCTGCTGGGGTGCCCGGGAGACTGGCAACCCAGTTGCCTGCGCAGCTGGATGCAGGATGCCGATGGAGATGGCACCTACACCTTTATCACCTCAGCACTGCCTGCCGGTTCCTATGAATTCAAGGTAGCCTTGCACGAAGGCTGGGAGGAGAGCTACGGCAACAATGGAGCTAACGTCAGCTTTACCGTGGCTGCCGATTACGACGAAATCTACTTTGCTTTTGACTCGAATAGTAAAGAAGTCTCCGTCAGCAGTGATGGCTTCGCCAAGGGTGACCTGAGCAGCGATAGAGCTCACTGGGTGGATACCAGCAGCTTTGCCTGGGATATCCAGGTGCAGGAAGGTATCGAGGTTAAATTGCACTACAGCAACAGCGCCGAGCTAAAACTGGAGGACGGTGATATCCGTTCCGATGGCACCATCGATCTCCCCCCTCTCGCCACCCTGCCCGGCAGCGCCCAACAAAAATTCCCGCACCTGGCCAGTTTCAGTGCCTGGCAATTGCCAGGGCAGGCCTCCATCAGTGATCTGGTCACCCAGCAACTCGCACTCGCCGCTTACGATGCGAAGGGCAAGTTACTGGATGCAACTGGTGTGCAGATGGCCGGAGCCCTCGATGACCGCTTCTACTACGACGGTGAACTCGGTGCCCGTGTCCGCGAGGAGAGTATCCAACTCGATCTTTGGGCACCCACTGCAAGGGCAGTAAAGCTGCACCTGTTTACAGACCCCAGCAGCGATAGCGCCGATCACGTGGTATCCATGCTGCGCGATGAATCTACCGGGGTTTGGAGTGCCGATATCGATAAGCAGTGGGACCGCAGCTTTTACCTCTACGAGGTCGAGGTGTATTCCTACTTCAGCCGTCAGATTGAAACCAACCTGGTCACCGACCCCTACTCCCTGAGTCTCTCCATCAATAGCGGCAAAAGCCAGATCGTCAAGCTGGATGACCGGGACCTGAAGCCGCGCGGTTGGGACCGCCTGCGCAAGCCCAGGTTAACCCAGCCGGAAGATATCAGTGTCTACGAGCTGCACGTACGCGATTTCAGTATTGCGGATCAAACTGTCCCCGAAGCAGAGCGCGGCACCTTCAAGGCTTTCACCCGCAAGCACAGCGACGGCATGCGCCACCTCAATAAATTGGCCCGCGCCGGCCTCACTCATATCCACCTGCTGCCGGCCTTTGACTTTGCCACAGTCAATGAGGATCGCATGCAGCAGCAGCAAACACCGGACCTCTCAGACTACGCATCGGACAGCAGCGAGCAGCAGGCCCAGGTAGATGCAATTCGCGATACCGATGGCTTTAACTGGGGCTACGATCCATTGCACTACACGGTCCCCGAAGGCAGCTATAGCAGCGCTCCCGATGGACCTGCACGCATTCGCGAATTCCGTCAAATGGTGCAGGGGCTATCCCGCTCCGGCCTGCGACTGGTAATGGATGTGGTTTACAACCACACCAGCTCCTATGGCCAATACGACAACTCCGTACTCGATAAAATCGTCCCCGGCTATTATCACCGCCGCAATCTGGAAGGCGGTGTGGAAATGAGTAGCTGCTGCGCCAATACCGCCAGTGAGCACGCCATGATGGAAAAGCTGATGATCGATTCCCTGGTCACCTGGGCCCAGGCCTACAAGGTGGACAGCTTCCGTTTCGATCTGATGGGACATCACAGCCTCGACAATATCCTCAAGGCGCAAGCGGCACTGCAATCACTGACCCCGGCAGCCGATGGTGTCGATGGCAACGCTATCTATTTGTACGGCGAGGGCTGGAATTTTGGCGAGGTGGCTGACGATGCTCGCTTTGTACAGGCCCGCCAGGGCAATATGGCCGGCAGCGGTATCGGCACCTTTAACGACCGCCTGCGCGATTCCGTGCGTGGTGGCAACCCCTTCGGAGGCTTTGAGGAGCAGGGCTTTGGTACCGGTCTGTTCACCGACAGCAACGGTAAGTTTGAGGGAGAAGATGAGCGTGCCACACTGCTAACCCTGGCAGATAAAGTCCGCGTTTCCCTAGCCGGCAACCTGGCGGATTATCCTTTTGAAGATGCCAACGGCAATATCATTACCGGCAGCGAGCTGGTCTATAACGGCCAGCCCACCGGCTATACCGCCGACCCGCAGGAATCCATTAATTATATTGCCGCCCACGACAACGAGACGCTGTTCGACGGAGTACAGATCAAAGCCAGTGACAGCGCCGACTTGGCTGAACGAGTGCGTATCCAGGCATTCAGTAATTCCCTGGTTCTGTTCGCCCAGGGAGTGCCGTTTATCCACGCAGGCCAGGATTTCCTGCGCTCAAAGTCGATGGATCGGGACAGTTACAACTCCGGTGACTGGTTTAATGCGCTGGACTTCAGCCTCGCCACCGATAATTGGGGTGCGGGTTTACCTATCGCAGATAAAAACGAAGATAACTGGTCCCTGATGCAACCTTTACTGGCAAACCCGGAATTGGCTCCCGAGCGCCGGCACCGCTTGTGGAGCTCTGCTCTATTCCGCGAGCAGCTGGCGATTCGCAACAGCTCTCCCCTGTTCCGCTTGTCTGATGCAGAGTCCGTAGAGGCACATCTCAATTTCCTCAACACCGGACCCGACCAGATTCCTGGGCTGATTGTAATGGAGTTATCCGATTCCAGTGGCAGCATCGATCGCCGCTTTGAACGAATTGTGGTGCTGTTTAATGGCGATGACGAATCATTGGAATTTACCAGCGAAAACCTTATTGGTGAGTACCTATTCAAGCACCCACGTCAGCGCCGATCAGTAGACTCACGCCTGCACAAAGTAAAATTTGATAGGAGCAGCGGCACCTTTACTCTGCCCGGCCGAACTACCACAGTATTTGTGCAGCCACGCCGTAGATATTAATTCTTTATAAATTTTGAAAGGCCGGATTTTCCGGCCTTTTTTTCATTTTTTAGAAACTAATTTCCCGGCTCTCACCAAGTAATCAGCTCGCAATTGTCATATTCCGCAGATTGATTTAGCGTGTACCTAAATAATAAATAGGTGTACAAATCATGAAGCGTCTCCTTCTCTGCGGCATCGCAACTCTTCTCTCATCCGCGACACTGGCAAAAACTACTGTTATCCATGCAGGCACACTCCTCGCCGTTCCCGGTGAGAAACCTTTGCAAGAGCAAAGTGTAATTATCGAGGACGGCAAGATCAGTGCTGTCAGATCCGGTTATGTAAGCCCGGATAACGCTGAAGTCATTGATCTTAAGAATAGTTTCGTAATGCCGGGCTTAATGGATATGCACGTGCATTTACAAGGTGAGCTGGGCCCTAAAAATGATACCGAGGCTCTCAAGATGTCCATGCCGCTGACCCAGATGCGCTCGCAAATGTTTGCCATGCGAACCCTGGGGTCTGGTTTTACCACTGTGCGCGATGCTGGTAACAGTGGTGAAGAAATGTATGCGATGCGCGATGCGATCAATAAAGGTTGGGTAGATGGCCCGCGAATTGTTGCAGCCGGCAGGGTGGGAATAACTGGTGGCCACGCAGATATCAGCGGGGTCAGTCCAGAGCTAATGGAGCTGCATGATGACAAGACCAAAACTGTATGCGACGGCCCCTACGAGTGCCGACGCGCGACCCGCCATGCGATCAAATATGGTGCTGACTTTATCAAGATTACCTCTACCGGTGGTGTGCTCACCGATCGCGCTACCGGAACTGGTCAGCAGATGGAAATGGATGAGTTAAAAGAGGTGGTCCTTGCAGCCAAACGTATGGGCCGCAAGGTGGCCAGTCATGCGCATCAGGAAGAAGGCATTATCGCCGCACTGGAGGCTGGTGTAGACAGTATTGAGCACGGCACCTACGCAGGTCCCCGCGCCCATAAGTTATTTAAAGAAACCGGCGCTTATCTGGTTCCGACACTTCTCGCCGGCGATACTGTGGTACAGCTGGCAAAAAATACCGATGTCTTATCTGAGGCTCAGAAGGAAAAAGCCATTCGTGTTGGCACAGACATGCGCGGCAATTTCCGTAAAGCGGTCAATGCCGGAGTAAAAATTGCTTTCGGTACCGACTCAGGTGTATCCAAGCACGGCATCAATGCCCGCGAGGCGGTACTGATGAGTGAAGCCGGTATGGACAATATGGCCATCCTGCAATCCGCTACCGTTAACGCCGCCGACCTGATCGATATGAGCGATTCACTGGGCACCATTGAGTCCGGTAAGTACGCCGATATTATCGCCACCGATGGCTCGCCACTGGATAATATCGATGAACTTTTAGATGTGGATTTTGTGATGAAAGGGGGCAAGGTCTTTAAGAATTAAAAGCCTCTGAATAGTTTAATAGCGAAATTAAAATATTCGAACCCAGTTTTAATTAATTTCTACAAAATAAAAAAGGCCGGATAACTCCGGCCTTTTTTATTGGGGTGCTTAAAGAAAAGTGAAAGTTAGTTTTCCTCTTTTCCTTCTTCATCCTCATTTTCGATCAGGTGACCAAGTTTGCCTTTTTTAGTGGACAAATACTTGGCATTGTGGGGATTGCGCCCAGACTGGTGCGGCAGGCGTTCAGTCACATTGATGCCCAAGTCCTCCAGCGCTTTTACCTTACGCGGGTTATTGGTCATCAAGCGAATGGCATGAATACCCAGGTGTTCGATCATTGCTTTCAGAATTGAGTAATCCCGCATATCCGCGCCAAAGCCCAACTGCTCATTGGCTTCCACCGTATCCGCACCACAATCCTGCAAGTGGTAAGCGCGAATCTTATTTAACAGACCGATACCGCGGCCCTCCTGGCGGAGATAGAAAATAGCTCCACGCCCCTCCATCGCTATGCGATGCATCGCATGTTGTAGCTGGGCACCACAATCACAGCGCAGGGAGAATAGTGCATCTCCGGTCAGGCACTCAGAATGAATACGGGCCAACAGAGGCTCTTCGGTATCGAAGTCACCCATGGTGAGTACCACGTGCTCTTTTCCGGTTTCCACTTCCTCGAAACCGTGCATCTCAAACATACCCCAAGAGGTGGGCAGTTTTGAGGATTCCACAAAACGAATGGTCAACTTAATACCTCTTTAAATCAGTGTCGGGCGCGCAGTACCAGCACACCGCCCTGCTGTTCCATATCAACCTGGCTGAGAAAGCTGTTGCCAAGAAGTACCACCTGGGGGAAGTCATCGGCATGAACTGTCGCATCAACATTGTGAACTTTGATTCCACCTATGGTGACACTGCTAAGATTCACTCGATAAACACTAGTAATACCATTAGCAGTAGAGACTAGTACTTCCTCAGCATTATCCAGATTCAGCCTTAGGCGACGAGCGGTAGGATAATTAATAGCAATATTGGTAGCGCCGGTATCCACCATCATCGGCACTCTCAGGCCATTGACCCAGGCATTTGTTAAATAATGTCCACGGCTATCGGCGGGAAGCCGTACTTCTGCTTTCGCCGCCTTGGCAAAACTGGTTGCTATAGGTGCATCCAAGGTCAGCTTTTGCTCCCGTCCAGACACACTAATCCGTGCATAACGAGT
The DNA here is from genome assembly GCF_052467825.1 of Microbulbifer maximicatervae (SeqCode). Lineage (NCBI taxonomy): Bacteria > Pseudomonadati > Pseudomonadota > Gammaproteobacteria > Cellvibrionales > Microbulbiferaceae > Microbulbifer > Microbulbifer maximicatervae (SeqCode). Next base: position 695,430 of record NZ_CP174327.1, read on the forward strand.
AGTCGCTTCCAACAGGGTGACACCCTCTGGGGATTTTTGTCCCGCCTTAAGAATTTTCTGGCGGCCATCAATTTCCAGCATGGCGCTATCGCCAAATAATCCCTTTAATTGAACCTGCTGTGCATTAGCACTCAGAGCAATCAAGAGACTTAAAAAAAATACAAAATAGCTGCGCATTGATCTTCCCTATCAATCTAAGCGCCCAGTACCCACGCCGTTAATTGCAGTATCAGGGACGCATAAACGGCGGCCAGTATATCGTCGAGCATAATCCCAACGCCACCTTGCACCTTGCGATCAGCCCAACCAATGGGCGGGGGCTTGGCAATATCAAATATCCGGAAGAGGACAAAACCGTATAGCGCCCAAGCCCAACCTGCAGGAGCCATAAACATGGTGAGCCAGTAGCCCACCATTTCATCCCAAACAATACCGCCGTGATCGTGAACTCCCATTTTCTTGGCAGCTGCACCACATAGATAGCAACCTACCACACCGGTAACAAACACAATGGCCAGATACCAGAATGGAGGCAAATCCTTCATCAACCACCAAAAAGGAATCGCTGCCAGGGTACCAAACGTACCCGGCGCTTTGGGTGCCAGCCCGGAGCCGAACCCAAATGCCAACAGTAAGGTGGGATCGCGCAACAGCTGGGAAAATGTCGGGTTGTTAATGCTCATGTTATTGAATTCTCACAAAGGCACTATGGTCTACACAATGACTTAAAAGTGCCTATAGCCTGGCGATTGAGCAACCCAGGGGTTCCCGTGATAGGAGCAGCGTACCTGCGGCTCCCCCTCAACGAGTTTTCCTATGGGTGTGAAACCCAGCTGACGAACTTGCTCAACTGCGGCTGCCGGTGCGGTAAAACAGAGCTGGTAGTCATCCCCTCCACAGGCCGCCAGCTCTACGGCAGTATCAGCTGCCAATCGATTGGCCAGGGGGGCTATGGGCAGAGACTCCAGGTTTATTTCTGCTGCCACACCGCTCGCTTTGCAGATATGGCCCAGATCCCCCAATAATCCGTCGGAAATATCCAACGCACTGGTAGCAATGCCTGCAATCGCGTTGGCAGTTTCTAATTGCGGCTCGGGAAAATAGAAAGCCTGCTCCGCTTCCCGCCGCACTGACTCAGTCACATTCCGCTCTGCCAAAACAACGGGCAGGGCTGCCGCGGCAGCGCCCAGTGGGCCGCTCACATAAATATTGTCGCCGACAGAAGCGCCGCCCCGCCGGAGGGGCTTTTCGGTATGGCCGATCACCTGAATCGTAATGGACAAGGGGCCAGCGGTGGTGTCACCACCCACAAGGGAAACCCCAAACTTGCCAGCAGTTTCCAGCAGGCCACTGGCGAATTTCTCCAGCCAAACGGAGTCGCTAGCGGGTAAGGTCAGGGCAAGGGTAAACCAGAGGGGGCGGGCATTCATTGCCGCCAGATCACTGATATTCACACGCAGTGCACGGCTCGCAACCATGAATGGGTCAGCACCTGCGGGGAAGTGACGGCCTGCTACCAGGGTGTCCATAGAAGTGGCCAACTGCCCGCTGACAGGTGCTTGCAATAGCGCGCAGTCATCGCCAATCCCCAGGGCTACACCTTCGCCCTGGGGAGCGCGGGCGAAGTAATCGCGGATGATCTCAAACTCCCCCGGCGCTTTAGACATAATTGCTGGCTCAGCCCTTCTTGTCTGCGGCTACCTCTGCCGAGCGCAGGTCCGCAGCGGTCTTATCCAAAATGCCATTGATAAACTTGAAGGCATCGGTGGGACCAAATTTTTTCGCCAGTGCCACCGCCTCATTAATGACAACCTTGTAAGGCACATCGATACGGTTTTTCAGCTCGTAAGTGGCCATGCGCAACAGCGCGCGGGATACAGGGTCCAGATCTTCCACTTTGCGATCCAGGTGCGACGTGTAAGCGCCCTCTACCTCATCAAGGTTTTTCGCTACGCCGTGGAAAATATCACGAAAATATTCCACGTCGGTTTTGCTCATATCATTATCGGCGTGAAACTCGGCCTCAATGGAATTAAGGCTGGCGCCGGCCATCTGCCACTGATAGAGCGCCTGCATGGCGTAGTGACGTGCCTTACGGCGGGCGGATGCAGTTACGGTCATTGTCTTTTCCGGTAGATACTTCACAGAATGGGCTGCACCGACACACCTTTTGTGCCGGCGCGCCGGCAATTAAATCTTGCCGAGTAGGGAAACCATTTCCAGGGCGGTTTCGGCGGCTTCACAACCTTTGTTGCCAGCCTTGGTGCCTGAGCGTTCAATAGCCTGCTCAATGGAGTCCACTGTCAGCACGCCAAAGGTGACGGGAATGCCAGTATTCATGGATACCTGAGCCAGGCCTTTGGTGCACTCGCCAGCCACATACTCAAAGTGCGGGGTGCCACCACGGATAACCGCACCCAGGGCAATAATGGCATCGAACTTTTTAGTCTCAGCCAACTTCTGTGCCGCCAGGGGAAATTCGAATGCGCCCGGGGCGTAGTAGATAGTGATATCTTCATCCTTGATTCCCTTGCGGCGCAGGGTGTCCAGTGCACCATCCTTTAGGCTTTCAACCACAAAGCTGTTCCAGCGGCTCACCAACAGTGCGTATTTGCCCGTACTGCCGACAAAGTCCCCTTCGATCACTTGAATATTGCTCATAATTTTCAATCCGTATTTCTTGTCCATCGCCGCCGCTATCAGGACAGTAGCGGCGCTTCAGTATTGTTACTCTTTTACTAGGGTTGCGGCGCTTCCACGTTCAGGTATTCCTCTACCTCCAGGTCAAACCCGGAAATAGCACTGAATTTGAACGGTGCGCTCATCAGGCGCATTTTGCGCACCTTGAGATCCCGCAGAATTTGCGAACCGGTACCTACCTGTTTGTACACCAGGTCCTGGCTGGGGCGCTGTTGCTTGCCGCTGATCAGCCAATCAATACTCTCTTCGATTTCTTCGGTGGTTTCGTTGTGGCAGATCAGTACCACAACACCCTTGCCCTCTTCTTCAATACGCTGCATCGCGCGGCGGAAGGTCCACGGGGTGAATTTTTCATCGCCGCGCTGAATCGTAAGCACATCGCGCAGAGTATTTCCCACATGCACACGAACCAGGGTCGGTTCTTCTGGGGTGGGGTCGCCTTTAACAAAGGCAAAGTGGCGTTCGCGGCGGGCCTTATCGAGATAAGTGCGCAGTTTGAACTCACCGAACTCGGTGCGCACCTTGCGCTCATTAACGCACTCAACGGTTTTCTCATTCAGGGCGCGATAGGTAATCAGGTCGGCGATTGTGCCGATCTTCAGGTTGTGCTCTTTCGCGAACTTTTCCAGGTCCGGGCGGCGGGACATGGTGCCGTCTTCATTCATGATCTCAACAATCACCGCAGCCGCCTCAAAACCCGCCAGGCGGGCCAGGTCGCAACCGGCTTCGGTGTGGCCTGCGCGGCTTAATACACCTCCGGGCTGGGCCATAATGGGGAAGATATGGCCGGGCTGTACAATATCGCTGGGCTTGGCATTTCTGGCCACAGCGGCGCGAACCGTGCGCGCGCGATCGGCGGCGGAAATACCGGTGGTGACACCCTCTGCCGCCTCAATGGATACGGTGAAGTTGGTGCTGAACTGGGCTCCGTTGTCCCGCGACATCAGCGGCAGGTCCAACTGCTCACAGCGCTCTTTGGACATGGGCATACAAATCAGGCCACGGGCATGAGTGGCCATAAAGTTGATGTCTTCAGCGCGAATCTGCTCCGCAGCCATCACCAGGTCGCCCTCGTTCTCGCGATCTTCATCATCCATCAGGATTACCATTTTGCCCTGGCGGATATCGTCGATCAGTTCTTCAACCGTATTTAGTTCCATGGTTAACTCTGGATAAATTTATCAATTGCAAATAGAGCGGCTATCGCTGCTGTTTTCGCCGTGGTGCACGGCCCATCTTTAGCGCTTGTAAAACCCGTTCTGGGCCAAAAATTCGAGGGTCATGCCCCCACCACTAGGCTTGGCTGCCTCATCACCGAGGAGTAGCCGCTCCAAGTAGCGCGCAATCAGGTCCACTTCCAGGTTGACCCGAGTACCGGCGGTATAGCCGGCCATAATCGTTTCCTGCAACGTGTGTGGCACTATGGTGAGTTCAAACTCAGCCCCATCCACGGCATTGACCGTGAGGCTGGTGCCGTCGACGGTGATAGACCCTTTATGGGCAATATAGCGAGCCAGATTTTCCGGTGCGCGCAGGCGGAACCGCTCGGCGCGAGCCTCGGACTTGCGCCATACCACCTCGCCAATACCATCCACATGGCCGCTGACAATGTGTCCACCCAGGCGGGTCTGGGGTGTCAGTGCTTTTTCCAGATTGACCCGGTCGCCTTTTTTCCAGCGGCCCACCGTTGTCACATCCAGGGTTTCCGCAGAGACATCCGCCCAGTAACCATCACCGGGCAGGTCAACAACCGTGAGACAAACACCATTGGTGGCAATACTGTCCCCCAGTTGCACATCACCCAGATCCAGCTTACCGCTGCGCACACGCACACGCAGGTCGCCGCCCTGGGGTTTTAACTCTGCAATCTCGCCTAAGGCTTCAATAATTCCGGTAAACATCAGCGCTCGATATCGGTTGTTGCAGTAATGCGCCAGTCGTGACCAACTGCGCGCATATCGGTAATCGTAATCGGCAGCATCGAGCCCATACGCTCGATAGGCAGTTCAAACAGCGGTCGCCCGGTGCTACCCAGCAGTTTTGGCGCCATATAAACAATTATTTCGTCGACATGGCCCCGGTAGAGGAATTCACCAGAGAGGGTCGCACCGCTCTCTACCAAAACTTCATTGCACTGGCGTCGCGCCAACTCCTTGAGCAGGGCGAGCAGGTCTACGCGGCCCTCTTTGTCGTGGGGTAAAACCACGACTTCCGCACCCGTTTTCTCAATACGCTCGCGGCGCTCGGCCTCCGCGCGCTCTGTCGTGCACACCAATGTGGGGGCATCCCCCTGCAAAATAAAGGCTCTCGCTGGGGTACGCAGCTGGCTGTCAACAATTACCCGCAGCGGCTGCACTTCGGCGGCTCGCTCTGCGGCCAGCATTTCCAGTGCCATTTCATCGGCGCGCACATTGAGATTGGGATTGTCGAAGCGCACCGTCTCAACCCCGGTAATCACTGCACAACTGCGAGCGCGCAGGCGCTGTACATCGGCGCGAGCCGCAGGGCCCGATACCCACTTTGACTCCCCACTGGCCATAGCGGTGCGCCCATCCAGGCTCATGGCGGATTTGCTTCGCACCAGGGGCAGTCCCAGGGTCATACGCTTGATAAAGCCGGGGTTTAGAGCGCGACACCTCTCTTCCAGGATGGGGCCTTCCACTTCGATCCCAGCATCGCGCAATATTTGCAATCCGGCACCGCTGACATTCGGATTCGGATCCTGCATTCCGTAAATAACCCGGGCCACGCCGGCCTTTACCAACGCCTCGGCACAGGGACCTGTGCGGCCGGTATGGCTGCAGGGCTCAAGAGTGACATAAACCGTAGCCCCCTGAGCCAGGTCGCCGGCATCACTCAAGGCTTCGATCTCAGCGTGGGGTTCGCCGGCCCGCTTGTGCCAGCCTTCGCCGACAACATTGCCATCCCCGTCAGTAATCACACAGCCCACTCGCGGATTTGGCATAGTGGTGTAGAGACCGCGCTCTGCCAACTGAATAGCGCGGGCCATCAGTGCTTCCGCACTGTGTACAACCGTTTGACTCATTCTGTCTTCGATCCCTTACTGGTCAGTCGCTCAATCTCTTCTCTAAACTCGCTAACATCCTCAAAACGGCGATAGACAGAAGCAAAGCGCACATAGGCCACCTGGTCCAGCTCACGCAGCTGCTCCATCACCAATTCACCAATAGCACGCGCCGGCAACTCCCGTTCTCCGGTCGCCTGCAGGGCGTGTTTTATTTGAGATACCGCCGACTCCACCCGCTCGATACTCACCGGGCGCTTTTCCACAGCGCGCTGAATACCCGCGCGCAACTTGTCTTCATTAAACGGCTCGCGCTGGCCGTTTTGCTTGATCACTCGCGGCAGCAGCAGCTCCGCAGTTTCAAATGTGGTAAACCTCTCGTGGCACTCCAGGCACTCGCGCCGGCGGCGTACTTGGTCGCCCTCAGCCACCAATCGGGAATCGACTACTTTTGTTTCTTCTGCGCTGCAGAACGGACAGTGCATGTGGGATTATCCCCGGAATGGAAAATGGGCCGCAGTTTACCACAGCCGTTGCACTGTGTGACCGCGGCACGCACAGACACAGTGCATCGCAAATTCAACAGGGACACATAAAAAAAGCGGCTCTATGAGCCGCTTTTTTGTCAGCAGTGCTGATCAGCCTTTTTTATACACAGGAAACTCTGCGCAAATACCCAGAACCTTCTGCTTCACATCGGCGATAGTGGCTTCAACATCACCTTTCTCCAGTGCGTCCAGCACGTCGCAGATCCAGTGAGTAAGCTGCTGGGTTTCCTTTACACCAAAGCCGCGAGTGGTAATTGCCGGGGTACCAACACGCAGGCCGCTGGTAATGAAAGGAGAGCGCGGGTCGTTAGGTACCGCGTTCTTATTAACGGTGATGTTGGCATTACCCAGGGCTTCATCCGCATCCTTACCGGTGTACTCTTTACCAATCAGGTCAACCAGCATCAGGTGATCATCGGTCCCACCGGATACAATGTTGATACCGCGATCGAGGAAGGTCTCCGCCATTGCGCGGGCATTTTCCACAACCTTCTTCTGGTAGGCCTTGTATTCGGGGGTCATGGCCTCTTTGAAAGAAACCGCTTTCGCCGCGATCACATGCATCAGCGGGCCACCCTGGCCACCGGGGAATACGGCGGAGTTGAGCTTCTTCTCAATTTCTTCGTTGGCGCGCGCCAGGATGATACCGCCGCGCGGGCCGCGCAGGGTTTTGTGAGTAGTAGAAGTCACAACATCGGCGTGGGAGATTGGGGAGGGATACTCACCAGCGGCAACCAGACCTGCAATGTGAGCCATATCCACAAACAGGTAAGCACCCACTTTGTCAGCGATCTCGCGGAAACGCGCCCAATCCATCACTCGGCTATAGGCAGAGAAACCAGCCACGATCATCTTCGGCTTGTGCTCAAGCGCCAGGCGCTCAACTTCCTCGTAATCCACTTCGCCAGTTTCCGGGTTCAGACCGTACTGCACTGCATTGTAGATCTTGCCGGAAAAGTTAACGCGGGCACCGTGGGTAAGGTGGCCACCGTGGGCCAGACTCATGCCCAGTACAGTGTCACCTGGGGCGCAGAGCGCCTGGTAAACAGCCGCATTAGCCTGTGATCCTGAGTGCGGCTGCACATTGGCGTAGTCAGCACCAAACAGCTCCTTGGCGCGCTCAATGGCCAGGGTTTCCACTTTGTCCACGTACTCACAACCGCCGTAATAACGCTTGCCTGGATAGCCCTCGGCATACTTGTTAGTCAGGCTGCTGCCCTGAGCTTCCATTACCATTGGGCTGGTGTAGTTCTCAGAGGCGATTAACTCGATATGGTCTTCCTGACGAGAGTCTTCCTCCTGGATGGCTTCCCAAATTTCCGGGTCGTAAGAAGCTAAAGTGACAGATGAATCAAACATGGTGTTCCCTCGGTAAAGCGGGCTTGAGTAGAGGCTTGTAAAACTCGATACCACAGCGCCCAGACTTATGAGTAGGACCAAAGGCTCCCAGCGTGGGATGGCCCTACTGCTCAATGCATTCTGGGCATTTTAGAAAGGCGCGCATTGTACACCAAGGGCAGCATGAATGCGCAAATGCAGAGACGGGGTGGGACCAACCCGTCCACCTTGAAAAGACGGTCAGAATTTGTACACCATAGAGCCAGACCAGTAATTCACGTCGGACTCAATGATGGTGTAATCCAGTTCCAGGGTCGCCTCGTCGGTCAGTTTGAAACCAGCCCCGAGCCCGGCAGATGCCCCGTTATCCGAGTACTCTTTCTCCCAATTATCTATCTCCAACTCCTCATGGAGGTAGCCGATACGACCTTTCAGATAAATGTTGCCCGGGCTGCGGTAGGTGGCATAAACAGCTTGTGTTGCCAGGGAGTAGTTGTAATCGTACCAGTAGTAGTCGAACTCACCATCAATGACAGAGTCGGTGACTTCTGCCTCGAATCCCCAGCCAGAACCCCAGGTATAACCGGCTCGAATCCCCCCATTTAAAGGACTCTCCCCCCTGGCATCAACATCCAAAACACCGAAAACGCCACCGATATACGCACCCTGCCCATAAGCGGTAGCGGAACACAACAGAGCGGCAACTGCAGCCATTGCCTTGAGATTAAAGCCCACCATCTTCCCCTTAAATCTCGAAGTCTGATCAAAGGGCAGGGATTATAGGGACATGATCAATTGGCACAAGTGTTCACTTAGACAAGTCAGAATGTAACCTGGGAGCTTCTAAAAAGAGATGTCTCCATTAGTTAAATTTAGGAAAGGGACAATTAAAATCTCAGGCTAAACCCGCCTGACCAATAACTGACATCCTTCTCTAATACGGTGTACTCAAGCTCCAGGTGATAAATTTCATTCAGGCTATAACCAATTCCAGCCCCTAAGCTGACACCCAAGTCATCACTACTTGCACTGCCAACAGAAACGTCTTCATAGAGAAGGCCCAGGCGTCCTTTCAGGTACCAGTCCCCCTCTGTTCTGTAAGTCGCATAAGTAGCAAGAGTGCGTATGTCTACATCCACATTCCGACCATAAGCCTCAGTCTCACCACTTAATAGTGAACTGGTATATTCACCTTCCACCCCAAAACCCGAGGCCCGCACATAACCTGCTCGCAGTCCCAAATTCAGAGGATTATCGACCCCTTTGAAATCAAAATCTGTTATTCCGGCCACGCCCCCCCAGTAGGCGCCCTCGGCAATTGCGCCCGTTGAAACAACGAGTGCCAGCACACCTATACCAGCCTTAACTATTTTCATTAACACTCCCATCCTGTTGCATTAACTTTGTCGTGACACATAAATAGAGCGCTGCGGAATAATTCGATGACAACCTACGACTTCAGCACCAATAAATTTATTGAACAACGGGAAACATCGCAGCATGCTTAAATGTGCAACAACACGTCATTAGAAATTATTAAAATATGAAGGATCAGACACACCCTTATCTAGGTCCGACAGAAGAGCGTACTTGTGGAAAAAACTGAAGAAAGGGCTACTCGAAAATAGGTTTAATTTATCTTGTGGTCAAATACAACGAAGCACAGAAAAGAGTTGGCCCAAGGAATTTAGCGGCATGGTCAGCCTCATACCTATTGATAACCCCAGCCCTACCCTGAGTAGGTAGCGGTAAATTCCACCTTGAGTCCCACTAAGTCCCCCTCACTTGATCCAAATCAACTTTGGATTGGTACATATGGCAACAATAGACCCATCGACAAATCGCGGAGGTCTGGGATGAATGCCATCTACCGACAACTGTGCTGTGACCATAAACATATGCAAGAGTTGCTCAACGCCTTTGAGCAATTACTCCTGGATCTTTTTGGCTGCGGCGACCGCGATCCAAACACCTTGTCCCTGATCCTTGATGCTTTGGATTATTTATCGGCATACCCGGATAGGTATCACCACCCAGTTGAAGACTTAATATTTTCCCGACTGTTGACTAAGCCAGTACATGACAGGGAATCAATTTACGAAGCGCAAATGCAGCATGAAAATATAGCCGCAGCGACAAAACACATGTGCGCTTTATTTTACGCTATTGCCAATGATGCAACCGTTGAACGGAGAGTGCTGCAAGGAGCTTGCAACACCTACCTGAAGCTGCAACGCAAGCATATGGACTTGGAAAATAAATCTATTTTCCCACAGATCGAACAGTACCTGGGGACTACCGACTGGATTTATATTCAGAAACAGGTCAGTGAATTAAGCTGCAGATATTTCGACAGGGCAACCAGAAAAATTTACGAGTCCCTGCACGAAGATCTGACACAACATCAAATGCCCGCGCAGGCATTAGCTTAGGTCACCAAAACAGCAGGGAGGAAATATTAATGCAGTTTAAACGCCACGGCATATCCATTGGCATGGAACGCATAAATGATGAATTTTTCCTTTACATAAAGGCAATTGGTGAGTTAACCCATGAGGATTATGAGCATATAACACCACTATTAGAATATGCTCTGGAAGGGGTAAAAAAACCTCAGGTTCAATTACTGATTGATCTCCGGGATTTCGAGGGCTGGGGGATGCACGCGATCTGGGATGAGTTCAAGCTGGCCTTAAAGCACGGCAATGAATTCTCGCATGTCGCTGTACTTGGGGATGAGGAGTGGCAGCAAATAGCCACAAAAGTCGGGAGCTGGTTTGTTAGCGGTGAAGTCCGCTATTTCAAGCAGCAACAAGAGGCCATGGATTGGCTACAGGAAACAAGGAAGACGGGTATTGGTCACAAGGAATCTGAAAAGGAATTAGCTTTCTCCACACACTCCTGATAAGTAGTGGATTAAGGGGGCGTTTACGCCCCCCTTTTTTTGCCCGTAAATTACTCAGTTACTTATTTCTAAGTATTCACCTTCCTCTTTTTACTGTCCCAGGAAGGCGTTCCCAATATAAGATTACCTACGCTCAACTCGTTACGGCAAAAAGAACAGTAAATATTCTCATAGTGTAAGTTGTTCCGATGCAGAATATTGAGCACATCAGCCAGAGTTGGACTCTTTTGATTGTGCCTATTTCGAATCGTCAAGAAGTTAGTTTCCATCTTTGTGGTGTACAAAGAAGCACCAACCTTTGCGTCATACAGAGACTTTTGAAAGGGATCATTTAAGTCATATTGCTGCAGTCTTGCCTGATTCCGAATAGCTTTCACATTGTGTTTATGGGCTTCATCCACAACATTCTGAATCTGAGCGTAACTCTCACCATCATTAATAAATCGGCGCGATAGGCGACCAAAAATCTGTCCGGCTGTACTGCCGTGGTACCCCTGGAATTTTTTCAACATATAGTTACGGCATATCTTACCCTTGCCAATATGCTCATGAACTTTTGCTTTCCCATCTACAACATCTTGTAGGCCAGGATCTTCCAACGTGTAACCGTGAGGTGCAAAGAAAAGCAGGTTATCGCCACCGTGACCTTTATTATAAAAAACCTGCTTGGTTGCGGCACCGTGGGCAGAAATCACCAGGGACGGCGCATCCCCAACATTGGTACCTTCCGGTGCAAAAATTTTGACTAAATCCAATTCACGAACAGGCATATGACACCTATCTAACGTCGAGTACAGAAATAAGAGGGTCACCCCTCCAAACAAAACAACCGTACTAACAACCTACTATGACCAATCATCCACACTCAAGTTTTATTGCATGATTTTTGACATTAGTCACGAAGAGGAAAATTTTTTGGACTAAATATTAGTCAAATAAGTGAGGTATGAAATAAATATGACAAAAATAAGGAGGAATTGAGGAAAGCAGTACAGGCCTGGCAAGCTCAAAGCTCAAAAAAGTGAGCCGTAACAAATTAGTAGATGGTGACCCATAATAAAAATGCATTCACATTTCTAGCTTAACGGGCACCATCCTCTCTCTACTTAAGAATTGAATACGAAGTTAAAAAACACCGATTAAGTGGTTGGTCGCTGCATTTTGCTGTCCCAGGATGGAGTTCCAATAAGGATATTGCTAAAACTCACTTCGCTTCGACAAAAAGAACAGTAGATATTTTCATAGTGCAGATTATTTCTATGCAGAATATTTAGAACATCCACTAAGGTGGGGTTATCCATTTTTACTCTATTGCGAATAGTCAATAAATCCGCCGACATTACCGGCTTAACCCCTTTCTTAATATAAGGTTGATGCATGGGATTATTGGGATCCAGATTTCGCACCATCTCATTGTGCTCATGGGCATTATCTACAGCCTTTTGCACATCGGCATAGCTCTCACCTTTAATAAAATGGCGAGTAACGCGGCCTAGAATCTGACCGGTTGTTGACCCGTGATACCCCTGAAATTTGCTCAGGGTATAGTTATGACAAACCTTCCCCCTACCAACCCACTCATGATATTTGGCATTGCCACTCAAGACGCTACCAATACCTGGATCATTTAGAGAGTAACCATGGGGAGAAAAGAAAAAGAGGTTATCCCCTCCGTGTCCTTTGGGATAAAAAATTTGCTTGGTTGTTGCACCGTGAGCAGAAATTACCAGGTTGGGAGCATCTCCCACTTGTGTTCCTTCCGCTGCAAAAACCTTAACTAGATCAAATTCTCTGACAGGCATACTTCCCTTCCTCTCACTTCTTATTTTTTTGAGGCTTACTGACTAGCGCTCTGTGACAAAGGCTACTATGGCTTATTGGATATTTGCTAGAGGAGTGAAATACAAAAAATACCAGGCAAGAGAACTACAAATATCCAAGCTATACAGCCAAACCCTCTTAAACAAAGGAGAAAAGAAAACACTTCCAAAATAGCGGCACTCAATTAGAACCATCGTACCCTTTTGGGGCGGCAGTATTCGCAGCTATTCTGGCTAAAATGACCCAGATACTGCCGAAATAGACAAGGAATAAAAATTAAAATTAGGAGGCTTTATGCGCCAACATGCTCAATAGCCGATATAAAAAAGAAGCGATAGGTTCCAGAAAATCAATTGGAAAAGTGAAAAACTTTTACCGATATCAGTCGTAGCCGCAATGGGTTCCGGCCAGTTCACTCAACGCCAACAAGTCAAGGATTTCAACCATTCGACCACTAACATTCACCAGTCCATCTCGCTGAAAACGCGAAAATAAACGGCTCACCGTCTCCGCTGTTAACCCCAAGTAATTGGCGATGTCCGTCCTCGGCATAGAGAGTACAAATTCGCGGGGGGAGTAACCACGACATGCATAGCGACTGGAAATATTAATCAACAATGCCGCTAAGCGGGCATCAGCAGCACGCTTTCCCAGCAACATTAAGATTTCATTTTCCTGCCGCAACTCTTCGGAAAAAATGCTATAGATTTGCTGCTGCAGTGCTGGAACTTCCTGAGCTAAGGTTTCCAGTTGGTCAAATGGCAACAAGCACACACTGCTATCTTCCAGCGCCTCCGCATAACTGGGGTGAACCCGACTACTATAAGCATCGAGCCCCAACAGCTCACCAGGAAGGGCGAAATGTGTTACCTGGATATTCCCATCTGCACCAATGACTACCGTTTTGACACTTCCAGAGCGAATCGCATAGAGATTTTGGAAAGGGTCACCTGCTCGATACAAGGTTTCACCCGCTTTAATTACCTTTTTCTTGCGGGTAACACGTTCAAGCCGGTCAATATCCGCCTGCACCAGCCCTGCAGGCAAGCACAAACGCCTGACTGAACAGTTACTACAACTTACGGCCTGCGCTGACTTGGTCATAGCTAGGCAACCAAATTCTTTTACTGACAGTAATACTATTGCCGGCCATGAATCAGCTTTGACTCTTTCATAACCGGCTTGTCCTGGTAAATACACTCCATAATACTAAGCAACACACATGGTAGTTAGTAACTTGCCCTATGTGCTAAATTCGTAAAGTTAAAAGATTAAAACTCAGGTAAAAAGCTTTCGATTACCATTCGTTGCTGTTTTTTGCCATCCTGATCCAAGCCGCTCTTAAAATTGCAAAGTTCATTGGCCCACTTGGATGTTCTGACCCGAATAGGTGGCTCCTCAGCCTGTACCACTTGTAAAACCACGTCGGCTACTTGGTCAGATGTCTGGTATATCTCAGCTGTCTGCTCTGGGCTTCGCGACCTCATACCACCAATATACTGATTGAAGACCCCCTGGTATTCATCTTCGGGATACCCCTGGCTCCGCTCCAACTGCGAAAGCACATTATTGGCAAACTCTGAGTGGATACCACCGGGCTCGACAGCGGTAAAATTAATATTAAAGGCAGGGGTTATATAACTTGCCAGGGCCTCTGTATAACCCTCAACAGCAAACTTTGCCGCACAATACAGCTCATTGAACGGCTGCCCAACTAGCCCACCCACTGACGAAATATTGATAACGTGTCCACTACGAGCTTCGCGCATATGGGGTAAAACTGCTTTAGTGCAGCGAACTACACCGAGGTAGTTCACATCCGTCACCCAACGTACCTCTTCTTCGCTGGCGTGTTCAGTGGTCTTTACAAAACCAGCGCCAGCATTGTTGATCAATAAATCGATACGCCCAGCATCCCGGATAATGGTATCTACGCAGTTCTGAATACTGTCAGAATCTGTTACATCCAATTCCATCACTTCGAGAGCCGCCCCCTGAGGAGCCGCATTTATCAGCTGGTCGGCCTTGGAGAGATCTCTCATGGTGGCAAAGACCCTAAACCCCTGCTTGGCCATTTGCAGCGCCAGACTCTGCCCCAGCCCTGTGGAAGTCCCGGTAATCAAGGCAACCTTACTCATTGCTCTCTCCTCAGTATCCGTTAATCAATCTCAAAATGTAAACTATCCAGTGCAGTATACACATGAATAGCAGCAAGTAAACCGGTCGGTGTATTTTCTGGCAATGAATCTGGCTGCAGCTAAACAATAGGGCTGGCGAGTCAGAATAAGCCGTAAAATAAGCTCCGCCAGCTTTATTCTCAGAGGGCGTAACCTGATACCATTAGCGCCCTTTTATAGCCCAGACAGTTTCTGTGAGTCGGAATGTTGGATAGCCTCCGGCGCATTCACGTTCACAGGTAGTCCCGCAACAAGGTATTTCTATGTCCATTGCCGATTTGAACTTTTTGAAAGCACTGCCAAAAGCCGAGCTTCATCTCCATATCGAGGGTTCACTGGAACCGGAGCTAATGTTCGAGTTGAGCAAGCGCAACAATATTGAAATTCCCTTTTCCAGTATTGAGGAAATTAAAGCAGCCTATAAATTTCATAATTTGCAGTCCTTCCTCGATATTTATTATCAAGGCGCTTCGGTCCTGATCCATGAGCAGGATTTTTATGATCTGACCATGGCTTATCTCAAGCGCTGTCGTGAAGACAATGTTGTCCACACAGAGATCTTCTTTGACCCCCAAACCCATACAGAGAGGGGCATTAATATCGGTGTGGTTATCAAGGGCATTAACAGCGCTCTTGATGATGCAAGAAATGAGTGGGGAATAAGTAGTCACCTTATTTTGTGCTTCTTACGCCACCTGAGTGAAGAGGAAGCAATTGCCACCTTGGAAGCGGCAAAACCATACCTCAACTTGATAAAAGGTGTAGGGCTGGACTCTTCTGAGCTGGGTCATCCACCCAGCAAATTTGAAAAAGTATTTGCTATGGCCAAAGAGCTAGGGCTTGAGAGAGTTGCCCACGCTGGTGAAGAGGGGCCTGCCGATTATATCGTAGAGGCTCTCGATCTTCTGGACGTGAGCCGAATCGACCATGGGGTTCGCTGCGTTGAGGACGAAGCACTAATTGAGCGCCTGAAAGCGGAAAATATCCCCCTGACCGTTTGCCCGCTCTCCAATACCGCACTCTGTGTGTACGACAATATGAACCAACACCCCATTTTGTCACTCCTCGAGCGCGGCCTGTGTGTCACTGTTAATGCAGATGATCCCGCTTACTTTGGCGGTTACGTTAATAAAAATTATCTGGCCCTTAGCGAAAGTCTGGGCATGACTAAAGAGCAGGCGAAAAAACTGGCCCTGAATAGTTTTAAAGCGAGCTACATTTCAGAGGCAGATAAAGAAAAGTGGGCGGAGGCAATATCAGCAATCGAAACGGTTGCTGAAGTTTAGTGGATTGGATAGTGTCCTGACTGATCATAAAGCCAGGACACTATTTCAAAATTCAGTCTTCATCATATCCGCAGTGAGTACCCGCTAGCTCACTGAGTTCAATTAAATTAATAATCTCAACTGATCGGCCACTCACCTTAATTAATTTTTCTCGCTGAAAACGCGAGAAAAGCCGGCTGACAGTTTCCGCTGTCAAACCCAGATAATTAGCGATATCAGTGCGCGGCATCGATAAAACAAACGCACTGTGAGAGTATCCACGGCGAGCGTAACGGCTGGAAATATTAATCAGAAGAGCCGCCAAACGAGTATCGGCAGAGCGCTTGCCCAACAACATTAAAATATCGTTTTCCTGGCGCAACTCTTCAGAAAAAATGCTGTAAATCTGCTGCTGCAGGGCTGTCACCTGCTGGGCCAAAATTTCCAGTTGAGTAAAAGGCAGCAGGCAAACACTGCTGTCTTCCAATGCTTCCGCATAACTCGGATGTACCCGAGTACTGTAGGCATCCAGACCGAGCAGTTCCCCAGGTAAAGCGAAGTGGGTGACCTGAGTGTCACCATCTGCGGCAATCACCACAGTTTTAAAACTACCTGAGCGAATTGCATAGAGATTGGCAAATGGATCGCCAGCTCGGTAAAGGGTCTCCCCCGCTTTAATTATTTTCTTTCGACGCGTGATCTGCTCTAGCCGATCAATATCAGACTGACACAAACCAGCTGGCAAGCACAAACGCCTGACTGAACAGTTGCCGCAACTAACAGCTGTAGAGGAATCCATCATACTAAACCGGTCGGTAAACTAATTTGCCGCAATTGTAACGGCTGTCGAGCCGTTAGTCTCCTGCCGGTAGCTATAGAACACGTGAATATTTCGCATCTGTTTCTTGACTGTGCAAATACATATCAAATGCAGCGGCAACATTTCTCACGAACCAGCGGCCTTCCTCGGTAACAATAATATTTTCGTTATCCTGATAAATTAGACCATCGTCAAACATAGGCTGTAAGCGCGCTAATTCCTCAGAGAAATACTCCTCAAAGGAAGCACCTATACGCTGTTCAACAAGGTTTTTATCCAGGCGCAAACGACACATTAATTCACTAATAATCCACTGGCGCAAACGATCTTCATCATCCATTAACCAGCCGCGGCAGGCTGCAGATTTCCCTTCTCCAATCGCCTGAGTATATTCTTTTAAGCGATGTAAATTTTGCCAGTAGCCATCGCGACTGTAGCTGATCGCCGATGCCCCCAGACCGACCAAAGCATCTGCCGGCATTAGGGTGTAACCCTGGAAATTGCGCTGCAGCATACCGGCATGGGCTGCCTTAGCCAGTTCATCCCCAGGACGGGCAAAGTGATCCATCCCCAAAAATTCATACCCCGCCTTACCCAGGTGCTCTACAGCCGCCAGCTGCATCGCCACTTTTTCTGCGGCAGAAGGGATTAAATCCGTATCAATCAGGCGCTGGGCCTTAAATCGGTGTGGCAGGTGTGCATAGTGATAAAGAGCGATGCGGTCCGGTTGCAGCTCCAGCACTTTATCCAAAGTGCGGTGCAGGCTGCTCAGCCCCTGCTTGGGTAGTCCGTAAATCAGGTCGTAGGAAATGGACTCAAACCCGCGGTCACGCGCCGCTACGGTCAACTCCGTGACTTGGTCGGCACTGCAGATACGATTGATTGAACGCTGAACTTCGATATCGAAATCCTGCACCCCCAGGCTCAAGCGGTTAAAACCCAGTTCTCGCAGGGTATCCAGGGTCTCTAACTCAAGGGTACGTGGATCGGCCTCAATACTGTATTCAACCCCGTCGCCAGGGCGCAAATCAAAAACTTCAGCCAGCCCTCCCATTAAGCGACGCATATCACTATCACTCAAGAATGTCGGCGTACCACCGCCCAAGTGCAATTGGGTAACGGGGACATCAGCCACCTTATCCCGGTACCACTGGGCTTCCTGCAGCAAGTGATCCAGATAACTGGAAGCCAGTCCATACTGGTGAGTGATTACTTTATTACAAGCGCAGAAGTAACAGAGAGAACGGCAAAAAGGAATATGAACATAAAGGGACAAGCTGCGAATATCCTGCAGTGCTGCCCAGGGCTCAATTCCATTTAATGTGTGAAAACGATCGGCGGTAGGATACGAGGTGTAGCGCGGGCAGGGTCCGCTATAACGGGATAAGAGTTCTTCAGACAACCCTCCCACGGGGCTTTTAATCTCTTGCTTCATATTCATTCACACCTCGTTCGGTAGTTTGCTTGGAAATCCGACACAAACAAAAAAGCAGCCACCGGGTCTTCGACCAGAAAACCACAGTGACTGCTCTACCCCAGACCTATTTATTGCTACCTTTTAGAAGCGGTAGCCCAGACCAGCCATGTAAACTAGCGGATCAATATCCACATTGGCAGTCACTTCACCCAGGCCAGGTACTTTGACTTTGGCGTCGGTCTCGATGTCCATCCAGAACACAGACATATTGAACAGCCAGCGTTGATCGGCACCGAAGGTAAAATCGATACCGGCTTCTGCTGCCAGGCCAAATGAATTGTCCAGGGACAGTTCTGCATCACCGGTGGCGCCAAGGCCTTCGAAAGCGCTATCGGCGGTGCTGCTGATTTCTTCATCAAAGAAAGCGGTGTAGTTCACACCCAGGCCAACATACGGCTGAATGTTGGACTGTGGCTCCATCGGATACCATTGAACCAACAGAGTCGGCGGCAGGTGCTTGGTTTCCCCCAGGTCGAAGCTGCCCAGGCCCTCGCCAACAACTTCGATATCGTGGCTGAACGGCGTTGCGGCAACCAGTTCCAAACCCCAGTGATCGCGGAACATGTAGACGCCGGTCAGGCCCAGTGCGGAACCGTTATCCACATCAACACCGGTTTGGTTGATGCCGGTTCCATTCAAGGAAAGTACGCTGGAATTAGCATCGGGTGCTACAGTGGCCATGCCACCGCGCAGAATTAAACTGCCTTGTTCATAGGCCAGTGCGGGTGCAGAAAGTACGGCGGTCAAAGCGGCTGTCGCACAAGCAGTTATACGATTCATTAACTTCTCCATAAAGCGATTAGGCATTTTTCCCGACTCAGGAAGGGCCCCCCTCCAGGCACAATCACAAGTCGCGGACAGGTTACTCGCTGACTGCCTGAGACTGCTTGATCCAAATCAAGCTGCCGAATTACCTGGAAAAAAATCCATTGGAATGTGCAGCAGCAAGATAATTGCGCTGTTTAAGGGAGACCCGTTTCCGGGAAGGGGCGGGGAAGATAGCGGCTCAGAAAGTCCGAGGGAACCGAGCACCCAACTGTATTTGATACGATCTTGCCAAATTGAGAACTACCGCAAATTTTTTCTTTAGATGACAAGATTGAGGGCAAACAAAACAGGCAAAAACTGCACCACTGCCGACATTGCCAGACTGTGGTGCAAGGCCTTTAAACAAGCGCTAAGTAAGGCTACCCGCCGGGCGCCGGAACATATTCTGAATACTGGAGAAATCCAGTTGCTGGTTTTCCTCACTGGCGCCATGCAGTTGGAAAAGATTTTTCGCCAGGGCTCCCATCGGAGTAGAGGATGCACTGGTTGAGGCGGCATCCATAGCCAGCCCCAGGTCCTTGAGCATCAATGCCACACTGAAACCGCCGGCATAGCCCTTTGCCGAAGGCACGCTCTCCATAGTGCCCGGGTAGGGATTGTAGTTAGCCAGGGACCAATTATTACCCGAACTTTCCCTCATAATATCGCTCAGTACCTTGGCATCCAGCCCCTTATCCACTCCCAGCTGTAAAGCTTCTGCGGTACCGGTCATATGGATCGCGAGCAGCAGATTGTTGCAAATCTTTGCCACCTGCCCGGCACCTGCAGCACCGGCGAGAAATATCTTGCTGCCCATCACCTGCAGCGGGGCCCGCGCAGCATCGAATGCCGCTTCATCCCCGCCGCACATAAAGCAAAGCGTCCCCGCCTGTGCCGCAGCTGTACCTCCGGATACCGGGGCATCTATCGCTCTCAACCCATGCTCCCCGGCAGCCTGGTTGACCAGGCAGGCATCCTCTGCGGAGATAGTCGAACAGTCGATAATCAGGGTATCGGCCGGGAGTTGCTGCAACAACCCAGCCTCTCCCAGGTAGAGCCCTTTCACCGCGTCGCCACTGGGCAGCATGGAAATTACGATATCCGCGCCCTCAACAGCCTGTTGGGCACTGTCACAGGGCAGGCAGCCGTCTCGCTGTGCCTGCTCCAGAGCAACAGGGCTCAAATCAAATGCCGCTACGGTATAGCCGGCCTTCGCCAAGTTGGCAGCCATGGGGCCACCCATATTACCCAAACCAAAAAAGGCTATCTTTTCCATAAAAGCCACTCCCTATTTTGTTGTTGGTATCCCTGGCGATTAACAGCCCGGGACGCTCGGTAAATACGATATCTACAGGTCGGCCAGCGGGTGCTCACCGCCCCAGGGTCCCTCAAAGCAGCTTTCCACCTGCGCAGGTGTAATCTGTTCCAAGCTGTCAGGTTGCCACTGGGGTTCGCGGTCTTTATCAATCAACAGCGCGCGCACCCCTTCCTTGAAGTGGCCACTGGCACAGAGGTTTACCGCGAGTGCCAACTCCATGCGGTAGATATCCGCCAGGGACAGGTGTCGAGCCCGCTGTAATTGCTCCCACACAATCCAGGGGGTCAGCGGAGAGCCACCTGCCAAAGTGGCAGCTGCCCGCTGCAACCACTTATCCACACCCTGGTATGCACTGATGGCGGCACAAACCTCTGGCAAGGTGGCAAAATCGGTAAGCTGCTGGATTTGGTCATAATGCTCTCGCAGAGCAGACTCAGGCCGCTCCAGAAGAGGCAGCTCCTGGGATTTAAGGCAATTGCTAATTAACTGGTGATTGGCTTCCAGGTTTTCACCAAAACTGAGCCCCGCTAACGCAGACAAGACTGATTCCCGCTGGTCCTGGCCTATCATGCGGTCCGCCATACCGGCAAACAGGGCATCGGCGCCATTAAACTGCGCACCGGTCAGCCCCAGGAAAAGTCCAAGGCGCCCGGGCATACGATTCAGGAACCAGCTGCCCCCCACATCGGGAAACAAACCAATCGTAATCTCCGGCATTGCCATGCGAGTGGTTTCGGTCACAATCCGGTGGCTGGCTCCCGCCATAATGCCGATACCGCCTCCCATCACGAAACCACCACCCCACACCACGACGGGCTTGGCGTAAGTGTGAATCTGGTAGTCCAGGCGATATTCGCGGGAGAAGAAATCGGTGGTGAAGCCGTAGTCCGGTGTCTCACCATAGGCGGCAGACTCCCGATACAGCGCCACCACATCGCCGCCGGCGCACAGCGCCTTGTCGCCACTGCCATCGATCCAGACTGCTGCGACTTCAGTGTCTTCAGCCCAGCGGTCCAACTGGGCCGACAACAGATCGATCATGGATGAATTTAAGGCATTGAGAGCCTTGGGGAGGTTTAGTGTCGCGATCGCCAGGGCGCCGCGCCGGGAAAACAACACCGGGGAATCCTGATCCATTTTTATTCGTCTTATAGCTCTTGTACTAGATAGTGTCGCAGTTAAACACAGATCACATTTGACGTCAGCCACACGCGAGTACAGCGGGCTACCTAAGAGATGCCCGGTTGCACTTTTTACGCAAACTGATAAGTTGCGCGCAAAATCTGACCGATTCCAACACCCATTACGGAACCCCAAATGGCCGAATACGTATACACCATGAACCGGGTGGGCAAAGTAGTGCCCCCCAAGCGCGAGATCCTCAAGGACATCTCCCTCTCCTTCTTCCCCGGCGCCAAGATCGGCGTACTCGGTCTAAACGGCGCAGGTAAATCCACCCTGCTGCGCATCATGGCCGGGGTCGACCAGGACTTTAACGGCGAAGCCCGCGCAATGCCCGGCATCAAGGTCGGCTACCTGCCCCAGGAACCGCAACTCGATGCCAGCAAGACCGTGCGCGGCAACGTAGAGGACGGTGTACGCGAAGCCATCGACGCCCTTGCCGGCCTGGAACAGGTCTACGCCGATTACGCCGAGCCCGACGCGGACTTCGATGCCCTGGCCAAGAAACAGCAACAGTTCGAAGACATTATCCAGGCCTGGGACGCCCACAATCTGGAGCACCGCCTGGAAGTTGCCGCAGACGCCCTGCGCCTGCCCCCCTGGGATGCGGACGTAAACAATCTGTCCGGCGGTGAGAAGCGCCGTGTGGCCCTTTGCCGCCTGCTGCTGTCCCGCCCGGATATGCTGCTTCTCGACGAACCCACCAACCACCTGGATGCGGAATCCGTATTCTGGCTGGAGCGCTTCCTACACGATTTCACCGGCACTGTGGTAGCCATCACCCACGATCGCTACTTCCTCGACAATGTTGCCGGCTGGATTCTGGAACTGGACCGCGGCCACGGCATTCCCTGGGAAGGCAACTACACCACTTGGCTGGAACAGAAAGAAAAGCGCCTGGAGCAAGAGCAGCGCGGCGAACAGGCCCGCGCCAAAGCCATGCAAAAGGAACTCGAGTGGGCCCGCCAAAATCCCAAGGGCCGTCAGTCCAAGAACAAAGCCCGTTTGTCCCGCCTGGAAGAAATGCAGTCCCAGGACTTCCAAGCCCGCAACGAGACCAACGAAATCTACATTCCGCCCGGCGAGCGTCTCGGTGACAATGTGATTGAGTTTAAAGGTGTGAGCAAAGGCTTCGGCGAGCGCCTGCTGATCGACAACCTGTCTTTCCGCGTGCCCAAGGGCGCAATTGTAGGTATCGTCGGCGGTAACGGTGCCGGTAAGTCCACCCTGTTCCGTATGATCAGCGGCACCGAGCAGCCGGACTCCGGCGAGATCAAGATGGGTGAAACCGTTAAGGTCGCCTACGTTGAGCAGGGCCGTGAAAATCTGGATGACAGCAAGACCGTATGGGAAGCCATCTCAGACGGCCACGATATGCTCAAGATCAACAACTACGAAGTGGGCTCGCGCAACTATGTTGGCCGCTTTAACTTCAAGGGCAGTGACCAGCAGAAGCGCGTAGGCGAACTCTCCGGCGGTGAACGCGGACGCCTGCACCTGGCCTATACCCTTAAGCAGGGCGCCAACGTACTGCTGCTGGATGAACCCTCCAACGATCTGGATATCGAAACCCTGCGCGCCCTGGAAGAAGCCCTGCTCAACTTCCCCGGCTGTGCCCTGGTAATCTCGCACGATCGCTGGTTCCTGGACCGCGTTGCCACCCATATCCTCGCCTATGAGGGTGAGAGTGAAGCGGTATTCTTAGAGGGTAACTATACCGAGTACCACGAGGACTTTGTGCAACGCAAAGGTGAGGATGCAACACCCCATCGCATGCATTATAAGAAACTTAAGACCTGATCCCTTAACTTGCACAAAAGCAAATACTAGCCGGTTAAGCTCTTTTGTTCACAGAGCAAAAAGTTCCGGAGCTCTTGGTCAGAACTCCGGAACTTTTTGCGTTTAAACAAGAAAAATTAAATATTGCCTATTTCATTAAATACAATCACTTTTCCGAATACCCTTTAGCCTAAGGTATTTGTTTCGACTTTATCATTAAAGCTCTTCATATCACTGATCACTGCTTCAGGCTGCAAGGCTGATCGTTTTTATTAGGTAAGCTAACAATAATAGCAAATAACGTCTTGTGCTCCATCATAGCTAGAATATCCCCGCCATATTTCTTACCTATGACGCTCTCATCTTTCCAGCAACATACCCGATTAATCTAGTAAACAACGGCTGGACGACTTTCTCTGCTCGCTCTGTTTTTGATCTTCCGCATCAATCATGCTTACTGTAGCGCTTGCGATAAGGCATTATCTTAGGTATTAGTATAAGTCTCCACCACTTGCCTGATCTGAATAAATCAACTGATAGATCATTTCAAAGTGTAACAATATACTAGTATATCTCTTTAACAGGATTTTCTCTGGCTGTACCTCTTTTGGTATCATTCGTTCTCGCTCAGTTAGTAGTAATTTATCTCTGCCTCTCTTTTGGCCGGAAGAAGCACCGACACTACCAACTAAATCCCAATTAACCAATTGTATTTATTATCAGAAATTAAGAGATATAAAGTTGGAAAAAATTAAGCTTAGAGGTATTGGATAGCACACCCCAAAGAAGTAAGCTGCTTGAAACATCACCAAGGCAGTACTGAGTTACGAAAGTAGAACGCCCGCTCCGGAATATAAACAATACGCCTCTAGTATAGAGCTGTACGCTATCAAGCTGTAGAGAAAACACCCAATGCCAGCCTTTACTGAAAAAATTATCAGTTTCTTAAATGGGGGGGGGATCTGCTAATCTAGGACCGACGTATATCACTTGCGCCAAATGCGGGGTTAAAGCAATGAAAATAGGCACCAATGTACAAGAAACTAAACTTCAAGTAATAAGCAACCATTTTTACTTATCTGAAACATAATGAAAGGCTAAAGGTTTATTTTGATAGAGTTCTTAAAGGCTTTTCAACCATCCCCAAAAAATTAGCTTTCATCCAAAACTAAAGTGACATGAGCACTATTAGCAATGGAACTTCATTAAATAAACCAGACATTGATCAACACATCAATGAAGCCAACTACACAAACCGGCAAAAAAACGGCATCTATCAAAATCCCAGCCAAATTGAACCAACTTCTAAAAGGCAATGCTAGCCAATTAAACTGACTAGCACTACCTTCAAGGCAAACATAGCACCTGAATTTTAAGAGCAATATTCAAATTGCCTGGAGAAAATTTTAATATAACCCACAGGAAATCAAATATTTTTCACCAAATTTTATAATAAAGCACTTTTCACAAGTGCCTAAACACGCCCTTTAGAACATTTATTATTGTGGGGGGAGCTCGTATGCACCTTCAGGGCCCGCAGTAATATCTGTTTCTAATTGCATAACCATCTCCTTTCGCATTTTTCATCTTTAAAAGTATCCAAAGCTTTACTAAGGCCTCAGATAGCCCTAATCTTAACTCGATTACAATGTATTACACCATCGATATTCGTTAATATTGGGTGAATGGTCACAACTAATTGATAGTATGGCATCAAATACTCCCCTCTAATAAGAAGAGTTACATGTACCCAAAGCTTAGTGATGCCCTACTATCCAGGCCTATTTTTTAGCCCCTCGACTCTATTCTCCATCCAACTTAAGAAACCAGCCTAATTTAAAAATAAGTACCAAATTCAAAACCTGCTAGGGATGAGCAATCACCATCAGGGTTTTTGCATTTTTTTGCACACAGGCTACCGCCATCTGCAGGTTCTCCGGATCGAGTGCCGCAAAACTCTCATCCAGCACCACTAACTCAGCATTTTGTAAAAGCGCACGGGCGATAAATAAACGGCTCATCTCACCGTGGGACAACCTCCAGCCCATCTCGCCAACCGTTTGTAAAATCCCTGCCGGCATTTTTTCCAATAGCGGGGTCAACCCCAACTCATCACAAATTGCATAAGCCTTGCGCAGGCTCTCCTGGCGAGGTGGCCACTGGTCCCCCATTAATAAATTAAAAAGAAATGAATCTCCCAACACATGATTTTCATGAAACTGGGGAGCTGATGCGACCATCCTGCGCCAAGGTTCAGCACCGATACTTGCGCGGTCGTAGCCATTGAGCAGCAACAGGCCATCATCTGGTTTCTGGATGCCGGTGAGAACATTCGCCAATGTGGATTTCCCTGAACCAGAAGTGCCCTGCAGTAAAAGCCGGTCGCCGGGATAAATGCTGAGGTTGCATCCCGCCAACACTGCTTGATCTTTTCCCTCGTAGGTGAAACGGATATCGCGTAAATAACACAGCGGCTGCGAGGAATCCTGCTGGCCGGCCGACGCGGCCACTGCCAAACCTGCACTGCCCCTTAAGTGGCGATCTTCAAGGGAAAACAGTTCACGTACTTTTTCCCAGGAAATTGCCGCACTTAAGGCGCTGGTAAAACCATTCATACACTTTAAAACTGCGCGATACCCCAACAACATGCCTCCAAAGGCAATTGCGAGTTGGGTACTACTGGCACTGTCGCTAATAAATATTGGGGCCAGCCCCACGATCCCTAAAAGTAACCACAGGCGCGGCAAAAAAGCCTGCAAACGCGCCATGGTGTTATCCATGTGAGAGGAACTTTCCAGGTAGTCATTTAACTCACTGTCTTCGCCCCGGTGCCACTCGCCGGGTGCCTGCTGAGCGAGCCGGGTGCGGTGGCCGATCATTTTCTCAATTAAACGGTGGGTCATTGACAGTCGCTGTGCTGTCCACTCTTTGCGGCCGTAGTACTGTGCCCGCCCCAGGAAAAATGCAACTGCTAAAAATAGGGGCAAAATTGCTGCATAGATAAGGCCACCAGCTCCCATCAGCAAAATTGAGGCTGCAATTAACAGTTCAACAACGCCGAGCAATAATAAAAAGGCACCCTGTAATGCACTGGCTTCTATATTCTCCGCATCGTAAACCCTGCCCAATACCTGACCCGACCCCATATGGCGAATACGACTGGGAATAACGCGCAGCGCGCTGGCGAGCAATCGCTGTTTCAGGAGTGCGCCGGTCTCAACGGAGACCACACCTCGCAGCCGGGCTGTGAGCAGGGATAGGGGAACCTGAGTCACCAATAACAATACCCAGGCAGATAGCCAGCCCGTATCAATATGGCCCTCGAGCACAGCCCTACCTATCACCCACCAGCTACACAGAAAAATGGCCATCTGGGCACTGTGGCAGGCAAGCATGGCGGCAAAGCGCCAATACAATCCGCGCTGGCGAAGCTGTAGGCGGAAAGACCGGTGAGAGGATTGACGCAACAACCAGAAATCATCCAGGCGTACGCCGGCAAGATTTTCCCGCAGCAGGGCAGTCATTGCTTTCTT
This sequence comes from Microbulbifer maximicatervae (SeqCode), assembly GCF_052467825.1. Lineage (NCBI taxonomy): Bacteria > Pseudomonadati > Pseudomonadota > Gammaproteobacteria > Cellvibrionales > Microbulbiferaceae > Microbulbifer > Microbulbifer maximicatervae (SeqCode). Next base: position 722,125 of record NZ_CP174327.1, read on the forward strand.
GCGGCGGCGCCCCTGAATGTGTGCACTATCCAGCAACTGTTCGATACGCTCGCGCTGGGGCCCTTCAAGCTCGCGAGCCAGCTGCTGAATAACCAGCTCTAGGCAAACTTTCTCCAGGTGCAGTGCCGGTGTGAGCAGCTGTAACTTATGCCCCCTGCCAGCACACAGTGCGATAAAATATTCCCCCTCGGGAAAGCGAACCCGCAACAGTGCCGGGGCGGCTCCCAACAGCATGGTTTCCAGCTCTGGGTAGCTACAACTCACTTGCTCCACTTGCAAGTCCAAAGCTTCAGCACCTGCCTGCAACCTGGCATTCAACTCCAGGGTGCTTCCAAGGGATTTGTGCTCCGCTACTTCAGGCTCCAAGCCGCTGTATTTTGCCAACGCTTGTAAGGCGGCCTCCAGCTGCGACACTGGCCAGCAATAGGGCATTAATTCTTTACTGCTCACTGGCAACCTCCGTAAACCGGGAGGCCGGTGTCGCCCCAGGAACTCCTTGTACTTCTGTCAATTGACCGCTGGCCATGCGCAAGTGACGCCAACTGCTACTCTGCCAACACTCTTGCCAGAGACTGCTTTCAGCTGCCAGTAGCTGCGCATAGCGCGTGTCGCCCTGGGTTTGAAGCTCAATAGGCTTACCATCTTCAATAATGCAACCCTCGTCCACGACCAAAACACGAGGAAAGTCCCGGGTTTCACTGATATCGTGGGTAATACAGATCAGGGTGACCCCTTGCCAAACCTCCCTCACCCGGTTCATCAGGCGCTGCCGTTGTTGGCGATCAAGCCCCCTGAACGGTTCATCCAGAATCACACAAGCAGTTTCCTCGCGGCCAAGGGCGCGCCCCAGACGTACGCGCTGCCCTTCACCACCACTGACCAGGGCACCACTTTCGCCTAGCGGGCTTTGCAGCCCCTCCGGTAGCGCTGCTACCAGCTTGAGTAAATCCGCTTGCTGCAAAATGGGGTAAAGGGGAACTCCCTGCTTATTGCCGTAATTCAAGTTTTCCAGAAGGCTGCTATTCCACAGCTGAATTGCGGGATCAACCCAGGCACAGTGAAGGCGAAAACGATGCAGTAAATCTCCCTTCAATTCTCCGCCGTTGAGCATTACACGGCCACTGGCGGGTTTGTGCCACCCCAGCAATAATCCGGCAAGGCTCGATTTGCCAGCGCCGGATGCTCCGACCACAGCAATTTGCTCACCGGGGCTGATTTCCAGATTTACCCTGTCGAGAATAGTGCGACCGCTAGCATTAACGGTGACATTCTCAAACTTGATACCCACCGGTTTTGCCGGGGAAAATTCCACACTATCAGCGGAACTTTTATCTGTGTCTCTTTCAGTGACTGCTTGCAGCGGTTCGAGGGCTCTCAGTAAAAAATTTCGTTGCCGTGGATAACTTCGCATCAGCCCCGCAATTTCTTCACCCAGCGGCGGCAGTGCCAATACCCAATAAATCAATAAAAGTAGATCGGGACTTGCCCCTCGTGCATTAACACAATAAATCACCAATACACTACTGAGGGTACAATTAATCAACAGCTGTACCGCCTGGCTATTGAGCTGAAAACTCAGTGATGAGTATCCAGCCCTTATCCATTCAGTGAGCAGGTTTTCATGCTCACGCCGTACAGACTCACCGGCGCCGTGCGTACGGATTGGAATAACTCCCAGCAGCGCATCCATATAGAAGCGAGCCAAAGCTCCCGCATGAGTCTGTACTCTCATACTGTAATCAGTGAGTACTGGGTGGAACATCAGGGGTACGGCAACTTGCAATACCGACATGACGAGCACCAAAGGAGCGGCAGCTGGAGCAAGCCAGATTATTCCGAGTGCAGTAGCGAACAGGGAGAAAATTTTAAAAATGAGACTCGTTCCGAGAACAGGCAAACCTCTCAAGGCGGCAATACGATGTGAGCGTTCGGCTGTATCAGAGGTGGGACGGCTCTGAAAGAAATGATCAGGTATTTTGGGTAGGGCCGCTAAAAACCGTATGCGGAAACGATTTTCCAAACGGCGCCCGACCACCATTTGGACTTTTGCTGCGGGAAACTGCAATAGCATTAATGTGATCATAAAGACCAACAGCAATGCAATCGTGCCTGCTCGCTGTATCTCTGTCGCTAACTCGCTGTGGATATCAATCAGGCCACGGAAAAGCAAGGCTTCGAACATCAGCCCCAATACCGCTCCGAGCATAGCAATAAATATAGTGAGTGGCGCAATCAATCCATCTTCGCGCATCAACCCCCAGAGCTGCCTGAGAGGTTGAACCGGTGACTCCCGTAAAGCCCTGGATAGCGCTTCCGATTTCGGTTTAACTTCATTGACATCGCGAACCCCTTTTACGCTCACGATGACCGCGCCACTAAACTCCAACTGCTCCGGCGACAGTTCAATTGTCCCTGCAGGCTCACTTCCACGGGGACGGGACGGTCGAGCGCACCAGTAATTCTCTGGTACTAAACAAAATGCTTGGCTGGTATCTGTAGTAAATTCAACAAACAGCCGCTGCAACATACCACTGACTTCAGCACCGCGCTTTATCGCCCCGGACGTAACCAATGAGGTGAGCATTCGAACGGATGCATCGAGAAATGCCAGCGAGAGCCAACTCTCATCCTTTAGCGCTTTTTCACAGAGTGTGGTGGCCACTGTATTGCCAACCTTTAACTGTGCAATACGCTCTTTCAGCGGGGCAATAAAATCATCACCACCTGCCCAGTTTCTCCAGCCCTGAGGGGGCACCCGTGCGGTGTGAACATGCAACTCATTCAAAAAACGACATGAGCTGGGCCAGCGCCTACCACTGGCGGGGTCCATCACTTGCACAATACCGCGATGATTTTTCCAGGCCACGACAAAATGAGTGTTACCGTTTGGTAACCGTACCACAACCAATCCTGGCAAGTAGCCGGTGGAGCTCAACAAGAGATGGTCCACGGGAACCACCATCTGGGCAGCTTCTAGCCCAAGCTCTACCGCAATCTTTTCCAGGGTATTTATCGAGGTACCATCTACATCAGTCTGGCAGGCATCGCGTAAATGGCCGTAGTGTGTATTTACACCAAAACCCTCAAGCAAGCACTTTAGGGAAGCCGGACCACAGTCCATATTAGAGGTCTGAACTACCTCTGGAACTAACCAGCGTCTTTTGCTTTCCACTGTTACGCTCCCTCTTCGACAGTTTTCCCGGGAGCTTTACCTGAAAGTAACTCACCAGTTCTTTGTAGAAGTAGCTGATAAGGAGTTTTCTTACCCGTGGCAATTTCTACTCTGGCGGGTAAGTCATGCAATAAAGGAAGGTTAGGTGGTGGCTCGCCTCGCAAAGAGAGTTGCACAAGAACTTTGTCCTGCTGAACGGCACTAGCAACCCGCTCTACCCGAGCCTCCAACTGCCCATAGCGAGCCCAGGAAAATCCATCCAGTTTTACTTGGGCTCTCTGCCCAGGCTGAATATGCCCCAATGCTAGCGCAGGAGGGAAAAATGCCTGGATAGAAATAACACCTTCTGCCTGAATAGTTGCAACTTGCTGTCCTGCAACTAGAACTTCACCCTCACGAATTTTTGCTAGCGAAGCCAACACGCCAGTAATGGGCGCACGCAGGTTCTGTTCACTCACAGCAAGGTGACTTTGCTGAATGCGGGTATCAACTTCAGCAATCTTCCCATCAATATCCTGATGCCGCTGCTTTAAAGCACTCACTTCAAGCTGATATTCACTAATCAGTTGTGCCCGGCGATCCTCTAAAGCATGGATATCTGCTTGCACTTTTAGAGTTGCCATTGCTATTTGCTGGTACGTTCGTTTTGCAGCCAGATAATCCAATTCGGAACTTTGTTGTTTTTGCAACAATCGCTCATAGCGATCGGTGACATCTGCTTGAATTTCTTGATTATCTAATTGAAGCTGGTACTGCTGCTCTAATAAATTCAATTGGTCACTAAGGGCCTTTTCATCTTCAACGAACTTCTTATCTAGTAGTTCTCTTTCCCTTCGAACTGATTCCAGTTGATCTCGCAGGCTTCCAGATATTTTACTGTCCCCCTGCAAGCTCAAATTAAGTACGGAAGTATCAAGTCTAATTAATACATCATCTTTCTCTAATGTATCTCCCAACTCTGCTTCAATGTGAACAACACGTCCAACCCGCTGGGTACTCACGTGAACAGTATTTTGTTCCTGCTCTAATCTCGCATCTTCAGTTACGCTATAAGTTGTAATTTCTACCGTGAAGAACCATATAGCCCATGCCACCAGAAGTAAGACACCTAGAGCAGTAGCGGCAACCAAGGCACGAATAGAGTCTGAAGTAATAGAACGAGTAGTGTGAAAAAAAGGCGTTGACAATGTGAAAAACCCATTTAACATTTATCGTAGCAAAACAGCTGAAAAGTATGACTTTGCTACTACTTTTATAGTTTCCTTAAAAAAGCTAAGGCAAACAAAGTTAAATTTTTCATACCTAAGAGTCAATTTATTTTGGTCAAGCTCGAAAAAATCCCTTTGAAGCCCACCCCTTAAGTTCGATGGAACTTCACTAACTCGGCATCACACATATAAATACACAACTCATAGCTAGAAACTCGGACTCTAGCTCCTATTATCGCCTTATTCTTCACTGGATAAATAATAATTAATAGCCCCTTCAATAGCTCCATAAGTGATAAATATCGAGTTATTTATCCTTCACAACCAATTCATTTACTTCCTTTTATAGATAGTTTGATAGGCACAGCCAGTGTGCGAATTACCCTTACCCAAAATATGCTATAATCGCTTACCCCCCAAGCCAACCATGCACACCCATCAATACGCGACTTGCTGATATCAACCACTAATAGAGTTTGAAATTAGCAATCTGAAATAGGTAACTGCCAACATGAAAAGTTAAAATACACTTGATGCTAGCGCCCCAAATATAGTTATTGATGAGAATAAGACTCCTCTCGAAATTTGCCCGCTATTAGCATCCACAGCACTAAATAGCACCTTTTAAGCCTCACAGCCAACACCCATCGCCTTATTAATTTACGAACTCAACAAAGCCCACACTGCTTCATATCCTGACTGATTAAACTACGAACTGCACCCTCACCGCCGAATATAAATGCAACATTCAAAACATGGTCTGATTACACCCCTTGATTACCTTCCATACTACTGTTTCACTGACTCCAACCGTAAAACTTGCCTTTATTAGCCCACATAATCCAGCACAAAATCACAGCCTAAAATACATGCTCTACTCCTCAAAAAAATCACAAACTATCATATATATTTCGAGATAATTACCCACCCAGAATACTCTCTATCAGAAACAAGATAATGAATCCAGCACCACCCTGGCCCACGTCAATTTACTTACCAGCGCATAAACATTCAACCAACCAATACAGAGATACCGAACATCTAAAAATACTTTAAATTAACTTAGGCCCACTCCTTAACACTCTTAGAGCAAGCAAAACACACATAACAAAAATTAAATTAAAACTTAAGGAAATATAGAATATACTACAAGCACTAAAAACAATATAACAGGCTTATATTCAGCATACAGAGCCACACTTCTGAACTACAATCTAAAACATGCTTATCACAGAGCTAGACAGGAAAACTGCCAGACTTACCACAATATGAACTGAAACCAGAAAGTCACAACACCTCATCATAATTTAAATGGAAATAAGTGCAACCATCTACAATCAAATTGGACTACATATGATCAGCTGTAAAATTTTTTTAAGCTCACTTAAATTAGCCCCAGATTCAGCACCGGCGTTTTTCCAAGAATTAATTATTAAAGAACTTAAAGCGCAAGAAGATCCAAACATAACCATTATCACACCTCATAAAATCATACCTGATGAATGCTACATAGAAATATCCTGCCTAAAAAAACCAGACCTCACACACCAAAAGCTTCAAAATTTAGCAATTAAGATTGATGAAACCGCAAGGAGATATTTTCAGATTGAAGCCCCGATCAGGATAAGAATCATTCAGATTGAAGAAGACTCCATATATGGGATCAATTAACCCTTCAACCAACAGGAAATGTAAACTTGTGTAATTACTGGCATTGGGATTATAGCCTTCACATTTCCAACCAGTCAAAGTTAAATCAAGAAACGTACGCTTGTATCCAATATAATACAAACACACTTAGATAACTGGCATTGTTTATTTAACTTCCAAATAGTATTAGCAAATACCTAGGCCGCCACCCCCTTTAAAGTCACACCTTGATCTATAAAAATATTTGTGTTTTTTTACTTAAAATAATAGCTTCAATTGTTAGCATATCACCAAAGCAAACTATCCTCCCCAACCAAGATAACTCCAGAAAAATCTGTACTTATTTCCAAAAAAGTAGCTTACATATCTTAGTATACGTATAGAATAAAGGTGAAAAATAATGAAATTTATCACATACATGAACATAAGCCCCTCCTTTTGAAAGGGCTTATAAAACTCAGATACTTTTGAGATGAGAAAAATCAGATATATTAAATACTACGTCGCCTTTCAATGAAGCTGATCATAGCAAAGAGCTAGTTGGAGTTTCATTATACTATGTCACAATGAGAGCTTAATGCCTCAAAAACTCCAACATCCATCTGGCAACTGCATTTTCATGGATATCGTTCTTGAGCGACTCCTGCCCTTTATCAACCACAGCTTCACCAAAAGCCTGCCGTCGAAGCTCCATTAAGCTATTTGAGTAGGGCTTAGTAAATTCCGGGTGCGCCTGGAAGCTAAGCATATGATCATCCACCTGCACCATTGCCATTGGGCAGAACTCACTGGAAGCCAGTACTCGCCCACCAAGCGGCAGCTGATCCACCTGATCCTGATGCGTTACTAAGAGACTAAAGTTGGGCGCGGGTTCAGACATCCAACTAGGCGTCTCCTGCATTTCGTAGGTGTGCACCCCCAGCCCCCAGCCCTTATCTGACTTACGAGCCCGGCCTCCCAGTGCCTGGGCAATTAACTGGTGACCAAAGCAAATACCAATGGTCGGCTTCTTCTCACCATGTAACTTGCGTACAAAATCCATTAAGGGCGCAATCCAGGGTTTGTCGTCATAAACGCCTGTCTTGCTACCGGTAATCAGGTAAGCATCTACTTCATCTATATGATCGGGATACTGGCCGTGCTGGACTTCGTAGGTGTTAAACTCCAAATTGGAGTCCTGGTCGCGCAACAAGTCGGCAAACATCTCCGGGTACTCCCCAAATTCGCCGACAAGCTCTCTGCGCACATCATCGGTTTTTAAAATTCCAATCTTCATTATTTTCACCGCTGAATTGACTACATAGTATTGGGATTATGGCATATCCAGTCATCAGAGACCGCAATCAGAAAGATTTGCCCCACTGTAACAAGCGCCATAACAGCACATCTTTCATCATAGATCTTTTACCTATCCGGGTCGCCTGATAGCTCTTTGGCCCACTGCCTAGGAGCAACATTTCTCTCTGGGCATTCTTAGCTGAAGTAGTTTTGTGTATGATCTCGGCTTTAGCACATTTTTCAGCCAACCCTTCGGCTACAAGGCGGCCCAGAGGCAATTAGGGTCGCTTGCAGTAACGACTGAGGACCAACAATGACCACAACAACCTCCCCGAGCGATCGGCAGGACAGTCCCCCAGGGCGCAAGACAGCCTTTATCCGCTTCTTAGATGCAGTGGAATGGCTCGGCAACCTTCTCCCCCACCCAATCACACTGTTCGCACTATTCGCCGTTAGCGTGATAGTCATTAGTGGTATCGCTTCTTACTTTGGCCTGTCTGTCCCCGACCCCCGCCCGGTTGGCGCTGCTGGCCGAGCGCCAGATGGCGTCATTGAGGTCTTCAACCTTATGAGTGGCGATGGACTCAGGATGATCGTTACCAGTCTGGTTAAAAATTTCACCGGATTTGCTCCGCTGGGGACAGTTTTGGTGGCCCTATTGGGGGTTGCGATTGCCGAGCACTCCGGCCTGTTAAGTGCCGCTGTTCGCGGTCTGGTACTCCAGGCCTCCAAACGCACAGTCACTGTCATAGTGGTTTTTGCCGGCATCATCTCTAATACCGCCTCTGAATTGGGCTACGTGGTACTGATCCCATTAGCCGCAATGATTTTCCACTCTCTCGGTCGACACCCTATCGCTGGCCTGGCCGCCGCGTTTGCCGGTGTCTCTGGCGGCTACAGTGCTAACTTGCTGCTGGGAACGGTGGACCCGCTGCTATCGGGGATCACAGAATCAGCAGCCCATATGATCGACCCGACCTACTCCGTGGGCCCGGAAGTAAACTGGTTCTTTATGATTGTCAGTACCTTCCTGATCACCGGAGTTGGTAGCTGGGTGACCATGAAGATCGTAGAACCCAAGCTGGGCAAGTATGATCCCAGTGAAGCGTCTGTCGACCTGACTCAAGACAAAGTTGGCACCTTGACCGACGCCGAGAAGCGCGGCCTTAAGTACGCAGGTTTGGCTGTTTTGGGCGTATCTGCAGTACTCGCTTTGACGGTGGTGCCTGAGTGGGGTGTTTTACGAAATCCAGAGACAGGCTTGGTCGCGGGCTCTCCGTTCCTTAAGGGTATCGTCTCACTGATCCTGGTGTTCTTCGCTATCCCGGGATTTGTTTACGGTAAGGTTGTCGGCACCATGAAGAATGACCGAGATGTCATTGATGCCATGGCCAAGAGCATGAACAGTATGGGGATGTACATTGTCCTGGTGTTCTTTGCTGCACAGTTTGTCGCCTTCTTTAAGATCACCAACCTGGGCACCATTTTTGCCGTTTTAGGTGCTGATGCGCTACAAAGCATCGGCCTCACTGGACCACTACTGTTCCTGTTCTTCATCATGATGTGTGGCTTTGTGAACTTGATGTTGGGCAGTGCCTCTGCTCAGTGGGCGGTGACAGCTCCCATCTTTGTACCCATGCTGATGCTGCTGGGCTACGCCCCCGAAGTAATCCAGGCGGCCTACCGTATCGGTGACTCTGTGACCAACGTTATCACGCCGATGATGAGTTACTTTGGCCTGATCATTACTTTTGCTGCGCGCTATAAGAAAGACTTGGGCATGGGTACATTGATCGCCACTATGATTCCCTATTCCATCTTCTTCTTTATCGGATGGACAGCCCTGTTCTTCATCTGGGTTTTTGCCCTGGGACTGCCCGTCGGCCCCGGTGCAGCTACTTACTATGGTGGCTAATCCACTGATTAATCAGTAATCCTAGAGCCCGCTTATGCGGGCTTTTTTGTCTCCCCAAAATGACCATACCTTTGAAATGGTCATTTATATCCGCTGGTAACTACCCAAAAAGTGTTAAAGCGTTCCTGAAATCACCAGTCATTCAAGATAGCTTTAGGCAAGGGTAAAAAAGTGGATAAATTAAGAAAAAATTATTATTCCCAGATATGGAGTCACCATAAAACAAAAAAATTTTTTTGCTGTCATAAGGGAATAAAGTTTCAATGTATTAACTTTAATTGGTATTTTTTTTCATTAGGTGACATTTTGATTATGAGCAAAAGCCAAAAGCCCTTCGAATCCACAAAAAAAAACAAGTAATATAGGCCTTGAAATAATACTTAGCGGAGACTGATAGGCGGATTACACCAGTTTCGGCTGCCTTGTTTTAATCTCATATATTATTTTCTCAGGATGAGTCGTGTGCACTTTGTGGTAGTTAGTGCAGTAACAGTTATCCATAGCGCACAATACATATCAGGAATTCGAAATAAAACAGGCATTCGCCAATATGACGGTTTTGCAAATCCGTCAGACAATGCCCAGGAATGTGTAATCCTGGAATTTGCATTTATTTGTAGATTCCTAAAATTATCGGGCGCGCCTATCAGTTGAATATTTTCGCTCAAATAGAAGTTGCGACCCGGCACGCCTAATAATTAAATCAGGCTGGGTTCTTGGAAGGATTTGGAAGAAATTGACCCAACAAATAAGAGCTAAGCTGTTAACCGGCTTTTATGACCAAGTATCCCAGCTAAACGGCTGCCCGGAAACACTGCTTAATAGCGCCGGTATTAACCCCGAGCAGGTTGAAAAACTCGAGGGGTATCTCCCGTTGAGTAAAGTGACTGACCTTGTTGAAAAGGCCGCACGACAACTCAATTGCGCGGATTTCGGATTGAGACTGGCAAAAAGCCAGGGGGCTGCCGCCCTCAGTTCTCTTGGAGCAGCAGTATTGCAGTCGTTGACCCTCGGGGAATTCCTCAATGCTGCCGTAAAGCAATTCGCCGCCCCTCCTTATAACCTGCGAGTTGAATTGGAAGTAAAAGGGCTCCAAACGTTTATAACTTTTCATTGTTTAAATGATTTAGAAAGTTATATACCTTCGGACTCTCCATTACCTCTCGAGCTATTCCGGGAATTTCTCCTTGGGGTTTCTGTTGTCGCACTACAAATATTATGTGGTGAAAAGTTCAATCTGGAGGCGGTTCATTTAAAGTCCAAACAGCCGCTCCACGACCAATATGAAAACTTTTTTGGTACAGATGTACAGTTTTCACAAAATAGCGACACCTTGATTCTAAGTAGCGGCCAGTTGGCCCAACCGACCGAGAAGTGCAACCCGGTTTTAAGGCCTCTATTAAAGTCTTATATCGACAAAGTACTGGAACAAGGTGAATCAAACCTGATTCACCAAGTAGAACAGCTGATCTATTGCCTGATGCCGCTAAAGCGCTGCAGTCTGCAGGAAGTCGCCAATCAGCTGGGCATGCACAAGCGCACACTGCAGCGCAGGTTGCGAGATCGGGAATTGGTGTTTGAGGATATTCTCGACCGTATTCGCCGCGAACGCGCAGAACATTACCTCAGTAGAAAGTTGCCACCTATGGCCCAGATTTCCAATATGCTGGGGTATCGGGAGCAGAGTTCATTTAACCGGGCCTGCGACCGCTGGTTTGGTACCACTCCAATGAAAGTTCGCCGCAAGTTGTTGAGTGAAGCTGCGGCGAAAGCTGCACTGGAAACTGAAAGTTAAAGCCCCTTCAGAAAAATACAGAATCAGTCGTGACACAAGCCAGATTTTAGCTTGTGTCACGACTGATTAAATACCCAGCCTTTCCTACTTACTCATCCCCCTAATTCCCACCTCCACCACTGATCAATTAGAGCCTGTCAGATCTCTGGATCATTAGTCGCAAAGTGAGCTCTCCAGCCCCACACTTCTTTACAAGTTATCCACATTACTTACTCATTCCTCGACTACTTTCGATGGCAGTCCCAGGCCAATTCGAGAAGCCAGCCCTTCGCTGAGCGGTAATCGCCATTTCCCGAGTCTATAGTTTCGGGCGACAGCAATAACCTCTGTCAAAACCCAATGAGCAAAGTTGAGGCTCCAGGGACTCCCCTCAAAGTGCCTACGACAGGAGAACACGATGAAAAAAATATTTATCCCAGTAGCAGCCCTCTTACTGGCCACAAATGTATCTGCACAGCCGCGCCAGCCTCCGCAGGAAGCGATTGATGCCTGCAGCAGCTTGGCTGAAGGAGACGCCTGCACTGTCGAGACACCCAGAGGCACATTGGAGGGCACCTGCCGTATGCCCCCGCAGATTGAGCAGCTGGTCTGTGTACCTGCCGGCGGCAAGGGTAAAGGCGGCCCTCGCCCCATGGAAGATGAAGAACAGTAACTCCCAATAAATCGCAACCGGCCAGCGGTACTGTAAATCTTGAGATGTCATTATGAAGAAGTGGTTATTTGTGGGGCTTTGCAGTATTGCGCCTCTCTCGCTGGCTCACGTACCCGATAGCGCCCTGGAGGCTTGTCGAAACCTGTCCAGTGGCGCCAGCTGCTCAATGGAACTGCCCAATGGCCGAGTCAGTGGTCGCTGCCGCAACCACCCCCAATCACATGGCCTAGCTTGTGTTCCCGAGCGCAAACCGACTGCGCGCTCTACAGGAGGGGGCGCCACTGGTGGACGCCACACCGCTCGCAAACACACAGTGGTGCAATCCGATGGTCTGCAGCACACTGTTCCCGCTACCGAAGCGCCCATTACCTTTAGTGAAGTAAGTATCAGTATCCAGGGACCCTGGCGCGTTATTGAGGCCAACGGTATTTCCGAGCATAAGACTGGTACCTTCCCCAATCGCGGCAATCCCCATGAAATCGAGGTGCAGCGCTACCGTTTCCGAGTTCCGGCTATCCCCCAAATTGCTGCTCAATCTACACCGGTTCCGTTGCAGAATTTTGGTATCGGACTGAACGGAGTGCCTTTCGACCCCAGCGCTGCGGAATGGTACCTGGGCAATCGCGGACGCTGGCGCTACGAAGCCTTATCCGGTGCGATTCAGCTGGGTGTAGACGGTAACTACGCCCATGTTCAGCCCAATGGTGCCTATCACTATCACGGCATTCCCACCGGTTTATTACAGCGCCTGGGAGTATCTAAGGAAAGGCATTCGCCACTGATTGGCTGGGCTGCCGATGGATTCCCCATTTATGCCCTGTACGCCTATGCCGATGGTTGGGAACCGAAATCCGGGATTGCGGCAATGACTTCAAGTTATCAGGTGAAACCCGGGAAACGCCCCAAGGGCAGTAAAGAACCCGGTGGCTACTACGATGGTACCTTTGTGGATGATTACCACTATGTGGCTGGCTCCGGCACATTGGATGAGTGCAACGGCAGAATGGTTCGCACCCCGGAATTCCCCAAGGGCACCTATGCCTATTTTCTAACAGAGGATTGGCCCATTATCCCGCGCTGTTACAAGGGCACTCCATCAGAGGATTTTCGTCGGGGCCCCGGTAACAACCAGCGCAAGGGAGCAACTAGGCGCCCCTAGCGCAGGAGGCTCTGAAAACTCACATCTCCAGGGGAATACGCAAGGTATTCCCCTGTCAAAACAGCTGTCCCCAACTGGAGTGTCAGCTCATATCAATTACCGCCAGCGCTTCCGCCAGGGTTTTGACCGAGTGCATTTCCATTCCCTCGATATCGTTCTTAAGACGGTTGGCTGCAGGCACAATGGCTTTGCGGAAACCGTGTTTGGCCGCCTCACGCAAACGCTCCTGGCCCGAGGGCACCGGGCGAATCTCGCCTGACAGCCCCACTTCCCCGAATACCACCAGATCCCGTGGCAGGACACGGTTGCGGAAACTGGAGACTACCGCCAATAACAGTGTCAGGTCGGCGCTGGTTTCCATCACCTTTACCCCACCGACCACATTGATAAAGACATCCTGGTCCCCCACCAAGACCCCACCGTGGCGATGCAACACAGCGAGCAGCATGTTCAAGCGGTTCTGGTCAAGGCCCACCGCTACCCGGCGGGGGTTGCCAAGACTGCTATCGTCCACCAGGGCCTGCAACTCTACTAACAGCGGCCGGGTGCCCTCCCACACCGAGGTCACCACAGAACCGGCTGCGATCTCCTCAGCCCTTTGCAGGAAAATGGCTGAGGGATTGGATACTTCTTTCAGGCCCTGCTCTGTCATGGCAAACACGCCGAGTTCATTGACGGCCCCAAAGCGATTTTTATGCGCCCGCAATGTGCGGAAGCGGGAGTCGTGGGTGCCTTCGAGGAGAATGGAGCAGTCGATAATATGTTCCAGCACCTTGGGGCCTGCGAGGCTGCCATCTTTGGTGACATGCCCCACCAGAATGAGCGCCGTGCCGGTCTGCTTGGCAAAGCGGGTCAGGTAGGCCGCACTCTCGCGCACCTGTGCCACAGAGCCGGGTGCCGATTGAACATCGCTCATGTGCATCACCTGAATCGAGTCCACTACCATAACCCGAGGATTCACTTCCTTGGCCGCCAGGCAAATACGCTCCACATCGGTTTCACTGAGCAATTGCAGAGAATCCGTGGGCAGCCCCAAGCGCTTAGCGCGCATAGCAACCTGCTGGAGAGATTCCTCGCCGGTGATATATAGCGCCGGCATTGAAGTGGCGAGATGGCACAAGGTCTGGAGTAAAACAGTGGATTTACCCGCACCGGGATGGCCGCCGATCAATACGACGGAGCCAGGCACCAGCCCGCCGCCCAGCACTCGATCCAGTTCCGAGGCCGTAGTGGGAATACGCGGCAATTCACTGAGGTCGATTTCCGATAGTTTTTGTACTTTGCCAGCACCGGCGGAACCGGCGTAACCACTTTGTGCATCGGTAAAATTCGCTGCGCGACTGTCTTTGTGATCCGGTCCCAGGCGTACTTCCGATAGGCTATTCCAAGTGCCACAAGCACTACACTGCCCTGCCCATTTGGTGTAGTCAGCGCCGCATTCATTACACACGTAGGCAGTTTTACGTTTTGTGGCCAAAGCACTCTCCCGAAAAGTCACAGAATTGATCGGCGCACAGTTTACCCCTTATCCGGCCGAGGCGGGTGGTGCTCAGCGGTCTAAAATGACTCTCCTACACGGATCCCTTCTATTGGCATCTTCTCCTTCTAATTGGTCTATCTACGCGATTGATCTAGATCAATTCACCCAGCCCCCTCCGAGATAACATCCGCCGCTGCCTCTACCCACTAATGGGGAGGCGCTGAACAACACTGACTAACCATCGAACAGGAAGTAAGTATGTCGTCTATTACTCTTCGCGGCGCGATTCTGGCGCTCGCCATGGCCTCGACCTCCGCCCTGGCTGCGGATCACGAAGTTAAGATGCTGAACCAGGGCAAGGACGGCATGATGACTTTTGAACCGGCATTTCTCGCGGTAGCGCCGGGGGATTCTGTCACCTTCCTGCCCACTGATGCGGCCCACAACACTCACTCAGTTTTGTCCCCTGCCGAGGGCGCTACCTGGAATGGCAGCATGGGAGAAAAGGTGACTGTCACTTTGAATCAGGAAGGTGTCTACGTATACCAGTGCGACCCACACCTGCCGCTGGGTATGGTTGGGGTAATTCAGGTAGGTAAGGCAACCAACTTGGAAGAAGCCAAGAAGCATGCCGAAGGCATGAATGCCACCATCGCCATGAATAAGGAGAGGCTCACTCAGTACCTCGGCCAAGTCCAATAAGAGGAGTCGCGGCGTGGACATCCTATTTGAAAAAGGTCACCACCTGGTTGCGCGGTTCGGCGATTTGGTTAAAGAGCAGAATGGCAGCGATGGGGTACAGGCCAATCAATTTGTTATTCGCCGCGGCACCAAAGGGGCGCTTATCGATCCCGGCGGCGATCTGACTTACACACACCTCACCATTGAGCTCAGCCGCCATTTGAACCTGAGCGAACTGGACCTGATCCTGGCCTCGCACCAGGATCCGGATATTATCGCCTCGCTGCCGCGCTGGATGCTGCATTCGCGCTGTAAGGTAGCGGTGTCGAAACTGTGGTCGCGGTTTTTGCCACACCTGGTTTCCGGCTTTGTCGCCTCGCGTGCCGGTGCTGAGCGCTGGCAGGAACGCATCATGCCTCTGGACGATAAGGGAGAAATTATCCCCTTCAGCGACAGTGAGATCTGGGCGCTGCCAGCGCACTTTATGCACTCCTGTGGCAACTTCAGTTTTTATGATCCGGTCAGCCGCATATTATTTTCCGGCGATATCGGTGCCTCACTCGGTGGAGAAGAGGGCGAAGTCAAAGATTTCGATGAACATCTGCCGTCGATGGAAGGGTTCCACCGCCGCTATATGGGCGGGAACTGGACCTGTCGTCTCTGGGCCAAGATGATTCGGGAGCTCAACCCCGCAATGATTGTGCCCCAGCACGGCGGTTACTTTGCCTCAGGCGATGTCAAAGAGCGCTTCCTGGGCTGGCTCGAGCGCCTCGAATGTGGGCCGGACCTGTTGCGACATCAGGACTTCCGCCTACCCCTGAGCCGCTCTTAACCCGCCATCCCGCAAGCGGGAAAGTTGCACCGGCAGAGGCCAGCCCATACACTGCGGGCTGGCTTGTTTTCTGAATACCGCCATGCACACTGGGATCTTCCGCCTATTTTTGCTCACACTGCTACTGGCCTTCGGCGGCCAGGCAGTTGCGTCATCCTGTGCGGAAACACACGAATCCCCAGCGGCATCTATCCCCGCAGAAGAAAAAACCCACTGCGACGAGGCAACCCTTGAGAACTGCAGCGACAGCCATCCCTCCAGTTGCACGGCTGAATGCAGCTGCTGTGCAGGGCCAGGCACCAGCTCTGCGGTAAACACTCAATATAAAATCCTTGTATACAACCGCAATCTACTTGTAACTGCCTACCGGGAATTTAATTCCTCTCCAGATCCGGAAATGGCACTACGCCCACCCATATTCCGCACTTAACGGGCCCCGTATGCCTAGGCATACGCGCACTCCCCGGTTTTACTCCAAATATTTTTTATAAATACTCGCACGCCTGTGTGCGTCCTAAATCTCATCATCGGAGTTCATATGAACCGTTCAATTTTGATCGCTATTGCTGCGCTACTCACAACCCTGGCATTAAGTGCCTGTGCCGAATCTCCAGACCCCCAAAAGGAATCTGTGAGCCTGACTACTTACAAATCTGCCACCTGCGGCTGCTGTAAAATTTGGGTTGAGCATGCCCAACAAAGTGGCTTTGACGTCGTAGCAAAGGATGTCGAAGACCTTAACGGCGTGAAAAAGCAGCACCATATCTCTCCGCGCTACCAATCCTGCCACACCACAGTGTCAGAACAGGGCTATGTTTTTGAAGGGCATGTACCGGCAAAGCTGATACAGCGTTTCTTGCAGAATCCACCGCAAAATGCCATTGGCCTCGCAGTGCCAGGTATGCCCCTGGGCAGCCCCGGTATGGAAGTGGGCGACCGTTTTACGCCCTATCAGGTAATGCTGCTTAACAAAGATGGCAGCAGCGAAATTTACGCCGAAATCAATACGGCACAGGAGCAGTTTTAAAAGGGACATCGATGGCAGAGAGCTTCCGCACCGACGCCGTATCAAGGCGTACTTTCGTCACAGGTCTCGGAGCGGGAGCCCTGCTGCTGGGGTTACCCCACAGTTCGCGCCCAAACTCGCCAACAGCTTCGACAACAACCCTGCGCGGTAACCACTTTGATTTATCCATCGGTTACCGCCAGGTAAATCTTACCGGGCGCGAACGACAAGCCCTGACCATTAATGGCAGTCTACCGGGCCCCATTTTGCGCTGGCGGGAAGGGGAAACTGTCACCCTGAAGGTCCATAACCAATTACCCGACAAATCCTCCCTACACTGGCACGGTGTTAGGGTACCCAGCGATATGGACGGCGAACCGGGGTTGAGCTTTAGCGGCATTCGACCTGGGCAAACATTTCGCTACCGATTCCCTGTGCGCCAAAGTGGTACTTATTGGTATCACAGCCAATCCGGGTTTCAACAACAGCGGGGGCTAATTGGGGCAATAGTCATTGATCCGATATCTCCAGAACCATTTTCTTACGAGCGGGATTATGTTGTTGTCCTATCCGATTGGAGCGATGAATCTCCCCAAACTATTTATGCCCATTTAAAAAAAGACCCGGACTACTACAACCGGCAACAGCGCACGGCTACAGATTTATGGCGTGAAGTGCGAACAAAAGGTGTCGCACGAACCTGGCGGGACCGGCATCAATGGAACTGGAAACAGCTTTCCGACCGCAATATCTCCCAGGTCACAGGCGAGACTTACACCTACCTGATTAACGGGCATACACCCGATACCAATTGGACTGCATTATTTAAACCTGGTGAGAGAATTCGCCTGCGATTAATTAACGCAGCTTCGATGACCTTATTCGACCTGCGTATCCCCGGCCTGAAAATGAAGGTAGTGGCGGCCGATGGACAAAATGTCGAGCCCGTTAGCGTCGATGAAATTCGTATTGTCAGCGGCGAAACCTATGACGTAATTGTCGAGCCAGAGAGTGAACAAGCCTACAGTATATTTGCGCAGTCCATGGACCGCAGTGGCTATGCGCGAGGCACACTGACAAGTGATATACGTGTGAGTGCAGAGATTCCCGCGATGGATCACCGCCCAGTGCTCACCCTGCAAGATCTGGGACTGGCGAGAAAAACCGAAGAGACAGACACACACTTTAAAACAACCCAGACTGCTCATACCGAAAAACATTCCGATTTGCCCGATGCAACTGAGGGGGGATGGTTTTACGGAAACCTCGCTGCAGCGGGGCTCGGTAGTAATAGCCCTATTATTCACCAGCCAAGTGAATCCGGATTCAGGGTGGATCACCGCGCGCTGACGCCAGCAAACGGCATCTCCGACCCCGGTGTAGGACTCAGAAACCATAAACATCGTTATAACCGCCGTGTACTGACTTACAGCGACTTGCGCAGCAGTGAACCCACCCAGGATGAACGGGAGCCACAGCGGGAATTACAGTTACACCTGACCGGCAATTATGAGCGCTATCTCTGGTCAATAAATGGTGAAAATTTTCGCGATGCCAGCCCATTATTATTTCGGCACCAGGAGCGCCTGCGCATTACCCTGGTCAATGACACTACGCTTCCCCAGCCCATGCACTTACACGGTTTTTGGAGTGAGCTGGAAACCGGCGACGGAGAGTATTTACCCCGCAAGCACACGGTGATCACGCAGCCCGGATCAAGCATCAGTTACTTGGTCAGCGCCGACACCTATGGCCGCTGGGCTCTACACAGTCAAATGCTTTACCAGAGGCCCGGTATGTATCGGGAGGTGCGCATTGTTTAAGAATGTTTCAGGGATAACAGCAGCACTATGGATACTTGCTGCCCAGGCCAGCTACGGGCAGTCAGAACCTAAGAATCAACACCATAGCTACCAGTCCTCTGGCGAGGGTAACGGTGAAGAACCCATGGCTGAAGTCAGCCTCGACTATGTGGAACTGCGAGGTGATAACGGCGGAGAAATCGAGGGAGACTTCAGTTATGGCGGAGAGCAAAATAAGTTTGTTGCCGAAGTCGACTATGAGCGTAGCAGTGGGGAAACTGAAAAAAATGAGCTCTGGGCACTCTATAGCCGGGCAATTTCAGCAAACTGGAATTTCCTAATTGGAATTCGCCACGATTTCCATTTGGAAACTACCAGCCGAAATTGGGCTGCTGTGGGTATCACTGGAGAGTCTCCCTACAAATTCGAAATGGATGCGGTATTTTTCTATGGGGAACATGGCAGTACTGCATTCCGCCTGGAAGGTGAATATGAAATAAAGTTGGCACAGGACTGGAACCTGGTTCCACGTATCGAGCTGAATTTTTTTGGACAGAACGATGAGGCCCGAGGCAGTGGCTCCGGCCTGTCAGAAGCAGAGGTTGGCTTTCGACTCATGTATAAAGTCACCAGGAAATTCTCACCCTATATTGGCATCCACTATGAACGGGAAGTGGGCAATGCCGCTGATTTCGCCCGTGAAGAAGGTGAGGATGTGGACTCAACCGTATGGGTACTGGGGTTTAGAGCTTGGTTTTAAAAAAAATCCAAATTTTTATACCTATACAAGTTGTACCACTTCGCATCAGCTGTAACTAACTTTACCGCCTCCTCAATCTGTCATAGCATCTAATAGATCTTAATCGCCTTTTAAAAAATATTTAAATTCAGCAAGGATGCCGGTGATATGGTTTTCCCCCGAATACTGTTAGTCGCAGTTTCCCTACTGTGTGTGGGCCTATCAGCAAAAGCTGAAAGCCCACAGAGCCACTCTTCTGTTAACACGACCAAACACCTGAGTTATGGCGATGAAATTCTTTTCTCATCCAGAATCTTGAGTCGTGAAATACCAATCAACATATATTTACCGCAAACGTTCCACCAAGCATCAGAGCAGCATAGATACCCGGTTATCTTTATTAATGGCACTCACGGCAAAGAATTTTTCCATGCCTAAACCGGGGTAGTAAAGCATCTAAGTGGCGTAGAACGCATGCCGGAAAGTATTGTAATCAGTCTTAATGATGGCGGTGATGAGCCGGAAACCTACCTACATGGAATGTGGAAGCATACCGGTGAGGAGAAATTTAGCGCCCAGGGAAACCCTGAGACCTATAGTAAATTTCTAACTGAAGAACTATTCCCATATTTAGAAAGTAATTACCGCGCCCTCAACAACAGGATGATTGTTGGTGTCTCAACTAGCAGTATCTTTCCTCTCTACGCCCTAACTAACAAACCTGGATTGTTTCAGTCTTACTTCTTTTTATCTGCAGCCGATATATTTGGTATGGGGCCCACTTCAGAGAGTATTTTTATTGATGAAATAACCAAAAGTATGTAGACTTCATCAAACAAGATCAGTGCTTTTTATTTCGCCATGGCTGACAGTGACATGCATAAAGATAAGCGCTATGAAAAAATATTAAGTCAAATTAACACCAAACTTTCTCCTTACGCAAAAGAGAACCTCAAACTAAAAATAGAAATTATTAACAATGAAAACCATTACGGTGCCTTTATAAAAGCCGCGTTATCGGCTATTGAGCTTAATTATCCCCACGAAGAATGGTCCGCAAATTATCGAGAGTTGATATCCCAGCCTGGTGACGCCTTACAAAATATCGATCATTTCTACCAATCACTCTCACAGAAATATGGCTTTCCTATTTTACCTAGGGCTACACGTTGGAGAAATGTTAACAAATTAAGCTATATCACCAATTTGTTACTAAAGGATGGTCGCTTCCAAGAAGCCATCAATGTCGCAAGGCGATGGGTGGGATATCGGCCAAACTCTATTGATGCCCACCAAAGTTTGGCCCAGGCGTTACAAAAGAATGATGAAATTTCAGAGGCTTCTGATGTTTTGAAGAAAGCACTAGAAATTTCTCGCAATCAGGATAAAAGTAAAACGGCGGCGATAAATCGGCAACTAGCAGAACTCAAGCTCAACTAGCATACAATTAAAAATTGTATTTACTAAAAATAAAAGGAGATAAATATATATGGATTTCACCAATGCTTTTCAATATAAAAAATGGGCCAACTTAGAGCTATTATCAGCTGGCGAAAAGCAACTTCATCTTCTACCCAAGGAAGATGCGAGCTTCTTTATCCGTATACTCAATCATACTGCGGTGGTCGACAGCCTATTTATAAGCCGCATTACCGAAACACAGGAGCTGTTTTCTTCAGATAACACCATTGAGACACCTACGATTCCAGAACTAAGAGATAGAATGAATAACAATGATTCCTGGCTAATCAACTTCTCTCAAACAGCAACTTTATCCGATCTTGAGAGAGTAATTAATTTTCATTTTACGGACGGGGATCCTGGGCAACTATCAATCTACGAAATTTTCGTGCATTTATTGACCCATGGCAGCAATCATCGAGGAATGGCATCGCGAACGTTATCTTCGAAAGGCCTGGAAAGGCCAAAAGATACTTTTACCCGCTTTCTACATGAAGTTGAGCCTGAGAGACGGATGGCAGCTGCTATTACCGAATAAAAAACGCTATGCACTAAAGCGAGCCGGCTTTAATTTCCAGCTCGCCCACAGAAAACATATCGATATCTAAATCCAGCAGCACCCAGCTACTAATAGCAAATTCACAGAACCTCTCTACTCACTCACCAGGCGTAAATCCGTAACCATCTCATCTTTCCACCAGGCCTTTGTTGTGGTGGGAGATTGCAGGCGAACAGCCTCTCCAATGATAGGCGTCACCAAAGTGACACCCTGATCTTTGGCTGCCGTCTGAGCGCGCTCCAGGGGTTCATACCAATCGTGTAGAGCAAGATCAAAAGTACTATTGTGGATAGGTAACATTGCTCGCCCTCCGAGTTCGAGATGTGCCTGTACACTCTCTTCGGGCATCATATGAACTGAACTCCAAAGCTTGTTGTAAGCACCCGTTTCCATCAGTGTCAGGTCGAACGGACCAAATCGCTCACCAATTTCACGGAAGCCACTAAAATAGCCACTGTCACCGCTAAAGAATATACGGCCCTCGCGCCCTTCAATTACCCAGCTGGCCCACAATGTTGAGTCTTTATCCGTTAGTCCACGCCCGGAAAAATGTTGAGCCGGGGTTGCGGTAAAGTGCAAACTGCCCAAGGCAAACGATTCCCACCAGGCCAACTCCTCAATTTTTTCGGCCGGAATTCCCCAGTTACGCAAACGACTTCCCACCCCGGTAGGAACGATAAATTGCTCTACTTTATCCTTGAGTGCGCGAATACTATTTTTGTCTAAATGATCGTAGTGATCATGGCTGATAACGACCGCTTTAATCGAAGGCAAGTCTCGAATCTCTATGGGCAATGGATGAAAGCGCTTCGGGCCCATCCACTGAACCGGGGATGCCCGCTTGCTAAATACCGGATCTGTCAAAACATACTGATCATCCATTCGAATCAGTACTGTGGAGTGCCCGAGGCGATATACGGCACTCTCAGCGACTGGGGCAGCCAGCTCTGCAGCGGGAATCTGCCGCAATGGAATTGGCTTCACCGGTGCTGGGGCTGCACGATCCGCCTTGATGTAGGCGCCGATCATCTCAACTATACCGCCACTACTGACTTTGTAGTCCGTATCACTGTTGCGGAACTTCTCGGGTTGATTTGCACAGCTACCAAAGAGACTTACCGACATAACAATCACTCCTGCCAGAATCCACCAGCGCTTCTTCATTTCACTTACCATGTAAACTATACAGTGCAGTGTATAAACTAACTATATAAAAGTAAACTATATAGTGTAAAATTTGCGTAAGAAGTAACTCGCCGGTAAAGGAACCCTCCGGCCCAGATTTCACAGAGATACCCATGACTGAAAAGAAACCAACCAGAAGTGAGCTGAAACGCCAAGCTATTATTGATGCCGCCAAGCAGGCTTTTCAGGAGCTGGGAGTGCAGGGCACGAGTATGGACGAGCTGGCAGCCCGAGCACAGGTATCAAAACGCACCGTGTACAACCACTTCTCCAGTAAAGAAGCCTTGGTGATGTATTTGATCGGTGAACTCTGGCAGCAGGCCACCCAGCCCTCCGGTTGTGACTACAACCCGGATAGTGATATGCAATCACAACTCCGCACACTGTTAGAGCAGGAAATAAAAACGATCTGCAACCCGCAGTATATTGAGCTTAACCGCATGGCCTTCGACTACTTCTTCCACCAGCCGGATGCACTACAGAAGGAAATGGAAAAATATAAGGCCCATGAAACCGGGGTGCAGCGCTGGATCAAATCTGCCGTAGCTGATGGGCGACTAAAGTCTCTCGACATAGAGGTCGCCAATGGGCAGATTCACAACCTGATTAAGGGCGGTTGCTACTGGCCTCAGTTACTTCAACTCTCTGGCCCACCGAGCTCCGCCGAGCAAGAGGCACTGGCCGAGCGCACCGCTGCGATGTTTTTAAGTTATTACCAGGCTTGAATCGCTGCCCTAAGAGGCCATTTTTCACCTACTAATTTACCAACAAAAAAGGCCCCAAAAGGGGCCTTTTTTATTTTATCGGGAATAAATTAAAGTCTTTCCCAAAGTATCTCCCAGTTCCCACCAACACCTGGCTCGAACTGTATTGCACCTCTTTTTACTTCCTTACAGTAGTGGGAGTAAGCAGAGTCCTTACACTCGTAGACATTACCGTCACGACCCAGGACTTTGGTGCCCGCGGCATAGTTTCTATGACCCCTAGGGAAGACATAATCATAATCCTGATCACTTGAAGATTGGTCATCGTCATTGGAGTTATCATCATCTCCGTTCGAAGTATCATCGTCTCCATTGGAGGTGTCGTCATCGCCGTTGGAGCTATCGTCATCGCCGTTGGAGCTATCGTCATCGCCGTTCGAGGAGTCATCATCCCCATTGGAAGTATCGTCATCCCCATTAGAGGAATCATCATCTGAGGTATCTTCAACCAGATAGAAGTTCAGGGTATTTTGATCAACCATGTTGCCATCGCGATCTTTTACCACCACTACAACCATATGGTGCCCTGCTACAGTCTCTGAGAGAGTCAAGCTAGTACTGGCAGTATCACCATCATCAATGTTATTGCTATAGCTTGCTAGAGTATCACCGCCATGATTTACCACTGTAACCTCAACGCTGACATCTCCCGTAGCACTGAGAGCCAAGTCTAGAGAAATAGCACCGCCTGTAATTGTGTATTCACTTTCAAGGCCACTTACCGTTACTTCATAGTTGGGCTCTTCTTCGCTCAAATCGTAACCGATCTCGACATTTTCCAGGCCACTGCCATCTTTTAGATAAATGCGGTTGATACCGTACAGAGGCTCAAAGCTGTTATCACCATCGAAATCACCGGCGCGGATATCGGTCTGCTCTGCATTAATCAACTCAGCCAAATCGTGTGACCAGTTTTCAGCGATGCCCTGCTCTTCGGAGGCAATTTCCAAAACAGTGCTGTAAGACGAGTTTTCACCTGAGCCATCAAATACGCGGGTATATACTTTATCGCCAACGTTCAAGTCCTGCGTCGGATTGATGGTACCTGCAGCGCTCCATTCGGTATTAGTGACATTATCGCCATCGAATTCTACATCGATAACATTGTAGAAAGCGTTAACCGTATCACCCACATCCCAAACAGCCAGAATTACATGATAGCCCTCGCGATCTGGCACCTGACACTCGTGAGTTGTATTTACATCTGGCTGTTCATAATTGCCATCTATCTCACAGAATGGGTCGAGATCAAATTGATCGCGAGTCAAGACTGAATTCGGATTCCAATCTTCTTTAGTAATATAGTATTTCCAATCACGAGTTACATGGTTGGCGGTGAAGTACCATTTGAAGGTTTGCCAACCGGAGCTAATATAATTTTTTACCCAGCGATCAGATGTCTGTTCATTAAGCTCAGACCAGGCACTGCTTCCTCCACTGGCAATTTGCCCATCGGCAGGGCCGCTATCGGGAAAGCCTTCAGGACCTTCTATACTCTGTGGTTCCCACTGAACTGCACCGCAATTCAAGTTCATTTCACCGGTATCTAATGCGTATTTACACAGGGTACCACGCGCAGAAGCTACACCACCGTCAGCGGCCTCAACATAACCATGACTAAAAGCATTAGAACTGGCACCGGCTAATACCAATGCCATTAATGTGCGATTGACTATCGGTTGTTTAAATACGGATGCTAATTTTTTCTTACGTAGAATCATATCTCTGCTCATTTATTACTTTGCGCTCAACTTCCTTCCCCAGCTGAACACAAATTTTTACTTTTAGAGGATGTAAATCCTGCAACGCTAGCGACAGAGTTATGGACCACCACTAATTGGCACGGTTCCTATTATTTTTATAATTTAAACAAACAACTTTCAGCGTGTCACCGAAAGATAAGTCTAATTTTTAATAAATACCATCCCATTAAAAGTTCCATACAAACACAAAAATAAAAACATAAATAATGACAAAATAATTTCTTACAAAATAGAAAAATGACAACCTAAAACAAAAAATAAGACCATAATTTCGGGTAATTAATGCAACATAACATCAATAAAAGCGACATTTAGTGGTATTTTATTCCAGCAAGGGCAGTCAAGTATAAATCCGAATATACCGCTTATAAAAATATAAAAACAAAATATGGAAGAACTATGAATTTCACACTTAAGCCCTCCCGAAACTCAATATGAAACCCTAACTAACTCCACCTATCACTTACCGGCAAAAAAACACGGTGCACCCACGACAAAATAGAAACAGGAAAAACCTAGAAAACAACGGCCAATACTTCTTCTGTAACTAATCTGGCAGAGGGTTTTCCAATGAAAATTAAAAATATTAGTTTTTTAAAGCTTTCACTTCACTGAATTCATACCGGCCAGATATCCCTGAGTCCACAGAAAATGCCACCTTTCGATAACTTACAAATAGTATTCCCAATGTATCAAAGCTGGCATTTTGGGGGCCTCAGAGCAACTCTTTGACCCCATCAGTTTTAAGATTTAATCATGGAGTTTCTAAAGCCCAGGATTAATATCAGATTTGCGATAAACCACAGATCTTTAATAATAAAAATGCCGCTGGAGCTAAGTTGCCAGGGGGCTACCCAGCTACCCGGGTAGGAGTAGAGGAAGGTCTGGGTTGTTATAAATACCGCAGCACAAAGCAATAGCCCCGGCCAAAATAGCTGCCGGATATAAATACCCAAGGCGAGGATAGCCAACGCAATCAAGTCATATATACCGATAAGATTTGAGGCCATTTGCACGCTAAATAAACTGTATAGCCACGACATCAGCGGCGAAGTGCTTACCAGGCCTTCAATCCCCTCAGCCTCAAGGGCTGTGAATTTCATCCCACCAATCCAGAGTAACACTAAACCGACAGGGAAATAATTGAGCCATATAAGCTTTAGTGGGCTCAGCGAATCCCGATACAACCAGGTGACCCCCAGGGTTAACAAGGCAAAGTACTTAATAATCCCCTGTCCCGAGCCAATTGCCGGAAAACCGCCCAGGGAGTCGATCCAATGGCCGCTGCCAAGAAGGCTCAATAGGGGCACTAGTGATATTAAAATCAGAAGGATTGCCAGGGGCTTAACAACCCGCTCAAAGCGAAGGGCGAGCACCCCCAAAATAGCAGCGGCTGAAAAAATAATGGCGGTCATTAAACGTATAGAGGAAAGCACCTCCTCATTAGTGACACCGTAGAACTCAAATACGCGTTTGATACCACCCCATTGGCCGGAAAAAAGTGCCACCGCAATGAACGCAAAGGCGATGGCCACCAGGGCAAAGGGGAGTTTTCGAAGGAAAAATGACATTTGTTGACGACCTCTTAACAAATTAGAGCTTAGTCACCAGCCTGACCAGAGCCACCTCTCTCCATACGGGTGAGAGGCGGCTTGGAGTATTGGTTAAATCTATGTCGTCTTGGCCCGGGGAATTATTACACCCCCATAGAGATGCACATTTACTGTTACTCCAGTATCAATGTGCCCCGATACATTTGCATCTGGCAGTTGAACGGGTATTCACCCGGCTCGGCTTTTGGTATTTCCACCAAGGTATCCTGATTCAGGGCAAGCTGAGCGCTGACTTCCAAGTCTGGAAACAATACCCACTCGGAGCAGGGACTTGGGTCCTCCCGGTGAAAATGCAAAGTCGCTGTGCGACCGGCGGACAGACGGATAAGATCCGGTTCGTAAACTCCATCCTTAACCAGAATTTGTAAATTATCCGAACTCGGCGTCGCCTTGCTGGCACTTCTTTTTGGCCCCAACCAAAACCACCAGATAACAGCCAGAATCATCAGCACACCGACGATATTTACGAGAACTTCAGCCATTTAGCGAGCCTCCGATGGTTTAAAGAAGCGCAGGCGGTTGGCATTACTGACCACCGTCAGGGAGGAAAGCGCCATAGCACCACCGGCAACAATGGGGCTCAGTAACATACCCGTAATCGGGTAGAGGACACCGGCGGCGATGGGAATACCCAGAGTGTTATAAATAAATGCGCCAAACAGGTTTTGCTTGATATTGTGCAAAGTGGCCCGGGACAACTCCACGGCATTGGCAACCCCGTGCAGGGAGGAACGCATCAGGGTGACATCGGCGCTCTCAATAGCAACGTCGGTACCGGCACCTATCGCAAAGCCTACATCGGCCCGCGCCAGGGCCGGGGCATCGTTAATCCCGTCACCCACCATACCCACTCGCTCACCTTTTTTTTGCAATTCAGCGACGATCCCCTCTTTATCTTCCGGCAATAGCTCTGCGTGAACTCGATCGATACCCAGCTGCCGGGCAACCGCTTCGGCACTGCCGTGATTGTCCCCGGTAAGCATTTCAATGCGTAAACCCAGTTTGCTCAGTCGCTCGATTGCAGCTTGCGCATCAGCGCGAATCGGATCGGCTACAGCAATAATCCCCCGCAACTTGCCGTCCACGGCGGCGTACATCACCGTGCGCCCCACCTCGGCCAATTTGGCTGCCCGCTCACTCCAGACATCCAGGGAAATGGCTTCCTTTTGCATTAACTTGGTATTCCCCAACAGCACGCGACTGCCACCAATATCACCACTCACACCGTGAGCTGTGATGGCTTCAAAGTTGGCTGGAGACTGCAATTCAAGGTTTTTATCGTGAGCTGCCGTCACTATGGCTTCGGCCAAGGGGTGCTCTGAGCCCTGCTCCAGGCTCGCCACCAAGCGCAGCAGTTCATCGCTGTCGCCATCACTATCAATATCCGTTAGACGCGGAGAACCCTCGGTGAGAGTCCCGGTTTTATCCACAACCAGGACATCCAGAGTGCAGGATTGTTGCAGGGCCTTGCCGTTGCGCACCAGTACACCGTACTCGGCACCTTTGCCGACCCCCACCATAACCGACATGGGAGTCGCCAAACCCAAGGCACAGGGACAGGCGATAATCAGCACCGAAGTCAGTACTACTAACATATGGGCAACCCGAGGATCGGGGCCCAAGTTGAACCAAACCAGTGCGGCCACCAGGGCAATAATCATCACCACTGGCACAAAGATGCCGGAAATCTTGTCCGCCAAACGCGCGATAGGTACCCGGGAGCTCTGGGCATTCTTTACCATCTCGATAATCTGCGCGAGACGGGTGTCGGAACCCACTTTATCTGCGCGAAACAACAGGCTGCCATTTTTATTCAGGGTGCCGGCGGCGAGGCTGTCACCCTCCGCCTTTTTCACCGGCACTGGTTCCCCAGTGAGCATGGATTCATCTACCAGGCTGCGCCCTTCAAGCACAGTGCCATCCACCGGAATTTTCTCGCCGGGGCGGACGCGCAGCTGGTCTCCCTGCTGCACCTGCTCGATAGGGAGATCCACCTCTCGGCCGTCTCTCAATACCCGCGCGGATGTATCCTGGAGCTCCAACAACTTCTCCACTGCTGCACTGGTGCGCCCGCGCGCCCGAATCTCCAGTGCCTGACCGAGGCTGATCAGGCCAATAATCATGGCACTGGCCTCGAAGTACACATGTCGTGCCGCTTCCGGTAAGAGATGGGGAACCAGTACCACGATCATGGAAAAGAGCCAGGCCGTTCCCGTGCCCAGGGCCACCAGCGTATCCATAGTGGCATTGTGGTGACGCAGTGCCTTCCAGGCACCACTGAAGAAGTTGCCGCCACAGAAGACCAGCACCGCCAGGGTAATCAGCCCCATGACACCCCAGGCCAGCTGCTCCGCCGGGGTATTCACCGATACCTTGTCGGTGATCAGCCCCCAGGCCATCATTGGCACGCCCACGCCCAGAGCAAATGCCGAGCGCCACAACTGCTGGCGATAGTGCCGCTGTGTCTGCTCCCGCTGTTCCGCGCGCTGCTCTCGTTCACTACTTCGCAGGAGTTCAGCGCCGTAGCCCGCGCTTCGAACGGCTTCGATACAGGATTCAGCCTCTGCCGGGCCGTATACTGACAGGGTTTTATCGGACAGGTTTACCCGGGCATCAGTCACCCCGGCTACGGTCTTAACCGCAGTCTCAATTTTGTTGATACAACCGGCACAATTGACTCCACTCAAACGGAACACCGTTGGCGCAGATTGTTGCTCCTTCGTCATCTTGCTCTCCCGCAACACCAATTACAGCGACAAAGTTACAACCTTACCGCTAGGGGAAGGCAACAGTTCGCATCGCACCGTCTACCGAAATTTCGCAGTCAATTCATCCTTCAGCTTAGTGGCTGGCACCAGGGGCAGGAAAAGGCTGAGGATTCGCCAATGATCGCGCATGCGATGCGACGGAATGTTATTATCGCGCCATGACACATCCCCTGCTTCCCGAAAGACCCCTGAGTATCTCTCCTTCTCTGGCTGCCACTGTCGGCCTGGAGGAAGCTGTGCTGCTCACTGCACTTGGCGACTTGGCTCCATTCCTTCCCCTGGAGCCCTACGGAGGTCGGGATTGGTATACCGCCGAGGGGGAGCAGCTATATCTGCTGCTGCCCTTCTGGCAGGCAGCGGATATCCAGCGGGTAGCCACCAGCTTGCGCAACCAGGGTGCCCTTCTGCTGGGGGCGGCACCATTCGGCAGTAGTGAGATTCTGAAGTTCGCCCTGCCCGGTGAGTACAAGCGCCCGGTGGCAACACCCCCTACCCCATCCAACCGCAATGCCAACACTATTGCCCCCAGTTGGCAGCCGGATAGTGAAACCATGGCGCGTATCGCCCAACTGGGTATTCCCGAGCACTTTGTAAGGGAGCAATTGCCGGAGTTTGTCACTTACTGGCGCGAGCGCGCCGAGCCCCGCCACTCCTTTGGCTCCCTGTTCTTGCGTCAGGTTAAAAGCAAATGGGAGGCTTTTCGAGCAACTGCTCAGCGCAAACAGCCACTGCCCAACGGCTGGCAACCCAGCGATGAGACCCTGCGCAAGCTGGCGGACGAGGGAGTCCCCAGCACTTTTGTCGGTCGCGGCCTACAGCGCTTTCTCGATTACCACCGCTCCAGTGGCAAGCAGTCCATTTCCTGGGATTTGGAGTTCAATGACTGGATTATGGAAGACTGGGAAAAGCAGGACACGCCATTTATCGAAAAGCGCAAGCCCACTGCTATGTCCCGCGACTGGCAGCCCAGCGAGCACACCTGGGAGCAGTTACAGCGCCTGGCCATCAATCCGCGCTTTGCTGCCGAATTGCTGCCGGAATTCATTTATAAATGGACCGAGCGCGGTGGCCACAGTGCCCGCTGGGGTGAACTGTTTATCGAGTATGCGCGGGAAGAGTGGGCCTATTACTGCCAGGGTATCGAGAAAAACCCGGTGGCCAAACCCATCTCCCGCAACTGGCAGCCCAGTGGTGACTGCCTGAGTCATTTGATGAACCAATGCGAGATAGATCGCGACTTTGCTCTATCCCTGGTTCCGGAATTTATTATTTACTGGCGCGGTCAAAATGCCGCACGTAAAAGCTGGGACGCCGTATTTGTGCGTCACGCGCGCCACCAGTGGGCGGAGCGCAATAAACTGGCAATAGGAAACTCTTATGGCAATCCACAAGACTCCCACAACAACACCAACCAGCGCACCCGCGACCGGTCAATCGGCGACATACTCACAGACACAAACTGGTAGTGAACAGGGCCAGGAACTGCTGAACGAAAAGAAGCGCGCAATCAATGAAGTATTTGCGCTGTTTAAACTGAATTATCACAATCAGTTCAGCGCAGCGTTTCCAGACACTGAAACCCTTCACCACGCCAAACGCCTCTGGCTGGAGGCCCTGCTTGCTTTCGCTCCCCAGGATATTATGCAGGGTGCCAAGCGAGCGATCCTGCACAGCGAGTACCTGCCCACCGTACATAAAATGCTGCAGCTGTGCGCCGCTGGGGAGAATGGTTTACCGGAAGCACGCGCCGCCTATCGCGAAGCCTGCAATGCCCCCAGCCCCAAAACCAATTACAACTGGAGCCACTTAGCGATCTATCACGCAGGGCGGGAATCCAACTGGTTTTTTCTTGCCAATAACCCCGAGTCTATCGCCTACCCGGTCTTTGCTGAGCACTATCGAAAAATATGTGAACGAGTCCTGGGGGGAGAAAAACTAACCGCTCCAGAGCAATTAAAGCTGGAAGAAAACCCAGGCTCTCCACTTTCCAAGGAAGAAAATTCGAAAAGACTCTCAGAGATGCGGGCAAAGCTTGGTATTTAGAAATTAACAGCCAACTGCTTACTCTGACTTTGAATACAGGGCCTGATACCTAAAGGCCCTCACGCCAATGACTTGTGAAGTAAAAGCCCTGATCTAGCTTTACTGTGCTTGAAATAAAAATAAACAAAGCACAGGACAGATCATGAATAATTTTAAGACCACCGTAAAAACAAGTTTGTTTTCCAGCCTTATATTCACTTTCGCTACAAATACCAGCGCTGACTTTGCCAACAGGAAATATATTGGGGCTACCCTCGGTGAAACCTCTTATCCTCAATTTTGCTCATCTGCAAACCCCCGGATAAAATCACAGATTCCTCAAGGATCTACAGACGGACGCTTTCATTGTAACAGTAGCGGCAGTACGATTAAGTTTTATGGCGGCTTGCGCTGGAACAGATACCTCGCCCTTGAAATCAGCTATCTAAAACCTTCAGCTGCGCAAAGCAGCTTTTATACCAATAATGAAAATGGAGAGTATGCAAAGGCTGCATACCAGGTTGAAACACATTTATTGACCGCCTTTTTATTGGGTTTTTATCCTGTTAACTCCAATATAAATATGTTTGCCAGAGTCGGGACTGGAGCTTGGAGAGGGAAATTATCAGAGCAACAATCCGCTCAATTTTATATCCCCCAGCAATTATCCAATGGACAATTCACGGCACAACTTCAGACGTTCGATAAAGACAAGTCCCAAAACCACAAAGGCCCTCACTGGGGAGTTGGGGTCGGTATGAATTATGTCTATAGGAATCACTGGATTTGGAGACTGGAGTGGGAGAAACTGGATCCCACTGGAGTAGACTTCAATGCAGAAACACTATCACTGGGTTTAGGGCGGCTTTTTTGAATTTTGTTAATTGACACCTATAACTTTATACAAATTAAATAGAGTTCCCGCGCACTATTACTGGGAACTCTACCTTTAGGCGCCAAATCCAGTTAATAGAGTAGGTCCTACCTTCGACCAATCTAAAAGACGTTATTATTTTGGTGGTTGCCTTAATCAAATTTCATTCTAAAATCAGCTTCAGCGGTCCCCCATATAAGCTAAACAAGGTCAAGCCATGAACCGCTTTAGCCCCCTATTCATTATTTTTCTACTTTCCTTACCAGCCCTTGCTTGCGCCGATTTCTACTCACACAAATATGCTGGTATTTCTTTCGGTAACCAGCATGCCAATAACTTGTGTAGCGAAGCAGAAAAGCGAGTTCAACAAATTAGCGCCAGCTTAGATCAAGTGGATCTTAGTCTGTGTGATGATAAAAATAACGCCTGGAAACTATTTGCAGGAATTCGATGGACACCTTACCTGGCAATTGAAGCCAGCTATCAAAATTTCAATAAGTACCAGCTGGATACCCATATCTCATATGGGGATGGTGAATATTTAAACTATTTCTCTGATTTTAACAGCCAGCTTTTCAATATATTTTCCCTGGCGTATCTTCCCCTGGGAGAGTCATTTAGCTTATTCGGGAAGCTTGGCACCGGCATCTGGTACGCGGAAACCAATGAGATTCAGAAGGGTGAAGTTTTTATCCTATACCAGCTTGAAGATGGCAGTTTAGTAGAACAATTAACTCCAGTCAGAGGTGAATTAAACGATAGCAGCAATGGATTCCACTGGGCATATGGTGCTGGTGTTAACTATAGCTATAGGGGCAAATGGAGCCTACGGATAGAGTGGGAACAGTTTTCAAAAATTGGGGGCGATACGTTTCTGGATGAAATAGATAGTGAAGCTATCACCATGGGGTGGAGTATTAACTTTTGATAAAGTAAGGAAGGTTCAACATTAATTATTCCTAAAAAAACAGCTATCAGCTCACCGATTCAAACAATAAAAAAATGAAAAATAAGAAAAAAAACCTACAAGCAAAAGATATAAAAGAATACAGTGAAGACTATAGAGCAAAAATAGAATTTGAAAGTCGATTAAAAGATGAATATAAATCAATTAAAACATTTTCACTATTATTTTTCACTATAATACTTATTATTTCAGCTTTTCTTTCGGGTAACGCTCAACGATATGACGAACTTTTAATGGCCATTACCTTTGGGGTTATACTTACTTTATACGGTCTTAACTGGCAACTGGAACAGAAGAAAATTAACAACCCCCCTATCTGCAGTAATTGCAATAACAAGATGCGGCGCTGTGAATATACCAGCGGATGCAGGTGGCAAGATCTGAGGGGAATCGTCTATCTATGTGAAGACTGCAAGTCAAAAATAATTGATACTGAGCCATCACAATCTGGTTAACTCACAGCTTTTTAAGGCCTCTCTTTCCCCTCTCATAAGATATAGATAAAATCAACATCTAGACTTCACAAGATTAAACAAAACTGTATCAATAAGTATTATGCCAAGATTTCTCAAGGCTTCAGCCCTACTGTTTTTTCTTTTTATTCTTTGGATTATCTATCTAGCCAATACCGGATCGAGTAGTATATTTTTTGACCTTGTCCGTACTATCCCCTATGGCGATAAACTAGGCCATGTCGCCTTGTTTGGTACTTTTGGCCTTATCCTGATACCTGCCACCCGCGCCACTTATTTTAAGCTCGGCTTTATTAGAATTTACTATGGTGCTATCGCAGTGCTTGGCTTTGCCCTGATTGAAGAGATAAGCCAGGCATTTGTTCGCTCAAGGACTTTTGACTTACTTGATCTGGCCGCCGATATCGTTGGAGTGATACTTGCGAGCTCTCTGGTTTACCTGGTTCAGAGAGCCCGCAATATTAACAATTTAAGCCAGCCTGAAAACCCCAATACCGCTAGTGAGACAACAGACGATTGATATCCCTCCAATCAACCAATTTAAAATTCTGGGCTGCGCTGGGCATTCGGTTGCGCCCATCCTGAACAACTAATAAACCTTGAGGATATTCCGCACCCAAAGCTGAACTGGTAACGGCCAAACCATCGGTCTCCGAACTGCCATCCACACCTAGCTGGGGATTCATACCAACCCGAAAATGGGTAATAAATTCATTCCCACTGCGGCTGAATAGTGCATAGCTATCATTACCTTGACTGGATATCACTAGATAGCCCTTGTCGCCATCCTGATAAAGTGCCAATCCCTCTATATCTGCCACCAGCTTTTCACCATCCACTTCTGCCACCAACTCTGGAGAGGCCTCCGATAAGGACTTTAGGTCCAGCCGCCAAATCCCCCGGTCTTCCTCAGCAAAAAACAGGGTTCCGAACTGGTCATCCACAACACAGCCTTCAACCTGTCCATAGTCATCAAACTGGATACCCTGCTCAATCTCAAACTCATTGGAGGATTCAGAGACATTGATTTTGAGCTGATGCAAGCTGGCCTGCTTGTCAGAAACCCAGGCATAAAGCCCACTATCGTCCTGTTGCAGGCACAAGCCATAGGGATCATGAAGCCCTATACCCCGATACCCAAGATACTCCACCTCGCCCATTGTACTAATAGAAAATAGATCCAAACCGGGGTTAGTACGATTGGAGGCAACGGCAATCGCATCAATATTAGGGTGGGAAATTTTACGGATATCAACATTATTAACCCTGCCTACCGGAAAGTGCTGTTTTAAGCCGCCTGATAGATGATAGATATTGAGCCCCTTTTTTTTATCTGTAGCAAAAATCAGGCTGTTTGCCGGCGAATGAGAGTTCACCCAAATAGCGGGATCATCAGCAGCATCCCCATAAGAGTGAACGGGGTCAGTTTGTCCCCTGGCGGCAACAGTGGGAATAATCTCAAGCGGATTATCTGTAACGCTGGTCAGCTTGGTATTTATCGGGAAATAGGTTATTTCACTCTGCTTATCATTTAACACGGCCAACCTATCACCAAAAACTGCAATAGAGGCAGGACTTTCTGCAGGCAATGTCCAAGACTGGTCGGGCCTACCACTTCCTGACAAGTCGAAAACCTGTACTCCCTGTTTCACAGCAATCCAGGTTTGGTCCTGCTGATAACCCAGTCGCAAGCTGCCGAAATCATCACCGAGCTGTTTCGCCGAGATTAAAAGCTCACGCTCCTCATCTCGCTCTGCATCGGCATTCAATGCCAATATCCCTACAGGCGGCTGTGATACCAGTAATCGCCCCCGACGGTTATCCACGCTACAACTATTAACCTCCTCCCCCAAATATATTGGGCGGATCTCGGTAAAGTCCCAGTGCTCATCACTGGGAGAAAGCAGGTACTCAAACCCCCGTCCGTCCTCTCCAATGGCAAACAGGTGATCTCTTCCTGCTTGTAGAGAAAAGCAGAGTGCGCTCACAGGCTTGGCACTCTCAAGCTTTCCTAAAAGTTGAAGCTGCAAATCATCGTTTAGATCAGTAAATAATTGATAAAGATGTAATTGCGCTTCCTGCTCTTCGTAAGCGGCCACCAGGTAGTTGCCATCTTCCCTTGGCTGAATGGCAAGTGCCTCTACTCTGCCATCCTTTTGAATTTGTATTTCTGCGGACTCATCTACAAGCAATAGCCCCTTATCTTTACTGGATAGCAACAAGTATTGCTGCTCAGAGAAACTGACCAGCTGAATCTGTTCAGCTATCACACCCTTTAAAGAGATGATCTTTTGTGAAGATAATCTTTGACTATCCTTTTCAAGATCACATCCGAGTAATATAAGGCAGGACAAAACACCCACTATTGAAAAACGCATAATAAAACCTGCTTAGGACTTACCGGTAACTGACAGAAAATATTATTTTTACAAAAACAAAGCCCCCACAATATTGCAGGGGCTTTATCAGGGTAAAAAATTACACTAATCCAAAAATTCCAGTGAAAACTCTAGAAAGTGCTATAGCTCAGCCCAATCGCATAAGTCGAACCGTATTCTTCGTACTGACCATTAAACCCAGACATGTGAACATAGTAAGGCTCATCCGTGAGGTTAACCCCAGTGAAAGTAAGTTGAAGGCCATTATCAAAGCGGTAGCGGGCCGACAAATCCAATTGCAAATGGTCTTCCTCGTAGCGGTCATTGGACTCATTTTCGAGGTCAACTTCCAGCAGGCGTTCACTGCGGAAAGCTGCTGACAGGCGCATGCTAAAGGCGCCGTGCTCATAGCCCACAATAAAGTTGCCGACAAAATCCGCCTGGGAGGGCATAGATATTTTGTCACTGCGATCACTGCTATTGAGACCCAGATCAGCTTCTGAATCGGTAAATGTTGCATTGGCCCTGAGTAAGAACCCATTTTCAAAACCTTGGGTCCAGGCCAGTTCGGCACCGCTGATACGGGCGTTGTCTCCGTTAATCGGTTGCCATACTTCAGCATCATCAACCGCTAAATTCCCTACAAAACGGGTAAAATCGGTATTACTGGAAACCTCAGACATGACAATAAAGTTATCGATACTCTTATGGAAAAGTCCCACAGAGAACATACCCAGGTCGTCCGCATAGTATTCGGCAGACAGGTCGATATTGCGGGATTCATAGGGGTCTAATTCTGGATTTCCAGCTTCAACCTCCAGTTCCCCATCATCGTATTCAATTTTGGCCGGAGAGGGGTTCAAATAGCCAAATGATGGACGCGATAAGGACTCCGAATAGGCTGCACGGAGAACTACATTATCGTTGTAATCAAACTTGTAATTAATACTGGGGAAGAAGTTGTCGTAGTCCCGCTCGTAGTTAACCTCAGTGGCATAAACCTCTTCTGCAATTAAATCGGCACCCGGCAGGGACTCTTCCGACTCCGCCACATTCACACCGTCAGCAGTAAATTCAGTGCGCTCATAGCGAACCCCAAAAACCAGCTGGGAGCGGTCTAACTCAATAGAATTCATCACATACAAGGCCGTGATGTCTTCATTCATTGCGTAGTCACGGGCGGATGCCAAAGCGGTCTCCGTCTCATCTATGTCAAAATCACTGAGGTTAGCATTGATAAAACTATTCAGGCTTCCAACATTGACGCCAGGTCCAAATGCATCCAAACCATAATCGATACTATTGCGAGAAAAATTCGCCAGAGTGTAATTCCCACCAAACCCTTCATATACAGTCGCATTTAAGTCACCAGCCTTTTCTCGCTGACGCTCATGTAATCCGAATTTAACTACTGAAGGATTGCCAGCCCAATCAATTTCTCTACTGAGATCAATACGGAAGCTGATTTCTTCATCTTCAGTAAAGTTATCTTCAATGACCAACTCATCGAGTTGATAACTGGCCGGGTCCAATACTGCTTCAACATCCTCACTTCCCATCGCCATACGGGGAGTATCACCAGCTTCAACATACCCCAAACGCAGGGAGTCCAAGACAAAATCGGTATCGCGTCGATTGGGTTCAGATTCCTCTGCATGGGAATATCCCAAGGCATAGGACATTCCCCATTGCTCAAAATTATGCTCTCCGCCAAATACCGCAGAAATAATTTCCTGTTCTTCCAGACGGTCCTTCAGGGACTTCTCCAACGCGGCCTCTTCCCATTCTGCCGAGTTGCCTGAAATAGTCTCCGGCTCATCGCGTTCATCATCGAGCTTCCAGGAATTGCGCTGGCGGATTTCCTGATCAGAAAAATCAGAGTACAAGCTGTGGAGATAGATGCTTGAGTCACTGCCCAGTTCCAGGTCGAAGTTGGCAGCAAGACCTGTGCGCTCCCGGGTAATACTGTAATCGCGATGTTCTATTTCGGTCGCCCCCTTAGCGACAGAGCCATCTTCAGCGGTCAGTTCTTCCCAGCTACCGTCAGTCTCAATATTATCTGAGCCAAATTCCCGCTCCTGGTGACTTAGCGCCAAGGCCACCCCGAGACGGCGCTCTCCATCAAGTTCAAAAATATTGGTCATGGTCGCAGCCACTTTGGGGCTGTACTCTTCCTGCAGCTCGCTGTAACTATTCTCTACGCTGAACTTGTAGCGATTGCTGTCATAATCCAGGGCATTCAGACTTTTGATCTCAATAGCACCACCAATAGAGTCTGCGCTCATATCTGGCGTAAGCGTTTTAAACACCTCCAAACTCGCCAATAAGTCCGATGGAATGACGTCCAGGGCTACCGCCCGAGTGTTTGTTTCCGGTGCTGGCAGGCTCACGCCGTTAATTGTCGCCGCATTCAAATTTGGGTCTATACCCCGAACCCCGACAAAACGACCTTCGCCCTGATCCCTTGCAATAAATACCCCCGGCATCCGCTGTAACGCTTCCGTGACATTGGCATCGGGGAGTTCACCGATCGCATCAGATGTTTGCACCGCTACGACTTTATTGGCATCGCGCTGCCGATCCAAATCGCTGCGCGCATTACTCGCCTGAGCAGTAACTGTCACAGTTTCCATAGCCTGGTCATTCTCTGCGACAGTATTCGCGCTAATGATGGCAGTCGCCAGAGCCGCCAATGGCATTCCCAGTAACCGCAAGCCTGAAGTTCTGTATTTCATTGCGTCCCACTCCCACTTTGCCGGTGGCTTATTGAATTGGACGCAGACTAGAAGGCCGCTATGAACTTTACGTGACATTTTTTTTAAGCTTGTCATCACATAGTCAATTAGTACTGCGACGATAGATGTAAGCCCTGCTATTTACACAGATATCAATCGCCTTAAAAAGAACCATCAAGGCAATTAACAGTAAAAAGCGTCATATACTGAAGCCAAATATGGAGCAGTCATGAACGAAAGCCCCAAAAACCCAGCACGCAGATCTCTATTTAAAGTCCTGGGTGGTGTAACCGCCTCTGGTGCTGTAAGCAGCTTACTACCCGGCTGTAGTGGGAGTGAAAATCCCACACGCAACTCCCTCACCTTTAAAGAAATCCCCCATAGACTGGATTACCAACACCATCTACCAGAGGGTTATAAATCCACGGTTCTATTGAGGTGGGGAGATCCCTTAAATAGAGAGGGAACACCTTTTCAGCCTGAAGAACTTAGCGCCAGCGGCCAGGAACAGCGATTCGGTTACAACAACGATTTTATTGCTTTTATGCCCTTGGCAGTGGGGACCAGTTCTACCCAGGGATACCTGCATATACAAAGCAAAAATAGTGATCGCGGGCTTTTATGTGTCAACCACGAATACACCCAGCCCCATCTAATGTTCCCCGGTTATAACGACGAATACAGTGCCACCAGAGGAGTGAGTGCCGAGCATGTGGCCATTGAACAGGCCGCCTGCGGACACTCCATCGTGGAAATTCGAAGAAGTAAACAGGGCTGGAAAGTAGTAGCTGACAGTCCCTATAACCGGCGGATAACTTCTACGACGCCAATGGAAATCACTGGCCCCGCCGCAGGCGACGAACGTTTAAAGACCCGCCAAGATCCCAGCGGAACCCAGGTCCTCGGCACCATAGGTAACTGTGCAGGAGGAAAAACTCCATGGGGAACCGTATTAATTGCCGAAGAGGGGTTTGGCGGCGCTTTTCAGGGAGACCCAAAAAAGCTCGAAGATTCCCGGGAGATCGAAAACCATCAACTTTTTGGTATAAAACCAGAAAATCGCAACTGGGGTGACCACGACCGTCGATTTGATATTCAGGTAGAACCCAAAGAGCCCAACCGATTCGGCTGGATGGTGGAGTTTGACCCCTATAACCCCCAATCAAAACCGCGCAAGCTGACCAGTTTGGGGCGTTTTGAGCACGAAGGCTTTACCCTGGTCTGTAAACCGGGACAACCGATCGTTGCTTACGGCGGCGATGATGATGAACATCAATTTGTCTATCGCTATGTATCCCAAGATAACTATCAGCCCGAAGATCCCGATACAAACCGAAAGC
The DNA here is from genome assembly GCF_052467825.1 of Microbulbifer maximicatervae (SeqCode). Lineage (NCBI taxonomy): Bacteria > Pseudomonadati > Pseudomonadota > Gammaproteobacteria > Cellvibrionales > Microbulbiferaceae > Microbulbifer > Microbulbifer maximicatervae (SeqCode). The sequence continues at coordinate 762,396 of NZ_CP174327.1, forward strand.
TACTCGTTAATGGCACGCTCTATGCCGCGCGCTTTGCCGACGATGGCGGTGGCGAATGGCTGCCGCTGATATATGGCCAGGGCCCACTGACCGCAGAGAATGGTTTTCGCAATCAAGCAGATGTAATGATTGATGCGCGCCGCGCAGCCGCGCTACTGGGAGCCACGCCAATGGATCGGCCGGAGGACGTGGAGACTAACCCCCACAATGATTGCACCTATGTAATGCTGACCAAAAACAAGAAGCGCAGCGATACCGATGCCGCCAACCCCCGCGCCCGCAATACTGCCGGCCATGTATTGGAAATAGCGCCCCCCGGGAAGAAGGGAAACCGCGACCACACAAGCGCACAATTTCAGTGGCAGCAATTTCTACTTGGTGGAAACCCCAATGCTGAAAACCCCGCTGAAAGGGGCGCCTATGGACAGCAGTCCCCTTACGATATCTCTGAGCACGGCTGGTTTGCCAATCCCGATAACGTCGCTTTCGACCCCAGGGGCAATATGTGGATTGCTACTGATGGCTGTGAGCGCTTTGGATTTCACGATGGACTTTGGGCAATGTCTACTGAGGGGCCTTTGCGGGCTGCACCCAAGCATTTTTTTGGCTGCCCGCAAGGAGCTGAAGTGTGCGGGCCGGAATTTACTCCCGACGGAAAAACCCTGTTTATTGCCGTGCAACATCCGGCCGATTCACGCAACTCCACTTATGACCAACCCCTGCACCGCTGGCCAGATAATAACCCCCTGTTACCGCCTCGGCCATCAGTACTGGCCATTTACCGTGAGGACGACCAAATAGTCGGTAGCTAGGCAATTGATATGACAAACCAGGGACCCTGCTAAAATTTTAATCTAAAGCAGTTTTTGGCCTCTCACCCCGCCTAAAGGCATGTTGTCAGAGGCCTATAAGCCGAGGTCCCTATGATATCGAGGTGTGCAACCCTTATACGCCGCCTTACCGCTGTGCTGGCAACCGCCAGTTTTATCCTTGCCGCCACACCGGGAACTGCCCAGGTACCAGAAAATCCTGTAAATCTCCGGGGCAGCGGCGCCAGTTTCCCCTACCCAATCTATGTCGAGTGGTTTCGGCAGTTCACCCATCGGGAAAACAATATATTTATTTTCTACGAGATGAGCAGTAGCGGTGACGGCATCAGGGACTTCCTCGGCCATACAGTTGATTTTGCCGCCTCAGATGCCGCTATTGAGATCGATGAGTTACGCAACCTGAAAGGCGGTGGCGTGGTACTACCGGTTACTGCTGGGGAAGTCGTACTGGTGTTTAACCTTCCCGGGATCGACAAGCTAAAACTGTCCAGGGAAGCTTATGTGGGGATTTTCCTGGGAGAAATAACCCACTGGGATGACCCCAAGATCGCAGCCGCAAACCCCGATATCAAGTTGCCCAGAGATGAGATTACCGTTGTCACCCGCTCTGAAAGTTCGGGGACCTCGTATATCTTTTCTGGACATATGAGTAGCGTGAGCCAGGATTTCCGCGAAAAAATTGGTTTGGACAGAACACCCAGTTGGCCAAAGTTGCCCAGATTTAAAAGAGCACCGGGCAATCAAGGCGTAGCCGCTAAGGTTCGCAAGAAAGTCGGGGCCATTGGCTATGTCGAACACGGGTTTGCCCAACTGGTAAACCTGCCTGTGGCTTTACTGGAAAACCACGCGGGAAATTATATTGCCGCAGGCCCCAAGAGCGGAGCAGAGGCTCTTTCAGAGATTGAATTTCCAAAAGCATCATTACCAATTAGTGGAGCTCCCAACCTAATCGCCTGGATCTGGGACCCCAAAGGAGAAACCGCCTATCCCATTACGAGCTTTTCCTGGCTGTTACTCTACGCAGACCAGGATGATCAAAAAGCACAAGCACTGCGGCAAATGCTCGTCTTTATGTTGAGCAACGCATCCCAAAGCCAGGCCGGAAGCTTGGGCCTGGTGCCCCTTCCGGAGAATATACGTCAAAAAGTACTCAATGCAGTTACCTACGTACGCTAATTTACGTAGCTTCAGCGCACTCCACAATACGATTACGTCCAGCGCGTTTGGCCTGATACAACGCAGAGTCTGCTCGTCGCATTAGCTCCAGGATATCTTCTCGCCCCTGCAGACGGACGATGCCAATACTTGCGGTAAACTGAGCTTGCCCAACTGCACTTTTAATCACGATTTTAGCGATATCCCGGTGTATACGATTGGCAACCTTCATAGCTCCTTCGACATTGGAGCTGAGTACTAGCGCGAATTCCTCCCCACCAATACGCCCGAAGATATCCACATCCCGTACGTGTTGGGAAATTACTCGGGCAGTCGCACAGAGTGCCTGATCGCCGATTAAGTGGCCATGAATATCATTAACAGATTTAAAATTGTCGATATCCAGCATTAATACACACAATGGCATTTGGTTATTAATTGCCACAGCCACTAGATTACTGGCCTCTTCAAAAAAGCAGCGGCGATTAAAAATACCTGTTAGCGGGTCTGTGCGCGCCTCCTCTTCAGCCTTGGCTTTAGCGTACTCCAATTCCTGTGTGCGAAGTTTTACCTGTTGCTCCAGCTCGGTTCTCGAAGCTTCCAGGTGTAGTAGATACCTTTTTTCTGCAGTCTCTTTTTGTTGCCGTAAACGTTTTACCAGTAATCCAATAGCTATCATTATTGCCAACATCTCAACAAAAGAGGCAACCGGGGGCCAATAATAATTAATTGGATTGTGCACCACATAACCGAGATCCCTCATCGCCTGTACCAAAAGCCCCAACACCAAAACGCTCCAGGCTAAAGCAAAAACTGCCGCAGAAGTATCCCCCTGTCGCCAACGCACCAATGCGACAACAACAACGCCAGGATAGAAAAACAGAGCGAGCATCATAGAGATGTGCCCCAGAGCCTCCCACTGCAGTACAACGCAAACAACCAGGAATAACCCGTTGAGTAAAATTAATTTTAAAAAGTAATCCAATCTTGGGGTGTACTTTTCCGTTTCAAGAAAGTATCGGGCAAAAAGAATTCCGGTCAGAATCGCCACAGCACTACTAATCGATTGATAGCGCCAATCAAATTGTTCTTGGAGCAAATATTGATGGGTATATCCCAGTAAAGATCCCCACACCCAAATTTTCGTTACGGAATATAACGAGTATAGATACAGGATATTCTTACGCGCAGTAATAGCACCAATCAGCGCAAGAATGGCCATCAAAAAATAACCACCAAAAAGAAATGACGTTAAAATGGCCTCAGCCTTACTCCTCTCTTCAAGTTGTTCAGGTCTCCAAATACGCATACTGGGAAAGGCAACGCCCAAAACTCCAACATCAAATTTAACCATCATTTCCTTTGATGCGAAGGGGGGGATTTTAAGTGGGAACGCAAAACGATGATGCTTGATTTTTCGACTGGAAAAAGGCTGGTTCGCAGACAGACTTGCCAGCTCAGTGTAAGGCTGACTGCCGCCCTGAATCCTAGAAAAGGCCGTCAGCCCATCGAGCTGGTTATCCACATATTCAATTGAGACATAAACTGTTTCACTACTGGAGTTTTTTAATATGAAGTGAGACCAGAAGGCTCCGGATTTAAGCCCGGTAGATCCGGCAGTTCCCAGGGGAAGAAAAAGTTTATTTTTGTAAGCTTTTTCAGCATCAACAATGCTTCCAAACCCCGATGGATCATGCCAAATTGCATTTAGGCCACTCGGTTTACTTCCTCCGTCCAACGAGGTGATATCCACAACCGTATGGGGGTAACTGGGCATAGAAAGAAGTATGGCAAACATCAGCACTGCATAACAAACCAAACGGTAGTGCCATTTAGGGCCACCCTTTTGAGTCCACAGTTCAAATTTACCAATTGTTTTTTTCATTCTTACTATGTAGATGTGCAACAATTTCCGTCTTCATAAAGACCAAATCAGTCATAATGGATACTGACTTCCAAAGTAAATTGATGATGCTTTTTGTATTTCAGAGAAATAGCTTCCATACAAGAAAGTCATCAATTCATACTTACATAAAATAGCTATGTATGAATTCTACAAGTCCGCACCTGTACAAAAAACACACTAGCAAGGACTTTAAATTATCAGGTACAACTTTTTTCTGCTCCCCCTATTTGGCAGTTTCACTTTTCATTTATCAAGCGCTTAAGTAATGTGTTTTATGCCTTTTAGCTTGAAATAAGGGTACACAGGCTGTTACGCCGTCTTACACCTTGGGGCTAAGCCTTAAAGTCAGGTATTAATTAGGATACAAAATCTTAAATACGCCAAAGAGAAAATTCCTGTTAACGATTACATTTGACTACCCACATCAAATTTAAATATTGTCTCTAGAACGCTAAATTTAGAAATTGTTGCTGATCCGGGGATCTCATCATTGTTTACCAATCAGTACATATAGAAAATATGCCACTCTTAGATATTAAGGAGCCTCTAAAGAACAACTGAATACAATTGGGCTTATCTCACAACCCAAGCATTGAACCCTCCCTTAGACCAAACAATGAACCAATAGTCACTCCTGAAGCAGGTTTCTTATACAAGGAGCCCGGTGAGGTTCAGTGCAACTGGAGAGCTATCAAATAGCTAGCCTTACCAAACTAGACGCCACGATGTCGTCTACAATATCTAGGACCATCACTTGATCTTCTTCCTGAGTAGAGCAGTTACTCCCCCTCTGGTATTTAGCGACAGGTTGCTTATCAGTCAGCATGCTCCCAGGACCTAAAAATTGTTGCTCTACCACTTATGTCAAAGTCTCTTAAACCGTATTGGAGATACTTATGTTTAATAATGTTGGCTGGCTTGTGGAGGCGAAAATAAAGAACGGACAGGAGCAGGCCTTTAGGTCAATTGTTGATGAAATGGTAGAGGTAGTCTCGCAGAAAGAAGCGGGGACATTGAATTACCAGTACTATATTTCTGATAGTGGAGAAATTATTGTATACGAGCATTTCAAAGATGTAAGTGCCGCGCATAAACATGTGGACACCTGGGAGAGTTATTCAGAGCGCTGGCTCAAGACGGCAGAACCCACTCGCGTCATCTATTTAGGCGATCTTCCCAAGGATCTTCAGGCACGCCATGCAGGCCTAACCCCCCAGCAGTATCACACCTATGCAGGATTCGAACGCAGCCATTAATAAACTGGATATGAAAATTATACTAATTCTTATGATGATAGTATTGTAATTAGGGGAGCGAATTTTAATTCTTTGCTTTCCAAACGGTTAGTTCTAGCAATAAATTATAAATACTATCCCTATAAATCTAAGCCATGTCATAAATCGCTTTTATCACTAATACCAAGCCACACAAAAACATTACCAATAGAGTGTATTTCCTAAATTTTTTAAAGCTGACCTGATTCAATCTCCTTTTAGCGAGGGTTACACCAATAATCCCCCCGAGCCCAGCCGCCACACCATAGAATGCCAACTCTAGGGATACCGCCGAGAATGTAATATAAGTTCCCAGCTTTACAAGCTGCATTAATAGCCCATTAAAGGCCTTAGTAGCTATCAGGGATTCTTTCTCGAGGCCATAATTCAGCAAGAAAGGGTTCTTAAGGGGACCCATTGCCCCAATAAGACCGGAAGCAAAAGCGGTCACCAATCCCAGAGGTAAAAAATAGGGAAGTGACATGGGAAAAGATCTTTCCCTATGGCCAAAGCGATACTGAAGTATCGTGGACATTAAAAAAAGCCCAACCACTATTTGTATCCACTCTGGGGACATCTGTGTATAGGAATATGCACCTAACAATGCCCCGACTAAGCTTCCCGGGGTAAGCCAGCGTACTACCCGCCAATCAATATAGGACCAGAAAACCAGTGCCCGGTATGGCGAAGCCAGGCACTTGGCAATGGTTACCGTTGGTGCTACCAGGTGTGGACCAACGATAAAGCTAATCACTGGAACAAGGAGCAGTGCCCCGCCCCCGGCCGCAAGCGTACTGATATACCAAATCAAGATGCCAAAAATCAGCAGCAATAGCTCTATCATTTTACCGCTTCAGAAGTCACCAAAATCACAGTGAATAAAGTAGAAATTCAGGCTTGGGCGCAATTCCAACACCTAACCGGTAATCCAATACTCTCTTCACTAGAAGAAATGCAGCCTTAGCTCAACCAGTACAAAACCAAATGCCAGGAGCTAAATTGAAAAGAACTGCTGAATCCCGACAAGCACATTGGTTGTTGCTACGGAGGCCAGGATCAGCCCCATAACTCGACTTACGATACTGGCCCCGGCATCACCAATAAATCGATATATCCAGTTGGCAGTTAGCAGCAGCAATATCACTATCGCCAACACTGCTACCATGGCAGATGCTGTACTCAGCTGATGGACCACATCAAATCGATGGTTATCTGTGAGTACCACAGCCGCGAGCATGGCTCCGGGTGAGGCAATGGAGGGCACCGCAAGAGGGAAAATCGCTGTCTCATGTCCCTCACGGATGATTTCTATCTCCTGCTCTGGCTTGCTCTCACCAAATATCATGGTTAAGGCAAACAGGAACAGGACGACGCCTCCAGCTACCTGAAATGCAGAAAGGGGCACGCCAATCGCCTCGAGGAAGAATTGCCCTGCGACCAAAAAGAACAACAAGATCCCGGTTGCGACGAGTACTGCCAGCCAGGCTATCCTGCGCTTTTGCCACTCTGCATGTCGTGAAGTGACTGCGATAAACACTGGCAGAGTACCCACCGGGTCAATCACAGCAAAGAAAAAGACAAAGCTACTGATCCAATCGTTCAATTGGGACTCCGACGTGCCGTGCTACTATCCGCTTAATTAGAGCCCCAGGCAGTATGGGCAGGACCGGAGCGAGGTGTGCTTAGGGGGTCCAACGCCGTTATCTACGGTAACTGCTGGCGCAAGCGTAACTTGTAACTTAGAAAAAAAGTCTAGTGCATGACGAATCACTCACCGACCGCCCGACGCATCGCTAAAACCATCCTCAATGGTTTTGACGCCTATTTCGCAGACTATCAGAACATCACTTTGGGCGCCAAGGCCCGCTTTGAAACCGCCTCCTGGCAGGCGTCACACGAGGCCAATAAAGCCCGGATCGATCTGTACAAAACCAAGGTCACCCAAGTGGTGGACCTGGTCCATTCGGTAACCAGCAAGGACACCAGCCAGCTGGAGCTGTGGCGTGATGCCCGCGCCACTTATGCACAGCTGATTGCCAATCACAGCAATTATGAGATCGCCGAGACCTTTTTTAACTCGGTGTTTTGCAGCCAGTTTCACCACACCAACATTCACGACAGCAATATCTTCGTCAAGCCGTCCCGAGCACCGGAAGACAAACCGCTACGGGATTACAGCATCTATATCAGTTACAGCGGCCGCCACGGCCTCGAGTGTATGATCGAAGATATTCTCAAGGATTTCAGCTTTTCCACGCCCTGGGAGAATATGGAGCGCGACATTGCCCATATCTGCGAATCCCTGCGCAATGCACCTCTGGCCAATGTGGACAACGAGAAACACTTGCGGGTGGATATGCTGGAGTCGGTTTTCTACCGTAACAAAGCGGCCTATCTGGTAGGGCGCATTATCCTGAACGGCGAAGTTATCCCCATGATCCTGCCCTGCCTAAACAACGGGCGCGGCGGTATTTTTGTGGACACCCTTATCTACAACAACGACTCCGCCAGTATCATTTTCAGCTTTACCCGTTCCTACTTTATGGTGGATGCGCCAATCCCCTCCCGCTTTGTGCGCTTCCTGTCCACCATTATGCCGCTCAAGGAGAAGTCTGAGCTTTACAATTCTATCGGCTTCCACAAACACGGTAAGACCGAGTTCTACCGCCATATCCTCGCCCATATGAAGGTCAGTAACGACAAGTTTGTTATTGCACCGGGCATTAAAGGGATGGTGATGAGTGTATTCACATTGCCCTCCTACCCGGTGGTATTTAAAGTCATTAAAGATGAGTTCGACCAGCCGAAAACTGTCACCGAGAAGATCGTAAAAGAAAAGTACAAGTTCGTATCTCGCTCTGACCGGGTCGGCCGTATGGCTGACACCCAGGAGTATTCTTACTTTATTTTCTACCGCAATCGCTTCAGTGAAGAGCTGATCAAAGAACTGCAGGAAGTGGCACCATCAAAACTGATCATTGATGAGAAGCGGGTCATCATCAAACACCTGTATGTAGAGCGGCGTATGGAACCGCTTAACCTCTACCTGCAACACGCCAATGAAGAGCAAACCAAGGAGGCCATGGAAGAGTATGGTAATGCCATCAAACAGCTGGCAGCCGCAAATATCTTCCCCGGCGACATGTTGCTGAAAAACTTTGGGGTTACCCGTCACGGGCGGGTAGTCTTCTACGATTACGATGAACTCTGCCCATTGACGGAATGTAACTTCCGCAAGATTCCCGAAGCTCATACCTCTGAGCAGGAGCTGGCCGACAAGCCCTGGTATACCGTCGCAGAAGCCGACGTCTTCCCGGAAGAATTCCGCCTGTTCTTCTCTGGCAATCCCACCGCACGCGCTGCATTCGAAAAACAGCACGGCGATTTATACAACTATCGCTTCTGGAAACTCTTACAAGATCGTATTCGCGCCGGGCATGTGGAGAGTGCTTTCCCCTATCGACGCAAGTGGCGTTTCCCGCGCCGCTCCCATAACCGTGCACAACAAAAGTAGACGACCAATCTATGACTATATTGGTAGGAGGACTTTTCCAAGGGAGCGGATAATCCGTGCATATTTTTCGCTGGGCTCTAGTTGCCACAACTTTTTCCCTGCTGACGACCAGCGGTTGCGGCTATTTCCCCAGCGAGATGTCCATCCCCGGTAAGCTTCCGCCGGCAAAGCGCCCACCACCTTACGCACGAATCACAGGAAAACCCCACGTAGTTAGCTGCGCAACCCCCGCCCGGGGGTTTCCAACCCTGTCCTTTGATGAAGTGTTTACTTTTACCGAAAATCCGCGACAACCGTTCGTAGAGTCATACGGCCTCCCCCAACAGTTCGACGTGATTGCCTATGTCTGGGGCGCGGAAAGGTGTACGCCAGCAGCCTTCTGTAACTATGGAGATTATTACCAGCTGCTGGGACGCGGACCTAGAGGCGACTTTGCGACCTGGATCTCAACACCACAATATCCCCGTATTACGATTCAATCCCCCTGCGGCCAGCGGCTGAAGGTGGGCCAGGGATATCGTTTTTCATTTAGTGATGGACAACTGGTGGGATTTAGCCCCAACTAAAGAAAAGAGTTGCCTCTAGCGTGATAGACCGTATTTGAGACATGCGGTGAAGACACCCGATTAGGTTTGTAAAGCATCTAGGCCCATACGCTCTTGGGCACCGTACAATTTCCCTTCTGCCTTTTTTAGTACCTCTGGGAATGCTTCTTCAAGTAGCGGTAAATAGCGTCCTGGGCCCGACAGCCCCTACTCCCTTCATTAGCCAATCTGGTATTGGTTTGACCGGCATCAATTAAGCGGGCCTTCTGATTATCATGCCACTGTAATTCCATGATCTTCTTAATGGTTCGGAGGTGTCGAGAATTGGTTACCGGATAAGTGACTTCGATCCGTTGATCCAGACAGCGGTTTTTCAGGTTCGCAGAGGACATCCACATCAGTTCATCGCCACCATTATGAAACACATAAATCCTTGCGTGCTCCAGAAACTTATCCACCAAACTGATCACCTTAATATTGTCGGATAATCCAGGGGTGTCGCACACCAAAGAGCACTCACCGCGAACAAGTAATCGAATCTCTACTCCCGCAGCGCTCGCCCGATAAAGGTGGGCAATCAGTTTGCTGTCTATCAGGCTGTTGCACTTAAAGAATATGCCAGCTTTACGCCCAGCGAGGGCCGCCTCTATTTCCCGGTCTATGGCCTGCTCAAAGGAACTTCTCAATGAGAAAGGAGAAACGATAATATGCTTGAAAACCTGTTTTGTATTGGGGAATCGCATAAATTCAAACAAGTTATAGATGTCGCGACCCACTCCCTGATCATTAGTCAACACACTGAAATCACAGTAGACACGAGCAGTACTCTCGTTAAAATTTCCTGTTCCCAACTGGGTATAAAAACGATTCTTTCCCTGCTCACGGCGGACTACAGAAATTAACTTCGCATGAACCTCCATTTCAGGAACGCCGTAAACAACCAACACTCCCGCTTCTATTAATTTACGGGACCAATAAATATTGGCTTTTTCATCAAAACTCGCCCGCAATTCAACAACCGCAATTACTTTTTTATTATTTCTAGCCGCATTAATTAACGCCGCGATTACCCTTGAGTTTTTCGCCATTCGATACAAGGTAATACGTATCTCTTTTACCTGCGGGTCAATAGAGGCCGAAGCAAGGAAATTTGTTATTGCCCAAAAGTCATGGTACGGATAACAGAACAATCCATCATCGTCTTGCAATTGGTCAAAAATATTTTCACTGGTGGATAAAGATAAGAGCGGTGCCGGCCTTCTATACCGACAACTTTTGGAGTCCGGGGCAAAGCCCATAAGATCTTTGGAGTTGTGATAACGCCCACCAGGGGTATAACTATCCCTGGACCCCATCTTCAGCTTTTTCTTAATCAGCTCCAACAGCGTATTAGGCATTTCCATGTCGTAAGCAAGACGTACCGGCTCTGCACGCTTACGCTGTTTGAGTGACCGTTCAACACGTTCGAGAATATCCCGGTTGACATACTCTCCCAGCTCAATATCTGCATCCCGACTTATCTTGAACATATATGCCTTGGCAGAAAGAATAGGCAGAACATTGCGGAAGACTTCTTCCAGGCACACTCGAATAATATTATCCAGAACGATGTAAACTTTCTCTTTCCTGCCTTGGCGCGATGGGATTTCCAGGAAGCGGGGAAGAATAGCAGTGGGAATCTCCATAACTGCATATCTGCTTGGCTCTCCTTTTAAATTCAAAGTGATAGCGAAATAGATATTGTTGTCACTCAGCAATGGCATTGCTGACCTGCCATCGATAAAAAAAGGCTCTAACTCCGGTAAAACCAGGCTATGGAAATAATTTTTTACAAATCCCAACTGATGGCTATTTAAGCTATCTTCTCGAACAAGATAAATACTATGTTTTTTCAATCCCGATAACACTTTGACATAAGCTTCAGCATAGCGCTTTTCAAGTGTCAAAATACGATCATTAATAGTTTTCAATAGCTGGGAAAAGTGCTCCCTCTGCCCCACACCAGAATCAATACTCGCCAACCTCCGTACACCAGCCACCTTAATGCGGAAAAACTCATCCATATTCTGGGAGAAAATTCCAAGAAAGTGTACCCGTTCGATAGCCGGGACTGTTTCATCCTCAGCTTCCTGTAGTACTCGCTCATTAAAAGATAGCCAGCTTAATTCGCTGGGAAATAGAGGAATATCATTTAGCATAGATAGAGCACTTCACCAACGCTTCTACTATTGGTCACCAAAATACAGATACCAGTCTCCCCAAATCCGCCCACTGGTACAGAGCTTAAAATCTGGCTAACTATAAAATAATAGAACAAGGTGACAGCGTATTTTTGGATTAACTCCTTGTGATATCGGCTATAAAACCAACAGTAGAGTTTCTATCTTGGTAGCGGGATCAATAAATAGAGAAAAGATGCACGCTATCAAGAGTGAAGCCTAAACTGGGTAGAATAATGATGTTAGCAGTGCAAATGGTATTTGTGACCCCACAGACAAACTGAAGGGTCACCATTTAATCTAAGGAAGGTCTGCAGCCCATTATTGGCGATCTATACTACTCCGCCTCACGCTGCTTTAAAAAGCGATAGATGGCATCCTGGGATCGACAACCTTTTCGTCCCTCATTAGCCAACTTGGAATTTGTTTGCTTGGCATCAATCAGCCGCGCCTTCTGATTATCACTCCACTGCAATTCCATAATTTTGCGAACTGTAGCCTGGTGCTCCGGATTCATAAGCGGGAAAGTGACTTCAACTCGCTGATCCAGGTTTCGTTTCATCAGGTCTGCCGAAGACAACCACATCAGCTCATCACCACCATTGTGAAAAATATAGACCCGGGCATGCTCCAGGTACTTATCTACCAAACTGATAATACGAATATTGTCTGATACGCCCGGAGTTTCACAAACCAATGCACACATCCCACGAACGATAATACGAATTTTTACACCTGCGGCACTGGCACGATACAGCTGCTCAATAATCTGACTATCCACAAGGTTATTACACTTGAAAAATAGCGCCGCTTCCTTCCCTGCCTGGGCGGCATCAATTTCACGATCTATCGCAGCAGTAATCGCATCCCGATAGAAAAATGGTGAAGTGATAATACGTTTAAAAGAAGGGCGCTTACGCGGTGCCTGCATAAACTCAAATACATTGTACACGTCCCGACCCAGCTCCTGGTTATTGGTCAATAAGCTAAAATCGCAATAGACCTTCGCTGTATTCTCATTAAAGTTACCGGTGCCAAGATGGCTGTAGAAACGATCTTTGCCATCCTCGCGGCGAAGCACAGAAATTAACTTGCAATGTACTTTTAGGTTGGGCATGCCATACACCACATTCACCCCGGCATCGCTCAACTCATGGGACCAATGGATATTGGCCTTTTCATCAAAGCGTGCCCGCAACTCCACCACCGCAGTCACTTTTTTGTTATTGCGAACCGCATTAACCAGAGCCGCAACTACACGGGAGTTCTTTGCTACCCGGTAGAGATTAATCCGAATTTCTTTAACTTGAGGGTCTAGTGCGGCAGAGGCCAGGAAATTGACAATCGCATGGAAGTCATAATAGGGATAATAATAAAGCCGATCCCCTGCGCATAGCTGTGAAAATACACTTTCATTTTTCGGTAAGGCTGGCAGTGGTGTGAGGCGCTTATAGCGAAGTCGGGCGGATTCTCCCGGGAATTTCATCAGATCTTTGGAATTGTGATAACGCCCACCGGGGGTATAGGTATCATAACGCCCCATTTTCAGTTTCTTCTTCACCAACTCCAGTAAAGCCTCAGGCATATCACCATCGTATGCCATACGCACTGGATCTGCGCGCTTTCTCTTTTTTAGTGAGCGCTCCATTCGATCGAGAATATTCTGGGTTACCTCTTCACTTAACTCCAACTCAGCATCGCGACTGATCTTAAAGGTATAGGCGCTGGCTTTAGCGATAGGCACCACATGGCGAAATATTTCTTTAAGGCATCCCCGGATAATATTATCGAGAACGATGTAGACTTTCTCCCGCTTCCCCTCCCGTGGAGGAATCTCCACAAAGCGGGGAAGTGTATCCGTAGGAATCTCCATTGCCACATAGCGCTCGGTACCATCATCCAATTCAAGTGCTATCGCAAAATAGATACTGGTTTCATTAATCAAAGGCATGGGCTTGCGCCCGTCGATAAAGAATGGCTCCAACTCTGGCAGCACTTCCCGGTGAAAGTAACTTTCTACAAACTGGCGCTGGTTATCGCTAAGCGAAGTCTCCCTAACCACATGGATATCATGCTTTGCCAGATCCTTTAAAGCTTTGTTATAGGCCTTCGCATAGCGCAACTGTAGCCTCAACACTCGATTATTAATCGATTGCAATAGACTACTGTAGTATTCCTTCTTTTCTCCGCCAACGGAAAAGGCTGCTAAACGACGTACCGCTGCAACATGCACACGGAAAAACTCATCTAGGTTATTAGAGAAGATTCCCAAAAAATGTACGCGCTCAATAACAGGCACACTTTCATCTTCCACCTCCTGTAAAACACGCTCGTTAAATGAAAGCCAGCTCAACTCTTTGGGAAATAGAGGCACATCGTTAGACATTGCAAAACCATAAAACGCACCCAGTATCTGACGGCAGTTTAAAAATCCAGATTATTCTGGAAGCAGTCTTAACACGGGGCTGAGGGTCAAGATTAAGTAAAGAAATATGCCACTGAAATGTGGCTGTGAGCAAGCGACTATAGCAATATAACGATCTAGTATGGCTTCACAGTTTTCTGCCACACTGTTTCAGTCCATAAATTGGCACAAATAAATAAAAAATATCTTTTATTTATAAAAGATATTTAATAATTTTGTAACACTTTTACAGGTGGCGCCTTTTTGGTGCGCTGTAAATTGACTGCACTCACTATTGGACTGAAAAGTGGCAAAATGAATAATAGAGCGTCCGACTCCATACATTAGCGCTTTCAACGGGATATTGATGCAAGCTCCAAACGAACGCTATGCCGCCCTAGATTTGGGCTCAAACAGTTTCCATCTGCTCCTGGCGGAATTTCGCGATCAGCGCATGGTACGCCTGCACACAGACAGAGCCATGGTGCGCCTGGCCGAGGGGCTGGATATTAACCACCACTTGGACCCGGCGGTAACCGAACGGGCCCTGACCGCTCTGCAACGCTTTCAGCCAGTGATGGATAAACTGCCCCTCGACCATGTGCGTGTTGTGGGTACAAATACACTGCGCATGGCTGCGGCCAATGCCGATGGTTTTTTGGAAGAAGTGGAATCAATACTCGGAGTGCCGGTGGAAATTATCAGCGGTATCGAGGAGGCCCGCCTGATCTTCACCGGGGTTCTCGCCGCCGCCAATGGCCCCCCTCGCTTGCGCTGCATTATTGATATTGGCGGTGGCTCCACGGAGCTGGTTCGCGGTGGTGATACTCCACAGCAACTGGAAAGCCTGGATATAGGCTGTGTTTCCTACAGTAAACGTTTCTTTGCTGATGGCCTGATCAGCCGCAATACCGTAAACCACTTCCAACGCGCGCGGCGAGCGGCGCGGGCCGAATTGCAGGAGCTACAGCATATTGCCGAAGGCGCGGAAGTTACCGGTTGCTCCGGGACTATCAAAGCGGTTGCCAGGATTTGCAATGATGGCGAAGTAAAGGCGATCAAGCGCGGGGATATCGATCAGCTTGCGCACCGGGTTTCCTCCGCCAAACATATCTCGGACCTGGATTTACCCTACCTGGATGAAGAGCGTCGGCCGGTATTCGCTGCCGGCTTAGCGATACTGCATGCAATATTCTGCGAACTCGACATTATGCGTATGGAAGTCTCACCCTATGCAATCCGCGAGGGCATAGTGCACGACTTGGCCGGGCGCTTGCACGGCGGGGATCGACGTGCAGATACGATTGCCGCCATGGTAGAGCGCTGGCAGGTAGATACCAACCAGGCTAAACGTGTCAGTTCCACCTCACTCAAGCTCCTGCAGCAGTTGCGCCCCCAATACCCACCAGAAGGCAAGGTGCGACTGCATTGGGCTATCCAGTTGCACGAAACCGGCCTGGCCCTAACTCACAGTAGCTTCCGCAAGCTGGGGGCCTATATGGTTAAACACGCCGATATGGCCGGATTTGCCAAAAGTGAACAGGAGCACCTGGCCTATCTGGTGCACAACCAACGGGGAAGAATCAAACCGCCACGGGAGCACTATGGCTTCCACCCCAGCCCAGACCTTCTGTTATGCCTGCGCCTCGGATGTATTATTCACAGGGACCGCACCGAACGCAGCCTGGATGGCTTAAAGCTATATGACCAGGGAGACGCCTATCACCTGGAAGCCGATCAACAGTGGCTGGAGGATAGCCCGGCAATTGCAGAATTGTTGGAGCAGGAAGAGCAACACTGGCGCTCGCAAAATCGGCCCCTACAGATAACGGCGGTATAAGAGCCAGGGGCCCTTGTGAGCCACTCTGGACACTGGCGTTTTACTCGAATATTCACCCTACAATCAAAAGCTATGAAACTGAGCGAAGTCACTCTCAAACACCACTATGCGGATATGGGGGAAGCCTTTGGCACCCCCATAGCACCCACTCCTTTTCGCCACCCCAAGGTAATCGACACCAACCCTTCAGTGCTGCAACTATTGGGAATAGATCCCAATGAGAAATCTGACCCCGCCTGGGCCGAGCTGGGCTGCGGCGCCCGCCTGTTTAAGGGAAGCCGCCCATTTGCGATGAAAT
The DNA here is from genome assembly GCF_052467825.1 of Microbulbifer maximicatervae (SeqCode). Classification (NCBI taxonomy): domain Bacteria; kingdom Pseudomonadati; phylum Pseudomonadota; class Gammaproteobacteria; order Cellvibrionales; family Microbulbiferaceae; genus Microbulbifer; species Microbulbifer maximicatervae (SeqCode). Next base: position 778,381 of record NZ_CP174327.1, read on the forward strand.
ACACCGGTCACCAGTTCGGGGTCTACAACCCTGACCTGGGGGATGGGCGAGCACTGCTGTTGGGTGAAATCGAGAGTGAAGGCCGGCGCTGGGAACTGCATTTAAAGGGTGCAGGACAAACGCCCTACTCCCGCTTTGGTGATGGCCGCGCAGTATTGCGCTCCACCATACGGGAGTACCTCGCCAGTGAGGCACTCTACGGCCTCGGTATTCCCAGCACCCGGGCACTGTGCATTGTCGGAAGCGACGAACCTGTCACCCGTGAGAAAATCGAAACCGGGGCCATGCTGATCCGAGTGGCAGAGAGCCACGTGCGTTTCGGTCACTTTGAATACCTGTTTTACACCAAACAACTGGAGGCCCTGCAGGAGTTGATCGGGGTTATTTGCCGACGCTTTATACCGGGTACAGAGGGTATGGCAGTGGGCGACCAAGCTGAAGCATTGCTGCGCTTTACCACCCGCCGCAGTGCAGAGCTAGTTGCAGCCTGGCAGTCCGTAGGCTTTGCCCACGGCGTGCTCAACACCGACAACATGTCGATTATTGGCGACACCTTTGACTACGGACCCTACGCCTTCCTGGACGACTACGACCCCACTTTTATCTGCAATCACTCCGACCACACCGGCCGCTACGCCTTTGAGCAACAGCCCGGTGTCGTGCTGTGGAACCTGAATGCTCTCGCCCATGCACTGTCGGCCTTTGTCGGTGTAGACGCTCTGCGCGAATGCCTGGAGCAATTCCAGCCGGTGGTAAGCGAAGCCTATGCGCAACGTATGCGAGCCAAACTGGGGCTGGAAAAAGAAGAAGATGGCGACCAGGCCCTCTGCTCGGAACTGCTGAAGTTGCTTCAACACGGCCAAGCCGACTACAGCCTGTTTTTCCGAGCCCTGGCCCACTACCGGGGGGAGCGTCCGGCCAGCGCTTTGCACGAGTTACTCAAACCCACTCACCACAGCGCCCTGGATCAATGGCTGGAGCACTACGATCGCCGCCTCACCCGGGAGGCAAATAACTCCCGGGAGCGCAATTTGGCCATGCTGTCAGTCAACCCGAAATACATTCTGCGCAACTATTTGGCACAGAAGGTCATCGAGGCTGCTGAAGATGGCGACTATCATCCTTTGCGGACTCTGCGCCAGTTACTGCAATCCCCTTTCGCCGAGCACCCGGAGCGGGAAGTCTGGGCCAGTGCACCGCCAGAATCCGGCAAGCGTATCCCCTTGAGCTGTTCCTCTTAAAGGTGCCTTTGGGTAACTCACAAAGGTCCCGAAATTGGGACAAATAGAGAGAAAAGGCAGGGATATGTGGCCAAATGCTACTTTTTGACTGTTAGATTTTACCTGATGACGACTAGCCCACTGCCCTCGCAGGTGACTTGATGTAATATCCGGGTCACCCTACTTTACATAGGAAAATAAGTGATGATTAGAAACCTGCTTCTGGCCACCTTTGGCCTGCTGTTCGCCCTGCAGGCCAGTGCTGCAGATATCCTGGGCAACTGGCGCACTATCGATGACGAGACCGGAGAGACAAAGTCCATCGTCAATATCTATGAGAAGGATGGGAAGTATTACGGCAAGGTAGTGGATCTTCTGATGAAGCCTAACGACACCGTTTGCGACAAGTGCCCAGGCGACCTAAAAGGTAAGCCCATTGTCGGCATGGATGTCATCAGCGGGCTGGAAAAGAAAGGGAAAAAATACGAGGACGGGGAAATTCTCGACCCGGTAAAAGGCAAGGTTTACGACCTTAAAGTCTGGCTGGAGGATGACAACACCCTTAAGCTGCGCGGCTACCTGGGCTTCCTCTACCGCACCCAAACTTGGCACCGAGTTCAATAAGCAACTAGGTGCAGCTCTCGGGCCCGAGTTCTATCGGGCCCAGAAACCTCTCTCTCAAACCCAGTTAAAGCACCACCCTGCCGCTTTCACCGCTCGTTGCACGGGCCGACACCACTTTATCGTCTTCACTGGTATCAATTCGTACCTTGGCGCTCATACCTGCGCGCAGAGGCGGAGAATCCTTGAGGGGGTATAGACGCAATCGCACCGGCACCCGCTGCACGACTTTCTCCCACTTGCCACTGGCATTCTGCGGCGGTGTGGAAGCAAACTCACTGCCACTGGCGGGGCTCATACTGTCCACCTGAGCCTGCCACTCAAAATCCGGGTAGGCATCCAGGGTCACTTCCGCCTGTTGGCCCGTGCGCACGCGACCCAGCTCGGTCTCTTTCAGGTTGGCCTCCACCCAAAGGCCAGTGGAGCCAATCATTTGCAGCAGGTTAATGCCCAGAGTGGCCATCTCCCCCACCTTGGGTACGGTATTGGCGATAGTGCCATCCACGGGAGCAATAATGCGCGTGCGCGATAACTGGTAGCGGGCTGTATCCAGCTGCGCTTGAGCCACTTTTAAATCTGCCTGCTCTTCCAGGGCAATACTGGGATCACCTCCCAGTTCAGCGCGCAAGCTGGAGAGCTTCTCAGCATTAATGGTGATCTGGGCGCGAGCGCGCTCCAGCTGCTGGCGGGCGCTGTCCAGCTCCGCCTCGGAAAACGCCACCTTGCTCAGTTTTTCATTGCGCTCCAATTGGCGGCGGTAAAAGTCCGCATCTTTGCGTGCCTGCTGCAACGCTGCGTCTGCTTCAGCATATTCTGAACGGCGAGCGAGCAATTCGTTGCGCACCTGGGCCAGGCGCGCCTCCGCCTCAGTCACCGCCAGTTCGAAGGCCGTGCGGTCGATCTGAATCAATAATTGCCCTTTCTCCACGACCTGGTTGGCACTCACCAGCACCTGGGTGACAACACCACTAACTTCGGGCGCCAGGGAAATCTTGTCCGCTTTCACGTAAGCGTTCTCTGTCTCGACAATATCGCTGCCGCGCAACAGGTTCCATCCCCCTATCAGGACGGCCAGTACCAGGAAAAAGGAGAGTGCGAACTCTCGTTGCCCGGCGCGGTCTAGCTTAATGGACAGCTTTTCAGTCACATTCAATCTCTTCACGTGTCAAATTCTTGCGCAACCGCAATAGCAGCGACTGCAATTGATCCACCTCTGCGGCGGAAAAGCCCGCAAGTGCCTCACTGCGGGTCTGCTGGGCTACGCCGCCCAGTAACTCAAGGGCCGGCATTGCCTGCCCCGTCAGATAAATACGGAAACAGCGCCGGTCCTCGGGATCGGGCCTCCGCTCCACCAGCCCCTCCTGCTGGAGGTTATCCAGCTGGCGGGCCAGACTGATCGGCGCTAGGTCCAGGCGCTCGGCCAACTCTGCCTGCTTGAGGCCCTCCTCACGCAGTAGATGCCAAAGCACCTGCCAGCGGGATCCACTCAGCCCGTGGTCCTTGGCTCTGCGGTCAAAGTTTCGCCGCAGCAGCCGTGCTGCACTGTGTAGTTCAAAACTCATTTCAGTAGCGGCATCTTCCCTGGACATATCTGCTCTCCCTGTCTAAGGCCGCTCATTATAAGCCTGCTTATTATTTCATCAATGTGCGAGTTATCAATATCCCAAAACCCCATTAAAAAAGGCGGTCACTAGGACCGCCCTTTCGACCTGCATCCGGGATGGGCCTATTTCTCCAGAACCTCGATCTTATCGACCTTCTGGAAGCCCCGGGGCAGCTTGTTGCCGCGCCGGCCACGCTCGCCGCGATAGTGATCCATCTCCGAGATCTTGATCTTGGTATGGCGCTTACCGGCGTGAACGACCAGTTGGTCCCTGCCCTTCAATACAGCAACACCAATGACCACCTCTTCGCGGGCCGCAGCTCGGGCCGAAGTGATATTGATAATCTTATTGCCCTTGCCTTTGGACAATTCCGGCAACTCAGTCACAGGGAATACCAACATGCGCCCCTCGGTGGTCACCGCTGCCAGCAGAACGTCATCGAGACTCTCCAGCAATTGAGGGGAAAGTACCTGGGCCCCCTTGGGCAGGGTCAGCATGGCTTTACCCGCCTTATTGCGCGACTGCAAATCAGAGAGCTTGGCGATAAAGCCATAACCCGCATCGGAAGCCAGTAACACTCGCTGCTCATCAGGGCCCATCAACAAGCCCTCAAAGGTGGCACCGGAGGGGGGATTGATACGCCCACTGAGGGGTTCGCCCTGCCCTCGTGCCGAAGGCAATGTGTGGGAAGCAATGGAGTAACTGCGACCGGTGCTATCGAGTAATAACGCGGGCTGGTTACTCTTGCCCCGTGCGGCAAAACCGAGACTGTCCCCCGCCTTATAACTGAGCGCTGCCGCATCAATTTCATGGCCCTTGGCCGCGCGAATCCAACCTTTTTCAGAAACGATAACGGTGATGGGATCTGAAGACAGCAGCTCAGATTCACTAAACGCCTTGGCCTCTTCACGAGCCACAATTGGGGAACGGCGATCGTCGCCAAACTCTTTGGCTGCGGCCAGAAGCTCTTTCTTGATCAAGGTCTTGAGGCGACGCTCGCTATTCAGGGTCTTGGTGAGGGTATCTCGCTCTTTTTCCAGCTCCGCCTGCTCGCCGCGAATCTTCATCTCTTCGAGGCGTGCCAACTGGCGCAGCTTGGTATCGAGAATGTAGTCCGCTTGGATATCCGTGAGCTCAAAGCGATCCATCAGCTCCTGCTTGGGCTCGTCACAGGTACGGATAATTTCGATCACTTCATCAATATTGAGGAAGGCAACCAGCAAACCTGCCAACAGGTGCAGGCGCTTCTCAACTTTATCCAGACGGAACTGCAGACGACGGCGGGTGGTAGTGGCGCGGAAAGTCAGCCACTCCCGCAGGATTTTATCGAGGGACTTCACCTGCGGGCGCCCGTCGATACCGATCATATTCATATTGACGCGGTAGTTGCGCTCAAGATCGGTAGTGGCAAACAGGTGATTCATCACCGATTCCATATCCACCCGATTGGATTTCGGCACAATTACCAAGCGCGTCGGGTTTTCGTGATCCGACTCATCACGCAGGTCGCTCACCATGGGCAGCTTCTTCGCCTGCATCTGTTGGGCAATCTGCTCCAACACCTTGGCACCGCTCACCTGATGGGGCAGCGCAGTAATGACAATATCGCCGTCTTCCTTACTCCACAGGGCGCGCATCTTGATAGAACCGCGACCGGAGGTGTAAATCTTACGGATATCATCCCGCGGCGTAATAATCTCTGCCTCAGTGGGCATATCCGGACCGAGAATATGCTCACACAGCTCTTCTACTGTGGCCTTGGGATTTTCCAGCAGCTCTACAGTCGCGTTGACCACTTCGCGCAAGTTATGCGGGGGAATATCCGTAGCCATACCCACGGCAATACCGGTGGTACCGTTCAATAGAATATTGGGCACCCGCGCAGGCAGTACGCAGGGCTCATCCATGGTCCCGTCAAAGTTAGGCTGCCAGTCCACAGTGCCCTGACCCAGCTCCGACAGCAGCACTTCCGAATATTTACCCATGCGCGACTCGGTGTAACGCATCGCGGCAAAGGACTTGGGATCATCCGGCGAGCCCCAGTTGCCCTGGCCATCAATCAGGGGGTAGCGATAACTAAACGGCTGTGCCATCAATACCATCGCCTCGTACACGGCACTATCACCGTGGGGGTGGTACTTACCGATCACATCACCAACGGTGCGCGCGGACTTCTTATACTTGGCAGTATTCTTCAGGCCCAGCTCGCTCATGGCGTAAACGATACGCCGCTGTACAGGCTTAAGGCCATCACCGATATTCGGCAGGGCGCGGTCTAGGATCACATACATGGAGTAATCCAGGTACGCCTTTTCGGTGTACTCCTTTAACGGCAGGCGCTCTGTGGCCTCATAAACAGAGGTGTCGGTCATACAGCTCTCGTTATTCGATTCGGAAGGAGCGGATTATGGCGGACTGGAGCGGGAGGTTCAAAGGGAAGCTGAAAAAGGAAGGGGAGAAGCTCATTGTAAGTTCAATACAATCTCTAAAGCTTACCCAAAAAGTCCGGTGGGTATCGAACCAGCCTAATGCATTCTTAAGGAAATAGGACTCCCAGGTAAAATTTCGAGAAGCACACCTACTGAGTGCGCCTCTCTCAGAGCCAACTTTATTTCTGGCTGCACTCGCCAGCTTTAGCAAGCTTTAATTTTGTAATATCAGCTTTACCTTCTTCAGACTCAACAAGTTTCAAGTCTGCACCACCAACGAACACACCCATCTTAATGTATTGTTCGATAAAGTAATTTTCACCTGCTTTTACATCAACCAGTAGGTCATTCGGGGAGAACTCCGACTCGGTTGAGACCTTATGTTCTTTATCCCCAATAACCTCCTGGTAGAAAAAGACGTTGGGTGCAGATTGACCAACACATTCATCATTAACCCAGATATCTTTCTTCAGAGTAGTACCGGGACCAGAAGCTCTATAGATGTAGAGACCAGCATTCCCCTCAGTAGGTGAATTGAACTCTTTAGCTTTATTAGATAACTCATCACTCTCCATAGGAACCGACGCGCAACCCGCAAAAAGAGATGTAGCTATAGAAAGCACCGCTAATTTTTTGTACATGTTTTATCCCCAATATAATTTAACACCTGCTAACGGCTGTTTTTTGTACAGCTTCTGCGTTAACAGACGCGCATCATATCAGCTTGACTACCAACTAGAACCTTTAATCAAATTGATCAGGGAGATAAAACTCGACTCTTCAGCCATATCCACAAAGCTTGAGTATTCCACCGACTTTTAAGGTGAAGGAAATTGAAATAGATAGACACGATTATACCTGAGCTAAAGCTGGAATCACTGAGCATTGGCCCACTTAAAAAAGTACAACTAAAAGTACTGGCAGGAAAAATCAATTGTCCTCAGGTCCCTTTAGTTCGGGTAAAAGCCGTCTACTCAGAGCCATTACAGACATTGAACCCCATGACATTGATATCATTTGATGACAAAAGCCAAAAGGAAATGGCAAATCACAAGTGGCGGCAGCAAGTTATGTTGGTACCACTGCAAAATGCCTAGTGGGACGAAACAATAGGCGAAAACTTTAATCAACCAATGGGGCATACATTAAACACTTTAAGATTTCCCGAGAATACGACAGACCGGCAGATAAGCCGGCTATCCTTTCATAGAGAAACAACGCTTGACACTTATTCTTGAGCTTTCCTACACCGCACAAGCTTTTTTACAGGATGGGCCCAGTGTCAATATGGAGACAGATACTAATAGTAAAATAGAAGCATGACTTATGGTTGAAATCAGCAATCACCAATATCCCACCACCTGGACGCCCCATAAGAAAGGGCAGATCCAACGAGTCTAGAGCAGGCATTTTGAAATTAATGGGAGTAGCTTATTAAGTAACAATTAGTGTGATCATCTTTGATAATGGCAATTATCGTTGGCTGTGACGTTGGTAGTCGTCCTGGCAATTTGCTCCAATATCACACGATCACAGCGCAGCAAGTCACTGATTGTCGCGGCAGTACGCACAGCGGTTCAATTGCCTCTTGTCGAGGTCATACTGGAAGTCCTTATCGCTATTGGTACCTTGTATAAGGCTCCACCATTTGGGCTGAAAATAAATTAGTGAATAGATCATCTCATACTGCAACGATACAACCGTATGCCTCTTTATATAACTTGCCCTCTACTGGGAACCTATTTCTTTCCGAGTTGTGATGTCTATTTGTTGCTACTCACCAGCAGTCACTTTCTGTGCCTATCCTTGTCAGCATCCACGCAAACCAGTACTACATCTCAATTCTTACCTGATCGACAAGGGGTGTCTTTCCAACAGCTTTTCTACTACTTTCTGTAAGTGCCAATTTTCTTAGGCTGTAAATTTGATACCGTTCTCACTCAACTATAATTATCTCATTAGTGCCTTCCTCATGATCAGGATAAGAACCAACTCTATCAACTGACCCACCCTTTACCGACTGCACTTATTAAAAATCAAGCCCTTTAAAATAATAGCTTCCGGCATACAGATTAAAATATCGATACGACTAAAATTTTCTCTTCCACTGATTCTTAGATAAAATTACAAAACAATAACCACAACAATACCTACAAATTTATATCACCAGATTTTCATTGTCACCTTCCTTAACAGAGTCTACAATTTTTACAGGTTATAGATTTAATCCATAACCCCAGAGTATCAAGACATTCCCCAACCCAAGAAAGACCCAAAATTCATATACAAAGAATAAGAAATTAAAAGATAAAACTTACTTTACACAAATGATCATTTGCTGATAATTTCTATTAAACACTAATCTCCACGAAACTCATGTCGACTCTGGTACTAAAAAATATTTTTGTAGGTTGTCTTCAAAATATAAATTTAACCATGGCATCTGGCCAAATTATTTGCTTATCTGGTCCATCTGGCTCAGGGAAAAGCCGCTTACTCAGAGCCATAGCTGACCTTGAACCCTACACAGGCGACATATGCTTTAAGAATAAATCCCAGAGTACATATCCAGCACACCAGTGGAGAAACCATGTGATGTTGGTTCCTGCACAGACTGCCTGGTGGGAAGAAACTGTCGGCGATCACTTCGCAACCCCTATGAATGATGCACTTAAACTTCTCGGCTTTCCTGAAGATGCAGTAAAGTGGCAAGTCAATCGACTGTCTTCGGGAGAAAAGCAGCGCCTGGCTCTTATTCGCGCAATATCCTACAAACCCCAAGCGCTTCTTCTAGATGAGCCTACTGCCAACCTAGACGCCAGATCTACGCAGGAGGTAGAGCAATGGCTGACAGAGCTCATTGAGGAGCACAAGCTGCCTACGATTTGGGTAGCTCATAGCCAGGAGCAGATTCGAAGGGTAGCTCACCGCCACTTGGCCATTGTTGGTAATCAACTGAAAAAACAGGAGATCCATCGATGAGTGTAATCGACCTGTCCTGGTGGCAGTTGTCTTTGGCAGCGGGGTTGGTATTGGCTCTAGCCGTATGCACTCATATAGCGCGACTACAACTAAGTAGATCGTTAATTGTTGCCGCTCTACGCACGGCTATTCAGCTCACCCTGGTAGGACTGGTACTGGAAACCCTTTTTGCAGTTGGCACCCTACTTTGGGTGGGACTTCTGGCCTTGGCAATGCTGCTATTTGCCGGACAGCAAGTGGCAGCCCGACAAAAGTATCGCCTGCTCGGTGGCTGGAGCTTTGCCGTAGGCACCTTATCAATGCTGGTATCCGCTTTCAGTATCACCATATTAAGTTTGGCCGTACTGATTGGCCCTACTCCCTGGTACCAACCCCAGTATTCCATTCCTCTTTTAGGTATGTTGCTGGGGAATACAATGACTGGTGTTGCCCTAAGCCTGGACCGTCTAACAGAAAGTATGCACCGCTCCAGGGATATTATTGAGAATCGCTTGATGCTGGGGCATACCTGGCAACAAGCCAGCTTGGAGTTTCGGCGGGATGCGATGCGGGCAGGATTGATGCCGACAATTAATTCCATGGCTGCCGCTGGGATAGTATTTTTGCCGGGAATGATGACAGGGCAGATTCTCTCTGGCACCTCCCCTACAATTGCCGTCAAATATCAAATCCTGATTCTTTTTGCGATTGCATCAGGCACCGGTTTCGGCACTTTTCTCGCCGTTGCCCTGGCCTCAAGGCAGCTCTTTGATAAGCGGGAGCGCCTGCGCACTGATCGCCTGATTAAAAATGTCTAAAGTCTGTGGAGAGATGATTCGATCGAAGGAAGGAGCGCTGGACACCTGAAAACCAGCGCTCTATTAACCTTTAACGGCCAAAGAATAAGATAGCCCCGGCGATAATCAGACCTACCAGCAAGGCCCATACACCCCGCAGCATCAGCGATCGGGCATATTCCGCCTCTTTGTAACGCAATGCATAGGGAATGCCGGTAATCGGCCCGAGGACGATCGTTACAATCCCCCAAACCCAGCGCTTGTTACCCAAGGCCGTCAACGCAGCCATCAGGCCACCAAACCAGCATAAAGTTACGCCAATTACAATTACCACCAACGCCAGGATGGACCACCATTGGTTGGCCAGGAAAATTTCTACAATTTGGGTTTCAGTCATGGAATTTAGCCAGTCCGTATTACCTTCCGATTACATCTTAATGCTCTCGGCACCTTAAAAGATTAGGTGCTTCCAGAACGAGACATCCGGATACCAACGCAAAGATGCTAAAAGAGCCGCCGCAGTGAGCGAAACCCATGCAGATGACCCTTTTGGTACCCTTCTAAGCTGAAATCACCATTGAGGGGAGCGGCGATACAGCCTTAGGACGCTATAGTAACCCTAAAGTGAATCCCGGGCGCATATTCCGTCTTGACTAAAAGATACCCATATAGATAGCGAGCACTCACTATCATGAGTACTCGGTAACTATCTCCAGCCCCGTGATCTTCTGGGTATCGTTGGTAAATTCGTAGTAATCCGGCTTTTCATCGATAAAGATTTGATGGGTCATTGTTGTCTCGGCCGGAAGATCAAAGATCCCCGCTGGCACTGAGTACTGGGAAGTTTCCTTTAAGCGATAAAAGAGGTGCGAACCGCACTTTGAACAAAAACCCCGTTCAGCCCAAATTGATGAATCAAATACACTGACATGTTCCTCACCGGTAATCTCAACACTGGTTTGACAATCCACCGCCAACAGAGGACCACCGCCCCATTTTTTGCACATACCGCAGTGACAAACCCCCAGATTTGAAGAGGGCAAAGATGCGCTAATTGTCACTGAACCACAGAGGCAACTTCCGTGCACTTGAGTCATATTGTTTTACCTTACTATTACTTATATCAGGAAACGAATAGAATCAAATATTTGTGAAACCTTTCACAAATAAAACTACAAACTAACTTTTATTAATATTCCTTGCAGCGTCGCTGAAACCAGCTGACCCGCTTCTCATAATTAACCGGGCAATTTTCCTGGCAAGCTTCACCTAGATCATTTAAAGACTTAGCCTCGGGATAATAAGCCACAGTTTTCCCGTTGATTACATGAGAATACCCAGTATCCACAGAAGAAATTAGAAAGTGATTATCTTTACTTCCAATAAGAACCTTATCTCGGGCAAGCGCATAAACATCATACTGCCATATACCCCAAGCATTCCAACCATTCATGATCAAACAAGTGGACATAGTTTTTAGGGGTTCCCGCTCTTCCTTCGCCTGCTCTGCGGAAAGAAGAGGGGCGAATAAAAAAACAAGCATAATTAGTATTTTTTTCATATGCAGCCCTAATGAGTATTCAGAACTTAAAAACACACACAATGTTAGGAGAAAAATTTTTGATATATTGAATGTCAGACTCACTATGCCGGAATTCTACGACCGCATCAAGGAAGCAACTTGCAAGCCATAATTCAAATTAATTTGAAAATTACGTTAATCTAAAGGCAGATCTGGAGACTACTTAACCACACAACAACCTGTAAAAATGTCCCAACTCTCACCCTGCAAATAACGAATCTTAAAAAAAGCCGAAAAACTGATGCATATTTAAACACAGTGAATCGTTTCACAAAAAGAAGGCAAACAATCTTATACGCACTAATTACAGCAAAATAAATAATTAACGCTGCCCTCAATAACGGCCTTGACACCCTAACAAACCTATAGCGATACGAAGCTACCACAATCTGTAAGGCAGGAAGGGACGACGGAAATTTGTTCCATTATTTATAAAGATATAAATGTTACATACTTATTTAATTCGAAAATTCCACCCTTGGATCACCAAAATCCTTACCAATATAGTCAGGTGCGCAAGGGATTAATTCTGAAGCCTCTATTCCCGCATCAATCAAATACTTTTCGACATTTCGGCTTCGCTCCATTGCCAAATTTTCAAGTTCCTCACGAAGTTCCAGAGATGGGTTTTGATAAAAAGCAACTTGAGTTCTTCCGCTTCTGCTCATACCTGCCATGGAATAGGGGGACAGGGCTTGCCAGTCCCGGGCATTAGAGATGCCGCATACTCCTGGTCGTGCGTCAGGGTTCTTAAGTAAAACAAAGACCATACGCTGTAGTTGTGACAGTGCTAAATTAGTTAATTTTGCACTTCCAGGCTCAAAGTCAATAGACGCAAATGATTTCGCCCTGAAACGCCCCCAGGCATAACGTGCCAACAAATATACGCCATAGGGAGTCAAATAGCTTATCAAGGCATCTATAATTGCCTTTTGTAGCAACTCACTAAATACAAAACTAAAGGAGAACTTGGGATCGCGAATATTGCCGCTAACAGGCATGCCAAACTTGATATCCCCCCGCCCGTCTTTCAGCAACCATAGAGCAATATTCAAGGGAATCAGCGTGGACTTCACCGGTAGCTGATCATCTTTCCGCACCCGGCGAACTTTTAGTTTTTCCAGTCGTATATCGGCAAAGCCATCGAGTTCATTTTCAAATACCCGAATATTAACTACCGCATCCCCCTGCCCCTGGAGAATTTTGTAACCCAACAACTTGGCCATATAAGGCGTAGCAGGTATCAAATTTACGCTGCTGAGATATCCGGTAAGATCAGCATTCCATTTTTTATCTCCCAAGTAATCTACAGTTCCCCCTATCTGAACCTCACCAAATCCGCCAGGCCTTCCATTAACAACAATCACCGCAGGGGGGTGTTCGGCCAAGTTACTTAAATCACTGAGATTAAAGTTGATATCCCGGACCGGTAAGCGGGCCCTGAATTCATCTTGATAGTCTACCCAACTAAAAGTGCCGTGTTTTAGGTAGAGGTCACCGAGATGATAAAGTAGCGGCGGGCTGCCCTTCTCCCTGAAAGCAAATGTGTCAATACCACCAAAGCCTCGCAGTTCATTAATTTTTCGGGCCACCGGAAACTTCCCCGATAAATCCCTTAAGAGAATAAATCGAGGGCGCAGAAAGTCGATAAAACCAATAGTGAGTGTTTTCTTAGGGCGGTAATAGCTCAAACCTTCAACCCACAGGGACTTAAAATCAGCCATCCATCTATGGCGATCAAAATCCAAACTATCCGGGTTTCTCTCAAAAAAATGAAAGTGAATTGCCTCACCACTGGCAAAGCGCCATTCGGTATCGGTAAAGAGCAAATGCGACAAGGTTATGCTTTCACCGTGCACTAACTCTTCCCCAGAGGGTGAAAGTAAAGTTATGCCATTGACCCTCACAACAGCAAGTTCTGCCCCCTGACCACGGCGGTAGTTCCCCTCCAGCATTAAACTCGAGAAGCTGAAGCAATGATCTCCCTGATCCAGATAACCACTGGGAAAACATCCTGCAATTTCCTTAAACTGTAAATCCTTGAAGTCAACTCCCTGCCGACTGATATTTAAGTGCCCGGCCCCCATACCGGATACGGATAAAAGTTTAAGTGGCAATTCCTGTGGGAAATTTTGCTCATGCAACTGTACATTACTTATTTTTATCCCAGAAAGGATAAGCTGCCTTCCGCCAGTGCCATTAATACCTTCTGCCTTGCCAATACTAAAGGCCCCAAATTCATAACAGGGCGCTATCTTTTCGTCTTTTAATAGTCCCCCTGGCATACATCCCCTCGCACCAGAGGCTTTCGCCAAAGATTCCCCTTGCAAGGAGATATTATCAATTTCAAATTTTGGTATTTTCAGTGGCCCCAAATTTTTCCTGGGTATTGATAGCCCAACCAACTCTACAGAACCTTGAACTGACCAGGGGTCTGACAATTTGATTTTCTGTAATCCCGGCATGGATAATTTATCAACCCCAAAACAATGGTGGGAGTCACCTGCCCTGGCCCGACTCAGCTTATCCACAGTTACTGCAAGCCCCGTATCCCGCGTACACGCCCGGATATTCTGCAAGCTTAGATTCGACACTGAGAACTCTGCACCTCTATCCCAGATAAATCGACTCCAACCCAAGCCCTGCACACCAGCTTCTAAATAGTCGCGACCCTTTTGCCAAAACGCGATAGGCTTACTCTTTAACGGCCCTAAATCCAAGCGGGGAGCGCCTGAATCTATACCCAATTTTACCCAGGAATCACCAAAGCTTATTTGTGGGGTCTCAATGCAATCGGCAAGACCCATATCTTCATCATTTTCAGAAGAATAAGATCTCAACCCACAAAGCAGAACATCATCGATATTGAGCCCATAAAAATCGAGAGTATTGGAGGAAAAAGACGTTTTCTTCGTGAATACTCGCCCCAGTTGCAACATGGGTACAGTTTCAAAGTCCTCCTTTAATTCCACTTCTTCGATCGACCAACCGCTTTGCCCTACCGAATGGATATCTTGCCCAAATACACAGGTCGGTATCGATTTATACGCCTCTGCTAGCCAGGGAAGACACAAGGTTACTCTGTCAGCAGCAACATCCTGCAATGCAATTTTTGACTGGGTAGGTTTTTCCCGGGACCATAGCAACTCTAGCTTTGGTATAAGTACACCTCCAATGTCAAAAACATTCGCGCCAGACAGGTTTTTCAGCTGCACGGATTGAATTGCTGAGTCATCCATATTGGCAATTAGATTGCGTTGGCTGAAATAAACGAAGGAGTAATCTCCCAGTGAAAGGCGCTCAACATCTACACAGTGAATATTTAGTGAACTCACTTGCCTACCGCCGGGAAAGCAGCCACTCAACTGCTCAGCATTTGCACCGGGCAAAGCGATATAAGATTCAGAGTCTGGTGTACGTCTATGCCTTAGCCTGGCAAGGGGTAGCTCTATCTTTTTTAAGTCAAATAATTTCCTACCTCCCTTTGTCTTCGCTTCAGCACTAACCACGGAGATTTTTTTTACAAAGAGATCTATCCCCTGCTGCCAGGAAATAAAGAGTGGCTCCCTTTGCTCTAATGAGCGGATATCAAAGCAAACTGGCAGATTTTCGTGGTTTTTATTGGCGCGATAAAATAACCTTTTCCAACCTTCAGTGAGACAGCCAGCCAGTTTCTTCAAAACAAGGTTTTTTATATCCAGGTTTGGGTTTTCTATGGTGGCCAGCCCTAAGTCGTCAGGATGTTTATCCGCATCAATATTTTGTTGATCCAGTCTTCCTTTTTCGGTGCCGTAATTATCATCACCAACTCCTTGAGGAATACCCGGTAACTGACTGGTCGCCACCCAAGGATTATTTGTAACCTTTCTTTTAAATAAGCTATCGCCACTTTCAAACTGCTGTATCAGTAAGCCATTTCCTGCACCAGCGGAATCATTTAGAAGTAATCGGTGAAGGCGCAGTTTTCCCAAAATGGCATAGCCATCTTCACCTCCCTGCCAGGCAAAATGTCCCTGCCCTGAAAAACTGTTTAAACGTGCGCACAAAGGCTGCCAATCCAAGGGGAGAAAGTCCTGCGGCAAACACCCGGATAGTGACTGGATAAAAAAGTCCTGAGCAGATAGCGGGCCGTTACGACCTATTGTATCAATGGCCCGCCAGCGTAGGTCCTGTAGTTTAGCTCTGGGACGACCTCTGGCACCTATTGAAAATTGAGCCAATTGTAGAGGACCGCTGGAAAGCCCCCAATCAATATTGTGTTCAGCAGAGCCGAACTGAAAGGCAAACTCCTCTGTACTTTTGAGACCAACCATAGAGACACAGTGATCGGGTTTCTGCCACAGACCACCCGGTACACACCCATTGGCTGTTTCAATCGCGAGGTGGGCAAAAGATAATATTCGCGTTTTGGCATAAAACTGAAGAGGACCAAATACGCCATTATTAGCCCTGATGGGATGGCTGGTAGATCGAGCCATATCCAAGAGGTAGCCCCGATTAATTGAACTGGCCCCTGTATTTATTTTTAAGCGATCGTTCCAGTCGAAAACCGTTTTTTCCGGCAGGTCTAAATTAGCCGCTCGCAGACACAGGTGGGAATTAGCGTTACGCAGATGTCGTGGACACCAATCAAATGCCTGGGCAAAGCCTCGCCTCCATCCCAAGCGCTTTTTCGGGCGCTCAAAATTAAACTCACTGATACTAATAACCCCGGCCCGCCAATCCTGCCAAAGGCGATCACTGTGCCTCAGTACAACACTCTCACCATTGAGCTGCCGCCACTGGGCACGAGCTTTGCGGCCAAACCCGAATTTCATATCACCTGCTGCGGCAAGCCGGCGGGCGGAGGCGCAATGTCCAATCAGGCTTTGCAGCCCTGCTATTGCATCGGCCCAGCGCTGTGGCGGGCATCCTATAAAGTATTCCGCAGTAAACTTGTTAAGATCTGTATTGAGGCTCGGCCAGGAAAAATTGACCTGAGTTCCTTCCAAACTGCCTATCACCGTGTTGTATCGTGATTTACCTCCCTCCCAGGCCAATAAATCACTGACCTGTAAATCCCCAATAGCAATATCTACATTCAGGGGAACATCACCTTTGCGCCATAACGCCAGCGTGAATTTATCGGTTTGGAGCTTGCCGATGGCTGCGCAGGTAGCTTGGTTCCAAATAGGCTTGTGCAGGTAGCAAAGTTCACTATTCCGTATCTGGGCGCGACCTATAAGCAGCCTGAAATCGCGATCCTGCCGCGCTCCACCTCCAAGATTCCAACCACCCACCTCCCACTCCCGGTACAGTTCACCCGGGTAAGATTGCAGGTCCATATAGGCACCGCTCACCGATGCCTTGGGTAAATGAGCTCGCCCCCATAACAATTGCCACCAGCTGTAATCGAGCATTACCTCATGAGCGGAGAATCCCCGCCCTTCGCGATTCTCAGCTTTTACATCAATCGCTATAACACTTAGATCCAGCAGCGATACACGCAAGTGATCCACATGGAATTCGAGGCCTCGCTCCTCCATCCAGTCGCCAGCTTTTACCCGTACCCAATTTGCTGCCCACCAGTGAAGAACTTCCACCAGCAATAGCCCTGCTAGCAGCCACCAGATTAAGCGACGGAAAAAGGCACTCTGAGAAGCGGGCTCTGGGGGCATTAGAATTAAGCGCCAGAAAATGAATTTTATGCAGATTACAACTGCAATTAGGCCCATACAGTAAAGACCAGCACCTGGGGATTTTTTTGCCTTGGCGCTGCTATTCGCGATAATAAGCAGCTGCGTCGTCCATTCGCTCGCAGTCAAATGCGAACTGTCTACTATTTATCCAGGGGTGTATTTGCGCGGCGCGGAAGTTTGGGAAGCCAGTATCCTTACCGCCTCTCATTTTTTCTGTTACCCAGCCAGTGAGTAGACATGCAGGAGCATCCAAACTACCAGGACATCCTTTTGGTCGGCGGCGGCCATAGCCATGCTATTGTGCTGCAAATGTGGGCCATGAACCCTCTGCCAGGCGCGCGTCTGACCCTGGTCTCTCCCCAAGTGCAAACCGCCTACTCCGGTATGTTGCCCGGAATGGTTGCAGGCCATTACTCCCTGGAAGACACTCATATAGATCTTGCCAGGCTCTGCCGGGCCGCTGGTGCCCGCTTTATACAGGCCTGTGCACACGAAATTGACATCGATAATCGCACCGTATCCCTATTGGGTAGACCTCCCATAGAGTACGACCTGCTCTCTTTGGATGTCGGCGCGACTCCCGCCCGCGAGTTACCGGGCTCCGAATTGGCAATCCCGGTAAAACCTATCGGGCATTTCTACCGTTTCTGGCAAAAGCTGCAAAAACAGGTTGGTGAAAACACCTCACCTTTCCGCTTAGGAGTTGTCGGCGGCGGTGCCGGAGGTTGCGAGCTGTCGATGGCAATGGCTCACGCTTTACAAGGTGCCGTTAAGAAAAAGCAGGTAGAGGTTCACCTGATTCATGGCGCCGCAGCAATTCCCCAGGGCTATCCAGTCAGAGCACGCAAATTAGTCTCAAAGGAGATGCAAGGGCTAGGGGTTCAGTTACACCATAACTGGACCGTTAATGAAATTACCGAACAGGGTGTCGTTAATGGGAGCGGTGACTGCCTGCCCCTCGATCAAGTAATACTCACCACCAATGCCTGTGCTCCCCCCTGGCTGGCCAACTCGGGCCTGTCCCTCGATGACAAAGGCTTTGTGGTGGTGGATCAAACACTTCGCGTCCAGGGGCGGGAAGACGTTTTTGCAGCTGGTGATGTGGCCAGTTTCGCCCCAGAGCCTCTACCCAAGGCCGGGGTTTACGCCGTTCGCCAGGGGCCAGTTCTATTTCACAATCTGCGCGCCTCCCTGACCGGACGCCGCTTAAAACAATACCGGCCACAAAAAGATTTTCTCAGCCTGCTCTCCTGTGGTGGCAAGCGGGCTGTGGCAGTTCGAAATGGCTTCGCCGCTGCAAGCGGTCTGATGTGGCGATGGAAAGACTCTATCGACCGCACATTTATGCGACGCTTCAGTGAGCTGCCAATGGACATGGCTGATCACACTGCCAAAACCAAAGACATCGTCGACCAGCGCTCAGGCTCTTCTCTATCTCCTATGCGCTGTAATGGCTGTGGCGCAAAAGTTGGAGCCGACATCCTGCGCCGCACGCTGGCGACCCTTCCGGATCAGCATTCGGAATACCTGTTAAAGGGCGTCGGTGATGATGCCGCAGTTATGGACCTGCCGGCTAATCATTTATTAGTGCAGAGCTCCGACCAACTGCGTGCACCTGTAGATGATCCGTGGATATTTGGTCGCCTGGCGGCTCTGCACGCCCTATCCGACCTATTTGCTATGAATGCTCGACCCGCCACTGCACAAATCCTTGCAACCCTGCCTACGGCTGCAGAGGAAATTACCCGGCGAGACCTACAGCAGTTGCTCGCAGGCGCCATCCACGAGCTGAACCGGCACCACTGTGCCCTATCTGGAGGGCATACCGCCGAAGGTTCTGAAATGCTAATGGGCCTAACCGTCAATGGATTTTCCGAGCGGGAGCAGCTCCTGGAAAAAACGGGGGCCCGCGGGGGAGACTGCTTGATCCTGAGCAAGCCATTGGGAGTAGGCACTATCCTGGCAGCAGAGGGCGCGGGAGAGGCTAAAGGCCTATGGTTGCAGCAGGCGCTGGAAACCATGTTACATAGCAATGCCGACGCCGCAGAGATATTTGCCCGCCATAACGCCAATGCGCTGACAGATGTCACGGGCTTTGGCCTGCTGGGCCACCTATTGGAAATGCTCGGCCCTGAAGGGTTAAGCGCGACACTGATCGCTGAGAATCTACCGCTAATCTCCGGCGCCGCCACTTGTATCGAGCGCGGATGGCTATCCAGCCTGCAACCGCAAAACGCCAATGCCTACGCCTTTGTAGAAAACCCCCAGGAGTGGCAGCCATTGCCACAGTGGTCATTGATTACCGATCCACAGACTTGCGGGGGGCTCCTCGCTGCTGTTCCTATTGACCAAGCCGAAGCCTGCGTGGGCGCACTGCTAGAACGCGGTTACACCCAGGCGTCAATTATCGGTGTAGTAACAGACTCACAGAATCCAGAAGTAAGCGTACACTTGCGCAAGTCTGCAGACTGGCGAGCGCTAATTTCACAGGACAACGAGACAGTACCAGGCCAGGTTTAAGGATTTTGCGAAACCGGAACAACAGCCGGTTATGAGCTTTGTATGATTTCTATTGAGAGAGGCCTTCACCGACTTTATTAACTTGTCATCTGTCTTTCAGCGCGACATACTGGCGTTAGAAAAAACATCGGTGACATATTTCCCGATACCAAAAAAGGTCTTCACAGATTGGGGAGTCGGCTTTTAGCAATCGACAGGAAGACCCCTATGAAAAAGATCGTCATTATTGGCGGCGGTGCCAGCGGCCTGCATTTGGCTACGCGGCTCGGTCAATATTTTTCTTTTACCCCTTTCTTTAAGCGCCGCCGCAAGTCCCCCGCTGCACAAGTTACTCTGGTTGATCGAAATCGCACCCACCTCTGGAAACCACTGCTACACCAGGTTGCCTCCGGCGCATTGGATGCCAATATGGATGCACTGAATTATCAAGTGCATGCCCGCATTCACGGCTATGAATTTCAGTTGGGTAGCCTGCAGTCCCTGGATCGTGAACGACAGGTAGTCGGGCTCGGACCTGTTAATGATGAGGACGGTAGCGAGTTAGTACCCGCACGGGAATTGGAATACGATTATTTAGTGCTGTGTATCGGCGGGCACAGTAACGACTTTCATATCCCCGGCGTCAGGGAAAACTGCTTTTTCCTGGATAGCAGCAACGAAGCACAAAAATTTCACCAAAACCTTCTCAATCGTTTCCTGCGGCTGGAGACACATGTTGATGATAAGTTAAAAGTGGCAATTGTTGGCGGCGGTGCAACCGGTGTAGAACTCTCTGCTGAATTGGTGGATGCCGTAAAACAAGTCGGCAACTATGGACGCATTCGTCCCAATGCGATGGAAATCACCTTGATAGAAGGGGGTGAGCACCTACTCCCAGCACTACCAAAACGAATTGGAAATAATGCTGAACGCGAACTGGCCAAGATGGGGGTTAATATCCTTACGGGCCACCATATTGCTTCAGCAAACGAACGTGGACTTACCACCTCCTGTGGCAGGGAACTCCCAGCCGCAATCCGAGTGTGGGCTGCCGGCGTCAAAGCTCCGGGATTCCTCACCCAGCTGGATGGCCTCAGTACCAACCGACTCAATCAAATCGAAGTGGAAACTACTTTGCAGACCCAAACTGACGCAAAGATATTTGCCATGGGGGACTGCGCCAGTTGCATCGATGGCAATCACCAGCGAGTGCCTCCGCGCGCCCAGGCAGCACAGCAAATGGCTACCCTGGTTGGCGACAATATTATTGCCCTATTTGAAGATAGACCTTTGCATCATTTTTATTATCGCGATCGAGGTTCTCTGGTATCCCTCAGTCAGTACACTGCCGTTGGCAACCTGATGGGGGCGCTGGTTAAAGGCAGTCTTACCGTAGAAGGGCGCCTTGCTGGCCTTGCCTATCGCTCGCTCTACCGTATGCACTTGGCGGCAATTCACGGCTGGCCGAGAGCTATGCTGCTCTACCTAATCGGACAGGCGAACCGGTTTGTGAAGCCGAAGCTCAAGATGCACTAAAGGATCAATTCCATGGAGCTAAGGGAAAATTAGAAAGTTAGTGCAAAATTAACTAATAGTGCTACCAATAAACCCTGCACATGGAAGTGCCAGGGCGGTAACATTATGAGTCACACCAGCCCATCAATTAAGACCTCTGAGCTGGATGCGAGCTCCTCTGTAGATCCAGGCAAAGCCCTAGCGTGAAAATATAAAATGAAAAAACAGTATCAAAAAATCGTTGTACTTACCGGCGCAGGAATTTCAGCTGAATCTGGCATAGGTACTTTTCGCGGTGCCGATGGCCTGTGGGAAAACCATCGCCTGGAAGATGTCGCAACGCCAGAGGCATTTGATCGCAATCCGGCACTGGTACATAGATTTTACAATGAACGCCGCCAGCAGCTGCTATCTGCAGATATCCATCCCAACCCCGCCCATCTCGCCTTGGCCGAACTGGAACAGAAATTCCAAGGGGATTACTTACTGGTTACTCAAAATATTGACAACCTGCATGAGCGCGCGGGCAGTGAGCAGCTAATTCATATGCACGGAGAGCTACTAAAAGCGCGATGCCGTAGGAGCGGAAAACTATATCCCCTCAATTCGGATCTTTCGATAGCTGATACCTGTAGTTGTTGTCAGCAGGCGGGAAACCTTCGCCCCCATGTGGTCTGGTTTGGAGAAATGCCTCTGGAAATGGAAACTATCTATCAGGCGTTGTCCGATTGCGACCTATTTATCAGCATTGGCACATCTGGAAACGTCTATCCAGCAGCGGGATTTGTTGAATGTGCCAATCAGGCTGGAGCTCACACCATAGAGTTGAACCTGGAGCGCAGTAGTGTCGGCGATGCCTTCAAGGAACACCGCCACGGACTGGCGTCACAGGTAGTCGATACTTTTATAAAAGAAATTATTAATTAAGATGACTCTGAAACTGCATTTTCAGTCTGCGAGGATTTCATCGGGCCATAGCGCTGTATCAAAGTGGTTACCCCCTCATTATCACGCACCAGGATATAGAGTCGGTCAAACTCACTAGCCTCTCGAATGGGTCGCCCTTTTTCACCGCCGAGCAATTCCGCCAGTTTTGGAGTGGTATTGCTGTGCCCAACCACTAAAATTCGATTTCCCGCCTTCTGCAAAGAGTTAGCAAATTCTTTTAAATCTCTGGGGTTATAAATTTCCACTTCAAGCCCCAGCTCTTTTGACAGAGGCTCAACCGTTTCCCGGGTGCGGTTGTAGTCAGTGCTATAGATAGCATCTATACCCACTCCCCCAAGAATATAGGCGAGTTGCCGAGCACGCTGCTGGCCCGCCTCAGTCAAATGAGGGTCGCGACCCACCCCGGGCCCTTTCTCTTTTTCTGCATGGCGTATTAAGTAAATAACCTGAGACTCAGAAGAGTCGGCTAAAACCCAATTTGAAGCCCCAACCAGAACAAAAAGTGTACAGAAAATAAACGACTTAAGTCTTGAAAGCACAGTATAAACTCCCAGGTAAATAACGGGGCAGACATATGCTGAATATAATAAGGTAAGTAAAGAGAGGATGCGGCGAAAATGCCAAATAATGCGATGAATTAAAATCGAACGATTTTTGAAAAAATATTTGATGCCGGATATCCGGCATCAAATTAGTGGTCATCCAGAATTAGATTTTCCACTCTTTTACGGTATCCAGGCCGTACTCATCAATCCACTGGCTCAGGGCCTTAGGATTACGCTTTTTCTTTTCAACAGTAGCGCCGGTATACGGGTTGCGATAGTGACCAGTTTCCAGCTTGGGCTCTGCTGCCTTTGCTGCCGGTGCTGCACGACGACCGCGACGGGGGCTGTCACCTTCCTTCTTGAGGTGACGGGCAACGCGAGCCTTCAGGGTTTGTACGTAGTCTGCAGGATCTTCATCACCCAGCTGTGCTACCAACCATTCAACGATTTGCTGGCCACGGGCAACGAAGAACTCCTCTTCATCCATGTGATATTCAGCAGCAAGGTTTACCAGTGCTTTATCATAGGCAATTACGCCATCTTTCTTGCGTTCAGCCTGAGCCATTTGCTCTTGTAACTCTTCGATTCTTGCCTGATGTTCGGCGATTTGTTGTTCAAGTTGTTCGTATTCCTGAAACATTCAATAAACCTCAACGACGGTTATTAAAAAACACAGAGATATATCTGTGGCGCTGGGCGACACAGATTGTTATTTCGGATATACCGTGTAAAAAATCAACAAACACCATGCTGGCCAATGGCAAGCAACTTAGTGATGTTTAGTCCGGCATATTATGAATTGCCCGATATACATGAGTAGATACCACTACACATCGTGTAGTTCTGATGTTAGGTATATTCGGCAAATACATTATTAAAAACTAGCCGATTTCAGCTCGGTTCGGCAAACACTCCGAATCACTGATTATATTTTTCGACTGAGGTCGCGAATAATAATCTTTCACCGGCAAATATCAACCATTTGTGTCCCTACCTTTGAATATAATAGGAATAATTCAAAATAAGGGCTAAAAAGTGTAACAAAGGCGGCCATATCTGCAATCTCAAAAGGATATCCCTAGGGAGCGCAATTAGCTATATTGTAGCTGCAGTCGTCAATTGCAAATTAGTCGCTGTGTAACGGTAATCGAGCATATTGCCAAATACAATTGGATACCCAGATCATACTATGTCCACTCACAATAATATCCACCATATACCGACTTTGGCCGCTCTGATGACGCCATTTCCCTACCATATCGATATCAATGCCACGGTAGAGGATGCTCTGGCAATGATGGAGGAGCACAAAGTACGCCACCTGCCGGTAACACGTGCAGGCGACTTGGAGACGGTCATTTCCCGAGGGGATATCGAAAGGGCCAATGCACCGGGACACCGTTTAGAGGAGCAGCAGCTTTATGTACATGACCTATGTGCCAGACGTCCCTTTATTGCAGATATCCACGACCCATTAGATAAAATTCTCTTAGCTATGGCGGATACAGGCATTGGCTCGGTACTGGTTATGCGGGAAGGCGAGCTGGTTGGAATTGTAACTGTAACTGATATTTTGCGCTTTTGTAGCAGGTTTATGGCGGAGCTGGCCCAGCCTGTAGACGATTCTATTGCTTGAGCTCACTGCGATTACAGGGGCCAAACCCAAAGCAACATAGGGATACTCACAACCAGTACCAACAATTCTAGTGGCAGCCCCATTTTCCAGTAATCACCAAATTCAAACCCTCCCGGCCCCAGAATTAGGGTGTTATTTTGGTGCCCAACCGGTGTTAGAAATGCGCAAGAGGCTCCAATTGCGACCGCCATCAGGAAACTGTCTGGATTCACCGCCAGTTGTTCTGCTGTGCTCATGGCAATTGAACACATCACAGCCGCAGTGGCGACATTATTCATAAAATCAGACAGGGTCATGGTAACCACCAGGATCAGCCCCAGGGCCAGAACAGCACTGCCCTGAGCCAGGACATCCAACAAAACCTGAGCGACCAAATCTGCAGCTCCAGTTGACTCCATCACATCAGCAACAGCAATCAAGGTCCCTAATAGCACGACGACGGACCCGTCGACAGAGTCATAAACGTTTCGCAACGGCACTATCTTCAACGCCATAAAAGCCAATACACAGGTGGCAAACGAGATTGCTGCCGGCAATAGGCCGAACGCTGCACCGGCGACACCAAGCACCATAGCCAGCAGAGCAATAGCCGCCTTCTCCTTGTTGGGGATACTGATATCCCTTGAGGCCAGAGGCACACAGCCTTTTTCCCTAGCGAAACTATTTAGGTTTCTATCCGCCCCCATCATTAACAGAGCGTCACCGGCAAGTAATGGTGTCGAGCGCAACCGGCGCACCGAACGGCGCCCCTGGCGCGAGAGTGCTAGCAAGTGAATCTGGTATCTTGCTGCGAGGCGTGAAAACCTCATAGGGCGCCCCACTAAGGGGGAATCCGGCATGACAACCAACTCCCGCAACTGCATTTCGGTACGATCCGCCAGTGCTTTTATTGGGGGCTTATTCTGAGAATCACTCTCGGTGTTATTGCTACCCGATTGTCGAGCCTTACCCGATGAATCCGACCCAAGAGCCCCCACAGTTTTCAAACTGAGATTGGACAAACAGGTAGCAAGGCTTTCCGGCTCCGCTTCAATTACCAGAATGTCACCGCTATTTACCTTATGCCAGGGAGTCGCGGGAGAGACCCTGGCATCATTGTGTACGACACCCACAACTTGGGCATCTTCTGTTCCCAGCATCTTGGAAATTTCACGTAGATTTTTACCGGCAGCTACACTTTTTTCCTCAACAAGTGCTTCCGTTAAATATGTGCCAGTTTCAAAGGAGGAGGCCCCTGTCCGGTTGCGTGTAGGCACCAAGCGCCACCCAACAAATGCAATAAATAAAACTCCAGTTATCGCAACTGCCAGACCTACCGGAGTGAAATCAAACATCCCATAGCTACCAGCGCCAGAATCCGCCCGAAAACCGGAAACGACCAAGTTTGGCGGTGTACCTATCAGTGTGGTCATTCCCCCCAGAATCGTTGCAAAAGACAGGGGCATTAAAACCCTCCCCAGTGCCACTTTCTGTTTCTCGGCCATATCCACAGCCACGGGCATTAATAAAGCCAACGCGCCGACATTATTCATAAAGCTAGATAAAAACGCGCCGAGCCCTATGAGTAACAATATAGATACTGAGATACTCCCGCTTTTGCGGACAACTCGTTGTGCAAGTGCATCCATTGCGCCGGTATTTTGTAAGCCACGACTCAGGATTAACACACAAGCTACAGTCACGACCGCTGGATGGCCAAAACCAATAAAAGCATTTTCCGGGGGAATCAGACCGGTAAAGACACAAGTCAATAAGGCTGCTATAGCAACCATATCGTGGCGCCACCGCCCCCATATAAACAGGGTTATAGTGACACTTAAAATAATCAGGATTAGTAACTGGTCAACAGTCATGGAGAAAGATATCCCTGAATATAAAAGCTGCTCAGATTTCTGTTCAGCTATCTATTCAGGGTATACCCGGGAAACTACATGGAGCGCACTTCTACGCCATAACCCCAGCTACATTAGGGGTACAAAATTCAGGAGAAAGTAACTGCCCGCTCTTCCAATGGATAAAACTGAGTACCTACTTTAATACAAACCCTGGCAGTACTGCAGGAGAACCAACCTCTATATCCAGTGACCTGAATATTTCTATAGGTGCCAACCATCGCCTGGCGCAAGCGTTGAGCCCAAGGTCTTAACTTTTCTCCATCGTAGCCGGAACCACAGGCACAAACATGTAAATTAACGAAATTAGCAGGAAGCCCCTCTTTAACCAAGGTATCTGCTAGCTGTCGAGGCGTGTAGGTTTTCCACTCTCCTCCCTGCCAGTTAGGCATGCCGTTTACATATACTTTTTTCTGCTTGTTGTTACTCGTGGAGCGCTCAGCACCAATAAATTGTCCATCCCCGGCACCCGTGCCATGGGTTACGATGTAAAGGGTATCGGCAGGATTCAGCTTACTCAAACACTGGTTCACCCACCGATACATGGCTTTTCCAAAACCGGAGGTTACTTTATTGGCCAGGATTTGATTCACCGGTATGCCCCAGGCTTTCGCCAACCCCTCCGCATATTCCTGCATTTCATCGCTATTTATCGGGATATAGATATATTTTTTAGCCACGTTTTTATCCTCTATACATGCAGGAGCAACCCGCCCATTATGTAATCCAAATGCTTCCAGGATTTTTAAATCAGCTGCAATAATTCAGGGAAGCTAAGATTTACCTTCTGTGACCTGGAATCGCATTAGGTTCAAAAAGTAAATGTAAACACTGAGCTATCGAGCAATAAATTAAAAAAGTATTCTCTCATACTGAGCATTAATTTCCGGTGTAAATATCAAACTGTCATCTAACGCTAAGCACATCATATATTGCATATACAAGTAGCTTCTTCAGTTGCCATAGGCCTGGAAAGAAAATGGAGATACAATCAAATACCACCTATTTTCTAAATAAGCAGGAGTGCTACCTTGCGGACCGATACTGCGAATTACACGGACATCTTCCTGAATGATATTCCGCTGATGGACGTACGCGCCCCAGTTGAGTTTGTTCGCGGCGCTTTCCCTTCCGCAAGAAACCACCCCCTGCTTGACAATCACCAACGTGAACTGATCGGGACTGAGTACAAGAACAAAGGCCAGCAAGCAGCAATTGACCTTGGCTGGCGTTTAGCAACAGATGAAGTGCGAAGCTTATGTCTTTCACAATGGAGCGCATTTATACGTAAACACCCCCAAGGTTACCTCTACTGTTTCCGAGGCGGTTTGCGCTCCCGAATGACACAAAAACTGCTACGCTCGAATAATATTGAATACCCGATAGTAGAGGGTGGCTATAAA
Source organism: Microbulbifer maximicatervae (SeqCode) (assembly GCF_052467825.1). NCBI lineage: Bacteria > Pseudomonadati > Pseudomonadota > Gammaproteobacteria > Cellvibrionales > Microbulbiferaceae > Microbulbifer > Microbulbifer maximicatervae (SeqCode). Next base: position 805,711 of record NZ_CP174327.1, read on the forward strand.
GCCATGCGGCAGTTCCTGTTAAACGAGCTGGAAAAGCATTGTACCCAGCTGCCCTTTATCGTTGTTGCTGGTCACACCGGCAGTGGCAAAACGGAATTAATCCAGGCTGCGCGGCGGTATATCGACCTTGAGGGGATCGCAAAACATCGAGGTTCTAGCTTTGGCCGCACCAGTAGTAGCCAACCTTCACAAATCGATTTTGAAAATCAGATCAGTATCGACCTGCTGAAGCTTTCCCAGCAGACAGGTGCTATTGCTATTGAAGATGAAAGCCGTCTAATTGGACGCTGCGCACTTCCTCCAGTATTGCAAACCGCCATGAAGGCCGCTCCCCGGGTTCTTGTCGAGGAGCCATTGGAAACACGGGCACAGCGCATTGTGCAAGATTATGTTCACGAGGGCTTAGAGCGCTTTAAAAGCAGTGAAAAATCAGCAGCTGAATCTTTGGGGGAAGAATTACATCTCAATCTCAATAAAATCAGTAAACGCCTGGGAGGGCTGCGCTACAAGCAGCTCAACGAAGCCTTAGCTTCAGCTAACCAAGAATTACTGAGAACGAATAATAGTGATGTGTACATCCCTATCGTGGTGTCACTGTTGCGGGAATACTATGACGGCAGCTACGACCATCTTATGAAGAAATCGGAACAGAAAATTCTGTATCGAGGCAACTACAACGAAGTACAACAGTGGTTGAAGGATTCCAGCCACTCACTGCAAAAACCAGAATAACAATCCTCAGCTTTTGTGAGCGAGGCGATTTAATTTAAATCTCCGCATTAAAAACCAATCCCTAAAACTGCGCGGCAGCCAGCGGGCCATCCAGGGCAACAGGCTGCTGCGGTTGCCAATACGCACCAAAGGACGAGCGCGTTTTCGCAGCAACTCACGCACCAATTTTTTAGCCAGTGTGCTTGCCAATGTAGCATTCTGTTGGGACTCCTGGGCTCGGGCCCTAACCGCCTCTTCCTGCCGTTTATACAGGGAGTCCGGCGGCAAAAGACCGCGCAGGGATGTCTCAGCGTGGCGACCAAATTCCGATGCGATCGCACCGGGTTGCACCGTCATTACCCGAATGCCAAAGGGTTTTAGTTCGAGTCGCAAAACATCAGAAATGGAGTGTAGGGCCGCTTTAGAAGCACAATAGGCACCGGAGAAAGGTGTAGGCATTACACCGGAAACCGAACCGATATTACACACAATTCCGCCCTGCTCCGAACGCATTAAAGGTACACAGGCCCTAATCAAAGCGAGAGGGGCAAATACATTGGTTCGGAACTGCTTTTCCAGTGCTCGCGTGTCCAGTTCCAGCAATGGCCCCATCTGACCGTAACCGGCGTTATTGACCAAAATATCGAGCCGCCCGTATGCCGCTTTTACTGCGTGAACCACTCGATTGATATCCGCCTGGGAATTCACATCCAAGGCCTCTGTAGCAATTCCCAGGTCCGCCAGCTCTTGTAAACTTTCCGGGCGGCGCGCCGTGGCAATCACTATGGTTCCCCGGCGATGTAGCGCCAAAGCCAGTTCCCGCCCAATACCGCTTGAGCAGCCGGTAATTAAAGCCACTCGATCCGGAACCACATAACCCCGCCCAATTTGCGCAAGGCTTTCCGCAGCAAAACTTCGATTGGGGGAACGAAATCTGGAAATGGGCGGCTTATCCACAGGAACTGCTCCGTTTAATGGTCCTATCTCTCAATGGGCGTTTGCAGGTACTCAATCAATCCGAAAACATTGCCATAGGGGTCGAGAAAGCTCGCCATCAGCACACGTCCAGAAACTTCCTCTACATCCGTGTGCTGCCGCGCCCCCATAGTACCGAGTCGCTCAATCTGCGCGGCCAAATCCAAAACTTGCCAGTAAGCAACTACACCATCGGCCCGACTGATCGCGCTGCGCGCATCGGCATTTAATCCGAGCTCGCAATCACCAATACTAAATGCCGCATAGCTATCGCTTTCATAGCTGGGTTTCTGTTGGAGTACCTGCGTATACCAGGCCACAGCCTCGGTAATGTTGGCAACTCCGTAGACTGTTTTGCGCAAGCCAAGAATCTGCCCCATTTGAGACACCCCGTTGAGTAATTTTTATCCACTGGGTGGGGCACTATGGCGCAGTTTATTGCAGCTCTTGCTCCAACTGCTCCAGCAGGTCCAGGGGTTCCATCTCAACCCCTTCCAGTTCGGCATTCCAGTTTATCCCCACCAATAAGACATCTTCATGCATGCCGGTGAGCCAGTCATCCATAAATTCTTCCAGGTCAATTGCCACTGCCTCATAGTCAGCCCAGTCTCCTTCGCAGTGGTCTTGTGCAAATTCTCTTTGCGACCAAAAGGGCATAACCTCAGTATCGGCCCGCTTTTCAGACTCACAAAGTGCAAAGCCCTCCTCACCCTGCAGGGCCCAGACGCAGCCCTGGCCTACAGCTTCAGGCAAAAAGCGCGCGCAATTATCTTCAAAATTATCGGTTAGGGTTTCGCTTTGCATAACAACTTCGCTTAAACGGTTTTACCGCAGTTTACGTTAGTTTTCCCGGCCTCAATAGGCCCTAAATTCTGTCGAATACTGCCATCGACTCAACATGATCGGTATGGGGAAACATATCCATGACACCCGCCTTACTCAACCGGTACCCCAACTTCACCAATTCACCGGCATCCCGAGCCAGGGTGGCCGGGTTACAGGAGACGTAGACGATCCTACTGGCAGAAAATCGCGCCAACCCGCGCACAGCCTCCAGAGCGCCGTCTCTCGGTGGGTCCAACAGGATTTTATCGAAACCTGCTTCAGCCCAAGGCGCACCTGCCATTTTTTCGTTCAGGTCGGCAGAATAAAAGTGCACATTTTGTAATTGGTTCAAAGCGGCATTATCCACACCCCGTTGAGTTAAAGCGCCGACACCTTCGACCCCGATCACTTCCGCTGCACGACGCGCCAATGGCAGGGTAAAATTCCCCAACCCGCAAAATAAATCCAATACACGCTCGGAGGGTTGCGGATCGAGTAACTCAACGGCTCGACTCACCATCTGCCGATTTATCGCAAAATTAACCTGCACAAAATCCTGCGGTTTAAATCTCAGCGTCAGGTCAAATTCCGGCAACTGATAACTTAGATAAGCGGCCCCTTCTATCGGCCAGATTCTCTCCAGTGAAGCATCACCCCCACCTTGTATATACAGGTGTATACCGGTACTTTTAGCAAATGTTAACCAGAGCGCCAAGTCCTTATCTGACAGGGGCTTTAAATGGCGAAGCGCCAGAGCTGTCACATCATCTCCAACCGCCACTTCCAGATGAGAAAAGTTTGCCCGGCCTTCACTTTCGCCAACAAGTTTTTTTAGCGACCCTAAATGTTCGGCAATTTTTGTATGTAGTACCGGGCACTCATCAATATCTACCAAATCATTGCTGTGCTTTTTTCGAAAACCAAAAAGCAACTCACCACCCTGGGATTTTTTCAATTTGCGAATGCCGATACGGGCCTTGCGCCGATAACCATAGGGATCAGCGGTTAACGGCGGCAGTATTTCTTCAGGTTCAATTCCACCAAAGCGCGACAACTGATCCAAAAGAATTTTTTGCTTTTCAGTAATTTGTGCCGATGGCTCCAGGTGCTGAACCGAACAGCCTCCACATGAATCCACATAGGCGCACTGCGGCGCGCACCGATCCGCTGAAGCCGATAGGACTTCCTCAACAATTCCCTCATCAAAACGGCCGCGCCGTGCGGTATAGCGGAATTTAACCTGCTCTCCCGGTAAGGCACTATCAATAAACACCGTTTTGCCACCCACCCGGGCAATACCGCGCATATCGTGACTAAATTTTTCTATTGTCGCTTCAGCGCGGCTCGGCAAGTTTTTTTTAACCGGCTTGCGGCCAGTAATAAAACGGGGCTTCTTACTCATAATTAATTGGGAGAATTCAGTACAACTAAAGAATAGAAAAAAGTTACAGGGTCAGGCGGTGACCGTTATCGCGCAACCAGCGGCGCAACTCTTTAAATCTGGGGCACACACTTTGGACTAAATCCCAGAAAGCGCGGCTGTGGTTATGGTGTTGCAAATGGCAGACCTCGTGAGCCACCAAGTAATCCACCACCGGCTCAGGAGCGAGACAAACAAGCCAGTTAAACTGCAGCTCACCGCGGATACTACAGTGACCCCACTTGCTTTTGGTGCGACGAACTTTTACTGATGAAATACTTAACCCCAGCTGCTCGGCCAACACATGGGATTTTTGCGTTAACAATGCCAATGCTTCCCGCTGGTAAAGGCGTTGTAAAGCAGTTTGCAGTTGCGTGTCATCGGGCTGGCGATAGCGGGTATAAAGCCCGATAGCACCATCGCCAATACCGGCACTTTTACTGCTTGTCGCACGCTGTAAGGGAAGCTGCTGTCCCAGCCAGGGAAAACTCTCACCAAAAGCGTACTGATATTGCGGCACCTGCGCGGCGCGCCGGTCGGTTGCGAGTAACTGCGCTCTCACCCACTGGATATTTTCCTGCAGGAATTCATGCCCATAACGGGCTGCACAACGCTGTGGAATTCGCACTTCCACACCACCGGAAGACAGTACCAGTCCCAGTCGCTTGCGCCGGCTCGAGCGCACCAAGCGATAGGGAATATCTTCAAAAATAAAATCCTGGGCCTGTTTCAAGCGGGATCTCCACACACAACCCAAGAGATAATACTAGGCACCATGAGCTACAACAGCCATGGTAATGCGAGAAATACAGCTGAGTTTCCCATTGGGTGCATAGATCAGAATTTCCCACACCTGGCTGCTACGCCCAATATGCACGGGTTTTGCACGACCGCGAACCTCTCCCTCAGGGACAGGGCGTAGGTGATTGGCGTTAACCTCCTGACCGACACAATAAAATTTATCGGTATCCACTAATAGGTTGGCACCTATGGAACCCAGTGTCTCCGACAATACGACATTGGCACCACCATGCAAAATACCGAAGGGCTGGCGAGTGCGATGGTCTACGGGCAAGGTCCCTTCCAGGTAATCATCGCCAATTTCCGTAATTTCCATTCCCAGGTAGCCGGGCATGCATTGGGATATTCCCTGGTTCAGTTCTTCCAGTGAAGGATCTAAATGCCAAATTGCCATTACAATAAATCTCTTGTGCGTGTAATACCGGAGCATTAACCCGGACTTCTTTACATATATTCAGGGCCAACAATTTTTTTTACTTACCAATAAAATAATCTGGCAGAAAAAAATCCGGGGGGATAATAGCCGGGCGTTAAATGCGTGGGGCCAAACAAGCCATAACGAAACAACTCCATATCCAACATCCGCAGCTCCCAGCGAAGGCGGCTGCGCTGCAAGTACAATGCCTGGGCCTGGGCTTCACTATCAGTGTTCCGATAGGCGTAATGCAGGGAGAGCAACTCGCGCTCTAAATTATCCCGGCGCCACAAAAGGCGCTGGTAATGCTGCTCTATACGGTATTCGGCGAGACCGCGCTCGTAATTCTGTAAAAACAAATCAGCAGTAGGGCCAGTGCAAACCCCTTGGTAATTACGCCCCCTACGCCCCTGGTGATAGCCATTTTCTGCAGTGCAGTAAGTCTCTACACCCTCTTCATGGCCCTGCAGCCATGCATCGCTATCCACATGCATGTCGTAGCTGTCACACTCTTGGGCAATATCGTACACCAGCGACTGTGAGCGACCGCGAGCGCCGTCTTGCAGGCCCCGCTCATACCAGAGCCCCGCACGGCACTCCTCTTCGGAAATCACTGCGCAGCCGCTTAACCCCAGCACCAGCAAGGCGAGAAAAAGGCGTATTTTTCCTGCAAACATAAAATGGGACTCCCGGCGCTGTACTTCCCGCCTGTTATTGGAATCCAGGTATCACTTAACCAAAGCGCTTGTCGGCGACAAAAGGATTGGTTTGGCGCTCCTGGCCAAAAGTGGACATGGGGCCATGCCCCGGTACAAATTGAACCTCATCACCCAGCGGCCATAGGCGCTCTTTGATAGAGCGAATCAGGGTATCGTGGTCTCCCTGGGGGAAATCCGTACGCCCGATCGAACCGGCAAACAAAACATCTCCCACCAGAGCCAACTGGCTGGGGCGGTGGAAGAAAATCACATGGCCAGGGGTATGGCCCGGGCAGTGGTGCACCTCCAGTTCCTGATCCCCTACAGTAACCGTATCTCCCTGTTCCAACCAGCGGTCTGGAGTAAATACTTCGACAGCGGGGAAACCAAACATCTGCGCCTGCATGGGCAACTGCTGAATCCAGAAATCATCGCCTTTATGCGGCCCCTCTATCGGCAGCTGGAGCTGCTTGGACAACGCCGCAGTGCCGCCTACATGGTCCAGGTGGCCGTGGGTCAGCAGGATTTTCTCCAGCTTGAGACCTCGCTCCTCCACCGCCGCCAGAATCTTATCGAGATCGCCACCGGGGTCGACAACAGCCGCGCGCTTACTGTCTTCACACCACAGCAACGAGCAGTTTTGCTGGAAAGGAGTAACCGGAACCAGGTGATATTGCAGCGACATAAGAAAGCGGCCCTTCATCTTTTACAGGAGACTGTTGAGGTAATTGGGGATTATACCGCGAGAGCCTGCTGAGAGGGTTGTGGATGCCGATGAGCGGGCTTATTCACCGTCTTGAGCAGGGAGCGCACATCCTCTATCAGCTGCTCAACAACTTTCGGGTTCCGCCAGTAATCCTCAGGGGGCGAGGGAAAAGCCACTGAACTCAAAGCGCCGTGATCGCTCAGCGAACAAGTCTCATAGTCTCGGCACACCGCCTGGTTATAGGAGGGGCTCAGGGGTTTAAGGGGCCAGCCAAACAGGTCATTGGGGTGATAAAAATTCTTCCAGCGAAAATTGTATCCCCGGGTATTGGAGGTGACCGCCTGAATTTGCTCCCGGGGTCGATCGGCGCACCACAGGGGCATTGTCGGCCCCAGGGTGTACCAATGGCTCAAGGTCTTGAGGCGCAAAAACCTCTCACGCGCCGACCCTTTGTGAACTCCTGCGGGACCGCCTTCACGCCAAACACCGCAACTGACATTGGGCCGCTGGGCGTCCCAGAGGTAATTAGATAGGTTGATACAACCCACCGAATGGCTGATCAATATCACCGGGGCCCGCTCATCAACCTGATCAGCGGCCTTGGCCAGCGCCGCATAGATCTCGCGCTGGGTCTTTTCGTAGTTGCTATCCCGACGATCCACATTGCCGGACTGCGCCGCTGTCTGCGACATCCCCAAGAGTAAATATTTTCGTGCACGCAGGAAGTCCAGTTCGCGTTTCTGCATACTCTCAAAGGTGCGTTCGATATTGCTCTGGAAGTGCTCCAGACCGGGTAATTCAGCGCAGTAGAGACGCGACCACTCCTCCCCAAGCTCGGTTTCCAATGCCAAAAACAGTGGCTTTGCAAACGTGTTATCCACAGCCCCCATACCCGCAGCAGCAAGGATTACGATATCCGCCATGGCTTCCTCTTCTTATTATTCTATCGGCGCCTTCGCAGCGCTCGGCTTTTTTAATTGAATGAACATTGATGAAAACCCGCACAAGGGGCATTCTCACTGCCAAAGAAAAATCGAAAAAATACTGAAAGTGGCGCGAGGGGAAGCTGCACAGTCATGCATCCCTTTACGAGCCAGTGTGGATACATCACAGTAAATATGAACTAACGTACCCACTAGTGAGCCGCAGAAACTGCATTGCGACGGGTTGAGATGACCGATTTAACCCGAATAGTAATATACTGCCCAAAGCTAAACCGGCGCCACTCCAATTTGCCACCCAAGAGGCGGAATCACCAGAAAGCTGGCCTATTACAGTGCTGTAACAATACCCGGGTCCTGGTGCATAATAGTGGCTGTACAAAAATCAAACATTTATAACAATCCCTCCCGCAGCGATGCTTTTAACTTCCAAATACAGCCTGCCGGATTGCCCCGAGCACGCCCTATCGCGCCCGCGCCTGCTGTCGGTTCTGAACCAATGCCACAGTGATCAACTGCTGTTGGTGACGGCTCCTGCGGGATACGGCAAGACCACGCTGGTTACCTCCTGGGCCTCACAGCAGGACAACCCGGTGGCCTGGTATACGCTGGATGCCAGCGATAATGAACCGAGCCAATTCTGCCGCTACCTGGTGGAAAGTGTGCACAGGGCGACCGGCAATGGTATCCCCCAGACTCACCAGTTATTGTCCGCGCCCCAGCGCCCAGACCCCTCAACCCTGGTGAGCCACCTGCTGTCGGAACTGCGGGGGCTGCCTAGCGAACTGCGCATCGTGCTGGACGACTACCACCAGATCGACAACCAGCAGGTGCACGACACTACCCGCTTTTTGTTGCGCCACGCCCCCGCCGGTGTCGGTATTGTTCTCACTAGTCGCAGCCAACCGCCTTTGGGCCTGGCCACTCTGCGAGTTCAAGGGCGATTACTGGAATTGGGCAGTAATGAGCTGGCCCTCAACATTGAGGAAATCGCCACCCTGCTCAAGCAGCGCCTGCCGTTTAATCTCGACGGCGACCGCGCAGCCCAACTGCATCACCTCAGTGAGGGCTGGCCCCCCGCCGTACAGCTATTCACTTTATCGGTGCGCGACAGCAACGAAGTGGATCGCTATCTGGCAGAGCTGGAGCAGGGCCACAGTCATATTCTCGATTACCTGGCTGAGGAAGTGCTGGAGCGGCTGGAACCCCAACTGCGCCAGCTCCTTTCCTGCACATCGATCCTCACCCGGGTGAATGCCCAACTGGCAGAGCGCCTTACCGGTCGGCAGGATGGTCAGCAGTTGCTGGAAGAAGCCGCGCGCCGGGGGTTATTCCTGCAGGCGCAGGATTCAAGTCGCCAGTGGTTCCGCTTCCACCCGGTCTTCGCCCGCTTCCTGCAGCGGCAAATCAATGACCGCGAACACTTGCTGCAACTGCACAGCACTGCCTGTGATACCTGGCAAGAATTAGACCAGCCAGTGGAGGCCCTGCGCCACGCTCTGGCCGGGGGCGACCGCGAGCGGTTAAAGCAACTGCTTAACGACCGAGGGGAACAACTTCTGCGCGCGGGGCAATCGCGCCTGCTGCGGGACTGCCTCGACTGGCTCGGTGACGAAGCCCTGCAACACAGCGCCCGCTTTACCCTCCTGTCCGCCAAAATGGCGCGGGAGAATTTTGAATACGACCTGTGCGAGAAAAACCTGGCGGCCTCGGAAAGCTGGCTGCAGCGGGAGGACCCGGCACAGTGGCGCAACTTTGAAGGCGCCTTTGCCACCATGCGCGCCCAGGTGGCCATTGCCCGAGGGCAGACACTGCAAGCCAAGGAGTATGCCGAAGAAGCCCTGGCCCTACTCCGCGCAGACCAGCTGGGCGAGAGAATCTCTGCTCTGCTGGTCACCGGTGAGACCAGCTTCTGCCTGGGTGCCCTGCAAGAGGCCAACCGCTATATGCAGGAAGTTGAAGCCCTGGCGATCGCCGAGCGGGATATTCCCAGTGCCGCCTGGGCCATTTGCCAACAGACAGAGATCGCCTTTGCCCAGGGCCTGCTGAAGAAAGCGTCCACACTGCAGGAAAAGGTGCAGACCCTGGTGCAGAAAAATCACCTGTCCACACTGCCCATCTCGGAATTTGTGTGCCGGCTGCGCGGCCAGCTTCAATGGGAGTCCGGCGATCTGGAAGGTGCCGAGCAATCCGCTCGCCGAGGTATGCAAATCAACCGCCGGGTCGGCGAGCACTGGCTGCTACCTGAGTACACCCTGCTGTTAAAAATCGCCCAGGCCCGGGGGGAGAAAGAGGATGCCCTGGAGTGGTTGGAGCGTATCGAGCGCCTGCTCACAGACGGGCGCTACCACCGGGACTGGATCGCCAACGCCGATGCCACCCGCATCCGCACCTGGCGCGCCCTGGGCAATCAGCAGGCCATCGCCAGCTGGTTGGAACAGGCTACTCCCGTCGCCGACAGGCCCAGCAATCACTTTGAGCAGTGCCACGGGCGCAACCATGTGCGTGCGATGATTGAGCTGCACCACTGGTCCGATGCCAATCGACTATTGAGCCGCCTGAAACAAGTTGCCAACGAGTGCGGCCTGGAGACAGATCGCCTGCGCAACCGGGTGCTGGAATCCCACTTGCTGTGGCTGCGGGAGCAATACCCCCAATCTGTGGAGGCTATTAGTGAAGCCCTGCTTCTCTCCCACGAGCGGGATTTTCGCGCCAGTTTCCTGCAAATCGGCAAACCTTTAATCGTTATCCTAAAAGCCGCCCTGGAAAATGGCCTGGGAGATGCGGAGTCCAGCAAAGCCCAACAACTGATCAAAGCGGCACAACAGCAGCCAGAGCTGGACGGTGGTATTCGCATCGAACTGGATGACACCATTATCCGCGAGATACTGGCCAGCGATGCTGTGCCGGACTTCCTGCGCCACTCCCCACTCACCCCAAGGGAATGGCAGGTACTGAATGCGATTCACTCGGGGCTGTCGAACGAGAAAATCGCCCGTCACTTTAAGGTGGCGCCGAGCACCATCAAGACCCATATTCGCAGCCTCTACCAAAAGCTGGACGTCAAGGATCGCCAGGAGGCCATCGCCCTGGCCGAGCAAATGCTTCGCTCAGTCCAGGACAAGCCCTAAACAGTCCTGCTCCAGCGGCACAGGGACGTGCCCACTATGCTCCTCATCCCCGCCTGCCGATACCAAGCCACCCAAGGCCAGTCACCCTTTACCCCCCTCTCCCCCCTCGCCGGGGAGGAGGAAGCCCGCCAATGACTGCTCCATACTCACCCTATCCTTTAAAGGTGGACTATCTCCACATTTCAAATAATGAAACAAGGCAGTAATCCATGAGCGGCAACAGCTATGAGTGGTGGCGCAATAGCGTTATTTATCAGATTTACCCACGCAGCTTCTGCGACGCCAACGGAGATGGCATCGGTGATATTCCCGGAATTACGCAAAAACTGGATTATGTAAAATCCCTCGGCGTAGACGCCATCTGGATCTCACCCTTCTTTAAATCGCCGATGGTGGATTTTGGCTATGACGTTGCCGACTACCGCGATGTAGACCCTATTTTTGGCAACCTGGGAGATTTCGACCGGATGATCGAAGCGGCCCACGAGCGCGGCCTGAAAGTGATTATCGACCAAATCCTCAGCCACACCTCAGACCAGCACCCCTGGTTCCAGGAGAGCCGCGCCAACCGCGACAACCCCAAAGCGGACTGGTATGTCTGGGTTGATCCTCAAGAAGATGGCACCCCTCCCAACAATTGGGTCTCCGTATTCGGAGGAGGCTCCTGGCGCTGGTGTACCCGCCGCCGCCAGTACTATTTGGCCAACTTCCTTAAAGAGCAGCCGGACCTGAATGTGCACAACCCGGAAGTCCAGGAGCAGTTGCTCGCCGATATGAAGTTCTGGCTCGATCGGGGTGTAGATGGTTTCCGACTGGATGCGGTCAACTTTATTTTCCACCAGCAGGCCCTGGGTAATAACCCGGCGCGCCCGCTCAAGCTCGACGATAAAGGCCTGCCACCAGTCAATCACTACGACTACCAGTGGCACCAGAATGATAAATCCCAGCCGGAAAACCTGGTGTTTCTCCAGCGGGTACGACAGTTAATGGATCAGTATCCCGGCACTGTGACCGTAGGTGAAGTTGGCGACGACAATACCCATAAAATCATGGCCGAGTACACCACGGAAAAACGCCTGCACATGGCCTATTCCTTCGATCTATTGACCGAGAATTGCAGTGCGGGCTTCCTGCGCGAAACCCTGGAAAAAAACCGCGACGTAATCGAGAAGGGCTGGCCCTGCTGGTCGATCAGCAATCACGATGTACCCCGCTCAATAACCCGCTGGAACAAAGGCTTTAGCGATGACCAAGCCGATGCCAGGGCCCCATTATTCCTGTTGATGCAATTGGCACTACGCGGCAGTGTCTGCCTCTACCAAGGGGAAGAACTGGGCCTGCCGGAAGCGGAAATTGCCTATGAAGACCTGGTAGACCCCTACGGCATTAATCTGTGGCCGGAATTCAAAGGCCGCGATGGCTGCCGCACACCGATGCCCTGGACCAATACCAGCGAAGACAACGCGGGCTTTTCCACAGCAAAACCTTGGCTACCCGTCTCTGGGGAACACCAGCAACGGGCGGTAGAGGTTCAGCAGGACGCCCAACGCTCCATGCTCAACCGCTTCCGCGCACTGATCGAATGGCACCGGGAGCTACCCCAATCGTTGGCTACAGCAGAGCAGGAAGTGATCGACACCGGCAGTGATTTATTTGCTTTTGTAAGGCGCAGCGACAGCGAAGAAATGCTGGTTGTTCTCAACCTGGGGCAAAACAGTGGCACCCTGGAATTACCTGCCGAGTTCTCCTGTGCGCACAATATTACCCCGGCACTGTTTGCTGGCAATGCGGAAGGAAATAGCTTAGAGCTAGCTGCCGCAGATGCCTGTGTGCTGCTGCGTAAAAAAGCCTAATTGATTAGCAATGTTTAAAAGATGCCCAGCTCATTTTCGAGTCTGGGCATCGAGTAAGAATTACAGTCTCTCTGCAACGTCTCTTCCTTTCGACGTCTGCTTTCCCGCCGGCACAATGCCGGCTTTTTTCTGTTTAATTCCAGCACGTCATCATCTGTAGCCTGCAATATAAAAAAACAGATAAAGATATCCGGTGTGGCTCCCTCTCAAGGTAAGTCTTCACTATTGGAAATAACCAAATGCAAGGCAAAAATCATCAACTAATGAAAAATACTAACCCATCGAGTTAAGAATCCTTCAACCTCAATTTAAAGCACTACCATTGGAGAGTCACGTCATATGATTTTTTAAATAAAAAATTGAAAAATTTAGAACGTTTATATTAAACCGATAATGGGGCTTGTATTTTAGCTATTTTGAAATGGGACTGTCCTTCCCTGAAGTACAAGGTGAGAGAGGCCTCTCGCAATCTCCCCACCCTATCAGTGAGGCTATTTTCCTTAACAAAATACATGAATTGCTTCTCCCAGTGAGTATAAGTTTACCTCTCCTTCCTAAAACAACCGTACTTAACTTGAAATATGCTACCAGAAGACTCCCGTGAAACATTCAGTCTTACTTGGTACTCAACCGCGAATATCTTCCATAACATTGCTCTTCAAACTGTCTTATATACAGCATTTCATATCTTGTTCTACTTTCAATATCAGAATTCAAGAGAAGCTTCTCCTATTTCTGGAGAGAGCGAGCTAAGTCATTGACTTTAAAGGGGGTGACACTATTGTCACGAGCAAGAAAAGCAGGTAGATATATAGCCGCTGTTATATATCTACCTGTTGAGGATTGCGCCAGAGCCTCTAACCTACTGATATTGCTATGTTTTTTGGGTAATCTTGGATGACTGCAGCAGAAATATATAGAAGGGTGATATAAAGACGCTTCTTTTGAATTAACTGTTATTGTGGCGGTCAATTTTTAGATGGTTTGTAGTTGTTGCAAGTAACAATCTCTACCTGAACACGTTTCGCCAGAAAGCTCTCCTGCAAACTGGTACTGCAGTTTCGTTCCAGTGCCTTCGTTTTAAGCCAACGATCCCTGCAAGTCAGTTGCACCATTGTGAAGTGCCAGTCAGTTAGTTAACTGGTGGGGAAAGTATGGTATTTTTCCCAGTAAATTTATCGGGCAGTGGCCAGCCAAAGTTGGCTGACAAAGAGCAAGTAGGTCGTTCAGCGCGCGCCAGCTATAACCAGGCCAAGCAGGCTCGCCCAGCCCCTATGGGGCTAGGCTGGACAGCCTACGCGGCGCGCTTCGCACGCAAACGCTCCGGCTGCCCCTGTTGGCAACGTTAGCATTCAGTAAATATGAAATTTTTATATAGAATACTGCGTTGGCTGTTTCTTGGAGCAATTGGAGTTTCAGCAATCCTTATATTCTTAACTATAGGATTTGTCTGGTTGTGGGATATAAACTCTATTAACTCAATCGGCGAGGCTAAAGAACTTCTGAGCAAACATGGCAGTATCGAGCACGAGCAAATAATTAATGAGTGCTCGAAGTTAATAAAGGATGGAGAAGAGCGCACTTTAATGCATGAGGATATCCCAGAAGTGCTAAAGTCGTTATCGCCACAATATGTCCGAGCTTCAGAGTACTCATGTGAGGTAAACCTTTACAAACAGCCAGGCAAAGGAATTGGCTACTTTGTAAAAAAATCTCCTAGTGGCTCTTTCATCCTTAGTTGGTTTAACCACTTTGAAAGTTGGGAAAGTCATGATATTGAAGTCAAATAGTGAACATGCTAACAATCACAGGCAGTTAGCGTCGGCCCCTATAGGGGCCTCTGCGGGACGGCCTACGCTTCGCTTCAGCCGCCCCTGCTGTGGGCGTTATGCATAGAGTATTTAGCGGATGAGTAATGAGGCTGAAAGGGTATACCTTGAAGAAATCAATAGATCCTTCAATATTTTTCGTAACGATGATAGATTTAAAGAATTTCTTTGTAAATTTAATGTGGAAGAGGGTATCTCGTCTTCCGATGTAACCAGTATCTACAATAATATGGTTAATATTTACAATAGATCTCAAGAAGGAGCGATAATTGATGGGCGAAAGCTCAAAAGAATATGGAACACTCTAGAGTATTTAACGCTAAAAAATATTCAGCTTGAAGAAAAGTTGTCAGTTCTAAAAAAAGACCACTAATGCACGAGATAGCTCCCGGCTTTTGCATGGGAAAATGCATAACAAACAGCGGCAGAGCGACGGCCAACGCTACGCACATTTTGTGTTACTCGCTGGCGCTCAAACATTAACACAAAATGCGCTCCGCGCTGGCTGCGCCTGCGCTGGGCGTTAGGCGTCAAAAATGGATCGAGAAGAAGTCTACAAGAGTTGGGGTCTTCCTAGCATCAAAATAGGAAGCGGCGACTTGATAGCGAGAGAGCATGCAGCGAAAGCTCTAGAATTAATCTACGAAAACCAATATTACTTTTTAGGGTACGATGCTTTTACTGTATTTCCTAATGGCAAAAGGCAGCCACACATGGAATTTGGTGCTTCTTTTCGCAAAGAACGGCAACCGTCTCTAATTGAAGCTATCAACTTGTTAAAACTAGATCCTAAGGAAATTACACACTATGAATTTGTTTTCGAGCAACACGCCTAACAAGGCGCTGTTGTCGCAACCTTCGGTTGCTGGGACGGCCCGCTGCGCGGTCCGCCCCAAAGCTTGGCGTTAGGCATCTAAACTATGAAAAAAATTTATTCCCTTGAAGTTGAGCATGAAGACCATCCTGGGCAAGTTGAGCAAGCTCAGAAACTATCTCTCGATAAAAGCAAACCTCACCTAGGGTTAAAGGGAGTTTATGGCCTATATGGCTCATCTGAATGGAGGGAAAAAATCTATAGCGGTAAAGTACCCAGCAAGGTTTACCAAGGGATTATCAAAGATATTCATTTTACAGGTATGCATAATGAAGCAGAAGGTTTTACTCTAGCACTAGATAATGGCGGTAGTTATTCTTATACCTGTGTCGCGAATCGACGTAGAAACATGAAACACTACAAGGTTGGCAAGCGTCTGAAGGTGACAACATTTGTTGAGGTTTTAAAGAAAGGAAGAGATCATGAGTTTGTATGGCAAATTGAGGTCGAACATGCCTAACAAGTGGCTGCACAGGACATTTGTAAGCTTGCTCCGCTTCGCTTCACAAACTTAAAAATGCCTGTGAGACAGGCGTTAGCATTCAGTAAATATGAAATTTTTATATAGAATACTGCGTTGGCTGTTTCTTGGAGCAATTGGAGTTTCAGTAATCCTTATATTCTTAACTATAGGATTTGTCTGGTTGTGGGATATAAACTCAATCGGCGAGGCTAAAGAACTTCTGAGCAAACATGGCAGTATCGAGCACGAGCTAATAATTAATGAGTGCTCGAAGTTAATAAAGGATGGAGAAGAGCGCACTTTAATGCATGAGGATATCCCAGAAGTGCTAAAGTCGTTGTCGCCACAATATGTCCGAGCTTCAGAGTACTCATGTGAGGTAAACCTTTACAAACAGCCAGGCAAAGGAATTGGCTACTTTGTAAAAAAATCTCCTAGTGGCTCTTTCATCCTTAGTTGGTTTAACCACTTTGAAAGTTGGGAAATTCATGATATTGAAGTCAAATAGTGAACATGCTAACAATCACAGGCAGTTAGCGTCGGCCCCTATAGGGGCCTCTGCGGGACGGCCTACGCTTCGCTTCAGCCGCCCCTGCTGTGGGCGTTAAGAGGCAAATTTGAGACTGATTAAATATAGTGTAACCTGGTACTTAATTGGAGCATTTGGTTGGTATTTATCTGGTGTTGCTATTAGTCTTATCCAGCATTCAGAAAGCCACTTTGAAAGTATGGCCTTATTTTTTAGCCCCATTGCAGTGCCATTCACTTTGTATGATTATTTAGGTCGTTCACAAAGTAAGTTGGAGGGAAGTGTAGTTGTTATGGGGGTATCTTATACACTAATTCTAATATTGTTATTTTTGTTGTGGCATCGCAATAAAAATGCCTCTTAACCAGGCCAAGCAGGATTGCCCAGCTGACAGCTGGGCTGGACGGCCTACGCTTTGCTTCGGCCGCCCCCGTTGGCAACGTTAAGGGTCACAAGGAGAGTCATGAAGATTCCAGAAATAAAGCTAGTGGCATCACCTGAATCTGCTGAGGCCAAGAAAGCAATTGGCTTCAAGTATAATGATGAGGCAGGCTTCGGGCACAAAATTGGAGGCCATCCCGATTTCGTGCAAGGCGAAGATGACTGGCCAAAATGTTGTGGCTAGAAGATGACTTTCTACGCACAAATAGACTCAGTGGGTGATGACTATTCTCTGGGGGACTGCGGCATGGTGTATGTTTTTATTTGCTTTAGCTGCTTTAATTCATCAAGCTTTGTGCAGTCGCATTAGCCATGTGCCATAAACTCATAACAAAACGCTCAACTACACTCCGGCCGCAAGCGGCTTCCGTCGGACAGCCAAAAGCGTGCTTCGCACTGGCTGCCGGTTAGCTTAGCGTTATGAGTTCAAATGGCTAGATATCTCGTATTACTAATTCTTCTTTGCAGCGCATCTGTGAATGCAATTGACATTGAGCTGGTCGTCGATGACTGTGGTCCATTGGCAAAAGGTGAGTTAGGCGTTGTTTTTAGTCCAAAACCGCGAAAACAAGGCTGGTATTACTTCGCAAAAGGGGATGCGACGGATGTCTGTCCAAAGTTAATGGATGCGGTTCGCATAGTTGGTTATGAGGAAGATTACTGTAAAAACCATAACCCAATTCATCCGAAAGAATGTGAGTATTTGAAGGTATTTATTATCAAAGAGTACATCAATGAGTAGTACTCATAACAAGCCGCAGCAATCGCTCCCCTTGGTCGCTGGGACAGCCAAAACGCTACGCTTTTTTGTCTGCCCCTGTGCGGGGCGTTAAGCACCTAAAGTAAGGAACAGCAATGCTGCAGAAAGTTGGATTAATTCATCTACTGTTTGCCATTTTCACGTTAGCTTACTGCGTGTTTGCTGTTGTGAGCGGCAAAGTAATTGGTTATAAACGAGCTGGGCTCTCAGAAACAATCAGTATTGATATTGAACCAGAGGGATTTTGGGGTATCGTGTTGCTTTATGTAGGTATAGCAGTAATTATGGTTATACTAAGTATAAAAAAGTACTTCCCTAAAAAACTTTATGAGCTCATTGATTTTGGTATCCATTCCAAACTATCCATTTTGCAAGTTATATTTATAATCAGCTTTACCGCTTTAATGTACACCACTATTTTTTGGTTAGCTGGGGTGTTAGCAAATGCTTAACAAGTACAAGCAGGTTGCTGCGGGCCTTTGGCCCTTCGCGGGACAGCCTACGCTACGCTCCGGCCGCCCCTGTTGTAGTCGTTAAGTGCATGAGAGAATGAAAACATCAGTAGCAATTGCTTTACTTACATTAATTTTGAATGGTTGCGCTACACCACAAACCTATACCGGAACGGTAACTGATTGCCAAGATAATCCGATTGCTAGAGCAGAAGTAGAAGCATGGGAAAACGAATGGATTCCTTTTCACTTGCCTGGCAAACTTGGAGAAACCAAAACGGATGAAAATGGAACTTTCACATTAAGCACAGAAAAAGAGGCGAGCTTCTTCGTTTATTCTGGTAGTAAACTAGTATTTACAAGCCACTCTGGGAAATCGGAGACCAAGTGTGCCAAAAATAGCACTTAATAAATCGTGGCAGCAAGGGCGCTTCGCGCAGGGACGGCTTACACTTCGTTCCAGCCGCCCCTGCACTCTGCGTTATGAATAAAAACTATGTCTAATCTCAAAGACCGCCGATGGCGTCGAAAAGGCCTCGATAGAAAAATCGAGACTCCTTCATGGGGGGAACTTGCTTTTGGGAAAAAGCTTTTCAATTTGCGGCATATGTTACTAGCTGTATTTACTAGTGGCTTCATATCTTTTGCAATGCTATACCAGCTTATAACCTATGGACATTGGGAGGCTAAAGGAGCAAAAGTAGATGGTCCCGTGGGCTATGGTGTTGCCTTTTTCCTTCTAGTAATTTTCATAGCCCTACTTATTGCAACTATTAAAGACTGGCGGAGAGGCTAATGCATAACAAAAGGCAGCACGATTGCCCACAAAATATGTGGGCTGGACGGCCTACGCTTTGCTTCGGCCGCCCGTGTGCTAGGCGTTATATGACTATGAAGAAATTATTATCAACCATCTGTATTCTATTTTCTTTTCTTCCGAGCTATGGTTTTGGGCAAACCGTATCATCATTTTGTGCAGTCGCAGATGCAAAGGACTTTATGTTTGTGTCTACGTTAATTTCAGTTTTAGATGAATATGCCGAAAAGCGCTCGCTAAAGAGAGGTATGCCGTCTCCAAATGGAATTACGTATGCAGAAAAAAACAAAGAATATATTATCAATGTCACACCGATTGGGCCGATTGGTACAGAAGTTTCTTTCTTTCCAAGAGCAAAAGGCACGTACGCTAAAGAGTCAGATCAGTTTAAAAGTTTTGTCATGAGTGTTGTAGCTGATAAATTTGGTGCGGTTCAATGCGAAGATATGGATGGCTACCGTGGCAGCGTGATCCATGGCTATGAAGCAATCGTCATATAACCAGGCCAGGCAGTACGCTCCGGCCGCCTCTGCTGGCAACGTTAGGTGTCAAAAAAAATGAAGAACATCGTAATATTTTTCATCATGATCTGCACGGCTGCAATTGCCGGATGTTCTTATATTGAGCCTTTCTACGTACTTAATAGCTCGGATGCAGAGGTAATGGTAAAAGCAGCCCACAATGAATATTCGATAGCACCAGGAAGCACAAAGAAGATTAGAGGACTTCATTATCACGGAGCAACCATAAGTAACGGAGTAACTGAAATATCTTATAACAATGCGCTAACTGATATGGTTCCCAACTGGCATCAGTACAGCGACACATATATATGCCGCAATTTCTTCGGCTCTCGTATCAATGTTGAGTTTACTCATAGCAATGAGCTATTGTTATTGCCGTGTAAAAAAGGTGGCGCTGTTAAAGTTATCTCACCAGATAAAACTTTATCGCTATACCAAAGAGCACCTAACAAGTTTATAAACCATCACCAGCAAGCTGGCTGGACCGCTAAAAGCGCTGCTTCGCAGCAACGCGGCCGGTTATAAAGGCGTTATGCGTCTTGAAAATTAAGCAGATACTAATTGCTCTACTATTTTCAGCGTCAGGTGTAACGGAGGCGATTGAAGCTTGTAGTGAGCATGATTACTGCCCTCCACAGGGCACTATACATGTCATGGTTTCTCCCAAGGTTAGTAGAGAGAATCGTAAGCTATGTGACGGAGCGACATTTGTTGTGCACTTCTCCCTAAGAATGGGTGAGCCAGAGAACATCGTTATAAATTCAAGCCCTGATGCGTTACGGCTAGCAATAATCAAAAGCTTCAAAAGATGGAGGTTCGGCGCTACTGAAGAAGTTAATGGTGCAGTAGAGAAATTTTCACTGACTCCAGCGTGCTTCGTGCAGAAGAGCGCGGTTCCATGATGATCACGCATAACAAACGCAAGCAGAATGCTCCGGCCCTACGGGCCTCCGCGGGCATTATGAGCACTAAAGAGTAATGGAATACCTACTAATATTCGGGTCAGTCGCACTGGCATCGGTTCTGATGATATTCGTAATGAAATCCCAGGATCGAGAGATAGATAAGATTACGAAAAGACATCTCGAACTGATCAGAAATTCATATCCAGATGCGTTCGGTGGGAGCTATACCTTTTATACAGATAATCATCCGTATGTTTGGGGTGAGATCGAAAAAGAAGCTATTACGGGTCTAGTCAGGGCAGCGGCTACCGGTTTCAGGGGGATACCTCAAGACCCTCCGATATACTGCTACGAAGTAGACGATTACAATAAACGTTTTTACTTTATCGCTGGTCAGAAGAGGTTCGATTTTAAATCTCTTAAACACTACCAAGAATGGCTTGATAGTCAGAAAGAAGTTGCAGAAAATATCCGAAAATATAACGCCTCATAACAAGGGCGTGCATTTGACCGCCGCTTCGCGTCGGCAAATGACGCCGGCGTTATAAGACATGAAATCAATAGCACTATTTGTAACAATTATTTTTATCTCAGCTCCTGGGCAGGCATCTCCAATGCTTAGAGGAGAGGTAACCCAAGAGCAGTCTGAAGAACTCATTGCATACTTTAATAAAGGCGCCACTGTCTCGGTTTCGGGGGTTCCACTTCGCTCACTGCCCAAAGGGTTAGGTAACAAAATCTGGAGAATCTCCCGTAAGGAAGCAGAGTACGTTGTCGAAATTGCTACGGAAAAGTGTGATAAAAATGGCTATGAAGTATTCATTGTCAAATACAAATGTAGCGTGAGAGCGGCTTCGTGCGGTTTTCAGGTGAGTAGTGCCAATGAGTGCATCATAGAAATCGCTTATAATAATGCCAGACAGTGAAGCTCCCGGCCTTCGGCCCTCCGCGGCGTTATTATGGCGGTCGACTTTATTGATTTTTCGGGTAACTGAAAGCTTAGTGCCACTAAATAGCAGTCAGTATTGAGCCCTTTTTACTAGTTGTTATTCAAGCAGTTTCGTTCTAAGAGTATTTGCTCAAGTGTGGTAGATGCGGGCAGTCCGCTGCAAATTTGTGGGGTGCCAGTAAGATAGGAATTGGTTGGGGAAAGTGCAGTATTCTTCCCTCGTAAATATTGGGCAGGGGCCAGCCAAGCTATGGCTGGCAAAGTGCCAGTAGGTAGTCCCGAGCGTGCCAGCCATAACCAGGCTGGTCAAGCTCGCTCAGCCCCTTCGGGGCTGGACAGCCTACGCGTTGCTTCGGTTGCCCTTGCTAGCAACGTTATGGCTAAAGGCGGCATCGTATGAGTAGGCGGATTTCTATTTTTCTAACAGCTTTGTTTTTCTTGTCCATCAACACTGCGGCCACTTTTTATAAGTCGCCCAAAACCTATGGGGTTTTCAGTGAGAACACGGAGTTCATGTCGAGGATCATCCCTGCGTGGCCTGTAGACGATAAATATAAGCCCTATGCTAAAGCTGAGATATATCAACTTAATGGTAATACTTATGAACTTAAAAGAACTTTTCACCTGCTAAATGAGGTTTCCCCACAATCAGCTTACTTAAGCAACGAGGGGGTGCTAGTTACCATGCTAGACTGGGCAAACCCATTTGCGGGTCATGATCTCGTTATCTATTCTGTTACTGGTAAAGTTTCATTTGAGTTCTCTGGGCTCAATTTCTTCAGTGAGTCAGAGCTAAAGAAAATTCAAGATGTGGGCTCCGATGTTTTAAATGGCCCACGCCCCTGGATATGCTGGCAAGATGAACCATTTAAGTTTGAAAATGAGGTTTTTGAATTTACTGATTCCACGGGCCGTTATATATCGATTGATGTAAACACCGGAAAATACACTACTGAATCATCGGGTATAAAATGTGGCGAGTAAAAGCCATAACATGTAAAGGCACCCGACATCAAACCGCCGCTTCGCTTTGGTTTTGTCGCAGGTGCTTTAATCGTTAAGGTTAAGACTTACCCACGTTTAGTAGACACCCTGTATAGTTAGGTTTAGGCCTAACACGGAGGTGTATCATGGGTAAGAAAAGAACTCAGGCGTATACGGAGGAGTTCCGTAGAGAAGCAGTTAAGAGAGCGGAAAAGCCTGGGGTAACAACGGCTTCTGTCGCGCGAGAGCTAGGCGTCAGCGCACAGTAGATGTACAACTGGCGTCGTCAATTTAATCGATTGTCTGATAAGCAGTTCATTAGTTTAGATGGCGTCGACTATTCCAGACACGAAAGCAGCGCTGAAGTTCGCAAACTCAAGAAGGAGCTGCATGAAGCTCGTCAGGAGGTTGAGTTTCTAAAAAAGGCAGCTGCGTACTTTGCGAACCACCAAGAGTAAAGTACGCATTGATACAAGAGCATGTAGGGTCATTCCCGGTTAGCTTGATGTGTCGGTGTTTAGAAGTCTCAAGATCGGGTTATTATCGATGGCGTGGGCGGTTGCCATCTGCTCGCACGATTAGAAAGATACGAACAATCGAGAAAATCCGAGAGACGTTTGTTGAGTTTAAAGGTCGTTATGGCGCGCCTAGAATTGCTTGCGAGCTTCAAGAGTTAGGTGAGCCATGATCGCGGAACTACGTCGCATAAGCTTATGCAACAGGAGCATATTAAAGCGAGAAACGGCAAAGGCTTTCGATATAGTCAGCCCGTAGAGGGGAGCATTAACGTCTCCGCCAACTTACTTAAGCGTTGCTTTGATGTGGATCAACCAAATAGCCGCTGGACCAGTGACATTACGTATATCTGGGTTCTGGAGCGGTGGTTGCACTTCGGGGTTGTTATGGCCCTGTACTTTCGTCGTATTGTAGGTTGGGCATTTGACTCGCAGATGACCGATGAATTGACACGTCGAGCATTGAAAATGGCCCTTGAGCGACGACCAATTAAACCTGGACTGCCAGTTCATTCTGACAGGGGTGTGCAATATCGATCGCAGAAATACCAGGATCTCTTGTCCGAAAGTAAGTGCAAGCCGAGTATGAGTCGCCAGGCTAACTGTTGGGATAATGCGGCAATGGAATCATTCTTTAGCAGGCTAAAAGTCGAGCTGGTCTATGCAAGAACATTCGAAAGCGAAGAGCAAGCAAAATCTGAGGTGTTTGAATACATTGAGATTTTCTATAATAGAGTTCGTAGGCACTCTGCATTGGGCTATGTAAGTCCTGCAGAGTATGAACGAAAATACGCAAAGCTAGAGTGTTTACTTTTTGTGGACAAGACCACTGGAATTTCTATATGAGTCAATTCAAGCCAGGCTTTAGGACTTCGTTACTCGATATAGCGGTGCTAACCGTCGCAGCTATTCTGGCTTATGTGACAAGTAGCAGATCAATGATTTTGATAACGATTGTACTGTTCGTCGTTGGCCACTTTTTCTTGTTTTGTAACGTGATCCGTATGTCTAGAATACCTGAATTGATTTGGGCCGGTGTCTTCGTTTCAATGTCTACTATTACAGAAATAGCTGGTATTGTCAGTTGGTACACCACAATCGGAATTAGTTTATTTGTAACGTTTGTGCTGGTGATATTAGAGTTGCGTAAAGAAAGCTATCATGGAGTTCTTTGGCAGAAAGTTAATCCCAATTTGCCTGTTTGGTATGAGAAAAATATGGCGGGTAGTGAGAGTGTCAGTTAACAAGGCCAAGCACGATCGTAAATACAAACATTTGCTGGACCTCCGCTGCTTCACAGCTCCGGCCCGTGTTGGCGGGCGTTAATACCTATGAAACAAATGAGACTTCTAACACTTCTTTTTATTTGTACGTTTGCTACGGCACAAGAAGTGTACAATATTCCCGTAGACTCATCACTTAAGTATTCACACTCTGCGCATGGGGGATTGTGGGATTATTTTTCAGGTGAGCACCTTATTTCTTCGAAATATACAATACAGGGGTCATCTAACTCTCCTGATCAAAGTGGTTTGATTGTTATTCTTACCCCTAATTTAAATGAAATAAGCAAGTTGCCAACTCCAATAAAGATAAAGCCAATTCCTGCAAAAGAAATTGAGATCAGAAATTCTGGCGAAATAGCTAAAAAACTTGCTTCGCCACCAGAGCTAGATAAAGTGTTGGTATTACAAGAACATCCCTATGTAATTGTAGGTGCGGCTCAGTTCTTGATTACCAATTTTTCGACAGGCATTGAATGTGACTACCGAGAATACAATGCAACGATTATTGCTATTATTCAAGATTTTGAAGTCGCAAAAAATGGAGGAGAGAGAATCAATATGTGTTAACAAGTGCAATCACATCGGCCTTGACTCGCTACGCTGAGCGTACTACGGGCGTTATAAATAGGACTAAATAATGAGTAATGAATCAAAAGAAAAATCGAAATTGCTGAGGGTTATTCAATCTATTTGCTCACTATCTATAGTTGCCGTTATTTGCTACAGCATAATCTATGGGGTTGAATTGGTTTCTTCAGCTATTGCTGTGTCCGCAATAGCTGGCCTTGTATTACCGACTGTTATTTCCGAGTCTACCGTGGGTATCGTTGAGATTTTAACTCATGTTCTGGAAGCCTTCGTAGAAGGTTTGGTTGGTGCCGTTACGGGTGTGCTTGAGACTATTGGTTCAATTTTTAGTTAACATCATTGAAATTTATAACAAGTTACCGCATTCGACAGCCTACACTCCGTGCGCTTTATGCTATACGTTACGCTAACACAAAGCGGCTTCATTTCGGCAGCGGCTGAGCAAGGCGTTAGGCATCATTAGAGATATGGATCGCAGATACGAGAAAAGCATTAATCGTTATTGGGAGAAGATGGAAGCGAGATGTCGTGAAGCTTTCAAAAAGCTCGATCCGAACGAATGGTTTGACCTTTGGCATACACATCCAGATTGGGATGGGAAAGGAAGCTCTCGGCCTGAAAATCGTCCCCGTTGTGATGAGCTAACTTATAGAATGTTAAAGCTAGCAGAGTCTATTACAGAACATCGCGGTAACGATGTTCAATGCTTTGCGCTAGTAAAGGAAGACACAATGGAAAACTCAATTTACATACACAGCGATAATCCAAATGGTTCGGAGTTTCCGTTTCAATACGAAGGAGTCATTTGGGGTTATTCTAAATCACGTCTTGGTCAAGTTGTTGATCCTGAAAGTCACGAAGTCGGACTTTTTGAAGGTGATACTGAAAGAACATTATTTATCCGAAAGAAACCCTAACAAAGAAATCCAGCATCAGCCACTTTGTGGCTTGGACAGCCTAGTCGTCGCTCGTCTTGTGCATGGATTCGACATACTTACACAAAACAATCTACAACTAGTCTGCCGCTGATTGCGACGTTATGCGCTTCCAAGCCAAGAATTAAAATTTTAACTATGGAAAAAAAAGTAAGTTATAGAGAGATATATAGGAGAGGACGAGATGCTGGAAATTCATACATAATGTATCAAATTCAAAGCTCTACTATAGCAATAGCCATTGCTCTTCCTTTTATGTCGTTGTGGCAGCTATATAAGCAGCTAAATATCTATGGTAATTTCAGCGAGATCCACCCCGTATATTGGTTTACTATGGCTACTGCATTTGCTGCCGCTACCTTGGGTTATCTACTTTCTAGGTATGTAAAGAGAGCAAAAACCACAAGAAAGCAGTGGATCTCAGCTTTTGCATTTCTAGGCGTATTTATTATTGGATTTTCGGGATTTGCTTTCATTGGTGCACTCCGATAATGCGCATAACAAAGCAATACAGCCGACATCTTACTTTTTGCGCTTTTTGCGTGGTCGTTGCGCCCCTATTCGTGCAAAAAACACACAAAATAAGCTGCGTCTGATTACGGCGTTATGCATACTAGATAATTATAGGTATTAAAGAAACAGAAGAATTGGTTAAGAAAATGGAGAGGAAACATCAACTATCAAGATGGGTGGTATTGCTACTAGGCATTTGGTTATTTTCGTTGCCTCTATTGCCAGATAACTATTCGTGGGTGCGAGTAGAAGATCTAAATACTTTATATACAATGCCAGGGATATTTTTCTTTGTTTGGGCTATTGACAGCTGGCGCTCTACAAAGGAGCTCAAAATTATCAAAAGCACACTCGCGTTTGTAAAAAAATGCATAACATAGCCATCAAAAATCGTGCGTTACACGCACTGGACTCGCAACAAGTTGCCCGCCTTTTATAGCGGCATTAGGCTTCTGGAGAAAGCTATCAAACTAATTACGATTTTGTTAATACCTTTGCTCATTTCCTCATGTGTGGTTTTACATGAGGAGTACTTCTTTCCACAAGCTACTGGCGGTAAAGTTGAAAAAGAATGGTGTCGTGGTCATGTTGGGGTTGATAACCAGCTAATATTTTCCTTCGATGAAGTCGAAGTAAAAATGAAAGTTTGGGAGTACCAGAAGATAACTAGATTAGACATTTCATTTAAGCTTTATTCAAAATCTGAAGTGGTCTGGCCTCAGCAATCACTTTTCGTAACGGCTAATTCGTCTCGAACAAGTATCGAAGTCAAAAGTTTCGATAGATTAATTCTTAAAGGCGATGATGATATTACATCTGAAACGTATCTTGCAGACACAATCATGAAAAAGAAAAATAATTTGGATTATGAAATTTTCTATGAATCATTCATAGTCAGCAAGCGTGGCGTCGAATCTATAGAGCTTTCATCGTTTTATTTAATGATTAATGGCAAAAAACAGCAAATACCTCTATCAGAGTTCTCTAAAAAAAGTGGTTTTTTTTTACATCCGCTAAATTGCTAAAAAAGCGGACACATAACAGTTGACCCGGCTCCGCTTCGCTTCACATAATAGCCAACTGTTACTGAGCCGTTTATAGCGGCGTTAACTGTACTGGTGAAATTATGACTAGGGGAAAAGGGATAGCATTGAAGCTCGTATTAGTCGTCGTACTTGCAGCTGCTATTTCATTTTTCTTTGAAATTAGTTTCTATATGAGTGTTGTTATAGTTGCAGCTCTGGGAGTTTTTGGCGAAATGGTACATATGCCTGAAAATATGCCAGGAGCTACCGACAACCCAGAAGGAAAAGAAGTTCATCCAATTAAGGCAATGGCCATTGGAGTACTTGTTGTATTTGTTTTACTGTTGGTGGGTTTTCTGTTTCCAGAGGTATACCGTTATGGTTTCGGTACATACAGCTAACAAGCCGCAGCAATCGCCCCTTTGGTCCCTGGGACAACCAAAGCGCTGCACTTATTTATCTGCCCTTGTGCGGGGCGTTCAGTGAGAGTAGTCAATTGATTAAAAAATAGTTTTAATAATAGCTGTAATGACGTATTTTTCCCGTTCTTCGAATTGGCTGAATGCGGCGATTTTTTGGGGTGTTGGTGTACTTTTGTTGAGTTTGGTCTTTGGTGGAGTTCACCTGGGTGCGATTATTGGTGTTCTTATTTCCTTCGCCATTGCATCAGGAGTGTTCAAGCTTTTAGATCACCTAGAGGGATCTGGAGCATGGTATTGGCTCACGTATGTATTTGGTATTGCAGCTCTAATTGTACTCGCGTAGCCCTAGTTACTTAATAAAGTGCGACGGACCGACGGCTTACTTTGCGCATGGAAAGATACGAATTCACAATAAATAGTATCGCTCAAGGTGAGATTCCTGTAGAGCAAAGAATCGAGTGGTTTCAAGGCCTCCCGGAAGAAGGGTAGCGTGACGCCCTTCGGGATATGAACATATGCATTCATCAATCTCATCCACAAGAGTCTGAAATTGAAGAAGGCATCAAGTTGTCCAGCTTAAAGGGGTCCTATACGCCCTTTGTATTAATACGCAAGAACAATTTCCATAATGCACGGACATAAGTGCTAGCTCTGCCCAGCCATGAATGGCTCAAAGCCTTTAGGCTTTGGCTCGCAATATTTACCATTGCTGATGGTCGTAGACGATCTACGGATTGTAGGGCTGGGTGTAATCATTGGTGACATAACCTTGAAGAGCTATAACAAAGCAAAGCAGGATCGCTCACTCCGTGGGCTGGAAAGCTTTTCCACGGCTTCGCCGCTCCAAATCTGCCGCTGTTCACGGTGTTATGAGCCTCTCAAAGTATGAGTATTTTTAGAGTAATTTTTATAGCTTTATTAGTGGCGTCTTGTTCAAGCCCCGAGAATTACCAAGAGGGTTTTGACTGGATTTTACACGCCAACCCAAAGAGCGAGGCTATCTCTGCGGCTGATAATGGTGATTTACGGCTGATTGGCCTTACAGGCATGCTTCTTAATGAAGTTCCTCTCATTGATAAGAGTTGCGAATATGGCAGCAATGTCAGGTATTTAAAGATTGACGACGTAATAGATAGCTTCGAAGAAAGGAAGTACCAATTAATTGCGCCGGTATATGCGGAAACATATAACTATCATCTCATCACCTATCTTAGGAAAAAGGGTATTGATATATGCAGCCCATAACAAGGTACTCAAAATCCGTTCCGACCGAAAAACGGCCTCCACTGGACGAGCGAAAGGCGCGTGCCGTTTAGCACAGCTTATGCTCTATAAGTGATAGATAAAATTTCAATTAATGGCGATTGGCCAGAAATAGAAAACAAAGAACTTGAGAAGCTGATCGCTCAAGAATTTTGGTGTGAGAATAAAAGAGAAGATCAAGCCAACATCCTTTATAAAAACTTTCAGGTGATTGGTTCAGAGTTTACTTCGATTATGAAATTTTATTTTGGCGCTCAGGTAACAATGGCCTAGAAGACCCTAAAGCCAGTAGAGACACAGATTTTGGCTACCCGTTAATAGATTGGGGCAAAAAGTTAGGTATTGAAGGTACAGTTATAAAATCAGTTTCAGCAAACTGCATAACTGGTGGTGCGCAAATAGAGTTTAAGTTCTCAAATAACAAAGTTTTTAAAGTCCAAAGCATAGATGACTATACTACAATCAATACATAACCAGTTGCCGCACAGTCGCCCTCCGGGCTGGACCGCCCTGACGGTCAGCCTGTAGGCAAGACGTTTTATTTTTGAGTGCATCCGATGAACTTAGGAAGGTGGGATTCAGCAGTTTTAAAGAGCGTGTTTTTCCCCGCGCTCCTTGTTCTCATCTATACATTGTATGAAATTGGACTTCCTCAAGATCTATATAGTTGGGCGGGCTTTGGGTTGTTCTCATTAATTTTTCTGGGGGTTTACTTACTATTCTCAATCGTTGGCTGGCTATTGTTTGGTTTTCCTGTTCATTGGTTAATTTGCAGGTACGGCAATGGAAGTTATTTTCTATATTTCGGCGCGGCAGTGGTTTTTACTGTCGTTATATATATTTTCTCAGGTGTAGTAGAGACGGCAATAATTTATGGTTCTTTTGCGTTAATTCAAGCAATGCTGTTCAAGTATTATGCATATAAACAAGTACAAACATAACTAAGTCCGCCAGAGGCGGCCAAAAAACCGCCGCTTTGCTCTGGTTTTCGGCCCCAGCTGGTAACGTTAGCTCTCTATGAAGATTCGAGTATTTACATTTCTGATACCGATGATCTTGTCTTCTTGTACGTCACAAGAGAATAAAGAGGATGTATTGCAGTCCGCATACGGGGATGACCTTGATTACTTTGGCGGCACCACCTTCCTAACAGGGCCTTGGTATGCACCTGGATCTGAGTACGGTTACCACATAAATGATGGTGTGCTCTATATTGCTTATACTCCGGAAGTTGGCCTCGACAAGCGCATTATCAAAGTTTCAGACTGCCCTCAAATAGAAATTGGCATCAAAGAAATTAAACGTGCCATATTTGAAACAACAGAGATATTTGTTGGCATTAAAAATGCCGGCTGAGTCAGAGATCATTATAATGGATGGCCCTAGCTACCGACTGGAGTATTACTCCGATAGCATAGGTGGTTCAATCATCCTTGAGGGTGGAGCAAATAACAGTTACGTCACCCCTTGGATTAACGCGGCACTAAAAATTGGAGATATAGCCGATGCTAGCGAATGAGCTAACAATCCATGCAAGCGGGACACAGAGCTACGCTCTCCCTCCTTCACTTAGCGTTATGTGTAAGGAGACTTTATGGCACTTTTCATATTGAGCATTCTTTCGGTGACAGTATTTTTCCCATTAGTATTACCTTGGGGTGAAAAACTACTGATTTATTGTACTGCCGTATGGTTTTTGTTGTGGCTTATCTTTTTCTTGCAAACTGAGCGTGAAAGTAACCCAATTTATGATGTAGGTATAGTTGGCGATAGTGCTGCTTTAGGTATTTCAATTTTGGTCTTTGCTATCGTAGTATTCGCACGAGGCTTTATTCATGTTGTCATGAATGAAGTTAAAGCTAATCGTAATCAAGTATGACAAGCGCAGGCATGATCGTAAATACTACCTATTTGCTGGACCTCCGCCATTTTGGGAATGTTTTGTGTCTAGGGTCTTTCGATGCAGATTAAATCGGTACATCCAGTAGTAAAAGCTTTCCTGATGTATTTTTTAAGTGTTATGGCGATTGCGATGTTCTTTGCCCTATTTGGTGATTGGATAAGGGAAAAAACCAACTACTCGCTCATTTTGAAGGAATACATTGTTGGCCCCCTCGTTTGGCCGGTAGCTTACTTGGGGATGGTTTATGGTAAATCGAGAACTTTAGACAATAGTTAGTGATGACAACTCGAAATCTTACCAAGGTCATAAGCTGATGGAGAGATAGGCACATCGACGGCTTTTCCATTTCGGCCTCGCCTTGATTTTAAAGCCTCGCATACTGCGGGCGGTATGAGGCATAAGAGTGTATACCTACGAACTTGAAAAGAACATTTGGTCTGAGAAAGACTTCTCCCTAATGGGGTGGCACGACTCCAAAATATGAGGTTTCCTGGCTGATACGGAGAATTTCGAGTTCATGATAGATCTCGATTACATTTTTCAATGGATTCATCCAAGGGAAGGGGAAACGTATTTTAAGTTCTGGGTTGCTCCAGTTACGATGGTATTTGAAAATGCTTACAATATTTTACTTGACGTTGAATCAAGGCAAGGTGAGCTAGAAGTCGCCGATCTGCACATGGTGAATGAGAGAAAAACAAAGAATGGTCGCTTCGATGAGTACGATTTTCGTTTTGACTGCCAGGAAGGGGAATTTAAAATAAGCGCCACAGGTTTCAAAATGTACGTTCGTAAAGCACCAATTTTACAGGGTGGGAAAGCTTTGAATTACAAATTACGCGGAGGTATAGATTTTAGCCGAGAGTACAGTAGCTCATAATAAGTGACTATGGTCGCTCAACAAGTTTTTAAGTCATACTTTCATTCCAATAGGTGTTATTTTTTACCTTCGTATTCAGGGTCGTAATCAGCTTTCTCATACAGAAAATCAGAGCCACCTTTTTAGGTTTGCCAGAGTCCACTAATCGCTTATACATCGGCTTTGGCATGGGATCGTATTGTATGGCGAAGAGTTTGTAGTTGTTTAATGGTATCCTTAATACCATTTTTATCACTGGAAAAACTAAAGAATTAATCAGTAGGTCTCACATAAATATCCAGTTGTTTGCTACCGGTATCGATACTGACATTGATCTCTTGAGGTTCCATAAGATAAGCTATCTCTGCCTTGCTATCCGGGTTCAAGGCCCACATGACTGTTCGAGTTATGCCTAGCGAGTGTCTGTCACGTTCCTACTTGTTAACGATCTCGATAAACCGGCGCAGCAACGAACTGTGACAAACAAAGCCTTCGGTGGCCGCCGAAGGTGGATTTCAATTTACCCGTTAGTGAAAAGGATTTTCAACATCAGAATCGATCAAGAACAACCATACAAGTCGTAGCAATCGCTCTCTTTGACCTCAAAGACAGTTAAAACGCTACGATTATTTGGCTGTCTTTTTGCGAAGCGTTACTTACGGAGGAACTCTTGAAAAAAACAATCTTATTTTTATTCACTCTATTTGTCACAAGCAATACCATCGCTCAGGAAAACAATTATTACTTAAGAATATCTTATGGCAGCGTTGACACAGATATTGAAGCCCAAGAAATTATAGATAGTTATCGTTTTTCACTGTCAGATTCAGAAGACTGGAGCTTTTCAGCCGGTTATCGGATCAATAGGTTTCTCGCTTTAGAAGGTGGATTTAGCGATTTAGGAAAGTCTAGTGAAATGTACCACTACTCAAGCACAGATACTAACTTTAGCATTACAGAAAACCTCAACTCAGAGATTAAGTTAAAGACACTAGGCTTATCTATTTCTACTGATACGAAAAAAGCATTATATACAGTACTTCGATTTGGATATCAGCGCTGGGATGTTAAATATAAATTCAAAGGGGAGTATTTGGAGTACCTTGCAGCTCCAACTGTTATTGGAGCTCCAGGTACTGGGGGACCTGTTGAATACTCAGAATCAAGCAAATGGCGCAACGATGGTTACGATTGGTACTATGGGATAGCAGCAGGTTGGAATTATCAGAATTGGGCCATAAGCCTGGAACACACAATCTATAACGTCGATAATGAAACCCCATCTTTCTCTGCATTAGCGCTTAGCTATAATTTCTGAATAATCAGTTTACAGATTCGAAGGCGGCCTCATCGAGGGCCGCGCTATTTTTAAAATAGTATCAGATCCTTGATACATCTCGATCTAGAGCCAATACTCACGGATAGATCGAGTGGTATGATAACAGAGCAACCTAAATGTCCATCGTCATCGCTGCGAGTCCTCACTTAACGGCCAGTGGTTCAAGCAACCGAGATGGGTACGTGGCATCCTTAATTTAATGTCGCTCTTGAAAGGTAGATGCTTAACAAATTAGTGCTGTTCGCCTAAACACTAGGGTTAGGACTTACCTACTAATAGTAGATACCCTATATAGTTGGGTTTTGGCCTATCATGAAATGCACTATAAGCTAAATAGAACTTAGGCATATACTGAAAGCACCTGCATATAGCCTATACCTTAGGCCTGTTGGCCAAGGACCACAGCACGGATTTTCTATTCGAAACCCCGGAGAAAAACCGCGACGTTATCAAGATAGGCTGATCCTGCAGCTTAATCAGTTGTTACGGATATATCCTTTTTAATAGCCCGCAGGAATAATGGTTTTTCACGCCAGCTTAATGCCGGCTATTTTACCTTTAACTCTACACCTTCAAATTTCTCTTACCACCGTCACCAATGTCCACATAGCGAATGGCGCAAACTGCTAGATTGAGTTATCTAGTGCTGGAAAAGACTCCACAGGTAAACCTTTGTCATTGGGAAACCCAAAGTGCAAGGTCAAGAATCGTCGCCAAATAATCAAAACAACAGCGACCAGCAATCGCTGGATTTGCAGAACGCTGATATTGATGCAGTTTACACTGAACTAAACACATCACCCGCCGGCCTCACCAAAAATGAAGCCAGCGCCCGCCTGCAAAAATATGGTCCCAATGCCATTCAGGAGAAGGAGCAAAGCGCACTCGCTAAGTTTTTGCGATTTTTCTGGGGCCCCATTCCCTGGATGATTGAAGCGGCCGCATTGCTCTCTGCATTAATTGGCCACTGGCCCGATTTCGCCATCATTATGGCCCTGCTGTTGTACAACGCGATTGCCGGGTTTTGGCAGGAACACAAAGCTGCCAATGCGCTGGCAGCACTGAAGGCCAGTATGGCCCCCAAAGCCAATGTATTAAGGGATGGGGAGTATCAATCTATCGATGCCGCGATGGTGGTCCCAGGCGATATAGTGCGAATCAAGCTAGGGCAAGTCGTGCCCGCTGATGTGCGCTTTACCGAAGGGAAATCCATCAGTATTGATCAAGCCGCCCTTACCGGGGAATCTCTACCCGTCAGTAAGAGCATCGGTGATATCGGCTATTCCAGCAGTATCGCCAAACGGGGGGAGATGACCGCTGTTGTCATTGGTACCGGGCACAATACATTCTTTGGGCGCACCGCCCAACTTGTTGCAGGCGCTGGGCAAAGTGCCTCACATTCGCAGAAAGCCGTCACCCATATCGGTGACTTCCTCATCGTGTTGTGTTTAGTGCTGGCCGTTATTCTGGTGGGTACAGAGTTATACCGCGATATCGTGGTTGCGGAAACATGGCACTGGTCAGATATCATCAATATTCTTCGCACCGTACTAGTATTGCTGATCGCTTCGATTCCCGTTGCCATGCCTTCGGTCATCACAGTTACCAATGCTCTCGGCGCCCTGGCACTATCCCGTAAAAAAGCGATCGTCTCGCGGCTGGAGTCCATCGAAGAGTTGGCCGGTGTTGATATCCTCTGCTCAGACAAAACCGGCACCCTCACCAAAAACCAATTATGTCTCGAAGAACCTACCTTATTCAGCGCGAAAAAGAACGAGCAGTTAATTCTTGCCGCCGCTATCGCTTCTGAGGCAGGCGCCAGTGATCCAATTGATCAGGCAATTTTTACCGGCCTGAAAAATAAGGGAGAACTGAAGGAATATAAGGTTGAGGAATTCACTCCCTTTGATCCGGTGAGCAAACGCACTGAAGTCAAGGTACAGAATCAGGATGGGCAAACCCTATATTTCAGCAAAGGGGCCCCCCAAGCTATTGTCGACTTATGTAGCTTGAGTGGTGCCGAGGCCGACAAAGCCACTGCTTGTGTGCAACAACAGGCCTCCAGGGGGCTACGCTCCCTGGGTGTTGCGCAGAAGGCAAACGGCTCACCGTGGCAATTCCTGGGTATTCTGTCTCTTGAAGACCCACCTCGGGATGACTCCAAAGACACTATTCAGCGCGCACGGGAACACGGGCTTCAAGTAAAAATGATTACGGGCGACGATGTGGCTATTGGCAAGGAAATCGCCACCCAAGTCGGTATTGGAACAAATATTTTCGCTGCCAGTAGTGTGTTTACAAAGTCCCAGGATATGGACCACCTGCCATCTACTATCGTCGACACCGTTGAACGTGCAGATGGGTTTGGCCGGGTTTTTCCCGAACATAAATATGCCATTGTGAAAGCATTGCAAGGCAGAGGTCACCAGGTTGCCATGACTGGCGATGGTGTGAACGATGCGCCGGCCCTTAAGCAAGCTGACTGCGGTATCGCCGTTAGCGGAGCAACCGACGCCGCACGCGCGGCTGCAGCCATTATCCTGACCTCTCCCGGACTATCAACCATCGTCGATGCCATTGATGAAGCCCGAAAAATATTTGAACGCATTATTAACTACGTACTTTTCCGGGTATCCATGACCCTGGATATTATGGTCGTGGTTGTCTTTGCCACCATAATGTTCGGCTTCTCGCCCCTAACCCCGGTTATGATCGTACTAGTGGCTCTTCTTGATGACATTCCCATTATGACCATTGCCTACGATAATACTCTGCTTCCCAAGGAACCTGTGCATTGGCAAATGCGAGACCTATTACTGGGCTCCAGCATTATCGGCCTTTTTTCTATTGCTCAAACAATGGGTATTCTCTTTATTGGAATGGAATGGCTCAATAACACCAACTGGCAATCCTGGATCGCATTAAATAAAGAGCAAATTCAAACTATCGTATTTTTACAGATCGTAGCGGGTGGACATCTACTGTTATTCGTTGTGCGCTCTCGTACAGCTTTCTTTTCCAAACCACTACCCGCATTCCCTCTGTTTATCGCAATTATTGGCACCCAAGCATTTACCGTGCTGATGTGTGGATTCGGCTGGCTGGTACCGGCGATACCCTGGACTATAATCGGTCTGGTATGGCTATACATGATTATCTGGATGTTTTTCCTGGACCTGATCAAGAAACTTCTTTATCGAAGATTAAGTGATATCTGAGCCATCCCAAAAGGCCTAACGAAGGTGGGCAATCGAACCATGAATTGTTTCGAAGATTTCAGGGTAAAGCCTGGCAGCAAGATAAAGCTCTCCGAAATAGATCCGGGCTTCAAGCATTGTTACGAAAGTCGTGAAGAGGCACTCCCAGATACCCAACGTATGGATGAGCAGATACGTTCATTCACTTACAAGCTTTACGCTGAGCGTAAAACATCTCTACTTATCTGCTTGCAGGGAATAGATGCCTCGGGGAAAGATGGCACCATCAAGCATGTATTAGGCGCAACAAATCCACAAATGTGTAGAGCGATCTCCTTTAAGGAACCCTCAAAAGAAGAGAGCGAGCATGATTTCTTATGGCGATATCACAAAGTAACCCCTGCCCGAGGGCATATATCAATCTTCAACCGCTCTCAGTATGAGGGCGTACTGATTGAACGAGTGCATAGTCTGGTTCCGATGGACATTTGGAGCGAACGCTATGAACAAATTAACAACTTTGAAAAATTACTCTCTGAAAGCAACACAATAATACTGAAATTTTTCCTTTATATCAGCCAGGATGAGCAGTTGGAGAGATTCAAGCAACGTATTGATGATCCCGCCAAACAGTGGAAAATCAGCGAAAGTGATTATACTGAGGCAAAATATTGGGATGAGTATATCTGTGCTTTTGAAGATATGCTAAATCAATGCAGCACCGAATACGCACCCTGGTTTGTTATCCCCGCAAACCACAAATGGTTCCGGGACTTGGCTGTAGCCTCAATTATTTCTGAAGCATTAAAAAAATTGAACCCCCAGTTTCCTGCACCCACCGTCAACCTGGAAGAGATAAAAACCAAGTATCATCAACTTAAGAATTCTTAACAAATTAAAAGCTAAAAAATTAAGGTTCTATTATTCCCTAAACCTATAATAAACAAGTTATCTTTTAA
This sequence comes from Microbulbifer maximicatervae (SeqCode), assembly GCF_052467825.1. Classification (NCBI taxonomy): domain Bacteria; kingdom Pseudomonadati; phylum Pseudomonadota; class Gammaproteobacteria; order Cellvibrionales; family Microbulbiferaceae; genus Microbulbifer; species Microbulbifer maximicatervae (SeqCode). The sequence goes on from NZ_CP174327.1 coordinate 842,518, forward strand.
TTATAGATTTCTATCAGAAGACTTAAAGTGGATGCGCTGGGCAGCTCGCCGTCATTCCCAATAGATTTTACAAAATCACTCTGCCTCAATACGAAATCAGCTGCAGTATCATTTTCCTCTGGCCACTGATCCCAAATAAGTATTCAATTGTTATCAGGGATAATGAAATTATCTTCTATCGCAGAATCTATCCACCCATAACTATTGAAGTCTTTCACCCTAGTACCAAATATACTGAAACATAGTTTTCTATAAAAAATCCACCCCAAGGCCTAGCCCATAAAAAAGACCTCTAGAATAGACATACATAGGGTATAACCGCTAGATACTCCAGCCGTCGATCTGATTATAGATAACCAAAAATAAAATTTTATAAAATCTATGCAGATATCACTGCTTGACGTAAGGCTAAAATAAAAAACCAGGTAGCATAAACTACCTGGCAGAAAAGGATTTGACTTGGTATCAAACGATCAGACCAAATTAAAGCTATCCAATTTAAGCAAAGCCCCGAAAATTTTAACAGACCTCTTCGGTATATGGAGATATGCACAGGCTGACCTGCTAGTCAGTAGACACACCTGTCTTAAAGCTAACAATACTAACTCGTCAGAGGACTTTAGATCCGATTTACATTGGTAGGTATAGAACTCTAGATAGGAGCTCATAAGATTTATATCTTAAAAGATAACTGCTTCACTGAAAGAAAACTGCCAACCATATAGTGGCCTCATCTGCAGCTGTCTCCACCACCCGGTGCCTTTGATTTGCCCTAATCAACAAGTTATCCCCCTTCCCCAGGTGGTGCCTCTCACCGTTTTCCATTTCAATAACACCATAACCGGAAAGTACTAACACCCACTCATGCTCATCTTGATCATACCACCCTGTTTCAGGCGAGGACTGCCCGTAAGATACAATCCGCTCAACCCTGCAGCTTTTCCCCTCTAGCAAACTCTCAAAATGCTCCCTAGAGTGATCACCTGGTAGCTGAGTGAAAAAATTACCCATAAGTCTCCCCTAACATTAAATCGGCATGAAAAAACAATTTACAAAAATACAACTATACTAAAACCAATAGACTCTACAATTGGGATTAATATAGAAAAACATACGCCAACCGAAATCAAAATGAGCCCGAGACCAGAAAATAGAATATCTTTTACTAAACCTTCAATATTGGCTCTTTGACGCCCCCAAAACACAACACTCACATAAAATATAAAATAGATCATTCGAAATAGATATGAGCACCTATTAAACAGCAGTAGATACCAGATCACGATCTATAAAACACAAAGAACATATAATGACTATATATTTACATTCAGGGCTACATAAAACCGGCACCACAGCAATACAATGTTACGCCTATAAATATAGAAGGCTGTTAAGAAGTAAAGGTATTTTATATCCCATTATTCATCGAAATTTAATTAGCATAGATAAGGGTCACCATCTTTTTGCACACTCATTTTCCGATCACCCTGAAAGTCCACCTATCTCCAGAGGAAAGTTGCTAGCATATGATTGGAAGTCAAAGTCGCAGAAAAACAACCTTGATCTATTAATTAGTGCAGAGCCTATTTGTCGACACACTTATAAAACAAAAGATTGCTCCTGGATTGAGGCTCGGCACCATTATTTAGAACAACTCTCCAACACATTACCCCCAGAGCAAACTAAAATCATCTTAACCTTGCGCAGACAAGATAATTTTGCCCAGTCTCTATACAAAGAACATATTATGAAAGGAGTATCTCCACTAGCGAAACTGTCATTCAAGGAGTTCCTATCAAAGATAGAAGATAGAAACCTGAACTTTTATAAAAATATAGCAGCATTCAAAAAGTTCTTTCCCAATATACAAATACTCATTTACGAGCAGCTATGTAATGGCGACCTACCAGTTAATTTCTTTCGTGCTCTAGGGATTTCCGGCCTACCAAACTCTAACAAAATCATAAGAGAGAGCCTATCAAATGAAGAGGCCGCTTTAAAACAGATATTAAACCAGCAAATACACTCAAAATCTGAAAATGCAAAACTATTGAAATGGATAAAATCTAGCAATACACAAAATATAATCAAGCGAACACTACCAAGATCACCACACCTATGGAACTCTGATGAAGATAGAGCTAATTTTTTAGATCGATATTCACAGGAAAATAAAAAAATAAATGATGAGTTCCTCGAAGGAGGTGAAGAACTGTTTCCATCAAATCATACACTTCCCCAAAAAAAGCCTAACATTATCACGCTAAAGCCATATTTAATTAAAACACTTCAAGCCCTATCTAGTGATATTCAACGGTTACTGGGGGAATACCGCTTTAGAAACATAATCAATGCTATAGAGCACTGATTGCCAAATCTGGTTAGAAGTCCTTTAATAAGTATCGCCAGCAACAAAGTATGTTACTGGCGCCTAACTATTTAGAGGATCTAAAGTGATAAATCACTTACCACTGATATATCATTCCAAGTAAAACGCTCAGCACGATATACACTCGTATCATTGACTATCATCTCCCAAACCGTCTCTGCAGTCTGATCGCCGGCGACTTCAACAATATATGCATCTCTATTGTTGCCGGTACTAGCACTGGATGGGCCGCCCGCGCAAAGTAGAATATTCCCACCGGGAAGTTCATCTACATCCCCTAAAGAATTGGTGTACTTTGGTGCAACGTACTCCCAAGTTTGCACTGCCACCATTTCCTCTGTGTTTAAAGAGAATTTCACTGCGCGGCTATTATAGACCTCACCACTGTATTCGGACTCATTCCTATTATCGTAAATCAGAATGTCTCCGTCTGACGCAAGCATAGCTGCATGCTGAGAAGCCATCCAGGTGCCATCTTGCAATGAAAATAATTTCTCAAGAAATCCCTCGGAAGCATCCAAATCCCTACCCATAATCCAGTTTACTTCGCCACTATCATGATCAATATTGACCACCCAGCTTTGAGAGCGACTTGACAGTAAAATCGAATTATCGGCAGAAATATAGTGTAACGAGTTAGAGTGAGTCCAATCTAGCGCACCATTGCTCGCTTCTCGACTGGCTAACTCACCGGGGAAACGCTGAGTATCGAGATGATCGAATGCAGACCATTCCCATACAGTATTGCCCTGCCCATCCACTTCAAGAATCGCATCTCCTTTTATCAATTGACCATCAATTGTTTCATAGGCGTTTGTTAATACCAGTAGATTTCCATTTTCTAGAAGAATTGCATCGTGGTGATAGGCTGGCAGCTCAAATGATTGCAGCGTTTCACCAGCAAAGGAGATAATCCTTGCTTCCTGATCCAACAGCAACATTAAATTGCCATCCTGTAAATTGCGCACTACCGGAGCTCCGGTGAGAGGAATGTCTCCGTGGAGGTACCAAACAACCTCACCCTCTTCATCGAATCCCCAAAAGGTATTATCCCTGTCACCTGAAGGTGCAAAAATAGTTACACCTCCTTCGCTTTGCTCTGTAAATGTAGTTACCTCAACTGGGGGAGCGCCTTCAGGTAACGAACCAGTCTTGAAAGAAATAGTCGAACTCTGCACAACGTCTCCACTTTCCAGCATTGCCAGTGCAGTAAAACGGTAAGTGGTATCGGCCCTTAAACCTACTAGGGTCATATCATGCTCTGTGCCCCAGTCGGTATAATTTGTTCGCCGACGGTCGGTTACCGCCGAGTTGATCCTGATCGCCACTCGCGACTCACTGCTAGTCGATACTTGCGCATTCACCATTAAACTATTTAGTGGATGCATCGAAAGGGTTAATTCTACTTCGTCATCCAAAGCAAGCAGAGCTTCATTCGCTTGCTCTACCTCAACACTCACGCCCGGATTGCTGTACAGCATTACAATACATACTAGAAAAAATATGGGTAACGTCGATCTTCCAGTCATAGCCAAATCCTATTTAATAAATATTAAAAGTAATCATCCCTACCCTGGTATTTCATTTTCAGGGGAGCTTCCAATAATCAGCTATCACATAACGCAAAAAGGGTGGATTCGTTTACTTGGTTTTCAAACCAGAAAGAAATATTTTAGCGATCCCGAAAAGGAAATTTCTTCATTCAATTTTCTAATGCGCAATGGCCCGCACAACAAGAATGAGAAATGGGGATAATTTTGGATAACGATATAGTCGCGACACTTACTAAGATGAAATAAATAATAAAAACTTTTTGAACGCTATTTCTATTATTCTGGCGTGGTTCAAGAACGCTGGAAATTGACTCGCAAGTTACGGTAGATTACTCATAAAACCTTAGCAACTAAGACAAAATCCCTAAAAATCACTAACAAATAGAAGAGCATCCTCTAAGAGAACCTCAGTATATTCCTTTTTGTTGTCACCAGCCCTTAAGACCCACCTTACCATCCCTTGGACTTGTAGTGGTTCATGCCGCCGCAGTACCAACCCGCAGCCGAGGCCGAGTATACGGTTATCTGCTTTGGGGAAATCACCAGCTATGGACTTGTCCCTGTAGTAGGGCAGAAATACTTGCCCTAAGACAAACTGTAGCTGGATTCAAAATCCACGGTTGTTTACACGGCCCACTGGTAGTAGAGAGGTGTGTAATGCATAGCCGATCTTCGCTGCAAAATCATCAATCCATTTCCACGAAACAGAAGGGATCTCTACGCAAAAAATCATCATTCGCCGCTGCCGTAGTGATTGTGGGATCTGCAATTCTTGCCCCACTGACCTATGCCGTGGATTATTCCAATTCCCGCTATAATTCGCGATACAGCGCTCAACATGGACATGGAAACTACGGAGCACACTCCAGGTATAGCAGGGACTACCGAGCAAATTCACGGCATAGCAGGAATTACAGATCGCACTCAAGGCACAACCGGGACTACAGAGCACACCCCCGATACAACAGAAATTACAGGGCGCATTCCCGATACAACAGGAATTATCGGGCTCACTCCAGATACGGAACACATTCCAGATACGCGGCGAATCCACGACATAGCCGCCATATGTGGTTTAAGTCCAATATTCAGGGAACACCGCGTATTGTGATCGACCTCAGTGATCAAATGGCATACTTCTATAAAGGCGGGCGCCTGGCCGGTATGTCCCCAGTATCTACTGGTAAACCCGGACACCGCACACCTACCGGTAACTTCCGTATTTCACAGAAGAAATACAGCCATCGATCAAATCTGTACGGTCACTACATCAGCCCACGGGGCTATGTAATGCGCAGCAATGTGGATGTGCGCCGCCACCGCAAACCTGCGGGTTCTCGATTCCGCGGGGCATCTATGGATTACATGATGCGTATCAATGGCCCCGTTACCATGCATGCTGGCCACGTCCCGGGATATCCCGCCTCTCATGGCTGTATTCGTATCCCCTGGCATATGGCTAAGATTTTTTATGCCCACGCCAAGGTTGGTACCAAAGTGTCCGTGGTGCCTTGAATTGGAAGTAACAGGTAAATTTTTACCAACCATAAAAAAGGCGGACTATTTAGTCCGCCTTTTTTAATTAGGAAGCCTCGGCCTCTTTTCTCTTTGTTAAATCCATACGGGTAAAATAATCGTGAGCCGCTCGATTAACATGCCTCGCCAGTAATAAAGTAGACACCATTGTTGGAATCGCCATTACTGCATACATCCCGATGATGATGCTGTTTACGGCACTTAAAGAAGCCACCGCACCCAATATAATCAGCACCATGTAAAGTCCGGTATAAAGACCCTGCCAGCGGCCACCGAAAAGAAAAACATAGCATTTCATGCCGTAATACCAGCAGGTAACGATAGTGCTGAAAGCCAGCGGAAGGACCATTAGCAGTAGCAAAATTGGGCCGAACTGCCCAAACACCTGAGAAAATGCCTGTGCAGTCAGGGTAACGCCGGCAATATCCCCTTCCTGCTGCCAAGCGCCAGTCAGTAGTATCACCAGGGCAGTACAAGTGCAGATAACCAGTGTGTCTACAATGGGGCCCAGCATGGCAACCACGCCTTCTCGAACGGGCTCACGGGTTTTAGCTGCACCATGGGCCAAAGACTCTGTGCCTATACCCGCTTCATTAGAAAATGCGCCCCGGCTCACCCCTACTGTGATGACCGAACCCAGAGTACCTCCAGCAATAGCTTGACCGCTGAAAGCGTCCGAGAAAATTAACGCAAATGCTGCCGGTACCTGCTCCCAGAAGCTGGCAATTACCACAAGGGTCATGCCCAGATAAAATAGCACCATGCCCGGCACTACTCTTGCGGAGAATTTACCGATACGCTGGATACGACCGGCTATAACATAGGCCGATGCAACAGCAATTAATAAGCCAATAACAAAATCAAAAGTGAATGAACCTCCGGGCGCTACCCAACCCAAGGGCTCAGCAAAAGACTCCCGCAGTAGCTGCGTGGTTTGATTGGACTGAAACACCGGCAACATACCGCAGAGTCCCGCCACGGCAAACAGTACTGCGAGCGGCATCCAGCGTCGGCCCAACCCCTCGCGAATAACATACATGGGGCCACCTTGCAGTTCCCCGGAGGCATCGCGACCGCGAAACATCACCGCCAGCGTCGCTGTATAGAACTTGGTAGCCACCCCAACCAAGGCAGTTACCCACATCCAGAAAATCGCCCCAGGTCCACCAATCGTAATTGCGATGGCAACCCCGGAAATATTGCCCAACCCTAGGGTTCCCGACAGCGCTGTGGATAGCGCTTGGCTGTGATTCACTTGTCCAGGGTCATTGGGGTCATCGTATCGGCCACTTAAAAGCCCAATACTGTGCCCAAGATGGCGGTAGGGACGGCCACGAGAATAGATTAATAGCGCGAGGCCTCCACCAACGAGTAGCACCAATAAGGGGGGACCCCAGACAAAACTGGCAAAAGCCTCTAATGCCTGATCAATAGCAGGGAATATCGACATAATTTAATTCATTTCCGGTGAGATTCGCCCAGTCTAGGTACGCTCACACCAGACTGTCAAAATGCCGCCATAAAACTCCGCAGCCTCATAAATGCGAAAAATTTGGGAAAACCTGGAATCCCGGCAATAAAAAAGCCCCAAATAGGGGCTTTTCTAACGATCTTTTACAACTTCTTATCAAGCTGTAGTAGTTGCCTTTAATGCGGGCTCGGGTTCTGAACTCTCCCTCACAAGCGCCACCGATATAGCGCCAAGCAACATACACACCCCCGCCAATACAATGATGTAAATTGCCTGGTTTTCGAAAACTGTTTTCAATATCAAGCCAGCTACCAGGGCGGAAACAATCTGTGGTGCGGCGATAGTGAAATTAAAAATCCCCATATAAACACCGGTCTTATCCGCCGGCAGCGAGTCGGAGAGGATCGCATAGGGCATCGCCAGAATAGCGGCCCAGGCAATGCCCACACCCACCATCGGTAGCAATAATCCCAGGGCGCCACTGGGTACGGAAACTTCTGTAATCAACAGATTCACCTGTGTGGGATCACCCCCCTGGAAGAACAGGAAGCTGATGTATCCCAAACCGCCCAGTGCCAGCGATAGGGAGTAAGTGAGCTTACGCCCCAGCACCTGAGACAAACGGGCCAGGACAATGGAGAAGATCGCTGCGAACAGGGAGTAAGCAGCAAAAATAATTCCTACCCAGTCACCGGCAGCACCCTTGGCAGCAGCGATATGTGCGGGAATTTCTTGGACACTTTCCAGATAGGCGGGATCAAACCACTTGGCTTCCACTCCCCAAACGTGCTGAGTGATCGCAGGCGTGGTGTAAACCCACATAATAAACAGGGCAAACCAGGAGAAGAATTGCACCAGGGCCAGCTGGCGCATGGTGCGCGGCATTTTAATTAGCAGCTGGAAAAAACCGATCAAGCGCTTTGCCAGTGGGGCTTTTTGCTGTCTCTCCCGCTCAAGTTGCGCGGAGTCGAGACCTTTATAGGCGTTGTACTGCTCCGGCGGATACTCCTTGGTGCGCAGCACAGTCCACAACACACTACCCAGCAGCACTGTGGCTCCGATATAGAAAGCCCATATAACGGAGGGCGCCACCTCTCCCGCACGGGCAGTATTTTCCAGACCAATCACATTAGTCAGGATGAATGGCAACATGGAGCCGAAGATGGCGCCAATGTTAATCAGCAAAGACTGTATCGAGTAACCCAGGGTGCGCTGCTCTGATGGCACCATGTCGGATACCAGAGCGCGGAAAGGCTGCATGGTCACGTTAAAGGCCGCGTCCATCAGGGCCAACATAACGCCGCCAAAGATAATGGGGGCCACTATCGCCACCACAATCCCGGCATTGGGCATAAACGCCATCCCCAGGGCTGCGGCGATGGCTCCAAAAAGAATAAAGGGGTTGCGGCGACCAAAGCGACTCCAGGTCCGGTCCGAAGCTGAACCCACGATCGGCTGTACAATAAGCCCCATGAGCGGCGCCACTATCCAGAACAGGGACAGGGAGTGAAGGTCCGCCCCCAGATCAGACAAGATTCTACTGGCATTGGCATTTTGCAGGGAAAAGCCAAATTGCACCCCGAGAAAACCGAGACTGACATTCCACACCTGCCAAAAGGGCAAGCGCGGTTGCTGGGCTTGCGGCGCAACGGCGCTGCTTGCTGATTGGGTCATAGAGGTCACCGCATCACTAGTTATGCTTATTCTGCCATTCTCACACGCACTCCCGGAGCATCCATCCTCCCCCACAGGGGGGGATGCGGGCCAGATCCTTCGCTTTAGGATAAACTCAGGCCCATGCGTATACGCCGGGCCAACACGAAACTGTGAATCCTAATCAAGCAACTGAAGTCCCGCGCGATGATCCTAAAATTCCCACTCCTGCGCCTGGTGTGCCTCGCAGCTACACTCTGCCTGAGCGCTCAATCCCTGGCCGCTGAACAGCGCAACTACCGCGATCACACCATGAGCGAAGACTCACTAACTGTACAGACGAGTGAGGGCGAGGTCATTCTCACCCCGGTTGGTCCGTCAGCGCTATCGGTGCACTATCGCCGCGAAGGCCTGAAGCAGTTGCCCTCATTCGCGTTAGCCACCAATTCTGCCGGCCGATCCGAGACGACGCTGGAGCAACAAGGGGACAAGCTCGTTTACCGCACTGGCTCGCTTACTGCGGTCATCCACAAGTCTCCCTTCCGAATCGAGTACTTGCGCGATAGCGAACAAATCCTGAGTGAAGAGAGTGGTTTCTTTGCCACCGAGACGATGCGCGGATTCCGTTTCGCACTGTCGCCAGAGGAAAAACTGCTGGGTGGCGGAGAGCGGGTTATGGGGATGGACCGTCGCGGTCAACGCCTGCCCCTGTATAACCGTGCCCATTACGGATACACCACCGAATCCAACCAGATGTATTTTTCCCTGCCAGCAGTACTGTCCAGCAACAAATACATTCTGCTGTTCGACAACTCTGCCACCGGCACCCTGGATCTGGGCGCAAACGAAGAAGATATCCTGCAATTTGAAGCTGTAGCCGGGCGCACCGCTTACATCGTGGTAGCCGGTGATACTTATCCACAGTTGCTGGAAAATTATGTATCCACAACTGGCAAACAGCCCCTGCCACCCCGTTGGGCCCTGGGTAACTTCGCCTCGCGCTTTGGCTATCACAGCGAAGCTGAAGTCCGCGCAACCGTGGATAAGTTTGCCGAAGAAGATTTCCCCCTGGACGCCCTGGTGTTGGACCTCTACTGGTTTGGCCCAGATATAAAAGGTCATATGGGCAACCTGGCCTGGGACAAGGAAGCCTTTCCCGAACCAGAAAAGATGATGGCCGACCTTAAAGAACGCGGCATCAATACCATCCTGGTGACCGAACCTTTTGTCCTCTCCACCTCCGAGCGCTGGCAGGAAGCCGTGGCGAATAATGCCCTGGCCAAAAACCTGGCCGGAGAACCCAAGCGTTTTGATTTCTATTTCGGCAATACCGGCCTGATCGATGTCTTCTCCGAAGATGGCCGCGACTGGTTCTGGAATATTTACGACGGGTTATTGGAACAGGGCGTAGCCGGCTGGTGGGGCGACCTGGGTGAACCGGAAGTTCACCCCTCCGATACCGTTCACGCAATCGGTATGGCCGATGAAATTCACAACGCCTTCGGCCACGCCTGGGCGCAATTACTCCACGAACGCCAAACGGCAAAGCACCCTGAGCGCCGCCCCTTTATTATGATGCGCTCCGGTTTTGCCGGCTCCCAGCGCTACGGAATGATCCCCTGGACCGGCGACGTCGCTCGGGAATGGGGAGGCTTACAGCCTCAGGTGGAATTGGCTCTGAGTATGGGCTTGCTGGGCTTTGGCTACACCCATTCAGACCTGGGTGGCTTTGCCGGCGGTGAGAAATTTGACCGCGAACTCTACATCCGCTGGTTACAGTACGGCGTATTCCAACCGGTTTACCGCCCGCACGCCCAGGAGCATATTGCTTCCGAACCGGTTTTCCACGATCGCCGCACCCGCGATGTCCTGCGCGAATATGTAAAACTGCGCTATCGCCTGCTGCCCTACAACTACACCCTCGCCTTCGAAAACAGCCAGACCGGCATGCCACTGATGCGCCCGCTGTTTTTCGAAACCGAAAGTGACCTCTCCCTACTGGACTACAAGGATGCCTACCTTTGGGGCCAGGACTTCCTCGTCGCCCCGGTCGTGGAAGAAGATGTGGATGAGGTCGCGGTAAAACTGCCCGGCGGCACCTGGTTCGATTACTGGACTGATGAACAATATTCTGGCGATCAGGCCCAGGTAGAAGTGGACCTAAAAACTATTCCTGTGCTGGTGCGGGCCGGCGCCATTATTCCCACCATTGACGATATCCACAGCAGCCGTGATTACTCCAGTAAAAACCTGACCCTGGACTACTACGCGCACCCATCAGCAGCAAAGTCCGAGCGCTATGTTTATGAAGATGATGGCGCTACCGCACAGGCTTTTGAAAAAGGCAAATACGAGAAGCTGCATTTCTCAGCTGAAAACAAACAGCAGGGTTTAACCTTCGCCTTTAATCGCGAAGGAGACGGTTATACCGGTATGCCGGAATCCCGCAAGGTCACTTTAAAGATCCACAACTGGCAACAAGTGCCTGCGCAGCTCGATGTTACCGGCGAATCCCTGCCTATTTTCGACAGTGAAAAAGACTTTGCTCAGGCACCCCGTGGGGCCTGGTACAACAAGCGCAAGCAGCAACTGCTGGTTAAATTTGACTGGCACAAAGAACCGCTGGATTTAATGCTCAAAAATCAATAATTCAGCAAACCGCTGTTCACTGACAAAAAAATTCAAGTCATCAGGAAACAATGAAGAAGTTACATTCCCTGTTTATTGCCAAACTTATTTCGGCTTCCCTACTAGGTGCTGCTCTATTCGGCACTGCCGGCTGCAGCCAGGAGAGCAGCCCGGAAGAAATACAGCCCGCTGAAAAAGTTGCGGAGAAAAAAGCCGTTATCTACCAAGTGCTACCGCGCTTATTTGGCAACACTAACAGTACCAACAAACCCTGGGGCACACTCGAAGAGAATGGTGTAGGTAAGTTCGCTGACTTTACCCCAAAAGCACTGAGTGAAATCCACGCTCTGGGTGCCACCCATATCTGGTACACCGGCGCCCTGCACCACGCGCTCGTTGGCGACTATACCGAATACGGTATCAGTAACGATGATCCAGATGTGGTCAAAGGCCGCGCCGGCTCTCCCTATGCCATCAAGGATTACTACAGCGTAAACCCGGACCTGGCCAAAAACCCAGCAGAGCGATTACAGGAATTCCGCGCACTGGTGGAACGCAGCCACGCGGCCGGCCTGAAAGTAATTATCGATATAGTGCCTAACCATGTAGCCCGCGCCTATCATTCTCTCGATAAGCCCCAAGGCGTGCAGGATTTTGGAGCTGGCGACAACACCCAGGTCACCTACGCCCGCAACAACAATTTCTACTATGTGGTGGGTGAAGACTTCCGCGTGCCCGTTGCAGAAGACAGTTATCAGCCTCTCAATGGTGAGGCCAATGATCTTGTCGATGGGCAGTTTATAGAGAGTCCAGCCAAATGGACCGGTAATGGCGCGCGCAGTGCACAACCTGCCATGCACGACTGGTATGAAACCGTCAAAATTAATTTTGGCGTTCGCCCCGATGACAGCAAGAATTTTTCTGAGCTACCCCAGGAATATGCCGAGCGCGACTACCGGGCCCACGCCCAGTTTTGGGCTGACAAGAAAGTCCCAGACACCTGGGAAAAATTCCGCGATATCGCCCACTACTGGCTGGACTTTGGCGTGGACGGATTCCGCTATGATATGGCCGGTATGGTGCCGGTAGAATTCTGGAGCTACCTGAATTCCTCCATCAAAATGCACAACCCCAACACACTGTTACTTGCCGAAATCTATACTCCGGAACGCTATCGGGACTATCTGCACCTGGGCAAAATGGATTATCTCTACGATAAAGTCGGCACTTACGACGCTATTCGTGCGGTCATGGAGAACAAGGGCAGCGCAGATAAAATCGCAGAGGTGCAGGCAAGCCTGGTAGATATCTCCTCTCATATGTTGCGCTTTATGGAGAACCACGACGAGCAGCGTATTGCCAGCCCACAATTTTCTGGCAACCCAGAGGCAGGCAAACCTGCAATGCTGGTATCTGCCGCGCTCTCTCCAGCCCCTACTTTGGTTTACTTTGGCCAGGAGTTGGGAGAACCCGCCAACAAAGATGCTGGGTTCGGCAAAGCCAGCCGCACCACCATTTTCGACTACTGGTCAGTACCCAGTGTGCGCCGCTGGAACAATGAGGGCGCTTTTGACACTGCACTGCTGACAAAAGAAGAAAAAGAGCTGCGCAGCTTCTACCAGCGCCTGCTTAATTTCTCCAAACAGAGCCCGGCCTTACTTGGCGATTACCTGGACTTGCACAGCTACAACCGCAAGCAAAACTCTGGCTATGGGGAAAAACAATTCTCCTTTGCCCGCTGGAGTGAACATGAAAAATTGTTGGTAATCGCCAACTTCGATAACAGGGCAGTGGAGTTTGATTTTCAGTTGCCTACAGCACTTCTAGAGGCCTGGAAACTACAACCGGGCAGCTACCTGGCTGAAAGCCAGATATCCAATAAGGTGGCAAACCTTATCTTGGAAAAAGACCAAGCCTCCACAAAGATCCTGTTGGCACCCTACGAAAGCCATATCTTTGCAATATCCACTGCTCCCCAGAAATAGCCACTCAGCCCTGGAGGGGACTACTCCCCTCCAAGAACGCTTAAGCACAGCAATTTATACCCACCCTACCCCCTTTCTCACAACATAATCCCGACAATCCCTAACCATACTCATCAGGTAACTCGCTTGACATAAACACTACCTCATGTATATTGCCCACAACTATATTGCGCACAATTTAAATAAAAGCCGAAATTGATATGCAAGGGGAGATTATGAACCGACAACCTAGCCACTATTTTTCACCACTAAACATAATTTTGGCTGCACTTTTAGCATCAGTAGCACTTCCTACAATGGCTAAAACTAACAAGGCTGAACAGAGCGAAGCACCTATCCAGGTGGCAGACGAGACTTTTAACTGCATCCGAGATATGACCAAGGTGCGGGGGTTTTATGTGGATAATTTACTGGGAGATCTGGATGGGACTCTAGAGGTCGCAAACTCCAACACTGGAGGTGTTTATCCTCCTGGATCAGTGGTCCAGTTAGTCCCCGGGGAAGTGATGGTCAAACACCAAAAAGGCTTTAACCCCGCCACTAAAGATTGGGAGTTTTTTGAACTGGATGTTTCTGAGGAAGGCAGCAAAATCCGTAAGCGAGGTTTTGTTGATGTAGTTAACCGTTTTGGAGGTAACTGCTTTGCCTGTCATGTCCAAGCCAGACCGCAGTGGGATTTAATTTGCGAAACCGGACACGGCTGTGAACCCATACCACTGACAAAAGAAATACTCGCCTTGCTGCAAAAAACCGATCCTCGTTGTGAATCGAACCCAGAGTTAAATCAAGAAGAGATTGCAAAATTGCAGGCGCTACAACAAGCATTAATACCCAAGGAAGGAGAGAGCAATTAAGTTAACGGTGAAATCTAGGCAGTAAAACTATTTACTAAAATAAGGAAAGAGCAAGCAGACCGTAATAGAAGTTTGCTTACTCTTTATTTTATTCCTTAAAGGCAATTAACTTACAGCTTCAAGAAAGATTAAAAATATACCTAAAAAAAGCAACACAAACTTAAAACTCTTAGTCAGAAACATCAAAGCAAACCACAACCTAATCACTGACTATAAAAAATTCAACTTACCAAAATTATAACCTATCATCGATTATTACATCCTACACCGAAATATATAAAACAATCGTTCCAACAAATACAACACAAGTAAAAAACCATTAATAAAGTGTGATAAGCCCCACAATTATCCAACCAACACGTATATAAATTAAATTTTTATCTGTTCATAATGTGCTCTACTAAGTCCATCAAAATTGGCACTAAAATACCAATTCTATATCAACGCAAAGAACTGAACTTGGTACTTACATATGGAGAGTGATGTGTGTATTTTTCATGATAAACCTATTACTAACACCGTAGGCATCATACTAATTTCTTCGATACTTACCGCATGTGGAGGCGGAGGATCATCCAGTAGTGATTCAAGTGGAGGATCGGGACAAGGCGGTGGAGCTAGTAATACACCTCCGGTTATAAATAGTTTATCTATCACCCCAAACCCAGCCTACAACGATAATGTTCTATCTGTTCAACTTGATGCCTCAGATGAAGACGGAGATCAACTAGAAGTTACATATACCTGGAAAAATAATAATCAAATCATCAGTGAAGAAACAGAATCTAAACTAGCTGCATCCCATTTTAATCACGGGGATACAATTAGTATAGAAGCTTATATCACTGACGGTGAAGATTCTGTTTCGCAAAATACTTCCATCATTATTCAAAATAGAGCCCCTATAGTTGAAAGCTTAAGCTTCTCAAATTTACCTGCTTTCACGAACACTGATATTGAAGCCACGATCAGTATTTCAGATATAGATAACGACCCCTTAAATATTGAATATTATTGGACCGTCAACAACGAAGAAGTTTCTAATATCACAACCAATCTTTTACCCTCTACTCATTTCTTGAAAAATGATGAAGTAGCAGTAAAAGTGATTGTTTCGGATGGAGAGCTTACAGGTGAAGCAACGGCTAGTACAGAGATTCAAGATGCACTACCTGTAATGTCTATTGTTAATATGCCGGACGTTGTCCAGTATGGAATTCCGACAGCCTTTCAGGTAATAGTAGAGGACCTTGATAACGACCCCTATAACCTAGATTTTCTAGCTCGTCCAAATGGTATGGAAATTGATGAAGAGGGTAATATTAATTGGACGCCCACTGGACCAATGTTTGATAAAGAAATGGACGTCCAATGGGAAGTTTCACTGTTTCAAGAAGACTACTCCCATAGCGAAAGCAGGGTATTAAAAGTCGTAGATGCAGAACGGGAAATACCGTTATCAAATGGCTATATTGAAATCTCACACTGGCCAAATGATGTGGCAATTGGGGATATTGATGGCGATGGAATCAAGGAAATCGTAGCCACCAATGGTGAGCGCAGGTTGTATGCATTCGGCTCTAATGGTAAAGAATATGCTATTAAGTGGGAGTATCCCTACTTATTAACTAGTGGTGAAGAAATTTCCACTAAAAGAAATAATAATTATTACATATCTAGCCTTACCTTCGCAGACTTAAATAACGATGGTAAAGAAGAGCTTTTAGCAGGACTTGAGGGAGATTTTAATCAGTCTCACGATACGACGGGATTATTTCTATTCGATAACAACTTAAAACCTAAAAGAGTAGCCACTCTCACAGGTAATGAAATTGAGCAAGTTTCCGTTACAGATTTAAATAACGATCAGAGTTTAGAAATTATTGTCCTTGTCGATATATATACTTCGTACGACTCAGAGCCTGGTGATATTGAAGATCAAATGCAACTGGTTATTTTAAATAGTGATGACTATTCAGTAAAATGGCAATCTGAAGCTCTTCAATTGGGTGAGATATTTGCTGTCGGCAATCTCGACGGTGATAGCGAACTGGAAATTGTACTTGGCGGCGGTTATGTATTTGACTACATCGATGGCAATTATGCTTTAAGCTGGCACTATGAAGATGGATTTACAGATGCTGATAAGGACAACCCAGATCTTGATATTATAGACATCGACATGGATGGGATCGGTGAAATAATCAGCATCCACCCAACCTCAGGATTTTTAACACTATTCGACGCCAATACTCAGGCAATTAAAATAGAAAATGAAGTCAAAACTAATCAATTTACCACTTTCTTATCACCAGAGGACACAACTCTAAGAATTCTTGCAACAGAGAATAGTGTCGGCAGATCACAGCTATACTCATTTGACATAGATGCTCAAGAATTTATCCCTGAATGGAATTCACGTCCCTCAGCCTGGGGGGACAATATGAGAGTAGCCAATCTGGATTCAGATCCTGAACTAGAATATTTTTTCGGAAACCGTGACGAAATAAAAATTTATTCAGATCTTTCAGGTGACGAAGATTTAGAATTAGAATGGGAAATTGGTATTAATATGAGGGACCTCGAAGAGAAACTTGTTGATATAAAATCAAAATCTGCAGACAGCTCCAAGATATCTGCTTTGAGTCTAGGAGAAGGCGTCAGGGAAGATCCTCACATAATGTCTTTAAACCCCGATACAAATATTATCTCTTTTAGCTCTGCAATACCGGAGATTGAAAATAAAATAACAGCAGGTATTATGCTAGACCTTCAAAATGATAGCACCGAAAAATTTGCTTTTGTAAATGAGAAAACCCCGGGGCTTTATGACATTTTCTCGGAATCTATTGTTTGGTCTGGTAGCCCCATGAGTGAAGAAGTAGTTGCTCTCACCGCAGGCCAGCTTGGTAGCGATGACAAAACCAGCATGATAGCAACAACTAAGGACGCTAGTATCTATGCTTACGATATGGATAGCTACGAATTACTCTGGAGCCATGACGTTGGTGGAGGCATAGATATAAAGCTTGTAGATATTGATAATAATGGGCTACTAGACGTAGTTTCTACCGATACGGAAACTATCAGCCTCTTTACCAGCGATGATGACTATCAGTCAATTTCAGCCCAATTCAACATTCACACCGACATTCCTGAAGGCCAAGGGAATCCTAACTCAAAGATATCTCAATTAAGCACAGGAGATTTAGACGGAGATTCTATCGATGAAGTTATTATTTTAATGGAATATTATTCCAAAGCATGGATTATAGTGGTCAACAGCAGTTTGGAATTCAAGAATTTAACTTCCCTAGAAGGATATGACGTTCGCTCTATTGTCGTACAAAATTACGGAACTTCACATCGCAATCTACTGTTAAATGTCGAAAATAATGAGCTGCACTATATTGTAGAAATGGACCCATGGACCGGAAAAATAATTTCCACATCACCGGAACTAGGCCCTATGATGGTCGAAAATAGCTTAAGATTTATCGATAGCAACAATGATGGTATTTATGAGTTAGGCTGGCTTACTGAAGAGGGTTCAATAAATATCACAAGATAGAATTCTGCTTCTGAATTAATTGGTCTTCATACTTTAAAGACCAGAAGCCAAGCAGGTCGTAATTTCAACCTGCTTGGCTCCAAAAGCTATAAAGTGATCAGTGTGTACATCATAGTTTGATCATTCACCTGCACCTTGTAGCTTCCGCTTACAGAAGTGTAGATATCAGACCCACCCTGCTCCAAGTCACTATCGGAGTCGCTATCGCCGTAGTTTTCACTCCAGTCAGCATTAACATCAAACTTGAAACGCTGCTGCGATTGACCATCAAAATTTACCTGGATTTCCCAGGTATTGTCGGCTACTAATTCCATAACGTCAGCACCCCAACTATTTGGCGTGCCACGGAAGTAAAGTGAGGAAAAGTTGGATGCGTAACTACCACAGTCTGCACAGGTTAGGCTGTAGCTCAGGTTTTCATCATTAACCTCAACAATATAAGTCCCTGATACATCGGTGTAGATATCATCCCCACCCTGCTCCAGAGAGCCGTCCGCATTGTTATCCCCGTAGTTTTCAGCCCAGTCACTGCTGACATCAAACTTAAAGCGCTGGTTACTGCTGCCATCAAACACCACAGTGGCACGCCAGGTATTATCTGCAACCAGGGTCATCGCCTGAGTGCCCCAGCTATTGGGCGTACCGCGGAAATTTAATGCCGTAAAGTTTTGAGCATAACCAGCATTGGGATCAGTCACGGTAATGGTTGCCGTAGCACTATCGGTTAAGCCATCGTTGTCAGTAACAGTGACTGTCTCGGAATAAGTGCCCGCACTGGCGAAGCTCAAAGTCGTCGAGGAAGAACTACCGCCACTGCTCCAGCTATAGGAAATCACACTACCGTCGCTATCAGTAGAGCTGCTGGCATCCAGGGTGACACTCTGATTGACTTCTACGGTGCTGGATACTGGAGTCACACTTGCAGTGGGTGCTTGCTGGGAAGAGACCTCGGTGATCGAATAGGCCAGAGTCTCATCATTTACTTCAATTAAGTAGTTACCGGTTACAGAGGTATAGATATCTTCTCCGGTTTGATCCAGCGTGCCATCAGCACCATCGTCACCGTAATTTTCGGCCCAGTCACCGTAGATATCCAACTTAAAGCGTTGGTCTGCCTGGCCATCAAAATTGACCACCAATTGCCAGGTATTATCTGCTACCAATTCAAAAGCCGTTGCTTCCCAATTATTGGCTGTGCCACGGAAATAAAGGCTGGGGAAACCTGTACCAGAACATTCATCACCACAGGAACCAGATAGCTGCCCACCGTGAATGGCAGCAGCGGAATAAGCTGCAACATTGAAAGTTGCAAAGCCATTGCTGCCTACGGAAATAACATCGCCACTGCACTCATCATCTCCCGCCAGGACATTGCAGTAGTCCCCAGCAGGAAGGCCTGTATACAGTGTCTGGCTGAAAGAATTACCCTCGTTATTGATAACGACATAGCCTTTATCACCGCGTCCAAAGGCAATCTGGTTATCTCCGTTATCCCACCAATTTTCCATACTGGTGCCGTCGGTGTAGTTACGGAAACCCACCATATTGGCAATATTGCCCCATCGGTGCTGACATACCCATTCGTTGTTTTCACAACTCTCCGGACCAGTATTGGGGGGACCAATATCGGTATCGGTAAAGTCATAACCTGACATTACCTTCGGATAGCCATAGGGGTGTGCCAACATAAAAACGTTGGCCAGGTTGTACTTGTAGCCATCGTGATAGGTCAGGTTACCGCCACCACCGTGGCCACGTTCACGATCGTGGTTGTCAATAAAGTGAACTGCATCGCTGGAAGATAAAAGTCCCCAACTCTCACCAATACTGGCGAGGTTTTTAATTTGTCCGTTAAAATTACTCGCTACATCAGTGCCGTACTTAAATTCAGTCACACGGCCCAGGAATGTATAATTTGATGGCTGGATTTCAGAGGCTTCGCCAGCTGCGCCGATAACTTCAGAAAAGATCCAGGGATTACCAGCTTTACTCATGATGCTGTACATATCGCTGGGAGACATATGCTTAACCGCATCTACACGAAAACCATCAACGCCCATACCCTGTAATTTATTTAGGTAATCGGCCAGGGTCTGCTGAACATAACTGGAACCAGTATCCAAATCTGGAAGTCCACTCAAGCGGCAATTCCAGACGTTATTCGCATCGCTATAGTTATCAATAGTGCAATCGGAGTGATAATCCCAAGAGGAAAACTCACCGGGGTGATTCAACAATGTCCACTCGGTACCGCCCCAACCCGTGCCTCCACCATTCCAGGCCGCCGTATGGTTGATGACTACATCTGCGTAGACTTTTACACCTGCCGCATTACAGCGGCTGATCATGCTCTGTAACTCAGCCTCGGTACCGCTGCGGCTGGTCAGGTTAGTGTAGGAAACCGGCTGGTAGCGCGCCCACCAGGTGGAGTGGCTGATATGTTCATGGGGCGGGGAGATCTGCACCGCGTCAAAACCTTTCGGCCCCAGGAACTCCTCACATTCACTGGCGATATCATTCCAGCTCCATTCGAACAGGTGTACAAAGGCCGTGCCTGCGCTGGCATGGGTACTGGACATGGCTCCGAGTACGATACTCGCGCCTCCCAGAAGCCCTTTTAACGGAAATTGTTTTTTCATTTTAGCTTTCCTTTTTCTCTCATCTGTAGTCGTTATCTTTTTTGTATAAGGAGAACCCCTGGAGCAGTTGCCCACCAATGATTAATGGCTCTCCATTTCTACATAAATAGGGTCAACCTATAAGCACGCCTTTTCCCAGGCACTTGCAAATACTTGGATTGCATTCGCCCCACAGTAGGAGCTAGAAATATTCTCCTCAAGCGACACAACCAATAGGCATTCGCTCAAGAAAAGAATTTGTGGGAAGCACCGAAAGCGGCGAAGAAAAGTTCAGGCTTATCATCACAGGTGACCATTTATTATTTTTTGCAATTCAAGCCAGATATTTGGAAACCCCAACTACGCAGTATCTAAACCGCTGGATTTCAATACCCGGCCAATTGATCACTCATCCTGAGATATCCACAGACCACCAAAGGCATCAATAAACCGGTAGTATGTGAACAGATACCGAACAGCAGCGGCAATATGCACCTCCTGTGCTACTGCAAACCCGAAATTACAACTATTCGGGCATTTGGAAGGCTAATAATCAGTGCTTGAGAGCACATCCTCCCTATAGGGGGCGTAGTAGATATTTGTGCTACAGGTCTAAATAGCGAAGATAATTTGGCTTTTAAGACCAAAATTTAAACAGACGGGAAATCAGAATCACTCACAACTCTAGCTTTAAATGCTTGAAGTAATGACGGTATGTGAGCACTTCTTAGCAATGACTCTAGATAGATAGAAATTAATACCCCAGATATTTCTTAGTTATTCCATGAGCATAATCACAGTGTTCATCAAACTCACTTACAGGCCAATCTCAAAACTCCAGTAGATCCTGACCTATTTCTGATATCTCATCAGATAGCTCAAGTTGAGCCAACCAGTTTGCAAGAATTGCACCCACACCCTAATTGGCACCAATCAGGATTCCGCTAATAGAGCCTGTAGAATCTAGATCGCCATCGTGATTAACAGCCATCAGCAACGCTTCTTTGAAGCTTGGAGCTTTAAGGGCACAGTAAACTGAAATAACAAGAGCCTCTTCAGCCACCCAACCTTCCCCCACCTATTCAATCGCCCGACCTCAAGGTCTATCTCCACGAGCAAGCTCTTCAGCCAACTCTATAGCTATAGCGTCTCCATATGATTTGGATGTTTACACAGCTCCGTTATAGCTGTAGTAATGCCTTATTTCCCCTAGTCTAGAGTAATATTGCATCCAGGATATCGAGAAAATCGACATAATCCTGCATTATGTGCGCTGGGCTTACAAGAAATAACTCGACTGTTCGACGAGTATAAATGGAGGCAGCAATTGAAGTTTAGCTGGCGTCAATTAACCTTTCTTTCACTTGCCTTATTATCTGCATTTGTTGCATGGTACGCACTCAGTGCTGCATCTTCTTGTGCTCATTTTAATATTAAAGATTTTTGCAAAGGCGCATTTACTGTAGCACAAGATGAAATGGTGCTAAGTGAAAAGTTAAACTGCTTCCGGCTAGCCGAGTTATCTAGTTCGCTATGCGACTACACTTTCAAACTGGGTATGGGTGCGCTAGCCCTGGGTATATCGACGTTAATAATTAGCATTAGAGAATTAATCTACTCAAATGTCGTAGACAACTGGAATATCGAAAATTCATAACAGATTAATGAAAGTCACGCAGACAGGGCTGGAGCTTCACTTCGCAGTTTCTCTGTAACGCTTAAACCTTTTATAGCGCGTTATGAGTCAAGTAGAATGAATAAAGAAATTGCTAATTGATAAATAGCATATAACTAGCCAATGAACTACACCTCTGCGACATTTCAGGGCTTACATTTTGTTTAACTACGTTTTAGGTACCCAGTACGGTTACCTTAATGGTCGGGAACTGGATTTGTGTCAGTTCAATCAGTAGCTAAAAATATATAACAAACGACGGTACAAATACATGTTTTGCGTTTTGATCTCTCTACCAGTCGCTAGCAAGAGGGACGGGCGTTAAACATAGAACCTTTCTAAAAACACTTCAATTTGTCACTTAAACACCCAAATCACTAAGTTTATCTACCTACCTCTTACAGTAGATGTGGCAATCTGCCATACAAAACCTGCTATGCATCTAAGCTATTGCGCTAGACAATTTTGATTAGTTCCTCAGACTGCAGGCTCAAGTTTTGGCATAGTGTATCTGAAGGAAATTGCCTTACAACTTGGCACCATAGCTTCATTCAAGTGTGATCTAACCTTATCAGTAGAGAAAGTAATGTATTTTCCTTGTAAACTTACCGGGCAGTGAACATGTACTTCATTCCATCTGCACTAACTATAAAACTGCTCAGCCGGCAACTGAAATAGACAGCTAGGGCTCGATCCCTACTGTGAAGCTTCAGCTTTTATATTCAAATTAAGGGGAAAAGGATGAAATTTTTCAAAGGAATAAAGGTGTTTTGCCTTGCCGTGACACTTTCAGCTTTATACGGATGTGGTGTCGCACACGTAAAAACAGACGTTCAAGCGCAAAGTTTTGAAGACTATAAAAATATATTAATACAAGATGTAAGGGTGTACTCAAATGAAAGTGCAGCCAAAAACAATAGTGCCCTACAGGAAAAAATGAAAAATTGGGAGCTCCATACCCGCAGTGAACTCGAGGAATTTGCCAGAGAGAGCGATTATCAACTCGTCAATTCCTTAGATGAAGCTGAAGGCAAGACTTTGCTCGTTGATCTTGATGTGAAGGTTCAATACGGAAATCGCGCATTGCGCTGGGCTGTTGGCTTTGGCGCAGGAAAGGGAGGCGTTGACTCTGTCCTGACTGTTAAGGACTCCGAAACCGGTGATGTTAAATACAAGGCTCACGCCGATAGTGATCTGTCCGTGGGCGGTGCAGGTGGAGATATTGGCGCTGTACTTAAGAAAAATATCAAAGCGCTCATTGACCAGTATCGGGAAGTCTAAACCTTACGAATTGAGCACTAGGGACGCGCGTATAGTGCGCGCTCCCTCTTCACCGAGTAAGTTTCTTTGGGAAAGACTAAAAGAACCAATCACGGCTTAACTCAAAGAGCCTGTAGCCGATAGTTACTTATGGTGTTGTAGTTAGCCCCCCACTCTCTAAGTAATTCCAATCCCAACATACTCCAACCAGCTCTCAATAACGCTACCAGGCAAGAATACATTTTGAATTCTGGTCACCCGCATTTTGGTTCTAGTAGGGCTTGCACGCGCTACCTATAAACTTGATCTACCTCAATACCCCCACCCCCAACTTCGCCATTATGCGCAACAAAATTATTCGATGAGATAGGCGCCAAATTCGACAAATGGGACAGTCAGGTACTCGGGCTGACCACCCCATCATGATAGATTAGACCTCTTGGTCAACTGCAGGTCGCACTGGCCAGTAACACGCTTAGTTGAGGAGAAAAAATGGAGCAGCAAAGCACCGTATTCGTTGTAGTGGACCCTAACGATGAGAAGCATGTAGCTCTGGAGCGAGCCCTGATCACTTCACGTGGACGCAATCCTCAGCCGCGACTGGCTGTATTCGTCGCAGTTGATGGTGAAGCGGTGGATACCCGTGCAGTTAACGACCACCTATTTCGCGATGAGTCGTGGTTCCGTGAACAAATTCGTGAACCCATCTCAGAAGCTGGTCTTTCCTGTGAGATCACTGTTTGCTGGTCCAGTGATTGGCAGGCGGCCATCGTGCAGGAATCAAAGCGTTGCAACGCAGAAATGATCTACCTACCAGTACACGCGAAGAGCAGCCGTCGCTTTACCTTCGCCGAATCCAAATGGCGAGTCCTGAAAACAGCGCGCTGCCCAGTAGTATTGATTCGCCCCGGCGCCAAGGACGAGCGCAAAGTTGTATTGGCTACCGTTAACTACCAGGCAAAAACCCTCGAGCAGCGCGAGCTCAATCGCCAGATCAGCGAACGCGCGACCTATATCGCAGGTCATTACGGAGCAGAGCTACACCTCGTAAACGCTTTCCTGGATTCCATGCTCTACCCAGATCGCGGTGCTTTGGCCAAGCTTGCCGATAAAACCGGTGTCCCCACCCATCGCATTCACGTAAAGCGCGGCTATACCAGTGATGTTGTTGAGGAGGTGGCCCGTGAGATCGATGCAGACTTGGTCGTGATGGGAACCATGAATCAGTACGGCGAGACCGGCTCATTCCTGCGTGGCAATACTGCCGAGCGTGTAATTGGCCAGTTGGACGTTGATGTGATGGTATGTAACCAGTTCACCACAACAACAATGAACAACGATTAAGTCATCCCATTTTCAAGGATGCTGAAAGCCCCAGCAGTGCTATCTGCAGGGGCTTTCTTTTTTGGATTTACTGCGATTTAGCAGATAGCAGTAGCAGAGTTCCCTCTGTATCGAAATTCACCCTGCCATCCTCAACTTTGGCTCGCTTGCCCGAGTAGTAATCGGTCAGTTCGATACCATCGGCAAACACACCTTTAACTGATACGCTCTTCTCACCCGCGGACAGTTCCATCGCCACAACTACCGGCTGCTCACCAGATAAGGTGCGGGAGAATGTATAAGGCTTATCCTCCAGCTTCTGGTGTACACCAGCTCCAACTGCCGGGTGCGATCGACGAAACTGCCCAAGCTTCTGCCAATGAGCCAGCAATGCACGGGTTTCCGGCTTTTCCAAGTCATCCCAGTTCATATTGGTGCGCATAGAGGCGTCGCCGAATGCGCGATCATCAATCATGGGGCGCGCCAGTTCATCACCGTAATATATCTGCACTGCACCGGGCGCCAACATCAGTTTACTTGCGGCACTCAGTGTGTGCTGGCGCTCGCGGTCAAATGAGTGATGGTCATCGTGGGAGCCTAGATAATTTAGGACACCGAGCCCTTTTAGTTCACCACTGTTCAAGGAGGAGGAATAGCTGGAGAAAATATCCTCCGCTGGCTTGCCCGCAACCTGGGCAAAATCGAAGTTAATCAGGCTGTCAAAACCGTACTGATAATAGTCCACTTTCCGATCGCTATAATCGTAAGAGCGACCAACACTGGGACCAAAGTTGTTAACGCCGAAATGGTAAACCTCACCCACCATAAAGAAATTGCGATCGTCCAATTTCTTCTTCGGGTTCTCAGCCTTCCACTCCGCCAGGGCTATATCCGCTTCGTTTTTCAGTATTGCCCAGGCTTGTGGCTCTACGTGTTTGACGGTGTCCACACGAAAACCATCGACACCGTATTCACGCACCCAGTCGGTTAACCACTTGATCAGGTAATATTTGGGGGCGCGGGGATAGCCAGTGCGCTCGAAAAAGGCATCCAGTTCACGCTGCTCTTGCTGCAGGCGGCCTTCTTTTTTCCACTTTGCCACCAGTTGCGGCGGCAACTCGACATCTTTCTCGCTCTCCGTGAGGATATCCGTCAGGTTCGCGTGAATTGCACACTCAACATTGCCGGCATAGTCGGACCAATCGCATTGCTGGCTATTGCGCAGCCAACTCGAGGGCCATCTGGAGTCCTGTTCAGTGACTGGCCCGGTGTGATTGAGAATTACATCCAGCAATACGCGAATCCCCTGGCTGTGAGCTACCTCAATCAATTCCGCCAGGTCTGCTTCAGTGCCAAAGTTGGCATCTACGGCAGTCCAGTCCTTAGGCCAGTAGCCATGGAAAGCGTAGGTGCGTTTATCGGACTCATTGTAGCCATGGATGTTCTCAATCACCGGGGCCATCCAGATAGCATCGACTCCGAGATCATTAAAATACCCCGCTTCAATTTTCTCGATAACGCCGCGCAGATCCCCTCCCTCAAAGCCACGCAGGTATGCCGCATCGTCTTTGCGGCCGTAGGGGAAGTCATTGCTGCGATCGCCGTTATTAAAACGGTCCGGCAACATAAAATAGACTGTCGCATTGCGCCAAAAAGGATCTACCGGCTCTGCAGCCACGGCAGCTTGTACACCACCCAGCATCAGGCCAATCAATAAGCTGGTGAATTTTCCCATTGTTCTCTCTTTTATTCGCCGCTCAGAATTATTCAGAAGCTCCCCAGGCCACTCTAATAGGCCCAGTAAATCAAACATCCTCCCGCGCGGGGGCGTAGGCACTGCGCAGGGTTCAAGACCGGCGATAAGGTTGTGCAATTACCCCATAGTAAAACTATTTTGCGAGCGGCGCTTTTGCAGAGTAATGTAAAACCAGCAGATCGCGAGAAACCGCAGCGCTTTGTCGTGGTCCAAGCGTCACATTCTGTTAGCAGTCAAAGGAGGCAGGGAATGTCGGAACAACAATCTAGGCAAGGGTGGATCATCGGCATTATTGTGGTGGTCGTTGTCGCTGCAGCAGCCTATTGGCTCTGGACCGGCGAGGAAAAGAAAAAAGAAATTCCCACCATCGGTGTTGTCGAAGAACCCCAAACTGCTCCCGAGCCGGAAGCCCTGGCACAACCTGAGAGTCAGGAACCAGCCCAGCCGCCCGAGGAGCCGGTCATTGAAGAGGAGCCTGGTAGAGAGCCGCCTCCCCCCCTGAACGAGAGCGACAAGGCCGCATATGACGAATTAATGTCCTTGGCACCCGACGGCGCCCTGTCCCGCTGGCTGGTACCCGACGAAGTAATACGTAAATGGGTGGCCGCTGCCAACGCAGCATCCCGTGGTGAGCTGATTCACAAGCATCGCCCGCTGAAAACCATTCGCGGCCCCATCACCGTTACCGGGTCATCCGCTGAGGGCTACCAGCTGTCCCCGGAGAACTATCGCCGTTACGACCAACCAGTACGATTGTTCGCACTGGCTAACACTGATGCAATCATCACCTTGTATCAATACTGGTACCCCCGTTTAGCCCAGGCCTACGGCGAGCTGGGGATTCGCAACAAGTCATTCCACCAGGTGGTGATTGGAGCAATCGACAATGTGCTGGCAGCGCCAGATGTTGAAGGCCCGATTCAATTGATACGCCCGTCGGTGTATTACAAATTTGCCGACCCAAAACTGGAAAAACTCCCTGGAATACAAAAGCTGATGATCCGCATGGGCCCCGAAAATGCAGCCCGAGTTAAGGAAAAGCTGAAAGAGATAAAGGCTAAGCTCGAAGAAATGCCCGTTCAGGAGCAAACCCAATAAGCAGATCTCAGGTCACTCAGCTTACAAGCTGGGTGGCCTCCCACCTTCAAGATTCGGTTATTTTTTAACCGTTTTATCGCCCAGACACAACAAACCCTACCTTCATCAATTTGAACCGCCGAAAAACTTATTCAAAACGCCAGCGATCATAGCCATCCGATACTCAGCCCATAGCCATTGGGGTATATTACCGGCTGTTCACTAAACGATCCCAACACCAAGCGGTAACGGAGCGCCGCTGCCAAACGGCAACAGGCACTGCCCTATAGGGAAAGATCCAGGGTTCAACAGGAGCGAATCAATCGTAGGGTGCCCTGCGTGCCCCCTTCTGCTTACTCCCCACCCAAGATCTATTCTGTCTCCGCCGGTATAGGCTGTAGATAACAATCGAGGCTCATTTTGAAATATCGTTCCTTCGGCCAAATTCTGGCTGTGACTCTCTTATTTGCTGTATCGCTGGCCCAGGCTACCCCTGAAATTAACATAGCCCCAACACCCACTTGGGTGGATGCCGTCGACCTCTCGAGTAGTGTCACTGCACCCGAAGGCAGTGTTAGGTATCACCTGAGCAACTCCCAGATATCCCATACGAACGAACAACACCAATACTATTTTCAGTTGGTGATGGAGCCCCTCAATCAGCAGGGGGTTAAACAGGTGTCGGAACTGAACATTAGTTTTTACCCCGCATTCCAGCAGCTGGTCGTTCACGAAATTACCGTCTCCCGCAATGATCAAGTGATTGATCGCCTGGACAAACAGGACTTCAAGTTATTCCAGTCTGAGCAGGAGCTGTCCAGCAAACTCTACTCTGAAATGTGGAATGCGCTTTACATTCTTGAGGATATCCGACCCGGTGACAAAATCTCCTACGCTTATACACTCGAGGGAAACAATCCTATTTTTGAACGCGGGGATTTTGGTACTTTCTACTTGTCATGGCCGGATGCCATCGACAGGCGCTATGTAAAAATTACCAGTGACAACAAGCTCAACTACCGTTTTAA
Organism: Microbulbifer maximicatervae (SeqCode); assembly: GCF_052467825.1. Classification (NCBI taxonomy): domain Bacteria; kingdom Pseudomonadati; phylum Pseudomonadota; class Gammaproteobacteria; order Cellvibrionales; family Microbulbiferaceae; genus Microbulbifer; species Microbulbifer maximicatervae (SeqCode). Next base: position 870,895 of record NZ_CP174327.1, read on the forward strand.
CAATGAAAAAGTACCGGTGAACGTTACCCGCAATAACAGCACTTACCAGTACACGCTGGACCTGAAGCAGGTATCTCCGATCCTTCAGGAGGGGGAATATCCTCACTGGCATGACCCATTCAACTACATCCAATATTCAGGCTATAACAGCTGGGCTGAAGTAAACGACTGGGCAATGACACTCTACGATATTGACCTCTCCCTGCCACAGGAACTCACCCGGCAATTGGATCAATGGCGCGCAGAGGAAGGCCTTGAGGGAGCGGTCAGCCAGGCTATTGCCTACGTTCAGGAGGACATTCGCTACTTTGGGATCGAGTTTGGAATCAACTCACACCAACCGCGAACGCCGAGAGAGACTTTGGATAAGCGCTATGGCGACTGTAAAGACAAGGCCATATTAATAACCGCTATGTTGTCTCACCTGGGGGTTAACTCTTACCCCGCTTTGGTGTCTTCAGGACGCGGGCGTGACCTTGCCAATGATATCCCCTCTCCCAGTTCGTTTGATCATGTAATCAGCGTCATTGAGCTCAATGGACAAGATTATTGGGTTGACGGCACCGCTTCCGGACAGGGCTCCAATATCAAAAGCAAAGGCTTCTTTGATTATGAATTGGCACTCCCCATTCGAAAGGGAACCCAAGCATTAAAACAAGTAACCACGATTTATCCCGCCAATGGCACTCTGCAATTGGATGTCACCGAAAATTTTGAAATCAATGCCGGTGCCAATACCGCAGGGCTAACTGTTGAGTCCACCTACAGCGCTCTCAAAGCGGAGCAGATGCGTCAATTTTTCCAGTCAGCGGACTCTGAATACATAAAGAGTAATTACGCAAACTTTATGGCAACTTACTACCCCGGTATTGAAATCACATCCAATATCAAGCACCAGGACAATCGGGGTGAAAATGTACTTCAGGTATCGGAGCTATATGAGATCAGTGATTTTGCCGAGTTGAACTCTGCCCGGAAGATTTTCTCACTGTATGGCTCCAGTATCGCCTCTTATATCACCAGCCCCCAGAAGCGTATTCGCCAGAGCCCATTAGCGCTGGCACATCCTGTGGATATCAACCACAAAGCAGTAGCCAAAATTACTGGAGAGGTTTTGTGGAGAGAGGAATCCCAGGATCTACAGATAGACAATCCCTGGTTCACCTTCTCCAGAACCTCCAATCATATTGGCAATAACATCTCGGTGAACTACGCCTTTAAATCCAAAGCGGACCATGTCCGCAATACGGATATTGCCGAGTATATGGAGCAACTCGATAAACTGGATGAAGCACTTCAATATCAGTTCTGGGCCAAGGGCGATAATTCGAATACCCAGGAGACCAGCAAGGCAATGAAAAACCTGGTTAAGTCACTGATCAGGAAGTAAATAATGAAAAAATTCCTTTTTGCCCCCGTTATTTACTTACTGGCCTCTTGTGCGGCCCACACTTCCATCGAACCCGGCGATAGTGAAATAAGGCGGCTAACCGAACAAATTGCTAGCGCTCCAGATAAAGTTGCTTATGAGGATTTCTGGGTTGCCTATCTTGAGTCTCAGCAACCCCTGAATAATATCGCGGCCAGAGAGCGCTACCAGGCGGAGCTATCCGCGATTGAATCTGGGGATAAGTCTTGTGAAGCCGTGGACTGGAAGGCCGTAACAAACAACAACATCCTATCACTGACGCCCCATCTCAGCGCTGCAGAATGCTATGAGTCTGTGGGACAGTTAGAAGCCGCCAACTACCATAAAAACCTGTTTGAATTTATTGCTACTGGTATCCTCTCCGGACGCAGTGGTGAGTATAGCTACAGTGCCTTTGAGGTCGGGAGCTGGGCAGATGCAGAAGACCTGCTCACCATATCCGGCTATGAAATTATTGATAGCTATTTTGAATTTGCAAATAGTCGCAATGCTATATACCGCGTATATAACGTAAAGGAAGTAGGCGGTTATCAGGTATCGAAAATCTACTTCGATAATGCCCGCTTTCTACATCGACTGATCGCGATCCGGTATCCATTTGCCGGCACATCAGATCAGCTCTATACAGATGTGATCCAGGTACTAGCCTCTACAGATTATGCCGCTCGACACGCCGAAGGCATTGTGTTTCATGCGGAGGGGCAGTATCCACAGGCTGAACAGGCTTATCTGGACGCTATTATTATGGGATCCATTTCCGCCAATATCAGTTTAGGGCGGCTGTGTCTCAGTGGCAAAACTGAAAAATTCGCAGTTAACGAGTGCGCACAATTATTTGTTGCTGCTGCGGATCTGGGCCTCGAAGAGGCGAAGGTTTACCTAGCCTATATAGCCTTTATGGGCCTGGGAATTGATCCGGACAAAGAGTTAGCAACTTCACTACTCTCCAGTGCCGAACAACATTTGAAGAAAGGCCAGGCGGAGTATGAACTCTACTCCCTTTTTGCGTCAGAGGAATTTAACTCAACTAATGAATCCGGTGCTGCACAATTCTTGCAAGCCAGCGCTAATAAAGGTTACCCCATAGCCCACTTTACCCAGGCTATTGGTTACCTTGAGCAGAATAATTACTATCAATTTGAACAGCTTATTCAAAAAGCTTCCGATAACGGCTTTTCACCAGCCCAGTTTTTTTATGCCAGCTACCTGCTGGAGGAGAAAAAAGAAGCCAGTGAGGGCATGGCACTTCTCAATGAGGCCGCTATTGCAGGCAACCCCGCCGCACTCTTTGAGAGAGGGCGTATCACACAACTAGGCGCCCATGGCCAACCGGTTAATATCAATCAATCTATCAGGGACTATCAAGCTGCGGCATATCGTAATCATCTTCCTGCACAATTAAAAATGGGGATCCTGCATTCCAAGAATATTATTGCAGATGCCAACGCCGATATTGCCTATGCCTGGTATTTACTGTGTGGACGGGCCGGCCACCTGGAGTGTATTACCAATATGGGTTACTCCGCCGAAAATGGTTATGGAGTGGAACAAAATCCGACCCATGCAGCACAACTTTATAGGCTCGCAGCTGCGGAAGGCTCAGCCAACTCCAGTGCCAGGTTGGCCGGACTCTACGAGGCAGGTAACGGAGTAGAAAAGGACCTGGAACAGGCAATCTATTATTACACTCAAGCAGCAGAGAGGGGATTAGCAAGCGCTATGAATAAGCTGGGGCTCATATACTTGGACTCCGGTAGTGATTCTTTCCATAACTATCCCGAGGCTCTTCATTGGTTCGAGCAGGCAGCGAATCAAAATTCAAAGTATGGATACTTTAACCAAGCCCGTATGTATGAACAGGGGCTTGGTGTAGAAGCTAATCTAGACCGAGCAATGTCACTCTACGAGGAAGCCTCAAAGAGAGGGCATGGCATAGCTTCACTGAAAATTGCTAAGGCCTATAGTCAAGACGAAAATCCAGGCAAAAACCTTGATCAGGTACGTTACTATTTGAATTTGGCTACCGAACAAAGTGACGACCAACAGTTGAAACAATTCCTGAAAAACTGCACTGACACAGAAGAGTGCAATGTCTCACACTTAAAACAGTTTCTGAGTGGACTCCCTGTAGAATAAGATACTTTTTGCGGTCGACTATTCACAGAGAATAGTTGACCGCGCTCAACTTTATTTTGCCAACAGGCTCCCAAACCACTCTTTTTCCTACCTTAAAATCCCCAACTATTTTCTTTATTTTTGTTGGCAAAAAATTTCTAGGTGCGACCGATAGCACCAATTTTTGCTCAAGCAAAAGGTCAGCCCCAAAAGCAAGCCAGCCATCACAGAATATGACTGACAGCTCTTTATACTCCGCGCCAATTACATTTGGTTTAACGGATCTATCGAGGCGATATGACCTATTCACTGAAGTTACTCACGGCTATCAGTTTATCTGTATTTCTTACTGCTTGCGGTGGGGGCGGAAGCTCCGATGACAACGAACCTGACGGCACTCCAGTAAGCAGCGATAGCGATTCAGGGGCAAACTCTGACGGCGATGATGACGGTGGCAATACTGGCTCTGATGATGACAGCTCCAGCTCTGATGATGATGACAGTTCAGATTCGGATGACGACGACGGCGATGACTCCCCTAGCATAAGCGGTGACAGCGGCAGCGTCAGTGAAGATGTCGAGACAACGGTATCAGGGCAACTCGTCGATAACTCAAACAGCAATCAAACCTTTGAATCCGGAAATTTTCAAGGGACTTACGGAGAGCTTGAAATATCCAGCGATGGCAGCTGGACCTATACTTTGGACCGTGAACTATCCGATCCAATTGCTGGCTCAGAATTAGTGACCGACGCATTTAATATTGGTATCGGTTCCAGTGATTCAGAAGCCACTATATCCGTTTCCATAACCGGTTACGACGATGCCTACACGTTCAACCCCGCCAGCCCACTGGCCACTTTGATTGTTGAAGGTAAGGAATTTTCTTCGGGAACATTCCTTTTGGAGGATGTCGATGGCAATACTCCGGAGTTTATCGAGGAAACACTTAACGGATCCTACGGCGATTTCAAGTTATACAGCAACGGAGATTGGGAATACAGCCTGAATGATTCTGCAGACAGTTTAAAAAATGGTGAAACGACAGAAGATACCATTTCATTTCAACTTAGCGATGGCACTACTCAATCGATTACCTTCTCTGTCGTCACTTTAGAGCCTGATGAAAGCAGTATCGTATTCATTTTCATGAACTTCTCTGATGCCGTACCTACAGATACCACTGATATCTCTGATATTGCAGATATGGTCTTTAACGACGAAGACTCTCTCGATAATACCTACCTAAAGAATTCATTGGGACAACTAAAATTCTTGCGCCATCGCATCAGCGACAGCTCCCTGGAGCATTACTGCTATGGAGAAGGTAGCAATGAAGACAGCTCCATTGACTGTATCAGTTACAACATTCCCGATAACCAAGACGGTGACACTTTAAGTGTTGACGATGCGGCAGCCCGCTCCAGCCAGGGAGGAGAATATACAGACGGAGGATACACTTGGCGTGACAATGCAACAGAATGGGCGGAAACCAATTTAGTTGACGAAAATAATAACCCTATCAACCTAAGTGACTGGCGCCACCGCGTTTACATCTACCCGCCAAAAGCCAAAAGTGCTGGGCTGGTTGGGGCCGGTGTCGCCTCTGTTGGTGGTAAGTGGAGCATCGTTACCGCTTATACAGACCAAATAATTATGGGCCATGAACTTGGCCACAATATTGGACTCGGCCATGCCGGCAATGATGACAACAATGATGGCGATACCTTCGATAGTGGCGAAAGTGAGTATGGAACAGATGGGAGCTTTATGGGGAATACCTGGACTTCGCGCTTATTTGGCAGTGGTCACCGAGAGTACATGGGCTGGTATGATTTATTCCCCGAATATACCCAAACGGTAACCCAGACCGCCGGCAGCACAGAAGAGGTGGAGATTGAGGCTATTGAGCTGACTGCGGGAGAGCTCTCAGGAAATCTGCCCCAGCAGCTGAAAGTTGAGAGTGCAGGTAGTCAGAATGGGGAAGACTACTACTACGTGAACTACCATGTAGGCCATGACATACTGAACCCATCGTCTCATATGGAAAATTCAGTATCCGTTCATTATCTCGATAATAGACTCTTTAACCATGTAGCAGAACTCAAGGAGCCAGGAGATAGCTTTACCGACTCAAATATTGGATTAACCATTGAGTTTCAATCTATGGCCTCAGACAAACAGTCGGCCACTATCTTAGTCAGTTACAGTGATTAGACTATAAATCCGTTACCGCAGGATAAATACTATGAAAAAGTTCATTCTAATAGCATTTGCATTGAGCTTATCCCTGTTTGTACAAGCAGAGGAGATTGTAACTGGCACCTTGGAGGAAATTATCTCTGAAGATTTTGAAACGGGAAAATCCGAACGTAAGTTTTCCCTGAAAGATGAGCAGACTGGCCGCTACTTCTTCCTGGATGCCGATGAAGCCAAGCTCAAAGGTATGAAATCTGGAGATCGGGTTAAAATTCGTGGTGAGCGTGGAGAAAAGCACATACTACGTATAAAAGAATCAGAGAAAATAGAAGTAAAGGATAGCGAATAGTCATTTATTAATTTAAAACGATTTACCCCCTATCTTATTAAAGTGGAATAGTGCTCAGAAGTAACCCGAGCACTATTCCAGGTTTTCTTCTACCCCACCCTTAATTGATTTAACTGATCCATGTGCGGCATAAAGTTCAGAGCACAGCGACGGTTAAAATCCCTAATTTCTTCCAGTTTATATTTGTGTGCAAACTCATTACCTGGACGCAACTGTTCCTGCCCCGGGTAAATCCCCTTGCCAGTCAACAGGCAATTCCAGGATACATTCGGGAAATAGACATCCAGTTTTTGACCCAGTAGTTCATCAGTAATATTCTTGCCTGCCATCCAGGACATCAAGATTGAACGAAGGGAGGGAGATATCTTTTCATTAGTGCCATTGGCAATCCAATAATCCGTATCTGTTCTCGAACTAATACGGTAGTGACAGACGATATAGTCCCGCACTGCATCAAAACGAGCGCTGATACGATTATTAAAATCATCCCTATACTTATCTGTATGATCACCATTATTATAGGCCTCTATAAAGCGCACAACAGTCTCCTGAACCATATCAAGCGCCGTTGCCTCCAAAGGCTCAATAAAGCCTTGGGAGAGCCCCACCGCCAGGCAGTTCTTGGCCCAATGTTGGGCAACCCGTCCCACCTTGAACTTTAATCTACGCGCCTCGACATCACTGTCCAGCAAACCCAAGTGAGCGCGAAATTCTGTTTCTGCCTTGTCATCGTCGACAAAGCGAGAGCTGTAAACATAGCCGTTGCCATTGCGATTAGTCAGGGGGATTTTCCAGGCCCAGCCATATTTCATCGCAGTAGAAATAGTGTGCGGTGCATACTCCCTTTCCTGGTCCGTAGCAAATACAACCGCAGAATCGTTAAACAGACTCTCAGCGCTACTAATAAAAGGAACCTTCAGGGATTGTTGTATGAGACTTCCACGAAAGCCGGAACTATCCACATACAGATCCGCTTTGAGAACCTCACCATCAGTAGTTTTCAGGTGATCAATACTCCCCTGCGCATCGAGCATGGCGCCAGCCACTGTCGCCACCTTATAGCGAACGCCTTTCTGTTCTGCAACACGACGCAGGAACTGGCCCAATAAACCAGAATCAAAATGGTAGCCATAGGCAATTTCAAAAGGGAAGTTTTCCGGCGCGACTGGAGATAATTTTTTCCGGATCATCTCAGTTGCCAGAAAGAAGTGATCCGGATGTCCCTCCAAATCAACGCCTTTCCTGCGCAGATAACTATTATGAAAAAATGCCGGGATAGTAAATTGATCAGGCTGGCCGACAAAGGGATGAACATACTCGGTAAAGCCCGGTTTAACCGACCAATCCCTAAAGGTAATTCCCACTTTGTAAGTAGCGTTACAAGCTGGCATCCACTCAGATTCGCTAACTCCTATAGTTTCCATAAAACCTTTTAGCGGCGGAGTTGATCCCTCCCCCACACCGATAATTCCAATATCCGGTGATTCCACCAGGGTGATTTCAAACCCTTTATTCTGCCAATGGGTCGCCATCAGATTAGCGGTTATCCAGCCAGCGGTGCCCCCGCCAAGAATAATTATTTTTTTGCGTTGATTGCTCATGGCGACTCTCAAAAAACTCGGTACCGCACTTATTGTCGGGCCCTTTAATATTTTAAAAAAAAACCGCCCGGCAAGCGTAGCTCAGCGGGCGGTTTCTTATCACACCTTCAGTTTTACACCGAAAGAATCAGCGATACTTAGTAGCTATAATTCAAGCCGAGGTAGAACTGACGCCCAAACTCAGTATATTCACCGAGGACACCATCTATTCCATATGATTTCACATCAGCCTCATCAGTAAGATTGTTCGCTGAGAAAACCACATCGATACCATTATCGAATGCATAGGATATCTGAGCATCAACGGTAGTGTACGCCTGAGCTAAGGCCGGAGTAGAGCCTCCCGGTATCGGCATAATCAGGATAAATTCATCCCGATAGCGAACATTGAAGTGGGAGCTGAAATTACCGATGTCCCAGAATACTGTAGTGCTCCAGACATTTTCAGAGAGGCCCGGCAACGGCAGGTTTTCACCATAGAGGTTACCGCCACTCACTTCGGTTTCACTCTCAGTATATGAATAGCTGGCGGTCATACCCAAGCCAGCCCAAATACCCGGCAGCTGATCAAAGGTTTTGGTACCCGCAAGCTCAATGCCTCGAATATAACCACCCTTGTCGTTGTTCACGTATGTTTCGAAAGCGCCGGCTTCCAGACCAACGGGAATTTCAATGCCCAGGGAATCAAACAGCGCCGTTCGATCTGCCTGGTCGTCCAGGTAGATATACTGCTTTTCTACCAGGCTTTCGATATCTTTCCAGAAAACGGCTGCAGTTACCGCACCGCCATCTTCAAAATAGTGCTCATAAGCCAGGTCAAACTGGTTTGCACGGAAAGGATCGAGGTAGGGAGAACCCTTGGTCCATACATTGTATTCAGTATCTTTCGTTTCGTTATTAACGCTGTTCCAGGAACCAGCGCCGCCCTTCAACTGCCCAACCGGCGGACGGCCCATCACTTTAGCAGCAGCAAAGCGAATATAGTCCTGCTCGGTCAGCTCAAAGTTCAAGTTAAGAGAAGGCAGGGTGTCTGTGTATTCGGGGCCGTACTCAACATAGTCATAGCTATCTGAAGTTACACCCACATCATCAGTAATCTCGATACCATTGCCTGCACCCACATTTTGGATACCGCTGGACTTCACATCGGTTTCAACAACCCGTACACCGAAATTACCTGTTACTGGAATGCTCCCCAGCTGAGTATCGATATTGGCCATCAAGTAGTAGGCAAAGACTTCCTCTTTCATCGTCCCGGACTCAACGAAAGTCCAGTCCTGGCTAAATACCTTTTTACCTTGGTAATTACCGGCACCAAAAATACTGGAGGCCAGGGCATCCATATCGTTGACTACGAACTGTGGTATCCCGCTGGTGGATTCAACACTGACATAGCCGTCCAGTAGTTGCGGCTCACAATCGATGTCGGACAGGTTATCCGCACAGTAGCCATTGAACTGGCCATCGCGGCTACCGTATAGGAAGGCTCCACGCTCAGAGTCGAAAGTGCGCTCAGAGACACGGAATCCTGCCTCAATAGATGCAATGGCTCGCCACTCCAAATCGAACTTGTAATCGAACTTGAAGGCTTCAACCTTATCGGTGTACTCGTGGGGGTATTCTTCGTAGCGCGACAAACGCATGGTATCCAGATCGGTGAAATCTACATTGGAGAAAACGCCTGAGGGAATACCGTCGCCATTGAGGGAATAGGCAAAGCTCTGCCCAGCAGCCTCCTCCCAGGTATCTAAGTTACCATCGTCATCGTAGGTCAGGTCGTAAGCGTGCATGGACACAATCTGGTCCTTGCGCGTCTTGGTGCCCTTACTGTAGGAGTAGTCAACGGCCAGGGTGTGGCGATCACCTAAATTCCACTCCAGGTTCAGACCAATACTATCGCTATCCGCCTGGGTCGATTGATCCTCAGAGCGGGATTCAAACCAGGGGCTGGAATCATCAGTTGTCTTAGGGTCGGTAATAATTACCGTACCATCGGTAACCACACCACCATTCACTTCGGTATCGGAAAGGGTGTAAAAGTTTGTATTGGCCAGGCCACCAACCGTAATACCGTGGCGAGTATCAACACGCTCAAAGTCTGACTTAAAATAATCTAACTGGGCCTTGAAGCTATCGGTAGGCTCGAAAACGACGCTGGCCAGGTAACCATTACGAGTATCGGTACCATCACCGGATTGCCACTGGAACGCTCGCGGTAAAACATCTTCACTGCCATCACCATCGAAATCGTTCCCCGGCTCATAACCGATTTGGCCGTCTGCACCCGTGCGGGACTTTACAAAGCTGTTCGGCTGCTCAAGGTGAGAATAACCCAGGGCTACGCCCACCTTGTCATCCATAAATTTACCCATGTACGACAGCGTGACGCGCTCACCGAATTCGTCGGCACCGACGTCGTCTGCTGCATCGTTAAACGACATACGCACATTGGCATTAAAGTTGTGTTCTTTGTCGGCGTCGAGAGGATTGGCTGTTTTCAGCTCTACAGAGCCCGCCACGCCACCTTCAATATGAGAGGCTTTCGGAGTCTTGTAAACCGCCGCCTGATTAATCAGCTCAGCAGGGTACTGGTCAAAAGACATCCAGCGAGTACTTTCGGTATAACCACTGGTAGAGGCCTGCTCACGACCATTCAGGGTGGTTTGCAGGAAGTCGCCGTTCATACCGCGGATATTTAGCTGTGAGGACTGACCGTTGGATCGCACGGTGGTTACGCCGGGCAGACGACCCAAGGCATCGGCGATTGATTGGTCGGGAAGAGATGACAGAGCGCCCGCATCTACCACATCGGCCACAACATCGGCGGCGCGCTTGGCTTCAACGGAGTCCAAAACGCTGGTGCGAATACCGGTAACTGTTACTTCTTCCAGTGTTTCCTGCTCCTGCGCATAGGCCCCGGACACGGAGGCCGCAATGGCAGCAGATAGCAAAGTGGGTCTGAGCGCCCCTTTACCTTTATTGGATAGACTCATCATCTTCTCCCTGGACTTATCGTTATGTTGAGACCCTGCATCCTAGGGCGGCCCCTAATCCATAACATCCTCCCCCGAGGGGGGAGGAGACGGGAAAAAGTGTGAGATCAATCACAGGTGTAATTTAATACACGTTTGTCAGGCCATAACCCAACAAAAGTACCGGGCAATTACCCCTCAAGCTGTACTGCAGCGCCAATCAAGGCCTGATAACCCGCATTCAACGCGTATACCGGAACGGCCTCCATCCATTGAGCGACACGCCCTTTCGTCAGGAAACGCTGCTCAAACTCACTCTCAGGTAGCAATTCAGCGATCCTGGGCAGTATACCACCACCCAAAAATACCCCGCCACGCGCGCCCATGTACAAAGCCGCATCCCCGGCCGCACTGCCTAGGAAATTGAGGAAATCTATCAGAGCTTCACGGCACAGCGGATCTGAACCTTCAAGGCCACGGGCGCTGATATCGGGGGGCGTCAGGTCCTCAGCAATCTCTCCGTTCAGCTCGCAAACTGCGCGATAGAGATTAACCAGCCCATTGCCCGATAAAACCCATTCATTGAAAACGGGTAACTGGGTTTTCATCAGGATTTGCAGCAACTGCAATTCACGCTCAGTGGAGACTGTCAGGTTGGCATGCCCGCCCTCTCCCGCCAGCACATGGTATCGACCATCAGCTTCAGCCAGTCCAGCAACACCGAGCCCAGTTCCGGGACCGAGCACCGCCATAGGGGCACCTGCCTGCCGGGGAGTATCGCGCAGTACCTGGTAATCTGATTCGGCCAGACGGGGCAGAGACTGAGCCAAGGCGGCAAAATCATTAATCAGCTCTAGGTGGGGAAAGCTAAACTCTTGCGCCAGCTCCCCGGCGTCAATAGTCCAGCCCAAATTGGTCATATAAACCTTTCCACCTGTTGGAGTCATCTCCAGCGGACCGGCTGCTGCAATACACGCCTTTTCTGGGCGCGGCTGGTTTAACTCATCGAGCCAGTGCTGTAGTGCTGCATCAAATCCCTCGAAGCGTTGGCAATCAACGACTTTCAGTTCTTCCAGCTGGTAACCCTCTGCTACAGGCTTGGCGATGGCAAATCGGGCGTTGGTCCCACCGATATCCGCTACGATACTCGTCATAGTTATCCTTCTAACTTCCCCCTAAAAAAGGCGATATAACTTAAGGCGTCAGACAAAATATTGCCAGCCCCAAAGCTTACTACAGAGGACAACTCACCCTATAAAGAAACCGCATAACCCCATGCATGACCCAGATAAGCTCGGTAAACCTCGCAACAGAAAACCAAACTGCAACTTTCAGTCACTTTATTTTAGCGATCAGCGGGGGGGATATTTTTCACGCTATCGGTAAACGAGCAGATTTCATCTTTACTAAATCGAGTATTGACTCGCTTCTGTGAGGCTGGTTGATAGCTAATACCCACACCGCTACGCCATGCAACCTGGGGTCGAATGGGGCGGGGGCAAAAATTACCGCCACAGTTAGGGCAGACGTTACTGAGTAATGTCTCGACGCAGGGCTGGCAGAAAGTACATTCGTAAGTACAAATCATCGCCTCTTCCGAGTTTGGCGGTAGATCTTTATCGCAATTCTCACAGTTCGGCCTTAACTCCAGCATCCCAGTTCCCTCCTTGTTCGCTAAATAATTTTTTGAAGTTTATTAGTCTTAATTTCTCGCTCAACCTCCCTACACAAAGGAAGTTATCCCAACAAAAAATGACTACATAAAATCTGTATAAGCTTTATATATGGAAGATTAAATAGCTTTTTATATTAACGACTTACTCTCTCCAATAGTGGTATTAAAATGACAGTAAATCGACAAATTCCGACATGCTCAACTGTTACAAAATCAACATTGCAAAATGCTTACCCAATCCATCAAATTGATGACTATCTCTTGATAAGATAACCACATTAATTAATTTCTAAGAAAGGAAAACCAACTTAGACACTTCCCTCAGATTCCACAACCAGAATGCGAGCCTCACCAACAGGATGAGCTACATGTTCCGTGCCCTCAGAAGCGTGGAATATATCACCAGGTCCAAGAAGTTCCGATTCGGTTCTACCTGCCACTTTGTAAAACATTTCTACATGACCATCGAGAACAGCGAAGACTTCCTGGCCATCATTGATATGCCAAATATAAGGTTTATTAGTCCAATGCAGTTTAGTGGTAATCCCGTTCATATTTGCGATAAGTTGCGATTCCCAGGGCTTACTACCGGTAAAATCTCTGCTACGCACTATTTTCATAATGTTTATTCCAATATCGCTTTATAAAATTTCCGGAACCATCATTTAGAGAGTCGGTAACTATAAGGCGGATTCTTCAGGCGCAGGTGAAGTCATGACGCCATTTTCATCAGCCTTTTTTTCTGCCAGCTCATCAACTCGCCTCACCCCAAAAGTCACCGTTGGTGGAATGCCCATCCCCAGATCGATGTCCGCAACACGATAATTGCATCCCCTGGCTTTGAGAATGGCATTCACCTTCTCCTGCTTCTCAACCGCTTTGATAACGGTATTGGCTATTACTTCATCACTGCTAAAAGCAGTTACGGACTCATTGACCCTTTCACCGAGTTCCTTGGCTTTATCAAAAATACCCATAATTTCCTATTCCTTCTCTATTCATTCGCGGCCGAAATCATAGGTTAAATATCTATTTTTAGGAACCGCAAGCAGGTAGCCCTGACTCCACCTCGGGGCAACAACAATCAAAGGTTAAGACGAGCTGGTCACTTACAGCAGAGGCTTTGAGTACCCAGTTAAAAGGGGCCCATTAGTCAGCACCAGGCCTTTGTACAAAATATGCTGACCAACTATTCATGAAGCGGCAAATCCGCTGGATTATTCATACCAAAACCTATTTACCCCTATAATTTCGAGACTCTCCCCCTCTCGTCTTGCCCACCCCAGATTGATGTGTCACTATCATTTTTTTGAGGTTTGGTAACGATAAATGAGTGGGCGCAAGCAGTTCGATGAGTCACAAGTACTAGACAAGGCCATGCGCGTTTTCTGGGAAAAAGGCTACAAAGCAACTTCCTTGTCGGATCTTGAATCGGCCATGGGACTGAATAAATCCAGTATCTACAACACCTTCCAAAGCAAGGAAGGGTTGTATGGCCGCTGTCTGGAACATTTCCACACCCAATATGCCTGCGATGCTATGGATACCTTGAACCACCCGGACTTCCGCACAGCTATGGGCGGCTTCCTGGAAATGCTTCAGTCAGGTATGGAGAGCTCTGAAACTCCTGAAGGCTGTATCGCTACTATGGCAGCTATGGAGGTGGGTGCCAGTGAAGGATTTCTCGCTGACCTGGTAGCCAAGGGTACCAATGATATGCTGAACCGGATCGAAACCCGTATGCAGAAGGCTATTGACGATGGCCAATTGCAGGCCGATGTCGATTGTGCCGCCCTCGCCGCGATGGTTATGGCGGTAAGCCGAGGCGTAGTGGCCCTGAATAAAGGCACGGGCAGTACCACAGCAGGCAAAAACAGTTACCAACAGCTATCCACAATTCTGGACCAGTATACACTTCCCTAAAAAAAGCCCACCCCAAAACTTCTTACCTCTTTGGGGTGGGAATGGGGGTATTCCTGTGAGAATTAACTTTTAAAAATAGCGACGTAATTCCAACTGAAAATAGTCGTCGTTGCGCAAATTGTAGGTAGGATCTTCTTCATCGGCATTACCGAAAAAACGCGCTTCCGCTTCCATTAACCAACGGTCATTTAGTCGGTGGGTCAGTTCCAGATTGGAAAAACGACTACCGTTATCCAAATCGGTACTTACGGCAAATAAAAGCTCCGTATCCTGGGTATTATTTAGGGCGTATCGCGCACCTATTGCAATGTCATTTTGACTGGCCGTAGACCAAGGTCCGGTACGATCATCAAATTGATACTCCATTAATACCCCAAGATCTGAGACCGTTTCGCCAATACCATAAAATGTATATTCGAAACCGCCGACAGCTGCTGTCTGTCGATCTTCACCGCGAGGTTTAAATGAAATAGCTTCAAACTTCCACAACCAATCTCCACGGGTAGTTTGGATGTCCACACCCGTCTGATCGATCTGTGCATAGTAAGGCGCAAGCAAGCCATCTTCCGTAAGCAATAATAATGGATCCCGATTAGTGCCGGAAAAATGGCTGAGGCCCAGGTCCCAATCTCCAAGCACATGGCTGTAACGCAAGGCCCAATCTATGTGCTTCTCCTCCCGGTCAGATTGATAGACCGCAGCATCCTCATCCACCGGCAGCGGAGTACGCAATCGCCCTTCCCGGCCAGCAAACTGACGCTCGCGAAAACCCAGTAAACCGTACACCTCCAGTGTTCCCCAATCACGCTCCATCAGGAGGTTAATCATGGGTTGGCCAAGCTTGTCTTCACCATCGATATTTTCCAGTGCATCATCCTGGTTAATCACATCCACCAAGTGCACGGTTTCAGTAACTCCCCAAAATACTTTGCGCACCCCGGCGTAAAGCTCGAAACTATCGTAAGCTTTCCACCAGTAAAGCTCACCGAGATCCGCGTGATTGCGATCGCTATCCTCACTGTCCCAGCGCCCAAAGACACTGGCCACAACACGCTGGTTTCCATCGTCAAAATCCCGGTAGTACTCGAGATTTAAAGACGCAGAAAGACCAGCATCACTTTGTGCTGAATCCAAAGGGTCTGCGGTGAATCCGCGGGCCTCCAGGCCCGCATAACCGCTCAACTCATTTGCTCCAGCCATATGACTCAACGCCGCCAGTAGTGGCAACAAAGTGAGTATTTTTCGGTTAGCCATGGGCGCAATCCCTATTTCGCCCTGGAGAGACTATTTTTGGTGAAGTCGCGATCGGTAAAACCATTGCCAAATACCCAGTCGCCGTACAACAACTCCGTGGATTTACCAGTCTGGTGATTAACCATTTCCATTTTATTGGCTCGCCAGTATTGATCGGCGTACTGGTTGTAGTCGGAAATCGTGAGGGTCTTCATCAGGTCCCCTTTTCGGTCATAATAGTCGGTTCTCCATGCGCGGTACTCCTCTGTATCAACCCAAAGGTGTTGAATGGAATAACCGGATTTAGGATCAACCGGGTCCAACTCCAGAACAAAGTGATCGCGGCCATCGAAAGACTCGTTGCGCAGATATTTGTAGGTGTATTTCTCCACCTCCTGTGAGGCGATATCTTCATAGGAGAATTCACTACCCATAAATGGTCCAGACTTGTTACTGGAGGAAATACGCTTTACTCGCTTTAAAGCAGGCAAATAGAGCCACTGGTCATCGGAGCCCACTTTATGAGTAAAGGACAAAAATGCTGTGCCCTTTACATCCCGAGGGTTGTCAAAAATCACCAGGGATTTATCTCCGTCATTTTCCTGCTCCAGAGTTTTGGTGCGCATAGCCCGCACACTCTCCTCTCCATATTTATTGCGCAGGGTCATTGTTAGGCTGTTGCTGAGATCGCCGAATCCCAAGTCGCGGCGGTCCGCCTCCTTGGCAATTTCCAGACCTTTTTCTGCGGCCAGATCCAGTTCACTGGCAGAAACAGATAAAGCTGCCAGAGCCAGGGCACCTGCTAGGGCCCGTGTCAAAAACTGTTTTTTAGAGCGGCTGGGTTGCATAGTTTTGCTCCTTATTTTCAATAGGGGTAATAGCGGGGTCGTACGCCTTGGCATCGAGCTTCATCAAGAGAATCGGAAGAAGTAGGAAATCCGCCAGCAAGGCCATCAAAATGCAAATTGCAGTCAGAAGTGCCATGGAAGAATTCATACCGAAGGAGGACTGGGCCAACACCATAAATCCGGCAATCAGAATGACTGAGGTCACAACTATCGCTACACCCACTGAAGAGAAGGCGTAACGCAGTCCGTCCTCCACGTTATAGCCTGCACGGCGCTGGCGCAGGTATTTACTGAGGAAGTGCACTGTGTCATCTACCACAATACCCAGTGCCATACCGGTCACCATAGTGACAGCCACATTGACTTCAGCTACCAGTGCACCCCAGAGGCCAAATGCCAGGCCGGCCGGCAACAAGTTGGGAATTAAGCTTAAGAAACCGAGTTTGACACTGCGCAGGGCAATACCAATCAGTGCAGAAATTAACACCAGCGCAACCAGAGTGCCCACCAACATGCCCTCCATATTGCGCTCGGCAATATTGGCAAACATGATCGCCGGACCTACACCATAGGCAGTTACACCAATGTTTTTCTCCAGCCAATTACTGCCGGCATCAGCTACCGCTTTGAGTTCTTTCGACTTGAGGTTATCGAGAGTTACAATAATCTGCGTTGACGACTTAGCCACATTCAGCTGATTATTTAAATCCAAGCCATAGGGGAGAGACAGCTCGTACAGTAATAAATACTGGGCTGCCAATTCCTGGTCTTCGGGCAACCTGTAGTAGGACGGATCGTCAGCATGCAGATTTTTGTTCAAGCGCTTGAAAGTATCGCCAATGGTATTGACATGGCGCACCCCGGGCTGGGCCTGCATCCACTTAGTGAAACGCTCCAGATTGGCAAGAAATTCCGGATTGCTGACACCATTGTTGTCACCGGATTCGATCGAGTAAATCAGCTGGTAAATACCAGAGAGGTTATCATTGATATAATCTGAATCGGTTCGGAACTCCACAGATTCATCAAAGTAACCAACAAAGTCATCATTAATCTCATTGTTTGGAATCATTGCCAGTAATCCCAACGAGACAATGACTCCCGCGAGTAATATCGGGCGCTGACGGCGAATCACAAAATCTCCCAGAGTATCCATGGAGCGTCCAATTTTGGACTCACTGGCGCGACTCTTGGCTGGCAGTATCGCCATCAATGCAGGCAGTAAGGTAACCGATAAGAAGAAAGCCACCATCACACCCATCGCGGTAATATTACCCAGATCGTGGAAAGGAGGCGCATCGGAAAAGTTCATCGACAGGAAGCCAATGGCGGTAGTGATCGAAGTTAAGAACACAGGCCCCATGTTGAGCTGCAAGCTCTCTTTAATTGCATCGTGCTTGCTGAGTCCACGGCGCATTGCAGCAAACAGGCTCACCAATATATGTATCGAATCCGCCACTGCGAGAGTCATAATAATGGTGGGCGCAGAAGCGGAGGGCGGTGTCAATTTAACACCTATAAAACCGGCCAAACCCATTCCTGCGGCCATGGAGAAGACGATAACCAGCAGCGCTGCAAAAGTCGCACTGAAGCTCCGCACCAACAAAAATACAACTGCAATAATCACCAGGTACATGAGCGGAACTAAGGTGCTCATATCTGACTGAGAGGCTTCAAAAAATGCATTACTCAGTAAAATAATACCGGTCGCATAGACCTCTACATCGTATTTTGCCTCAATCTCTTCCATCAATGCCTGTGCAGCTTCAGCCGCTTCAGGGGTTTCATGCATGGATTTTTGTGGAAGCTGGAAGGTGATATTTATCCCTGTAACGGAACCATCACTATTTACCAGGCGCTCCTTCAAGGTGGGATCTGCCAGCGCTACAGCCTTGATAGAGGCCAGGGTTTCTGCATCTAAATTGCTGGCATTTTCCACCAAGTCCTGTACCAGGAGGTCATCTTCCTCGGCAATGGTGTGCTGGAAGTTGGTGATTGAATCCACCCGCAGCGCATAGGGTAACAACCAGGATTTCTCGGTCATCTCCTCTACAGCTGCCAGGGCATCATTGGAAAAGGCATTGCCATCTTTAGGCACTACCGCAAACAGAATATTGTCATTCTTGGTGTAAGTGCGCTGGATTTGCTCATAAGCTTGTAGTTGAGGATTAGCTTCACTAAAGAATGCCCGGTAGTCATTGTTGAAACCCAGGAATCTTGCTCCGCTTACCGCAAAGAAGGCTAACAATAGTGCGCCAATGGCTACCAGCCATCGATATCGAATAAGCCAATCCGCATAACGGCTGACCCAATTCGAAGGTAATTGGGGGGATGACATTAAATCAGCTTCTTCAAACAACTTAATAGAAAAATAATTAATCAACAACCTAAGCAAATGGGTATTTACTTACGGCCACAGAATCTCGTATTAGCCAATATAAGATCAGCTACAAAATTTGATAAAAAGGCACACTAATGCCATCAGCCAAACCGTAAATGTGGCCGAGACATCAATAAAGAGTTATCGCTTTAGGCGTTATAAAAACCACTTCTTTGTAATTAATGGTAGCCAATAATCAGGCAAAGCTTAACTTTCCCCATCACGAGAGAGCCACCGAGTTAAGAGAATACCTAATTTACAGTGTCGTAAATCTAACAATAAATATAATAATTATTTATATATGCCTGAGACATACAGATATATTCGTAACCTGCCTATTATTATCACTATAAATTAACCCGTTAATTATCCTCTAAGAAATAATTAGAGGGCTCGACAAGTTAAACATCTCTAATTATTTCCAACCTATGACCTATCAGTATAACTTTCTGTGCCACTCAGTCTCGTGAAAACCTTGAGAGCCTCCTGCAATCCTCATTGTTCTGTGGTTATAGCTCTTTCCACAACCTATGCAGAACATCTTGAACCGCTTGGTTCATCATGTCAACAGCGGAAACTGAAAATATATAAAGGCAAGCCAGCTCGAGGGAGTCGGTTACGCAAAATCTGGGGTAGAATCGGCCGACGATAATGAGAATGAAGGAATTGTGCTGTGAAAAAACTGCTCCTGCCCATCGCAATCGGTGCATCGCTGCTAGCTACCCATGCTTCTGCAAGCGACCCTAAGCCTCAGCAATTGCTGGAAAACACTGAGTCCAAAGTGATTGAGTGGCGCCGCCACCTGCACCAGAACCCAGAACTGGGCAATCGCGAATTTGAAACAGCCAAATATATTGAAAAACACTTACGTGCACTGGGCCTTGAAGTTGAAACAGGTATCGCCCATACCGGCCTTGTGGGCTTTTTGAGAGGCGGCAAACCGGGACCAACTGTGGCCTTGCGCGCGGACATGGACGCTCTGCCAGTCACCGAGAGAACCGATGTGCCCTTCGCTTCCAAAGCGAGAACCACTTACCAAGGTAAAGATGTTGGCGTTATGCATGCCTGTGGCCACGATACCCATGTGGCCATGCTGATGGGCACTGCCGAGGTCCTGGCAGGCCTTCGCGATGAGCTGGCTGGAAACGTCTTGTTTATATTCCAGCCCGCAGAAGAAGGCGCACCGGACAATGAAGAAGGTGGCGCTGAGTTGATGCTCAAAGAAGGGATCTTCAAGAAGTACAAGCCGGACGTGGCCTTTGGCCAGCATGTCACTTCCTCGCTACCCACCGGCGTCATCGGCTATCGCTCGGGCCCGCTTATGGCCGCTGCCGATGAATTCCGTATTACCATCAATGGCCGCCAAACCCATGGCTCACGCCCCTGGGGTGGAGTGGACCCTATTGTCGCCGCAGCACAAGTCGTAATGGGCACCCAAGCCATTGTCAGCCGCCAGATCGACATCACCAAAGAGCCCGCAGTCGTTTCTTTCGGACGTATTGACGGTGGTGTCCGCAACAATATCATTCCCGATAGTGTCTATCTGAATGGCACCATCCGTAATTTTGATATGGATAACCGTGCAGAAATTTTCAAACGCTTAAAAACCACTGCGGAGTTAATTGCTGAAAGCTCCGGGGCAAGCGCAGATGTGGAGATTCTGGAGGGCTATCCGGTAACAATAAATAATGCGGAGCTGACAGAAATGGCCCTGCCTATTCTGAGATCTGCTGTCGGCGACAAGAATGTTGTAGAAGTACCCAAAATCACGGGGGCAGAAGATTTTTCCTACTACGCCAATGAGGTCCCTGGCTTTTTCTACTTCCTGGGAGTAACTCCTAGGGATCAGGATGCCAGCCAAGCTCCAAGCAACCACTCACCGCTTTTCTATGTGGATGAGGACGCTTTGCGCAAGGGTACTGAAGCGCTGACTCTGTTAACTTTGGATTATATGGCGAACTATAAAAAACAGTAATTGTAAAAAGAGCCTCATTTTGAGGCTCTTTTTTAGATGCTTGTCACTCTTATAACTCGATATTAAAGATTACAACACCTTCGCAGGTGAATACCTTATTATCGGCATTAAGAGTCCAGCAAAATACTAGGCACTTTCAGAGCGCCCTCTAGTAGTAGGACGCCGTCTCGGAGCTCGTTGTGGTTTCTGTCCATCACTGCGACCAGCCTCAGCACCGCGCCCTTTACCGTTACCGCCCGCGCGCTTGGCTGGGGCCCCTTTACCCGCAGAGGCGTTCCCACTGCGGCTGCTAGAATTTCCACGCCCCTCAGGCTTACCGCGTCCATTGCCGCGGTTGCCCCGACGTTCCTCGCTATTGCCGCGCGCTTCACGCCGCCCTTCACTCTTCTGAGAGTTACCCGCTGGGCGCTTGCTGGAGCCGGGCTTTTGCAACCCACCCCGCTTTGGATTACCGGATGCGGGCACCTGGTGGTCCGGCTCAAACTCTTCGATTTCCTCGCGCGGAATTGGCTTGCCGATCAAGCGCTCAATATCGCGAAGCTGCTTAATCTCATCAGCGCTAACAAGGGATACCGCTTGCCCCTGAGCGCCCGCACGCCCTGTGCGGCCAATACGGTGGACATAGTCCTCAGGCACATTGGGCAAATCAAAATTTACTACCTGGGGCAGCTGGTCAATGTCGATGCCTCGGGCTGCGATATCAGTCGCCACAAGAATCTGTACTTTGCCGGCTTTAAAGTCCGCCAGGGCACGAGTTCGTGCATTTTGACTTTTATTACCATGAATGGCTGCTGCCAGGATGCCGTCACCTTCGAGCTGTTTTACCAGCCTGTTGGCACCATGTTTAGTTCGACTAAAGACCAAAGCTTGGTGCCAGTTATTATCCCTAATCAAATGACTAAGCAGTTTCGTTTTTCGAGCCTTATCCACAGGATGGAGCTTCTGTCGCACCGTTTTAGTAGTGGAGTTGCGTGGACTGACATCAATTTCCAGCGGATCTTTTACCAAGCCTTTCGCCAGCTGACGAATATCTGGTGAAAAAGTTGCGGAGAATAGAAGGTTCTGACGCTTAGCCGGTAAAATCCTCAATACTCGTTTGATATCGTGGATGAAGCCCATATCCAGCATGCGGTCTGCTTCATCAAGTACTAGAGCTTCTAAGCGATCGAAGCGAATTGCACCTTGATTGTGCAGATCCAGCAAGCGCCCAGGGGTAGCTACCAAAATATCCGCTCCGCCTCGCAGACGAGAAATCTGGGGGTTGATCTTCACACCACCAAACACCACCGCATGGCGCATAGGCAGGTACTGGCTGTACCCCTGCACATTATCGAAAACCTGAGCCGCCAATTCACGGGTTGGAGTGAGCACCAGTGCGCGTACTTGCCCTTTTCTAGCGCGCTCACCCTGGCTAAGACGATGCAACAGCGGCAAAGTGAAGCCAGCCGTCTTACCGGTACCAGTTTGGGCTGCGGCCATAATATCGCTGCCCTTCATTACCGCTGGAATAGCTTGTGCCTGGATTGGCGTAGGCGCAGTGTATCCCTGCTCTGCAACGGCACGGGCAATCTCCTGGGCAAGGCCCAGATCTTCAAACAACATAAATAAACCTCGAACTGCGCCGCAGGCGCAATCAAACACACTCACTCCCCCTGAGGGAATGAAGAGAGAAATCGGAGTCGACATCGGGAGCCTGTATTGCTCCCAGCGTGTACAGCCGTCTAATCGCCAGTCCTCGTAACCGGCGCGCGGCATTCAGTAGAAATTTCCTGGAAGAATTTTTGAAAAGTTCCGGAGGGGCTACCGGCGGATCACCGGCCTACAAATGACGCAGCTGAGAAAAATCAGCGGCGGTACTATACCACACAAAGGCTGACTGTATAGTTTCACCCAGCCAAACTCCTTTCCTTTATAGGTTTATACAGAGCAGTTGTTGGGGAGGTCGTCTTCAGGACCGTAACATAGTTTCACGTTCGCAGCGCGAGCGTCTATCTTTGAGGTACCCCATCCCGTTGCGAACTTGTAAAACAAAGCTGCTCAAAGCAGCCAGGATAGGAACCGTTATGTCACCCAACAACAGTGTGAATACTGAACACCAAGTTGAGCTGATCACCCTCGGCAATGGACGCAAAGTCTCAATACGCCCCATCTGTCGCAGTGATGGCCAGCTTGAGAAAGAACTAATTGAACAGTTGTCTCCAGAAACTCGCCGCGATCGCTTTATTGGCGGAAGCTGTAAAGCCAGCCAAAAGCTATTGGAGTTACTCACAGATAACGACCACCATGTACATGAAGCTTTTATTGCACTCTGCAGTAGTGACAGAGCACAGAGAGCTGTTGCTATAGCACACTACGCACTTGACGTTGACGGACGCGCTTGTGAGTGTGCCGTTGTGGTGAGCGATGACTGGCAGGGGTTAGGTTTGGGACGCTTAATGTTAAAGCGACTCATCAACTGCGCTCAGGATCAGGGGCTTGAACGAATCTATTCGATTGAGTCAGCACAAAATAGACGAGTGGACAGTTTCGCAAAATCCATGGGCTTTACCTGTAAAGCCGATGCCAAAGACTATACCCTGCTCACCTATACACTAGAGTTGAAAACTAATCTTGAGACTAATGGCTTTAGTCACAAAGAGGAAGTTTCCCGAATAAATTTGGAGTAAGTGAGCAATTTTAGAATTTAAGTCCATATTTATATTTATTTATCTATATGAAGCAGGTGCCCTTGGTACTTGCTTCACCTATTTTCTACTTAACTTTACATCGTTTTCCTAATACAGCCTTGGCGACCTCAGATTTCTTACAGTTATTGGTCTTTTATAATACGACCTCAAGAAAAGTTGGATCACCACCGTCCGCCAAATTTCCATATACTTATTTTGTATTTATACGCTCCACAACAGGGTACCGCTCACTTGCCCATTCATGGCAGATATCTGCCAAGTATTGGGCTAAAGCTTTCTCACTAATTTCTGAAGGTATTGATATCCCGGCACTGCGACGCTTACCTTCATTGCCCTGATAGAATGTGGCCCAGCTATTCGACTGCCTTTCGATCAAGACTTCTCTACCAAAAACATTGAATTTAAGCTTTTTCATAAAGAACTATGTACAACTAAAATGCCTCAAAGCTTTGCAATTGCTCACACAAATTTCGAAAACCTATTTTCATTGCATGGATACAATACGCTCTCCATCAGATACAATAAAGTATTTGCAGGAGTTAATTTAACTCCTGCAAACCCAATAAGTTCTTCTTTTATATCACTCTTCTTTAGTCAAAAAAATCATCACACGCCAATGGCCCACTAAATTCGAGCAAGGCCTGGGGCATTTGAATTTGCTCCTTCAGCTGTCCAAATTGATACAGATAGAAGTTGACATCTGCCTGCATGGATTTCATATAACTCTGCTCACCACCAAAAATAATTACAGAGGGAAACTCCAGCGGATAAAAGCTGGCAATATCTGCTTTTGCTTCGACAACTAACTTGTATGAAATTTTGTTAAGTTCAACTTGTAGATAACCTGAACAAGCATCAGCTTCCCGCTTAACAGAGAAACCATTAAAAGCCGGTAAAAAAATCAGGTCATACTCTTCAGAAACATATCGCCCCGCCCACATTTCAATCTCTGAGTCACCCAGTTTAGCTCCGGTAATCATATAGTAGAGGTCACCTGTTAGCCCCATTGAATAGATCATACCGGCACTGGATTCTTTGTCATACCAGCCCTTATCCAATTGCGCATAGCCAACACCGGCTAGAGACATAGAACCATCAAAGTAACTGTAATTGACTGGGGTACCGACCGTATATAGGAACCACTTTCCTCCTACCCCAGGTATCTCAGGAATAAATCCAAAAGGGGTTTGACCGGGGTTTAACCCATGCCAGTAATGGTGGTGTTCACCAGCCCACTCCATATTAAACAGGAAATCTGGGTGTAAGACCTGTACACCCTGCTCATCGGCCACAACTACTCCCGGTACTTCATAGTAGAACTCATCAATACCTTCAGGGTGCTTCAAGATCACTTCATCAAAAAAGAGATCATACTTCGTGGTAGCTCCGGCCTCTGAAGAAAAAGCTAAATGGATATAGGCTTTAGGCTTGGCAACTGCAAAGTCAGGTGCAATATAGGTTTGTAAGCTAACTTTGAAATATCCCACATCGGGAATTGCAATGTTATAGAACCATTGCTCAGCCCAGGTTTCATCAGAGCTAGGCTCATGTGCACTTAAGTCACTTAGAGTGGTAGCACCAACAAATATGGGAGATATCATTAATCCGATTACAATCAGTATTCTTTTTATCATAAAATACATTGAATAATCCTCTTTTACTCTTCACTAGTTACATTACGACAACAACGTTTAAGCTGGGCATTAATCCAAAGCCGAATTGCCAGCCACAAGATACTAGCCGTACAGTACAAGATTATTTTTCATTTCTTATGGGTATTAATTATTTGCGATCTATTCTACAAAGATAATCAAATACATTTATTTTAATTTTTTGGTCAATCAACCTTCTACTCAATAAAAGTGGATAGTCATAAAAGCAGCGTGATATTCCTCTTTAATCGCGAATAAACACCTAAACTGTTGGATAAAATTCCCTCCTCTCGGCGCTTTAATTAACATGAATAAGAATATTCCTTCCAAGTTACCAATATTGATTGGTGGTGAGTGGATTCAGTCCAAAAGTACTGAGTGGCTGGATGTAACCAACCCCGCTACCGGCGATGTTCTTACACAGGCACCATTGTCTACCAAGATTGAGCTGGAGAATGCAATAATTTCCGCCAAAGAAACATTTGACCAATGGCGAAATACGCCGGTTACCGCAAGAGCACGGATTATGTTGAGGTACCAGGCGCTTCTGAAAGAAAATCAGGAGCTGCTGGCTGAAATCCTCAGCGAGGAAACAGGTAAAACTTTTGAGGATGCCAAAGGGGACGTCTGGCGCGGCATTGAGGTTGTTGAGCATGCAGCCAATATCGCTTCACTAATGATGGGTGAAACCGTAGAGAATGTTGCCAACACCATCGACTGTTACTCCTATCTACAACCTATTGGAGTTTGTGCGGGGATCACACCATTTAATTTCCCCGCAATGATTCCACTGTGGATGTTTCCAATGGCGATTGCCTGTGGGAATACTTTTATTCTGAAACCTTCTGAACAGGACCCTGTCACGCCTTGCAAACTGGCCGAATTATTTGCTGAAGCGGGGGCTCCAGCAGGTGTTTTACAGGTAGTACATGGCGGCAGGGAGCAGGTGGATTTTCTTCTAACACATCCCGGTATTCAGGCCATTTCATTCGTTGGTTCAGTCCCCGTGGGGCGGCATATTTACCAGACGGGTACCCAGCACCTAAAACGTGTTCAAGCTTTTGCCGGTGCTAAAAATCATATGGTCGTAATGCCCGATGCCAATAAGGCTGCGGCTATTAATAATATTGTTGGATCATCCATCGGAGCTGCCGGGCAACGCTGCATGGCGATTTCCGTCGCTGTACTTGTTGGAGAGACACAACAATGGGTAGACGACATTAAAGACGCTATGTCAGCTATCAAGCCCGGTCATTGGAAGGATACGCAAGCGGGCTTCGGTCCACTAATATCACCCGCTGCTCGTGCGAGGGTGCTTGGGTATATCGCCCAGGGCAAAAAGGAAGGCGCCCGCTGTGTATTAGATGGCTCTGAAATTACTGTCGAAGGGTTTCCCAATGGAAACTGGGTTGGTCCCACCCTATTTGCCGATGTAACTTCGGACATGTCGATCTATACCGACGAGATTTTTGGTCCCGTACTTTGCCTGGTAAATGCCGACTCCCTGGAAGAAGCAATCCAATTAATCAATAACTGCCCCTATGGCAATGGCACCTCAATATTTACGGCTAGTGGCGCTGCCGCACGTAAGTTCCAACACGAAATATTAGTGGGGCAAGTCGGTATTAATGTACCTATTCCAGTGCCATTACCTTTCTTTAGTTTTACCGGCTGGCGAGCGTCTTTTTACGGTGATCAACACGCTTATGGAAAACAAGCTGTACGGTTTTATACCGAAACCAAAACTGTTACGGCACGCTGGTTTGACAGTGATATAGAGCATGCAGAGCACACCAACTTAACCATACAGCTCAAATAATGTTAACTGGAGAGCAGCATGACTAAAACAGTCGCATTTTTAGGGTTGGGCCATATGGGACTGCCTATGGCCACCAACCTGGTCCAGGCGGGCTTTGAAGTTAAAGGGTTTGACCCGGTCACTGAAATACTGGATACCGCTGTAGAAAGCGGTATCAAAAAGTGCTCCTCTCCCCAAGAGTCCGTCGAGGAAGCAGATTTTGTGGTAAGCATGCTGCCTAATAGCGCGGCGGTTGAGTGCCTGTATATTGATACCGACAAACTACTCGACAGTATTTCTCGCGACTGTTTGATTATCGACTGCTCCACTATTTCTTCCAACAGTTCTAAGCGCCTTATTCGTGAAGCCAGAATCAAAGGCCTGCAAGCCATTGAAGCCCCTGTTTCCGGGGGAGTGGCGGGTGCTAGCAAAGGAACTTTGAGTTTTATGTGTGGGGGAGAGGCCGGTGATGTCGACAGGGCCCGGGAAGTTCTAGAGCCAATGGGTAGCAATATTTTCTATGCCGGAGCAGCGGGATCTGGCCAAACAGCAAAGATTTGTAACAATATGCTGCTGGCTATTCATATGATTGGTACCGCTGAAGCCCTACAAATGGGGGTAGATAATGGACTCGACCCCAATGTGCTCTCCGACATTATGTTAAAGAGTTCAGGAGCCAACTGGTCCCTACAAAATTACAATCCCTATCCCGGAGTAATGCCCGAAGTTCCAGCGAGTAAAAACTATAGCGGTGGCTTTATGGTAAAACTTATGTGTAAGGACCTGGGGTTGGCGCAGGAAGCAGCCACTCAGAGTAAGAGCTATACGCCTCTCGGCTCAATGGCGCGCAATCTCTATGGAATTCTCAATTTGCGGGGAGGTAGTGATTTGGACTTCTCATCTATTCAAAAGCTATTTCAAGAAGTGGATTAGCCGCGTAGCAGGCTGGGTATCCACAACCCCAGCCGCAGCTCCACTTCTTTCCGCGCCCGTTACTAGCTATGGTTGCATGACTTTACCGAGAATTCGGATTTCACGCACTTGATCCCACTCTATAGCAAAGTAGAACTTTTGTTTGCGTCCAGCATTACTGGGGATCGTGAGTTCTTCAGGGTTTCCTTTTCCCCTAAACAAGTTGGTTGCATAGCCATCCTGGTCAATAAGGATCACTGCCTCGGAGTTATCCAGGTCGATTAACCGCACGGGGAAGTCATTTTGATTTTTAAAACCAACTTCAACATAGCAACCACTCTCTGCATGGGCGGTCACTGCGATAACATCGGTTTCCAGATACTTATTGAGATCTTCCAGCGTATTGATAAGTACAGCACCATCAGTACTCTGCCCTGTTTTACGTCCATCAACCACACCTTCACTGGCACCATCCATCAGGTTTTTACCAAAGCTGACGATGTTAGACATCACTGATTTTGCCGTTTCCGCTACGCCACTCTCCTGCTCATCTGTATTTTGCTGTGCAAACGCAGAGGAACATAAAATCAGGCCGGCAATTAAAATCGTTCTTCGCACTGATATCTCCATATCCTTTACTATCCATTCCAGCCTAAGCAAGCTCCGGTTAGCTGGCTTAGGCTGGGAATATTAGCAAAAGAAATATTACCTGGAAAAACGATTAGTGCTTGGGCAGTACAAAATCAGGATTACTGTCCCTGCCCTGTTGCTGCAATTTGAACCTCTCGAATATTTACATGCTGGGGCTGGGAGTACATGAACATTGCTGTGCGAGCAATATCCTCTGCATTAATTGCACCACCAATGGATTCTTTCCATTGTTGATAGGCCTCAATAATTTCTGCTGATGTAGTGTGGCTTAGCAGCTCTGTTTCCACCGCGCCGGGGCATATGGTCATTACACGTACCCCGGTAGGCGCCACTTCCTCGCGCACGGTTTCACCAATAGCAGAGACAGCATATTTGGTACCACAGTACGCAGCATGATTGATAAATGTTTTTACTCCAGCAATAGAACTGATATTGATAATGGTCCCGGAATGGCGAGTTTTCATATCTTCCAAAACTGCCTGCATACCGTTAAGCAAGGCCAATACATTCACATCGAACATTTGCCGCCACTCATCGGGGTTCTGGGTTTCAATATTGCCCAGTAACATTTTGCCGGCATTGTTAATCAGACAGTCAACCGGACCGAACTGAGTCTCAGCCTCACGAATTGCCCCGCGCAAGGCTGCCATATCAGTCACATCCACTTTCCTGCAAAGAGTATTTGGCAGATTTAAAGCTTCCAGTTTGTCCACACGCCTTGCCAACAATAATAAAGGATGCCCGGCAGCAGACATATGTTGGGCAATGGCAGCACCAATACCTGAACTGGCTCCAGTAATAACAACGAGTGGTTTGGACATGGGCTCTCTCTCCTTCAATGAGTTATCCCGGCGGATAGTTTTGTTTAAGTAGACCCAGTATAGGAATTCCGACTAATATGATTAGCCCAACCAATTGGAAAACATTGTTTGGTTTTTATGAACAATATCTCATGGCGCGCTATTCGTGCATTTATTCACGTGGCCGATGCCGGAAGCTTCACCGCTGCAGCGCGGGACAGCGGCTTTTCCAAGGCCAATTTGAGCCAACTGGTCACAGAGCTGGAAACAACCCTGGATATACAGCTTCTCTACCGCACGACAAGACAACTGCGTCTTACCGAGATTGGTGAGGGTTACTATTTGCGTTGCAAGCAAGCGATGCAGCAGTTGGATTCAGCCGCCGAGTGGGCCAGTGAATCAAAGGGAGGACTGGAGGGAAACATCCGCATCAACGCTGTTGGTGGCGTTATCGGAGAGAGCTTGATTGCTCCGCTGGTGATCAAGTTTCAGCAGGCCAATCCAGGAGTTAGAGTTCATCTGGACTTTTCCAGCACCCGAGTAGATTTGATTCAAGACCAGTACGATTTGGTTATTCGTATGGGCAGTTTGCCGGACTCCTCACTGATCGTGCGTAAACTTCACACTATCAAAACCCGATACGTAGCCAGCCCACAGTTCCTTAAGGAATATGGACCTATAGAAAAACCTGCTGATTTAGCATCTGTACCGCTAATTTCTGGCAGTGTGGATCAATGGCTGCTGACACAAGGTAAGAATCAACAGGTTGTGCAAGTTGAAAACAGCACTAAATTGATTAGCGGAAGGGTAATGCATCGCGCTGCAATTGAGGGACTTGGAATTACCCGACTGGCAGATATCTATGTCCAGGCAGATATTGCCAGTGGACGCCTGGTTGAAATTCTGCCCGGCTGGTCTCAATCTACCGAACTCTCCATGGTATGCCCGCCCCTACGCCACCAATTATTACGGGTGCGCAATTTGATGCAGTGGCTCAAGGAGGGTTTTGCGGATATTTATTTACAGGCTTTAGCCGTTAGCCCTATTGAATAATAGTATCTCAAATAGACATGAACAATTTGTCTATGTGACTAGCTTTTTCTGATTACAGTCAAAGTTCACCTTCTGATTTTTTTATTGCCTGTAATTCCACCGGTGACAAGGCCTTGTAGCCACGCAAATAGGGCCAGCCATACCCCCAACGAAATGGGGTGGGTAAAAAAGGCGTACCGCCAACCCGAACTCCAAGTAACATCATTAGTGCAACTTCTTCTTCCCCGGTTCCAGCTACACAGACTTCCAGATCTTTATCCGCCTGCTCCCGTTCATCGTATGTGCCCCCTTTCCAGTAGGCATAATCATGGGCAATACAGCAGTCGAGCCACAACTCCTGTTGATCAAAAGTTCCATCGGGAAATGCGCTACAACCATCAGTAGTAAATGGTTCTATTTCCTGCGCAAAGGCTTCCAAACTCAATAAGGAAATGAACAATAACCAGCGGCACATCAGTTCTACTCACACACTCGAAAAAAGTAAATCGGCTCGAACACTGGAATATAACCCCACCTCTTCGATAAACCACTAAAAATTGAGTTTGAGCCCACTTGCCATTAGTGTCTATTGGACACATAATATTTCAAGACCTATTATTCAAGCCCTGGAGAGACCGGGGTTTATTCACAGCAAGGAGCTTGCTGCTATGGCCCAGCACTACGATTTTGCCGTTTTCATCGGTCGATTCCAGCCATTCCATTCCGGACATCTAAAAGTAGTCCAGTGCGGATTAGCTCAGGCCCAGCACCTGATTATCCTGATTGGCTCCGCCAACCAGCCCCGCAATCCTCGCAACCCCTGGACTCATCGCGAGCGGGAACAATTTATCAGGAAAAGCTTAAGCCAGAGTGACAACAAGCGCCTGACCTGCCTACCTTTAATGGATGTGCCTTACAATGATGAACTGTGGGTACGCAATGTACAAAACTCAGTTAACGGCATAGTGACTGCTCGTCACACCATTCCCCACAAGCCACCCCAAATTGCATTAATCGGGCACCAGAAAGACCAGAGCGGTTTTTACCTCAACCTCTTCCCCCAGTGGGAATCCCTTGGGGTGGAGAATCACAACGAAATCAGTGCAACCCCCTTTAGGGAGGCACTATTTACCGACAGCGCCGATAGCTTGTTGAATTCACTCGGCCAGGAAATGCAATTGCCAGAGGGCACTGTTGGCGCTTTAAGAGAGTTTGTGGAGACCAACCCAGCCTACGGCGAGATGCGCGAAGAAATGGCATTTATCCAGCGCTACAGATCCTCCTGGGCCACCGCTCCCTATCCGCCAACTCACGTTACTGTCGATGCTGTAGTGGTCCAATCTGGCCATATCCTGCTGATAGAGCGACGAGCTTTTCCCGGGCGGGGTTTATGGGCGCTGCCCGGTGGTTTTGTCGACCCCGGTGAGCGACTGATCGATGCTTGCCTGCGAGAATTGCGAGAGGAAACACGCCTTAAAGTCCCGACACCAGTGTTGAAAGGATCTATACGCCGGCAGGATGTATTCGATGAACCCTATCGCTCGGCTCGTGGAAGGACCATCACGCACGCCTATTACATAGAACTGGCTCCCAGCCAACAGCTTCCCAAGGTAAAGGGCGGTGACGACGCTCGCCATGCCCGCTGGGTTCCCCTCGCTGATCTGGACCCTCAGCAGCTATTTGAAGACCACTATTTCATCATTCAATCCCTGATTGGCGGCGCCTAAAGCTGGTAGGAGGTGGCCAATTGCCACCTCTTGCACATTCAACAACTCGCATTACCCCACCAATACCCAAAAAAAACACGCCGACACTTGACAACTTAGTATCTAAAAGACACTATTAGCTCTATTAGTGTCCTTTAGACAATAATTGACAAGGCCCGCACTGGAGAGACCGGTGCTAACAACTACTCACGGAGGATTTCCGCGATGAACCAGTACAACCCAATCCTGAATGTCGACAGCTATAAAACCAGCCACTACCTTCAGTACCCAGAGGGAACCCAGTATGTCAGCAGCTATATCGAGAGCCGGGGTGGCCAGTTCAAAGAGGCTGTTTTCTTTGGCCTACAGGCATTTATCAAGCAGTACCTGACTACGCCGATCAACGCAGAGCACATCGAAGAGGCAGAGGAGCTCTGTCTGGCCCATGGCCTGCCATTTAATCGCGAGGGATGGGAATACATTCTCCAGGAGCATCAGGGTTACCTGCCCATTGAGATTCAAGCAGTTCCCGAGGGCAGCGTTATCCCGACTAGGAATGTCTTAGCCCAAGTAGTCAATACAGACCCTCAGTGCTTCTGGCTAACCAGCTATATCGAAACCGCCCTGCTGCGCGCAATTTGGTACCCCACCACAGTTGCCACCCAAAGCCGGGAAGCCAAAAAGGTCATTCAACGATATTTACTGGAAACTGCTGAGGGTCTCGACTCACTGCCCTTTAAGCTACATGACTTTGGCGCACGCGGTGCTAGCAGCGAAGAGACAGCTGCGATTGGGGGCTTGGCCCACCTGGTAAATTTCCAAGGCACAGACACCATTGCCGCCGTACTCGCCGGCCGCCGCTACTACGCAGCTCCAATGGCCGGATTTTCAATACCCGCTGCAGAGCACAGCACCATGACCAGTTGGGGACGCGAGCAGGAAGCCAAAGCCTATGAAAATATGCTGACGCAATTCAGCGGTGACAACCGTCTGGTCGCCGTAGTGAGTGACAGCTACGATCTTTGGAGTGCAATCGAGAATATCTGGGGCGGTGAATTAAAAGAGAGGGTAGAAAATAATGGCGGCACCCTGGTAATTCGCCCGGATAGCGGCGATCCCGTTGATATAGTCACTCAGACTATTGAGCGCTTGATGAGAATATTCGGAGCAACCATTAATAGTAAAGGTTTCCGAGTACTTCCTGACTTTATTCGGGTGATCCAGGGTGACGGGATTTCTCTACACACCATTGAGGGCATCCTCAGCGCAATGAAGGCCAGAAAACAGAGCGCTGAAAATATTAGCTTCGGTATGGGAGGTGAGCTTTTACAAAAAGTTAACCGAGATACCATGAGGTTCGCCATGAAAGCCAGTGCGGTTCGAGTCGATGGCCTATGGCGGGATGTTTACAAAGACCCCGCCACCGATAGCGGTAAGCGCTCCAAGAGAGGGCGCTTGGCATTAATAAATCGTACCGACGGAACGCCCTACACTATTCGTGAGCAAGATATTGGCGGCCGTAATAATCTGCTGGAAACTGTCTACCGCAATGGGAAATTACTTATAGAACAAGATCTGGAAACTATTCGGGAACGGGCAGTTATTGTTGAGGGTAGAGATATATTGGCTGTTGCCAGTTGAGATAAATTTTTAGAAAATTTTCATCATTAGCGAGCTTGAAATTCGCAAGCTCGCTTCCATCTATATTACTAGCACAACCGATTTTCGAAAATTCCCACGAGAATTAAAATCAATCGACATGAGGATTCAAAAAATCACACTATTAAAGCTCCAGATTTCGTACAAACTTATGATAAGCAGAGCTTTCGCTCAAACGATAGAGCGCTGCAGGCCGACCTTTTTCGGAACGTTTTTCACCAGTATCTACTAACAGATTGGCCTGCTCAATTCGCCTGCGAAATGATTTTTTCTGTATTGGTTTCCCAATTATTGCCTCATGTACTTGCTGCAACTCTGGCAAGGTAAAAGTTTCCGGTAATGCAAATGCAGGCACAATCGTATAGAGCGCTTTTTGAACCAAACGCTCATGGGCACGACTAATAATTTCCTGATGATCAAAAGCCAGAGATAATTGAGATATCTGAGAGTAAGGCAACCAGTCCACACTCGACACAGTATTGATTGCACTTGCACAGCATTGGTGGGCAATCAAGGCAGTATAGGCAACCGTTACCGACCACCCCCGTTTATCCCTGCTGGGCCCTCCAAAAGTATAAAGCTGCTCTAAATAGGGCGGTATAACTGATGTCTTTTCTTTTAGCTTTCGGTTAGCTGTCGCCTCCAGACTATTATCTTCGATTTCAGAGACAAATCCTCCAGGCAAAGCCCACTTCCCTTTCTCTGGGTGAGTAGAACGCTGCACCAAGAGCACCTTGAGTAGACCTTCGTGATAGGTAAATAGAACTGCATCCACAGTAACTAAAGGAGCGTCAAAGTTACGCTTCTCATAGCGAGCTATATAGTCTTCTTCATTCATAGGGAGCGACAAGTATCATTTAGACACTTAGTGTAACTCGAAGGTATTGGCGGGATAAAGTTATTTACTTTCAGGTAATTCTGAGCCATCAATTTCTTCCTGTAGCTTTTCCAAGTCGTCCAGAATTCTCAGGAATTTCTGTCCAAATGCTGTAACGTTATATTCCACCCGGGGAGGAATCTCTGCATAGCTGATCCGCTCCAGTATCCCGAACTCCATATTTCTACGTAAACATTCATTCAGGACCTTGGTGGTCAAACCCTCAACGCTGCGAACCATTTCCCCCGGTCGATTTACCCCTCTAGCCAGAAGCTGATAGACAGTAAGGGACCATTTACAACCATAGATAGTCTCAACCATTCTGGCACTTCTCTTGGGCGGGCGCTTTCGCGTGAGCATATTTTTCTCTGATTTCATCAATACTTACCAAAAAGTAACTAGTACACCATTTTGTGCTTGCTTTTCAACCTGTCCGGTTCTTTTCTAAACTTCACTCACGTAATGAGCATATCTCAGTGAGGAAATAATATGAGTGACTCCACTAAAAGACCAGATTCTGCTGAACAAAAAGAAGTTGCCTTAATCGTTGGTGGTTCCAGTGGTATGGGGCTCGCCATTGCAAACCTGCTGGTGAAACAGGGAATTCACACAGTTATTATTGGCAATAATCTCAACAAACTTGAAAGAGCCCACAACGAATTAACTCAGATGGGCTCTGCAGAAGCACTTCAGGCAGACCTCTATCAACAGGCTGATATCAGCAATATTATCGAATATATAAAATCCAGCAATCATCATTTTAAATACCTGGTAAACGCCGCTGGATATTTTAATCCTACTGCATTTCTTGAACATACTCGGGAAGACTACGACACTTATCTCGACCTCAACCGTGCCACCTTCTTTATTAGCCAGGCCGTAACAAGAAACATGGTTGACAACTGCGGAGGGAGTGTAGTGAATATTGGCTCCATGTGGGCCAAGCAATCCGTAAAGGCGACACCCTCCTCTGCCTATTCAATGGCCAAAGCCGGTTTACATTCGCTCACCCAACATATGGCGATGGAGCTGGCCGATCACAATATTCGGGTTAATGCAGTATCCCCTGCGGTGGTTAAGACGCCTATTTATGATTCCTTTATCGATCCAGGGGAAATAGACCAAGTACTTGCCTCCTTCGATAGCTTTCACCCTATTGGCAGAGTTGGTACCCCCAAGGACATCGCTGATGTCGTAGACTTTCTTTTAAGCGACAAAGCAAGTTGGGTAACTGGAGCCATTTGGGACGCTGATGGCGGGGTAATTGCTGGGAGAAATTAGAATACCAAAACGCCCGGATAGAAGTATTTTATTCGGGCTCAATTTTGAGAAATTCCTGCACTGCAAATCCTGCTAAAGAAATTTTATTTTAATATCCAGAGTAAACCATCAAAACCGCCTAGAGTAGAGAATTAACTTCTAGCACATCACCAATCGTTTATGTATTAATATACTACTAACGGTAAGAAATTTAATAGCATCAACTACATTCTGGTCTGCCTGCGAGTGCCCCTCATCTTTTTCAAAAAATCTAATAAGCTTTTTTTGATCTAGAAATGGCATATCTAGAGTCTCACGGCTATGGATAATATCCTTCATATACTCATGAAGTTTCTTGTTTTTCTTATCTGTAAGAGGCGGAGTCCATAGCGGTTGTTTTTGCTTCTTGTAGGCCCTGTCTGTTAACACCGACTTCATAGCCTCTCGCAATACATATTTCTCAGTTAATCCTCGAATTTTATATTTTTCTGGCAATACTGATAGATAGTCTACTAAGTGGTGGTCAAGAAATGGTTGGCGACCTTCAATCGAGTGAGCCATTTCTGTTCTATCACCCATCATTGTTAAGACAAAATGAGGAAACATAGACTTGGTAAAAGTATACAAGCTTTTAGATAAAACAGGTCTATTTTTTAATACAGACATGCCACCTAAATTTTCCATGAGAGTATCTGCAATCTGATTGTTCTTTATATAATCAGCATAATCTTTACAAAATAATGGAAATATTTTTATACCCATATCCATAAAACTCTGCATCCAATTTGGAAAGAAACCAAGGGCAGACTTCACTACCCTTGACTGATGCAGTCTCGCAGAGGACATAAAAACTCCATCAGAAACAGGGTCGCCACTCTCCAAATCTTTTAGAATCAATTCTTTTTCTTCCTGGGGAAGATCTTCTAAGTAATTCTCGATAAAGTCTTGCCTAAACCAACCGTAACCAGCAAAAACCTCATCAGCCCCATCCCCAGTTATTACGACTTTATACCCTAGATCTCGGACAGCCCGACTAAGCACATATTTAGTAATAGCGTTCCCATTGAAGAACATTTTTTCACCGATGTAGGCCGTTTCTTCAAAACAGGAAACCAATATATCGCCATTAATTTCAACTGGATGATAATTACTCCCCGCATATTCGGTCATGGACCTGGCATCGGATGATTCATCATAAGTCGGGTGGTCAAAAGACAAGGTGAATGCATCTATCGGCTTGTCAAGCATGCTCTGAGCAATTCCTAAAACAGAGGATGCATCTAATCCTCCACTCAGGTAGCAAGCAACTGGCACATCAGCTTTGAGTCTTAACTTAATCGCCTCAGTGAATCTTTTTCGCACTTCGCTTATAACTTCTTCTTCTCTAAACTGAGTCTTTCTTTGCTCAACAATAGTAGGGAAATAGAGATCCCAATAAAGATGGGTCGAAAATTGCAGATCATCCAAATAGGCAATACCGTAATGACCAGGAGGTAATTCAAAAATATTAATAAATGAGCTAGCAGCAGGAGTATGCAAGAAACTAATTTCCTGCCAGTAAGTATGAGGGTTCCACTCTACCGGCAAGCCAAGGGCTTTTAAGGCCTTAACTTCTGATGAAAAACTTAAACATCCATCTGCCCAGTAATAAAAGAGAGGTTTTATTCCAAACCTGTCTCGAGCAGAGAATATTAGTTTCTTCCCTCTATCGTACAGTACGAAAGAAAACTCTCCTCGAAGATAGTCCAGGCAATAAACACCATACTCTTGATAAAGAGCAATCAAAATTTCACTATCCGACTGCGTGAGAAAACTATATCCTCGTCGAATAAGATCATTTTTTATTTTCACATAATCATAAAACTCACCATTAACAATACAAATTATTTCCCCGTCACTGCTCAACAGAGGCTGCTGACCACCCTCTAAGTCAATAATACTGAGCCTTTTATGCGCCAGCCAGGCTCGGCCATCACCTGATGACCAGAATCCCTCACCGTCTGGTCCTCGATGGGTAAGGGTCTGTAGTGCACGAGAGATCTGTTCCCGGCTATACGTAGCAACAATAGAGAATACCCCTAGCAGCCCACACATTTGACTGCCTCCCCAGTATCGATCAAAGGACTGTCTCAGATTAGCAAAAAAGAGCTTCGCGCCATTCTCACGAAAAAGAGGTCAAATGACTCTGCATTAAGGAATTGTATTAAATAAAGATATGAGGTTGATATTCAGGGTCGAACTTACACTTCACTAGACGAGTTTGACCAGCTAAACTAACAAGTTTATTTGGATTTACATAATCATAGCCATATATTCAAATCGAAGCCCCATACCCTTTCAAAATGGGCCGCCGATAAATATACAGTGCATTCTTGAGTTCCAGATTGTTAAATTCAGAATTTTCACTTTACATAGAAATCGGACCTTTAAACACTCTAGAAACAGTATTAAACCTTTTCGCGGGATTATTCATAGAATATTCCTCACATCCGAACTCCAACATTTAACTTAAAGCACCCCATCAAATTTATGGCATATATATTACAGCGAGCAAGTGTATTTTTACTTTCCTTGCTTTTCGGTTTATCTGGCATCAAACCAAAAATAAGCTTCTATGGAAACTTTTAAAAACTCGCAAAACTATTGAGCAGAATAGCTCTCTTGTAGATACCTTACTACCAGAACTTGATAACAAGCTCAGACTTCAAGAGAGCTATAAATTTTAAAGATATCCTTTTCTTTCACTATCCAGCTAAGTTTTAGCTAAAATTCTAGATATATTGCTGCTCTAGGAAAATCTTTTGATTTACCTGAGCAGCCTAAAATCTATACTTAGAATAAAGATATCTAAAATTTACATTGTGCGTATTCCGTTCGGTCTAGATTAATGATAACAATACCATTTAAACTCAAACAACTAGCTTTATACGTAAATATAAATTATACAGCCTAATTAATAAATATAGACCGCTCCTGCATTTTCAGCTTCATTGCTCTCAGGGTTTGCGAACAAACCGCTATCCGCTCCATCCTCACCGTTCGCCCCTACTGCTAAACTAGCTCCATCTCCACTTAGCGCAACAGAGCCACCAAAATGGTCTCCCGAGTCTGTGTTGCTCGCCTTAATATAAGCTTCACTAGACCAGTCTACGCCATTAAATAAATAGGTATAAACTGCTCCTGCTCTAGTTGAAGATTCGTCTGTACTATCTCCGAACAATCCTTGGCTATAGCTTTTCTCTCCCCATGCTCCCACGGCGATAAAACTGCCATCATCACTCAGGTTTACCGCCTCTCCAAAGTAAGCCGATACATGAGGATTGGAAGCTTTCAAATAGGCAGTTTGCTCCCAAGCGTTTTCTTTTCGAGAAAAAATGTAGGCAGAGCCACTGTTAGATCCACTTTGTAATGGGGCGCCAACTGCTAGAGTTTCCCCATTACCACTTAAATTGAGCGCAAATCCAAACCAATCACCAGCGACAGGATTACTAGCCGATATCTTACTATCTTCCACCCAGGATTCACCATCCAACTGGTATAGATAAACGGAACCTGCCTCTGCATTGTCAGCATAAGCCCCAACTGCGAATGAAGCCCCGGCATCATCAAGGCTTATCGAAGAACCAAAACCTAACCCCTCAGAACTATCAGCAGCCTTAATGTAGGCATACTGTGACCAACTTCCCTCCTCATTACGGAACACATATACCGCTCCAGAATCTTCAATAGAATCGCCATCAAGACCACCATCTTCACTGGGTGCGGTTACTGCTAAAGTAGAACCATTCCCACTAAGGCTAAGGGCATAGCCAAATAGGTCATTATTTCCTTGATTGTCTGCTTGAAGTCGGGCGCTATGGACCCAACCTTCATTACTTCGGGAAAAAATATGAACAGCGCCCGCAGAAAAATTATCATTTTCCCCGTTCTCCTTGAATGCCCCTACTGCAAGCGTATAACCATCATCGCTAAGACTCAATGCAGTTCCAAACTCTGCAGCTTCTTGAGGATCTGGAGACTTAAGATAGGCTTGCTGTGTCCATTCGCCATCTTCCCGACTAAAAATATAAACTGCACCTGAATCAGGTGTCAGGTTATCCTCTTGGTCACCACCGCTATCTTCGCGAGGAGCACCTACTGCAAGCAGGTTGCCATCATCGCTAATTGCTAGATTCCAA
Organism: Microbulbifer maximicatervae (SeqCode); assembly: GCF_052467825.1. Classification (NCBI taxonomy): domain Bacteria; kingdom Pseudomonadati; phylum Pseudomonadota; class Gammaproteobacteria; order Cellvibrionales; family Microbulbiferaceae; genus Microbulbifer; species Microbulbifer maximicatervae (SeqCode). The sequence continues at coordinate 910,806 of NZ_CP174327.1, forward strand.
CCAAACTGATCGTCAGCATCCGTATTACTGGGTTTAAAATAACCGATACTGCCTATCACATCCTGATCAATCGCTACTGCATCAGAATCGATACATCTCTGATCATCGCAGGTTTGCAATAAGTATTGGGCATTAAGCTTTTTGAATAAAGGCACCACTAATTCAATGCGCTCTTCTTTTGGCGTAATGGGATTTCCAATAGGTTCAAACCCAGAGTGCCCATCAGCATTTTCAAACAACTGATAATAAGTTGCCCCAGAAACATCGCTCCAGCGAAAGGTTAGCGTTTTAGGTTTCTCATAATAGACCGCCATCGTAGCAGCTGTAAGCTCGCCACCTGTGTCTGGATCATCTCCCCCGCTCGAAGATCCATTACAACCTGAAAGATAGACACTGAACATCAAGATTGCTAGGTTAATATTAAATTTCACTATATGCTTTCCTTATAGGTCATCGTATCATTTTTCAAAACTCTCTCATCCTTAGCCCTTAATTAGATATGATTTTTATTGTCAACACGAAAATACAGACTATTCTCGCATCGCCTTAGCACTAAAATATCTCCAACAAGAACCACTGCGAGAAGTAAAATTAGAATAAACTTCGAATATATTCGTAAATAAACATCCCCTTTTATAGATTTATGTTTGATTCTCTTTTAGAGCCTTGACAGGATTAAGGGCTCAGACTGCTTTATTAACTTGCCAATTAAGACTTAGAAATTCATTCTTGAATTCACAATAGCCAATTAACCAGCATGAAAAACATATAAAGCAAACACTCAGACGAGCAGACATTATTATGTATATTTTATTTGTTCAGCAGCCGGCAGTGATAACTACTAAATAAGGTGCAAAAAACTTATCAACGTCTATACTATTTATCTTTTATTATTGGGTTTGCGCCAATTATCCTGCACACCAAATGGAGCAACCGACCAATACAAAATCAATAGCAACACCTATAAACATAACTTATTAATTTAACCTATAAACTATCACCCTTCACATTACAGCCGAGACTTTATAAGGCACCTATAATGAAACTGCTATCTAAACATTCTGATACTTTTAAGCAGCCTACAAGATTCAACTGACAGAGTGAACTTTTTTTAATAAATATATTTTCATCCTCCAAATTAGAACAATAGGCCCAACTAAAAGTCTTTAATGGCTAGACATCTGTCCGAACTTGAGGGTACGTTTTCATAAAGAAATGTGACTAAAAATTTCTTAGCAAACAAAAATACGAATAGCTTTTAGAAATTTTAAACCAGATATCCCACATGATTACACAAAATAAATCGATGAAGAGATGACAGCTTAACAATTTTCGGGCGTCAAAATTAAGAAGTGTGAGCTTCTGTCCATTTAGATAATAGAGTAATACTTTTATCGTATCTCATAATTTTTATACATGAAAGCAGTTTAAAAATATGTGGCAGTCATTTCTTGCAACAAAAATCTGTGAGTATTTCAATATTTATTTGGAGCTCAAACTATTAGATACTCAACTACTCTTCCAGCTCGCTCTGCACGTATTTTTCGAATCCACAGCCTCATCCTGGGTTTACTAACTCCCATGGCCTCGCAATATTCATTCATTATATATTTTTGGTTGACTATCGGTTGTACAAGCTCCTGTTGGCACTTGGAGAGAGAAAACACCTCTTTCACAACTTGATCTTATTGAGTGTAATGCCACCAGCAGCCAAATTTAATATGACGATTCCTTTTACAACATCTAGATAAATCATAGCCCTATTAAGGCATGATTTAAGATTAACCTTTGGAGTCACCCCTATTACTAATTGAATTTGGTAAAACCAAATCCACTGGTTTTCTTGAATTGACATAATCACGGAATTCGGGAGCTACATATTCAGAGCGCAACTCCCATATCCTTTTAAAAGGTTCCATTGATAAGTATGCTGTATATTGACGAGTCATTGAGTCCCAAATAGTAAAATCGAGTCTGTTTGCCTTGTATTGGAAATAAGCTTCTTCCCAGATCTTAAAAAAACGATATACAAAACCAATGATCCTTAAAGTATCGGCACTCGACAAAGAATCAAAATCCTTCATCGCCTTCGCAAAGATGTCTGCCATTGGTCCGTCACAAATTGCTGCTACAGCTTCTCGATGAGCAATGGATATCTCATGCATAGAAGCGATCTTCGATTCTTTATTCTGAACTCTTATTAAAGCGGCAAGATAGACTAAAGATGCGACAACCGCAAAGGCACCAACAAGCTCACCAACGGCACTTAATGTATCCCACAGCATACTCAAAATTTAATCTCGTCAAGCAGGCATTAATTATATAACTTTTGATGCTGTCGCTTTAGACTTTCAAAATACCCAACACTGCTAGCCTTACTATTGAGACATTATATAGGCACTTGTCACATGGTGCTTATTTCATCTTTTAAAAAATTTAGACTATAGGTAATTAGAAATGACAAAATAGTAAAACCAATAGAATGGATTTGTGCACTTCTTTTTTATCGAAAAAATCACATAGATGCTAAGGCTATATATTTTCGTATCAATGAAGTTATCTGTTTTAAATAAGTATAATGCTAAAACAAGAAATTTAAACTGAAGGAATTAAATAATATGCAGCTGAATTAGCATCCATTAAGCTGAATAACTGATACAACTTCTGAAAGAGAGATAGAGCCCCTCAAAAGGAAGAGCGCTCCATATTAATCATATGCATTGATCTGTTGCCTTAGTACACTAAGGCAACACCAATACCTATGTTAGAAAGCTTAACCCACTTCAGCCAGATTCCCTTTACTTTCCAGCCATTGCTTGCGATCCCCAGCACGCTTCTTGGCCAATAACATATCCAAAAGCTGGTTGCTATCATCACCGGTATCGATATAGAGCTGTACGAGACGTCGGGTATTGGGATCCATCGTAGTTTCACGCAATTGCATAGGATTCATTTCTCCCAATCCCTTAAATCGGGTTACCTGAATCTTGCCCTTTTTCTTTTCTGCACTGATACGATCAAGGATGCCCTGTTTCTCAGCTTCATCCAATGCATAATAAACGTCTTTACCGATATCAATTCGGAACAGTGGGGGCATGGCCACATAGACATGACCGTTAGTAACCAACGGACGGAAATGACGCAAGAAAAGCGCGCATAACAGCGTGGCAATGTGCAGGCCATCCGAGTCGGCATCGGCGAGGATACAGACCTTGTTGTAACGCAAGCCTTCCAGGTTATCGCTGCCCGGGTCCACACCGAGGGCTACAGCAATATCATGTACCTCCTGGCTAGCGAGAATTTCCCCTGAGTCAACTTCCCAGGTATTCAGGATTTTACCGCGCAGCGGCATGATAGCCTGGAACTCCCGGTCTCGCGCCTGCTTGGCGGAGCCACCGGCCGAATCACCCTCCACCAGAAAGAGTTCGGAGCGCGTGGTATCGCCACTGGAGCAGTCTGCCAGCTTGCCAGGTAAGGCCGGTCCCTGAGTAACTTTTTTACGTGCAACTTTTTTCGCGGAGCGCATGCGCTTCTGTGCATTGCCAATACACAGTTCCGCCAGTTTATCGCCCTCTTCCGTATGCTGGTTCAGCCACAAGCTGAATGCATCTTTGGCGACACCGGAAATAAATGCGGTCGCTTCACGGGAGGAAAGTCTTTCTTTTGTCTGGCCCGAGAATTGGGGATCAGCCAGTTTGGCAGAGAGAACGTAAGAACACTGGCTCCAAATATCTTCTGGTCCCAATTTAATTCCGCGCGGTAGCAGATTGCGGATTTCACAGTATTCGCGCATTGCTTCCAGCAGGCCGGCCCGCAAACCGTTAACATGGGTACCGCCCTGGGCGGTGGGAATCAGGTTTACGTAGGATTCAGCGGTGACCTCTCCGCCCTCTGGCAACCATTGGACCGCCCAGTCTGCCGCCTCAGTGGTAGCTGCAAAACTACCTACAAATGGTTCTGCTGGCAGTACTTCCCAGCCCTGATTTGCAGCGGCCAAATAGTCCTTGAGGCCATCTTCGTAATACCACTCATCGGACTCGCCATCCTGCTCATTGATAAACGTAACCGTGAGACCCGGGCAGAGAACCGCCTTGGCACGCAGAAGATGTCGCAAGCGCACCACTGAAAATTTGGCGGAATCAAAATACTTGGGGTCAGGTAAGAAGCGAACACTGGTGCCTGTTGTGCGCTTGCCGCACTCACCTACTACTTCCAGGTCGGAGGCCTTTTCTCCATCCTTAAAGCCAATGCGATGAACTTTGCCATCTCGCTGGATAGTAACCTCCAGTACTTTTGAGAGGGCATTAACCACCGAAACACCAACACCGTGAAGGCCGCCGGAGAATTGGTAATTGTCATTGGAAAACTTACCGCCGGCGTGCAGAGTGGAGAGGATAACCTCTACACCAGGCCGTCCCTGCTCGGGGTGGATATCGACAGGCATACCGCGGCCGTTGTCGCTGACAGAAAGCGAGTGGTCCTTGTGTAACACCACTTCAATTTTCTTGGCATGTCCGGCCAGGGCTTCGTCGACACTGTTGTCGATTACCTCCTGAGCCAGGTGATTTGGGCGTGCGGTATCGGTATACATCCCGGGGCGCTTACGCACCGGATCTAGTCCCGTGAGTACCTCAATATCTTCGGCGGAATAATTAGCCATAATTCTTATTGATTACTGCTCGTTAAATAGAAATTCGGTGATAGGGTCGCAATAGCGTGCGAACTCCTGGAAACTATGATCGCCACCGTCTTCAATGGTCTGGCGTTGCCCTTGGTAGAAATCCTGCGCATCGCGATAATCCAGAACTTCATCCCCGCGCTGGGCAAGTAACCAGTAGCAACTCTGCAACGGCTTCTCCAATTCAGCCTGTACCCGCTGCATGGCATCTACATCAACCTGGGTAAGACGGAATTCCTCTTCTTCACCGCTATAGGGTTTTAAAACCTTCCCCACATAGGCTGGAATAAAGCGCGCGGGGCGCACTGCGGGATTTATCAGTACAGCGGGCAATCGGAAGCGCTCACCAAGGTAAGTGCACCAAAAGCCCCCCATAGAACTCCCCACCAATCCAATGGGTCCCCTATCGGACTGCCGAAGGAGATCCTCCACAAGAGCCACCAAAGATTTCTGCGCCTCCTCTGTATAGGGAGGAATCTGCGGTGCACAGAAGGTAACATGCGGGTATTGGGCCTGGAGCCGTTCTCGCATCAACTGGCATTTGAAGGACTGTGGTGATGAAAGGAAGCCGTGCAGATATATCAGCACCGGCCTTCCCTGAAGATCATTAGTTTGCATATGCGGTGATTATAGCGCCCATATCGTCAATCGGGGGCGCTATGTAACCAGAAGCCTCAAACCGTGTGGGAATCACAGCAATGTGCGATTCAAACTGGCAAAAACCCGCCCCATATCTACACGCATATCAGACCAGAAAGTAACACTGGTAAAGCGCTCCAAGCGTCCACCCGGGCCATAGGCACCAAAGTTCTCACCGATATCGCGGCGATCCCGGAAGCGCATCACTGCATTGCCTTCTCGATCATAAAGAGTTCCAACCAGTACGCCATAGGCACTCTGCTCGGTGTAGACGCGCCAGGTCCAGGGAGAGGGGTCCAGTGGCGCAGCTACCGAAAATTTCTCCAGGGATAAGGACAATGTGTAATCTGCCTCTTCCTGCTCCTCTGCTACCACGCTGTTACGCGGTTCGAGAAACTTCTCGGCAAAGGTTTTGACCAACAGTGCATTCATCTGCTGTAGGTCCCTATCATCCAGCTCGTAATCTTTCTCTCTGTAGCGGGTGCGTGGCAACGAAGAAAAACGCTTGGTGTAGTCAATTTGCACAGGGGCAATAAACACTTTGGAGCCGCTCATATCAAAAGCAAAGGCCGCGGCAACTTCATCCAGCGAGCTGGATCTGGGAACCAAACCTTGGCTATCCTCCTGTTCAGCCAACTTTGAGTCCCCCACCTTACTGGGATCATGAGCACAGGCACCGACTAATAACGCCAAGCCAATGAGCGGTAAAACAAATATTCTGTTCATTATTATTCCTCACTTCCCGATGTTATCCACTTAGCGGACGGAGTAGCTGCAAAATACGCATGAAATGAGGGGCAGTAGCGCAAATAAAACCCCAGTACCTATTAGCGTATTTTATCAACTGTCAAATACTACTATTGATTCTGGTATGCCCCATTAAACAAATATCATCAATGATCATAAGTCTGGGGAAATTTCATTGTACGGTCAGAAGACAAAAAAGATAACGGTAAGTTCGTAAAGGGAGGCTTTACAAATAAAGGCGAGCTAGAAACTCTTAAATAACACGACAGAAATCCCACAAAGTGGGACTTCAAAAAAGTAGGCACATTTCAAGGAGAGGTGACTCAGTAGCCGGAAGACGCAAAATCGACAGAGTATTTTGAAACCTCAACCCGTTCGACCCCGGTTTTATAGCTACCGTCATCATATAAATCGAACCAACGATATCCCGGCATCTCGTCGTCTACAGCAAAAGGCCCACTACCCGGAGTAAATTGTACAGACGTGGAAGGTGTCGCATGTAAGCCGACCCGACCCTCATGATTATCAAACTGCTGATGTACATGGCCCCACACGAGCGCTTTGACTTGGGGCGCTATGGATACCATTTGCAAGAATTGCTCACGTCCATCTCGCAACATATGGCCATCAATCCACTTACTACCCACCTGTACCGGTTGGTGGTGCATCATGATCATTACCGGGTGTTCCCGGGTTTCCCAAAGCAGCAGCTGCAAACGCTCAAGCTGAGCTTCGCTGAGACCGCCACATATCTGGTTTTCAACACTGGTATCAAGAAGCAAGAGGCGCCAATTTCCTAGGGCAACCACTTCTGTACAGCGTTGTGGGGCCAGCTGTTTCATACGAGAGCTTAAGTCGTGATTCCCCGGTAGCCAATACCAAGGTTTCTGCACCCTGCGCATTTTCTGAAGAAACCGGCGGTAAGAGGCCTCGGCCCCATTCGCGCTAATATCTCCTGTCGCCACCAGCAGCTGCGCTGCCTGCTGCCTGGAAACGATTGCGGACAGTACCTCATCCAAAGTATGACCGGTATCCAAACCCAGTAGTTGATAATCCGGCCGGCTGCCAATGTGTGGGTCTGTTATTTGGATCAGACGATATGAATTGGTCTTATCGGACCTGCTAGGCTCATTGTGCTCGCGAATCACTTGCTCACCTTGTAATCACATCCATGTGTTCTACCGCAGAATTAAATTTTTCGGCCATCCAGCACTAATTGAAATTCTGCGCGACCATTTGCAAGACAGTACTCAAGCCACTCACCGAGAAAACGGTTGGCCTGAGGCCTCTCATCTGCGCGCTGCATACGGGAATTTGGGTAAGCGATATCCACTCCTTTACCACCTACCGGTCCACAGCCATTAACTGCTATCACCTCTGCCATCCGCGCATCGTGATAGAGACGAGCGGTCAGGTTAGGAGATGCCAGCCAGTGGCTTTCACTGAGATTTACCTCTGCGTCCAGTGACACTTCTGTGGTGTACCTGGATCTCGCTACCACTCTCAGCTTTAAGCTGCCACCAGGGATTTGATAGCACCATTGCTCTCTCTCTGAAAGCTCAGGTAGCAGCCTCAGTAGACGTAGGTAGTTAGCGTCGCAGTCGGCATGATAAGACGGTAAATCGACGCGATATACTGCTTTACCGTTGCCATTTGGCGACATTTTCATCTGCCTGCGCTGGCGCGCACCTACCTCACGTACTAGAGCCATTATCAACACTCCAATTCATTTGCCGCCGTGACTTACATCTCAGTTTACCTTTTGTGCGGGTAAAGTAGCGCAAAGAGCTGTGACCGCTCAGGAGGGTGGCGTCATATGAGTAGACTGCTTCCGATTTAACTCTAGCCACTGCACCGAAATCAGTGTGGTGGCATTGTCTATCGGGTTTTCTCCCGGGCCGTAATTCCCCCGCATCGCATCTACGACGTTCTGCCTCGGGAATACCCGCAAACGGATATCCTCATTTTCCTCAGCCAAGCCGAATACGCCCTCGGCCTGCTCCAAATCTACCAGGGCACAATACAGATGTATCCGCTCCGAGCTGCCCCCTGGGCTGGGGATATAACTGTGGATAAAATGCAGGGCGTCCACAGTACATCCAGACTCTTCCAACACCTCTCTGCGCGCTACATCCTCCAGACTCTCCCCTTTCTCCACCATACCGGCTACCACTTCAAGACACCAAGGCCCTGCTGGGCGCCCCAGGGCACCAGTGCGGAATTGCTCGGTAAGTGCCAACAGGTCCCTGACAGGATCGTAAAGTAAGACTCCAACGGCCTCTCCGCGCTGAAACAGTTCCCGCTCTATTTCATTGCTCCAACCCCCGCGAAACAAGCGGTGGCGCAATCGCAGGCGCACCATAGTGAAAAATCCCTTAAACACGGTTTCCCTGGAAATTATGTCTACCGAATCAGCGGTGAACTCCGGGTTTAAATCAGTTCGACTGTTATCTTGTGGCATGGTTCGTCTTTCCCTAGGTTTCGGTTTTGCCGCGCTGCTTCCGCGACAAGACCGGGGTACCAGCTGTTATACTCTGCGCCCACCGTACCAGCCGCTGACTGCAGAGGCTATCCGGGTTTCCGTGTTGAATTTCGAGAGTACACAACATGAGAGTGCTGAATATCGCCTATCAGCAGCTACGGCGCTATGGCAAGACAAGGGTTAGCTGGGCACAAAAGCTCACCTTCGGCCTGATTAAAAATGACCACTACACCCAAGTGTTCAGCGACCGCGATATCGCCGCGTTTGAGGCACCCTTTGGTATTCGCGACCTGGGTGTAAAAAAGGCGAACCGACGCTTGATGGAAACTGTCGAGGCCTTTGAGCCAGACCTGATCATCGCAGGCCACTGCGATATGATCACTAACGACACCCTGAAGGCCATTAAGCAACGCCTGCCCAATTGCTTTATCGCTCACTGCAATAATGATCCCCTCTTTGTTCCCAGCAATGTCGAGCGAATCAAATACCGCGCGGAAGTCACCGATGCAGTATTTGTATCTACTGGGCGAAGAGAACTGAAAATATTTGAGGGCTTTGGTGCTCGTGTTTATCACATGCCGAACCCGGTTGAACCCTCGATTGAAAATCTCAATAACGCTGAACGCACAGATTTAGCTATCGACCTGCTTTTCTGCAGTAACAGCAATAATTTCACCAAGCGTCTGCAAATGGTTAAAAACCTGAAAGATGCATTGGGGGATTCGCTGAACTTTAAAACCTATGGCAGCTTCGGCGAGGCTCCCGTTTGGGGCCGCGACTACGACCACGCCCTATCTCAAACCAAAATGGGATTGAATTTCAATCGCCAGGATACCCATTACTGGTATTCCTCAGCACGTATGGCGCAGTTGGCGGGCAACGGTATTTTGCAGTTCACCAGTGATAAATTACATTTTGACGACTTGTTGCCTGCTGAGAGCGTCGTTTATTTCTCCGATGAGCAGGACCTACTGGAAAAAATCCGCGAATTTAACGGTGACGATGCCAAGCGACGTGCCTGGGCCGCACGGGCCAGAGAATTTTTCCACAATGAAATGAACTCGAAGCTCTACGCTCAGTACATTGTCGAAGCCACAAGCTTACTGCCTTTTAGCCACGACTATGCTTGGGCTCAAGATATCAATCTGGATGGCACACTCAGGTAGTGTTGCACCCACTCTATTCGATCAGATGCAATAGATTATGAGTAACAACCCAATTCGAGTCGCACAGATACTCGCCGGTGCTGAGCACGGTGGTGCTGAGAATTTCTTTGTGCGTCTCGTCAGTGGATTAAATCCCCGCAGCGAAATTACAGAAAAAGCGTTTATTCGCAACCACGATCACCGGGTACAGGCACTGCGTAGCAACAGTGTTGAAACCGAAGGTTTTAAGTTTGGTGGCAAGCTGGATTTTCTCGGCCGAAAAAAATACCGGGATGCCCTGAACCAATGGCAACCGGATATCGTGATGACTTGGATGGGGCGTGCCACTTCAATCACCCCCAACTCTGAAAAATACCGGTTGGTAAGCCGCCTAGGGCACTATTACAACCTGAAGTATTACCGTCACGCAGATTATTGGATCGGCATCAGCAAAGGTATCTGCCAGCATTTAAGGGACGGAGGCATCCCCAAGGATAAAATTTTCCATATCCCCAATTTTGCCGATGAGACACCAGTTAATCCGCTGCCTAGAAACAGCTTCAATACTCCGGAAGACCGGCCCCTGATCCTGGCTGCAGGCCGCCTGCATATCAATAAAGGGTTCGACACCCTCCTGCATTCACTCACCCAGGTTCCCAATGCCACTTTGTGGCTCGCCGGTAGCGGTCCCGAAGAGAGTAAATTGAAATCTCTGTGTCACCAGCTTGGCCTGGAGGAGAGAGTACGCTTCCTGGGTTGGCGCAACGATGTCACCACGTTAATGCGCACTGCGGATATGTTCGTGTGCCCTTCTCGACATGAGGGCCTGGGCTCTATTGTGATGGAGTCCTGGGCCCATCGCTGCCCTATAGTGGCGACGGACTCTCAGGGCCCTGGAGAAGTGATTACCAATGGCAAAACCGGTCTGATTACCCCTATCGATAATGCCGATGAACTGACCAAAGCCATGAAGTCCGTTATCGAGTCGCCGGAATTGCGCCAAAGCCTGATCGAAAATGCGGCTGAGGAGTACGCAACGACTTATGCGAAACAGGTTATCGTCGACTCCTATATCGATCTATACGAAAACCTGATGAAGAAAGGGCGCTAGCGGTGAATGGCAGCCACCGAATACCCGGTGGCTGCTAAATCGTATTTTTCGTTTCGTGCCAAATCGTACTTATTGATAGGCCGGGGGCAAATCCCGCAAAAGAGCGCTAACCCCATTGGCGATCAGTCGTTGACGCTGCTCAATACTATCGGGGCGTGTTAACAATTCGCTGGCTCTCCCCCCCCAAATCACAGCCCCGCCCGGGCGCCCAATACCCACACTCATAATCACCAAGGGGGCATCTGTCAGGGGCGGTAGTTCCACCACATCCTGTGGCGCATTGCTATCAAACTGTTTGTCCCAGCTGGGATCCCGGGTATCACCGGAGAAAAACTCATCGACTACCGCAACCTGGTAATCCACCACCATATCCGCATCCTGGTCCTGGGAGACTTGGCGATATCCTCGTTGCTGTAACTCTGCGGCAACGGTATCCCGCATTTCTTCATCCAACTCCACCAGCTGGGCAGAGGCATCTTCTGAGCCACTCAACGGCGCTACCCCCCATTTATACGTGGCAAAGGCAACCGGTGGCTCCCCGGTAGCGGCTTTTTCAACCTGTATCTCCTGGCAACTCGCCAATACCAAGATACTCAGCAAGCCTGTTAATAAATAGCGCATAAAAACTCCTACATTCCCGTACTTATTTTACTGGTTCGACCGTGCCGTAAAGTTCTATCTTAGGACTCCAGGTATACCACTTGGGTTCAGCTTTCGGGTAGAGAGGGAAATGGCTGCCCGACTCCACTTCAAATCCCATAAAAGGGGCTTCTGGCGTGGCAAATGCGATCCCCCCCTGCAACAGGGCCTGAGCCGATTCTGTGTTGATATTAAGCCCACTTTTCAGACCGAAATTCACATCGACGCCACTGGCATTCCAAAACACCGTGTGCTCTCGCACCAAGGGCTGGTATTGGGGTTCGATATGAACATAGATATACACTCGATCAGCATACTCCCCCAAGGAAAAACCTGTAACCTCTCCCACTTTTACCTGGCGGTAATAAACCGGACTCCCTGCCACCAGAGATCCTCGCCTCGCAGCATCCAGAATAATTCCCAGTCCAGGGCGAGTAAAAGTTTCTGCAAGATCCTCTTCCGGTGCCTGTTCCAAAGCGTAAAACTTTGTCTGTGGATCTCCTAAGCCAGGCTCAAGCGCCAGGTAGCGCCCTGTAATCAGGGTATCCAGATGGGCAATCTTATCGATGCTAATTTGCGGGGAAACCACCCATATACGTGTGCCCTCCCGAGCAAACTGCTCTCCGCGATGATAAAGCTTGGCCCTGGCCCACACCTCGCCCAAAGAGCGATCGAGTCTCAGGCGAGTAATCTCTCCAACTTGTACCCCACGGTAGCGCAACGGTGCTCCAACTCTCAGCCCCTCGGCACTGACAAGGCTGACTTGAATTTGTATTCCCCCCTCCATAGCCGCTTCCCGACTGCTGAAAAGAGGGAACTGGTCTCCATTTTTTGCCTGCCCGCCTTTTCCAAGGTCTTCCCGGCGTATGCCAAAGGCGATACCGCCACGCAGGAGTGACATCAGAGAATCTGCCTCCACTTCCACCCCCTCGGTCAAGCTTGCTGTTGCCCGCAATCCGCTCACATTCCAGAACCGAACGCCTTCCTGCACAAAGTGGGCATAGCGGGGCTCTATCACCACATAAACCTCTACCCCCTCGCCATCCCTACGCAATTCCATTCCCTGGACTTTTCCTACCTCTATACGGCGAAAATAAACCGGCGCGCCCCGCTGCAAAGACCCGGGATTGCGTGAAGTGAGGCGTAAATGCAGCCCCGGCACACGGGGGTCCATCGGTGGCGCAGAGGTTCGCGCAGTGAAATTGCGCTGGGAGCGCTGTCCTTTGCGCAAATCTACTTCTATGCGATTACCTTGGATTAAATCGTTTAGTCCGCCAGTAAAATCGAAGCTCGGGGGGGCTAGCCAAAAACGTGTATTTTCGGTGAGCAATTCATCCGTTGTCGGATCCATCAGAACTTTGACTTCCATACCATTCAAACGGCGGTTTGCCTTGGTCCCACTGACTTCCCCTACCTGTATGCCCTGGTAGTAAACCTTCGTAGAATCCGGAGTAACATTCACCCCCTGATCGAAATTTAACGTCACTGGAATTCCCGCATCTGCTGCGGCAAAATTTTTATATAACTCAAACTCACTGCCATTTACAGCGAGTGGAGACTGACGTTGATTTTCCGGGGTATAAAAACTTACGCCCCCGGCAAAAAGTGCTGCCAGGGATTCTAAATTGACACTGATACCGCTAATACCGCCTTCAATAGAGATCCCTGAACTATTCCAAAAGCGGCTGCCCCGATGAACCAGATAGGCATATTCCCGACGAATAAATAATTCGATACTGACTTCAGTTCCGTTTCGATCCAAACGGTAATCCGCTACCTGACCAACTCGCAGCTGACGATAATATACTGGCGATCCACGACTTAAAGAGCCCAAACGACGGGACTGCAAAACAACACGCAAGCCATCCCCACGGATAAATGCAGGAGGCTGATCCAGGGCAACAAAGTTGCGTTTGCGCTTACCACTACCTGATTCAACGGCAATATAATTGCCAGAAAGTAGTGTTTCCAAGCCGCTAATTCCGGTAATAGATAACTCGGGTTTTACTACCCAAAACTCAGTGCCCTCTACCAATAAATATTCTGCACTGCGATTTAAACTAACTTCGGCCAGAACGCCATCGGCTCCATTCAGCTCTTTCGCATTAGGTACAAGGCGCACATCCTGGACCATACCAATATCGACCCCGGAATATTTGACCACCGTTTTTCCTTTTACCAGGCCGTCGCCAGAATGAAATAAAATAGTGGCTTTAACGTCTCCCTCTGACAAATCCTGATAGAGCAACCAGAGAGCAATCAGCCCCGCGATCAAAGGTAAAATCCACACTAGGGGTAACCCCCTGCTTGCGCGCACTACTCCCCGCTGAGCGCCTCCATCCAAGCGAGACGCATCACTCGTATCCTGCGGGGGCAGCTCATCAGCCATTTTCTGCGGCGCTCCTATGAGCCGTTTCTGGCTCTACTGCAGACTCATATAAATCTCCGTCATAGGCATCCCAAATTAAACGGGAATCGAAAGTTCGTGCCGCCAACATGGTTACCACTACCACAGAGGCAAAAGCTGTCGCACCAGCTCCAGCAGTTACCTGGGAAATAAATCCCATATCCACTAGCGACACCAAAATTGAAATCATAAATAAGTCTAAGAGTGACCAGCGCCCGATGCCGGAAACTACTCGATATATTTTCATGGACTGAATGGGGTCGAAGGACAGGCGCAACTGAATTTGGATCAGGAGCAATCCCAATCCCAGTAGCTTCATCACAGGAACTGCAATACTGGCAACAAAGACAATTAAAGCTATTCCCCACATTCCCGAGTTATAGAGTTGCATGACCCCGCTAATGATAGTGCTGGGATCACCGGCACCTAAATAAACTACCGTCATTATCGGTAGCACATTGGCAGGTAAAAGCAATAAAGTGCCAGTAATCGTCAGAGCCCAAGTTAACATTAAGCTTCCTTCGATTCTGCTGTGTACTCTCGCTCCACAGCGCGGACATCGGCAACGACCATTTTGGGGAAGAATAATTAATTGATGACAGCACAGGCAGCTGGTTAAGCCTTTTTTTAAACCTTTATTTGGTACGCTATTCACAAGCTTGTCCCTTAAGCGCACGACGCTGTGCTAAGCGGTGCCAAATTGCTGTTTGGTCAAAACTCAGGGAAGAGAGATTTGCCAGTAGCATCATGGCACCAAAACAGTACAGACCAGGTTCTACCTCCATCTTGCCCAAGTCCCGTAATTTAATCAGGGCTACCAAAATTCCGAGCATATAGACATCGAGCATGCCCCACTCTTTTAAGTGCTGGTAAAAACGAACAGCATTGGATACCGGCCGGTCAAGCCAGGCCCAAGCACTGCCCCAACAAATAAATAACAACAGGGCAAATTTACCTACCGGAGCCAGAACGCTACAGAAAAGCACCAGTGCCGAGAGCCAAATAAACCCCGCCTTGAAAAGAGAGTAAACGCCATTAAGCAATGTACTTTCTGCACCAAATGAGAACAGGGAAAAGTCGAGTAATGGCAAGCTGACAGAGGGAATAAACAGTAATAGGCCGGTTAGACTGAGAGCCAGTGTGTAGTAAATACTATGATTGCCATTGCGATGCAAAGTACAGCGACATCGGGGGCAAATTAGCTTTTGTCCCGGAGGCGCCAAGCCGCCGGTTAAAAGTAGATCGCATTCGTGACAGACCCTCTGCCAATCGGTCAGCACTGCGTTGCGCTCCTCATTCATGGACAGTCAGTCCTTGCCTTATTCTGCACAATTTTTGCCGCATCCAAATGCTTATGAGGCGCGTCTATTGAAATATAGGCCCTCAACCTTATTCAATGGGCCCGTGTTATTGCCAAAAAATTACCGATAAACGCACATAGATGTCGGTTTAACGAAGATATAGCAAAAAGCCGATTGCCGTCTCGACGGTCGGTTTGACCCCGGGTAAACTCTCGCGACTGCTATTGGGGAGACTGGCAATATTAGTAATAACCGCAAGCTGGAGCCCTCTATATCCCCACTACATGACATCAGCTCCAAATAACTTGCAAAAGCTTGAAGACCGTACCCTCCACAGGAAGTCGAAACAGATGAAAAGAAGTAACCGCACAGAGCCGCAAGGCCGCAAGTTGCGTCCGCTGAAAAAACTAATCGCCGCTACGCTGCTGGGCCTGGGCGCCATGCAGGCGCAAGCCGACACCCTGTGGGATATCTATACACAGGCCCTGGAGAATGACCCTCAACTAGCAGCTGATCGCGCTGCTTACCACGCGGGTATCGAGGCCAAATATCAATTCCGCGCATTCCTGCTTCCTCAAGTGGAGGCTAACTACATAGCCGAGAGAAGCCATCAATATAGCGCTTCAAACAACTTCCAACTTGTAGATGTAAGTGAAGAGGGTGAACCGGAAGATATACAGCTAATTAACTTCAGACCCAGAAGCAGTAAATCTGTACAAGAAAGGACTTATGCCGCCACTCTAAACCAAGCTATTTTTGATGCTCCAGCCTGGTTTGATTTCCAACGCGGCAAGATGCTTACCGAACAAGCAACGGCTGAGTTCAGTGCCAATCAACAGGGAATGATACTTCGTGTTGCCACAGCATATTTTGACGTATTGCGAGCATACGATGTTCTCGAAGCAGCTATTGCTGAAGAGCAGGCTCTGGCCAAGCAGTTAGAGCAGACGCAACAGCGCTTTGAAGTCGGCCTCACAGCTATTACCGACGTCTACGACTCCCAAGCGGCCTATGACAGCTCTGTCGCCCGCCGCCTTACCGCCCAGGATGACTTGCTCAGCAACTTTGACGCCCTGTCTGTTTTGACCGGCGGTTATCACGACGAAGTGGCACCTTTGGTTGCCAGCTTTAAGGTAACGCCACCTGTTCCATCCGATCGTGCTGATTGGGTTGAGTTTGCCTTGGCCAATAATTTTGTTTTGAAGGCGGCGCGCCTTGGATCGGATGCAGCCCGTTACAATGCCCGTGCAGTGGCCAGTGAGCACCTTCCCACAGTCACCGGAACACTGGCTTATTCGAACTTTAGCTCTGATGGTAAGCAGAGGGTCCGAACTACTGATGTATCTGGAACTCAGTTCACCAGATTCCCAGAAGATACTGAGTCATGGGAGTCATCAGCAGCGGTTACAGTTTCCATGCCTCTATTCACCGGGGGCCTTCTCAGTGCCAATCGCCGCCAAGCCCGCAACCAGGCTTTCGAGGCCCAGGACCTGAGCATACTGACAGAGAGAGATACAATACAAACCACCCGCACCCTACACCGCGCCGTAGTCACAGATGTATCCCGAGTGTCCGCCCGTGAGCAAGCCGTTATCTCTGCTAAAAGCGCCCTGGATGCCACCCAAGCAGGATATGAAGTAGGCACCCGTAATATTGTTGATGTACTGCTGGCACAGCGCACACTGTTCCAGTCGCAAACCGATTATGCCAACTCCCTCTATGACTACATTCTAAATTCACTGAGCTTAAAGCAAGCTGCAGGACTCTTATCCCCTAAAGACCTTCAGGATCTGGATATGATGCTGAATCCTACAAATAATGTCTCTCGCGTAGAGGAAACTGGAGGCACCAGCCTTCCAGCACCTTCGAAGTAACTGCGTATACGATCTACCAGAGAGCAGGATTTTTATTCTCTCTCTGGTCTTCATTTTGTGTAGCCAGCCGCTCCACTTCGCCCAGTAAGCGCTGCAAAGCACCACTATTTTCTGAAGCTACTTTTTTCGCTCTCTGACCGGCGGCTTTTCTTTGCCCCACATCTTCCAGCCAAGCCTGAACCTGTGAAGCCATCGATTCACTGTCTTCGACTACAACCATGGCTCCAGCCTCCTGTAACAAACTGGATACAGTAGCGAAGTTATGCAGGTGGGGACCGGAAATAACTGGTACACCCCAGGCAGCGGGTTCAATCATGTTATGGCCACCAACAGAGGCCAGGCTACCTCCCACAAAAGCAATATCACTGGCCCCATAGAAGCACAGTAACTCCCCCATGGTGTCTCCCAGAATAACCTCATCACTAGCTTTAACGGCTGTGCCTTCACTCCTTCGAGCCAAGGCAAAGCCACGCTCCCGACACAAGCGAGCAACACTATCAAAACGCTGGGGATGCCTGGGCACCAGCACGAGTAATAGGTCTCTATATTCTTTCTTTAAAATAGAGAAAGCTTCCAGGACCACCTCATCTTCACCCACATGGGTACTAGCCGCCAGCCATATAGGCCTGGAAGCCCCCCCCCGCCACTGGTGCGCCAGCGCCTGGGCTTCACTAGCCAGTCCCATATCAATACTGAGGTCAAACTTGATATTGCCGTTGGCTACTGCTCTATCCGCTGGTAATCCCAAATCGATAAACCGCTGCATATCCGCAGGGTATTGCGCAACAACACGATCCAGGTTACTCAACATTGTTCGACTCAAAGAGGGAAAACGCCCGTAACCTCGTGCAGATTTTTCACTGAGACGTGCATTGGCCAATAAAATTGGGATCTTCCTGCTCGAGCAGAGCTTGAGTAGGTTGGGCCAAAGCTCAGTCTCTATAATCACCAATGCACTCGGGCTAAGCGCATTGAGAAATGGCACCAGGCATTCAGGGAGATCATAGGGGAGGTAATAGTGAAGTAAGCGGCCACCAAGAATTGGCTGCAGGGCTTCCTTCACCCGCTCAGACCCGGTTGGAGTTGTAGTCGTTACCAGCCACTGCCAGTCTGTATGCCGCGCAGCCAATTTAGAGATCACTGGTACGGCGGCTAGGGTCTCCCCTACAGATACAGAATGGACCCAGATTAACGGTGCACGGCTGTGCCTTTTGGGAACCTGACCCAGACGCTCTCTTAAACGCAACCGATAGGCCGGCTGACTACGCCCTCTCCACCAGAGACGTAAAAGGACAACAGGTAAAAACAGGCGGAAGAGCCAGGAATAAAATATTTGCATGAAGCAGGGATCACCTAAAGATCAATATTGCCACCAAAGAAGGTGCAATGATGACGGTTATCTCTTCCAGGTAAAACACCCCCGTAAGGTAGGCCTCAGACCATTAGTGATCGACCACCCGGTAAAACTCAGAGCGCACCCCAAAAACACCACAAGCCATGCCGGCTGAACGGCAGGCGCGGAGCCAAGGCCCAGAACCCAAGCGCTTTCCACCGAAAATCAATCCTAAAATACAGCCTATGCTGGAGATCAATAGTTGCCCCAGAGCCGAT
Organism: Microbulbifer maximicatervae (SeqCode); assembly: GCF_052467825.1. Classification (NCBI taxonomy): domain Bacteria; kingdom Pseudomonadati; phylum Pseudomonadota; class Gammaproteobacteria; order Cellvibrionales; family Microbulbiferaceae; genus Microbulbifer; species Microbulbifer maximicatervae (SeqCode). Next base: position 929,440 of record NZ_CP174327.1, read on the forward strand.
ACAAAGATACTGGTATGACCGCGACCTTTGGCAATTTTATGCTTTGCCAGAGTAATACCAGCGGAGAATTTTCTACGCGATAACCAACGCATATTGGCGCGACTCTCCGGTACAGCCTCGTAAACCCTCGCCTCCAGACAGTAAACTATCTTTCCGCCCTGCGCGGATAGCTCGGTGAAAAATATCACATCAGTACCAGCACCAAGAGGATCCTGCTCGTTAAACCTTAACCCCAATGAACGAATATTGCTCATGGGTATCAATACGTTGCTGGTTGCGCAATAACTGAGCTCTTCACCAGTTTTTCGCTTCTGTCGGTAAAAAATATTTGAGTAGTAAGCCGGTGCCGAATCGGGCCAACGCCGAATAACACTGCCACAAACTACACTGTTTCCCCCTAGTTTTTGCGCATAGGTATACAACTGAATTAACCAATCGGCCTCTACCCATTCATCATCATCAATAAAAACAAGATAGTCGGCGCCCATACTTTCTAGTTCATCAATGGACCGGTTACGCGCACAAGGGATTCCCCGCTGTTTTTCAACAGCGCAATGAAGGGGCAAGGGAAAGCCCTCCGAAATCTCCGCTACAACTTTCCTACCAGCCTGAACGTCCGAGTCATTATCAACAACCAACACAGCCACATTCACGGCTAAAGGCAGTCGTAGGTTAGCTAAGCTTCGCAGGGAGCTGCGAAGCCGCTCTGGTCGCTGATAAGTACAAACACAGATCACTAGCAGGGGAAGATGCAATGTAAACTCCAAAAAGCGGCCAATTACAAGTCGAGTGATAGTTTCTGAACTAGATCAAAAATAAATCAGCCTATACCCTTAAGAATGACCTGTCTATAATACCTTTTTAGCCTATTGCCATATAAAGACTTCTGCACAATTCAACACTTGCTTAGGGGTAATTTTTCCTACTTACAAGCAATAAATTAGTCAAATAAAATTCATAATTCTCGGTAAATCTCCCCATGAAAATTATGCAGCTTTTGCCCGCCCTCAACTCTGGGGGGGTCGAGAGGGGAACTGTCGATCTTGCTCGCTTCCTCGTGACCTCTGGCCATCAATCAATCGTTATTTCTAGTGGTGGGACTATGGTAGAGCAGCTTGAGGGAGAGGGATCCACTCATATTGAACTACCAATTCACAAAAAATCCCTCACTAGCCTTTTGCAAGTTAAGCCACTGCGAGAAATAATCTCCCGCGAAAAGCCAGATATTGTCCACGTTCGCTCTAGGGTTCCAGCTTGGCTAACCTATCTAGCTTGGTTGAAACTTAGCCCAAAAGATCGTCCCCGTCTTGTGAGTACTGCTCACGGCCTTTATTCAATTAATCGATATAGCGCAATTATGGCCAAAGCAGAGCAGGTAATCGCCATTTCGGAGTGCGTAAATAGCTACTTGTTAGAAAATTATGCAGAGTACTTGAAGCGGCCCCCACAAATTGTTTACCGCGGAGTAGATACAGAAGAGTTCAATTCCCAAGTCCAACCGACTGCATCCTGGCAGGAAAAAGTTCACGAACAGTTCCCTCAGCTTGTCGGTAAGCATTGGCTACTCCTCCCCGGTCGACTGACCCGCTGGAAGGGACAAGAGGACTTTATTGACCTTATTCATCAATTGGTCAAAAGCCGAACTGATATCCACGGTATCATCCTCGGAGGCGCAGAAAAAAACAAACAGCACTACACAAGTGAGCTGGAACAAAAAATCCACTCCTTAGGACTTGAGAACCACATAACTCTGGTAGGCCATCGCAGTGATATACGCTACTGGTATAGTGCGTCTAGTTTAGTGTATAACCTATCACGCCGACCTGAACCATTTGGCAGAACCGTTATCGAGTCCGCTGCAATTGGTACCCCTATCATTGGTTATAACATCGGGGGGCCAGCAGAATCTTTGAGGGCCTGCTTCCCTCAGGGGTTAGTAGATATCAATGACTCAAAAGCATTGCTCAAGCGTACTCACACGCTGCTCGACAACCCTAAACAGAGACCCCATCTCTCTAACGATTTCACTTTGAGAAGACAGGCCGAACACACCATTGAAATTTACAGCAGTCTACTCAAAGAGCGTACCGGAGCGAGCCCGAGTGATTGATTTAAGTCAAAGCGAGCCGTTTGCCAGTGGAGGCAATCGCTTTTGCTACAGACATCCAGAGCGACCAGAAATCTGTGTCAAGGTAATGCGGCCCGGTCGAACAACTGTACTGCTTGAGCGAGCGCCCTGGTATAAGACCTGGCGAGGGGAGTCCTATTTCGACGATAACCTTCGCGAGCAAGAGGGTTATAACCAACGAGCTTTCGGCAGTAATCAAGACGGCCTTTGGCAGCATTTACCTCGATGGTATGGGATACAGGAGACCAACTTAGGCCCTGCAGCTGTTACCGATATGATCCTTGACAGTGATGGCAATCCAGCGCCCACCCTGCGCCAATACCTGAACAAATATGGCCTCAATGCAGAGGTTCGCGAGTCTTTACAGCGTTTTTCCGAGTGGCTGCTTGAATATGAAGTGCTCACCAAGAACCTGATTGCCCATAACCTGATATTGCGAAAAGAGCATGGCAAACTGCAAACCTACTTGATTGATGGTTTGGGCTGCGCCTCTTTTCTGCCCCTACCACAAATTTCGAGCTACTTTGCGAAACGCTATATACAGCGCCGAATCGAGCGTATGTGGCTTAGAGTTGAGTGGGAAATTTCTGATAAGGAAACTCCCTGGCGAAAATTTGAAGCTCAAGGACTCAAGCGTTAGCGACTTGGCAGCCCCGATCGACGCAACAATGCTTGTGCACATAATAAGTATTGATCCAGGGGGGCGCGCTGACCTCTCGCCTTCAGCTCGAGTTTTTCACTAACCAAGCCTTGATCCAAAAGTCTTAATACCGCTGAACGAACCTTATTGGACTTGCTGCGACTCGGAACCCGAATTACACCGACTTGGGCCCGACTTTGTAACGACTCGAATAGCATAGAGATACTGTCCTCTGTGACCCAGATTGTTTCCGCTTCCGACAACTGCTTCTGAAGCCAGCCCGCCGGACAAGAGCGCCAGTTAACCAACTCAACACGACTTTTCTCCAGCTGCTCCATGGTGCCCGCCGGTGTTCTCCGACTGTCAGAGATACACCAACTCAAGGGGTGAGCCAATAATTTCTCAACCTGCTCTCGGATTGAGAGGGTATCCCAACTGTAGTGCTTGCTGGGTCCACCCAATAAAATAAGCCCCCTTCCGGGCTGCAGCACATCGCTCTTGAGCGGTTCCGTCAGCGCACCCTGACTCACAATCACATTAGGTAGAGGGGGCGGACGATCGTGTTCGGGGACGACCGCAAAATCAAACCAGCTGTATGGTAACAAAGGGCGGTTAATTGCCACCGTGCGACCACCAAACCGGCAACGGGCAGCTAGCATCGGTAGTCGGCTGCGGCGACCTGTGCCAATCAGAAAGTGGGGGGGTGGGAGCTCTTCCAGATCCTCTCCCGCTTTTAGGAGAATACGGCTGGCTGTATATTCTGGCGATATATCAAAAACCTGCACTTCCCCGATATAGCTCCTGCGTAACCCTTCAATCAGAGCAGCGCTCTGCTTTTCATGGGCTCGGTTGCCATCTAAAAAACGCCAAATAGTAAGTTGCAAGATAGGACCCTAAACTACTGAATCACAGGAATATAAGGCAGTGTACCTAGCCCCCGTCAGTGAGACCACTGTGACAAGGCTTTGGGAGCCCCAAAACATCCAGTATACTGCCCTTCAGACGTTAGCGGGGTACCCGGTAAGTGCCATTGCAAATCCGTACCCTCAGGAGGCCTGTTAAAGCGCTCATGGACAACAGACTTTTATATAGTACGCAACCATACATCCTATATCCGCACACCTAATACAACCTTTTCTATTTGGTCGATAGTTGCACCTATGCCTGAACTTGGAAGTACTCTAAATAAGCTTTCTCAACCCGTTTACCGTCAGCAAAGCTCATTGTGGATTTCAGGTCTGCTTAAATGGGCCTTTCTGGGACTATTTCTGCTGGTATGTGGCTTCTATATTTTCCCCAAGGTTTCAGGGGTACAAACCAGCTTTTACCTGACTTTATTGCCCTCAGCCTTTTTACTGTTGGCATGGAGGAAGAGCTATCACTTCTTAATTTCCTGGCAATTTCTTACCTTTTGTAGCCTGCCAATCATTCTAGCGCTATCAACACTGTGGGCCTCACCTGACACCGCTGATGTTTATAGGCAATCTGATTACTACTGGAAATTGGTATCATACCTAGCTCTATTTTACTGCACTGTTTTCTTCCTGTTGGAGCAGCACGGCGACAACATACTCCATCAGCTGTTACTCGCACTTATTGTGATTGGGCTGCTATCTGGTATCGCTTCGTTAGTTGCTTATGCCCTTGATGGGGGCCTACAAGATCTGCGTCGGATTGGAGGTATATCTCTAGAGGGCAATATTGATAAAACAGGAATGCTGTTCGGCTTCCACGCCCTTTTTTGCTGCTACGGTCTCTACCAACAACCCCGTATTTGGCGCTGGCTATCAGGAGTAGGTTTACTCACCTCCTGTATCTATATAGTTTTGTCACAAACCAAAGTCCCGATTGTTATGGCGGGCTTCTCAATCTTTTTGGTTGTTTTCGGCAACCTTCCACGACTGCTGAAGATACTCGCTGTTGTTGCCATAGTTTGTGTGCTGCCCCTAGCCTATTTCGCCTTGTATGGTGATCTGCCTCTTATACACCGGGGTAGTGCCTATTCCGTTCGAATAACACTCTGGCAAAAGACCTTTGAAGAGTTCCTGCAATCCCCTCTGCTTGGTCAAGGCCTGGTGCACAAGAAATTTATCGAGCTAAACAGAATGGTTCCCCATCCACATAATTTCCTCCTGGATATCGCACGCTTCAGTGGAATATTGGGGGTGGCCGCTTGTGCCTGGCAAGGACTCGCAGTCCTGTGGACAGTGAGGTCCAAAGAGAGGCTTCTGAGCTGGATTCCCGGTTTGTACTTCACCTGGTTCCTATTCGGTGTATTGGCAATGCTGACATACGCCCAGCAACCTTTGGCCAAGCCCAATTATATTTGGTTTTTTTACTGGATTCCCCTAGCTATCCTGCTGGCACGAAGCAGCATTGAAGACCAGGGTTTGAGCCATTGTAAAACTATCCAGGAAATTAACCCTCAAAACAGTAACCGCTGAGAGATAGAGTCACACTGATGAATGTAACCGTATTTGGCACCGGCTATGTGGGCCTGGTGCAAGCAGCAGTCTTAGCTGAAGCTGGCAATAAAGTAGTTTGTATCGATATAGACGCGGACAAGATCGATCGTCTCAAACAGGGCATTATCCCCATTTATGAGCCCGGCCTCGAACCTATGGTGAAGAACAGTATCACCACAGGCAATCTGTCTTTTTCAACCGATGCCCCCTTTGGCGTAGAACACGGTGAACTGATCTTTATCGCTGTGGGCACCCCTCCTGATGAGGACGGTTCAGCGGATCTTCGCCATGTGTTGACTGTCGCCAGAACCATCGCCAAACACATGGAGTGCAAGAAATACATTATCAATAAGTCCACAGTACCAGTGGGGACTGCCGATAAGGTGCGGGCTGCCGTTGAGGAAGAACTCTCCAAGCGGGACCGATCTGATCTGCCATTTGATATTATTTCCAACCCTGAATTCCTCAAGGAGGGCTCGGCGCTCAATGACTGTATGCGCCCGGATCGAATTATTATCGGCACCTCCGAAGAAGAATCAGAGCAGAAGCTTCGCCACCTGTACGCGCCATTTAACCGAAATCACGAAAAAATCCTAGTGATGGACGTAAAAAGTGCGGAGCTGACCAAGTATGCCGCCAACTGCATGCTGGCAACCAAAATCAGCTTTATGAACGAGATGGCAAATATTGCCGATAAAGTTGGCGCTGATATTGAAGCAGTTCGAGCCGGAATCGGCTCAGACCCACGAGTTGGCTACCAGTTCATCTACGCAGGTATCGGCTACGGTGGCTCCTGTTTCCCGAAAGATGTGAAAGCCCTGATTTCCTCGGCTCAACAGCTGGGCATTGCTGCAGATATTCTCGCCGCCGTGGAATCCCGCAACGAGCGCCAGAAACACTATCTCGCCGAAAAAATACAACGTCATTTTAACGGAGATATTCAGGGCAAAACTTTTGCGCTCTGGGGCCTGTCATTCAAACCCAATACAGATGATATGCGCGAAGCCCCAAGCCGTGTGCTGTTAGCTCGATTGTGGGAGCAGGGTGCGAAGGTGCGGGCATTTGACCCTGAGGCCATGGAGGAGTGTCAGCGAATTTTTGGCGATCGCGAAGACTTGACCCTTTGCGACTCCAAGACAGAGGCTTTACAGGGTGCCGACGCCCTGATTGTCGCGACCGAATGGCAACAGTTCAAATCTCTTGATATCGATGAAGTAAGCAGCGCTCTCAGTGCCCCGGTTGTGTTTGACGGACGCAACCAGTACGAACCAGAGGAAATGCGCGATGCAGGCTTTGATTATTACTGCGTAGGGCGCCCGGACACCACCAGCTCTTACTAAGTAAACCTTACTTAAAATAAAAACCCGGCATCTGCCGGGTTTTTATTTTCCGTCATGCTATTCGCATTTTTACTTCCGCCTGGCCCGCCACATCACTGAGCCAGCCCCGATGTGCGGCACTACGCCCATGTACCACATCAAAATAAAGGTTTTGCAAACGCCCTGTGATAGGGCCGCGACGACCACTGCCGATAGAACGCCCATCCAATTCACTAATGGGCAATACTTCCGCCGCTGTGCCAGTAAAAAACGCTTCATCAGCGATATAGACTTCATCCCGAGTGATACGCTTCTCTAGCACCCTATAGCCGCACTCCCGTGCCAGCTCAATAACTGTATCGCGGGTAATTCCATCCAGGCATGAAGTCAGCTCCGGGGTATATATAGTCCCATCGCGAACAATGAAGACATTTTCTCCACTACCCTCAGCAACATAACCCTCGGGGTCCAGTAATAACGCCTCCTCGCACCCATTGCGCACCGCCTCCTGTAACGCCAACATCGAGTTTATATAGTTACCATTGGCTTTCGCCTTACACATGCTGATATTCACATGGTGTCGGGTGTATGAGGAGGTATTCACCTTAATCCCCTGCTCCAGCGCCTCGGGGCTCATATAGCTGGGCCACTCCCAGGAAGCGACAATCACATGGGTTGAAAGATTTTCTGCGCGCAACCCCATTCCCTCTGACCCGTAGAATACCATTGGCCTTAGATACGCTTGGCGCAGGTTATTTTCGCGCACCACAAGCCGCTGAGCTTCATTCAGCTCATCAGTGCTATAGGGCATTGGGATATTCATTATTTTTGCAGAGCGAAACAACCGACGGGTGTGCTCTTGCAAACGAAAGATACTGGTGCCGTTACCGGTTTCATAAGCCCGTACGCCTTCAAACACCCCCATTCCATAGTGCAGGGTATGAGTGAGGACATGCACCCGGGCATCGCGCCAAGGAACCAATTCACCATCAAACCAGATAACGCCGTCGCGGTCGGCAAAAGACATGGGTAACTCCTACAAATCCTGAAAAACAGTTTAATCGGGCAGCAGGTAGAAACCCGGTATTAACCGAGCAATTGCTGCCAGTTTGTTTGAACGGTCTTTCTTTCCGCTGTGAATTGGTCATCGCTCACAATCCCTGGCAGTTGTTGTAGTGCCAGGCGATGACCTTCAGATCGGTAGGCTTTGTAGGCGTCGATCAGATGTCCGGCTTGTTGGGCCGGCATCAGGCCTGCATCAATTAGACTTTCGAGAATGCGAATATTATCGGTATACCGCACGATCGAGGGCGAAGTTTTTGCCCAGGCCAGAGCAGCATATTGAACCATAAATTCAATATCGACAATACCGCCCTCACCGTGCTTTAGATCAAACTTTTTATCGTTGCTCTTATCGAGGTGCGCACGCATTTTATTACGCATTTCCACCACCTCATCACGCAATTTATCGCTCTTTCGCGACTGGCAAAGCAATTTCGTGCGCAACTGTTGAAACGACTCACTCAGGCGGAGACTACCGGCGACAGGTCGAGCTCTCACCAGCGCCTGATGTTCCCAAGTCCAGGCACTCTCCCTCTGGTATTTTTCAAAGGCAGCCAATGACGTCACCAAGAGTCCTGAATTACCCGAGGGGCGCAGTCTTGTGTCTACCTCATAAAGAGGCCCGCTGAGTGTACGGGTTTGCAATATGTGGATAAGTCGCTGTGCTAGTCGGGTAAAAAAGCTCAGGTTATCAATACTGGTTTTACCGTCGGTAACCTGCATCGCATCTGCATCGTGCACAAAAACAATATCCAAGTCAGAACCGTGGCCAAGCTCCAATCCCCCCAGCTTTCCATAGGCGATAATGGCAAAGTGCATATCCTCTGCCGAGGCCCCCGCAGGGATGCCGTATTTATCCACCATCTGTGCCCAGGCGAGTTGCAATGATTTCTGCAGTATCGCCTCTGCCAACCAGGTAAGGGAATCACTGACTTTCATCAAAGGCAGGGCACCATTTACTTCTTGTGCCGCAATGCGCAGGCTTTGACTCTGTTTAAAATATCGCAGCGCCTCCATTTGCAATTCCAGATCTTCGGGGTCAATCCGCAACAATTCGAGACGCAACTCATTGGCAATATCTGCCGCCGTAGAGGGTGCCAACAACCTACGCGAATCCAGCAGCTCATCCAGCAGAATTGGATGGCACGCCAGTTGCTCAGCAATCCATGGACTGGCACTACAAAGACGCACCAGCTGGTTGAGCACGGGGGGATTTTCATTAATCAGGACGAGATAGGCACTACGACGCAGTACTGAGCGCACTAAAGGTAAAACACGGGTTAGCACTAACAAGGGATCAGCCTGTAACCCTGCTGCGGCCAGTAGCGTAGGCATAAATTGATCCAGGCGCGCACGGGAAGAAGCAGGTAGTGCCGCAACCATTGTTGACTGGCACAGCTCCGTTAAGTGCTCGAGTGCCTGAGGTGGAGGAAGAAACCCTGTACTTTCCAAAATCTGTAAATTCTCTTCATTTGCAGATTCGTCGCCGCAACTTGCCCAGAGTCCCTGCCACTCCTCAGCCACACTTGGGGCAGCCATTTCCTCTGGTGGAGCGATTACAGTATCGAACTCCCGCTCAACCAAGGAACGAACATCGACCAGCTCACTCTCCAATTGCTCCCAATTATCGCGGCCCAGGGCAAATGCCAATTTTTCCCTTTCTTCCTCCTCAGCTGGGAGCGCCTGTGTCTGCTGATCCCGGTAAGCTTGCAGTGCGTGTTCGACTCTCCGCAGCAGCAAATAACAACTGGTCAGTTCACTGCCCACTCCTGGTTCAACATGGCCATCACTTTCCAAAAGGGGCAGTAGCTTGAGCAAGCTGCGCTCGCGCAGCGCGGGTTCGCGCCCTCCGCGAATTAACTGGAATGCCTGGGCAATAAATTCCAACTCGCGTATGCCGCCCCGTCCAAGTTTGATATTGTCCGTCAAACCACGAGCGCGCACTTGCCGCTGTATCAGGGCTTTCATTTCACGCAAAGCATCAATAGCACTGAAATCGATATAGCGGCGATAAGTAAATGGGCGCAGCAACTCCATCAGCTCTTCAGCAAACGCCTCCCTGCCAGCAACAGGGCGAGCTTTGACCATGGCGTAGCGCTCCCATTCACGCCCCTGAGTTTGGTAATAGTCCTCCAGAGCCGCGAAATGGCTTACCAGGGGGCCACTGTCACCGTAGGGACGCAAACGCATATCTACACGAAAAACAAAACCATCCGCATTGATTCCATCCAACGATTTAATCAAGCGCTGGCCGAGTTTTTGGAAAAACTGCTGATTTTCTACACTCTTTTCGCCATCGGTATAACCAGGCTCTGGGTAAGCAAAAATCAGATCGATATCCGATGAGAGATTGAGCTCCCGGGCTCCCAATTTGCCCATCCCCAACACCACCATCGACTGACTATCGCCGGCTCTACTACGAGGCTCCCCATAGCGATCCACTAGCTTTTCATGGTGCCATTGCATCGCCGTGCGAATAGATAGCTCTGCCAATTCACTGAGGCGCAGACATGCCTGGGGAATATCCCACTGCCCGGCAAAATCGCGAAATATGACCTCAGCTGTTGCCCGGTTACGCAATAAGCGCAATTGAAGATCTAACTCCTCATCACTTTCTATGGTCGGGAGGAAGAGTCCAAGATCTTGTTTAAGTAACAAATCCCGTAAAAGCTCTGGGCGGCGACAGCACTGTTGATAAAAAAATTCTGAACCAATTAAGCTCCGAGCCACTCCTTGCGCAAGCAATGGCTCTGCCAGCAAGCCCTCCACCTCAACAACAAGCGCGGCCTCCGCCAGTTCACACCAGTCATACCAAAGTGACTGAAGTTGAGCGCGGATGGGTTTTGGGCACTGAATGTTGTCAAACATGAGGCTCGATCCTTGGTGCGAATATCAGCGGGCAATTCTGCCTAGCTATCGGCATTCCAATAGCTAGCGGTGGTATCGGATAATGATGAGTGGCCGAGCAAGCCCGCCTCTCGCGTCACTTCAAAGGCCTCTACATCTTCAAACAGTTATCTCAGAGAGGCCACCCAAGCTAGAAAGCGATATCCGGCGGTGGGGCCACCCTCAATACCTCTGCCACAGTGGTCAAACCTGCCGCTACTTTTTTCGCACCGGAAAGCCTCAAGCTATTCATACCTTCGCGCATCGCCTGGCGCCGCAGTTGCTGTAAATCACAATCGGAGGTGACAATAGCTTGTACCGACTCGCTAAATGGCAGGATTTCATAAATTCCCTGACGCCCACGATAGCCCGTATTACGACACTCCAGGCAACCTTCCGGCCGGTAGACTTTGTCCGGCAGCGGCGCTCTCCAGGGTTTCACCAGAGACTGCCAATCGGCCTCTTCAATTTTGTCCTCCTGCTTGCAACTGGGACATAGTGTTCGTACCAAACGCTGGGCCATCACCCCGAGAATGGTGGACTTCAATAAATAATGCGGCAAGCCCAAGTCCAATAAGCGGGTAACTGCTGTTGGAGCGTCATTGGTATGCAGGGTTGAGATAACCAGGTGGCCTGTCAGTGCCGCTTGAACCGCCATCTGAGCGGTTTCCAGGTCACGAATCTCACCAACCATGATGATATCGGGGTCCTGACGCATCAGGGTTCTGATACCTGCAGCAAAATCAAAGCCAATAGCATGGTGAACCTGGGTTTGGTTAAAGCTCTCTTCCACCATTTCGATAGGATCTTCAACGGTAGAGACATTCACCGCACTGGTGGCCAACTGCTTGAGGCCTGTATACAAAGTGGTGGTTTTTCCCGAACCGGTAGGACCGGTGACCAGTACGATACCATTGGGCCGTGACAGCATCGCCTGCCAGCGAGCCAAGTCATCACCACCCAGTCCCAGGTCGGAATAAGATCGCGCGAGAACCTCTGGATCGAAGATCCGCATTACCAGCTTCTCGCCAAAGGCTGTGGGAAGAGTGGAGAGGCGCAACTCCACTTCGCTGCCATCGGGCCTTTTTGTCTTGATGCGGCCATCCTGAGGTTTGCGTTTCTCCGCCACATTCATGCGCCCGAGGATTTTCAGGCGGCTGGTAACCGCAGCATTTACCTGATCTGGAAGCTCATGAATCGGGTGCAATACGCCATCGATACGAAAGCGAATACGTCCCACTTCCCGGCGCGGTTCAATATGGATATCACTGGCGCGCTGGTCGAAGGCGTGCTGCAACAACCAATCGACGATATTGACGATGTGTTGATCGTTAGCTTCAGGGTCCTTTAAGGCGCCTAACTCCAGCAACTGTTCAAAATTATTTGCCGCTGAGGTTCCCTGAAGGCCACTTGCGCCAGAGATTGAATTAGAAAGGGAGTAAAATTCGACGCAATGTCGCTTGATATCGGCCGGATCAGCTACCACACGGCGAACTCTGCGGCCGGTGGTATGTTCCAGCTGCTCTTCCCAGCCATAGGTAAACGGTTGAGCTGTCGCTACCAGAAGTTCTTCCGTACTCGCCTCGACACAAAGGATTTGGTGTCGCTTGGCAAATTGAAAGCTCATCACCTCGGTGACAGCGCTCACATTAACCTTCAGAGGATCAATATGATACAAGGGGTGGGAAGAGCTCTCCGCTAACCAGGCACTGAGGGATTCGCTATTGAGCAGACTACCCGGTTGCTTGCGGTTGGCCAGGTCACAACTGGCGATATAGCTGAGCGGGTGCATCTGGGCCTGTTCTGCTGTCCGCGGAGTACCTACGATGCGGTTGGCATCCTCACGGCTAACAAAGCCCTGCCCCACCAAATCTTCCAGTAATCCGCGCAGTTCAAGTATGCGGTCTGTAACTCTGCTTTCTGCCATTGGCAGCCCCTTTATTCTCATATGGCGACGTTGCATTGTAGCCCTATCATCAAGCTGTGAAAGTGCGCTGTTAACGCACTGTTACGAAGTTGCCCCGATTGGGGTACCATGCCGCCGTTTTCGCATTCTGAGCAATGGAGCTAACCATGGCCCTGTCGAATATTGCCAACTTATTTGGCCGCTCTCCGATTAAGCCAATCGAGAAGCATATGGCTACGGCCCACGAGGCATCGGCTGACCTGATCCCCTTCTTTGAAGCACTGATCAAAGGTGACCTCAAAGAGGCAGAACAGATCCAACTGCGCATCTCCGCATCGGAGAATCGCGCTGACGATATCAAGAGAGACCTGCGTCTGCATCTGCCGGACAGCCTGTTTATGCCAGTGTCCAGGACCGACTTGCTGGAATTGCTGCATGCCCAGGATGAGGTAGCCAACACTGCCCAGGATATTGCTGGTCTGGCTGTAGGCAGGAAGATGCAGATTCCCGCACCTCTCCAATCCTTGATGACCACCTTTGTGGAGAGCGCTGTCGCCACCTCTGCACAGGCACTGCGCGCGATCAACGAACTGGACGAGTTGCTGGAAAGCGGCTTTGCCGGGCGCGAGGTGGATATCGCCAAACGCATGACCGAAGAGCTGGATGAACTGGAGCGCAAGTCAGACAAGCTTGAAGTCGAAATTCGCGCGTCGCTGTTTGCTATTGAGAAAGACTTACCTCCGGTGGACGTTATGTTCCTCTACCGGGTTATTGAATGGATCGGTGAACTCGCCGATCGCGCCCACAGCGTGGGCAACCGATTGCAGTTGTTGTTAGCACGTTAGGGGGTTTGGCGTGGAAATTATTAGTCAATACGGCCATATATTATTGATTTTGGCCTGTGTGGCAGGCTTCTTTATGGCCTGGGGCGTCGGTGCCAACGACGTAGCCAACGCCATGGGTACCTCCGTAGGTTCCCGTGCACTGACTATCAAGCAGGCGATTGTTATCGCCATGATCTTTGAATTTGCCGGCGCCTATTTGGCAGGCGGAGAGGTTACCGCAACCATCCGCAAAGGCATTATCGATTCTGAAGTCTTCGCCGCCCAACCGCAGCTGTTGGTATACGGTATGCTTTCGGCACTGCTGGCGGCGGGCACCTGGCTGCTGGTAGCCAGTATTCTCGGCTGGCCGGTATCCACCACCCACTCTATTGTCGGCGCAATTGTCGGCTTCTCTGCGGTAGGTATATCCCCAGATGCAGTGGCCTGGGGTAAAGTGGGCAGCATCGTGGCTAGCTGGGTGGTCTCCCCGGTTCTCGCGGGCACCCTGTCTTTCCTGTTATTCCGCAGTGTCCAGCGCCTGATCCTAGACACGGAAGACCCCTTCAACAATGCCAAGCGCTACATCCCCTTCTACATGTTTGCAGTGGGCTGGATGATTGCCATGGTGACCCTTACCAAGGGCCTCAAGCACGTTCTTAAAGATGCCAATATCCAGCTCAGCTTTATCCAGGATGCCGGTATCGCCGCCCTGGTGGGCCTTGCTGTCGCCGGTATCGGGGTCACCATGCTCAAGCGCGTCCAGCGCGACCCTGCAGCTGAAGCTGAAAACCGTTTCGCCAACGTCGAGCGCGTATTTGCGATCCTGATGGTCTTCACCGCCTGTGCCATGGCCTTCGCTCACGGCTCCAACGATGTTGCCAACGCCGTTGGTCCTCTGGCTGCCGTAGTTAACACCATCCAGAGCGGCGCTATCACCGTTAAATCCACTATGCCTTCCTGGATATTGCTGCTCGGCGGTATCGGTATCGTGGTGGGCCTGGCGACATATGGCTTTAAGGTAATGGCCACTATCGGTAAGAAAATCACCGAGCTGACCCCAAGCCGTGGCTTCGCTGCCGAGCTGGGTGCGGCCTCCACCGTCGTATTGGCTTCTGGTACCGGCCTGCCAATCTCCACGACTCACACTCTGGTGGGCGCGGTATTGGGTGTTGGCCTAGCGCGGGGTATTGGTGCCCTGAACCTGCGTATGATCACCACTATCGCCGCATCCTGGGTAGTTACCCTCCCAGCGGGTGCAGGTATTGCGATCTTGTTCTTCTACTTCTTCAAAGGCTTGTTCGGCTAAAACCGAAGCAGCACACAGAGCAGATCAGCAAAGGGGGCTAAAGCCCCCTTTTTTACGCCTCTCATATCCACCACTTTAGTAAGGCTCCATGTCGATATCTATTTCGCTCCTCTGGCATTAATATTTAGGGAAATAAACTGGGCCGAGCCCGCCGACCAATCTATGCCTGCGAATTCACCAGATGCCATTACTGTTGTTTGTCACTCTTCTGTGGGCCTTTTCCTTCAGTTTGATAGGCGCCTACCTGGCCGGACAGGTGGATAGCTATTTTTCCGCAATGACACGGGTGCTCCTTGCCACAGCGGTATTTCTACCCATGCTAAAATGGAAGGGTTGCCCTCCCCGTACCGCAATACGTTTAATTGTGATCGGTGCGGTACAATTGGGACTGATGTACTTGTTTTACTACCAGTCATTTTTACTGCTCAGTGTCCCCGAAGTATTGTTATTTACTATTTTCACTCCCCTGTATATCACCGCCCTTGAGGACTTCCTTAACAGGCACTTTTCTGTCTGGAACCTCACTATCGCAGCCATAGCCGTATTGGGAGCCGCCACTATTCGCTGGGGCTCTCCCAGTAACGACTTTTGGATTGGGTTTGCAGTCGTCCAGGGTGCCAACCTATGTTTTGCCGTGGGGCAGGTGGCATACAAGCGCCTGATGTCCAGAGAGCAAGGCCTCCTCCCGAGACAAACCTTCGCTTGGTTTTTTGTCGGCGCCAGCTTGATCACTGTTATTGCCTGGCTCCTATTCGGAGAACCGCAGTACCCACAGGGCTCACAGCAATGGGGTGTTCTACTCTGGTTGGGATTGGTGGCATCAGGTCTGGGATACTTTTTGTGGAACAAGGGTGCTACGCAGGTCTCTACTGGTACCCTGGCCGCAATGAATAATGCACTGATTCCCGTTGGCTTGTTGGTAAATCTGTTAATCTGGAATCGGGATGCCGATCTAACCCGTCTCGCCCTTGGGGGAGGACTGATCGGAGCCGCTGTTATCTTGAATGAATGGCGCAACAAGAGTAGGGAAAGTCACCATGGCGAGTATCGCAGTACCTGACCTGAAGACCCAATTACATCAACTGATTGCCTGCCCCAGTGTCAGTGCAACCGATCCTTCCCTGGATATGGGTAACCGCCCGGTGGTTGAGCTACTGGGTGAATGGTTGGAAGGACTTGGTTTCAATGTAGAGATAATGCCTTTAAAGGGCTCTCCCAATAAAGCCAATATGATTGCTACTCTCGGCGGTAAAAGTGGTGATAAAGGCGGGCTCGTTCTATCCGGACATACTGATACAGTCCCCTTTGACGCGGGGCGCTGGCAATCGGACCCCTTTAAGGTTTTAGAGCGCGACAACCGCTTATACGGTCTCGGCACCAGTGATATGAAGGGTTTTTTCCCTCTGGTTATCGAGGCTGTGCAGACTTTTCTCGACAAGCCGTTACAAAAACCATTGATTGTTTTGGCAACAGCCGATGAAGAAACAAGTATGAGTGGTGCCCGCGCCCTGGTGCAGGCTGGCAAACCCCAAGCGCGCTACGCGGTAATTGGTGAGCCCACCGGGCTTCGCCCGATACGTATGCACAAGGGGGTTATGATGGAAGCAGTGCGTATTACCGGGCAATCCGGCCACTCATCGGATCCAAGCTTGGGAGCCAACGCTCTTGAGGCCATGCATAAAGTTATCGGTGAACTATTAACACTGCGAAAAGAGTGGCAGCAAAAATACAACAACCCCGGATTCGCCGTTCCAGTACCCACGATGAACTTAGGATGTATCCATGGGGGTGACAATCCCAATCGGATCTGCGGCCATACAGAACTCCAGTTTGATATTCGTCCGTTGCCAGGAATGCAACTTACTGACCTACGGGAAGAACTAAACAAACGTATCCTTACCATTCCACAAGACAATAAAATTCAGGTGGAAGTGGCCTCTTTATTCCCCGGCACTGCGCCCTTTGAACAGGATGCCCATTCAGAGTTAGTAAAAGTTGCAGAACAACTTTGTGGCCATCCCGCTGAAAGTGTTGCCTTTGGTACTGAAGCGCCCTACTTGAAGAGTTTGAATATTGACACTATCGTGCTCGGCCCCGGCGATATTGACCAAGCTCATCAGCCGGATGAATTTCTCGCCCTGGATCGTATCAACCCTATGGTCAATATTCTGCGCGACTTGATTGGCCGCTTTTGCCTTTAATCTACCTGCGACAGCCTCCGGGGTTAAAACACCACAAGACTTGCACACGGTAAGAATTAGTGAGCGACGATAACGCCTCCCTGAACTGGTTTCGCCACGCGGCACCTTACATCAACGACCTGCGCGGTCGCACTTTAGTAATTGGTATCCCCGGCGACGCTTTAGAGCACGCCAATTTCCGCAATCTAGTACACGATATGGCGCTGCTTGCCAGCCTTGGGGTTCGCTTGGTTGTTGTGCACGGCGCGCGGGAACAAATTAATCGAGCCCTGGATGAGCGCGGCATAGAAAATCGGTTTCACGAGAACCAGCGTATTACCAATCGAGAGACATTGGAGATTGTTAAGTCCGTCGTGGGTAAACTGCGCTTCGATATTGAAGCTGCTTTTTCCCAAGGACTGCCAGACTCACCGATGGCGCGTTCGGCCCTCAAGGTGGTCTCAGGCAATTTTGTTACCGCCCGCCCCAGTGGCGTGCTCGATGGCGTGGACCTGGGCTGGACCGGCACCGTGCGACGTATGGACACCAGCACTCTGGAGCAAAACCTGGATCAGGGTTCCCTGGTACTCCTTTCTCCCCTGGGCACATCCCTGACCGGGGAGCTTTTCAATATCAATTACCTGGATCTGGCCGCTGAGGCTTCCAGGGTATTGCGCGCCGAGAAACTAGTGCTATTCCGCGAACCTGAGCAACTCCAAGTGGACGGAAATTCGGTACACGAATTGAGTATTTTGCAGGCAGAGCAGGTTTCACCCAAAGTGCAAAGCGCAACCCTGCGCTGCGCCATTCGAGCCTGTAATGCAGGGATCGCCCGTACACACCTACTTAGCTTTTGTAAAAACGGCGCCTTAATTCAGGAGCTGTTCCGCCGTGAAGGGGCCGGTACCATGATTTACCGGGACAGCTACGAAGTTGTGCGCAGAGCGCGAATTACCGATGTGGGCGGCATTCTTGGACTGATCCGCCCGTTAGAGAAAGATGGCGTTTTGGTACGGCGCTCCCGCGAGAAGCTCGAGGCAGAAATTGAACACTTCACGCTTGTGGAAGTGGATGGTACTCCAGTTGCCTGTGCAGCTCTGTATCCCATTAAGGATGATAAGGGTACTACCACAGCAGCCGAAGTTGCCTGCCTTGCAAGCCACCCGGAATTTCGCGGTGGAGGGCGTGGTGCCAAGCTGATGCGCCACCTTGAGAGACAGGCGCAAACAGTCCAGGTTGATGAACTCTACGTCCTCACCACCCAGACAGAGCACTGGTTTATCGAACAGGGCTTTGAGCAAGTCGGTATCAGTGAGCTGCCTACCGCGCGAAAGTCCCTGTACAACATTCAGCGCAATTCGAGAATCCTGCGTAAACGCCTGGGGAAAAGTCAGTCCACTTAGTCATAGAAATTTGAAACATCTATCCTTATTACTCCTTTGATGGGTAGTTTGGGCGCAAAAACATCCCAGGAAAGTCCGTTTTTTGCTAAGCTGGCGCATTCATTGTTGCCAGCTGGAATCTGTGACTATGCCCCAATACCGCTCCCGCACCTCTACCGCCGGTCGCAATATGGCCGGAGCCCGCGCCTTGTGGCGTGCCACCGGTATGACGGACGAGGACTTCCATAAGCCAATCATTGCCATCGCAAACTCCTTTACCCAGTTTGTCCCCGGACACGTACACCTAAAGGATATGGGTCAGCTTGTCGCAAGGGAGATTGAACGCGCCGGCGGCGTGGCCAAGGAGTTCAATACGATCGCTGTGGATGACGGTATCGCAATGGGTCACGACGGCATGCTCTATAGCCTGCCCAGCCGCGAAATTATCGCTGACTCAGTGGAGTACATGGTCAATGCCCACTGTGCCGACGCCCTCGTTTGTATCTCCAACTGTGACAAGATCACACCGGGAATGATGATGGCAGCCATGCGCCTGAACATTCCAGTTATCTTTGTCTCCGGTGGCCCGATGGAGGCCGGCAAAACCAAACTGGCTGACCGCAAGCTCGACTTAGTAGATGCTATGGTGATCGCCGCTACAGATACGGCCTCCGACGAGGAAGTTGCTGAGTATGAGCGCTCTGCCTGCCCGACCTGTGGCTCCTGCTCAGGTATGTTTACAGCGAACTCCATGAACTGCCTGACCGAGGCCCTGGGGCTTTCACTCCCTGGTAACGGCACCATGCTAGCGACTCACGCCGACCGCAAGGAGCTATTCCTCCGCGCTGGCCGCGAGATCGTAACCCTGACCAAACGCTACTATGAGCAGGATGACGAAACTGCCCTGCCGCGCAACATCGCCAACCGTACAGCCTTCCGCAATGCCATGGCACTCGATATCGCCATGGGAGGCTCCACTAATACCATCCTGCACCTGCTGGCAACCGCTCAGGAAGGTGAGATTGACTTCACCCTGGAAGATATCGACAGCCTCTCCCGTGAGGTTCCACAGCTGTGCAAAGTTGCCCCCAATACCGAGAAATACCATATAGAAGATGTACACCGCGCTGGCGGTGTAATGGCTATCCTCGGGGAGTTGGAGGCCGCAGGTCTTATCGACTCTTCACTACCAACCGCCTACGGTGGTTCGCTCGCCGATGCCCTGGCACGCTGGGATATTTGCCGCACGGACGACCAATCTGTACTGGAATTCTATCGCGCGGGCCCCGCAGGCATTCCCACCCAAACAGCTTTTAGCCAGGAATGCCGCTGGTCCACTTTAGATGCAGACCGCCAGCGTGGCTGTATCCGTTCTGCTGAGCACGCCTACTCCTCTGAGGGAGGGCTCGCCGTTCTCTTTGGTAACCTGGCCCCCAATGGCTGTGTAGTGAAGACTTCCGGCGTCGATGAGTCGCTGTGGAAATTCGAAGGCCCCGCCCACGTAGTAGAAAGCCAGGAAGAGGCGGTTTCCAATATCCTCGAAGGGAAGGTCAGTAAAGGGGAGGCTGTTATCGTCCGCTATGAAGGCCCTAAAGGTGGACCTGGAATGCAAGAGATGCTTTACCCCACCAGTTATTTAAAGTCCAAAGGACTCGGTGAGCACTGCGCATTGATTACCGATGGCCGCTTCTCAGGCGGTACTTCGGGCCTCTCTATCGGACATGTTTCACCTGAGGCAGCTTCTGGAGGTAACATCGCTCTGGTTCGCAATGGAGACCTTATACGTATTGATATTCCAGGGCGGAAAATTGAAATCGCTATTGAGGAAAGTGAACTCGATAAGCGACGCAGGGAAATGGAAAAAAATCCCAATGGCTGGAAGCCAATCGAAAAGCGCCCTCGTAAGGTCAGCAAGGCACTGAAAGCCTATGCCATGCTTGCCACCAGTGCAGACCGCGGGGCGGTGAGGGAAATTGACTGATTAAAACTGTTCTAAACAAAACGGCCCCAAAGGGCCGTTTTTTTATTCCGCTATTTTGTAACTGATTCGATTGCGTACCCCGTAGCGCTCCACTGGCTGGCCATTCTCCATTTGGGGGCGATACTTAAACCGTTCTGCCGCGGCTACAGCGGAGCGATCAAATACGCTCGTGGGGTTACCATTAGAGTCATAGCCCCCAACCACACGAACATCACGTACCGCCCCCGTTTTGGTTACCGTAAATTCTACAACGGCATACCCCTCTATCCCCCTGCGTAGTGCCGCATTGGGGTATCGCGGTTTAGCTTTATAAACTGGCAAAGAGTCGCGCGTTATTTGCACCCCGGTAGAAGTAACAGGAGTGGGCGTACCAATCACTACATTCATCGTAACCGGTGTTACCTCAGTTTCCTCAACCCGCATCGTTGGCTGCTCCAGCACAGCTTGCGGCGGTGTCGGCTCCTCATAAGTTTGGGTAACAATCTCTTTTTTTGGCATATGTACCGGTTTTATCGCAGGCAACAAGCTGACTTTGGGCTCCTCGATATCAGTAGCCACTAGTTGACTCATCAAAAAGATCAATCCAACTGTGATTGCAGCGGCAAAACCAAGGCTCTTTGTGTAACCCGCGAGTATATGTGGGGGAAAAAATAAGGGGTTGGAAATCGACTGGCAAGCTCTGTCCATAACACCTCTCCTATTATTGTTAGGGTGCGATAAGCGGCATTCATATGCCGAAAATGGAAAAGCTGATCAGCTACCATTAATCATTAGCCAATTTACAAAAAAATGCAAATAGTCTGTTAATACAGGTTATCTCAAAATTTTGTATCGCCATACAACAAAAGGCGAGCATAAAAAAAGCCGCACATTTCTGTGCGGCTTTTTGAGAAGCCTGGAAAGCTCATTAGCTTTAGATGGCTAACTGCTCTTCACGCTTCTTTTCACCTTCAACAAAGGTAATCCACTGTTTGGCGAACTTCTCAGAGCGTTCATCTTTCAGTGCAAGCTTGAGGCTCTTTAACGATGAGTCATAACGCTTCAGGTTGGCATTTGCCATACCCATTACGATATGCAGTTGGTCAACCCGCTTGATACCGCCTTTTGCCAGGGCTTTTTTACCCATAGCGATGGCTTTTTCGTTCTGATCCAAATCCAGGTAAATACCGGCCAGGCGTGAATAGATCTCACCTTTATCGGAAAGCTGTGCAGCCGCTTCCAGCTGTGGAATCGCCTTTTGCAGCTCCTGTGCCATCTGGTATGCCTGGGCCAGGGTTTCCAGGTTTTTAGCCGTGCGCGGGATCTTCTTGTCTTGAATACCCTTGGCAATCACCTTGGCTCCTTTATAAGGCATTTCATGCCCCATAAAGAGATACCCCATATTCAGCAGATCTCTATCTTTCTCCAGTGCACCGGCAAGGTAAGCAGCTTCCATCATATGCAGCTGATCCTTGTCACGCTTGAGCTCACCGTACATGGCAGCCAGCGTTTTGTAGTACACCGGCTTAGGATAGTACTGCACCAGTTTTTCCAGAACAGCGGCTACGCTCTTGTAGTCGTTGCGCTCGAAATAAACGTACTGCTGCAATCCGTACCAACTCTCCTTGGGTGTTTTGCTCTCTTTCTCGTACATGGATACCGCGATATTGATATCCGCGAGGGCCTTGTCCTGGTTACCAGTCTGATTGTAAGCCTGGGCGCGCAAGGCATAGGAGTCCGCAGTGATGCGATCGGAGACCTTAAACCACTTGTTTAGGTAGTTAATCGCCTGCTTGTAATCCTCAGTGACAAAATACAGCTGAGCCAGTGTAAACAAAGTGCCTACTTCTAAAGCTACCGGCAGGTTTTTTTCACCCTGGTCCAGAACCTTTTTAAAGTAGGGAATCGCCTCTTTGTAACGCTCAGTGCTGTAGTAAACAACACCGAAAAAGTTATACATCTGGGCAATTTCATAGCCGTTGAAGCGCTTCTTAGCTGCATCCATATCTTGCAGTGCAACTAGTGCCGCTGCCCAATCCTCTGCATCCGCAGCTTCCTGGGCTTTTTCCAGCTTCTTATACGCCACTTCGCGCATCGCCGGAACTTTACGGGTTTTTTCTTTGCTCGGCTTTTTTTGTTCCTGCGCCTGTGCAGAGGCGAAAGGTGCTGATACACCCACCGCATCCAGCACGGTAACGCTGACCGTCGGTGCCAGAACCAAGGGTAGCGCTACTGACGTGCGCAGAGCGAACTTGGACAAACCTTTAGTGATGGTCGTCAACTTCATAGTGCTTCCCCTTTTTAGTCCTTAGCCATGTTAAAGCTGATCTTAGTCCTAACATTAGGAACCTCGGTCGGCTTGCCATCGACTACCCGCGGCTTGTACTTGTACTTCAGCGCGGACTTCAGAGCAGCCCGATTGAAAACCGTGGTCGGTTTACCTTGCAGCGTAAACGCCTCAATTACGATCGGGTCGCGTACAGAACCGTTTGTCGTCACTGTGTACTCAACGATTACATAGCCTTCCATACCGCGCTGTAGAGCGCGACGGGGGTACTGAGGCTGTACTTTTACGATCGGTAGGTAGTCACCTTCACCAAAACTGAAGCCAGACAGCTTAACCCCACCTCCTGCTTTCGGAGCGGCGATACTGATGTTGCCATCAATATTCGGCTCCTCAAAGTCGGGCTCCGGCATCTCCGGCGGCGGAGTCTCTGGCTCGTCTGGTTTTACCGGCTTGGCGGTGTCGTACTGTGTTTCAATCTTCGTATCAGGCATCACCACATCGGCAACCTTGAAAGTCTCTTTTTCTTCAGGAGCTCTCATGTTGGCCGCAATCAGCTGATGCATGGTGAAGATGAGGCCAAAGGTCGTGGCTACCGCCAATGTACCTGCCCCAAGAAGTCTTACCGGATTCATAGCTGTTAACTCTTCTCTGTAGCGACGGAAACTTTCTTGATACCAATCTTCCTGGCTGCTTCTGCAATCAGGGCAATTTTCTCAATACTCGCTCCCTTATCGGGCTGAATTACCAACCACCCTTTCGGGTTTTCCGAGTAGAGACGCTCCAGGACAATTCGTACCTGACGCTCATCAACCTTCTCTTTGGCAATCCAAACCTCGTCACTGTCGTTGATCGCTACCAGGATAGAGGCGGCCTTGAGTTCAGCGGTTGTCGCTTGCGGCTTCTCAACATCAGCACCCGGCTCCTTGATAAAGGTCGCGGTGACGATAAAGAAGATCAGCATGATAAACACCACGTCCAGCATGGGCGTGAGGTCAATTGCGCCGGCTTCTTCTTCTGCCGTATTTTGTCTTTTGCTCATAGCAACTCTCTTAGCGAACTTTTTCAGCGGGAGCTCAGGGAGCCCCCGGCGAAAGTATCTGGCTTGGCTAAACCTTCACAGCAAATAAGTTGGCCTATTCGCTGGTGTGTGCTTAGTGATCCATCGTCAGATGATCTTCGAGCAGCTGGGTTTCACGCTCAGCTTTACGGGCGAGATAAGTGTTGGCAAATACGCCTGACAGAGCCGCAACCATACCCGCCATTGTCGGGATAGTTGCCATGGATACACCACTGGCCATCTGCTTGGCGTCACCACCACCTGTAATCGCGAGAACATCGAACACGTTGATCATGCCCCAAACTGTACCCAACAGCCCAAACAGAGGGGCCAGGGCGACACAAGCTTGGATCATGTCCATATTGTCCTGAATTTTCTCGGATACCCGGGAAATCATTGCATAACGGATCTGGTGCGAAGCCCAGGATTTGCGCTCACCGCGCCCCTCCCATTGGTCTACCGCACCTTGAACGTCACTTTTCAACCCTTTGTTGAAATAGAAAACACGTTCAAAAATCAGCGTCCACATAAAGAAGGTCAGGCCGGCGATCAGGAACAGTACTGGCCCGCCCGACGCCATAAAGGCGTTGACGGCGGCCCATGCGTCGATTAATGCGTGCATGTTGCCGCCTCCTCTTATTTGCGCTCGGCGTTTTCTGCCACGATACCGGCACTCTGCTCTTCAAGAATATGCAGAACACGCTTGGCACGGGCATTTACGATGGTGTGCATCAGTACAGTCGGGATAGCAACACACAGACCGAGAACGGTAGTGATCAGGGCTGAGGAAATACCACCGGCCATTGCCTTGGGATCGCCCGCACCAAAGATAGTGATCGCCTGGAAGGTTACGATCATACCGGTAACGGTACCCAGCAGACCCAGCAACGGAGCAACCATGGCGATGATCTTCAGCAGGTTGAGGCCGGATTCGATTGCCGGACGCTCTTTCAGTACTGCTTCTTCCATCTTCAATTCGAGAGTTTCGCCGTCTACACCTTTGTTCTCTTCCGCAACAGCCAGTACACGACCCAGCGGGTTATTGGTGTTCGGAGTAGAGGAACGCAGCTGAGCATTCACTTTGGCACCAACACCGGTCAGAACGATCAGGCGGAAGATAGCCAGCAGCATCGCGAACACACCAACAGCAGTGATGATGTAACCAACGATGTCACCTTGGTGCCAGCGCTCTACGATGTCCGGGCTATTGATCATGGCTTTCAGGTAGGAACCACCGGTAGGGCCAGTCGGGTCTACACCGAAGGCACTGAAGCCGCTGGTAGAAGCTTGCAGAGCTTCAGCCATGCCTTGGAACTTGGCATCCGGCTGACGGATCAGCTCAGCCATTTTGTAGGCATTGTTCATTTCCAGGTATTTACCGTTGGAAACCAGGTTGAAGTTACCTACACGAACCACTTCTTGATCAGCCTGCTCACCATTTGGCTTGATCACGGTCGCGTTAAATTTAACGATCTTGCCGGATTCAACAGTTTCGCGCTGAATTTCAAACCACAGACGCTCGATCTCTTCGATAGTCGGCAGCTGGGTAGCACTATTCATTTTGGCCAGAAGACCATCGATGAACTCAGTACGGTTAGGGTATTGAGCGGAAACCAGAGAGGAACCGATATTGGCACGCAAATCAGCAGCAGTAGAGGACATATGGCCGAACAGTTCCTTCAAGGAACCCAGACGCTGGTCCAGTTGCTGACGCTTCTGATCAACAGCGACTTCCTGCTCCTGGTATTTCTTTTCCAGGTCAGAAGAGCGCTTTTCTTCAGCGGTGCGAGTATTTTTGGCTTGGTTTAGCAGAGCATTCTGGTTCGCTTTCTGACGACGGAACTCAGCTTCACGCTGCTTGTGTTCTTTGGACTCGGCAACTTTGGATTGCTGAACCATTTTCAGCAGGTCATCCAGGGAAGCAGCCTTCTCTTGAGCAACCGCGGAGAAGCTGATCAGACCAGCTGCTGCCGCTACTAAAACGCGTTTGGCGAAAGAGGTTTTCATTGCGCTGCCTCCGGAGCCGGGATCGGCATGGTCATGATGTCGATAGTGGCCTGCTTCTTGGCAATTTTCAGACCGTTCATGAGAGCACGGCGGTATTCACCAGCGTCGATCTCAACCCACGCTTTTTGCGCTTTGTCATATGCGAGGGCAATTTCTGCATCTGTAGTCTGAGCCAGCAGGGCGATACGGCCGATTTGCAGAACGCTCACCTCGCGCTCCTGACCAGCAACGGTCAGAGTATCGCGGTAAGAGTCGATCTTACGGGCGTATTCCGCTTCGAAGTTGTACAGTTCCAGTACCTGGCGGAATTTCTCCGCAACACTGACATCGGAACGGTCCATGGTGCTCTTAACACCGTTGAGGTTCGCCATACGCTCTTCGAGCTTGAACGGTGCGTCCAGCTCAATGAACTGCTCCAGACCTTCCAGCATACGCAGGATCAGCGGCTGAATCTGACGTTCAATGACAGTAACGTTGGCAATAGACTCATCCAGCTCATTGATAACTTCGAGCTGATTGGCCAGCTGCTTTTCCAGCTGACGGTTGTATACGCGCAGACCATCGATTTCTTTATTAACCACCTTGAAGTCCTGCAGCAGGCTGCTGGTTTCGTCGGCAATCTTGTCGATGCGTTTTTGCGATGCCTGGGCCGCAGTGGTTTTCTGCTGGCCGACGGCGAGTACGTTATCGAGAGTATCCGCAGTGGCTACGCTGCCGTAGAGCGCGCCGGCAGACAGCGCAGTGGTCAGCGCCACAGCCATGAATCGCTTGGTTTTCATTAGACCCCCCAGTGGGTTCAATATTTCACAACATGGTCGCGATGAGTTAGCTGCCACAACGCGGTGTCCTTTTGTTTTAAAAACATTGGTTAGAAGACAGCTAAGAGCCGCACATTGTAAACAGCCGATTTGATTATTCAAATGCCGATTGCCAGCATCGGCCCGCCTGGGTAGCAAGGTAACACTCGGGTAACATTCCCGGGTTACTTGCACACATTGGCGGCGACGTTCCTTGTGTAAGCTGTTGGAGAATTTAACAGATCGATCAACTTTTGATCAAATTGTTTTTATTTAAATCTGTCATATTGGACTAATGAGTAGTTGTACTCATTCCTGTCCGAGGCCGGGTAACACTCTCGTGCCGACTCGACCCACGAGTCATCCATGTCGGGAAAGTATGCATCCCCGTCGATATTTGCGTCAACTTCGGTGACATATAAACGGGCAGCCAGAGGCAGTGCCTGGCGATAAATTTGTGCTCCGCCAATAACCATCACTTCAGTGGCGCCGCTGTCCTTAGCGCAGCTTTGGGCCAGACTCAGGGCTTTATCCAGAGACTGGACCACCTCAACACCATCCGCAACCCAGTCAGCATTACGCGTAATGACAATATTGACACGCCCCGGAAGTGGGCGACCAATAGACTCAAAGGTCTTTCGTCCCATTACTACAGGCTTTCCCATAGTGGTCCGCTTGAAAAACTGCAGATCGCCGGAGATGCGCCAGGGGAGTTCATTATCCTTGCCGATAGCACCATTGCGGGCAACTGCCGCAATCAAAGCAATAGAAACCGTCATTACTGCCCCTTAAACCGCTACAGGTGCCGGAATATGTGGATAGGCTTCATAACCTTTAAGTTCAAAGTCCTCGAAGCGGAAAGAAAACAGATCTTTCACATCTGGATTCAAGTGCATTTGTGGCCGAGGCAGAGGGTCGCGCTGCAATTGCAGCTCAACCTGCTCCATATGATTGGAGTAGAGGTGAGCATCACCAAAGGTATGGATAAAATCGCCGGGCTGCAAACCGCATACCTGTGCCAGCATAAGGGTCAGCAGGCTGTATGAGGCGATATTGAAAGGCACCCCCAGGAAAATATCTGCGCTTCGCTGGTACAGCTGGCAGGACAACTTGCCATCAGCGACATAGAACTGGAACAGGGCGTGGCAGGGAGCCAGGGCCATGCGCCCTTCACGGGCATTATCAGCAGGTGAAACACCTTCATCTGGCAGATCCGCAGGGTTCCAGGCGCTAACCATCAGGCGCCGGGAGTCCGGGCGGGTTTTCAACTGGTGTACCAACTGCTCAATCTGGTCGATCTGGCGACCATCAGAAGTGGGCCAGGAGCGCCATTGATGGCCATATACAGGGCCCAGATCACCGTCCTCTGTCGCCCACTCATCCCAAATCCGCACCTTATTGTCCTGCAGATAGCGGATATTGGTATCCCCCTGCAAAAACCACAGAAGTTCGTGAATAATCGAGCGCAAATGGCACTTTTTAGTGGTGATCAGCGGAAAACCCTCCGCCAAATTAAAGCGCATTTGATAGCCAAACACACTGAGAGTACCAGTGCCGGTGCGGTCACCTTTAACGGTGCCGTTATCGCGCACATGGCGCATTAGATCGAGATACTGCTTCATCTACTGCTATGCTCCGCCTTTAACTCGGGAAGACCCTGCTTTCTTACCTTTCTGCTCAGTTCGCCCCTCGGGAAGCGGCTGAGTTTTATAACTCCACACCAGCAATGCGATGCCGGCAATAATCATTGGCAGGCTCAAAAGCTGCCCACGTGTCATCCATCCAAATAAATCAAAACCAATATGCCCATCGGGCTCCCGGACAAATTCCACCAGGAAGCGGAATACACCGTAGAGCGTCACGAACATACCACCCACCGCGAGTCGAGGGCGCGGCTTACTGGAGAACCACCAGAGCAGCGCAAAGAGAACCAGCCCCTCAAGGAAGGCTTGATACAGCTGGGATGGGTGCCGGACCAGAAGGTCCGGGTCCTTTGGAAAGACCATGCCCCAAGGGCCTTCAGTTTCACGCCCCCAAAGCTCCTGGCCAATAAAATTACCGATCCGCCCAAGCCCAAGACCTATGGGCACCAGAGGAGCAACGAAATCAATTAGAGCCGGGAAGGTTGTACCAATTTTGCGTGCGTAGAGTGCCGTGGCCAACATTACCCCTATCAGCCCGCCGTGGAAGCTCATCCCTCCTTCCCACAACCGGATCAGTGATATCGGGTCTTCGAGCAACTGGGGGAAGTTATAAAAGAACATGTACCCCAAGCGGCCACCGATAACGACACCAATGGCACAGTAGAGAATCAAGTCCTCAACTTCGGATTTAATAACCGGTGACCAGGGTTTGGCACTTCTGCGCAATGCCAACCACCAGGCCGCGACAAAGCCAGCCAAGTACATCAGCCCATACCAGTGCACTTTTAAGGGGCCTATTGCAAAGGCTACCGGGTCAATTTCGGGATAGGTCAGCATGGGGGAATCGCGATTGCTAATAAAGGGCGTATTATGGTCGTAAAGCCCCCCGCTGTGGAAGGGCAGCTTGCCCCTAGGGAAGATCCCCATGTGTCTACTGCTATTCGCCTATCAATGCCACCCGAAATACCCTCTGCTGTTGATCGCCAATCGGGATGAGTTCTATCAACGGCCAACCGCTGCAGCGGCGCGCTGGCCAGGGACCGAGCTAATTGCGGGTAGAGACCTTGAAGCCCAGGGAACATGGGCCGGCGCCTCCCCCGGTCGGGTCGCCGCTGTAACCAATATCCGGGAACCTGGAACACCGGAACCTGTAGGAGCGCTATCCCGCGGGGAAATACCGCAGAAATTCCTCAGCCAACAAATTAGCCCTGAGCATTTCATCCACTACCTGGAATCCCAGCAGTACCGGGGCTTTAACGCCCTGCTGTTTGATATTCAGAATCAAAACACTCTCTTCTGTGCCGGGAACCGGCACAAGCCATTTACTTTTGAACCGGGCATTCACGGTATCTCCAACGGAGCGCCGGACGAGCCCTGGCCAAAGGTGGAAAGGGGCAAAGCGGGGCTGGCAGAAATAATACCTGCGGCCGACCAACTGGTAACAATCGAGAGCTTTGTGGAGCCAGCACTGGCACTACTCAAAGATCGCACCCCCGCGCCAGACCAACAACTCCCTCATACCGGGCTACCACTGGAGATTGAGCGGGCACTCTCTCCGATATTCATTCAAATTGATGCCGATAGCTCGGCGACAGAACCAATGCTTCGCAATGGAGGCTACGGTACCCGCGCGAGTACCGTGATCACCATCGACCAGAGTGGGTGTGGCCAACTTTGGGAGCAGACTTTTATACAGGGCAATGAAAATGGACTCCTGCGCTACTTCACTACCCAGTCGCCCAATTAAGCAGGCTCAATGCTAATGGCAGAGAAATTGTGCATAACTTTTTGTGCAAGCCTCTGCACCATATTCAAATAAGCCCCAGTAAACACGCCCCTTTTTCACCCACGAGCGAAATATTTGACGCAAAACTCATCATTCGCAAATCCTTACTCTAAAAAGAATGAAGCGCCAAGCAAATTTTGCATTTCTTGCCATACTTACTTTCACAGACTGAAGTTGGTTGAGTTTCGCGCAAGCAGGACACCGACATCAGCCTTAATAAAAGGAAGTCGCGCGGGACGCATGACACGTGCGAGTCACCGATAATATCCCTGAGTATCTGGATGGGCTCGCCACAGGTTGGGAAGGTATGAACGATCTGGCGCCCGGCATTTTCCAAAATATCGCACCGGGCCCCCGCAGAATCGCTGAGGTACCATGTCGTATTTCAACCCCGAGCATCGTAGACGCAAATCTGTACTTCCATTGCTGACACTGGGTAGCCTCTGTGTCTTCATTCTTTATTATGCTTTCGCAGCAAACCAGAAGACCGTACCCGTTTTACCGGAGAACGCTGTTCGCCCTCATTTAGTGCACTGGCTAGAGGAAAACCCTGATGCCTGGCCAGCCCAGGACCCCATTTTTAACCCCGCCGCTGTGCGCAAGATCTACCAGCGCACGGATTACCGCTTGCTTTGGTTCGATAACTACAGCCTAAGTGATAGTGCCAATGACCTGCTGAAACAACTCACAGCTGCCAGCTCCGGCAATCCGAGCAGCATGGTCGACTACCGCTACCACCTAGGGTACTTCGATCGCACCCTCCGCGATACTCCACAACGGCTTCAGATGGCTGCAGTATTGGATATCTTACTGACCGATGCCTTTGTCTCCTACGCGCAAGATACCCAGCTGGACAGGCTCAAGCCCAAAACCCGCCCGCGTCGGGGTGTCACACCGGTTCTGCGGGATAGCGAAGGTTTCCGCCTGGTTGCTACCAGCACCGCTCAACCGCAGGCTTCCAGTGAACCCCGCGGGCGCAAGTACTTCCGCGGATATGATCGCGCAGCCAATCTCGGCAGCAATGTACGCAGCCGCTATTACTCGCGGGAATACAATGCGGATACTTCCGGCAATTACTCAGGACGCAATTATTCCGGTAGCACTCGCACCTATGAGCGCAGTCGATACCGTTCCTACCGGGACAACAATAGTGGCTCGGGTTCCGGCAGCCGTGTTTATTACAATCAGGGGCGGCCAAATACTGCCGCCCCACCGGTGAGATCTGAAAACAGTGAGGGGCCTTACTACGAGGAAAACCGGCCCTATGGGAACGATGTAAGGGCGCTGCGCGGTGAGCTGCAACGACTGCGCAAGATTTCCTCCAGCGGTCGCTGGCGTCCGATCCCGGCGGGCCCTGCCATGACCATGGGTGCACGCCACCCACATGTGGGCCTCCTGCGCAACCTGCTCTCCCTATACGGTGATTACCAGTCTTACTACAGCTACGGCGGCACTGATCGCAATCGCTTCGATCGGGGCCTTCACCAAGCGGTGGTGCGCTTCCAGAAACGTCACGGCCTGAGAGCAGATGGTATTGTCGGTCGCTCAACTCGCAAGCGCCTGAACTTATCCCCAGCTGCGCGCGCCCGCATTGTGGAAATGAATATCAAGCGCCGCGAAGAGTTGCCGGAACAATTGGGCAGCCGCTTTATCCAGGTCAATATTCCTGCGTATCGTCTCAAATACGTGGAAAACGACCAGGTCAAACTGGCGATGAATGTGGTCGTCGGCAAGAAAAAGCACGCAACGCCTGAAATAACCACCCGTGTCAGTAAGGTAGTCTTTAACCCCACTTGGACAGTACCGCGCAGTATCCTGGTAAATGAGATACTCCCCAAAGCTCGTAAAAACCCAGCGGGTATGGAAAAAATGGGATATCGGGTGATTAGCGGCAGGGGTGAAAAACTGCCCCTGACTCCGCAAAACCTATCTGCTGCAGGTGCGGGTTCCTACCTTATGCGCCAAATGGGCGGTGAGGAAAACATATTGGGACGTGTCAAATTTGAAATCCCCAATATTCACGACGTGTACCTGCACGATACGCGCGCGCGCAAACTTTTTTCCCTGACCACACGGGGCTATAGCCATGGCTGTATCCGCCTGGAAAAACCCCGCCACTTGGCCGAAGCGCTGCTTCGTCCCCAAGGGGATTGGGATCAATGGCGTATCGATCAATTGACCACAGGAGAGGAAACCACAGAAGTGGATATGTCCCAACTGGTGAAGGTTTATATCACCTACTGGACTGCCTGGGTCGATGGTCAGGGCAACCTGAACTTCCGCCCGGATATTTATGGCAAAGATGGACTGACCGATAATCAATTTTAAAAGAAACCGGGGCGGCTATATGTCGCCCCGGTTATAACCAGGGAATTATTAAGCGTGTTATTCCATTAATTAGCCTTTCTTAAGCAGCACCATTCCTGAAAATTATTTAAAGACTATCAGTCACAAGTTATCAATGTGAGCACAGTGATAAATCTCACTGATTTCTCAGTGCTTGCAGGGGTGACTTATGGGTGCTGCCAACAATTCACTTTGCGCTTTTTTGCCACGCAACCAACTAACCTCCCTCAGGGCGAGTGCCGCTGCGATTGCCATAGCAATATCGCTGGGCATTCACTCACCACAAATAATCGCCGAAGCTAAAGATACCGTCGAACCTGACTTGATCGGCAGTCGCGATCCTTTTTTACCTCAGGGCAGGCAATTTTCCCTACTCAGCGAAGCGTTAGCACGCTATCAAACCCTGGCACAAGGTAATTACTGGAAACCGCTCAGTGCTGGACAACCTATCGCACCGGGCAGTCGCAGTCCCCGGGTTGCGCAATTGAGAAGCCTGTTAATGCTCTATGGTGATCACCATCCCGAAGAGTACGGAGCAGATACTTCTAAAGCAGATGTCTACGACAAAAAACTGCAGCAGGCCGTTAAACGATTTCAGAAACGTCACGGATTAAAACAAACGGCACTGGTTGATGAGGGAACCCGGAGTCGACTCAATACCCCTCCAGATAAAGTTGCCAAAATTCTGGCAGCGAATATTGAACGCTGGAAACAACTCCCCAAGGATTTAGGGCCTCGCTATATCATCGTGAATGTTCCGGAGTTTAATTTGCGCCTAATTGAAGGCGATAAAGAGCAGTTCCGTATGCGTGTGGTTGTGGGAAAACCAAAACACAAAACACCGCAAATCGCTACCCGTATGACGCGACTGGAATTTAACCCTGTATGGCGTGTCCCGCCCAGTATTGCGCTGCGGGAACTTTTACCCAAGGGCAGTTCCGCCCTCAGGGCAAAAGGTTATCGCCTAATGAATCATCGGGGCAGATCGGTGCCTTTTACTCGTGGAAATGTGGCTGCAGTACGTCGAGGGCAGATTTCGCTGCAACAAAAAGGCGGACCGGGAAATGCTTTGGGAAGAGTGAAATTTGTTATCCCCAATCGGCAGGCCATTTTTCTCCACGACACAAATAGCAAGCACTTATTCAAAAAATCCCAAAGGGCCTTTAGCCACGGCTGTATTCGTCTGGAAAAACCATTGCAGTTTGCTCGCATGATGTTAGCCCAACAAAACAAGTGGAGTGATGCTCGCATCAATCGCGCGCTGGGAAGTGGTCGCACCCATGGCGTTGCCCTTAAAAATCCCCTACCGGTTTATATCGCTTACTGGACTGCCTGGATCGATGAAAATGGGCAGCTTCAGTTTCGGCCGGATATCTATAACCGGGATCAGTAATAGGAGGTAGCGGAGTGAAGCGGATAAAGAGCTATAGGGACTACTGAGTTATCAGTATGGCAAAAGGCCCATTCCAGCTCGGCATCGCCGCACTGATAAGCCTCGTAATTGCCTCGGCCAGCCCTTTGAATGCCTCATTCACTGGGCAGACCGATGTCATTATTGAGCCAATCAGTTCGACCCAGCAATTACGCGATACCGCTCAGGCCTACCGAGTGTTAGCGAAAAACTGGCGACCTATTGCCCAGGGGAAAACTTTACAGCCCGGAGACAAAGGCCCTCGTGTCCTACAACTACGTAATTTACTGGCAATGTATAAGGATTATCACGGTCAGCCCGGGCCGCTTTCCGCTCCGCAAAAAGACCCCCGAAGATTTGACAGTGCGCTCCAAGCTGCAGTGGAGCGCTTTCAGGAACGCCACGGATTGAACGTTACCGGTATCGCCGATGAAGACACACTTGCAGCCTTGGCTATATCGCCAATAGAACGCGCTAAGCAAATGGAATTAAATGCATCCCGATGGGAGCAGCTAAAGCTCCCAGAGGATGATCGCTACGTAATCGTCAACGTGCCCGACTATCGATTGCAGCTTATTGAAGATGGTTCGGTCGCTCTCAATATGAAAACCGTCGTGGGAAAAAGCAGTACGCGCACACCAAATTTACGCACGCGGATAACCAATATTGTTTTCAGCCCAACCTGGACAGTCCCCCGAAGTATTCTTGTCACCGAGCTTTTGCCCAAGGCACGACACAACCCAACAGCCATGCACAAACGGGGTTATCGAGTAGTGCAATATCGCAGCGGTAAATCGTCCCCTATTACAGAGGAGACTATTGCCAAGGCAGCCGGTGGGCACGCTACTTTGAGGCAATTGAGTGGCCCTGAGAATACTCTGGGGAAAGTGAAATTTGTTATCCCCAATAAGCAGGCTATTTTTCTCCATGACACCCAAGCTCAAAGCCTGTTTAAACTTCGCCAGCGGGCATTAAGTCACGGATGCGTAAGGCTACAAGCACCAGAAGAATTAGCTTATTTTCTTCTCCGTGACCAGGGGTGGGACAGGACTCGGGTAGCGCAGGCAGCCAATGGGCACGATGCCCTGAATGTAAAGGTTAAGGGATCACCCCGTATTTACATTGTTTATATGACAGCATGGATAGATAGGGATGGGCGCCCCCAATTCCGCCCTGATATTTATCATCGTGACAAAGAGCTGCCTTATCCAAATTAGGGAGCTTATCGGCAAGTGAAAAATATTAAGTATCGCTAAAGAATTTTGCCTGTTCTCATTTTCGCTGGCAGTGCTCTATAACGCTAAAGTTCTCCAAACAATAGAACTTGAAAGACACCGGTCAAACCACCTAAGCAAGTTTGATTTAATTTTTCAAAGCACTACTCACATTCCTATTTAAACCCTGGCCTTGATTTGGAAACTACATCCTTGTCATTAAAAAATTAGAGATTTGCCATATTCACAACCGTGGTAGCAATACTGGCCGGATCTAATTTTTCCAGGTTTCTTTTTATCGCCCGCTGCTACTGGCGGGCTCCAGGAAATCGAGATCAATACGCCCCCCAAATATAGGGCGGTCCAGAGTCTGCCAGATAACCTAAACAGCTGTATGTCCGGAGAAATACTACGCTGGCAGCGCCCAACCTACCTGTATATACATGTACATACAAATTCTTATCTTCTATATATTTAGGTTGTCCTCTGTATATAGATGGGTAAACCAGCCACTAGTAAAGAAGGCTATCGAGCTCATGACCGAAGAGGTGATCGGATAGCTCCCAAGTACACTGACGAAACCGCCCGATAAAACTTATAAGTCGCAGAAAAATAATTTTTTAGTGATTAGCGTGCAATGACAACGCTGTCTCCAATCTATTCAGCACTATCGACTGATCAGCAATAAAAATTCCAATTTCAGGTAGCAGAAAAGAAAAAATATACCACCCAGGCTATCTAATTATTTCCGAATTAGCAGCTTCAGGTTTGTAACAACTGGTTATTTTTTGTACATTTTCCGCCGTACCCGGTTGCGCCAACTAAGGCAAACCGACGAGAGATTTAACGACGAGGCGGAATTATGAAGAATCCATCCAGACGTCGATTCCTGGCAGTGACCTGCGCAACTGCGGCGGCCGTCAGCGCCGGACCGACTTTCGCAAAAGTAGGTAGCTCCCGCACCCTGAAAATGCGCAACCTGCACACCGGGGAGAAGCTGGAGGCCGCCTACTGGACTAACGGAGATTACAGCAGCGGAGGCCTGAAGCAGTTCAACAAATTGCTTCGTGACCACCGCGCCAACGAAGTGACCCGAATGGACCCCAAGCTTCTAGATATCGTCTACAAGCTGAAGGAGAAGTTCAATTACAACGGCACCATTGAGATTATCTCTGGATACCGTTCACCTAAAACCAATGCCAAGCTGCGTGCAGCTGGCCGAGGCGTAGCGAAACGCAGTTACCACACACGTGGCATGGCCTTGGATATCCGTATGCCGGGTGTGTCCCTGTCGAAGTTGCGCCAGGCAGCACTCAACCTGAAAGCGGGCGGTGTCGGATACTACCCGAAGAGTAACTTCGTACACGTGGATACTGGCCCCGTACGTCGCTGGTAATCCCCTCCCAATAGATACAAAAAACCCGGCAGTCGCCGGGTTTTTTGTTATGCCTGTGAGAGCAAGATTTATTCACCATCAACCGGTAAGCTAACCGGCATCACATCCTGATCGGATACTGGCACTTGGGTAGTACCTGCCATCAACCCGGCGATACGTTCCAGAAGTTTGCGTGCCTGGGCCAATTGGGTCAGCTCCGCCAGCTCAATCGGGTCTTCCATTTGCAACAACAAGCTCTCGAAATCCACAAAAGCCTGCTCTAAAGCCGTCACCTGATGTCGATCCAGCAACAGCTCCGCCAAGCCGCCCCCACCGGTGGGAATCCAGTTTGACTGGAGAGTTGCCATAATTGCCAATATCGCCTGCTTTGAATCCGCAGCACGGCTACTTTCCACATCGCTCTCGGAACTCTCCGGCAACCTGCGCAACAGCTGCTCATCAATCACCCGGGTATGCGATGCACGGATTTGCTGCAATCGGGCAACCGGTCCAAGGGATAGATAGGGCCGCGACAGGCTGTTGGCTGCCGTCGGCCAACGGCGGGCCAAGCCTGCCATATCCTCTTCCACACCTTTAACGATCAAGCGGGTTAGTTCACGGCGCCGATTGACGGCCAGGGCCTCGGGTTTTTCCCCATCGGACTTAGCTAAAAACTGCTCCGCAACCCGCTCGCTGGTGGGCCCCCAGAGCATAATTTCCAGGGCGTGAAAACCGGTGCTGGCCTCTTCATGTGCCGTCAGGCGGTGCTGCTTGCGCAGGTTCGTTAAAGTCAGATCAATGGCCGTATCGTTAACGATACCGCTCTCAGAATAACCCGGCACTGTATCCAGGTAGCCCGCCTGGGCCGGCCAACTATCTACTGATAACAGTAATTTTCTACCCTGGCTGCGCAACTCTCCCGAAGAAAAAGCCAACTGGATATAAGGCAATGCAGCAGCAAATTCCCTGTGGGCATCCAGCCAGGCAAGCCTGGCATTTTCCAACTTATTTTCATTCGGCTGAGCCAGGAGACCATCCACTTCACGCTGCAACGTTTCAACAGCGGCATGGGCGTGGATAACCTGGGCCTCACCCGCCTGCCAAATTGCCAGGGATAACTCGGTCGCAGCCTTTTCATTCACAGGTTGCGGCGCAATACTTTGTTGCGATACCTGCTGCGGTTTTTCTACCGCTTTTTGCTCACAGGCAGAAAGTCCGGCCAGGGCCCCGATTAAAACAGCCAGGGCCCGGTACTGGATAATAGATCCGTTCACTCAATTCCCCATCTTGTGCATTTCACAAATACTGGCAAGCACCTACTCACTCTCTTCCCGCAAACTGATCACCGGCCAGCCGCGAGCCTTAGCTTCTGCGCGCAGGCGATCATCCGGGTCCACCGCAATTGGGTGCTCAACTTCGCCCAGTAAGGGCAGATCATTGATGGAGTCACTGTAGAACCACTTTTCACTGTTGGCGTATTCCGGGTTGTGGGCCAGCCATTGGCGCAACCGGACAACTTTCCCCCCC
The DNA here is from genome assembly GCF_052467825.1 of Microbulbifer maximicatervae (SeqCode). NCBI lineage: Bacteria > Pseudomonadati > Pseudomonadota > Gammaproteobacteria > Cellvibrionales > Microbulbiferaceae > Microbulbifer > Microbulbifer maximicatervae (SeqCode). The sequence goes on from NZ_CP174327.1 coordinate 966,948, forward strand.
TGGTAACAGGGTTCACCAACGACCTTCCCGGTGAACCGCCCCTCATCTTCCTCTGGCTCAGTGGCCAGCAAGGTGTCGACACCGAGGCGCGAGGCAATGGGCTCAACCACAAAACGATTGGTCGCAGTGATAATCATGATGTGGTGGCCTTTGCGGCGGTGTTCGCCGATCAGCTCCTGGGCCCGAGGCAGCCACAATTCACTGATAACTTCCTGCATAAACTCGCTTTGCAAGTTATCCAATTGGCCACGGGAAAGCTGAGCCAGGGGCTCCAAGGCAAATTCCAGGTAGGCAAAAATATCCAATTCACCGCGCTGGTAATCTTGATAAAAGCGATCGTTAGCCGAGCGGTAACGGGTCCCGTCGACATGTTCACGCTCCACCAGAAATTCGCCCCAGGCATGATCGCTATCACCACCTATCAGCGTGTTATCCAGATCAAAGATTGCCAAGTGCACCGTCGACTCTCCCATAACTATAGGTTCCCCATAAGCATTTGACCGCCAGGAAGCCGGAAACGTCCCCTGCGCGGCCGCTAATTTTACCTTGCGCCGCACGACAGCACACGGACTGCGTCACTGAATTGCTGTAAACCCCCCGCTGTGGAACAATGCAGAACAAGTAAGTGCAGCGCACGGCCGCACACAACAGTATTGAGGATGGTATTTTGGGCGACGGCAAGCCGGCACAGGCCGGACGAAAGAACCGCCGTAAGCCCGCCAAGCATTCGAATCGCAATGATAAAGCTCCGGCCGGTAACAAGAACCGGGGCACGAGTGGCGAGAGCAGCAGCAATATCGATGCCGAGGGGTTCCGCCCCAATGTCGGTATTATCGTGCTCAACGCCCGCGGTCAGGCACTGTGGGCGCGGCGGGTAGGTGGCAAGGACGCCTGGCAATTTCCCCAGGGTGGTATTAATCCGGGCGAAACCCCTGAACAGGCGCTATATAGGGAACTGTACGAAGAAGTAGGCCTTACTCGCGATCAAGTCAGTATGATTGCCTGTACTCGAGGCTGGCTGCGTTATCGCCTGCCTCAAAGGCTGATTCGACGTCGCTCCGAACCACTGTGCATCGGGCAAAAGCAAAAGTGGTACCTGCTGAGGCTCGATGCAGAAGAGGCCTCTATCAGCTTCGACAATGGTTACAAACCTGAATTCGACCACTGGCGCTGGGTAAGCTACTGGCACCCACTGAGTAAAGTGGTGACCTTTAAGCGTGAAGTATACCGGCGTGCACTGACCGAGCTGGCCCCACAACAAATACAGCTGGAGAGACGCTGGCTGCGCGGACAGGACAGCTGACCGCACAGGGTAGTTAGCAGCGTATCTTCACAAATGGCCCCGATCAGCATCGAAATTCTACTTTCCGGGGCCATCGAATTTCTCCGTTGATTGGCGAGGACAGGCCATTGCTCGGATCTCTGCGCAGTATCGTTCAGGAAGTAAATGCCGCCCGGAACCTCACCGCGGTGCTCGAAATCATTGTGCATCGCGTGCGGGAAATCATGCACACCCGCGTCTGCTCCGTATACTTGCGCGACAAGCAACACGGCAACTATGTCCTGATGGCCACCGATGGCCTCAACCCCAAAGCGGTTGGCCAGGTCCACCTGGCCCCCGGCGAGGGACTGGTGGGCAATGTAGTTACCCGCGAAGAGCCGATTAACCTGGAAAGGGCCGAAGCCCACCCCGCCTTCCAATATTTCCCCTCTACAGGAGAAGAGCGCTTCAGCGCCTTTCTCGGCACACCGATTATTCACCACCGCGCCGTACTGGGTGTCCTGGTTGTGCAGCAAGAAGAGAAGCGCCGATTCGACGAGTGGGAGGAAGCTTTCCTGGTCACACTTTCAGCGCAGCTCGCCGGCGTTATCGCTCACGCCGAAGCTACCGGTCTTCTCGCCTGTATTGGCAAGCAACAACGGGAAACTCACTTCTCTGGCATTGCCGCGTCCCCCGGTGTGGCTATCGGGCGGGTACATATTGTCACCCCGCATGCGAATCTCGGCACAGTGCCCTACTCCGAATGCGAGGATGTGGACACTGAACTGGCCCTGTTTCAACAGGCCCTGACAGCCGCCCAAGAAGAAATTCGCGAAGTCGGTGAGAGCCTGAAGAGCGACCTCAGCCCCGAGGAACGGGCGCTATTCGATGCTTACATCAGCATGTTGGATGACAGCTCCCTCGCCGTCGAGGTATGCGATCGCATCCAACAACAACTCAGTGCCCAGCGGGCCTGGGCCGAAGTTATGTTGGAACATGTGCGGCGCTTTGAAGCCATGTCCGACTCCTACTTTCGCGATAGGGCCGCCGATGTTCGCGACCTGGGCGCTCGAGTGCTGATGCACCTGCGACAACAGCAACAGAGCGACCGGGACTTCCCCGATAACACCATCCTGATCGGCGAAGAGCTAACCGCAGCGGTATTGGCAGAAGTACCCAGGGAAAAGCTGATCGGAGCCGTATCGGTTAAAGGCTCCTCCAACAGCCATGTGGCTATTATTGCCCGAGCCATGGGACTGCCCGCTGTAATGGGAGTCCAGGACCTGCCCTACGAAACCATCGACGGTGTCGATATGGTGGTAGATGGCTACCGGGGCGATTTGCATATTCACCCCGGCGCAGAACTCAAGCGCCGCTACGACGATATTGTTGCAGAAGAGCAGCAACTGGCCCGCAACCTGGACCACCTGGCTCAACTCCCGGCAATCACCTCCGATGGCCATCGCATTCGCCTGATGGTAAATACCGGGCTGATGGCCGATGTTGTTCGCTCCCTGGAGCGCGGCGCTGAAGGAGTAGGACTTTTCCGTACCGAAGTACCTTTTCTATTGCGAGACCGTTTCCCCTCCGAGGAAGAGCAGCGGGAAATTTACCGGGAGCAACTGGAAGCCTTTGCCCCCCTGCCCGTCACCATGCGCACCTTGGATATCGGCGGCGATAAAGCACTGGCCTATTTCCCTATCGAGGAAACCAATCCCTTCCTGGGATGGCGCGGTATTCGCGTAACTCTCGACCACCCGGAAATATTCCTGGCGCAAGTGCGTGCCATGATGAAAGCCAGCCTGGGGCTAAATAACCTACGGATTATGCTCCCCATGATCAGCGGCCTGAACGAGCTCGAAGCCGCGCGCAAACTGGTGGAAAGAGCCTACCGGGAGCTGCTTGAAGAAGGGTACGAAATTGTTATGCCCCCACTCGGGGTAATGGTAGAGGTACCCTCCGCCGTCTACCAAGTGCGGGAACTCGCCGTACATGCAGACTTTATATCGGTAGGCAGTAATGACCTCACCCAATATCTCCTGGCGGTGGACCGCAATAACAGCCGCGTAGCCAATATTTACCACGCCCTGCACCCAGCGGTACTGCGCGCTTTGCAGGAAATCGTAACGGCAGCCCATGCCGTTGGTACCAAAGTGGGGATCTGTGGAGAACTAGCAGGAGAACCTAGCGGTGCATTGTTATTAGTAGCCATGGGCTACGATATGCTATCGATGAACGCCACTAACTTACCGCGAATAAAAGCTACACTGCGCGCCGTTAGCCGAGCTGATATTGAGCAGCTCCTGCAACAGGTATTGCAAATGAATAGCCCTGAGCAAATTGAAAGTACCGTGAAAGGGTTTCTTAATGAGGCGGGGTTGAAGGTGTCTTTGCAGCCGTAAATGATGAGGTATTTAAATCTAAATTTACCCGATTTTATAAAGCCTGCGCTCAATAGCTAACAACCAGACCGTTAGTCCCTCGCAACAGTAAGATATTTGCCCAAGCGACTAATGAAGAGCTATATTGCTCAACATTATTCTGACCCACTAAATAGCTTCTCAATGTTTCCTAATCCTTAAGCTACTTTTCAGAAATGGCAAGCTCACTTTATTTCTAAGCGTGCCAATGGCATAGCAGAATATCCCCCACCAAAAGAAAAAAACAAATAACTACTAAATACACGTGATACTCAATTAGTACACTCAAACCAAAAAATATCTAACCCTCCACAACACTCAATCCTGAAGCCTTGGCCTCATCACACTTCTAAATTTCCGATAATTCCGACAAGTTAGTGAGTGCCAGCTCAGGTAATTATGATCATTTTGACCGTTATTTTTGAGCTTCACATAGAATGTGTAAAAATACTTTACAAATCAGTCAGTTATAAGTTGAGTTAAAAACCGGGATAGTAGTCAAAGTGATCATTTTTGTAGTTTGCACTTTAGCACCAAATACATCTAACCCTATGATTTTTATTTAAAATTTCCGTTATATCGGGAAAATTGATTCCGAAATAGTAATCATGATAAAAGTGGTCAGAATGATTACTATATAAATGTTATGTGTAGGGGACGAGATGCCAACGAAACCAAAATATAAAGTAGCGATTACTCGGTTAACCGATAATGGTGCATATGTTTACGCTGGCTGCGAAGAGCTACGTGGGGAGGCGACGTTCACACCTACCTATAATCATTGTTATTTTGGTGATCTTAAGCTTAAGAAAATCAAGGGCGGTCAAAGCGGTGGTAATTATCGTGGTGTTACGGACAATGAAGTCTATAGGGTAATTAAGTTTGAAAAAACTCAGTAGCGTAAAAACACATAACAAGGCAATTAACTACGCCACTTGCTGCGCAAGCGGCCGGACCTCCGCAAGCTACGCTTGCTGCGGCCCGTTATCGCGGCGTTAAATTTCTATGAGCCATATTCACATTAATCACAGAGCTCTCTTGAAGTCGGTGCTAATTTCAGCAATTGTGAGCACCGTTGTAATGGCTTTTTTTTCAGGCTATGGAAAAACGATTACACCTGATGGTGTTGTTACTCATTATTACAATTTCAGTTCCGTATTTTTATGGATGCCAATATTGTTTATGGTAATGGCGCCAACCATCGTGATAGTTGCTTACCTGCTGGGTATTGCCCTAATCAAGAGCCGACTATTTTCATTGCCAGTTGTGGTTATTGCTGGGGCTGTGGGTGGTGGCCTGGTTATATCTATGCTGTCGGGGAAATGGCTAATGTTCTCAATAGTTGGTTTGTATTACATTGCGTCAGGTATAGTTTCAGCAGTTACCTGCTATTACCTGTACAAAAAATTTAACAAGGCGCTCAATTCGCAGGCTTCGCCTGCTGGGACGCCAAAAAACGGCGCCCATTAGCGCGGCGTTAGTTTCCAATTTACGAGAGGAAAGATATGGATTCTATAGATTTAATAAAGGCCCTAGAAGAAACAGGGTTACTAAAAGTAAAAGATAGTCCAGGTCATGTATGGAATATTATTAAAGCGTATCTAGGTGACAAAGCCATCGACTTTGACACTGAAGCCATTGAAAGCTACAACAGCTACAAGGTGATTTTCAATCAGTATAAACTGGCCTTCAGAGATGACTTAAAACTCGACAGAAGAGCCTATACCTCAGAAGTTGATTTCGAAAATAAACTGGCAACGATTAGCATTACACTCGATGGAGAAACATATTCATCTGAATGGAAACAAGAAACGGATTGGGTGTCTGGAGAGTTTTTTAAATTTATAGAAGAAATTGTTGAGCCGAAACTCCCAGGAAAATTTGTACATTATATACCTTTAGACCAGTGCTATAGAGGTTTATATTTACCAAACGAATTGGCGGACAAAGTAAACTCAGTATTCAGAGAATTTGAAAAAGAGCTATAGCAACTAACAAGTGCCAGCATGTTCAGCACACTTCGTGTGCTTGGACCTTCGGCGCTCCGCACCTCGGCCCATGTGGCAAGCGTTAAACATCCAATGGATATTATCGAATTGCATGATTTGATCTCTGAGGTTATTGAGAGTCTCCCCGAACAAGAATCTAGAGAGCTGATTGCCCTTTGTGACTCTTTAGAAGAGCTTGGCCCTAATGAATGGAGTATTAGGATTGCGAAATTCTCAAATAGAATGCTCCTAAACAATATTGGCGATACCGAAAAACTACTGAAGCTAGAGGCTGAGGCAGAGAATGTCCGCTCAATTGAGATCAAACCAATCTACCTGTTGTTACTTTTAGTTATAGTGGCATTGGTGGTGTATTATGTTTAACAAATCAATGAACTACGCGCCTTCGGCGCCCGACAGCTTACACTCCGCTTCGCTGCGTTTCAGCTGCGGGTTATTGAGGCGTTAGGCATGTAGAGATATGAAGGTATTCCTAGATAGCAATATTATTCAGCACTCAGCGACAACATATCGCACTATGGATATATATTTTGGTGGAGCTAAGCCAGGTGAGCCATTGGTAAGAAAAGGACCAATTCAAACAATTAACAAGAAACCAGCAAAAAACCAAAAACTGAGGGCGGAAATTGATTGTTTGGAAGAGCTGGCATCTAAATTGAAAGCTCTCCGTGCCACTCTGATCATGGATTTTGATAATATCTATTCAGAGGTGCGTAGGGCGGGAAGATTTAGAAAAGAATTCTTTTATGGTAGCGACATCAAATACGCGGAGCGGCCGCCTGAATTTAATACGGTTCTAGGGGGTCCTAGCTGGTTAAATTCAGGGCCTACCGACAAGCAATTTCACAATTTCCTTCATAATCTGAAACACCCAAGATTCTTAGAGTTAGCGAAATTCTCTGGTGCATTACAAGGAAAGGATGCCAATTACAATCAGCTTGCAGATGCGTATTTCTTGTGGTGTGCAGAGATAAATGAGGCAGATTACTTTTTAACCTTGGATGCCAAATTAGAAAGGTCTATAAATCAGGCTAAAAGTCTAGTTTATAAACCAAATGTAATATCAGCTTCCCAATTATTAACCGAACTACAAAATGCCTAACAAAGCCAAGCACAATTGCCCAATGCAAAAAAACGCATTGGGCTGGACCTCGCTGCGCTCGGCCTGTGTTGGCGGCGTTCAGGCTGTAGAAAAACTAATTTATGTCTTTGCTTTCTTAGGTGTGATCAAATATTAACCATAAATCGTGATTCTACGTGAATTCTGATCTAGCTTTCGCTGATGAGTAGGCTATTTTTCACGTAGAAGCACAATACGAAAAGAGGGCTGAGTTTTTCTACACCCTCGTTAAGCCCTCAGAGAAAAAGTATGGATGCCAAAGAGTTTGTAAAACGCTGGAAGATCGAGAAAGAAGATCTCCTGAAACTTTATACCTCCGGCAGTGAAGAAACTGAGGTGGCTTCCATAATCAAGAAATCCAAACCAGCAGAAGCTGATGGTATCAGTCCTAGATGGTGTTCTTACTGATACCTTCTATTCCTTGCTATTGGGGCTTGATGGCTCTAGAAGCATAGGCGGTACTCAACATAGATTTAAGGTATATGACGAGTCTGGAAATTTAGTATCAGATTGTGGTGATCTTGAATCTGAAGCGTGGGAACAGTTTCATGGTGAATAGCGAGCTTCGTGCCAGGCTTAACAAGGCGCTCAACTACACTCCGGCTGCAAGCGGCCGGAGTCGGACAGCCAAAAGCGTGCTTCGCACTCGCTGCCGGTTAGCTTAGCGTTATGAGTAAGTGTAAAATGAAGAATGTCCTGATATTTCTATTGGTATTAATACTTCCCAAAATGGGTATGGCATGCTCTTGTTCAAATATTGAAGTCGAGGATTATTTGTCTTCGTGTGATTCTTTGTTTATCGCTCGGTTAGTAAAAGCAGAATATAAAGAATCTGATGAGTCAGGAGGCGAAATAAAGGGAAAATTTGGTGCCCCGATTGAAGTATTTCAAGGCGATCCTGGTAAAGTAAAAGGGCTTAAGATTGAGCATATGATTGGTTCGTCTTGTGACCAATATCCAACGATAGGTAGTAAATACTTAGTTTGTGGAAAAAATGAAAAAAAATATACCAGCTATAGCCATTGCTCTTATACAGTAGATCACGCGGAACACTATCGCCGAGATATATTAAAACAGCTAAGAGATAAAAACTTATAACAAGCCATTCAAGGCGCCAGCTGGCTGGGACGTTATGTATAGGAACATGAAGGCACTTATCATCTACTACATTAAGCACGTTCTGCTATTGGGAACGGTTGGCTTTGTAATGTTTCAGTGCATTGCTTGGCTACAGCTGGGATGGTTTTGGGCTTCTGACAGCATAGAGGCTTGGCTGCTCTCCTTGGCTATCGTAGCGATATATCTATTGCTAGTTGGCTCTCCAATTATTTGGATTTCAAGTAAATTCAATCTAAAGGGATGGGCGGTACTTTTTTGTACCCTATCTGGGCCTTTGGCTGTAGTTCTCTATATGCTTGTATTCAGCCATCGGCCGCCAAGCTTATATAATTACTTTGTCTGGCCCTGGAACATGCATCTGATATTTTTGATTATTGGTCTTTTGTTCGGCTTGTCACATATAAAGGCAAAAAATGCATAACCAGTTTAGGCAGTACGGCTGCTACGCATCCCAGGCGCACTTCGTGCGCTACTGCCAAAGGCGTTAGGCGCTTCTTGCCATGAGATGTCTCATTGTAACTCTTCTAGTTTTATGCACGCCGTTAATGGCTAATACCTCTTGCGACAACGCAATACTAATCCCAGGAAAACAGATCTACCCTAGCAAGACTGCTGCAGGTGTAGACATACTCTCATTTGGCCCCTGTGAAGTTTATGTCTCTTTTGACCTTGAAAGCTCAAAGCCTGTAAATATTGACACAAGTACAGCCACTGACCGCTGTGCACTATTCTATCGATCAGCATCTAAATTCGTTGAAACAACGACATACGTTAAAGGCTCAAATATTAAAGGCTGCAACACTAAAGTCATATATGTTGAAGGTGGTGACACCTAAATCGGGTAGCCGGTAGTTTCTAGCTACCAGCCCCCACACCACCCATCGTGCGAGTCCGCAATGGGCGGTTCCCTATCCGTGATGAATCTCTTACCAATGATAGTATCAAGCAGATCTTCATCTGAGTTGAGTGTCACAGCTCTCCCCAGATATGAACGTGAACTTACACAATATACTGCATCATTTACTCTGCCCATTAGGTTACTTGGCTTCGGTATCCTTAGCTACCTCGCCTCCAGGCTAAGCTCTATATTATGTTTTTGTTCATCAGCTCATAGCTTTGCCAGCGGCTTCCTCACCACAAGACCTCACGGTGTTTCAGTTGCCATTCGCTAGTAGTTAGCATTTAATGGAGCCCATTAAATGGTGATCTTTCTGCAGAGGACTTTCACCCCATTAGTCCGCAACCATGTTGGGCGTACCAAGTTTAGGTTGCGGAACCAGCTGACGCTGTTTCGCAAATAAAAACGTTAGGTCGTAGAATTCAAGTGGAGAAGTTAATAGTGAATAAAATTATTAAAGCAATAGTATTGTCCTCATCCCTCATCGCTACTGGTGCGGCATATGCCAGCCAAGAGGCGCAGCAGCTTAGTATATGCCTCACAGACTCAATGAACGGTAAAGAAAGGAAAAATTTGGCCAAATGGATTTTTTTTGGCATGTCCTCGCATAGCTCGATCAAACCTTTTTCAAAGGTTACCGAGTCAGATATTGGCGATTCAAGTGAGTATGTTGGGGCATTAATTACCCGGCTTATAACTGAAGATTGCCCCAGTCAAGCTAAGGCGGCTTCAAAAGTACTGGGTTCAGCTGCCTTTGATCAAGCATTTAAGGTTGTTGGAGAAGTAGCAATGCAAGAACTAATGGCTGAGCCCTCGGTTGGTCAGTCGCTAGGAGCATTTGAGAAGCACCTTGATAAAGAGAAATTTAACGCGGTATTTCAGTAGTGTATCCATTTTATCAGGGCAAGATCACACAAAAAGACTAACGAATTTTCTGTCTGCGACTAAAGGCGTTATATCCAAGACTTACCCACATTTAGTAGACGCCCTATATAGTTAGATTTAGCCATAACACAAAGGTGCACCTAAATTACGTAAGGTAAGGAAAATTTTGAAATTAAAGCTCACGATATGTTGATAGTCACGTCTTACGGTGTTTAACATATCGATGAAATTTAATTAAAATGCAAAAGGATTAGCTTTGAATGTTTTTAAAATTCTGCTTTCAATAATATTCATACTCATCAGCACCACTGCTTCATCAAGCATAGTTAAGATGAAAATATCTGAACAACTATATATCTTAAGTGGAAAGGAATATGGCACTAATATCGGTTTAATAGCTGCAGAAAATGGCTTGATATTAATTGATCCGATGCCGGGAGATAATCATCTGAGTGAATTAGACCAAGTAATTCAGTCGATCTACGATAAGCCTGTTATTTTTATCTTAAATACACATGCACACTCTGATCACACTGGAGGCAATAAGTATTTTGAAAATAAAGGTGGGAAGCTAATAGAGGGTGACATTCCCCTGAAAGGGTTTACTCATATTAAAGTTGAGTCTCATTCATCGATTGACAATATATTTTATCATAAGGAGAGTAACGCAATATTTGTTGGTGATATTTTCGATACTAGCTGGCATCCCACATTTTATGCTGGTGGAGTTAAAGGCTTCAGCAGCGCAGTTGATACTATTTTAAATATGGGTGATGATCAAAGCTTAATCATACCCGGGCATGGTGTTACTGCCAATAAATCATCTCTAATTGAATTTAGAGAAAATACTTTTGCATGGATAAATAGAGTTCGAGAACTTTATCATAAGGAATCAGATCTAGAGAAAATAATGGCGGATACACAATTAAAGAGTATTTTACAGAAATTCAACGCGATCGATAAAGCCACATTTATACCTGAAAAGGCTTACAAAAGATTCATAGAGAGAACAATCTCCGTGATAGATAATGAAGAGAGTTTGCAACAAGCTCATTGATAGGGTGAGCTTTAGCACCCATCTTTTGTTATTATTCTTCTGAGGAAGAACCCTTCACTGTAAAACTTGTTAACTACAGGAGCCTACGCTCTATTGAAAGTCTTGGTATTTGATTTAAAGAAACTATTGATTTTTACCATCACACTCCTACTTGCACTTGCTGCATATTACCTTACTTTTACAGCTTTCTATGAGTCATGGTTCCCTTATTATGAGGAATATCTTTCGTACTTCTTTTTAGCTGGACTAGCAATAGTTGTATTATTACCATTCGCCATTGCAGCCACTTCAGGCCAAAAGAATGGCCTGGGTTATCTTTCTAAGTACGCCAATTCAGCAACGAAGGTTCATTTAGCTGTAGTTATCTTATCTATGTTAATTTTTGCTTATATGATGTCCAATGGCGTTTTACTAGATGAGGCAGGTATTTATCAAGTGGTACCATCAAGTGAATAGACGTAACTAGCAACGGCACCTGGCACCAAGACCGCGGTTCTGCTAAGGTTTTGATGCCGATGCTTTGGATGCTCCACAATTAGGACCAAGCTCTCAACAGTTTCTATTCCCCTGCACCCTTCTCTTCTGGACACGTTTGTAAATTTCTTCACGGTGAACTGGAAGTGATCTGGGAGCTTGTATTCCTATCTTTACCTGATTTCCCTTAACTTCCAATACTGTGATTGAGACATTGGCTCCGATCCTTAGGTTTTCACCAGTTCTGCGCTTTAAGATCAACATAATTCTATTCTCTGATATTCAAGCCATGGGTAGACTTTTATTGATGGACGGCTGAGAAACTAATCTGTTGAAGAATGCAGGGGGAGCGCGAGAACGATAGGCATAGAAGAAGAAAAGGCGGACGCAACGCTCCCAGAGCTTGGAAAGTCTCTCCAAGCCGCTGGATGTACTCCACTTTATTGAAGACGAGCGGGTTTCTAGCGTATGATCCATATAGCCATTTTGATAGTCTAGTTATCAATTTGGTTAGCTGGCCCCTGGTGTTCCCGCACCTTGGGTCAGCGCCTTTTACTTACTCTTACGTCACGCTACCGTTCTCCTTTTAGAGAGTGGTTCTTTTAGAAAAATCTTGCTCTATTGAATCTCTTTGGTCATAGGCCTTCAAAAAGCGCCTCATTTACGACCAAAATACCAATAAATATCTATCGATTTTACGCAGATTTGACACTGAAACAAACTTAATAAATTTCAATAAGATCATTTTTGTGCCTATTTTTTGTAAGTTACCGCCTTGGAAAATATCGAAGTATGTAGAAAATGGCCAATTAGATTGGCAATCTTTAATGGCCTTTACGTTATAACCTCAAGGCACAAGACAATCAAAAATAAATACGTAAACGTACTCCTCATTTCAAAAGAGAAAGGCTAAGTATCTTCTAAGTATTGGATATATTGCCGTGGGTTTTATGTGACTTACCCATTGGTATTCGCACTGTGATTTTCAGCCAGTAATTTAGGAGAGATATCCTGCATGATCGTACCTATTTAAAAGTTCAATGTCCCTGAAAACTCATTAATTACTCTTCTCAAGCCGTATATTTTGGCTGGGCACTACTTATGATACATTCTGATATTACAAATATTGCAGCAAGTATTACAACTCATTGATTTATAAAGATTTTTTTCTAAAAGAAGGCTCAAGGCGAATATACTGTACACGTGATATGGCCACTGGAATATTCTTCAATCGATACTGGTTATTATATTAGTGGGCATCTTTCTCTGATTTGAGTCGTTTTCCATTCTCTGGGCATGCTGATAAATGATATGATTTCCTCCACTTTCGATTATACGAATAGACCAGCCAAGGAGAGTAAATGGTCAGTCAGAGAATTAACTATTTGCAGATAGCAGGGATACTTACTGTATTGTCTGCTTTAGTTCATATTGGGTGTATAGTATTTGGTGGTGATTGGTATCGGTTTCTCGGTGCCGGTGAACATATGGCTCAACTAGCTGAAAGTGGCCATCCCTACCCAACTATTGTAACTAGCGTAATTTCAGCCGTTCTACTGCTTTGGGCTAGCTATGCTTTTTCTGGAGCGGGTTTAATTGTTAGGTTACCGCTAGTTCGGCTTGGCCTAATACTAATCTCAACGATATTTTTAGCTCGTGCGCTGGGTTTTTATTTTATAATGCCAGCCTTCCCAGATAATTCGCTAACTTTCTGGCTAACCAGCTCTGGCATATGTTTAATTCTCGGCTTAACCTATTCGCTTGGTTTAATACAGAGGTGGAACCTAATTAGCGGAAAGGCCTAACAATGGGTGTATTACTAGAAAACTTTATTCGTGAAGAACTCTCCGAGCGCTTGATTGGGCGTATTGAAGCGACTGTTGAAGAAGCCAAGCTTAACCCATCGATAGCTTTTAGAGAGTTTAATGGAAATGTTTATGACCTTGTATTTAATTTTGAAAAATCAGAAGTAAGTGTAAATAGTGTCTTAGATACTAGTTCAACCGGCACTGAGAATTTGTCAATAGATGTATTTTTATTAGCAATAGGGTCCAAACTTAATTGTTACGTAAATTTGTAAAACTTAAATTTCTAGTTCTTATAGCATGTACCGCTTTAATTATAAGTTGTGGTGAAAGCGCGTGCACAGCACAATCTGATAAAGTGGTTATCTTTATTAATACTCCATCTGTTCTCGGTAGGGGTAATATCACAATAAGGTGGGGAGACGGCCCAACCACACAATCTATTGAGCTTTGGCATCAAGTGTAAAAGGTAAAAGCATTATCTTTCCCTATACCATTAGAGATTATGATTAAGAAATTGGTATTAGTATTTGTGAGCAGCATAGCTATTGGCTGCTCCACAGTAGTTACAGAATATATTGAGCGATCTAATAGCTTTGATTTTAAAGAGATTGTTTCTTTCGATACTATTGAAAATTATGGCTTTAAAAACAACAGGTATTGCTCTACAGAGCATAAAGTATGCACAAACTACCTTCTAGGGGAGCCACTTGAAAACAAGAAACTTCGCTATACAGTTTCTCTAGAATCATTTAGCGGTGCGGAAAGTACTGTCAGTTTAGATATTTCAAAAAACTCACTACCTGAATTACATTCAGGAACAGTTGTTCTTATACACGGTTTTAGGGCATCTAAAGAGTTTATGCTGAACTCGGCTCTGTACTTCAGGATGTTAGGTTTTAGAGTTATAGTCCCTGACTTATTAGGGCATGGTGAGTCTGATGAGGATAAAGAATACGGTGTTGGTGATAGTAAAATAGTCAACGATATCATCAACAAATATGCAAATAGACCCCTGTATATTGTTGGTAACTCTATGGGTGGCACAACTGCAATGCACATTTCTACTTTAAGAAATGACATTGATGGAATAATTCTACAAGCTCCAATGCTTCGATTTGATGACGCAGTTTTAAATTATACTAAAGCTAACTTTCCGAGTATGACATTGCTTTTTTCAGAGGAAAGCATCAAGCAAGGAGCATTAGATAGTTTAGTTAGAGCTGATATCACTCCTGAGCAGACGGACATTAAACCAATTATTGGATCCTCTAGTGTACCTATAATTATTTTTGCATCATCTTCAGATCCTATTGCTCCACACAGAAGCTATAGCAATCTAGCATCGAATAGTGTTTCAATTGTAAAAGTTGACGACCGAAACCACCCAAGTATGTCAATAATTGGTGACAATGAAAGTCGGGAGTTGGTTCACTGGTTTGGCAAGCTATCAAGATGACGATTTCAGCATAACCGGCTTAGCATTTAATCATCTATTAAACGGAGCGACGAACCATGAATGGTGTTATATTCATTGGCTTACAAGCCAGCGGAAAATCCTCTTTTTATCTTAGTAATTTTTATAAAAGCCATCTCCGCCTGAACATGGATATGCTTAGAACACGGCATAGAGAGAATATTCTTTTCAATGCTTGCTTGGAATCTAAGCAGCCAGTTGTGATTGACAACACAAACCCAACGAAAGCAGAGCGGGAAAAGTATATTAATGGCCTTAAAGAGCACCGTTTTGAAGTTATTGGGTATTATTTTTCATCAAACTTGACTGAGTGTATTCAAAGAAATGCCTCCAGAAAGGGCAAAGAGCGAATACCAGACGTTGGGCTAAAAGGGACATACAACAAGCTGGAACTACCAGAATATACAGAAGGCTTTGACAAGTTATATTATGTATCAATGAAAAACGGGGATTTCACAGTAGAAGAGTGGAAAGATGAAGTTCAATGAGTTAGATAAGAAAATGCGTGTATATGAAACCGCGCATGATCACAGTGTTTTACCTGGTATATATATCGTTGCTCGAATTGATGGTCGTTGTTTTACAACACTAACTAAGGATAAACACAGTTTTGAAGCACCTTATGACTCCAAATTTCGAGATATGATGGTCGAAACCGTTAAGCACTTGATGCAATGTGGATTTAAGGTTCTTTATGGATATACACAAAGCGATGAAATATCACTACTTCTTGATTTGAATGAGAATACTTTCGAGAGGAAGGAGCGAAAACTAAATTCAGTCTTCGCAGGAGAGGCGAGTGCAAAATTTAGTTTACTTCTAGGCGACATTGGGGCTTTTGATTGCCGTATTTGCCAGCTACCCCATCGGCAGCTTGTCATCGATTATTTCCGTTGGAGGAATGAGGATGCTCACAGGAACGCTCTGAATGCCCACTGCTACTGGAGCCTACGCAAGGAAGGCTTATCTCCCGAAGAGTCTGCTGCTACATTTACAAAAATGTCAGTAGTTCATAAAAATGAATTCCTTTTCCAAAAGGGAATCAACTTCAACGATCTACCGAATTGGCAAAAAAGAGGAGTGGGAATCTATTGGGAGCCTTACGAAAAAGACGCACTTAATCCCATTACCGGTGAGGCAGTTAAAGCAAGTCGCAATCGACTGAAAGTTGACCTCAATCTTCCGATGAAGAACCAATACAGTGATTTTATTGGTGGTTTTGTTCCTGAAATCATATAGTAAGTGTGAACTTAGGCCGCAATGCGGCCTTTCTGGTTATAGCTACTTTTAGAAGATGAAAGCACTCAAGTTTCTTTTCTTAAAACCAATAAAGTTGGCTCTATTGTACCAAATTAGTTAAAAACAAATCTAAACGATTAATTAGCCCGAGTGATACACTATAAAGGCGCCCATTTATTTAAAACTCACTAGAAGTTTGTGCGCAATGATGAACCAACGCATATAAAACAAGGAATGAAATCGTGCTAAAAAAGATAGCGCTTCTCGCACTAGCTACAATGATCACTGCCTGTGTTTCACCTATTCCGTTACAGGAGCAGTCCGCAAAAGCAGAGTACACAACTAAAGAGCCTGTTTTAATTTCTGTTATTGATCAGCGCAAACGTGTTCAAGAAGGGAAAGATAAGAACTTTATAGGTAAAGCCCACGTTTCATTTGGTATCCCGGTTGATTGGCATGTTAATCAGGTGTTAGCTACAGAGCCGGGAGATAAAGAAAAGAATCTTGCTCAGTTTCTACAAAGCCGATTGACTCACGGCTTGAATGAAACGGGCTGGAATACCACAGCAGTAGATTTAGATGAAGTGCCGAGTGATGAAGCCATCAAAGCCTTGATGGAAGAAAATAACACCGAAAAAATGATTAGTCTTGTGCTTAATGAGTGGTATTTCAGTGTTAACTTGAACTGGGTTTCAGCATTCAACTTCGACACGAATACCGACATCCTCGTATACAGCCTGGAAGAAGGGAAGTTACTTGCCAAGAATATTGCTGAAAGGGATGTCGTTGACGAGCAGGCTAGTGAATCTCCACAAAACAATATCTTGCGGGCCTATAAAGCTCAGCTAGATCAGATTGTGAATGATGAGGAAGTTCGCAACGCAGTATCGTTTGATCAATAAGCGGAAATTGATTTAGGCGCTTATAAAACAAAAAAGGCTGTGGGGATTACCCACAGCCTTTTTTTAATATGCTTTTCAGCACATTCGCTCTATTAGTCTTCAGACTCTGAACGATATGTGTCTGCATCCAGCATATTGTCCAGCTCGCTCACGTCGGAGGGCTTGATGCGGAAGAACCAGCCATCGTCGTAAGGAGAGGAGTTTACAGTTTCCGGAGCTTCTTCCAGAGCTTCATTGACAGCAACTACTTCACCGGAAACCGGGGAGTAGATATCGCTGGCAGCTTTAACGGATTCAACTACACCTGCCTCGTCACCAGCAGCCAGGTTGGTGCCCACTTCTGGAGTCTCAACGTAAACCACATCACCCAGGGCATCTTGAGCGTGATCGCTGATGCCGATGGTTACAGTGCCGTCCTCTTCCAGGCGTGCCCACTCGTGGCTGGAGAGGTATTTCAATTCATTGCGGATTTCGCTCATGCTGTTATCCCTTGATTAAGCATCTAAGTTTATTGTCTTAGTGACGCGTACACCTCTGGGCGACGCTTAAATAACTGACTTGCCGTTGCGTACGAAGCAGGGCTTAACCACCTTGACTGGCTGCAGTTTCTTGCGGATTTCCACCTGTGCGGTATCACCAACACTCACCGGAACTCGCGCCAAGGCGATAGAGTAACCCAGTGTGGGGGAGAAAGTGCCGCTGGTAATGATACCCCGGTCATCACTATCGTCTACCACTACCGGTTGACCTGCGCGCAATACACCGCGCTCTTCAAGCACCAGGCCTACAAGCTTGTGCTTAACGCCATCGGCTTTTTCCTGCTCCAGAACACCACGGCCGATAAAGTTGCGGCTCTCCGGTGCCCAGGCAACCGTCCAGGCCATGTTGGCAACCAGCGGAGAGGTCTCATCGTCCATCTCATGCCCGTACAGGTTCATACCCGCTTCCAGGCGCAGGGTGTCGCGTGCACCCAGTCCACAAGGGGAAACGCCCGCTTCGGCCAGGGCGCGCCAGAAACCACTGGCGTCTTCACCCGGCAACATAATTTCCAGGCCATCTTCACCGGTGTAACCGGTGCGCGCTACGAACCAGCCACCCCGGGCAACGCTTTGGAAAACTTTTAGTGCATCAATCGCGGAAGTCCAATCAATGCCCAAAACCTCTTTGGTTTTCTCGATGGCATTGGGGCCCTGGATAGCGACCATCGCTACATCCGGGCACTCTGTCAGGGTCACATCGAAGGACTCTGCCTGCTTGCGCATCCACGCCAGATCTTTCTCGCGAGTTGCACAGTTAACAACCACTCGGTAGCCGGGATCGCGCAGGTAGACGATCAGGTCGTCAATCACACCGCCTTTGTCATTGAGCATGCCGGTGTAAAGGGCCTTACCCGGGTTGCCATCCAGCTTGGCAACATCATTGGCCAGCAGGTAGCGCAGGTAGTCGCGGGCCTGGGCGCCATCTACGTCAACCACGGTCATATGGGAGACATCGAACATCCCCGCATCGGTGCGCACCTTGTTGTGCTCATCCAGCTGCGAACCGTAGTGCAGCGGCATGTCCCATCCACCGAAATCCACCATTTTGCCGCCCATAGCGACATGCGTGTCATACAGAGGAGTTCTATTTCCCATTTTTAAAATCTCAGTCCGTCAGGTTCCGAAGCGGCGTATTCTAGCGGCTTGGGTACCGGCCTTGCCAGCGGGGCAGGCGCGGCAATATATATGCTCTGCAAGCCTAGCAGGCATTGGTAGTAAAACCTGTCCAGGTTCACAGAGGCCGTCAAAGATTCCGCTGGCGCTCTATCCTGCATTCGCCCGTGTTTGGGAATCGGGCAACACCCAACCCCCACTGTGTTGGGCTAGTGCAGAAATGATCATTTTTTAATCAGAGGGACTCTTAATCAGTCGCTGCCCCGATCGCGCCCTTGACCAGCCTCTTCCGCGTTCTCTTCTGTGTTTGCGGATTCGTCGACTTTGAGGCCGTACTTCTTCGATCTCCAGCGCCACAAACGCTTAGCCAGCTCCTGGCGGTCGGGTGTTTTATCTGCCTCGTCGACAATTTCTTCCCCGAGCAGGGTCTCCAGCAGATCCTCCAGGGTCACCAAGCCCTCGAGACTGCCATATTCATCCATAACCGCACTAATCTGCACGCGGCGGGACAGCATTTTCTGGAACGCTTGGTAGATAGTCGCTGTTTCCGGCAGGATCAACATTTCACGGCGATAATCCGCCAGAGTTTTCTGGTGCTCACCTTTGGCGTAGGCCAGCAATAGCTCCTGTCGCAATACAAAACCCACCACACAATCCGGGTCGCGATTTTCATAGACCGGGATACGGGAAAAACGCCCTTTCTCTGCATCCTCGTAGGCCTCTTCCACAGTAATGTCCTGCGGCAGGGAGAAGACCACTGTGCGGGGAGTCATCACCTCGCGCACGGAGTGGTCCCGCAGGGTGAAGAACAGGTTGCGCAGGATGCTGGACTCCCGCTGCTCTAACTGCCCTTCCGCCTCGCCAATTTCCGCCATAATGGCAAACTCATCGCGGCTAAAGCCCGTAAGGGTTGGGCCATGGGACAGGCCTTTGGTCAACCACTCGGACATTTTTACAAACGGGTGGAGTAACCAGACCAGGCCGCGCAATACATAAGCGGTGCTTGGGGCCAATTGGCGCCAGTACACGGCTCCCAGTGTCTTGGGAATAATTTCAGAAAAAACCAGGATCAACAGGGTCAGGATCGCTGAGGCGATACCCAGGTACTCATTGCCAAAAACCGCTGCTGCCTGGGCACCGGCACCTGCAGCACCCGCTGTGTGCGCGACGGTATTCAGGGTGAGGATAGCGGCCAGGGGGGCATTAATATCGGATTTTAATTTGCGCAGCAAAGACCCCGCTTTATGCCCCTCCCGCTCCATCAGGCGCACGTATGGGGTAGTTACGCTGAGAATAACTGACTCTGCTATCGAGCACAGGAAAGAAAAGCCAAGGGCAATAAAAACGTAGGTTATCAGTAAAATCATATAATTCAGGTTGAAGCGGGATAAGAGTTAAATTTTCGCGCACCACCAGCAACGCAGTAAACCAGCGCAATCAAAAAACCGGCAAAAAAGCCTCCTAAATGCGCAGCATTGGCGATGCCGATCCCAGTAAAATAGGTAATCACTCCAAGAACGCACAATATCATCCACACAATCGCCAGGGTAATAATACCCGGGGGTATATCTCTCCATGCCGGTTGCCAACGCTGCATCACCACAGCAAATCCGACCAGCGTGTATACAACACCCGACATTCCAGCGAATATCACCTCGGGCTTCCAGGCATATTGGGATAAATTAGCTGCAATCCCGCCGAGCAACACCAGAAGGCTATAAATAAATGGCCCTCCGCGTGCTTCCAGTGGACGCCCAAGTATCCAGATAGCCAGGGCATTGAACAGGGCATGCTGAAAAGACAAGTTGATGATTGCAGGGGTCCACAATCGCCAAAACTCCCCTCTCTCCAAGTGCCACATTAAAGACGACTGTGAGAAAAGTGGGCCACCACTGGTATCTGGATATATTAAAAGCGGGGCAGACAGATTATTGGAATGTAAAAACCAACCAAAAAAACACAGGCCGATTAGCAGTAAACTAATCGGTGTTTTATCCATTGGGAAAGTCGGTAAAAATGAGGGGCTTACAGGTGCTTTCTCTTTTGGTGCTCGTCTCTCTTCACCCGGTAAATGGTCGCCGGCCTCTGGTTCTGCCTTTGTTAGCTGAACTCTGTCCAGATTAACTAATCCCCGCTCCCAATCTTGCAAAAGCGGCTTCAGCAATTCAGCTATACCTGAATCTGTCGTCAGCAACGCCTGCTGATTTTCTTCCTCAGCAATTCTCAATGGCAATTGGTAACGCTGTATTAAGCGAAAAAGCGCGCTAAGATCCTTTGATATAGGAAATGAGTAAACAGTAATCCAGTGACTCAATTGAAATTAACCTTTTTTACCGACAGCAAGGCTTTTAATTCCCCTCTGCCTCAGGGAAAAGCCACTTAGTAGATAGGTAAACACCAGCAACTTCTCTGACACCCCCACTGAGCACTTTCTCCCGATCCATTTTTGCGGGAATAGCAAATTTAAACCGCCATAGCCCGCATAATAATCCGCTTCTTTAACATGGGGCTGGCATCTACCATGCTCAACCCAGTGTTACGCAGCCAGCGCCAGTGCACATCGCCAGCGCCGAACAAAGACTTAAAGGCGCTCATCGCTTTCATAGTGGCGGCATTGTCGCCGCGACGGCGGCGTTCGTAGCGGGCCAACACTGAAGAGTGAGAGGGCTCCAGGCCGCGCGCCATAGCGCGGTCAATTTCATCTGCCAGCACCCGCACATCCTGCAGCCCAAGATTTACACCCTGGCCCGCGAGGGGGTGGATACTGTGGGCGGCGTCTCCCACCAATACAGCGCCAGGGCCGCGATAACGTTCCGCATGGCGCGCGCGCAGGGGGAAGGAAAAGCGCTCACTGACGGATTCCACTTTGCCCAAACGGCTCTCAAAGGCTTTTTCCAGGTTCAGGGCAAAGGCCTGGTCATCCAGCATCAATAGCTCTTGCGCCAGCTCTTCATCCGCAGACCAAACCACGGCGCAGTGATTGTCATCCCCCAACCCCGCGAGAGGTAAAAATGCCAGTGGACCCGTTTGTAAAAAACGCTGCCAAGCGGTGTGACGGTGAGATTTCTCACTGCGCGCGACACACACCAACGCAGTTTGATGGTAATCGGTATCCTGGGAGCGGATATGCAGTAAGTCCCGCACTTTAGAGCGGGCGCCATCGGCACCGATTAACAGGCGGGTGCGCACTATCTCAGGTTGCTCACGGAGGCCATCCTCTTCATTTAAGCGATCTTCACCGCGAGGCTGTAAATGCCAGAGTCCGCAGTCGCGCCACCAGCTCTCCAGGCGAAAACCATTGACCAACTCCACGTTGGGTAGGGTTTCCAGCCGTGCTCTTAACGCGGCGACAATGACATTATTCTCGACGATATGACCGAGATTCGGCAGCTGCACATCACGGCTGTTAAAGCTTACTGAGCCGGTTCCATCTGCATCCCAAACCCGCATTTCCACATAGGGGCAGGCGCGGCGGCTGGCAATATCATCCCAGGCTCCCACCTCTTCGAGCAGCTCGCGGGAGGCCTGTGTCAGGGCCACCACGCGGGGTTCATACTGCGGTGACAATTGCAGCGTTGTTTCCGGGGACGCCTCCAGCAAGGCCAGACGCATGCCCGGGTGCCGAACTGCCAGCAGCGCTGCCTGGGCCATGCCCACCATGCCTGCACCCACAATGGCAAAATCCAAACGATGTCTGTTCATAAAAGCCAATTCCGCTGAAGTGGCAGTAGCCGTCCCCGACCCTGCACCTTTTAAAGCCCAAATCCCGCCGCTTGACTGACAAATTCCCGGCGCAGCGGCGGGACCATTGTAAGGCCGAGCATTCCCAACTGACGAATTCCCTGCTTCAGCCAGCCGGAAGAGGAAAACAGTGTAGGAATACGGTCACTGAATCCAATCGTCAATTGCTGGTCCAGCTGGCGCATCTCTCCGTATTGCTGCAAGAAATCGAGCCGCTCTGGCAATGTATCCGACGTCACTGTCGACAGCGCTTGTGCCAATCCATAACAGTCCCGCAGAGTCAGGTTAAAACCCTGCCCTGCTACTGGGTGCAGAAAGTGGGCGCAATTGCCCATCAACACCACATTCCGGCGCCACTGTTCCTGGGCGATCGATAAACTCAGTGGATACCCCTGAACGGCTCCAACCTTAATAAAACGTCCGGCACGCCAGCCAAATACCTGCTGGAGTTTTTTCAGGCGTTCAGCCTCAGGCATTACACCGACACGCTCAGCCTCTGCTTCCTCGCAAGCCCACACTAGTGCCGCGCGGTGCTGCCCTTCTCTATCTGGCAGCGGTAAAAGTGCCATGGGCCCCATTCGGGTGAAGCGCTCGTAAGCCACACCTTGGTGAGGCTGTTGCAGAGCGACCGTAGCGACCAGCGCTCTCTGAGAGTACTTAACCGAGCTGATTTCTATTCCCAGCTGGCGGCAAAGGGGAGAGTTCACCCCATCGGCAACGACCACCAATCCGCAGGACAGTGCCTGATCGGGGGAATTATCCTCGGATCGCCACAACAGGTTTGCGCCCGCAGAGGTCATGGTAATGTCAGTAACCTGCGCCGGCGCTAATAATTGGGTGGAAGTGCTAGTCAGTGCACTGTGGAGAATCGGGCCCAGCGCTGCATTTTCTATCACTGTGCCCAGAATGCCCTCAAAGTTGACTCCCTGTCCCTCACGGGTCGAGAGGGAGGCGCCAAATGCATGCCCCCGGTCACTCACATGAATACGATCAATCGGGGCGCTATAGGCTTGCAGAGCAGGCCAGAGTCCAAGCTCCGCAAACAACTGCAAGCTGCCTGCGGCAATGGCTGTGGCTCGCGTGTCGAAACTCGGCAACTGAATACTGGCAGCGGCATCCGGCAGTGCTCTCTGCTCCAGGAGCGCCACACTGAGTTGAGGACAAAAATGTGACAACATTAATGCCAGGCTGGCTCCCGCCATACCGCCACCGACAATGGCCACATCTACTTTACGCGCCGACTCACCCATCCCAATTCCCCCTTTGATTATTCGGCATTGAAATATTATTGGCCGAACAATCCAACAATCACTTCTAACGGGTCAGTAAGTCCCGTCCATGAAGCATGGTGTATTCAATATCTTCAATCGCTTTTGGAGCCGCTGCTGAGAGGATCTGAGGCCCTCTATTGGTAAGTGCGACATCATCTTCGATTCGAATCCCGATCCCGCGAAATTCTGCGGGAATACTCTCATCGTCCTCCGGGACATAAATTCCGGGTTCGACCGTCATTACCATTCCGGCTTCCAGCTGGCGCCAGGCTCCATGAATGCGATAATCACCCACATCGTGCACATCCATGCCCAGCCAATGGCCAACCCGGTGCATATAAAACTGCCGATAAGCGCCAGACTCTATCAACCCCTGGGTGTCGCCTCGCAACAGTCCTAAATCGACCAACCCCTGAGTGATTATCTCAACACTGGCAGCGTGGGGATGGTCCCAGTGATTGCCCACTGAAACCTGTTCAATCGCCGCTTGCTGTGCCGCCAAAACGATCTCATAAAGTGCGCGCTGCGGTCCGCTAAATGAACCATTAACCGGATAGGTGCGAGTAATATCGGCCACATAACCACGGTACTCACAGCCCGCATCCACCAGCACCAAGTCCCCATCGCGCAACTGGGCATTATTACTGCAATAGTGCATCACCAACGCATTGCCGCCACCCCCTACGATAGTGGGATAGGCTGTTTCCCGAGCTCCGGAGTCGACAAAGGTATGCAGGAGAGCAGCCTCCAGCTGGTATTCGTAAAGGCCCGGCTGGCATCGGGTCATAGCCCGGCTGTGTGCCTCGGCGCTGATTTTGGCCGCCTGCTCCATTAAGCGAATTTCCTGGGCCGACTTAATCAGTCGCATTTCCCGCAACTGGTAATCGAGGTCGACCATTTCCGGTGCACCCCCGGTATCCGGCGCTGCGGTAATCCGCTCCAGGTAATTGCGGATTCGCTTATCCAAATGGGCGTAGCGGCCCATGGGGAAATAGAGCAGCTCGCGCCCTTCTAGCAGCCCCGGCAAAATATCATCGAGATCACCGATGGGAAATGCATCGTTCAAGCCGCACTGCTGCATCGCGCGCTCCGGCCCCAGGCGCGGGCCATCCCACTTTTCTTTTTCCGCATCGCGCTCGCGACAGAACAACAGGGTTTCTCCCTGTGTTCGTCCCGGCACCAAAACCAGCAGCGCTTCCGGTTCATCAAACCCAGTGAGATACAAAAAATCACTGTCCTGGCGAAACGGAAAAAAAGTATCCCGGGAACGCAGTTGCTCCCCAGCAGATGACACGATTGCCAAACTACCTGCGGGCAATTCTGCCATCAGGCGGTTGCGTCGGCGGGCGTACTCAGATCGACTGATTCCCGCTGTGGTTTTCGGGGTCTTAGACATCAGTGAATGGTGGGCTCGCTATTGGAGTCCTTACCCTTTACCTCAGTAAATATATTGAGTACGGCTACGCGTACGTATTCCTGAAGTTCCACCAGTTGCAGCTCAGTCTCCTCACCTTCTTCAACATGTTCGGCATCCAATTGGGCGATGGCACTAATATCTTTTAAAGCTTCGTCACTGGTGGGCATCAATTTTTCCCGGGCCCCGCCGACACCAAAGCCGTGCAGGAATCCATCGCACCAATGACCCAGCGCCAGAGCGCGGGAGACAACATCTTCGTCATCGCACAGCACCAACTGAAAATCGAAGTTAGAGCCGTCGAGCTGCTTGTGACTTTCCTCAGTCAGCTGGAAAAAATCCCGATTGAGATCTGCCGGCACCGCCTCCACATCGAGCAATCCGGCCAGCTCATTCTGCCAACGCTGTTTGTCCGGTCGCTCGCCCGCCGCCAAAATGCCACAGATAAAACCGTGCAATTCACTGGGGTCAGCCTGCCCCCCAGCTGAGAGAATGGCGTTGGCGAGGAGTTCAAATCGGCTAGCTTCAGAAGTCATGGTTACCGTACAGCTTTTTGTAAATTAGGCTTTTCAATCCGGCCGTCACACTGGTGCCAAACCGGGAATTTGAGGCATTAAGAGACAATTTTGTGATTGTCCGCGCAGGTGCAGCGATTGACCCACCAATACGCCGGCAATATAGTAGCGGAATCCCTCGCAGTCTGTCGTGTTGCGAACTCAGACGTCGACCTCAAATGCAGGAAATATGGATAAGCTGCAAGCGCTAGAAAGCACCGTGGATTCACTCATTGCCCGCTGTCAACAATTGGCGGATGACAATCGTGAATTACGCCGGCAGGAAGCCGACTGGCTGCGTGAACGCCAGCGCCTGATAAAAAATAACGAGGCCGCCCGCTCGCGGGTAGAAGCTATGATTAACCGTCTTAAGGGGCTAACGCAAGATACCTGATGTCTGAAACCGCATCACCCTCCGAAACTGTAACTGTTTCTATTCTCGATAAAGAGTACCGTGTCGCCTGCGCGGAAAGCGAGCGCGCCGGACTACAGGCTTCGGCACACCTGCTACACGAACGCATGTCCCGTATCCGCGCAACAGGTACTGTCATCGGCTTAGAGCGTATCGCCGTAATGGCAGCGCTTAATATTGCCCACGAGCTTATCCAGGCGAAAGCTGAGCTCAGCTCCATTCCTCTGCAAGAGGAAATGTTGGAGCGACTTACTGATAAGGTGCAAAGTGCATTGGGCGAAATAGACTCGGAAGAAAAAATTCAGGAGTAAGGTGACAAGAAGCCACTTTCTGCTACCGGTCACTTCATTTAAATTTCTGGTTAACAGCCCCCCGCTCTACAAGTTATAATTGGTTCATACCCTGGGGTGTTGGCCAGCAGACTATGTCCTTGAGCCGATAATCTTACCCCGGTGGTTTCCAGCGGGTGCTGGTGAGCAAGTCCGCCTTGTAGCGGAAAGCCTTATGTACTCCGGATCCCACCACCTTGAACCTTACGGTTCAAGGCTCCGTCTACAGCCGCACACTCGGGGTACCCTATTTCTTCACGCTCTTCTCTTCCCACAATGACTGAAACCAAAACGCAACTGCGCCGCCGTATGCGCGCGGGGCGACGGGAACTCAGCGCCTATCAACAGCGTTTGCATGGCCGTGCAGCCATCACTCTCCTGAGCCGTATCCCACAAATGAATCGAGCAGTGCATGTCGGTATCTATTGGCCGACTGATGGCGAGCTGGATGTCCGCTACCTGCTGCAACGTTTTCCACAAAAACATTTTTATTTGCCACAGCTACCGGCAGAACCACACCCCCACCTCCGGTTCAGGCGTTGGCAAGGCGAACCCCTGGCTTTTCGCAATCGCTATCGCATTCCGGAGCCTGTGCGCACAACTTACCGCGCACCCAAGCTCCTGGATCTTGTTTTGGTTCCTCTGGTCGCCTTCGACCCCAGCGGAGCGCGCTTGGGTATGGGGGCCGGTTTCTACGATCGGACTTTTGAGCGCAAACAGTTATTACCAGGCACTGGACCACAACTTATCGGCGCGGCGCACCATCTACAATGTGTGGATAACCTGCCCACAGACAATTGGGATATTCCACTGGATATGGTGGTTACAGAGCAAAGGATTTACCGCTGCCGCTAAAAAGTGGGTAGTGGAGCACAAAAAAAGCCGGACACCTAAGTGTCCGGCTTTTTTTGTGTTTGCTCGTGGGCAGAGCGCCCCCCCGGCATCAGCCTAACGGGTAACCACTCCCTGTTGCAGAGCAGCCGGCGGTTCAGCTTCGGAAGAAAATACCTCAGATAAACCACTGGTACTCAACAGAACGCCCGCGACAAAGACAACCACAGCGATTGTCAGCGCATCGGCTTTCATTGGGACCATCCTGTACGATAATTTTGTTTTTATATGCGTTTCGCCCCGCTTATGACCAGAGCCACAGCAAAAGTTCCACGCGAATAGACAATACTCAAGAAGCGGCGTAATAGTAACCGTTTATTGGATATTTTATGAGTTTTTTGTCTCAAAATTAGACAAGCAAGTTCGACAAAACAGGATTTGCAGTCTATACACGTTTCGATAAATGAGACGTCTTTCTCAGGTATCGGGAAGCGATGGTTTAAGCGCCCAAAAATAACCGATAAGCCGGATTCTGTGTTTCATCCCAAAAACGAAATTGAAGCTGGTGTAATAGTGTCTGTAGTTCGTCCCTCGCTGCCGGCTCCACCTGCAATCCCACAAGAACACGCCCATAAGCTGCCCCGTGATTGCGATAGTGAAACAGCGTTATATTCCAACGCCCGGCGAGATGCTCGAGGAACTTGCGCAAGGCCCCCGGGCGCTCGGGAAATTCAAAGCGGTAAATGACTTCGTCGGGCAAGCCCGGCACTCTACCTCCCACTAAATGGCGAATATGCAGTTTCGCCATTTCGTTATCGGTAAGATCGGTAACCTGATAATCTTTGGACTCAAGCTGACTAACCAATTGGCTGCGGTCTTCCTCAGATACCACCTGCAGGCCCACAAAGATATGCGCTTCGTTATCACTGGCAAAACGATAGTTAAACTCAGTAATTGAGCGGTCCCCTAAATCCCGGCAGAACTGCAGGTAACTTCCCGGTTGCTCAGCAATTTTTACCGCGAGGACCGCCTCGCGCTTTTCACCGATCTCGGTGCGCTCGCTAATGTAGCGCAGGCGATCAAAATTAATATTGGCTCCACTGCACACTGTGGCGAAGGTGCCATTGCGATTGTCGTTTTGCTCCAGATATTTCTTCAGCCCCGCTAAACCGACGGCCCCGGCCGGCTCAGCGATAGAGCGTGTATCCTCGAATATATCCTTAATGGCCGCACAGATTTCATCGGTACTAACAGTGATAACCCCATCCACGGTTTCGCGCAGAACCCGGAAGGTCTCCTCACCGATTTGTGCAACGGCAACACCATCGGCAAACAAGCCCACCTCCGCTAGCCGAGCGCGCTCGCCGGCTTTCAGCGCGGCCTCCAGACAGGCAGCATCCTGCGGCTCTACACCGTACACTTTGGTTTCCGGACGTACATATTTGATATAGGCGGCCATACCCGCAGCTAAACCACCCCCTCCGACCGGAATAAACACCGCGTCCAGGTTACCCGAGTGCTGTCGCAGCATCTCCATAGCCACGGTGCCCTGGCCGGCGATTACATCGGGGTCATCGTAGGGGTGGATAAATACCAACCCCCGCTCTTCAACCAGCTCGCGAGCCCTCGCCGCCGCTTCATCAAAAGTATCTCCATGTAGCACGACTTCGGCACCGCGCATGCGCACAGCACTCACCTTAATTTGCGGGGTGGTTTTGGGCATCACTATAGTGGCGCGCACTCCCATTTGGGCAGCGCTCAGGGCAAGCCCCTGGGCATGGTTACCCGCCGATGCAGCAATCACTCCCCGGGCCCGCTCCTCGGCGGGCAACTGCAGGAGCTTGTTGTATGCCCCTCGAATCTTGAAGGAAAACACCGGCTGCAGATCTTCGCGCTTCAACAGAATCCGGTTGTTAAAGCGATGGGAGAGTTGGCGCATTTGCTCCAATGGCGTCTCGGTAGCGACATCGTAAATACGTGCGTCTAAAATGCGCTTGATATAGGACTTGGGCATGACGTGTTTGACGGCCGTAGCGGTTAATTACTGTGCGCGACTCAGCGTAGACTAATAGCAGGGTTACAAAGGCCCTGTGTGAAGCGCAGCACCGGCATGACAGTCTAAGCCTTGAGAAGTATATTTGCCACAAAAAACAACCAAACGCGCTTTTTTTTATCGTCAGATACAAATTAAGGCGAAATAATTGCAAAGGAAACTATCCAGAGTATGACCCAGGATGAATTGAAACAGGCGACAGCTCGCGCCGCTATCGACTATATCGCCCCGCGCCTGGAGGACAATTCCATTGTCGGCGTAGGTACCGGTTCCACCGCTAACTTCTTTATCGATTACCTGGCGGAGATCAAAGGTACCTTTGACGGTACTGTGGCCAGTTCTGAAGCCTCCGCACAGCGACTCAAATCCCACGGCATTCCCGTTTATGAACTTAATGCCGTCGACAGCATCCAGTTCTATGTGGATGGTGCCGATGAAGTGAACCCGGCCCTTGAAATGATCAAAGGTGGTGGTGCTGCATTGACTAGAGAAAAAATCGTGGCGGCCTGCTCTGAAGAATTTATCTGCATTGCCGATGAGAGCAAGTGGGTAAAAGTCCTGGGAGAGTTTCCCCTACCGGTTGAAGTTATCCCCATGGCACGCTCGCTGGTTGCCCGGGAGCTGGTTAAACTGGGCGGTGATCCGGTTTATCGTCAAGGTGTGATCACAGATAATGGCAATGCCATTCTCGATGTATACAATCTGCGTATCGAACACCCCACTGTCCTTGAAGAAACCATCAATAACATTACCGGTGTGGTGACCAATGGTATCTTTGCCAAGCGCTCCGCCGATATTTTACTGCTTGGCACCAGTGCCGGAGTGAAGACCATTACCGTTTAAACATGTCGTAAATAGTTATGCACAAAAAAAATAAAAAATGCGGACTGCTGGTATTGCTCAGTGCTGTTGCACTGAGCAGCGGCTGTGCAACCGCGCCTCCAAGTAATCTCGACAACGTTTGCTCTATTTTCCAGGAAAAAAAGAAGTGGTACGGCGAGGCAAAAGATGCGGAGGAAAAATGGGGCTCTCCAATTGCAGTGATGATGGCAATCATGCACCAGGAATCCCGTTTTGTGCATGATGCCAAGCCCCCGCGCACCAAGATCCTGGGCTTTATCCCCGGCCCGAGGCCGTCCGATGCCTACGGTTATCCCCAGGCTCTGGGGACCACTTGGCGCCACTACCAAAGGTCTTCCTTTAACTACGGTGCCGATCGGGATGATTTTGGCGACGCCATCGATTTTATCGGCTGGTATAACAACACCAGTGCACGCCAGTGCCAGATACGCGCCAATGACACCTACAGCCTTTACCTCGCCTACCACGAGGGGCACGGTGGTTTTAATCGGCGCACTTTCCAGAATAAAACCTGGCTAAAGAATGTATCCCACAAGGTATCTGCTAGGGCGCAAAAATATCAGCAACAACTCAATAGCTGCGAACAGTCGCTGAAAAAACGCAAGAAATTTCTCTGGATTTTCTAGCTGATCACAGCGACCGTTAGTCGCAAGGCCCACCTCGGTTTAAATCCGGTGCAGTTTTCCTGCATTATGAGCGGCCGCAGCCGCTCACTAAATTTTATGACCCCACAACCACTCCAGGAAAAATTCTCCTTGCTGGCGGAAAAAGGCGCTACAAGGCGCCAGAAACTGACTACGCTGAAAACTAATAGCTACCCGCTTTAGACTTGGTACAGGTCACTAAAGCTCCGCCACAAGCATAAATTTACAGCCCCAACGTGACGCTGGGTGCTCCCTCTGAGAAGCAAAAGCGTCCTTATACTTTTTGGAGTGCCCGATGAAGCTCTTTTTGAAATACCTGGCTGTATTGGCAATATCACTCAGCGTGCCGATGACCTTCGCACAACCTGCTACCAGCCAAACAACCGCCCCCAAAGCTTCGTTTAGCGAACCACAGCTCAAGCAATTTGCCAACGCCTATCGCTCTATCGTGATGCTGAGTCGAGAATACGCTCCCAAACTGAAAGCGGCTGCCGATATCAAGGAAGCGGAAGCGATCAACAAAGAAGCACAGGGAAAAATGATCGCCGCAATTGAAAAAGCCGGCCTTTCCAAAACCAAATACCAGGAAATTGCCAACAGCATTAAATCGAATCCCGCCCTACTGGAGAAAGTGAACAAAATTCTTCAGCAAAGCCACGCGCCACAGCAGTAATCCAACTTTGTGAGTGGCGCTCTGATCAGCTCATTGCGTCACTCAAATCCAGCTTTACATCTAACACCTGGCAAATAATCGGCAAATTGGTTTTCACCCAATTCTTGTCAAAAGACCCCCAATCACGCAGTAGGTAGTAGCCGTCATTGTGGCGCACGCCTTCCTGAATGAACTCTACAACTGTGCCATGCCCCGGCAATCCTTTCGCAATAATGTCCTGCACCGTACGGCGAGGCCATCCAGTTGCCTCCTCCAAAGTAGGATTATTGGGACGCGGAATATGCTCGATCAGGTAAGCAATCAACATTCGCCGGCAAATGGTCGGGTTTAACAGACTTGCAACAGACGTCGGTGACATTTGACCAGTCCTTCACTAACGGAATTTTTCCTATTGTTGACGAATATGACTTACAGGTCGAGGAAATAGTGATTCACTATCGCTATCAAACTATAAAAGAACTGTCAGTCCACAGAGGATCAAGCATAGAAAATTGTTGAGAGCAAAACTGGGATTTTCAGTCGTTAACGCAAAAAATACACATTAAAAGACAGAAATAGACAACTTTTATTCCATAAGCCCATCAAGTTCGAAACTGTCACCACTAATAAAAGCACAGGCAGTTGCATATAAATTAAGCAGAAGCCTGACTTTCTCTCTCTGTTTGCGCATAATCCATACCGTAATACAGCAGCAGACAGAAAATAATTGTGAGGCTGAAAGAGTGGACAATGAAAACCCCAAACTCCGCGAAGCGGGGCTAGGTATTCCCGCCGCTGCGGTAAAGGCCCATCTGGTTGGCGCACAAGCGACCGGACTGGACTGCCAACAACTACTCATCGATAGCGGAATCGCCCCCGCCCAGCTAGATGATCCCGATAGCCGCGTTGGCCGGGAGCAGATGGCCAACTTGTTACGCCTTGAGTGGGATTTTCTGAACGATGAGTCAGGAGGATTCCTGGCGCGCCCTTGGCTGCCGGGCACTTTTGCCATGATGGGGCACGCTTGTATCACCTGTCCCAACCTGCGCCGAGCCCTGCTTCGCTCCAGCCGCTTTATCAGCATGGTGAGTGACGACTTGCACATCAAGCTGGTCGAGGATGGTGAAGAAGCTCGACTGATCATTCATCACACCAATGAAAAAAAATTGCCCAACCAAATTTTCGTCGAATCTATCGCGGTAATCTGGTTGCGCTTTTTTAGCTGGCTGATCGACCGTACCATTTTATTAGAGCGCGTTCTTCTGGCGTTTCCCCCGCCCGACTACAACGAAGACTACAGCGATATGTTCCCTTGCAGGCACTACTTTAACCAAGGTGAAACCTGCCTGGTATTTAACACTCGCTATTTGCAAATGCCCCTGGTACGCGATGAGCAACAGCTGGCAGACTTCCTGTCCCGCGCCCCCGAGTGCCTGTTGACCCAATACAAATCCGACCACAGTTTCACCGGTCGTATTCGCCGTATGCTGCAACAGCAAAACAGTATCGAAAATCTGTCACTGGATGATGTCGCCGCACGTTTATACACATCTCCACAGACGCTGCGCCGCCGCCTCAAAGAGGAGGGCAATAGTTGGCAGGATATTAAAGACTCTGTTCGGCGGGATATGGCGGTTTACCAGTTGAAGCAGCAGGAAACTGCTGTAGCTGAAATTGCCGAGCGCCTGGGCTTTTCCGAGCCCAGCGCTTTTAATCGCGCATTTAAAAAGTGGACAGGGCTAGCTCCCGGAGCTTACAGGGATAAATTCCGTAGTTAAGGCGGCACTAAAAAATCCCGGTCAAAAGACCGGGATTTTTTATAAATGAAATCCACCTTGGAAAATATCCTTTAAAGGGGTTCCCGTATCCCGGCTACTCCTGAGAGTTTGTCACTACCCGGATACTAACTCGCTCAACATTAAGGGCTTTTTGGTCCCTCTTCTCCGCCATATCTTCCGGGACAAGCTTAGCTGAGCCCATTCCTGTTGCAGTGATACGATTTGCCGCTATCCCCTTCTTCAGTAGAAGCTCTTTCACTACATCCGCACGTTCTTGGGAAATTTCCTGCTCTGCAATTTCATTACCCTCACCTTTTACATGCCCTTCAATAGCAATGGTTAAGTTGGGGTTGTCCTGCATGATTTTTGCCAGAGCATCGATATCCTCAGCTGCAGGGTTGGTGATTTTTGCGGTTCCCTTTTCAAAGTTCACCCGCATGGGGAATTCCCGGTCGGGATTGTCTGAAAAACTCTTGAGATAATCACGCAAATTACTGGAAAAGTTATCGGGACCCAGTTGCGCTTCCTCTTCCGCTTTCTCAAGGGGGGAATCCCCTACCGGCTGTGAAGCGGACTCCATAAAGCTCGCTTCCTGGGAGGTCATGGAAGGATTACTTTCTGAATTTTCCTTTTTTCCTTTCAACATACACATATTCAATGCGTAGAGAACCACAAGTACCAACAGCAAAGGAAAAAACCAGCTACTGAAACTCACCGGTTTACGTTTTTCTTCGGGCCCCTGAATTGCTGTAGCCCGAGGTTCCTGGGGTTTGGCGTGGCCATGGGTAACCAGAGCGTCTCCCAACTTTCCAAAATCTGGAACGTCGATTGCTTGAAGAAGGTTATCCGGTATATACCCCTGTAAATGCTCCCGCTGCCCAATCAGGAATGAAGCCAAGTCGGAAACATCCATTTTTTGAGCTTTGGCCTGGCCTTGCATCAACGAAGTAACTATCGGTGCGGATACACTCAATAGATCTCCGCCCTCTTTCCCCAAATTATTCGCTGCAACTTCCAGGACCTCTTTTTTACGGCTGCTGAAAATTTTTTCCAGCATTTTTTCACCGATGTCTGTAATTGACTTCAACTTTTCTGGTGAGGAGATAGCGGTGGCGAATTTAGACAAATCCAGCGCTTCACTTTCAGAAATTAAATTAAATAAATAACCCATTCCTGTTTTACTACTGGCCCTGTTCAACATACCAGCCAGTATGTAAGCAACGCCTGAACAGAGTGCAGCTTCACCTTGCCCTGCCGGCAAATTCAAAGCCTTTGTCAGCGCATCAATACCCCCGGAGCCCAATTGGCCGGTAGCCATATCCAAAACATTATCCGCCATAGCCAAACCTCGCTCACCACCTCAGGGACCGTCAAAGTACATTTATTTGTCCGGGGTCACCCGTGTGTTACCCATTCAAATTTTTCTCAGCTGCCCTGAATCACCCATTACCCTGCCTGACATGGAATTCCTCCAGTCGCAAAGATAATTTAAGTGCCAATTTACCGTGCCAAAATTTCAATAGATTTAGGCGCCTTACTTGAGTGTACGGCAGTACCTCCACATGGTTAGGTTAATTTGGAATAAATAAAAAGATATTTGACTAGGAATTTTTCGGTAGTACCTGGAAGCTGAGTCATCTTCCGTGGCAATTTTTATCATTGAACCCAAGCTGCACCGCACTATGGTAATAAGCGAAACCATAAAATAAAAAGAGGCTAAAACCGTGCCAACCGAAGCCTACATCTACGATGCTATCCGCACCCCGCGGGGCAGAGGCAAATCCAGCGGTGCCCTTCACGAAGTCAAACCTATCACCCTGCTTTCAGATCTCCTGAAAGAATTACAGACCCGCAATAGATTCGACACTGCCAAAGTGGACGATATCGTTATGGGCTGTGTTACACCGATCGGAGATCAGGGTGCCGATATCGCAAAAGTTGCAGCTTTAGCTGCCAATTGGGACTGGGATATCGGTGGCGTAACTCTGAATCGCTTCTGTGCCTCCGGTGCCGAAGCGGTCAATCTCGCCGCTACCAAAGTTCGCTCCGGGTGGGAGCATCTGGTAGTGGCCGGAGGTGTAGAGTCCATGTCGCGGGTGCCCATGGGCAGCGATGGCGGCGCCTGGGCGATGGACCCACGTACAGCAATAGATACTGGATTTGCACCCCAGGGCATTGGCGCGGACTTGATCGCTACACTCGGCGGATTTTCCCGCGAGGATGTGGATAACTTTGCGCTGGACTCTCAGCACAAGGCGGCAGCCGCCTGGAAGCGCGGTGCTTTCGAAAAATCTGTGATTCCCGTACGCGACCAAAATGGCCTGACCATTCTCGATCACGACCAGCTGGTGCGTCCAGATGCGTCCATAGAGGCCCTGGCACAACTCAAGCCGTCCTTTGCCGGGATGGGTGACCTGTGCTTCGACAGCATTGCCATATCCCGTTACCCACAGGTCGAATCAATCAACCATGTTCACACTGCGGGAAATTCCTCAGGAATCGTCGATGGCGCAGCCGCCCTACTGATCGGCAGTGAACAGGCCGGGCGAGATCTGGGGCTCAGCCCCCGCGCCCGTATTGTCTCCGCTGCGGTAGTGGGTACCGAACCCACTATCATGCTCACAGGCCCCGCGCCCGCCACTCGCAAAGCCCTGAAGGCCGCAGGCCTGACGGTGCAGGATATTGACCTCTTTGAGGTGAATGAAGCCTTCGCGGCAGTGGTGATGCGTTTCCAACACGAGTTGGACGTGGACCCACAAAAACTCAACGTTAACGGCGGCTCAATCGCTATGGGCCACCCCCTCGGCGCGACCGGTGCAATGCTGATCGGCACAGTATTGGATGAGCTGGAACAACGGCAACTTCGCTACGGCCTGGTCACACTATGTGTGGGCGGCGGTATGGGTGTAGCAACCATTATCGAAAGAGTTTAGGGGGCAGACTATGAAATCCATTCGCCTGGAAAAAGACGATCACAATATTGTCCACCTGATCATGGACAACCCCAATGCCTCAGCCAATGTGATGGATCGGGATTTTACCGAGTCGCTGAGCGCAGTGGTTGAACAACTCAAGCAGCAAGAATTTTCTGGAATTATTGTTCGCTCCACAAAAAAAACCTTTTTTGCCGGAGGCGACCTTAAGTCTTTATATGCGGCAAAAATTGAAGAAGCTAAACCTTTCTTCGAATCTTGCGAATCAATGAAAGCCAACCTGCGCTGGCTGGAAACCCAGGGTAAACCCGTCGTTGCTGCGATTAATGGCACAGCTTTGGGCGGTGGCTGGGAAATTGCCCTCAGCTGCCATCAGCGTATTGTTATCGATAGCACCGCAATAAAACTGGGATTGCCTGAAGTCACATTAGGCTTACTACCTGGTGGTGGCGGCTGTGTACGTATGCCCCGCCTTTTAGGCATCCAGGAGTCTCTACCCTACTTACTGGAAGGAAAACAGGTGAGGCCGCAACAGGCTCTCAAAGCCGGTCTGGTACATCAGCTCGTTACCAGTGAAAGAGAATTACTAGAGAAGGCTGTCTCTTATATTCGAGAGAATAGTGAGCAACCTGTTGCTCAGCCTTGGGATCAACCGGATTACCGGATGCCGGGAGGGGACGCAAAGAACCCTAAAAATGCGCAGTTACTGATGATCGCCCCAGCAATGCTGGAGAAAAAAACCAAGGGATGTCTGCCGGCGCCAGAGTCGATAATGGCAACCGTCGTCGAAGGGTCCCGGGTCGACTTCGAAACTGCTACGCGAATTGAATCCCGACATTTTGTAGGCCTCGCTTGCGGGCAGGTTGCCAAAAATATGATTGGTACTTTCTGGTTTGCACTCAATGAGGTCAAAGCCGGAGCATCACTGCCCGCCGCCGCCCGCGATCATAAAACGTCGCCCATGCAAAAAATTGGCATACTCGGCGCCGGCATGATGGGCTCAGCCATTGCCTACGCCTGTGCCAGTAAAGGTGTTGATGTCGTATTAAAAGATGTATCCATGGAAGGTGCCTTAGCCGGCAAACAATATGCAGAGAAATCCCTGCAAAAACGCTTACAGCGGGGTCGCATTACCGAGGACAAGGTCAATCAGATCCTCTCCCGTATCACGCCCACAGACAGCAATACCGACCTGGCTGATTGTGAGTTGGTGATAGAAGCAGTTTTCGAAGACCGGGAACTCAAGCGTAAAGTTACCCAGGAAGCCGAAGCACAGCTGCCGAAAAATGCAGTATTTGCCTCCAACACTTCGACACTGCCGATCACTGGGCTCGCTCAAGCTTCCGACCGTCCCCAGCAATTTATCGGTCTACATTTCTTCTCCCCTGCCGACAAGATGCCACTGGTGGAAATTATCTGTGGGGAGCAAACCAGTGATGAGACTCTCGCCCAAGCCTTCGCCTTTGTATTGCAGATTGGCAAGACTCCTATCGTTGTTAACGACAGCCGTGGCTTCTTCACCTCAAGAGTATTCGGCTGCTTTACCAATGAAGGTATCGGCATGCTTAGCGAAGGGGTTAATCCCGCCACTATTGAAAATGCCTCAGCCCTAGCTGGCTTCCCAGTCGGTCCTCTAGCTGTTAGTGACGAGGTCTCCCTAACGCTGATGAGCCGGATACGCCAGCAGACCATCAATGACCTGCAAAAAGAGGGTAAACCCGCCCCCACGCATCCCGCCGACGGAGTGATCGACCGAATGCTTGAAGTTGGTCGCGCTGGTAAGGCCGCAGGTGGCGGCTTCTATACTTACCCTGAGGGCGGGAAAAAGCACTTATGGAGTGGCCTTGAGAAGGAGTTCCCCGCCAAAGAGGCACTGCCGATAGAAGATGTGAAGGAACGGCTGCTGTTTATTATGGCTCTGGAGACACTTCGCTGTTATCAAGAGGATGTGCTACGCAGCGTACGCGATGCCAATATTGGCTCTATCTTCGGTATCGGCTTCCCACCCTGGACCGGTGGTGCATTGCAATACATCAGCCAGTTTGGCCTGAAAGCGTTTACCCAACGCGCCCAGCAACTGGCTGATGCCTATGGAGATCGATTTGCCCCGCCAGCAATTTTGCTGGATCTGGCAGAGTCAGGAAAAGCTCTGGCGGACAACCCTTAACCCAGGGGTTTGAGCGATGTAAACAAGCTTTTAAAGTCTTGCTGTTTACATCGCCAATCAAAACACTGGTTCAATTTTTCAGTAATAAAATGCGGTGGTGTAAGGATGGTACCAAGAACTGTTTACAACGAAGATCACGAACAGTTTCGAGAAACTTTACGTAAATTTTTAGAGAATGAAGCTGTACCCTACCACCATCAGTGGGAAAAAGATGGTCAGGTAGATCGTAAACTGTGGAATAAAGCTGGAGAAATGGGCTTTCTGTGTCCGCAAGTTGACGAAAAGTATGGTGGCTTGGGGCTGGACTATGGCTACAACTCCATTATTGATGAGGAGGTAGCCCGAGCGGGACTTTCCGGTATTGGCTGGGGCCTGCACTCTAATATTGCAGTGCCCTACATTATTAATTACGGCACGGAAGAACAGAAGAAAAAGTACCTTCCCAAATGCATTAGTGGTGAGATGATTACCGCTATCGCCATGTCCGAACCTGGTGCCGGATCGGATCTACAAGGCGTGAGAACCACAGCGGTGCGCAAAGGGGATCACTATCTGCTCAATGGCTCCAAGATTTTTATTACCAATGGACAGCAGGCAGACCTGGTTATTGTCGTGGCCAAAACCGACCCTCACGAGGGGGCCTCTGGGGTCAGTTTGCTGCTTGTGGAAGCAGATAGCCCTGGATTCAAGAGAGGCAGTAACCTAGAAAAAATAGGCATGAAGGCCCAGGATACTTCAGAGCTGTTCTTTGATGATGTCAAAGTCCCTGCGGAAAACCTTCTCGGTGGAGAGGGACAGGGATTTATTTATTTAATGCAGGAATTACCTCAAGAACGTTTAAGTGTGGCAATTTATGCAATAGCTAATGCAGAAGCAGCCCTGCAATGGACGATTGATTACGTAAGGGATCGCAAGGCTTTCGGCAAACCCATCTCTGCCTTCCAAAATACACAATTCAAGCTGGCTGAGCTGGATAGTGAGTTAACCGCTCTTCGGGTATTTATCGATCGCTGCTTGGAGCTTCACTATAAAAAGGAACTCGACGTTGCAACTGCAGCGAAAGCCAAGTTATTGAGTACAGATTTCCAATGCAAACTTTTGGATGAATGTGTTCAGTTACATGGCGGCTATGGCTATATGTGGGAATACCCCATCGCCCGGTCTTGGGCCGATGCTCGTGTAGCACGTATTTATGCCGGAACCAATGAAATTATGAAATTAATTATTTCCCGAGACCTCCTGCGCGATGACTAAATTAAAGTGCTAGATTGAAATTTCTGTTCTCAATTAAAATAATGAAATAAAAAGTGAAACAGCAAACGAAGAATCACTGCGCCCCTCTTGAGGGGCTAAAAGTACTCGACTTTTCTACCCTACTTCCCGGTCCCTATGCCACTATGTTATTGGCGGACTTAGGCGCAGAAGTACTAAGAATCGAGTCTCCCACACGGCCAGACTTACTACGGGGCTTTCCCCCTTTAGTCGATGACACGGCTTCCCTATCCGCCGCCCACGCAACCATTAACCGCAACAAACGCTCCCTGGCGATCGATCTAAAAAATCCAAAGGCGCAAGCGGTGATTCACCGACTGCTTCAGCAATACGATATTGTGATCGAGCAATTCCGCCCCGGAGTGATGGATAGGCTGGGCCTTGGCCACCAAAGCTTAAGCCAACAGCGCGCAGACATTATTTACTGTTCGATTACCGGATATGGCCAGACTGGACCATTAAAGCAACGTGCTGGGCACGATATCAATTATCTCGCACTATCTGGCCTGGCCAGCTATTCCGGCAACCGTGACCATGGCCCCTGCCTGAGCGGCACACAGATAGCAGACATCGCCGGCGGTTCACACCATGCGGTTATGTCGATACTGGCTGCGGTATATCATCGCCAGAGAACCGGTGAAGGCAGTTATATCGATATCAGTATGACGGACTGTAGTTTCGCGTTAAACGCAATTAGTGGGGCCAATGCACTGGCTTTAAATACCGATCCCAAGCTGGAATCCGAACTGCTAAACGGTGGAAGTTATTATGATTACTATCGCACGGCAGATAACCGCTATCTTTCTGTGGGAAGTTTAGAGCCACAATTTGCTGAGCAATTTTTAACAAAAATAGGCCGAAAGGAGTGGCTGACTCGCATTGTCCAAGACGGACAACAAGAAACACTTAAGAAAGATATTGCAGCAATTATTGCCACAAAAAGCCAGAAAGAATGGATTGATATATTTCAGGATATTGATGCGTGTATTGAACCCGTACTTAATTTTACAGAAGCTGCTGATAGCGATCTTATCCAATCCAGAGAGATGATCTGTTCTGTGAATGGAGACATTAAACAGATCAACACACCCTTTAGATTTAACGGCCAAAAGCCCCACTTAGTTAACCGAGGGGCAGCTCTGGGAGAGCACAATCACACTGTGCTGGGTGAGCTCGGCTTTAGCGCTGAAGAAATTGAAGAGCTTTGCGAAGTTCAGGGTGTCACTCATTAATCATCTTGAACAGGGTTGCTAGAGCAGTGATAGCTGCCTCTAGCTGCCACCCCCGCCACAGCCCCCACCACAACTGCTTCCAGAATCTGAAGAGGAGCCGCCACCCCAAATTCCAGAGAAGGCACTGCCGGAAGTTCCGCCTTGACAGCTCACGGCACAACCAATATGACTGACACAGTGATCCGCAGCGGGACTATTTCTCGATCGACAGTTTAGCGAATAATGAAATCCATCTTTAATCCCCAGCTTTTTATCAATTGAGAAAACCAGAGATAACGACTTTGGCTTGGATAGACTTATACCACTTCGAGCACGAGCAATTCGCCACACCCTCTTAATCCCCTCACTAGCTGTATCCTTATCTGGCATAACTTCATTGGGTGTGTGGTGCAGAAAGTGTCCAAAAGCTTTATTACAAAAATTGCGATACATCTGTGTGCTTAATATAAATTCATGCCAAGCGACATCAAGCACTTGAGATGGCATAGCGACCATTTGTCTACCAGCCGTTTGACAGATAATAAAATATTCCCTCAACCCATCAAGTACCATACCCAGCTGCTTGTTGCTGAGATGAGGGTATTTGTTCTTCACTCTTTGTTTGAGAGACGGATGGAATTGATAGTCTCTTAAAAATCGTTCCCGCTGTGATTTTCGGTAAAAGAAAAAAGCATAGTACTTACGATCAATAGACAAGTTGCTATAAAACCTTCAAATACCATAGTAACCCCCGCTTTTAAACACTTATTGTTCTAAATCAAGTCGTAAAAATGCTTTATCTCAATGTAATATCAATAATACTCTTATACCACTCTATTTTAAGAGTTGAGAGTACCAAGTGAGTGCTTATAGGTTAGGACTTGAAGTATTTTTGAATCTTTATTAAGCTAACAATTAACAACTTTTCTTTTTGGAGCTATCTACGCCAATGAATTAAGCCTTGCACACACTGGAGATAAACCGGTTTCTTAAGAGGCCATCAATTCCCGTGCAAGTGGCGTACTCCATTCTCTACAACTTTCTCTCAAGATCATGGTATTGCGCCACCCATTCCGACTACCGGAGGGTGACATGCAGAGCATTTGTTCTATAAAAAATCTTTACTTAAACGTCCCTGAGAAATCTCTATTTAAGGGGATCCATCTTGACTTCCCTCCGGGATTTACTGGCTTAGTGGGAAATAATGGCAGTGGAAAATCGACTTTTTTAGAGGCTTTGATTGGGAAACTAAAGCCTGAACAGGGAAGTATTACTTGGTACACGGACTACCTTAAAGTGGATCAAGTGAGCAGCAATTCCAACAAGAGAATTGTAGATATATTCGACCCTACAGGCCTATATGACTGTTTTTCACGTATTGAATCTGGCAATCAGAGTGAGGAAGATCTGATACGTGTCTCAGATTCATGGGAGCTACCTACAATTTGGCAACAGCATTTATACAGCGCCGGAATAAACCTCACGTTAGACACTCCTATCGGCAATCTTAGCGGTGGTGAAAGAGTCCGACTGGCTTTAACCAATGCCTTCTCTCATAAAAAACACTACCTGCTACTGGATGAGCCTAGTAATCACCTAGATTCAGGCGGTAGAAAATGGTTACAGCAGAAAATTAGAAACCATTCTGCCGGAATTCTAATGGTCAGTCATGATCGAAGCTTACTCCAACAAGCTGACACGATAGTGGAACTAGATTCAGGAAAACTACGCACATATGGTGGTAACTATTCACACTACAAGAAAGAAAAAGAGATACAGAGACAGTCTGTAGAAAAGAAAATTGAAAGCACCAAAAAGAATATAAAAAGCCTAAATAAACTTAAGCAAAGTTCTGCTGAAAAAACTACAACCAGAAAAAACCAGGGTAAGAAATTAAAAGGTTCCCAATGTAAATCGCTACTAGATGCGAAAAAAGATCGTGCAGGGCAAAGTTTAGGCAAGCTGACTAGAAACCTTGATCGTCAGCACCATAAGTTAAAGCTAGATTTAGAAAGTTGCCAAAAGGACTATAAGAGTCATAAGCTCCCAAATATGCAGCTTAGCAAAACAGGGCTAACGGGTGGTATTCGTCTGCATGTTGAGGATCTCAAACTTCCCTACGGTATTCAGAGTGATCCCATTTCACTTACCATGCACAGTGGCGATCGCTGGCATATTTGTGGCGCCAATGGTAGCGGAAAGACAACGCTACTAAAAATCATTGCTGGTCGAGTTAAACCTCGCAGCGGTTTGTGTAAAACTTTTGGCAGCTGTTTTTATCTGGATCAGAACCTAAGTCAACTAAATGGAAATCTATCTGCCTTGGAAACTTTATCCCGCCTGCACCCTGATAAAGATACCAACTTCTGGCGCACAGCCCTAGCCACAATGAATATTCGAGGTGATTCTGCACTTCGCTCTACCAATACTTTAAGTGGAGGGGAACGACTAAAGGTTGCTTTACTTGCCGCTACTCGTGGCACTGAGGCACCAGACCTGCTACTACTGGACGAACCGGACAATCACTTGGATCTGGAGTCGCGTATAGCGCTGGAAACTGCGCTGGTAGAATATCCCGGAACATTTTTATTGATTTCCCATGACTCTACTTTTGTAGAAAATGTGGGAGTGAATAGAAGGATCTATCTATAGGCATATTAAGACCTAGTATGACCTAAATAAAGGAAGTGAGATGTGAAAACGCTGCGCTTGCTATTAGGGGATCAATTGAACCAAAAACACTCCTGGTTTAGAGGTAACCAGGAAGATAAGATCTACTTTATGGCTGAAATGCGCCAAGAGACCGATTACGTTGTTCACCACATCCAAAAAATCGTTGCCTTTTTTGAAGCTATGCAGATTTTCTCAGAGTGGCTTAAAAATAGGGGCTGCAATGTCATCTACTATCGAATAGACGATAAAAACAACAAACAAAACCTTACAAAAAATATCGAAGATATTATTAGAAAACACAAAATTGAAAAATTTGAGTACCAACGTCCCGATGAGTACCGACTAGATCAGCAGCTGCTACAACTAGAAAAGAGACTATCAATAGAATTTCAAGCCTACGACACTGAGCACTTTTTAACCACCCGAAAAGAGCTGGCAGACTTCTTTCAGGGGAAAAAATCGCTACTTATGGAAAGCTTCTACCACTATATGCGGAAGAAGCATGACATTCTGATGAACAATGGAAAACCTGAAGGGGGAAAGTGGAATTTTGACCAAAGCAATAGAAAGAAATGGAATGGAAAGCTGGGCAAACCCAAGCAGGAAAAAATAACAAGTAATGTCACTTCAACTTTATCCCGTATAAAAAAGTCTGGAGTTAAGAGTATTGGAGAGATTGATCCAGAGAATTTTATATGGCCAACCAGCAGGGAGGAATCTATAAAACTACTTCGTCATTTTTGTAAACATCTACTTGCTCATTTTGGCGATTTTCAGGACGCAATGGATCCAGATGAAGCCTTTCTTTATCACAGCCGAATTAGCTTCTCCCTAAATAGTAAACTCATATCTCCAAAAGAGGCTATCGATACAGCGATAAAATCTTGGAAAGATGGAAAAATTTCAATAGGACTTAACCAGATTGAAGGTTTTGTACGCCAAATATTGGGCTGGCGAGAATATATGCGCGGTGTCTACTGGATGTCTATGCCCAGTTATGAGCATCAGAATAAGTTGAAGAATAAAAATAATTTGCCAGATTTTTTCTGGGATGCCAAAACGACCATGAACTGCCTTCATAACACCATCAGGAATAGCTTGGAAAATGCCTATGCTCACCATATCCAAAGGCTTATGATTACCGGTAATTTTGCGCTATTAACACAAAC
Source organism: Microbulbifer maximicatervae (SeqCode) (assembly GCF_052467825.1). NCBI lineage: Bacteria > Pseudomonadati > Pseudomonadota > Gammaproteobacteria > Cellvibrionales > Microbulbiferaceae > Microbulbifer > Microbulbifer maximicatervae (SeqCode). The sequence continues at coordinate 1,011,231 of NZ_CP174327.1, forward strand.
TGACCCTGACCAGGTGGAAAGTTGGTATCTCGGTATTTACATAGATGCTATTCAATGGGTTGAAATGCCTAATACCCGGGGAATGAGCCAGTTCGCCGATGGTGGATTGGTTGCAACAAAGCCCTATATTAGTAGTGGCTCCTATATCAACAAAATGAGTAACTATTGCAGCGACTGTATTTATGACGTCAAACAACGAACTGGGGAGAAGGCCTGCCCATTTAACAGTCTCTACTGGAATTTCTTAATTGAAAAAAGAAAAATGCTAGAGGGCAATCATAGAATGACAATGATGTTCAGCCTTTTGGATAAGCTTGAGAAGAGTGAAGTGACAGCAATAAAAAAAAGGGCAAAGCAATTTATGACAAAGAAATCGTAATCTCTATATAGATCATAAAATCCTTTATCGAAGGCTTCCTTAATCATTACTAAACTAAGCCAATACTCGCCTCAATAGACTCTGGTCATGAAGACTGCAATCATTACCCTCGATTTTATCAACGATATTTGTCATCCAAAGGGAAAAATATCAGCAGCGGCCCCAAGAGTCTATAAGAATAGAGTTATTGAGAACACCAATAAACTCCTTACGTGGGGAAGAGCACGACGTCATCTTATTTGCCATATCAGAGTCGCTTTTTCCACCGACTACAGGGAATCTTCCTTTAACTCTCCTCTCTTCAGCTATATCAAAGATATAGGCGCCCTCCGTCAGAAAAGCTGGGGCACTGCTTTTGTTGATGATCTCAATATCACTGATAGCGATATATCTATTTATAAGAGGCGTGTCAGTGGCTTCTATGGGACCGAACTCCCAGTACTTATTGCTAGTCACAATATAGAAAGGATTATTCTCTGCGGGGTATCAACACAAAATACAGTCGAACTGACAGCCAGGGAAGCTCACGATAGAGACTTTTCAGTACTCATTGCCTCAGATGCCTGTGAATCTGACACGGAAAACAATAAACAGAATAGCCTGAACTTCCTCACGAAGATAGGCAGTGTAAAAACTGTCGATGAGATTATTACTAGTGAGGGTGCTAGTAAACCATGAGTACCCGCATTTCCAATAGAGAATTTGCCCTCAGTGTCATTACCGCTATTCTGGCGGCCAGCTGTATGTCGCTAACCGGGCTATTTGGTAAAGAACTAACTACTTTTAGCTCCTTATCCCTGGTGGTCTTTATTCGTTTCTTTGCCCCATTTTTACTCCTAACCTGGATTTGCCTCGTTGTTTTCGATGAAAACCCTGTGACTCATCGAATAGACAGGATTGATGGTGCAAGGGCGTTATTCACTTGTCTCGCTCAGTATTGCCTGTTTTATTATTTGTCCAAGGGCTCTTTACTTGTCGCCGCCCTTCTATTTTCAACGTCAGGTTTATTTCTCCCTTTTATTACCCGGTTTGCCAAAAAGGATCCGATAAAAAAGAAGACATTAGCGGCCTGTTTAATCAGCTTTATCGGCGTTGCTTTTATATTGAAGCCAACTGCTGGCTTTGATAGCTATATGATAGTGGGCCTGCTATCGGGCTTCTTTGGAGCTTGTTCACAGTTTGTAATGCACCACTCTTCAAAGAAGCAAAATACAATATCTTCAACCACCAAGATGTTCGGCCTATCCAGCCTCTATATGCTTGCCATTTTATTGATTGAAGGAAATCTTGGGGAGCTTGCGAAAGTCGCGGTATCTCTATCGGACTCGGTAAGTTTTGTGATTGTGATTATTGCTTTTAGCCTGGCGACAATCAGCAATCAATCCTTACGCACTAAAGCCTATCGTCGGGTAAACAGACCTGCCAGCTTATCTCCCTATTTATATACAAGCCTGATTTTCTCCGGCATATTGGATTGGTTGGTCTATAACACACTCCCAACCTGGAATACTTATGCCGGCAGCTTACTGATAGTAATAGGAGGTATTATTCAGGCAATCAGAACTCAACCCCAGATTAAGGCATCGCATTCTTAGCAAGGATAAGGGAGGGCCAGGAATAGCCGGAGAAACCCAGCCCCACAGATTCAACTATCTGCAGGGCCCAGACGATTACTTGAACATCAGTTCAGGATTAACCATCGTTTTCATTTCCAGAACGTTGCCGTTTGGATCTTCGATAAAAAAGGTTTCCTGTTCATATTCATTGCCGACAAAGCGACGGTAAGGCTTGTCCAGGTATTCCAGCCCGGCAGCTTCGATACGGCCTTTTAGTGCCTGAAACTCATCTTCCGGCAGGTGAATGCCAAAATGAGGAACAGCCACTTCTCCCATATCCACCTTGTGGCGAACATTGGGGAGCTTCTCCTCACTCTGGTGCAGGGTGAGTTCGTTACCCCAAAAGTCGATATCTACCCAGCGACCTTCTTCACTGTTGCCGGTCTTGCAGCCTAAGACATCGCAATAGAATTTCTTGGCGGTTTCCAGATCCCCTGCCGGAATCGCAAGGTGCAAACAATTCGATTTCATATAGCCTCCAGCCTTTGCTAGCTCCTCATAGAGATCAAAAATTGATTGACTGACATCTGCTAGTCATTAGCCCTTCAACCCTCCCCCCTGACAGCATTAACATTTACTTTGCCGTCGGAGCCACCCAAAGGATACAAATAAGATCAAGTGATCCCGTTAATTATTTAAATAAAAGTGGCCGCTTTACGCGCTGGCAACTTATACCGGGAATATTCCTAATATTAGGGCCCATAGCTTTAGCTAAAGAGCCCGAACTCAGGGAGTATACAGATGCATATCATCGCACCCCACCCCGAAATGGAATATCCTCCTAGCCTAGGAGTATACTTTAACATATATATTTCAATCTCTAATATCGAACCCGCGGAGAAACTGCTTAGTTATTGAACGTACTCCTCGACACTTCAGCGCCAAATCCTTATAGTGCGGCCCCCACATCACGCCTCCTATTTTGGCGAAACTGGCTTACCAGAGCCCATTTGTAATCCTCAGGAATACGCTCTTGATCTCCACCGCGAATATCACCATGCAGTTTGGTGCCCAACCACTGTTTGAAAACATTTCTGTAAAGTTCGGCAATGGCAACCGATATGGCCTTATCGGGGCCAATGGATGTGGAAAGTCAACCTTTATGAAGATCCTGAGTGGTGCCTTGGCGCCCTCGGCCGGCAACGTATCCATTGAGCCTGGATGCACCATGGGTACTTTGAGCCAAGACCAGTTTGCATTTGAAGAGTACACCGTCGTCGATGCGGTCATCATGGGAGATGTCCGCCTGTGGGAAATTAAGCAGGAACGTGACCGCATATACTCGCTACCGGAAATGAGCGAAGAAGACGGCATGCGCGTAGCCGAGCTTGAAGTCCAATTTGCTGAGCTGGATGGCTATAGTGCAGAGAGCCGTGCGGGAGAAATCCTGCTTGAAGCTGGCATCGACGAATCCCTGCATTTTGGCCTGATGAAACAGGTAGCTCCCGGCTGGAAATTGCGTGTATTACTCGCCCAAGCGCTATTTGCCGACCCGGATATTTTATTGTTGGATGAGCCGACCAATAACCTGGACATCCACACCATCAAGTGGTTGGCAGATGTACTGAATCAACGCAAAAGCACAATGGTCATCATTTCCCACGATCGCCACTTCCTGAACTCTGTCTGCACCCATATGGCCGACATAGATTATGGTGAATTGCGGGTTTTCCCCGGCAATTATGAGGACTTTGTTGCGGCCTCCACGCTAATACAAGAACAACTTCACGCAGAGAATGCCAAGAAAAGTGCCGAACTGGACGAGCTACAGAGCTTTGTGAACCGCTTTTCTGCCAATGCATCCAAAGCCAAGCAGGCCAGCTCCCGCGCGAAGAAGATGGAAAAAATCAAGCTGGACGAAATCAAACCCTCCAGTCGGGTCAGCCCTTATATTACGTTTAACCAGTGTAAAAAATTGCACCGTCAGGCGCTGACTCTTGAGGGGCTTACCCATGGTTTTGACAGTGAAACGCTATTTCAAGGTGGCGAAATGCTGCTGGAAGCCGGTGCGCGCCTAGCAATTATCGGTGAGAACGGCGTTGGTAAAACAACCTTCCTGCGCTGTCTTGTCAATGAGATCCAAGCAAACAGCGGAGTCGTCAAGTGGTCAGAAAATGCCGCTATCGGCTACTGTCCGCAAGACAGCAGTGCAGATTTTGATGGTGACTTGACAATATTTGAGTGGATGTCCCAGTGGCGCACCCCCAAGCACGATGATCTGGCCGTGCGAGGTATTCTGGGCCGACTATTATTTACCGCAGATGATGCCAATAAAAAGGCAAAGGTCTGCTCTGGCGGCGAGAAAAATCGCCTGCTGTTTGGCAAGCTAATGATGATGGACACCAATGTGCTCATCATGGATGAGCCAACCAACCACTTGGACATGGAAGCCATCGAAGCCCTAAACAAGGCACTGGAGAAATATGAGGGCACACTTATTTTTGTGAGTCACGATCGTCAGTTTGTCTCATCCCTGGCAACCCGAGTTATTGAAATCAAAGACCAAGCACTGATCGATTTTCAAGGCACTTACGAGGAATACCTGGCGCACCAGTCAGGTACAGAACAGCAGGTAGCCTGACTCCAAACTCGAATCGGAAAAGGCATATTGGGGCGATAACAATACTCGCCCCAGGTCTCAAAAGCTGCAAAGTGTAACCAATCACCACCAGATAATACGGGGCTCGGTAGGCATTACCTGCGTCCCCCTAAAGTCGCCCCCCGCTACTGCAATCCATCCAGATTCCTTCCTGGGCCAATTTCCTACGAACTAGCAAAAAAACCAAATAGCCAAATAATTTTTATACAGGTTAAAAGTCGATTTACTTTTCCCAACTATAACCATCGACCTCAGGCCGATGCCTGCCTATATAAGGAAGGCGCTCAGAAGATACATTTCAACCATCCTTGTTCTGCTACCAAGCGGATGACTTCCAGTGTCATCAAAGTTAAACAACATCTATCGCGACCCCTTAAAGCACCAAAAGTATTCATGTTGCCTGTGCAAGCACCACTGGGGAGCAGATGCCGACTTTCTGGACTATTTACCTAATTTGCCCCTGCAATATAGCGATTCCCTACTATCAAACCAATCAAGCAATACTTTTTTGCTACACCGACCCATCGCTAACCAACAAATGAGTATCTCGTTTTCCCCAAGCGTGTTTTTTTGGTGCAGAGTTACTTAAAAAGCTCGGAAAAAAGCGTAAATCCCGAGAAAAAACACTGGAAAACAGGGGTTAAGTTCTGGTACATTCCGCGACTATTTTTTAACCAACTGCCGATTTTCTCATCGGCCGCCAGTGCGAAATTCGCCTGTCGCTGTAACAGAGGTAATAGAATGAAACCAACCAAGCCCCTGCTACTGCTGGCCTCTAGCCTGTTGTCCGTAGCTGCCCAAGCTGAGATGACCTGGAGTGACAACAGCCTGAGCCTTCTTTACGGCCACGATTACGAGGTTAACTACAGCCTCAACACGGATGACTCTGAAAGATCCGTAGTAACTTTCGAGCACGCCAGTGGCCACAGCTGGGGTGACCTCTTTATTTTTGCCGACTACCTGGACTCGGAAGATGGCTCCAATGAGCTGTATAGTGAGATTTCTCCCCGCCTGAGCTTAGGCAAGCTCAGCGGCAGTGAGCTGGCTTTCGGACCGGTTACCGATGTGCTTGTCGCCACAACTGTGGAGATAGGCAATATGGATGACCCGGATCACCTGACGGCCACAGGCCCCCACTTCACCAATTACCTGACAGGTGTGGGCTTTGATCTCGCGGTTCCCGGTTTCTCCTTTGTACAGGCGAATGTTTACCACCGCGATAACGATGACAAGGCCAGCAACGAGCAGCTGACCCTGGTTTGGGCCATGCCTTTTACCCTGGGTGATGCCAGCTTTGTCTACGACGGATTTATCGATTGGACCAGTGCTTCTGAAGATTCACACCCGAGCACTAACTTTACCTCCCAGCTGAAATGGGATGCCGGCGCCACCTGGGGTGAACCCAAGACCCTGTACGCGGGTATTGAGTACGTACACTGGAACGACAAGTTCGGAATCAAAGATGGCACTTATGGTGTCGATTCCAACGAGCGCAACGTTAACCTGCTAGTAAAGTACCACTTCTGATATGAAACCCACTGATATCCAAACATCGGCGACCCCAGGGTCCGACATCCCGCAGGTGGGAGGCAATGCCTCATTCCTGGAGAAGTTGTTCAAGCTCTCAGAGCGCCAGACGAATGTTCGCCGGGAAGTGATTGCCGGCGTTACCACATTCCTGACGATGGCCTACATCATCTTTGTGAACCCCAATATCCTGGCTGCAGCGGGTATGGATAAGGGCGCTGTGTTTATGGCGACCTGCCTTGCAGCCGCTATTGGCTGCCTGATTATGGGGCTCTACGCCAACTACCCCATCGCATTGGCGCCGGGTATGGGCCTCAATGCCTTCTTTGCCTACGTTGTCGTCGGTGAAATGGGCTACAGCTGGCAAGTAGCCCTGGGTGCGGTGTTTATATCAGGGGTAATCTTCCTGCTGCTCAGTATCTTCAAGCTGCGAGAGTGGATTATCGATAGTATCCCCCTCTCCCTGCGACAATCCCTGGCAGCGGGTATTGGCCTGTTCCTGGCGATCATTGCCCTGAAGAGTGCCGGTATCGTTGTGGCCAGCCCCGCAACGCTGGTAACCCTGGGCGACCTCAAGTCAATTGAGGCTATCCTGGCAGCACTGGGCTTCTTTATTATTGTGGCCCTGTCCTACCGCCGTATGCTGGGCTCAGTGATGATCGGTATCCTTGCGGTAACCGTCATCGCCCTGGCAATTGGTAAGGTAGAGTTCACCGGTCTGATATCCGCGCCTCCCAGCCTGGCACCGACTTACCTGGAACTGGATATCGCTGGCGCTTTCGAAGTAGGCATGATCAGCGTGATCTTTGCCTTCCTGTTTGTCGACCTGTTCGACACCGCAGGCACCCTGTTAAGCGTTTCTGATCGCGCCAAACTGCTGGATAAAGATGGCAAGTTGCCTGGAATGGGCAAAGCCCTGATGGCCGACAGCTCCGCATCTGTCGTTGGTTCTGTGCTGGGCTCCTCCACTACTACCTGTTATGTAGAGAGTACTGCGGGAATTACCGCCGGTGGTCGCACAGGCCTGACCGCTGTGGTTTGCGCCGGGCTATTCCTGTTGGCGACCTTCTTCTCGCCCCTAATCGGTATGATTCCGGCCTATGCAACCGCAGGTGCTCTGCTGTATGTTGGCGTCCTGATGACTTCCGGTATGTCATCTATTGATTGGGATGACATTACCGAGGCCGCACCGGCAGTAATCGCCGCAGTGATGATGCCTTTGTCGTTCTCGATCGCGCACGGAATCGCCCTGGGCTTTATTTCCTACGCAGTTATTAAAACGCTGAGCGGACGTAGCAAAGACGTCAGCATCAGTGTCTACGTGTTAGCGGCACTCTTTGTTGCCAAGTTTGCCTTTTTCTGAGGGGTACATTGATGAAAAAGCACTTTATTAGCGCACAGCAGCTCCTGATAGACTCTTATGCTCTCGCCGAGCAAATCTATAAGGACGGCTTTCGCCCAAACTATATTGTCGGTGTTTGGCGCGGTGGCGCTCCTGTGGGCATCGCTGTACAAGAGCTGCTGCACGTGATGGGAGTGGATGCAGACCATATCGCTATCCGCACTTCCTCCTATCTCGGTATCGGTGAGCGTGACAAGAAAGTGCGCGTGCATGGCCTGAACTACCTGATCAAGCGCCTGGAGTCCCACGACTCCCTGTTGATCGTGGACGATGTGCACGACTCTGGCCTGAGTATTGAGCAAACTATCGAAGACCTGCGCGCTGCCTGTAAGAAGAACACGCCGGAGATTCGTATCGCGACCCCTTACTACAAGCCGAAGAACAACAAGGCCAAGCGCGAGCCGGATTACTTTATCCACAAGACCGAAGAGTGGTTGGTGTTCCCTCACGAGATCGACGGTCTGTCCCGGCAGGAGATTCTGGAGAACAAACCAGAACTCGCCCCCTATGTGGACAGAATCGCCACTGCTGTTTAATCAGCAATATTACCGGGGGCTAATGCCCCCGGTTCTCTTTCTCCTCTCATCTCCCCTAGGCCATTCCGGCAAACCCTCCCCCGGCACTCAACTCCTGCCATAGGCAATACTTCAATACTCTATTAATAAATCCCACTTATGAAACTAAAGTTAGTGAGAATCAATTTATAAAGTAGAAAAGTTGGTCCAAAATTAATGCGATAAGGCCAAATGTCGGAAAATAAAAATGAACGACAAATCAGCGGGACTTAGTAAATCGCAGCTCGATGCTTACTGGATGCCTTTTACCGGGAATCGCCAGTTCAAAAGAGATCCCCGTATTATTACCTCAGCCAGCGGCTGCTATTACCGTAGTGCTGATGGCCGCCCCATTTTCGATGGTCTCTCTGGCTTGTGGACCAGTGGTGCCGGACACAACCGTCCGGAGATAATTGACTCCATTACCCGGCAAGCAGCCCTTCTGGATTATGCACCCGCTTTCCAATATGGCCACCCGGGAGTCTTCCAACTAGCGGAGCGTGTCAGCCAGATGATGCCCATGGGGCTCAATCGTATTTTCTTTACAAACTCCGGCTCTGAATCCGCAGAAACCTCTCTAAAAATAGCTAGAGCCTACTGGCAGAAGATGGGCGCTCCAGGGAAAACAAAATTCATCGGACGCGTGAAAGGCTATCACGGAGTTAATTTTGGCGGTCTTAGTGTGGGCGGTATTAGCGCTAATCGAGCAATCTTTGGCTCATCTTTAGATTCTGACCACCTTCGCCACACCCTTTTACCCCACAACCGCTTTGCTAAAGGACAGCCTGAACAGGGAAGTTTCCTGGCAGACGAGTTGCTGGAACTTATCAAACTGCACGGTTCTGAAAACATTGCCGCTGTTATTGTCGAGCCCGTAGCGGGGTCTGCGGGGGTATTGCCCCCACCAAAAGGCTATCTCCATCGCCTTAGGGAAATATGTACTCAATACGACATATTGTTGATATTTGATGAAGTCATTACCGCTTTCGGACGCATGGGGAAAGCCACCGGAGCAGAGTTTTTTGGAGTGACCCCGGATATGCTCAATACAGCCAAACAGCTTACAAATGGCGCTGTTCCCATGGGCGCTGTGGCTGTGCGTCAAGATATCTACGAGATATTCATGGAAAATGGAGGACCTCAATACCAACTGGAGCTTCCCCACGGCTATACCTACTCTGGGCACCCACTAGCCTGCGCAGCGGCATTGGCGACACTGGATATTTTAAAGAAAGAAAATTTATTTGAGAGATCTGCGGAGCTTGCCCATATCCTGGAAGACCATATCCATCAACTCAATGGATTACCGTTAATAGAAGATATTCGTAATTGTGGACTTGCCGCAGGCCTGACAATCGAATCAGCTCCGGATGAGCCATTACTCAGGCCTTACTTAATTGCTATGAAGATGTGGGAAAAAGGCTTTTATATTCGCTACGGCGGCGACACATTGCAAATCGGCGTCCCATTTATAGCACAGGCAGAGGAGATTGACGGAGTTATCAACGCATTAGCGGAATCAATTACTGAGGTCGCAAACGGCCAGTAGCCAGAACCTATTCCTTCTCACTCTGTATAAAAGATTCCCCCTACTGATACGGAAAATTTATATCGCCGCCTAGCTATCTTTAATGATACAAAGTAAATCGCAAATAGTAATTCAATAACTCTATATTAAAAATAGCGCCATGAACAAATATATTCGCCTTACAAAGGTATTACTAAAGTACAAAGTGGTTATAGCGATTCTATGTGGTATTTTATTAAGTTCCTGTGAGCAAAGAACTACTAAGCAAGAAATAAGCTTACCAGCAAAGAAAATTTCATCTCCTATTAGAACCACAGCCCCAGGACTTTCAGAATCTTATGCTGACATTCGTCGTCAGCAAATTGCTGAAGTGGACTATCGGCTGAGCATCAATCTGGATAGTCAAGCTAAGAACTTCTCCGGAATTGTGCACGCAGATATCAATTTTAGAAAAATACTTGAACAGCCGCTCACTATCGATTTTTCCGGTGGTGCGGTTGATTCAATCCAGGTCGATGGAAGATCTGTTCCATTTGAGTACAACAACTACTTTATTTCTATTGATTATCAAAATCTACCAGAAATATCCCACACGATTACGGTGAATTATCAACACCCGTACTCTAACAATGGCTCAGGATTACATCGCTTTAAAGACCCCAAAGACGAAAAGGTCTATTTATATACGGACTTTGAGCCTTATGATGCCAATCGCCTATTCCCACATTTTGACCAACCCAATTTGAAAGCACGTTACACCCTGGATGTAAAAGCTCCAAAAGACTGGGTAGTAGTTAGCGCGGAAAGAGAGGAGAGAGTAGAAGAGAAGAGAAAGTCAAACCACTGGTTTTTTCCACAAACCAAGAAATTTTCATCTTACATATTTTCTTTACATGCAGGTCCTTACCACATCTGGGAAGACAAGGTAGGAGATATCCCCCTTCGCTTAATGGCAAGACAGAGCCTGGCAAATTACGTAAAAACAGAAGACTGGTTTACCTTCACCAAACAATCCTTTGAGTTCTTTCAGCCCTACTTTGAAATTGATTATCCATTTAAAAAATATGATCAAATACTAGTACCTGATTTTAACGCGGGCGCTATGGAAAATGTTGGGGCTGTAACATTTAACGATTCTTACATATCCCGAGGAAAAAAGACCCAAGCCCAGCGGATGCGCCTCGCCAATGTTATTGCCCATGAGCTGGCCCATCAATGGTTTGGTAATTTGGTCACCATGAATTGGTGGGATGACCTTTGGCTCAATGAGAGTTTTGCCACTTACATGGCCAATCTGGCTCTAGCCAAAAATAGCGAATTCACTACCGCTTGGGAGAACTATTATTTAGGCGCCAAGCAATGGGCTTACCACACTGATCAACGCCCCACTACCCACGCTATTCAACTACCAGTCAACAATACTGACGAAGCCTTTGCCAATTTTGATGGAATTACTTATGGCAAAGGCGGCTCAATACTCAAGCAATTGCCCTACTATTTGGGCAAAGAAGAATTTCGCAAAGGCGTCAGTAATTACTTAAAGGCTTTGTCTTATGACAATTCAACCCTCAATGACTTTATCAACCACCTGGGCAAAGCTGCGGATAAAGATCTTAATTCCTGGCAGCAACAGTGGCTTTACCTGGCCGGCCTCAACACAATTGAAGCCAGCTTCCAGTGCGATGATGACCAAATCAATCATCTGGTAATTCAGCAAACAGCACCAGAGGAATATCCGATATTAAGGGAACAGCGCACACAGCTGGGGTTTTACCAAATGAAAGCTGGAAGTATGAAACGGGTTGCAACCCTTCCAGTGCTTTATAGTGGTGCCAGAACCGAAGTAAAAGAAGCCGTGGGGCTACCCTGCCCAGAGGGGCTATACCCCAATGAAGAAGATTGGGCCTATGTGAAGGTAAATCTGGATGAAGTTACCATCAAGAATATGGCTCAGCATATCAATGATATTGAAGAACCGTTTGCACGACTAATGTTCTGGCAAAGTCTATTTGATAGCACCTATGACGCAAAGCTCCCTCTGGATGAGTATATTAGTTTTATAGTGAATAATGGCGCCGACGAAAAGGACATCAATATTATTCGTTTGAATGCCAGATATATTGAATTCACTTACGATTTTCTGACTCAAATCCCCCTAAGCACAAAGCGCCGTAACGAACTTACTCAGACCGTTGAGAGCTTTGTCTGGGGTCAACTACTAGAGGCGGCTGAAGGTAGTGATCAACAAAAAGTCTGGTTTGGTGTTTTTACCAATATCGCCCACTCCACTCCAGCATTAAGTCATGCTAGAGACCTATTAATGGGAGAGTTTGCCATTAAAGGACTGGAACTCGATCCTGATATGCGCTGGAAACTTATCAAGTTGCAGAATCGTTATCTGTTCTCAGATTATGAGCAGGCAATCACAAGAGAATTGGAAAAAGATAACTCCGACAGATCTAAACTCAACGCACTATCTGCTGAAGTTATTCGCCCCCAACCCGAAAACAAATCAAAGTGGGTAGCTAACCTTATATCTAATCGAGACAAATTCAAGTTAAGCGAAATTCGAAAAATTACAGAGTCCCTTTTTGCACCAGAGCAAATAGAGCTATTCAACATCCACGGTCAACCGATTTTTGATTCACTGGCTCAGGTCAATGAAGATGAATCTCAGGAATTGCTTACTGCTTATGCTTACGCCTTACCGCTAATGTGCTCTAGAGAAAATGTAAATGAGATTACTAAGTCACTAAAAGAAAAACCACAACTTAAGCTCATATTGGTAAAAGCACTAAAAAATAATCGCTACTCCGGTGAACGCTGTATCAATATCGGGAAGCGATTACTCTAAATCTTCTTTAAACTAGCTATTAATGTTGAACTAAGGGCAATATCCAGCCCTTAGTTTCCCTTACCAGGCTTTTGGCTGGGTATTACGCGTAATAAAACGGTGCAAAAAATATATATTTTATCTCTATGCCCCCTAATAAAGCATATCTATTGCACCAGCCAAATTATACTTATCCTTCTCTAAAAATCTTGCTACAGTGACATTTCAAAGCCTAAAAGTTTAACGGGCGTTCCTATTTAAACCATTGTTTTAAAAAGAAAGACAATCAAATAAAGATGTATATATCAGTACAATTAGACGACCTGTCCGACGGTTCCATTAACAATCTTCTTGAAGCTCATCTACGGGAAATGTACCGACATTCCCCACCTGGGAGCGTTCACGCACTAAATTCTGATGAGTTAAATGACCCCATGATTACCTTTTGGGGGGCAAGAATTGATGGAGTTTTGGCCGGATGTGGTGCACTAAAAGAGATCGACCCTAATTTGGGTGAAATAAAATCCATGAAAACTCATCCTCTGTTCCTGCGCAAAGGCGTTGCCCGCGCCTTGATAGAAAGAATATTGGAGGAGGCAAAGCAGCGTAAATATAAAGAGATAAAGCTGGAGACAGGCCGCGCTGAAGCTTTTGCTCCCGCAATCGCTCTCTATCGCCGTTATGGATTTGACGATTGCGACCCTTTCAGTCACTATAAAAATGACCCTTTTAGCCTATTTTTAGGTAAAAAATTATAATCAATAGGTATTCTTTATCAGTCAGTGTGAGAGTGTTTGTTACTATGACGCTATCCAGAAGATCCTTTATTAAATATTCCAGCTTAGCTTCCCTTACTTTTGGTGGAGTCAATCTAACCGCTAAAGAGGCTATTTCCAGTCTATCTATATCAAGTCTTCCCAGCCTGGAAATGCCTTTACAGGAGATTTACCCCGCAGTCTTTTCTGGCGAGATCTATGTAGCAGGGGGATTTATCCCATCGGATACTGCAGTTTTCTTCGGTCTCTCTCCAACTAAACAAACACATATCTTTTCTCCGCGGGAACAAAACTGGAGGCCAGGGCCCAATTTACCTGAGTCAAGACATCACCTTGGCATGGCCAGCAATTCCAACAGCCTATATGGCATAGGTGGATTTTTTGGCGATTCTGATAGCGCTTGGCAAGCCCGAAATACCGTTTATAAACTTTCCAGCGAATATAAGCATTGGATAGAAACCAGCCCTCTCCCCCGGCCCTTGGCTGAATCTATTTACACCAACATTGGGGAGAACATCCATGTCATTGGCGGTAGGGCCCCCGACGAACAGTCTAAAAATAGAGATACCAATTCTCATTATGTGCTTACAAGAGGGGATCATTGGGAGCAAGCAGCGCCAGCCAGTATCAAGCGAACCTCCGCAGGTGGGGCAAACTTAAATAACAGAATATATGTTGTTGGTGGCCGCCAGGTTAGCGACAATAGTAGCAAGGCCAGGAATCTAACTTATGCCGAAGTTTATGACCCCAGCCTGGATAAATGGGAAAAGATCCGCCCCCTACCCCAGGCTGCTGCCGGGCTCACAGCAACCCCATTAAATAATAAATTAATAGTTGCCGGCGGTGAGGCATTTGGCCCCAATGGCAACTGGAAGACTGGTACAGCATTTAACAATATTTGGATTTACGATCCAGTCACAGATGATTGGAACAATCAGGGTCAGTTGCCCCAGGCACGGCACGGTCACGGAGCAGTAGCCCTAGGAGAAAGCCTCTACTTGATTGGTGGAGCCTCTAAAGTTGGGCCGCAAGAAACTCTCGCCTCCGCAATACAGCTGCGCTGGAGCTAAAGGGCAATCAATAAAGTACCCTTGAGCAAACCCACAATGCCTCTGGCTTGCAGAGCCCCACTGATGGGATGCATTAATTAATCGGGAGCAATGCTGCCATCAATATCTGTATAGTTCTGATGGCGCTCAACTCCTAAATATCCAATATATCTATCCCGTATCTCACGCACATAATTAACTGGCTCCCTGCCGCGCACGTAACCAAAACGACTATCGCGATAGTATTCAGGCTGGGACAACAGCAACATGGCCTCTTCAACATGGCCAAACCACTGGTTAGGGTCCCACTTCAGTCGTCGGGCTAACGCCCTGGCATCCCTGACATGGCCGTGACCCGCATTATATGCAGCCAGGGTAAAATAGATCTTCTGCTCTAGGGGTATATTTTCAGGAAAACGTTTATCCAGCCACCCCAAATAAGATACACCTGCGCGGATACCGTTTTCAGGATCATACAAATTGTTAACTCCCATCTGTCGTGCTGTCCGCGGTAATACCTGCATCAAGCCCTGAGCACCGGCAAAGGAGCGCGCTTGGGGGTTAAATTGACTCTCCTGGTACATCTGAGCAACCACCATACGCCAATCCCGATCGGTAGCCTCAGTATATTTCTTTACTATGGGATCAAAGGGCGATAGTTCATCAGTGCTGCGCAGGCGCTGCCCTTGATGTCGGAGGATACGCTTTTGTTCCTTGAAATATTTATTGTAAGTAACGTTAAAGAACAGGTCCCGATTGTGCTTGTTCAGAAAGTTATTCAGTTGTTCCAGTAATACCGGCTGGCCAGTTCGAACGGCCCAGGCGATATCTCGCTCCCCTGGCAACTCCCCCACTACAGTAAAGTCATCCCGGTAAGTGCCCTCAATGGCGGCCAAGTGTGAGTCAACTACGGTATAGGGAAAAATACCCCTGGCTACTGCATCAATAAGAAACTCACTGGTAGCGCCTTTTAGACGATGGATCTGTAGCGGCACCATATCTTGCCCGTGCTGCTTTTCCATTATTTTGACCAGACTCTCGTGATAGCTCGTGGTGGGATTAACCACTACTGTTTGCCCAGAAAGCAGGTTCTCTGGAAGGGGTAACTCTTTATCAGGCACCTTTGATTTTGCGGCTACTACCTGTTCCGTAACTGTCATATAAGGCTTGGAAAATGCCAATCCCTGCTGGCGGCGGGCCTCGGTAACAGTAAGGGATGCAGCAATCATGTCCCCCATTCCATCATTCAATGCCTCGACCAAATCCTGATCTTTATCGGGCACAACCATGCTCAGGCGTAATTTGTGGTCACGGGCAAACTTCCTTAGCAGATCGTAATCAAACCCCATCAACTCACCGCGCCAGATAAAGTAGGAAGCGGGGTGATTGCGAGTGAGCACCCTTAAAGTTCCGCTCTCCTTTATTGCCTGCCAATCTCTCAGTGGCTGCTCTCGATTCTGACTGGCCAATACCAATTCTGCGGTAAAGAACTCATTCAACTCACGCCTCAAAGCGATAGCATTTTTGCGTACAGCCCAGGCTATAGGCCTGCGGGAATCGAGCTCTGTGGTGGATGTGAGTTGCGGGTAATCAGTTAGAAGTACATCGGCCAAATTACTATCAATAATTGTCGCGGGGTATTCGCCGGCTGCTACAGCCGCAATAAGCTCGCTGGCTGCAACCGGCTTATCGAGGTAAGTGATCCTGTAATTTTCCGTATCGGCTCGCTGCTCCAGGGTTTCAGCAAATGCACTGCCCCGCCGCAGCACGACTTGCAGGGGCACAGCCTCTTCCACCTCGAACTCTCTATGAGTAATTAGCAACTCATCAACATATTGTAATGGGCGGGTAAAACCCAGTGATAATTTGCGTTCTTCGGTGCGGGAAAAATTGGTGGCAATTACATCCCCACGTCCATCAATAACCGCAGGAATTAAATCGGAAAAGTTATCTACGTAAACCCACTGAGGCTTTAATCCCCGGCTACGAGCAAAATTTTCCGCAAGTTTTCGCCACTCTGTTGCAGGTAGTCCTTCTCGTGGTAAGGCGCTCTCCTGGGGGCCCCTTGGAGCCAACAGGCGCAACACACCTCGCTCTAACAGGGCTGGCAAATCTCCTTGCTCTACATAATTTTCAAACTGCGGCTTTGCGGGCTGTTTATTCTGCGGCGTTGGTATCGGTTGTTGGGGAGATTCCGTTAAAACCTGTGAGTTTTCTACAACAGGATCTCTATTACTCTCGCATGCGGCAAGCAGCAATATTAAGACAAATAGCGGAAATATAACGAAAAACCGTTTTCTGCTCACAGTGCACCCTTTCTTATTCTATGAGAAGCATTACCCTTAACGCGCACGCTATGCTTCACAATATGGTATTGCCGCTGTTACAGAAATCGTACCAGTTTGCGGGGAAATTATCCCCTAAAAAAAAGCCCGGCAAAGTCAATTGCCGGGCAAATATACGTTGGCGAATGTCGGATGTCTCTTACACAGAGTGACAAGCCTTTTTTATTCAGTGAGCGTTCTTATGGTTGCTATGATGACTTGGGTTTGCCCTTCAGCTCTGCCAACCTCATTTTTATTTCTTTGTTCTGCTCCTCATCTGGGAGCTCGAACATCAGCGGCTTCGCCACTCGGGCAAAATACTCCGCATCTTTCTTTTGGTAGAGCTCTTCTGCCAGCCACTGGGCAATATGCAGCTCACGGGGGGCACGCTTGTAAGCCTGCTCCAGCTTTTCCAGATATTCCTCTCGGGGGTAATCCAGCATCTCCATAGCCATCGCCAGGCCAAACCAGTGAGATGCATTTTTCGGTTCTTCCTTCACCAGGAAGTCGAACTCTTCCCGCGCCATTTTCAAGCTGCGAAGATCCCGCTTACTACCGGGCGCCACCGCCTGCTGATTAACCGTTAACCAAGCATGGGCACTCAAGTACCAGAGCTGGCCCCGGTCCTTAGTGGGGACACTGGCCAAAAGGTGGCTGGCCTGGGGGAAATTACCCAATCGCAGATCGGCACTCGCTTTAATCGCAGCCAGCTCAGTACTGTAAATACCCGTACTGTAGGCATATTCAATCAACTCATCCAAAGCCAGCAGGTTGTAACCGGACTGGGCGATAAATCCAGCCAGGATACTCACCGATTCTCTTTTACTGAGGCGTTTAACCGTAGGGCTGGCCTCTTTAAAGTCCGCGGGGATAGCGCCACTAAAATGTTCAAAGCTATCCGCCTTATAAGTGGCTACATAGGCCTTTTCAATTTCTTTCACCGACATCCCCAGCGCTTCTTCCAGGGCGAGTACTGGGTCGGCACCATCGTTATAGGCTTTGACGAAATTATCGAAATTATCCTGCTTGCCGCTTTTCATCATCAACCAGTGAGACAGAATCCAACCTCCGGCATAGACATCTGCCTTTTCGTCCGCATCGGTGTTGTACACCGTCGCGCGCAACAGGTCTTCCAGCGGCATAAGCCCGGTATACATCAGGGTCATGGCCCGTTCGCTGGGAATGGAGCCAATTTCGTAGGTGCCTTTTTCCGGGAATGACATGGTTGCCATAAATTCAGCAAACCCCTCGCTATACCAATAGGGGTAGTGGGTGGTGTTGCCGTTATAGCTCAGAAAATGGGTGTATTCGTGGAACAGGAATTCGCGCGCTTTGAGCTGCCTCTCAACGCTGCGACCATCCAGGTTTACCAGGGCATAGTTACCCTCCGCAGAGGTATCGAACAAACCGTTGGTCATATCCGCCAGCTCAACACCCACCAGGTTTGCATAGGTGTCCCGGTCTGCGGCCGCATAAATAGTTAATCGCTCGCTTTTTGGATCTGCATCGAGTAACTCCAAGGCCACTGCGCGATAGCGCTCCAGGTCTGCTACCAGACTTTTGACTGCGTTGGGATCACCATCGGTAATCACGCGAAAATTATCACTGTCGACTTCATACCAGGTCACCTCCCCCAAACCACGCGGCGCGGCGTAGGCTGAAGCGATAAATCCGAAACAAAGTACTAATAGAACAACTGAACGAGAAACCATAGTTCGGGCCACCGAGTCATTGTTGCTGAAGCCCTCCCTAGCTGATTAGCGAAGACGACACAGTACCGGTTTTTACTGATCAAAAAAAGATCAATTTGATCACAAAACGGCTTTTCGCCTATTTTTGTGTGACCGGAAAGACACAAAATAGATAGCTATTCACAAATAGTTTTCTGCAGCAGATTGCGACATGAAGCGAGACAAACGTCTCAAATTTAGCCCTGTTTACGTACAAAACTAGGATGAACTCCTATAGTACGGGGTCGACCAAGGAGGGAATCCTGGTCAAAAAAATAATAATGATTTCATCAGATGAGAGAAAACTAATGAATACCAAGCCACTACTGGCGCTGCTTGGCGGCGCCCTAATGTCTGCTCATGCCTGGTCGGCACCGGAATATATCGCCGACGTGGATATTACTTCTTTTGACGGTACGGTCCTGGATGCGAACTTATTTATCCCGGAGACGCCCGCACCAGCAGACGGTTACCCCACCGTTATTTTTACCAACAGCTGGGGGCTGGAGAAGCACCAGTACCACTTCCAGGCCAAAGAGCTGGCAGAAAACGGCTACCTGGTGCTCAGCTACTCCACCCGGGGATTTGGGCACTCGGGAGGACTTGTTGACGTCGCAGGGGATAACAGCCTTAACGATGTGGGAGTCCTGATCGACTGGCTGGAAACCAATTACCCGGTGGGCAAGCTGGGTATGGCCGGAATTTCCTACGGCGGTGGAATTTCACTACTGAGTGCCGCTAAGCACCCTCGCGTCGATGCAGTAGCTGCGCTATCCGGTTGGGCAGATGTAGTAGAAGCTTTGTACCCCAATGAAACCGTCAACCTGGTATGGGGCACGCTGCTTGTTACTACGGCCTTCCAGAAAGAGGCCGAACTCGAGCAGGTATGGAGCAACCTGCGCGACGGCGAAAATATGGAACAGGTAATTAATTTCGGTGCTGAGCGCTCCGCAATGAGTTACGTGGACGAAATCAATCAAAACGGCACAGCGGTGTTGCTCTCAAACAATTTCGCCGACTACCTGTTTAAGCCGAATAGCATGACCGATTTCTACTCCCTGCTCGAAGGGCCCAAGAAACTCATGCTAAACCCCGGCACCCACGCGATTACCGAGACTCTTACCGGTAACAATGGCCATATCTGGTCCACCAGTTTCCGCTGGTTCGACCACCACCTTAAAGGCGAGGACAACGGGATCGACACCGAACCCAAGGTGGATATGACTGTGCGTATCAGCAATGAGCTGGAGCAATTCGAGGACTACCCGGTAACAGACGAAAGCACCACCTGGTACCTGCAGCCACGCTTTACCATGTTCAACAATGCAAAAATGGAGAGCGACAAGTACGACGGTTGGAGCTGGAGTAATGAATTCCACGGCGGCTCAGATACCTTTGCAGGCACCGGTATCCCGCTGGTTTCCGATGCACTGGAAGGCTTCGGTATCCCCGTTTACGCGCCCATGATCGCTATCAACGGCTACTACGCCATCGAGTACAAATCACCGATTCAGTGGGAAACCCTGAAGATTCGCGGCGAACCCAAACTCGAAATGTGGGTGGAACCCAGCAAAAAAGAAGTGCAACTCAACGTGCACCTATACGATGTGGGTCCGTTGGGATTGGGGCGTCTGATAACTCACGCCCCCATTACCCTGCATTCAGACAAGTCTGGGCAAAAACAAAAGTTCGAAGTGGACTTTTTCACCACTAGCTACGATGTCCCGGTTGGCCACCGTGTAGTATTGGCCATCGATACTCAGGGTTATATCTACCAGAAGCCGGAAAATACCAATTACACCATCACAGTGCCCTACAGCAGTAGCAAGGTCTCTAGCCTGACCGTACCGCACCTGTAAGTCTCCCCACAGAAACCCGGCATCCACTGCCGGGTTTCCTCCCACCTTCCCCTCAGCCCAACTATTTGCATCGCGTAATTTTTCTCCAAAGCGGTACAATCAGCCTTTTGGCTGAGTGCTCCCCCTACCATGAAAAAGAACATCCCGCTCGCCCTGCTAACCGCGGCCCTGCTCTCAGTAGCAGGTTGTAACCCCGCAGAAAAAGCATCGGAACCAGCAAAAACCAATACTGCCCAGGAAGTCGAGGCTAAAGGCCTCGATTTTGATAAGGCTCCCGAAGGGCGCCTGCCCGAGGGCACTACCCCCTTGGATTACCAGCTGGAACTGGTGCTGGACCCTCGCAAAGACACCTTCACCGGCAAGGTGGATATCGATATCCAGCTGGCGGAAGGTGCCCGACATATTTGGCTACATGGCAAAAACCTGGATGTGGGCGAAGTCTACGCACAGCTCGATGACGGCCGCCAGATTCCGGCCGAATACCGGGAAGTACTGGACAGTGGTGTTGCCGCAGTAGAGTTTGCTGAGAAGATCGATGCGGGCAGTTTCAAACTGCACATCGACTACAGTGCTGCATTTGATCGCAACCTGGCCGGGCTTTTTAAGGTCGAGGAACAGGGCGATGCCTATGCCCTGGCAAAATCCGAATCGATCCAGGCCCGCAAGTATTTACCCGGCTTCGACGAGCCAGGCCTGAAGGCCCCCTTTACTGTCAGCCTGACAATACCCGAAGGCTACGCAGCGATTAGCAATGGGCCCGAGCTGAAGCGCGAAGCGGCAGGTGACGGCATGGAGAAAGTCACTTTCGCCACCACTCCACCGATGTCCACCTATTTGCTGTCCCTGTCAGTGGGCCCCTTTGACCAGGTTGAGCGTCCAGCCATTCCGCCGAGTAAATACCGCAAAGACCCCATTCCCCTGCGCGGCTTCGCCCGTAAAGGTCGCGGTGAGGATATGAACTACATCCTCGATATCACCCCCAAAATGGTGGAGACCTTCGAGACCCAGCTGCAACGCCCCTACCCATTCAAGAAGCTGGACATTATTGCCGCCCCCCAGTGGCCCAGTGGCGCTACTGAATTGTCCGCGGCAATTACCTATCGCGAACAGCGTATCCTGGTGGGCGACAACCCCGCTCCCGGCACCCGCCTGGCTCTCGTAGAAGTTCATGCGCACGAAATTGCCCATATGTGGTTTGGCAATCAGGTCACCCCTCCCTGGTGGGACGACCTGTGGCTGAAGGAAGGTTTTGCTACCTGGGGGGAGGCGTTGGCCCTCACCATTATGGAACCTGAAGAGGGGCACGACCTCAACGCAGCGACTTATGCGATCGGCGCCATGCAGCTAGACTCCCTGGCCAGCACCCGCGCCATTCGTGAGCCCATCGCGGACAACAACAATATTCGCAACGCCTACGATTCGATCACTTACTCGAAGAGCCTGGGCGTTATCCACATGGTGGACACCTATTTCGGAGCGGAAAACTTCCGCCCGGCACTGGGACGTTACCTGGAAACCTTCTCCGACAGCGTGGCCGACTCACCACCCTTCTACAAAGTGATCGGCCAGGAAACCAACACCCCGGAACTGACCGAGACTTTCCGCAGTTTTGTCGAGCAAAAAGGGGTTCCACAACTGGATATCTCCATGGACTGCAATAGCGATGGCAAGGCCTCGCTAGTGGTTCAGCAGAGCCGTTACAAGCCACTCGGCTCCCCTATCGCCGACGCCAGCGATAAATGGAGCATCCCCTTCTGCTTCAGCACCGATAGCGGCGTGCAGCAGTGCCAGATCCTGACTGAGCCAAGGGAAACCCTGGAGATTACCGGCGGTGCCTGCCCAAATTGGGTAATGCCCAATGCTCAGGGCAGCGGCTACTACCGCTGGAACCTTCCCAAGACGCAGTGGCAGGCACTGATTAAACAATTTGCCCAGTTCTCTGCCACTGAGCAGCTGTCCATTATCGACAGCGCCTTCTCAGCTTTCGAGGCCGGCAATCTCACTGCGGCACCACTGCTGGAAGTAGTGCGCAAATCCGCAGTGGCGGACAAGCGCCAGGTGATCACCATGCCACTGCGCTACCTGCAGAAGTACCGGGATAACTACCTGGTTGAATCCCAGCGCTCTGCATTTCTGAACTTTGCCCAGAACCTGTACCTGCCGATACTAAATCGCAGCGCCAATAGCAGTGATAGCGACCAGCAGATGCTGCACAGCGACCTGCTAACCTTTATGGCGCAAGTTGCAGAAGATCCTGACTCGCGCAAGCAGTTACAGAAAATGGCAACCGCCTTTACCGGCTTTAAACAGGAACGGGATGCGAAGGCGTTAAGCTCTGACCTATACCAGGCAGCCCTGAGTGTGGCAGTACAGGATGCGGGGGAGGATTTCCTCGCACACCTGATCAAAGTCCGCGCCGAGCTGGATGATCCCCGCTTTGAAAATGCCAGTGCCAATGCCATCGGTACCAGCAACAATCCCAAGCAAGTGGAAACCATTCAAGCATTAGCGCTCAGCGACGAAATGGGGCCGAGAGAATCATTTGGCCTGATCCATTACGCCCTGGCCCAACCCAGGGTTCAGGAACAACACTGGGAGTGGCTGCAACAGAACTTTGACAAGGTAGTAGATAAGATTCCGGCCCAGATCCGCCGCCGCACCCCATCACTTGCCGCTGCCTTCTGCGATAAACAGCACCTGGGCGAACTGCAACAACTCTTTGCCCAGAAAGGTGATTTAGCTCCCGGATACCAGCGCAGCCTCGCGCAAGCCGAGGAGCGAATCCAGCTGTGTATGGCACTGGAGAAAAAAGGCAAAGCGTTAATGGGGGCATTGCCGAAGGCAGTCAATCTCGCTGCTAAACAATAAAAAACAGAAGCTGTTATTTAAATAGCAATTCGAAAAGGCCGGTATTACTAAGTAATACCGGCCTTTTTTATTACTGAGCGTATTTGAGTTAAACGGTTATGAAGAAGCGGATTTATTGTGTTTGCGCAGTCGGAAAGATAACCAGATCAATGGCAGTCCCAAAATAATCGCATAGGCACCGATTACCCAGAGCAATGCCAGAGCACCAGCCCCGGGGCTGACTAAAA
The DNA here is from genome assembly GCF_052467825.1 of Microbulbifer maximicatervae (SeqCode). NCBI lineage: Bacteria > Pseudomonadati > Pseudomonadota > Gammaproteobacteria > Cellvibrionales > Microbulbiferaceae > Microbulbifer > Microbulbifer maximicatervae (SeqCode). Next base: position 1,034,502 of record NZ_CP174327.1, read on the forward strand.
TCGCAACTCCGAAAATCACCGAGAGAACACCAATGGCGATCAGCAGCCACTCATTATCAATTTCCTTGCGCAGGCGAACAGCACCGACAATTTCGAAGATACCCCGCACCAGGGCCCAGGCACCGATAAAAATCACCAACACTAATGCGGTAACCTGCGGGAAAATAAAAGTCACAATTCCCGCAGCCAAACTGATCAGCCCCGAGACAATCAACCACCACAGTGGAGTGGACTTATGCCGCCCCATCACCGCCGCAACCAGGGAAAAAATACCATCCAGGAAAGCGTAAATCCCAAAAAGCAACACCAGGGTCAACAAGGACAATCCCGGCCAGACAAAAGTCAGCACGCCAAAAATCACCGCGACAATACCGCGCAGCAGGAGTAGCCACCAGTTTGCAGACAACACCTGCAAAATAGGTCCGGTCGCCAGGGGAGGAGTGTCAGCGGGCATAGAAAAGTCCCCAGGTTGAGTAACTTTCCATATTGAAGAGTCCCTTACCATCAGGGAATTGAATTTTCCCCCGGCGGTTTTTAAGGAGCATCTGAATAACTCCGTAAGGCAGCCTACGAGCGCGGCCAGGCAGTCGACTCTGCAAAGACTGTGACCGCGCCGCAGACCACTATTTTCAGTGTAGCTCTAAACGACAATAGGGAAGTTACGCAAACTGCCCTGCCGGTCAGGAAAGGAGAGGAAGGGAGAAAAACTAATAATAAGGCAGGAAGGAAAGAATACACTTCGCTCGGGACCATATGAGGCATGGATGCCGATTATGAGCTTACAGGGATGTATGCACAGCGCGTCTCGAGAGAAGTATATTCTTTCTGACAAAAGAGTAATTTGGAGAGAACGGCAGCCCGAACGGGCTGCCGCAATAGCATAATCAGGCCAGAGCGCCGATCACACCGCGTAGTTTATCCACAACAGCATCGATCTCGTGCTTCTCGATAATCAGCGGTGGGGACATACACAGGGCATCGCCAATACCACGGGCCATCACTCCAGCTTCCCAGGCCATACCAGAGACTTTGGCTCCGTATTTCCCTTTCAGATCCTGCGGCGCGCGCAGCTCAATAGCGCCCACTAAACCGTAATTGCGCACATCGATAACATTGTCGAGGTCAGCCAGGCTGTGCAAAGCATTTTCCCAGTGCTGGCCAATTTCACCGGCAGCGCGGGTCAACAGGCCTTCGCGCTCGTAAATATCCAGAGTCGCCATACCCGCAGCACAGGCAACCGGATGTGCTGAGTAGGTATAACCGTGGAAGAATTCCACCGCACCATCGGGAGCCGCATTCATCACGGTTTTATAAATTTCGTCGCTGACAAATACCGCACTCAGGGGCACTGTGGCATTGGTAATCCCTTTCGCGGAGGTGATCATATCCGGGGTCACACCGAACTCCGTGGAGGCAAATGCAGAACCGGTACGGCCCCAGCCGGAGATGACTTCATCAAAAATCAGCAGCAGGTCGTGCTTATCACAAATTTCCCGCAGGCGTTGCAGGTAGCCTTTGGGAGGCAGTACCACACCGCCGGCACCGGCAAACGGCTCAACAATCACAGCGGCAATCTGGTCGGCACCGTGGAAAGCTACCAGTCTCTCCAAGTCTTCAGCCAACTCAATACCATGCTCCGGCAGGCCACGACTGAATGCATTGCGTTCGATATCCAGGGTGTGACGCATATGGTTGGCTTTCACCGGCTGGCCAAAACCCTGGTAGTTGGGAGGAATACCGCCCACAGAAATACCGCCGAAGTTTACTCCGTGATAACCCTTCTCACGGCCGATAAACATAGTGCGAGTGCCCTTGCCGCGTACACGCTGGTATTGCAGGGCAATTTTCAGGGCGCTCTCAACTGCCTCGGAACCGGAATTACCGAAGAACACATGGTCCAGGCCATCGGGAGTGTGCTTTACCAGACGCTCGGAATACTCAAAACCCAACTCGTGACCAAAATTAAAAATAGAGCTGTAGTCGAGTGTTTTTGCCTGTTGGTAAATTGCCTCTGCAATTTCAGAACGGCAGTGACCCGCATTGCTGCACCACAAACCCGCAGTCGCATCAATAACCTGGCGACCGCCTTTCTCCGTGAGATAAATCCCCTCGGCGTGCTCTACAATTCTCGGTGCAGACTTAAAGGTGCGGTTGGGGGTAAACGGCATCCAGAAAGCATCGGTTTGCATCTCAGACATAGTATTAATCTCCGCAAGTTCCCTGAAGTTTCAAACTCTTAAGTAGGGGAGCCACAGGCTCCCGAAAATCTGTTCGGGCGCTTGTCACCTAGGACAAGCGCAGGCCAGTTGTGTTCAGACCGGGACTCAGGCCCCGAAACAGCAATATTTGGTCTCGTAAAATTCGGCCATACCCTCGACACCGCCCTCGCGGCCAATACCGGACTCTTTAACACCACCGAAGGGTGCCACAGTGGTGGAGAAAACCCCGGTGTTACAGGCAATCATGCCGTAGTCGAGCGCCTCTACCACACGATTGGCTCGGCGAATGTTTTCACTCATCACGTAAGCCGCCAAGCCGTAGGGCGTTTCATTGGCACGGCGAACCACATCTTCCTCATCGGAAAACTTCTGTATCGCCGCCAGAGGGCCAAAAATTTCCTCCTGAGCGATACGCATGGTATCGGTAACTCCAGTGAGGATGGTCGGCGCAAAAAAGTTATCGCCATTGGCCAGCTGCTCACCACCAATTTCAATTTTTGCTCCGGCCGCAACCGCGTCCTGTACCAGCCCCTGAACCCGGTCCACAGCCCTGCGGAAGATCATCGGGCCCATATTGACCCCTTCCTCGGTAGCGTGGCCGATCTTCAGGGCGGCAACCTGCTCGCGCAGCTTTTCCACAAACTCATCGTGCACGGATTCGTGCACGTAAATACGGTTGGTGGCCACGCACACCTGGCCCGCATTGCGGAATTTGGTCGCCATACAGGCGCTGACTGCGGTATCCATATCCGCATCGTCAAATACGATAAACGGCGCGTTGCCGCCGAGCTCCATAGACATTTTTTTCACGGTGCTGGCGCACTGGGACATCAACAGCTTGCCCACAACAGTGGAGCCGGTGAAGGTGAATTTGGCCACACGGGGATCTTGGGTCAGAACCTTGCCAATTCCCGGAGAATCACTGCCGGTAACTACATTGATAGTCCCCTTGGGCAGGCCCGCTTCTTCCGCTAACTGGCACAGTGCCAACGCAGATAGTGGCGTCTCCAGGGCCGGTTTGATCACCACAGTACAGCCCGCCGCCAGTGCCGGACCCGCCTTGCGGGTAATCATGGCGTTGGGGAAGTTCCAGGGAGTAATACAGGACACCACACCCACCGGCTGGCGGATGGTATTCAGGCGCATGGCCGGGTTGTGGGTCGGGATTGTCTGGCCGTAGGCCCGGCGGCACTCTTCCGCGAACCACTCAATAAAGGAAGCCCCGTAGATAATCTCACCTTTCGCTTCCGCTACCGGCTTGCCCTGCTCCAGGCTAAGGATCATTGCCAGGTCATCGCTGTTATCCACGATCAGCTGGTACCAGCGCTTGAGCACCGCAGCTCTCTCACCAGCTGTACGGCGGCTCCATGCCGGGAAGGCTTCACTGGCAGCCGCCACTGCCGCCTCGGCATCCTCTGCGGTACCATCGGCCACACGGCCCAGCAACTCACCATTTGCCGGGTCACATACATCTACAGTGGCGGCAGCGTCACGCCATTCGCCCGCTATATAGTTCTGAAATTTCAACAGGTCCGAATTTGCAAGTTTCACAGGAAAATTCCTAGTAAATAGATGTTATTAGTAGTATGCGGCGATTCTGGCCGCAGCTGACTGAGGAGAATAGTAGTATTTTTCCAACTAAAGTTTATATTTATCAAACTTTAATTATATCTACAGCCAGAAACCATCTCAGCGCCCCAGGAAGTGCAGCTATGAGCAAAACCAAAAACGCCCTGGGAGGCCGCCTCAGCGATATGGATTTGCGCCTGCTGCGCGTCTTCCGCGAGGTTGTGCACGCCGGAGGCATCACCCCTGCCGAAGTCACCCTGAATATCAGCCGCTCCACGATCAGTGTGCATATCTCCGACCTGGAGACACGGCTGGGTATGCAGTTGTGCTTGCGCTCTCGAGGCAGAGCCGACTTCAAACTGACCCCGGAGGGGGAGGCCTTGTATCGGGCTATTTTGGAGCTCGATGGGCACCTGGATACCTTCAAAAGCCAGGTCAATGCAATCCAATCCCAACTCACCGGTACCCTGCGCCTGGTAATGCCCGACGATGTATTGGAAATACCGCAACTGAACTTGCCCGGAACTATCACCCAACTGCGTGAGAAGGCCCCGCAACTCCACCTGGAAGTACAACTGGCCGCCCCTCAGGAACTCGAGTTGGAAATCCTCGCAGGCCGCGCCGATATCGGTATCAACCCCCTGCACTCACGCCGACCGGGGCTGGAGTACCAACCCCTGTTTTATCACCAATCGATTCTCTATTGCAGTAACAGCCACCCCTGTGCCCAGGTGTCAGCTATTGATGAGGAGCTACTCACCCAGCAGGAGTTAGCTGCGCCCAGTCATACTGTTCTCTCTGGTGCGGCGCACCTGTATCGATTGTTTCCCAAGCGATCCACAGCCAACCATATGGCGGCCAGGTTGGCGATGATACTTTCTGGGTGCTTTGTGGGTTTCCTACCGGAATACCTGGCCCGCAGATATGTCGGAGAAGGAACCCTGCTCCCCCTGCTACCGGAAAAGTTTCACTACCAAATACAAAATGCTGCCACCTTCAAAAAAAGTGCAACAACTCATCCCGCTGTGCAGCTTTTTTTGGAAGCCTTGCAAATCAATAGACAGATATAGCCACTGCTGTTTATCCCTAGTGATACTGAAATAATCGAGTCAAGAATCCAGTAAATAGAGAGATAAGCATTTCAAAAATTACCAACTACTTATGATCGATCCTCTATTGTGGAAATTGTCATAATAATTAAATAAATTTAAACATAAAAACACAACCAAAAAGTAAATCATCTGTAACTTAATGCGCCACAGTGGTAATCTCCTCCTCCAATAGAATTACAGGGATAACCCGTGATAGATTTTAAAAACTCACCAGTATTTAAACTTAAGCCTATAGATATCTCTGAATCCAGGGATGACTTTAATAAGTTCCTGATCGAGGGGGAGTTTATTTTTGCAGGTTTTAAAACTATTCGCGATCAGGTAGTTTTCACCAACAAACGCATTATTGCCGCCAATGTTCAGGGTATCACGGGCTCAAAAGTAGACTACACCTCTTTGCCTTTCAGCAAGATACAAGCATTTTCTGTTGAGACCGCTGGCACTTTTGATCTGGACTGTGAAATAGAAGTTTATTTAAGCGAGATCGGTAAGGTAAGGTTCGAAATAAGAGGTTCTTTCGATCTTATTCAGTTCAACAAATATATCAGCCAATACATATTGGACTGATATCAACCCTTAGTAAATATACAAAATAACTGGGGCTCAGCAGCCCCCACAACTTTATCAATCAACCCGATAGTAGAGAGGGATATCCATGTCGCAAATCTGGTTAGAAAGCCTAATTACTGAAAATGCACAACAAGGCTTTGAACTTGCAATGAAACTATCCAGGATGGGAGTTAAATACACCCAGCCTTCAGATGAAGTACGGGGTAAGCTGAGGTCCGCCTATGAGGAAAATGCAGACAGCCTGATCGCCTCCTCTCAGGTTGTTGCCATTAACTTCCAAACCGTTGCAGCAGCCAATAATTACTGGCGCGGCTAAAGGGTTAAGAATGCGTTATCTTTGTAGAACGGGTAACGCATTCTAGATCTGCAAACCTTCAAACAATTTCCCTTCATCTCCTCCTCAATAATTTATGGTCTTTTAGTACTACAAACACTCTGATTCTGTACTAAAAATTAGCCATCACTATAGGTAGCTGCAAGATCGTCATATTCACTGTTGACGCTCTCGACCTTATTGATATTTATAAACATTGCGATACTGTCTTTGGCACAAGATAGATTAATTCAACGATCAGTAATATTGCGCCTCAAATGGGAAGGTGAATGAGATGGAATACAATGACGATGAAAAGTACTTAATTCAACTTTGGGAAACCCATACCGAGGCCGAATTCGATCTAAAAGATGCCGACACCGCAATTGCTACCATGACAGAAAATCCCGTATTAATTCATGTACCGGTTAATACCGGCGCAACGGGGAAAGAACCCTTACGAAAATTTTATAGGGATATATTTATTCCTCAAATGCCAGCGGATATAAATTTACAGCTTCTTTCCCGCACCGTGGGCAAAGACAGCTTAGTGGATGAGTTTATTCTTCACTTTACCCATTCTATTCGTATGGATTGGTTCGCACCTGGTATCGAAGCAACAGGGAAGAAGCTATCAGTCCCCCATGTGGGAATTATTAGCTTCTCCAATAGAAAAATCAGCTCTGAGCATATTTACTGGGACCAAGCGACTGTCTTGGATCAATTGGGTATATTGCAGTCAGGTCTACCGGTAACAGGAAGTAGTCAATGTCATCGCTTGCTAAATAGTAATGCTCCGGCAAATGAGCTGATACCGTAAATTTTATACCCAACGGGTAAAACCCAAGCAGACAACCAACCTGACCAGATAGTCACAATCAGGCCGACGAAAATAGCCATAACTGAATCCAAAGCGTGGGTATTTGCGTCTAACTACTGTAATTTAAATAAATGATATAGCGATTAGGATTTGCGGTAACATCAGTAGATTACCGTTTTCACTAATAAATTTTACCGAATTGGTAGGGGTAGTTATGCGAACACTTGGAAATTTCCTCTGGTTTATCCTTGGCGGTGTCTTTATGGGACTCTGCTGGTGGTTTTGCTCGCTGATTGCCTTTATCAGTATTATTGGTATTCCCTGGGGAAGAGCCTGCTTTGTAATCGGCAAATTTTCCTTTTTCCCTTTCGGCAAGGAGGCAATTTCCCGAGAAGAACTCACCCTGCGCGGTGATATTGGGACAAGCGGTTTTGGTTTAGTCGGAAATATTATCTGGTTCCTATTGGCTGGTATCTGGCTTGCTATTGGCCACCTTCTGCATGCTATTGCCTGTTTCATTACCATTATTGGAATACCTTTTGGTTTGCAGCACCTTAAGCTTGCAGCAATTTCACTCTCTCCGATAGGTAAGACTATTGTCAGCAAGGAAGTAGCCCATTCCGCTAAAATGCGTAATGCAGATGTTGAAGTGACCAGATTAAGAAGTGGTACTTAAGTTAACATACATTAACAATGATACCGTACCAACTTGGGGCTATTAATAAAATAGCCCTGAGCTCTCAAGCCTCATCGTATTAACTCGATCAGAAAAATCACTCTATTAATTTTGTTATAAGTAGATACGATTAATTTATAGTATTCAATTTTGAATCCATCCATTAATATCAAATTCAGAGCTATTCATTTCGTACGGCAATTAGGCAACCTATAGAAACTAAATAATAAAATAAGGATATTTAATGAAAAACATAGCAAGACAAATCTCTGGCTCAATTATACTTTCTTTGGGGCTTATTGGCCTGGGTGCCTATGCGGATTCAGTAAAAAATACAGAGCCCGCACAGGTTATGCTTTTTGGTAGTTTTCATTTTAGCAACCCCGGTAAGGATATGGTGAAAACACAAGTCATTAATGTTTATACCGAAGAAAATCAAAACTATTTGGAAGACTTATCCTCACGGATTGCCACTGACTCACCAACACATGTTCTTCTGGAATGTCACACCAATGACGAAAGCAAAATGAACCTTCGCTTTGCCAAATATATTAAAGGTGAGCATAAGTTAAATATAGGAGAAAGCGAACAACTGGGATTTAGGGTAGCCAAGAAGGCAGGCCTATCAAAAGTAAATTGCTATGATTCGGATCAGGATCTTCCTTACGGCGAGCTTTTATCCTATCTGGAGAAGAGTTCTCCCGAGAGGAAAAAGTTGATAGATGATTACCTTGAAGCCTGGGGAAAACGCTTCAATGACTTGTATGCCTCATCAACCTTGGAGCAAGCTCTTGATAAACACAATGACCCCGCCGAAGACAAAGTAAACCTAGGCTCCTATATAATGCTCAATGATGTTGGCCAAGGTGATAACTTTATCGGGGCCGATCTATCCTCCAAATGGTGGTCCAGAAACTTCCGTATGTATGCCAATATCCAAGCCGTCGCCCAACCGGGTACCAAAGTTTTCGTTCTCGGTGGACAGGGGCATAGCTCTATAATGAGACCGATGCTCGAATTGGATGATAAACGTGAAACCTGGGATGTCCGCAGTTATTTCTAAAGAAGGCTCAACACCAAAGTCAGCCCCTTAGAGGGAGGAGCCCTGCCACTGGTTTTATAGATAGAGTAGAACTTTATCTACACCCCAAAGGCAGGGCGCTATGGATATCTATAAGACCTTATTATTCGGTATTCTTTTCAGTCTAATACCACCGTGTACAGCTGAAGAACCCCCTAAAGAAGTACAAGTATCGGCAGGAAAGCTTGAAACACTGCCCTCCCTGACACTGGAAGGACTTGCTGAGCGCCCAATTCATGTATGGCTGCCTGATCAATATCCTACACAGAAACCCTATGCCGTCCTTTATATGCACGATGGACAGATGCTGTTCGACAGTAAAACCACCTGGAATGGTCAGGAGTGGGGCATGGATGAAGTCGCCTCTCGGTTAATAGCAGAAAAGAAGGTACGTCCCTTCATAGTTGTCGCTATCGATAACATTGAGACACTTCGCCACGGTGACTACTTCCCCCAGAAAGCTCGGAGTTTTTTGCCTAAAGAAGCTTCACAGGTCCAACATCCATTTAACCAAGCCGAATTGCGTGGAGATCTTTACTTACAATTTTTGGTGACCAAGGTGAAACCCTATATTGATAGTCATTACGCTGTGAGTGGTGATCACAGCGACACCTTTATTGCCGGCGCGAGTATGGGAGGATTAATATCACTCTATGCGGTCACAGAGTACCCCGAAGTGTTCTCTACGGCTGCAGCTATATCCACCCATTGGCCAGGGATTAACCCCGACGACAAACTACCGATAGCTGAGGCTATTCGCGACTATCTAGAGGCAAATTTACCTAAGCCTGGAAGTCACCGGTTTTATTTTGACCATGGTACAGAAACGCTGGATGCTTATTACCCACCTCTGCAACGGGCTGTGGATAAAATCATGCGCCAGAAAGGGTATTCCTCTTCAAATTGGCAAACCCAAGTATTTGAGGGTCATGCTCATGATGAGAAATCATGGAATTCTAGACTCGATGAAATATTAATATTTCTATTTGGAAACCCTCAAACAAACGCTTGAATTACTTTTTTATTTCAGATGCCGGCGTCTATATAAATAAAAGACATAGTTGCCGGCATTCCAACTTATCCCTTGAGGCTACTTTGCTACTTTGTGGTATCCAACAATAGTTCTGCAACTACACTTCTCTATCAAGCTCCCAATAGTTTTTGGCAGACAAATAACTATTGCGATTGAAGCTTTTCCTAACGCATCACTTCTCCTGCGACAAGAATGAAACGTAAAAGCCGAACTGTTCTTTTAATACCTGGAATTTTTGATCGAGGAACCTCCTTACTTAGAATGCAGCACGAATTAGCTGCCGAAAATTATGACGTACACTATATCCACCTACGCTATAACTCCGGCTGGCATGGTATGGAACACCTTTCGTCCCAGCTTCTCGCAAAATTGGAGCATATCGTAGATAAAGAAACTACCTGTACCCTGGTGGGATTCAGCATGGGAGGGATAATCGCACGGTATTATTTACAAGCCCTTAATGGTTTGGAGCGGGTGCATAAATTTATATCAATTTCCTCTCCCCACCATGGTAGTTACTGGGCAAACTTTCTTCCTTACAAAGGTGGGAAACAATTGCGGATCGGCAGTGATTTCTTACGCGCGTTGAATTTGGGCATTCAAAAATTGGAGGTTACCGAGCCGGCTTCAATCTGGACACCCTATGACATAACCATTATGCCCCATAGTAGTGCTATCCTGGGCTTGGGAGCATCCTACGAAGTTCCAGTGATACTACATCGAATGATGCCGCTAAGTAGCAAGGTAATTTCACTACTAAAACGGGAAATTAAATCAGGATTGGATTATGAAGCTCACTGACAGAAACTATCTTTAATTTTATGAGTTTAACGAGAAGTAAGGCATGGACAGCCCAGAAGAAAAAACTTCGATTACAGATAAGGCAATTCACAACTACTATCGAAAATTTGAAAGCCTGATTGCCTTAATTTTGACTTTTATTATTGTTGTAATCGTAATAGTCGCGATCAGTCGCCTGGGATATTCAGTATACAATATGCTGCTGGTGGGTATGCAGGACCCTCTGGACCATAAAGTATTTCAAACGATATTTGGCGAGATTATTACTTTACTGATTGCACTGGAATTTAGCCATACACTTCAATATGTAGTTACACGTCAACAAAGTATTATTCAAACCAAAGTTGTTGTACTTATTGCTATATTAGCTTTATCCAGAAAATTTATTATTTTAGATCTTGATAAGGTCAATGCTGGCGAACTTTTGGGATTATCTACTGCCACTCTCGCACTGGGCCTTACTTACTTAATATTGAAGCTTAAAAATAGTAACTAAGGGTACTATTGCAAACCAGACAGTAATCCAGGGTGGAGGAACACCTCCACCCTCTCACTATTTTAACTATCTTCACGTAGAGCGTGATGTAACCTTACCGGTGGGGTCTTACGGACTTTCTTGCTGCGCATACGCAAATTGAGGAACTCCACAGCCATTGAAAACGCCATGGCAAAGTAGATATATCCCTTAGGTACATGGACATCAAACCCTTCAACCACCAGAGTTAAGCCCACCATAATTAAGAAGGATAGTGCCAGCATTTTCACGGTAGGATGACGATCAACAAAATCCCCGATTGGTTTAGCCGCTACCAACATAACGATTACCGCCAGAATAATCGCTATTGCCATAATTGAGATCTCGTCGACCAATCCCACAGCGGTAATTACAGAATCCAAGGAAAAGACAATATCCAATAGTGCAATTTGTAGTAGCACCATCCAAAATCCTGCACTGCCGAGCGAGGATGCACTCTCCTCCTCGCCCTCGAGACTATTGTGAATTTCATGGGTAGCTTTAGCGATTAGGAACAGCCCTCCGCCAACCAAAATAATATCGCGGCCTGAAATTTCCATGCCATAGATGCTAAATAGTGGCTCGACCAAGCCCATAATCCATACAATAGAGAAAAGCAGAGCCAACCGGGTCACCATTGCCAGGGTAAGACCAATAAAGCGCGCGGGCTCTCTCTGTTTTGGAGGCAACCGTCCAACCAAAATGGAGATAAAGATAATATTATCGATGCCCAGCACTATCTCCAGCGCCGCCAACATGGCCAATGCTATCCAGGCCTCAGGGCTGGCTATCCACTCAAACATACGGTCTAATCCTTATATAATTTATTATTTAATAAGCCTTTAATGGACAAATACTTTATTTTTCTATTCTGGCTTTATCACTTCAAAATCTAGGTATCTTCCTCCAGCCAAGCTTTCGCCTCAGTTTCTGATTCAAATGTTCGATATTCACCACCAATAAACCAGCTACCTACTTTTCCGGCGACTTTTAGCCAGCGCTTATCTGAAAGTACGGCAACCCGGTTAAACTCCCGGCCGTATTCAATACCCAACTTAAAATCATCCCAAGCCGCCCGAGGCTCCCACCCCTCCAATTCTCGAGCATCCATAAATACGTTTATCTTTGGGTGCTCAACTTTTTCTATTGCTGCGGTCAACATTGGCACCATGGTTTCGTAATCATCATGGGTCAACTTACCACGGGCCTTCACAGTAAGGAAAATATAATCGGATTTCTGTTCCAAACCGATAGACACACCATGGGACGTAACAGTCATAAGACACCTGTAAATCTTTTACCAATTATCACTACATAATCCATACTTTAATCATCGAAAAAGCCATGAATTCATAAGTTAAGATAACAAGAACATATTAATTGAAAGGCGATAGATTTAAGTATTTGAATAGCTACTCTCTTACAAGCTGATAGTATCAGAACCACTGCCATCAAACTGCACCAGACAGAACTCATTTCCAAAGGGATCAGTTAATGAAGCCTTAACTCCCCATTCTTTTTGCTGGATTTCACCCTGCATCTGTCCACCAGCATCAACCACCTTCTCTATTGCCAGAAGCAAATCCTCTACAACAATATCCATATTTACCGGCGTCCAGTGCCGATCATAGCTACCTATATTTTTTTTACTGTTTATCGGCCAGATCCCCGAATCCCTTTGCTGTAGAAATATAGGCACAGTGCCACCGAGCATCTCAATCATATCCGTTCCCAGGCGGCGACCTTCGTAGAGGCCAAATGCATCTCGATAAAAATTGATCGCCCGGTTTAAGTCATCTACATCAATGTTGAGAAGTACTTGCATTGTGATATGCGACCCACAAACTTCGCTTTAGTCAGCTCCCGCTGGCTTGGGTTCTCCACATTGCCAGCAGTAGTCAAAAGCTGCACCGTTATCTTCCCCACATGCCTGGCAGAACCAGCTATTCGAATCCACCTCAGCCTCAGCCAGGACCTGTCGGGCCCGCTCCAAATCGCGGTCACGCTCTAACCATAATTCTGGCCAAACCTGGTTGGAGGCTAATTCACCAGTAGCCCCCTGAGCATATTCATTTTTTAATCGTGTTTTTATTCCCGCAACTTCAAGTCGACTCTTTGCCAACTCAACCAACAAACGGTTTTCATGGGTATAAATAAGTTTCATAATTGGGCCGCACAAATATCAGGAATCCCCAGATTACACAGCTATTAATCTGCAAACAAACCCGGTTTCTGCCAAGCCGGCAATCCCTGAAAATTCTCAGCGCACACCGATCAAACCACAATTTTCATATTCACAGTATTTCTCTTCTCCAACCGTAATGATCTCCAGAATAGACTCTACGGAGTCAACTGCTGAACGGCTGTTCAATAAAATTCTGCCTGAGCGATTGGCAATATATTCAAGGACAACTTTTCCTTTTCTATTGCGATGCTCAGCAATTTTCTGCCCTTTTCTGACTTGATCACCACGATTGACAAATAGCCTGATCCACTCTCTTTGCTTCTGCTTGAGATTGTTATTGTGAGACATACTCGTATAAATTTTTTCTGCGCTAACAAGCCCTGCTATTTCGCCAAAAATTGGCGCTTTTTCAGCATGGGCATAGGTCGCACCAATGACACTTAAAGCCACGAATAGAACGGTAGTTTTGTTCAAATCAACACCCCTGCACGCTATAAAACTCGTGAACTGGAATACTCATATCCTGAAAATGTCGCCCCAAACTTTTCTCAGGGCAATAAGTTAGGTATAGCTGACTAGATAATTCACGCCAGATAATTCTCGAAGCACCTATCAGTCAGCTAAGGCGGAGGCGGAGGCGGAGGCGGAGGCGGAGGCGGAGGCGGAGGCGGCAAATCTTGCAGTCTGCCCAATTTATCGGTCTATTGGTGTTTAGTTTACGAATTAGTGGACAAGCGGTATATCAACCCTACTTATCCACTCACTTAGGCGAGTTGCTATGGTGCAAAAGAGCTAAACACTCTGCTTGTGAATTATTTTTAGAACTTGAATCCCTGCTCTTGATATTTCTTCGTAAGCTCGAAACGATCTATCATCTTCCCTGTCTTATCGGGTATCAACTCCACTGTTACAGTTTCTGGTTCTGCAGTGCTGTCTGCTGGAGCTTCAGACCTACCTGCTGGAGCTTCAGACCTACCTGCTGGAGCTTCAGACCTACCTGCTGGAGCTTCAGGCCTACCTGCTGGAGCTTCAGGCCTACCTGCTGGAGCTTCAGACCTACCTGCTGGAGCTTCATCAACTGCTGTTGCGTCAAGGAGAGTAGCCCCCTCAGGTATATCACCCTCATTTACCGTAATGGCCATAGGTATATCACCCTCATTTACTAAAATGGCTTCAGGTATAGGAACTTCCCTCTTCTGCGGGGTCAAACCCAGCTTTTTCGCAAGCAACTGTCTTCCTTTATCGAGCAGCGATCCTATTTTCCTGGGTCGGGTATTGCCTCTATCCCGTTGATTTTCAACCTGACCGGTTAGCTCTTGTCGATTAGTAGTGCTAGCGCCATTAACATTTATGCCACTGCTCATTCTTATCTCCCTGCGGTTAACTCAGTATAAATGTCTATCCAGTCACATCCTAATTTTATTTATCTATCAAGTCTTTCAATTTTGGCTTTTTATGGATTCCGGGGAGTTCAATATTTGAGACACCATCAATGGAATTAGTAGCCGAATGTCTGTAAAAACAGACTCATGATGAAATTTCACAACCGCCTTGAGAATGCAAAATGCTACGAACAGAGACGATAGTATCGCTGGCCCGACGGGGTGTGTTGCCCTCATTGTTTGAGCCAGGATGTTACCCGACAAGGAAAGGATGATACACAACCTGAGAAGCAGCGCTATCGCTGTAAAGGTTGTCAGCGGCATTTTGATGACCTGACGTTATCGGTCTTTTCAGGGTGCCACCAGCCTTTAAAGGTCTGGGTACATTGCCTATACCTCATGTTATTGAATTTATCCAATTTACAGGTTAGTAAAGAGTTCGATCTGAACAAAGATGATGTTCAGAAAATGACACTGCAGCTCAGGAAAGCCGTTTGTAACAAAGCTCCCGATATCTCCCTTGAGGGGGAGGTAGAGTGTGACGAGGTCTATATTGTTGCGGGCCATAAAAGGCGGCCTGAAGCAGTTAAAAAAAGGCCGTAGAAGGCGACGGAACCCACTGGGAGGCGCTTGAGGCCGAGGTACTCTGGAAAAGGAAAAGCCCCCCATTTTTGGCATGGTCCAGAGAGGTGGGCAGGTTGCAATACGTATGCTTGAAAATGTAGGGCAAGCAACGATTCAACCACTCATTGAAAACACTATCGCTTCAGCTACTTTGGTCTACACGGATGAATATAATATTTATGACCATTTAGAGGAGTGGGGTGGTGTCCACAAATCTGTTTGCTATAGTGCGGGCGAGTATGCCTGGGACGAGAATAGCGACGGCTTTCATGAAGTTCATGTTAATACCTTGGTGGGTTTCTGGTCATTGTTACGATCCTGGCTATGCCCGCGCCCTCTCCGGGGTCTATCGCAAGAGAAACTTCCGTTATATCTTAGTTTCTTTGAGTGCCTGCACAATCTAAGACGCTGGGGGAAGCTGGCCATTCCTGGACTACTTATTTTGTTGTTGGGGTAGCTCCCCAGAATCCATAAAGAGCCCATTTTTTACGCAGGTCCTTTTATTAAAAAGAACCTGTCGCTCCTAGCTTTTTCTTGGGGTTCGGCAGTCTGGCGAGGAGCCTGTTTAATTTGCCAGTAGTTTCACTGCTTTTTCTGGTTGAGAATACCCATTACTTTCTTAGAAAGTTCACTGGAATCCTCACCATGGGGGCCTCTATTTGGATTGTTGATAGGCTTGTCGGTTTTTTCGCGATATAAAATTTTATTTAGCTCATCGGTAAGTTGGCTTGGGGCTCCATCCTTGAGGAACTCCTCTAGCTCTTCACTAATTTTTCTTGAGTCTTGGATGCTAAGTAAATTATTTATATCCCGGCTCAACTCTATACCTGATTCCTCATGATGCCCTAGTGTAGAAACCGATAGGTTCCTCTTTCTATTGTCTAATCTATCCTTTGCCCCCCCCTCGCCGGCAACTTCCGCCAAAGGTATATTTTTTCGATTTTCTGTCGATAAATCACCGGTATTAATGGCCTCTGCAAGAGGGATAGTGCTGGAAGTTTCCGGGGTTGAATCCCTCCTGATATTAGCGTCGCGCCCAATATTTGGCTGTGATAGCCTGCCAATAGCAGAGATTTTGCTGGGGCTTGGGGATGTTTCTTTTGAGCGCTCCAGACCTAGCTTATTTGCAAAACGGCCCTTGAGAGCATTAATATTTTTCCGCAAACGTTGTGAGCCTTTGGCATTTCTATTGTGTGAATTTTCAGCCTGATGATGTGATGCGCTATCAGGACGTGACGATGACGATGACGATGACGATGACGATGACGATGGAAGTTTAGGGGGCATTCTTTATACTCCAAGATTGCTTAGGTTAGCTGGTGTGTTGGCACTGAGACTTATAGAAAGGGTTTAGTGCCTGAATTTCTCTTCTCTTAAGGAATCTCTGAACAACTCTGCAATTCTCCAGGCCTGTCCTATTAGGCTTAGTTGCTACTGTGGTGGAGCCTTTCAGGCTGGCAGCAATTCATTTTGGCTTTTTTATTTTTCAACATTAATGGTGTGCTCCAGTCCACCTTTGTTAACTCATTCCGATCCAGGCTGGTTTAGATTTACAGTATGTATCCGGCACATAAAGTGACTTACTTACCGCCGCTACCAGCGCTGCATAAAATTACCAATGGTATGACGGTATCATCGCCAAAATAGTTATTTCCCCCAACAGAGCCGGCATATATCGCTGGACATAGAGTGGGCGCGCCCCTGCTTATTTGGCATTCCCATATTAACCAGGTATGCCGCTTTCTCTTGAAACAATACTTCCCGCAGTTTTAGCCGGGTGACTTTGGAACTTACATCCCCACTCGTTACTTATCA
Source organism: Microbulbifer maximicatervae (SeqCode) (assembly GCF_052467825.1). NCBI lineage: Bacteria > Pseudomonadati > Pseudomonadota > Gammaproteobacteria > Cellvibrionales > Microbulbiferaceae > Microbulbifer > Microbulbifer maximicatervae (SeqCode). The sequence goes on from NZ_CP174327.1 coordinate 1,051,216, forward strand.
CCAGTCTGGCGCAGCTCCAGGCTGGTGATAAATTAGGTTTCGCTGTGATTCTATTCCTACAAGCTCAAGATTCCAGCGTTCTAAAACTGGCCGGAGTGTTGTTAGAGCTGCACATAAAAAAATGGGTTATTAGTGCTTCTCTTTAAATCCTTTCTTGAGGCCTGGCGGCAGGTCAAAGTATTTCTGGGGGCCCTCACCAACTACGTTAGCCTCACGTGCACCTTCTGCTCCAGTCTCACTGCGCTTCACTTTAAATTTTGTCGTCATCTCCTTCGGTTGGGTGTAGTAATTCTTGGGGCGCTCACCAACTACCTTAGCCACAAGTGCACCTTTTGCTCCAGCCTCACTAGAATCGACAGTCTCAGCTTTCGGGATATTAGTTCCGGAAGCTTCTTCAGTTACAAGTTTTGCAACTGAATAACCAGCGTCATCCGCATTTGTAAACTCTGCCTCAGGGATATCATCAGATACATCCGCAGGATTGCCAGCGTCGCCAGGTTGCTCAACCAAGGGGTGGGAGCCAGGCGTTCGCGGCGCAAAGCCGGGCACTATACGTGCAGGTGTGGGCGTTTCCCCCCTCTGCTGAGTAAAGCCCAACTTCTTGGCAAGTACCTGCCTTCCCTTCGCGAGCATCGCTCCTATTCTTCCGAGCCGGGCCTTGCCTCTATCCCGTTGATTTTCAACCCCTCCAGCTCGCTCTTGCCGAATAGCCGCGCTAGAGCCATTAAGCTTTACGCCATCGCTCATTCTTATCCTCCTATGATCAACTTATAGGTGTACTAAAGGACTGGCTCCGCAGCCCCCAGAGAAATATGTCAGAGCTGTCCAGGCACTGCCTAGTACCTATTAAAAAATTTAATTAAAAGATCTACTCAGCCGCAGCCTAACCTAATTTAACTATCCAGTCTTTCAAGTTTGGCTTTTTCATTTTGAGGCTTAATGATAGATCGTCAATTCACCGCTAAAGAATGCACTCAAATCGGTCCAGGTAGACCCAAGTAACTTATACTGGCAATCCATGTCCAAACAAAGGCGACATATATCACGGACCATACCCCGGCCATGGCCCTGATTATTTGGTATTTATATATTAACCAGATACGCCGCTTTCTTTCAGAGCAATACTTCAAACTGTTTAACCGGGTAATCCTGGAGCTTAGGGCCCTATTGACCATTTATCGATAATTTAAAGTACGTCAGACTTGCAATAAAACGGGCCTCGCTGTGGCTGTAGCCTTATAGCTTGGAATTCCAATTTTCTAAAACTGACTGGAGTGTTATTGAAGCCTCAAACAAAAAATTGGTTATCACTCATTCTTAAATCCCATATTTCTCTTCGCCGGCACCTTGAAGGAATTATTGATTATTAATAGTCCCTGCTTGTGTAGTATTTACTGGAGGATTCTCAGGAACAGGCTCCAAAACAGGAACCTCATCAATGTTAACCGCAGGTGCCGCCACAGGTATAGCCACAGGTATAGCCACAGGTGCAGGTGCAGGTGCAGGTGCAGGTACTGCCACTGGAATCGCACCCTGCGGAGCAGCTGGCAGAATTAAAACAGCCTGCACCAGGGGGATATTATTAAGGGCAGGGGGATGTACATTAGGTGGCTGTATATTTGTAGGTGCAGGAGGCTCATCTCTCCGAGGGGTAAAGCCCAGCCTATTTACAAAAAGCTGTTTCTCATTAGAGCGCATCGATCCTATTCTTCCGAATTGGGTGTTGCCTCCATCCTGTTGATTTGCAACCCGACCGATTCGCTGTTGCTGAATAACAGTGCTGGAACTGCCAACGTATAAGCCACCACTCATTCTTATCTTCCTATGATTTGCCTTGAAGGCCCAGATATATTTTATGGTGTTGTACAGATATTCTTTACAGCCTATTGAACAGGTTCAATAGGCTGTGTTTATTTACTCACAGCCTAACCTTATTCAATAGGCCTGTCTTTCAATTTTTATTTCTTTTTTTTATTTTTTGGGCCTAATTGCAGAGTACCAATACGCCGCTAAAGAACTAACTCAAATCAATCCAGGTGGACTTGAGTTCACAGTACTTATCCAGCGCGTGTAGCGACTTATCGCGGCCGTTTCCAGACTGCTTAAAACCACCGAAGGGTACGGTGATATCACCGCCAAAATAGTTATTGACCCAAACAGAGCCGGCGTATATATCCCGGGCCATACGGTGAGCACGACCCAGGTTATTGGTCCAGATACCCGCCGCCAGGCCGTAGATTGAGTCATTGGCAATGGCGAGTGCTTCTTCCTCTGTCTCGAACTCGATAACAGACAGTACCGGGCCAAAGATTTCTTCACGGGCGATCGTCATGTCAGCGGTGACACCGCGAAATACCGTTGGCTCATAGTAGTAACCGCCTGCTACTTCATCTACCGGTTTGCCGCCGCAAACCAATTGCGCACCCTGCTCCAGGCCCTTGGCCACGTAAAATTCAACCGTATCAAACTGGCTGCGGTCGATCAGGGCACCCATACGGGTATTTGGGTTTTGCGGATGCCCGGGCTTAAAGCACTCTGCCGCTTTAGCCACCTTTTGAATAAATTCATCGGCAATAGATTTTTCAACCAGCAGACGCGATCCGGCGGTACAGGTCTCCCCCTGGTTGTAGAAAATGGCCAGGGCCGCTGCTTCTGCCGCCTTATCCAGATCTGCATCAGCAAATACAATATTCGGGCTTTTACCGCCGAGCTCAAGGAAAGTACGCTTGAGGTTGGACTGACCTGAGTACTCGGTCAGGGTTTTGCCTACTTCGGTGGAGCCTGTAAAGGTCAGGCAATCGATATCCATATGCAGGCCCAAGGCCTTGCCCAAGCTACTTCCCGGTCCCGGTAGTACATTTAACACGCCATCGGGCAGGCCCGCTTCCTTAGCCAGGCCCGCCAGCTTAATCGCTGTCAGCGGTGTGTTAGACGCGGGCTTCAGGATAACGCTGTTGCCGGTGGCCAGGGCCGGCCCCAGTTTCCAGGCGGTGGTGGATAAAGGGAAGTTCCAGGGCACAATGGCGGCCACCACCCCCAGGGGCATACGGGTAACCAAGCCCAGCTCACCGGGGCCGGTCGGGGCCACTTCATCGTAAATCTTGTCGATTGCTTCACCGCTCCAGCGAATCGTAGTGGCCGCTCCAGGGACATCCACAGCCATGGTATCGCCAATCGGCTTACCCGCATCGAGGCTCTCGAGCAGGGCAATTTCCACCAGATTCTCTTCAATCAGCTCTGCAAAGCGCACCATAATTTTTTTGCGCTGCATTGGCGGCATTTTCGACCAAACGCCAGACTCGAAGGTTTCCCGAGCCACCTTTACCACCAAGTCCGCGTCATTTGGACCGCAACTGGCAATTTGCGCCAGCTCTTCACCATTTGCGGGATTAAAAGTGGCGCGAGTTTCACCGGAGAGGGCATCGACATAGCTGCCATTGATAAAGGCACGCCCCTCGATCTTCAGTGAGGCCGCCAGAGCCTGCCATTCCTGCAGGTTTTGGGGGACATTATTTTTTTTCGCTGACATGACACACCTCATTTAATTTGGAGATAGTTTTCCCGGTTATATCGAAAATGTGATCACAAATCAAAGGGCTGAAGTCATTCTAAATTAAGCTACCTGCGTTTCCACACGCAGCCAATCATCTTCCAACTGCATCGCCAGATTATCGCCGTGGTGTAATTCGCCCACTCCCGCCGGTGTGCCCGTCAAAACCACATCACCGGGTTCGAGCGTAAAGTAACTGCTGACATAGGCCACCAGATCGAGAATTGGTGTCAGCATATTTTCGGTTTTACCCTGCTGGCGCAGTTCACCGTTCAGCCACAGGGAATAGCTGAGCTTGTCCCAGTCCGGCAACCAATCAAGTTTCACAAAGGGAGAAAGAGGGCATGACTTATCGAACCCCTTGGCCTTTTCCCAAGGATGTCCTGCTTTTTTCAGCTTCGCTTGGAGGTCGCGCAAAGTTAAATCCAGGGAGAGGCCCAAGCCAGCAATGGCCCCAGGAACTTCTGCCACGTTGGCATTACTCAAGCGCTTACCAATCAACAGGGCAAGCTCCCCTTCAAAGTGGCAACTGCCGCGCCCCGCTGGTAAATGGATGGTTTCTACCATAGGTACCGCGGCTGTTGCCGGCTTGATAAATAGCAGGGGTTCTTCTGGCACCGGATTATTTAACTCCGCCGCGTGGTCTGCGTAATTGCGCCCCACACAGACAACCTTCCCCAAACCAAACGGTACTTCACTGCCACAGGTAAATTGATGTTGGTACATAGATAAACAAGATAGTTAGGATAGAAATTTCGAATAAAGCCTTGGAGGCTGCATGTGCTATGATCGCGCCTTCGCCAAAATTGCGGCACCCCCGAAGAAGTGATCTAAGCACTTTGCACCTGTTATTCGCACTCAGTGAAGAGATAGTTTATGGCTCCGCACAGTTCCGATCAAAAGAAGTCCCTGCAAAAAGATAAAATCCGCATCCTGTTGCTGGAAGGCGTACACCAGTCCGCCGTCGACTTACTCAGCTCCCGAGGCTACACCAATGTGGAGTACCTCAAGACCTCCCTGCCTGAAGATCAATTGATCGAGAAAATTGCCGATGCGCACTTTATCGGTATCCGCTCGCGTACCCAGTTAACCCGCAAAGTGTTGGAACATGCGTACAAACTGGTAGCCGTAGGCTGTTTTTGCATCGGCACCAATCAGGTGGATTTACAGGCGGCGACGGAACTGGGTATCGCGGTATTTAATGCGCCCTACTCCAACACTCGCAGCGTTGCCGAGCTGATTATTGCCGAAACTATTTTTATGCTGCGCGGTATTCCAGAGAAAAATGCTGTGTGTCATCGCGGCGGCTGGCAGAAGTCAGCGGTGGGCTCATACGAGGCCCGTGGCAAAACCCTGGGCATTATCGGCTACGGTGCTATCGGCTCCCAGGTTTCTGTTATGGCCGAAGCTATCGGGATGCGAGTCAGATTCTACGATGTGATTACCAAGTTGCCGCTGGGCAATGCCACCCAAGTAAACTCACTTCCGGAATTGTTGGCGGAATCCGATGTGGTCTCCCTGCATGTACCAGAGTTGCCTTCCACCAAAATGATGATGGGCACCGAGCAGATCGCGCAGATGAAGCCCGGCAGTATTCTCCTCAACGCCTCTCGCGGCACAGTGGTAGATATTGATGCCCTGGCAGAAGCACTGAAGAGCAATCACCTGGCCGGTGCGGCGATCGATGTCTTCCCGGTTGAGCCCCGTGGCAACAGCGACGAATTCGTCTCTCCCCTACGCGGAATCGACAAGGCGCTGCTGACCCCTCACGTAGGTGGCTCCACTGTGGAGGCCCAGGAAAATATCGGTACAGAAGTATCGGAGAAACTCGCTCACTACTCCGATAACGGCACCACCACCAGCTCTGTGAACTTCCCGGAAGTGGCACTGCCCGGTCACCTGGATACCCACCGCCTGCTGCATATTCACAAGAATGTGCCCGGTGTACTGAGCGCTATCAACCAGGTGTTCTCAGAAAATGCCATCAATATCTCCGCACAGTTCCTGCAAACCAATGAGACAGTGGGCTATGTAGTGATCGATGTGGACGCAGAGTATTCTGATCTGGCACTGGAAAAATTGAAGAGTATCCCCGGCACCCTGCGCTGCCGCGTGCTTTTCTAAGCCTTTTGGTCGTTGGCGGGTACCCACAAATACCCGCCAATGACACGCCAATCGGAGCCTTCCTCGCGGTAAAAAAGATTGATCCCCCCCGGCCACCGCTTCTACAATGGCCAAACCTATTCTTTTGCTTCAGGCCCAGGTGACCACATCCACGTGCCACCCCTGAACCAAAGCCAGAGTTATCCACAGCAGGTGCTTCCTTGCGTAGTAATGATTCCGCCTCAACCGGCCTTCTCGCCGGGATTTCCGCCTTCCTCATTTGGGGGCTGGCGCCACTGTACTTCAACAAATTACGGGATATTCCCGCTGCGGAAATCCTTGCCCACCGCAGTATCTGGTCGCTGGTGCTCGCTATTGGTATTCTGCTGATTGTACGCAAAATGCCGGACTTTCTGGCCACCCTGCGCGATGGCAAGAAGATGCGGATGCTGGCCCTGACCACGGTATTGATCGGCAGTAACTGGCTGGTGTTTATCTGGGCGATCAATAACGGCCATTTGCTCAATGGCAGCCTGGGTTACTACATCAATCCACTGATCAATATTTTGCTGGGGGTCCTGTTCCTGGGTGAGAAACTGCGGCGACTGCAATGGATCGCTGTAGCGCTGGCAGCTACCGGCATTGCCTATGAGCTGTGGCAGTTTGGTCACGTACCGATTATAGCCCTGTGCCTGGCCTTCTCCTTTGCCCTATACGGTTTGGCCCGCAAGAAAGCCCCAGTGGAAAGCCTTACCGGCCTCGCGGTGGAAACTCTCTTTATATTGCCAGTGGCCTTGATCTACCTGTTTTGGAGCGACAGCCCCACCAGTAATTTGCTGAATAACAGCCTGGAGTTAAACAGCCTGCTACTCTTTGCCGGCCCCATTACCCTGGTTCCCCTGCTGCTGTTCACGATCGCCGCGCGCAGGCTCAACTTATCCACACTGGGCTTCCTGCAATACATCGGCCCCACACTGATGCTGGTGGTCGCCACCCAGGTATTGGGCGAGTCTTTCAGCGAAGAAAAGCTCACCACCTTTATGTTTGTCTGGCTGGGGCTAGCACTCTACTCTATCGATGCGCTAGCACAGCGGAGAAAGCTGCATCTACAAGGTAAGGCAGCGCTTTAACGGTAAAACCTGTGTAAGAATGGCCGCCTAAATTAACCGAAGGCGGCCATCATGAATTACTCGCCGACAGCCAACCCACCTCAAGTGCGACTGCTACCCAGCAGGCAGCGGTCGCTGACTGTTTTACTCGCTACTCTGCTTTGGACCCTGCTACTCAGCTTCGGCTGGAAAGGTGCTTATACAGAGCTCCTACTGCAAACCAGCACAGCTGCCATATCAGCACTGGTTACTTTTTGCCTGTTCGAGCAATGGCCGCGCAACTTGCCTCAACGATTACCTCGCTGGGTAATACAGGTGGTGGGTGTGGCAATCTCTATTCCACTGACATTGCTGATCCTGTCCCCTGCCTTGACAGAACCGGGGGCACTTCCACTTTGGCAGGACCACAGCCGACACTGGAGTTTTCTCCTGATAGCGGTGACCGGCATGTTATTCGGGCCCTGGCTCGCTATGTCTGCGCTGTTGCGCCAGCGGGATATTGCTGTGCGAGAGCAGGCGCAACTTTTTGAACGGCAGCGGGGTGCCCTGGAGCACCAGGCGCTCAATGCTCGGCTGCGTTTATTGCAATCCCAGGTGGCCCCACACTTCTTATTTAATACACTCGCCAATGTGCAAGAGCTGGTAGAGTCTTCATCCCCTCAGGCACCCGCACTACTGAACAACCTGGTTGCCTACCTGCGCGCCGTAGTACCGAAACTTGAGTCGGAGCAAAGTACCGTCGAGCAAGAGCTAACTCTGGTGCAGGCTTACCTGGGCCTGATGCAAATGCGTATGCCGGATCGCCTGGAATTTTCTATCAAGGCTGGTGAGGAGGTGCGAAGTCAGTCTTGCCTGCCCATGTCTCTGATGTCACTGGTTGAAAATGCCGTCCGCCATGGCATAGACCCCAGTGAGGAAGGGGGACGTATTGATATTGCAATAAAGCTGGAACGGGGCCTCTGTATTGCCACCGTCACCGATAGCGGTATCGGCATCCAGGACAATTCCAATAGTCTCGGGACAGGGTTGGCAACTTTGAGGGCGCGGCTACAACTGACCTATGGCGATAGTGCAGGCTTGCGTTTGATCGACCAACAGCCCACAGGTCTTTGTGCCGAATTGCTATTCCCTGCCGAGGAGCAAATATGAGTGCCACGCCCACCACCGCCCTAGTAGCTGACGACGAACCACTGCTGCGCCAGTCTTTGGTCCGCAAACTCAAAAGTGTTTGGCCGGAGCTGAAGGTTGTTGCGGAGGCCCGCAATGGTCGTGAAGCCGTAGAACTATTTGAAGAAAAGCAGCCCGATATCTGTTTTCTGGATATCCATATGCCGGGTAAGTCCGGTATTGAGGCAGCCCAGAGTATCGGGCGTCGGGCCCATTTAGTTTTCGTTACCGCATACGACAACTACGCCGTGGAAGCTTTTAGGCAGGGTGCACTGGACTACCTGGTAAAACCGGTAGAGATTGAGCGGCTCGCCGATACCGCCGAGCGGCTTAGGGAAAGGCTCAGCAGTTGCAAACCCGTCAATCATCAGCAGGAGTTACTCGAGCAATTAGCGAGACAACTTCAATCCAAGGGAGACAAACCATACCTGCGCTGGATTCGCGCTTCCATAGGCCAGCAATTGCGGATGATACCGGTAGAAGATGTGCACTATTTGCGTTCAGGTGAGAAGTATACCCTGGTAGCCTGGAGCGAATCCGGCAACAACAATCTGGAGGCCTGTATTCGCACACCATTAAAGGATCTAACCCACCAACTTGACCCCGAACTCTTTGCCCAGGTTCATCGCTCTGTTGTCGTCAATTTAAAGGCCGTCCGCCATGTAATAAGGGACGGAGATACCGCGCAAATTACCTTGCTAAATAGGGAGGAAATACTCCCCGTAAGCCGGCGTTACTTGCATCTATTCCGCCAAATGTAATCAGTTTGTCAGTAGGGGGCATTTAAAAGCCAATTTTTTCTCCGATGTAGGTCCGTAGAGATTTTCCCGAATTTATTGGACAGCATTAATTCTTGAACGAGAATTACATAAATCTCCATAAGATTGCCGGAAAGTTCAATGAGCCGCCACTTCCTTTTCCTTGCCATTCTGACACTTGCATTTATCTCGGAAAATATATTTGGCCAGGACAAAACCAACGACGTAAAGTTTGAAACACTAGTTTCCTCTACAAAGGACTGGGAAGGACATTCCCTACCAAAAGTGAAACCGGGGCAACCGGAATTAACGATTGTTAGCGTTACTATTCCGGTGGGTGAACAGATGCCCGTACACAAGCATCCAGTGCTAAATGGTGTTTATGTAGCAGAGGGCACTTTAACCATTGTACTCCCAGGACAGAAGGAAACGCTTACTCTGGGGGCAGGTAAGGCATTTATCGAAGTTACCGATAAATGGCATTATGGGCGCAATGATGGTGATACTCCGGTAACTATTATTCTCTTTTACTCGGGCCTGGAAGGACAGCCAACCACCATCTATAAAAATCCTGATGACAAACTAAGTTAATAGCAGCCTAAATCCTGATACTTTACAAGGCATGAGTCCACGTCATCTACAGACTTGACCAAAATTTTTAATCATCTTTTTGTACGTTTAAAAATGTCTGCATATCCTTGGTATGTATTTTCCGCACCGACTGGAATCTATAAAACCATGCGACTGATCGTTGATATGTTTGCCACTCTTGCCCTCGGGGTGTTCTTTGCGATTTCAAGCCTGGCCGAGCAGCCTGAATCTCTGAAGCGTTACCCACCTTATGTGGAAGATGATGGCAAAATGCACATCTACTTTTGTGGAACTGGCACGCCAGATCCAGCCTATCAATACTTGCGCCATCCCGCCTGCGTTGCTATTCGCAGCAGTGGGAAATTATTCCTCGTCGATGCCGGCGAAGGAGCTACAGCAAGAATTGGCCAGCTCGGCCTTAATCTCGCCCAGCTGGACCCCATTTTTATTACCCACTGGCACTCGGATCACTTTGGTGGTTTGGCCATGGTGATCAACGAGTCCTGGTTTGTTGGTGCCGACTCCCCTATTAATGTCTACGGACCCTACGGCATCCATCGCATTTTGGATGGAATTAACAAGAGTTTTGGGCCGGACATCCTTTTTCGATCGGCAAATAGGCAGGGAATTCTCGATCCAGTCCTAGCGGTCGCCACTCCCCACCTAGTGAATATTGCCGGGGATCAAAGCGAGGTCGTACAAGATGTGTGGCACCACAGGGATACTTATGTCTCTGTGTTTGCCGTACATCACGAACCGGTTTTTCCCGCATTTGGTTACGAGATACGTTTTGGCCCCTGTAAAGTCATCATTACTGGTGATACCCATGTTTTCGATGCGCTAGAGCCAATTGAACGGGATGCCGATCTACTGATTTCTGAGGCTCTCAGCTATGCCCAATACATCAGCAAGCTGAAGCAAACCGGGGATAACCGTCGCGCTCGTTTGCGATATGAGAAGGCAAATCAAATTATCCACTACCATTCCAATACTCTGGACATTGCCAAGATGGCAACCAAAGCGGGAGTAAAATCGGTTGCCTTAACACACCTAATACCACCCCCCGTTACTGAAGCTGACAAGATCGGCTTTATTAAGGGAATGCGTAAATTCTATTCGGGCCCAATTCGGGTAATGGATGACCTGGATGAAATTGTGCTATCGGACAATGGACAGGGTACCTGTAAGGTTGAATACCCTACTAACAGAGTTCCCACAAGTGCAAAACAGACTTCGGAGAAAAGTGATAAACCCCGCAAGAAGCCAGCCTCCACACCGAGTCCCTCCGAATCCAAGAAAGCCAGTCAACAACCCGATTAACAGCAGGCTAAACAGTGTGAGCCGCATACAGTTGGCGGCTCAAAAATCTTCTGGATGGCCATACCATCCCAAATCACTTATCTCACTATTCCGCACTTCAAACCACGCTTTCCGCAGCCTATGCCTAGCTGGGTAGCGCACAACTCAATATTCCAATAGGTTTCTTTGCATACAGTGACTCTAAAGAGACCACCATGGCGTCAATAGCTAGTACCCCACACCCAATAATCGTAGTACCGCTAGAGATACAGAAGCTTTACCTCTATTCACAACAGAACAACACCATAAGTACGTCTTTGGTGACCATATTCTTCTTATGAAATTCTAGCTGATTACCATGGTTGGAAGTTCACCGTAGCACCCTTTATATAGCTACAGCGACTAGGACCTAACCAACTTTTGGCTCTCTATCTGTCAATTTGATTTTACAAGGATATAAAATGACTCAAAAAGAATATGCCAGACTTTCTGGGCTTATTTATTTACTTGTTATATTGCTGGGAATATTTTCTTTAGTATACGTGCCCTCTCAAATTCCCACAGCGTGGGAAAATGCATCTTTAACAGCGCAAAATATCCTGGAATATGAATTTCTATATAGAATAGGAATTTTAGGTGGGATACTTCTCTACATACTGTTTTCAATACTGCCACTAGCTTTATATCGCACATTTGAATCTGTAAATAGAGAATGTGCGTTGTTAATGGTTATTTTTGTCCTCATCAGCATTCCATTTACTCTACTCAATATAGTTAACAAAGTTGATGCTCTCACACTTATTAGCGGAGCAGAATATCTCCTAACTTTTGAAAAAGAACAAATTTATACTCAGGTATTATTGTTATTAAAATCGTATAGTAACGGAATCCAAATCATCCAGGTACTCTGGGGATTATGGTTACTTCCTTTCGGATACCTGGTCTACAAATCAAACTTACTACCAAAAATACTGGGCATACTATTAATGGTAGGATGCCTTAGCTATTTAGTAAGATTCTGCGCAAATATACTTTTCCCTGAATATCAAATCCCCGCTTTTATTAGAGTACCCGCCTCTCTAGGGGAGATCGGAACCTGTCTATGGTTACTAATTATGGGCGTTAGAACCCCACCAACTATTACCGAATCAAATCAAAAGTTATCTACCAGTAAGATCGAGGGAATGTCATGAACGATAAAGACAACTTAAAGAGCACATCGACCAAGCTCACTGACAATCATATAGATGTTAAGATTAAAATAGCCGGGCTATGGGCTTCAGTAGTACTACTTTACATCTATGGGGATTTCTTTGGACTATTTAAGACAGGAAAAATAGATAGAATAATTGAGGGGTTCGGGCCATTTGGAGCGGTCACACAAGAGTCACTACTTGCTGTATCAATCATCGTGTCACTCCCCTGCATTATGGTTGCCCTTACTTTATTACTTAATCCATCTGTCTCTCGCTGGATAAATGTAGTTATATCCTCAGTTTTCATTATTTTCTTATTTGTAACATTTTTAATGTCCACCTGGTATTTCTACTTCTATCTGGGATTTATCGAGATTATTCTCAAATTAGCTATTATTTGGCTGGCTTGGCGCTGGCCACATGAAGAGCATTAATAGAGTTTTTGACCAAAGGAGAAGGAAAGAACATATTGTGCTTGGGCACCGCCGTATAAGGCATGGATGACGCCTCGACCTTATAGTGGAAATTTACAGAGTGTTCATTTCTTCTAACTAAGTAGATTCGCTAAGGCTTTCCGAGTGAAAAGTGCAAGTTAAAACTCTGCGAGTTGAGCGATACAAGTTATCGCTCACAGCCTATTTGGTTAACCACTCATCCATCGCCGCTAATATTTGATGGCGATAAGGTTGGGTTTCGTTAATCATCTGGTGCCGAGCGCCGCGTATCAATACCCGGTGGCAATTGGGAAAACGATTCCGAACAGCATGAAGACCATAACGCCAATCAACGGTTTTATCATCCGTTCCCTGAACCAAAAGGATCGGGCGTGGGTTGCGTGCCGTGCGGGGAAATGTCTGCAACCAATCCACCATCGCCCTGAGCCAGCTCATAGAGATTGATTGAGATTGAAGGGGGTCCCTGAGTGCCTGACGTCGAGAAAACTCCACATCGTGGGTATTAATTGTAAAGGCCCGGCCGGGTTCGCGGATAAACAGACGGCCCACATAATATTTCCAGCGATTTAGCCAAGCCCAGTTTGACGGCCTTACCAAGGGAGCCAACAAAAAGACCTTATCCAGTGGCTGCCAGCGGCTGTATTGCAGATGGGCTAGTAGTGCAGCGCCACCGGTGCTCTGGCCCATTGCATGCCAGGGCCCAGGCAACTTATTTCGCGCAACTTCCAACAGTCCATCAAACGCCTGGCGGTATTGCAGGAAAGTATGGATAGCTACACGCTCACCACTGGATAAACCATGTCCGGGGAAATCAAAAATCACCACATTGAGATCCCGCTCCAGGCCAAAGCGGATTGCCGGACCATAAATACCCGTATGATCAAAATAGCCGTGGCAAATAAACAAAGTGCCCTTGGGATTCTCGACCATCCAATACTGTGAAACCAATTCAAATCCGGCAACTTTAAATGTGCCTACCCCGGTCTTATGGGCTCGGGGAAAATGCAAATCGTAAAAATTACGATAATCCCGCAGCTCTTTGCACAGAGGGGTTTCGTCAGCGCCAAAATCCAGTTCAGGCAACTTCTGACGCAATGCAGAGTAGTCCGGTCGCTTTATTACCGGGCTATTATCGTAGGTGCTGAGGTCTTGCAAAGTATCCATTAGTGCAATGGTACTGCATTTTGGCGGTAGGGGTAGTGATATCGTAGCGGGAAAGACAACCTGAAAAGAAAAAAGGTGGGCATAGAGCCCACCTCTTCGCAACAGTGGATGACCGTTACTTGATTTGCGGCTCCAGCTCACCAGCAGCGTAGCGTTCGCTCATAACATCGAGGCTAACAGGGCGAATCTTGCTGGCATTACCAGCTGTGCCAAACGCCTCATAACGAGCGATACAGATTTCCTTCATCGCTTGCATAGCGGCTTTGTAGAACTTGCGCGGGTCAAACTCAGATGGGTTCTGAGCCAGGAAGCGACGTGTGGCACCAGTCGAGGCCAAGCGCAGGTCGGTATCGATATTGACCTTGCGCACACCGTACTTGATACCTTCACAGATCTGCTCAACAGGAACGCCGTAGGTTTCCGGGATCTCACCACCAAACTCATTGATTACAGCCAGCCACTCCTGGGGTACAGAAGAGGAACCGTGCATTACCAGGTGGGTACCTGGAATACGAGCGTGAATCTCTTTGATACGGTCGATGGCCAGGATGTCCCCGGTGGGCGGACGAGTAAACTTGTAAGCACCGTGACTGGTACCACAGGCAATTGCCAGGGCATCCACCTTGGTCTTCTGTACGAAGTCAGCGGCCTCTTCTGGATCAGTCAGCAGCTGGTCGTGGGACAGCTTGCCCTCAGCGCCAACCCCGTCTTCCTCTCCAGCCATACCGGTTTCCAGGGAACCCAGGCAGCCCAGCTCACCTTCAACAGAAACACCACAGGCGTGGGCCATATCCACCGCGCGCTTGGTGACATCTACGTTGTACTCGTAAGAAGCCGGGGTCTTGCCGTCTTCCTCAAGGGAGCCGTCCATCATCACTGAGCTAAAGCCCAGTTGGATAGAGCGCTGGCAAACGGCGGGGCTGGTGCCGTGATCCTGGTGCATAACTACCGGGATCTCAGGGAACTCCTCAATAGCGGCAAGAATAAGGTGGCGCAGGAAGGGAGCGCCGGCGTACTTGCGGGCGCCCGCAGAGGCTTGAACGATTACTGGAGAATCGGTCTCTTTGGCCGCTTCCATAATCGCACGCATCTGCTCTAGATTGTTTACATTAAATGCAGGTACACCGTAGCCATGCTCTGCGGCATGGTCCAACATTTGGCGCAGGCTGATAAGAGCCATAATTAATTCCTTTCTCGTCTACTCGTAGTATTTGTATTTTTGCTTTTATGACCTGCCTGCAAATTGCGACAGGCCTTATTTTTCGTTATTTAGTCTTGTGCGCGGCTTTCCAGTATAGCGACCGCCGGGAGCTTCTTACCTTCAACATATTCAAGGAAGGCACCGCCACCCGTGGAGATATAGGAAACCTTGTCGGCAATGCCATACTTATCCACAGCTGCCAGGGTGTCGCCGCCACCAGCTATAGAAAACGCTGCGCTCTCGGCAATGGCTTTAGAGAGGTGCTCGGTACCGTTGCCAAACTGGTCAAATTCAAACACACCTACAGGACCATTCCAGATAATGGTTTTCGCACTGCTGAGAATATCTTCCAGTTGCTCGGAGGATTTCGGGCCGATATCAAAGATCATATCGTCTTCAACCACAGCATCGGCACTTTTGGTTTCCGCTGCGGCGGATTCACTGAACTCTTTGCCTGTGACTACATCGGTAGGCACAGGGATATCACACTTCTGCATCAGGGCCTTGGCGGTATCTACCAGATCGTGCTCGCAAAGGGACTTGCCCACTGGCTTGCCGCTGGCTGCCAGGAAGGTATTGGCAATACCACCACCAACAATCAGCTGATCGACTTTGTCAGCCAGGCTTTCGAGTACCGTCAATTTTGTAGAAACTTTGGAACCACCAACAATAGCAACCAGCGGGCGCGCCGGTTCAGCCAAGGCTTTCTCCAGTGCGTCCAGCTCAACAGCCAACAGAGGGCCGGCGCAAGCAACCGGTGCAAATTTAGCCACACCATGGGTGGAAGCCTGGGCCCGGTGGGCAGTACCAAAGGCATCCATCACGAAGATATCGCACAACTGGGCATAGGCCTTTGCCAAAGACTCATCGTCCTTCTTTTCACCACTGTTGAAACGTACATTTTCCAGCAGGGCAACTTCCCCATCGGCCAGCTCAACGCCATCGCGCCACTCTTTGACCAGCGCCACATCACGGCCCAACAGCTCACCCAGGTGTGCAGCTACAGGGGCCAGGGAGAATTCTTCCGCGTACTCCCCCTCTGTAGGGCGCCCCAGGTGGGACATCAACAGCACTTTAGCCCCGGCTTCGATGGCGGCTTTTATCGTCGGTAGTGCCGCGCGAATACGTGCATCGGAAGTTACACGACCGTCCTTAACCGGTACATTCAGGTCCTCACGGATAAGTAAGCGCTTACCAGCGAGATCGAGATCTGCCATCAGTTTGACCGCCATTAGCCAATCCTCTTCTACTTCGATTAACTGAAAAATGTGGGCGGCGATTATATCAACTGGAACCTATCGATGCCGATATTAAAAACAGGGGAATACGTTGTTATAACAGCCAATCTACGCATTATTAGCGCAGTTGTTACTGTCTTCTGGGTCATATAATCAGTTGTAGTCGATGCTTATCGCCCTTGACTTGCGCTGTAAGCGAGCAATCACTCCCATTTAAGATGACACCTGGAGCCAATTTTCAAACAGCTTTATCGCAACGTTAGATTTCCTCACGAGCCTGCCACAATCGCTCCGCTATTTAAGTAGCTATAAGGGTCCATACATATGCTCTGGGGCTCACGATCGGCATCTAGCGATAAGGAGAAAGCTGATTGGAACCCAAAGTGACAATGGCGATTTAGTAATTCGCCGGTTGAGAACTACTTTTTAATTACGCCAGATAACACGCATTTACAGTCAAATTACTCTTCCCGCACCCAAGTTCGATCGATAGAATCGCCGCCCCCCTTCCAAATGCATATTAGTCACAGAGGCCACTTAAAAGTAAAACTGAGAGTGGCCAACATAAGAGGTAACCAAAACGATGCAACCAACGGACAGTGATATCGTTTTTCAAAGCTATGGGCGTTGCTGTAATAAAGAACAATTTTTTGTGGATTTTTATGATCGATTTATGGGAAGTTCTACAGACATTCGTCAGCTCTTTGCCAATACAGATATGAAGGCCCAGCGCCATCTTTTGCGTAACGGCATTATGCAGCTGGTGCTTTATTCACGCGGCATGCCAGACACCAAACTGCGCGCTCTGGGTAAAAGCCACGATCGCAATGGCTATAATATCCGCCCAGAATGGTATCGTCTCTGGCTCGACGCCCTGCTCGCCACCATTAGACAGCACGACGAGGAATACTCACCAGAAGTTGACGCTGCCTGGAATCGAGCGATCCTTCCGGGTATTGAAATCATACGCCAAGCCTACTGAGTCGTACGCCCAAAAAATTACAACTTAAATTTGCTAAGCCCCAAACCAGCCATTTATTATCAGGCTTTCTGGCAGCTTTCTCTGCTTATACCAATGCAGGGTTTTCCAATGCTGGTTTGGTGCTCCAAATCTAATTTAATGGAAGCACAAAGAAAATCACCTAATACCAGTTTAGAACTATAAAAAAGCCATGGAACGATAACTCTCTCCTATAGGAAAAATGGACAAGGAAACCATTATGAAAACGGTATGGAAGTACAGCACTCCATTAGTGCTCGCTATTGCGCTCTCAGCTTGCAGTGACGCTCCCCAAAATAATAAAAATCCCGAGATCAAAAAAGACCCGTTTATCGCCGAAAAGTTAGAAAATAAATTGGAGTCCCTGAAAATAGATTATGAGAAGTTCACTCTTCCTAATGGCCTGCGTGTAATCGTCCACGAGGATCGCAAGGCTCCTATTGTTTCCGTGGGTGTCTGGTATCACGTTGGTTCAAAAGATGAAAAACCTGGAAGAACAGGGTTTGCGCATTTGTTTGAGCACCTGATGTTCAATGGTTCAGAAAACTACAATGACGAGTTTTTTAAACCGTTTGAACTAGCCGGTGCAACGGGCATGAATGGCACCACCTGGCTGGACCGCACAAATTACTTCGAAACAGTACCCACCAACGCCTTAGACATGGCACTATGGATGGAGTCTGACCGAATGGGTCATCTATTGGGCGTAATTACTCAGGAAAAACTCGATGAGCAGCGTGGCGTTGTGCAGAATGAGAAGCGCCAGGGCCAGAACCAGCCCTATGGGAAAGTATGGGAGCGGATGCAGAAAGCAATTTATCCAGCTGGGCATCCCTACTCCTGGACCACCATCGGCTCAATGGAAGACCTGAATGCAGCTTCTCTTGAAGATGTTCACGAGTGGTTTAAACAGTATTACGGCGCAGCTAATACCGTACTAGTACTTGCCGGTGATATTGATGTAGAAACAGCAAAAGAAAAAGCAGCCCATTTTTTTGGCGACATTCCCTCCGGCCCTCCTCTTATCAAGAAAAAAGCGTGGATTGCCAAGCGAGATCAGTCCAGCCGTGAGCAGATGTTTGATCAAGTTGCTCAATCGCGTCTTTATAAAGTCTGGAATACCCCTAATCTAGCTCACGACGATGCTGGAGCTATTGCTTTGGCAGCAGCAGTTTTGGGGGATGGAAAAAACTCCCGGCTCTACCAGCGCCTCGTATACGAAGATCAAATCGCTACCAAAGTTAATATTGGGCTGCATGAATTTGAATTGTCTTCCATCTTCCCTATTGTTGCCGATGTAAAGCCCGGGGTTGAACTCGCAACAGTAGAGGCCGCCATTGAGGAAGAACTACAACGTTTTCTCAAGGAAGGGCCAAGCAAAGAGGAACTTGCAAGGGTTAATATGAGTCACTATGCATCCCAAGCACGCAACCTCGAGCAGGTAGGTGGCTGGGGCGGTAAGGGCGTAATTTTGGCTCGGGGTGAACTCTACCTCGACAATCCCAACGCTTACCTGGAAGCGTTAACCAAAATGCAAAACACCAGCCCTCAAAAGGTAAAAGAAGCCGCAGTAAAATGGCTTTCCAGTGGTGATTATAATCTGGAAGTACACCCTTTCCCCAAATACACTACTTCCGAGACTGGTGCAGATAGGTCTAAATTACCCGATACCGGTGAATTCCCCAGCATCCCATTTCCAGAATTACAGACCACGAAACTCTCTAACGGTCTAAAAGTGATACTTGCCCAACGCGACTCTGCGCCAGTAGTCGATATTCGCCTTATGTTTGATGCCGGTTACGCTGCAGACCAGGGTGCTAAACTGGGAACCTCTAGCTATGCCATGTCCATGCTAAAGGAAGGGACTACAAAATTAAGCGCCTTAGAGATTGATGCCAAAGCAGAAATGTTAGGGGCCAGAATCTCGGCTGGTTCGAACATTGATACTTCTTCTGTACGGCTCAACGCATTAAAAAACAATCTCGATAGCTCCATATCCTTGTTTGCCGATATCGTAATGCATCCAGCCTATTCCGATGAAGAGATTGAGCGGAAACGTGCTCGGTGGATAGCAGGAATCCAGCAGGAAAAAACCCAGCCGGTAAACATGGCTTTGCGGAATCTGCCACCTCTTTTATATGGTGAAGGACATGCTTATGCAGTTCCTCTCACCGGTTCGGGAACAGAAAGCTCTATCAGCTCCCTGAACCGTGAAGATCTGGTAAATTACCACAAAACCTGGATGCGCCCCGATAATGCCACTCTGGTTGCAGTCGGAGATATCAGCATGGGTGATCTGACAAAAAAATTAGAGCAGCACTTTGCGGATTGGAAAGCACCCGAAGAGCCGTTACCTACAAAGAATCTACAACAGGTTGCGCACCCAGAAAGAACCAGAATTTATCTAATTGATAAACCGGGAGCTGAACAGAGCATAATTATTGGCGGCCTCCTGGCTCCGTCGGAAACGATGCCACAGCGAGAAGCCTTACATATGATGAATGATATCTTTGGAGGCACTTTTACCGCGCGAATTAATATGAATTTGCGGGAGGATAAGCACTGGGCTTATGGAGCCTATTCATTTATGACTGGGGCCAAAGGACAGCAACCGCTCTTAGTCTATGCACCAGTTCAAACGGACAAGACCAGTGAATCTTTAAAAGAGCTTTATAAAGAACTCCAAGCCTATGTCGGCGATTCTCCAGCAAAAGAAGACGAGCTGCAGAAAATTAAAGACAAGCGAATCAATGAATTGCCCGGCCGTTTTGAAACAGTTCGAGCTATATCAGGAGCTATTTCTGGAATGGTTACCTACGATCGACCTTTGAATTATATGGAAGGTTATGCAAATGAAGTTCGCAATGTCGATCTACCTTCGATCCATTCACTTGCTCGAGATACTTTAAAGGTTGATCAATTTACCTGGATTATCGTTGGAGACAAAACCAAGATAAAAGATAAAATTGGTAAACTTGGTATGGGGTCAGTTACCGAAATCAAAGTAGATAAGGATTTACCTGGCGCAACTTCGACCGAAGAGGGATAAAAGCTAGCGATAGCGGCCAGCCTATACTCTCATGTATGACTGGCCGCCTTCTATCGTTCCAAACGGATGAATACCAATGAAAAATAGAAACACACCTTAATGCCCTCACCTAGCCAATAATAATTGACATGCTGCATTCAAACTAGAATTCTTTGCTCCAACTCACAACTTCCATCATTAGGTATCAAGATGATACTCAGAGCTTCAACTTTAAAACCCTAATAGCTCCCCCAGAAATAGAAACAGCCTAAAAACTTAGCAAACAAAAAAATAAAAGCTGCGATCCCACTTAAAAAAATTAAAAATATCCTTAAAAAGATAAAAATAAAACAAAATATAAATTCAACAAGAAAACAAAAATAACAGTAGTTAAAAAATAATTATTCATACGACAAGAAAAGCCTGATAAATTCCCCTCTTCGACGCTCAAGTAAATATCAACAACCAAAAAAACTTGAAATTAGAACGTCGACAAAAGCAACAATAAACATAGAAATCTTCAGGAGCATCTAATGAATAAATCCTTGTCTGTATTTGCAGCCAGCATTTTAGCGCTCGCCGTAACCGGCAACGCCACTGCTGAGGACAAGCGTTATATCGTGACTTTCAAGCAGGGAAAAGGCGAATCCGTTAAGTCTTTTATGAAGAAGAGAGGCGGAAGACAGGCTCTTGAAATACGCCGCCAGAATGCGATGGCAGCACATATGTCTGCAACAACCCTAAAAGAAATGCGCTCGAACCCGGATGTTGCTTTTATTGAAGAAGACGTTAAGCGGTATCCGATGTCCCAGGAAACCCCCTACGGGATCACCATGGTGCAGGCAGATCAACTAGGTGATACTCAGGCCGGCAACCGCACAGTCTGTATTATTGATTCCGGCTACGACCTGGTTCACGAAGATTTATCCGGAAACGCCGTCACTGGTACCAGTGACCCAAGCGGCGCAGGTAACTGGTATGAAGATCAAAGCGGTCACGGCACCCATGTAGCCGGCACTATCGCTGCGATGAATAATGGTACTGGTGTCGTTGGCGTGATGCCCAGCAGTAATATTAACCTGCATATTGTAAAAGTGTTTGATGGCGACGGCTGGGCCTACTCCTCCTCCCTAATGGCAGCCGCAGAGGTTTGTGCCGACAATGGTGCCAACATCATCAATATGAGTCTGGGCGGTGAAAGTGCCAACTTCCTCGAAAGACGAACCTTTAACAATCTAAATCGTCAGGGAATCCTGTCCATCGCGGCAGCCGGAAACGACGGCAACACCGCGCACTC
Organism: Microbulbifer maximicatervae (SeqCode); assembly: GCF_052467825.1. Taxonomy (NCBI): domain Bacteria; kingdom Pseudomonadati; phylum Pseudomonadota; class Gammaproteobacteria; order Cellvibrionales; family Microbulbiferaceae; genus Microbulbifer; species Microbulbifer maximicatervae (SeqCode). Next base: position 1,072,372 of record NZ_CP174327.1, read on the forward strand.
CTATCCAGCCTCATACTCTTCCGTTGTATCCGTCGGTGCTATCGATAGCGATAAAGCTATCTGGTCCTCCTCTCAGCAGACTGACCAGGTAGAACTTTCCGCCCCCGGAGTACAGGTTCTATCTTCTGTTCCCACTGATACTGGCAGAATCTCTAGCTTAACCGTCGGCAGTGTTGACATCGAATCAGCCCCAATATCAGGCACCCCAGCTGGTGCAATCACCGGTTCAATGGAAGACTGTGGTACGGCTGAATCCGCTTGCACCCGTGCGGCAGGTAAGATTTGCCTGATTGCTCGCGGCAATATCAGCTTTGCGGAGAAAGTTTTAAATTGTGAGTCCGGTGGTGGTATCGGAGCGATTATTTACAACAATGAAGAGGGATTACTCTCCAGCGCAACCCTGAGCGATACTGTAACCACTATTCCTTCGGTTGGTATTTCTGACACTGACGGTGCAACTCTACTCACGCAGCTGAGTGCCAGCGTAGATTTGGAAAATGAGGCTACAAGCTACGAATATTTCAATGGCACTTCCATGGCTACCCCACACGTTGCCGGTGTTGCCGCATTGGTATGGAGCCACTTCCCCAGCTGTAGCAATACAGAAATCCGCAACGCCCTTACAGCCACAGCGGAAGATCTCGGTGATGCGGGAAGAGATAATGCTTACGGCTACGGCCTCGTCCAGGCAAAAGCAGCCTATGACTACCTGGATACCTACGGCTGCTCCGGCTCCTGATCCCATTCGGATTAACTAGGGCTTGAATAAGAAAGGGGAGCAAAGCTCCCCTTTCCTTTGCCAGAACCGAGAAAAACCTGTTGAGAGTTTTTATAGGTAGCCACAGGGTTAAGAAACTATTTGGGACTCAAGATATATCCACCCCCGTACGGAAATCGCTCTCAGAGAGTAATCCCTCAGCGAGCAGCTGCTTTAAAACCCCCGAACACCGTTCTCTCAAAGTATCGCGCACTAATCGTACCGTCGGTGTTATTGACTGCCTCCCCGGAGATACCAACCACAGCTCCGTCGCCTTGGGTTTATAGTCACGCATAGTGGCCACTACCTGACCGGAAAGTAAATCCGCAGACATATCCAGACATGACTTAATGGCAAGTCCATAGCCAGAGGTACACCAACGTCGCACCAAGTCACCGTCATTTGACGACCTGTTCCCAGACATACGTATCTTGTATATCTCTTCGCCCCGAAAAAATTCCCAATTATTGTGCACAATCTCGTGAAGCTGATAAAAAAGGCCATTATGTGCGGAGAGATCCTCCGGTGTTTTTGGGGAACCCTTTTCCTGTAAGTAGGCCGGGGTTGCACACAATAAACGGGGTACATCACAAATCTTAAAACCATACAGGTTGGCATCCGCTGGGGGGCCGTAGCGCAACGCGATATCCACAGGATCCCGGTAAAAGTCCACTTGGCTATCACTGATATTCACTCTAAGACTCAGCCCCGGGTGCTCCTGTAACAATTGATCGAGCCAGGGAGTTACAAGGTTTCTTCCCAGGTCCGAGGATGCACCTATGCGAAGCTCACCATCTATCTGGCCACTGTCTTCCTTGAGATTTTGCCGGGCGAGGTCCAAAGTCAGGAGGGCCTCCTCACATTTGGGAATAAACCTTTCCCCAGCACTGGATAGCCGCAGTTGCCGCGTAGTGCGAATAAACAAGTCCGCTCCCAGCGCGCTCTCCACACGCTTGATCGCTGCGCTGGCAGTTGCAGTGCGTAAGTCAAGACTGGCGGCGGCCGCAGTGATACTGCGAAACTCAGCCACTTTAAGAATGACCCTCAAGTCTTCAAGCTGCATATTTTCAATATATTTTTGATAAAGATTCAAAGATTATAGTGTTTCTAGCGATGCAATCTAGATCTAGAATGACTTCATCAGCTCGACATCCCAGTCCTTACCCAGGAGGCAGCTAAGCTGTTCACTAGGTCTCCTCTGAAAGGATCAAGGAAAAGAGTACAAACCTTAATCCAACACATATTGAAACAAAGAGGTGTTCACATGAGCAGGCTCACTATCGTTGCCAACATTAAAGCCAAGGCCGACAAAATTGACCTGGTGAAATCTGAATTGTTAAAACTCATTAATACAACGCGAGCAGAAGCTGGTTGCATTAATTACAACCTTCATCAGGACAATGACAATCCTGCACACTTCCTGTTTTATGAAAATTGGGAAACTCGCGATCTGTGGCAAACCCACATGAACAATAAGCACCTGGAAGACTATATGAAGGCCACCGAGGGCGCCGTTGAAGAGTTTGTATTGAATGAAATGACCGAGATTGATAACTAATCACTCTCGGTGTGTTATTCAGGTTCCCGCCTGGATAACACACCGAGCTAATAAATACACGCCTTCAAAAGGCTTTCCCGGTAAATTAAGCGTAAAATCTCTTCGGCGGAGCAACTCTTCGTCTAGAGCTATTCCCTAATAGCAACCCAGCCAAATCAAACACTAATCAAAAAGTCCGGATTGCCGATTAAGGTTGATAATCACCTGTGAATTCATCTGCCGGTTTATCTGGGTCGGCCATCCTTTGCACTCAATCAGACCCTATGCTTAAATTATTCCATTAACAGTCACTAATAAACATAATTAACCTGAAGGATTTATGGAACTGGAATTTTTAACGGCAACCTTGTTTAACCTGGGCATTAACCTGATTTATACGCTGCTAGCGTTATTTATTGGTATCACCGCACTGATTACCATTGATAAGAAACTGCTTCGCTCTGTAGATATCGAAGGCGAGCTAAAAAATGGCAATATCGCCGTATCTATATTTGCATCAACCATATTGATATTTGTTGCCATCATTATTTCGTTTGGCCTCAAGGGATAGCACTATGCGCAAGTGGCTGGCTATCACACTGATACTTTCCCTCGCACTGATCACCCCTGAATTTGTACGGCGAGCTAATACACAGGAGCCGCCAACTAAAAGCACACCGGAAATCCCCCTTTCCGATAATTTACGGAGCTTTGGTAGCAGCGGCAGTCAGTTAGCCAGTATTGTGGACTCACAACAAGGTGTAGTGCGAGTGGTGGGTACCCGCTATCCTCTGGAAGAAAAAACCATCCAGAAAGTAGTCGACAAACGCTCACTGGAAGAGAGCGCTCATGTCTCAGTGTGGAACTGGCAGGGAATTGAGGCGGCGACAGCGTCCGCCCGGGGACTGGACCAGCAACACCACTTTGCCAACAGCTACCTGGTGGGGTTCAAGCCCTTTAAGACTCAACAGCTTTGGGTGCCTCTTTATACACTGGCTATGAATAAAGAGTACCAATACGATCACCTGCAATACGCCGGTTTGTCAGACATTTGGCAAACATCCCGGCAGGCCTATTACCAAAAGCGTGGTGACTGTGAAGACCACGCTATTTTACTGGCAGATTGGCTGATCGAATTGGGAGTTGATGCGCGGGTGGCACTCGGAACCCATAAAGGTCAGGGGCACGCCTGGGTAGTGGCCATCTTGAACGATCAAGAGTACCTGCTGGAGGCAACCAGCAAACGCCGCCAGACCAGCTGGCAAGCCATGCCCCTGGCAGCGCTGGCGGAGGGTTACGATGCGGAATTTCAGTTTAACCGCCACTTTTTCTGGGCGAAGAAAAACCCAACACCCACTCGACAATACCGAGGAAATCACTGGGTAAAGAAGTCCCAGTTTATTCGCGGTTAATGCCCAAAGGGGGTGAGCGTTTACAGTCCACCCCCTTTTATCCATTTCAGATCAGATCAGATCGGAGATCCTGGCGGCAACGCTTTAACCGCACCAGGTTTTACTTCCAGCTTGCCCTGCTTAAAGGCATCGATGCGCTGTGCCTCATAGTAATAGTGCGCACTATAGCCCTCAGGATCATCGCCAAACAGCCGCATAGAACCAATTTCCTGAAGAAGTTTTGCCAGCTCCAAATGCGCTTTGGCCCGCACTGATTCGTCTGCCTTTGCATTACTGCCCAGTAACATCAACTGCTCGATATAGGCATGATTAACCCGCTGGTGCACACTCGCCTGCAGACCGGTATAACCCTCACCCTGCAGAGCCAGTGCGCTCAAGCGCTGCAATAGGCTAGCAAACCCCGGTACCTCACTGCTGCGGGCACTCTGTTGATTCATTCGCGCCGCGCGCTGCGGGTCCATCAGGATTGATAGCGTATGCCCAGCAGCCGCTTCCGCCAGAGCCACCCCATCAAAAGCTACCCCCGTATATGAGGGGAAGCTCTCGATAGTACGTTCGTAGCCATAGGACTTGGGCGGAATCAGCTGCAAGACCTGCTCCGGCAAGGTGAGAAACTGCGGCGAAAGTGTATCCAGCAGTGCATCAATTGCCCGCTGTTGTCGCTCTGCGGGCACCAGGGTATAGCTATTTTGATCGGTACCGTTGTAGACATAGTCATAGTCCAAGCCACCAATCAATTTGCCCACAGCCTCCGCCTGGTAGCGATGACCGTAGTACACAGGCACCAGGGTCTCTTCCAGGTCAGAGCGGGGCGCGGATAACGGCGCTGCCGCCGCAGAGAAGTTATCCAGGGCATGACGCCTCAAGTCGACCATCCGCTGGAATTCCATCAATGGGTCGGTGCCGTTGTCCCAAAGATGTGAGACTGCGTGAGCATTATTGATGGTGCGGGAGTCCGGGTCTGAAATAAAGCGCAGCTCTTGTTCCCCGGCCTCAGCGATAACACTGTCGAGATAACTTTTTTCATCATCGCTCTCGCCATAGCCGTAGCGAACCGCCAACTTATCCCAACTGCCGATGCCAGTGGCGTAGGCATCTGTCAGGTCCAACTTACCTCCCAGCAGAGAGACCAGCGGAGCCGGGTAATCCATTACTGAAGCGCGCTCTTCGCTACTGGCAGCAAAGTTATGCGCCAGCCCCAGGGTGTGGCCTACTTCGTGAGCGGATAGCTGACGGATACGGGCCAGGGCCATATTCTTTAGCTGCTCAGTACTGACGGTGTCGCCGCGGTAGGGCTGTACAAGCCCTTGAGCAATCAGAAAGTCCTGGCGAACACGCAGGGACCCCAAGGTAACATTGCCTTTTAGAATTTCGCCGGTGCGGGGATCGTAAACCGAATAACCGTAGGACCAACCGCGAGTGGAGCGGTGTACCCAATTAATCACGTTATAGCGAACATCCAAAGGATCGACGCCCTCCGGCAGAATCTCTACGCGAAACGCATTTTTAAATCCTGCTGCAGCGAATGCCTGGTCCCACCAGCTCGCCCCTTCGATCAGGGCGCTGCGCACCGGCTCAGGCACTCCAGAATCTACGTAGTAAACAATCGGCTCCACAACCTCATCGCTACCCGCCTTCTTCTCCAGTCGATGACGGTAGATATAACGCTGGTCCAGAGGCTCTTCAATCGCTGTAGCGTAATCTCGATAAGCGAACGGGAAGTAGCCGCTGCGGCTGTGAAAACGGCGGGGCTCATAGTCGTTATCTGGCAATTCAATCAGGGAGATATGCTGGCGCAGGGACACCAATGTAGGGGTCGGAACCACTTCGCGCAGATAGTTTCCCGGAGCTGATCCAGCAAAAGTTAACTGGGCCTCAAACTCACTGTTCTTGGGAAAGTTTTTTGTGCGGGGCAGATAAACTGCTGACTTGCTCTTATCCACACTGTAACTGCCCTGCTCTGCGCCCTTGAGACGTGTAGCAATGCCGTGCTGATCGCTCAGCAGGAAAGGCGTAAAGTCCACCAGTATTGCCTTATCGCTCTGAGCAAGCACCTTGAAGCCCCAGAGTACGGACGAAGCGAAAGCTTCCTCAACCGCGCGGCGCTCAGCCGCATTTGCTGATTGGGCACGGTATTTCAGATTCACCTGATGCAGTAATACCTTATTACCCGAATGCTGGAACTTCACCAAGCGGCTCTCACCCAATTGGTTCCGATCCAGGCCCACCGGGTTTGAACCCAGTCCCTGGGCCAGCCCGGTGAGCAAGAGTAACTCGCGCTCAAACTCATCGATCTCCAGCAACACCCGGCCGTTAGCCTCGTCCCAGTAAAAGTCGTGGAAGCCGCTGTGCCTATGCATGCCTGCGGTGTACTCCGCGATGCTCCCGGCCTGTGCCATTGTGCTGACTATCAAGAAGCACAGTGCGGCAATGTGCCTGCTTATGGACATTGAATACCCTCAATTTATTAAGTGTTATGGGCTAAAAATACAGAATACCCGCTGGAACATCCACGCTTGGCCATCACTCCCTGGGCCTGCGTCAGGAAAAAATGAAAAATATTTCAAGCTGCCTGCATCTGTTCGGCGACTCAGGCGCGTCACATTGAAAAGACACACAATAGGAAACCGGCATATGTGGAAGCCAATCGCACTTTCAACCCTGATAGGCCTCGGTATCAGTACCCAGGCAATGGCCCACGATTCTTTTCATGTCGATACCAACGACTGCAACGTGTCCACAGATTACGCCATTGAAGTAGGCCCGGACTTTTTCACCGTCGATGGGGAAGACGGAAAACTGGTGACATTTCAGCTGCCCAACCAGCTATCAGTGGATGGTGAGTTGCTGCCCCTCAATTCTCAGCAGGAGCAACTGCTTCAGGAGTACCGTCAACAGCTTCACATCGCCGGTCGTGACACACTGGTACTCACCCTTGAGGCGGTCGATATCGCAATGGATGGCCTATCCATTGCCATCAGCACCCTCGCCGGGCCGGACCACCCGGATATCCTCGAACTCCAACAGTTTTCCGCCGACCTGATCCAGCGCACTGAGGACCGCCTCAATCGAGAGGGCGAGATCTACCAGCTGGGAAACGAGGAAATGGGTAACTATATAGAGAAAACCATCTCTGAAGAGTTTGAACCCCGTATCGAACGCCTCGCTATGGAATCCGCGGGAACTATTGCCTGGCATGCCTTCAAAGCTGCCTTTACCGGCGGGGAAAGCATTGAAGAACAGGCCACTGAAGAGGCGGAGCGCTTACTGGAACAGCGCGGTAAAAGTATTGAGCAGTCTGCAAACCGCTTGTGTACACAACTGGAATCCATCGATCGACTGGAAACCGACCTACATCAGCAGGTACCAGAACTCAGTCACTACGACATAGTGAAAGCCGGCCTGGTTGTCATCAATTAGGCGCTCTTGATTTTCATCCCCCCAAACTCGGCCGCACTGCGGCCTCTTTTTTAAATTTTCCACTGTATTGTCACAGCCCCTGACGCTGCAAAAACTCCATTGCGTCGGTGACACTTTGTTCAGCATTTTCGACATGGGACATATGCCCCATCTTCTGATATACGATTAACTCTCCATTAGGCAACTTGTCAGAGAAATACTTTCCTACGGACAAGGGAATAATTTGATCTTCTGCCCCCCAGATAAATAAAACTGGAATTTTAATAGTCTCCAAGTCCGGCAACGACTGGAAATTGATTGTGGCATTAGCAACCAAATTGATCGCTGTACCGCGATTCTTCTCATAGCGGGAAAGCAAATAGATTCGTTCCAACATTTCCCCCGACAGAGCCTGCGGATTGTAGAAAAATTTGGAAGCCAGCATTTTTCTCAATAATCCACGACTACCAATGTGCGCAACCATTTTTCGCCCCCAATGGCTGGTGGCAAATCGAGCAATACCAGCAGGCATTTCCAGTCCCTTGCCACATTTATAACCACCGGGAGAGATAAGAATGGCGACCTTGGGTATATTCGGATGTCCTGTTAAATAACGTAAAACCCCATTTCCACCAAATGAATGGCCAGCGATCACATAGTCCCTAAGTTTCAGGGTTGCGACAAATTCTGCAATAAAATCGGCAAAATGCTTAGGTGTATAAGTGCCTCCTGGTAACGGGTCGGTCAATCCATGCCCAGGTAAGTCCACCAAAATAACATGATATTTTTCTGCCAATTTTGTCGCCCAGGCATTCCAGGCGCTCAGTGAATCACCACCACCGTGAAGACAAAGTATATTAACGCCATCAACAGGCCCCATCTCGCGATAATTAACGGATAAACCACCAGCCAGCGTAAGTTGATTAAAAGAGAATTTCAGTAGCTCATTGCGACTTAAACTGGGACTACAAAACGCCATCCACAGAAGCCAGAATAGAATTAGAAAAAGAATTAAAACCAGCCAAAAAGTCATCGTTCTACCCGACTCCCTCACCTTTATGCGCTGAAAAAGTGGCTGAGTTGGCGGAAATAGTAATACCGCAAAATGGCCCAGATCCGCGCCCATTCAACAAGGATAGACGGCGCTCGCCACTGAAACTGGCTGCTAGGGCCAAAGGTAGAAAAAAGAGAACCTCTTAGTAATTCACCAATATCCCTGCCTAACCTAAAAGATGCAGATATTAGGTGCTATTTACTTTAGAAGGCCCCCTAGTACTTCAAGTCACACAAAGGGTTATCTGGACATCTGAGCCTCCGTCGCCCGGCAAATAGCATCCAGGGTGAGGGCAATATCATTATCGGTAGTCGCCCAGGAAGAGATGCTAATACGCAGGGCCGTTTTTCCTCTCCAGGTAGTCGTTCCAAACCAGCAAACGCCCTCCTCCTGTATGGTCCTGACTATCTCTTGAATGTCTTCCGCAGTGCCAATAGTTGCCACCACCTGGTTTAACACTACATCGTTAAGGATCTCATAGCCCATTTCTGCTAAGCCGTCGCACAGATGCTGGGCATGGATACAGCAGCGATCAATCATCGCCGCTACTCCCTTCGGGCCCATCTCCTGAATCGCCGCCCACACTTCCACCCCTCTGGCCCGACGTGAGAATTCTGGCACCATATCCTTGGGGGGCACCAGCGACCCCACTTGCAAGTATGGCGCCTGGGTTGTCATCACATTGTGTACAGCCCCCGGCTTTCGACAAATTGCCAAACCGCAGTCATAAGGCGTATTTAGCCATTTATGAGCATCTACAGCCCAGGAATCTGCTTGTTCTACTCCAGTAGTCAACACTGATTTCGCTGGAGATGCCGCTGCCCACAAACCAAAGGCACCGTCGACATGTACCCAGGCACCTCTGGATTTAGCTTCGGGAATTATGTCTGCAAACGGATCAAAACTGCCGGAGTTTACGTTGCCTGCCTGCAGGCAAATAATGGTGGTTTCATCAACCTCGGGAAAAGTATCTGCTCGCACCCTCCCCTGTTCATCACAGGGCGCTTTAATCACCTGATCCATACCAAATCCAAGAATAGAGAGCGCCTTGTGAACTGTGACATGGGACTGTTCAGAAACAACAATACGCAGTGGCGGCGCACCGGCTAGCCCGCTTTTTGCCAAGTCGATATTTAATTTTTGATAAAGCGTATTTCGCGCAGCAGCCAAGCACACCATATTGGCCATAGATGACCCTGTGGTGAAACCCACACTACTTTCCATTGGCAAGGTTAACAATTCCAATATCCAGTTTGCCGCAATACGCTCCAGATAAATTGCAGAAGGCGCCGACGCCTCCAGAACCGCCACTTGGTCCCAAACGGCGTTCATTACCGCCGCGCCCATAGAAGCTGGCGTAGCCCCACCTACCACTAATCCGAAAAATCGCCCACCGGTACTGGCAACTGTTGCCGGAGAACCATAACGGTGCAGGCTCTCGACAACAGCCTCTGCCGGTTCCCCAGCCCGGGCCAAGTCACTGTTAAAAAATTGCATTTGATCAATATCAAAGGCGGACGGACTTACGCGGCGATCGCGAATATCGGAAACATACTCCTCAGCGTACCGCGCTGCCAGGGATAGTACTTCTATGGCATTAGAAAAATTTTTGCTGTCATTATTATCCATTTTCGCCCCCTCAACTCCTTTTCCAGCACCTGATCTAGTATAAAAAATTAATTACTCTATTAGACTTAAACTAATAAAAAATTAATTAAAACGATACGAACAATAAGGACAAAAACACCTAGCTTTATGGCAAGAATCGCTTTTAGATAAAGTTGAAATAGCAATAAACTTGGCACGATCGAAGACAAGGATTAACTTGAAAGGACTTTTTATCCAGGGAGCCTCTGAATAACTCCGTAATGCCTCTGCGGGTCTTGAAGGCTGCAGATCTTAGGCGCAGCTAGCCGCGAATGGCCTAGTCCTTTGCAAGAGCTGCAACGCAGCAGCTGTGGCCTTCAAGGCCCGCCCTTCGGGGCTTACAGAGCGATTCACACTCCGCGTTGCGACTTCTTGAAAGGTCTAGACATTCCTGCGAAGCCGCGCCTTGATTGTGAACCGCTCTGTATGCCAGAGGTATCACGGAGTTATTCAGAGGCTCCCTAGTGCTATCTTCTGCCCCAACATAACCAGTCGGGGCTCATACAGTGTTTGCTTACTTGGGGTTTATCTCGCTGGTATGGATGGTTGTAGGTGTTACATTGGCAGGAGCAAAATACTCTGGCTATAGCCATTCAAGACAATTCTGTAGCGAACTAGGAGCCGTTGGAAGCCCAACCCAGAAGCTCTCCCCCCTCATTAACAACTACCCACTTGGCATATTATTCTTCTTATTTGGCCTGCATATAATTCAAATTGAACAGGCCCCAGTTGTACTTACCATCATTGGAGTTTTAATTATCATCCACGGTATTGGAACCTGGGTTGCGGGTTATTTTCCTATGGATGCAGATCCCTATACAAAAACCCCTAGTCTTGAATGCCAGATACACTCCTGGGCGGGGATGCTTATGTTGTTGTCTTTACTCATTGCGCCATTGCTAAGTACTTTCAGTAGTTACTTCTTAATAGAATTCAGGCTATTTAGTACAGCCTGCTTGCTCGCTTCTATCTATTTTACTGTTACCTTAAAAAAAGCCTACGAAGAAAAAACCAACCCCGGTCTGCACCAACGTCTCAGCTATGGAGCACAGTTGATATGGTTAACGGGGCTTTCCTTTAATCTGATAACGAGCTGACAAATAATTTATAGCAACTTGGAGTGATCAATCTGATAACGCTTCGAGAACAGTAAAAGCCCCTTCTGGGAGAAAGTAATCGCCCTCGAGTCCGCTCTTCTAACCGCCCACTGCTTTGCCAAGGCATCTTCGAGTATCCATTGGCCCAAGCTTCCTGCAAGGTGGCTTTTTCGCTCGCTCCAGTCTAGGCATGACTTGCAAACAGGGCGCTTACGCTGCTTAAAACTAGCTACGGCTACTCCTCGTTCCTGAAAAAATATTTCACCCTCTTTGGTCAAGGAAACTTGCTGTGATTGCTCAGAGAGCAACTCACTAGCCAATAGGGCCTCGTACAATAGTACACCAGCCATTCCTGCTAAATGGTCATAGCAGATGCGGGACTTCCTTAAATCTGGATCTGCGGGCCCAGTGGTAACTTTTTGAGGTACCAGGGTGCTACTCAGATTGAGCAGTGCCTCTAGCGCTTCGGCAACTTGATGACTCGCCAGCTGAAAGTACTTGTGCCTACCCTGCTTGCGAACTATCAGCAGCTTGCTATCTACCAGCTTGAAAAGATGGTTACTTGCAGTCTGTGCAGTCACATCAGCCTCACAGGCTAACTCTGTTGCTGTCAGTGCTTTTCCACTCATAAGCGCCATCAATATTTTTGAGCGCGCCCGATCCCCAATCAAACTGGATATTACCGAAATGTCAGGTTCCATGGTTATCCTCGCAACAGTTCGCTGAACACCGAAGTATAGAAAATTAAACCATCTAGAATGCCAGCAAATTATGAATAGAGGCAACTTAGATGACTGTAACCTGTTTTATTGAATACAAGATCGATCCGTTTAAGCTTGATGCTTTCCGGCAGTATGCTGAGAACTGGGGCAAGATCATTCCCAATTGTGGCGGACGACTATTAGGATATTTTCTACCTTCTGAGGGCACCAACTTTCAGGCCTTTGGTATTATTAATTTCGATAGCTTGGCTCATTATGAACAATATCGAAAACTGCTTAAGCAGTCTCCTCAGGGCAGTGGAAATTTTCAGTTTGCGACGAGAGAGAAGTTTATTCTTGAAGAGAAGCGAAGCTTTTTAAATGCTGTGCCAGAAACCTACCTGAAGTTCCCACAGGAAAGTCACTGATGATCGCCGTCATATTTGAAGTTACACCAAAACCTTCAGGAAAAGACAAATATCTGGCCGTTGCAGCCGACCTAAAAGAACACCTAATCAGCTTCGATGGATTTATCTCAGTCGAGAGATTTCAAAGCCTCAATCAGCCAGAAAAAATTTTGTCACTCTCTATTTGGCGGGATGAAGAATCTGTAGTGAGTTGGAAAAATCACAAGGCTCATTTTGATGCACAACACCTAGGCAAAAAACAACTATTTGACAACTATCGTATAAGGATTGGAAAAATTCTTCGGGATTACTCTATGCAATAAATCAACAGTCAAATTTGACTCAAACTATAAAGCCTCTGCATCTTGTTCTTTTACTGAAAAACAGAACGCAGAGGCCCCCATTCCTAAAAACGGACCGACCAAAATAATCGAATTACATTGGCAGAGAAACTATAAGCGGGTTCGTCACCGGGACTGATAGATGTAGCTGAACCGTGTACTGTGACATCGAGAAAGTCATCGTAGTCAAATAGAATATGATCCCAGTAAAGATTAATTGTATTCCTGCGATTTAATAGAGACCAGCGCCGTGGCAACTCATAGGACACTCCCAGGCCAAGGGCCAAGGTTGTGAAATTACTCAACTCCTTATCACGAGCACGAAAGTTGGTAGCGTTGAGATAGGGAAAAAGGTCGCTGTAAAAATCTGCACTACTCTGCTGATAGTAACGGATCTTTCCTTCAAAAACCCACTCGTCTTGTTCTTTCCAAGGATGGGTATAGCGAAACTCTACATTGTCTGCAACGATTCCCCAACTATCCGCATAGTGTCGATACTCCCCTTTAATCGCTGCGCGATAGGGCAATCTATATTTGGCCCTTAGGGCAACCGCATCACTGTTACGAGTTCTGGGGTAAACCTCGGCCTGATAGCTAAATCCTGTTCCAGATGCTTCATCGAGATACCTAACACTGCGATAAGGGTTGTTGAGATACCCTTCATCCGACACAGTTTCGACACTCACCTCTGCAATCAGCTTTTGCGTGAGAATCTGATTCCAACTAAATGCGTAGCGACGGTGTTGCGCTTCCTCGGCAAAATTATCGTCGCCATTGCGGAACACATCATCACTTCCGTAACTAACCCGCAGGTCGATAGTACTTAGGTCGCCAAAGAAACCCTGACTGATGCCGAAAGCAACGGTTTGTGCCTCGTAGTCATTCTCAGAACTGTTGGTGTACCCCACGCTGATAGTAGTTTTATCCACCAGGTAGTCAGCACCCAAGGAGTACTCATCCCGCTGCTCCGAATACTCACTGGCCGTGGCCTCCACATCAATAGAGGCCCCGGAAATCATGTCCACATAGTAATTGGCAGACAGGGAAACATTGTTGCCAACATTCTGGCGAATCAATACTGAAGGCCCATCAATGGTCACTCCACCACCGCTATAGGCGTGATACATATTGTCTGCCCGCTCTTCGGGAAGCACTGCGGCCACGGCAGCGAGCGGTGCCAAAAATGCCAACCCGCCCCAGCGAGATAGAAGCTTAGTTACAACCACATCCACCTCCACTGCCTCCTTCAGCTCCACGCGCAGCTTCACGAGCTTCATACACGTGATTCATATAGCGAGCAGCTACTGGATCCTGCTCAAACCCCATAATAGGATCCGCAAGAAATTGTCGTTCGTAGGGTGCAATCCACGGGTTAACAGTGCAACCTGTACTCATCAAGAAAGTGCAAACTAGCAATAGTGCACGCATGACACTACTCCCGAATCAATTCCTTAATCATTTTTTTATAGGCAGCTTCATCCCCATCACGATAACCTTTATGGATATAGCGAACGTTGCCATCACGATCAATAAATACGGTGCTGGGCATAGCGGCAACACCATACATTTTGCTCACTTCCCCTTTGCTATCAAAAAGAATCGGAAAATCCACTGGAATTTTCGCTAATAGCGAGTCCGCATCCTTACGCTGTGCATCCACATTGACTCCCCAAACCTGGAAGCCAGCAGCTTCATAGCGAGCATGTAGCTGATCCAACAGCGGCATTTCCTGACGACAAGGGCCACACCAGGAAGCCCAGAAATTCAGCATAATGACATCGCCGCGCTGCTCTGCAAGCCTCAAATTTCCGCCTTGGTTGGAACTCAAGGTAAAATCCTTAGAGGGCTCTGCGGCGGAAGCCTGTGATATCGATAAAAGCAGCGTCAGGAAAGCAGCCAGGTATTTCATGGAAGAGTCCTTGTTATTTTTTGATGATCAATTAAAAAAAGATGGTAAGTCCCAATTGGGCAGACAGATTATTGGTGACTTGGGCCTCGCCAAATAATTCATGCTCAAAAACATGGTCGCGAACATCCAGGCGCACTGCGAGCCAATCGTTGGCAAGCATTCTCACTCCTGCACCAAAGTTGTAAGTGAAGTGCTCCTCGTCAGCAAACGAGGTATTTCCCACACCTCCCGCAACATAAAAATTGGCATTAAAAGCCCAGTCATCAAATACAAAGTACTCACCCTGGAAAATATTCCAGCCCACAGAGGTATTGTAATAACTGAGTTCACGCTGCTCATCAGTCAACAGCGGTGCTGCACCGCTCAATCTTTCAAAGCTGGATTCTCCCAACTCAGTCTGGGCATAGGTGGCCTCAATAAAAAAATCTTCGCTGATATGGTAGGCCGCTGAAGTACCGTACAGGGAATTTGAGCCAAAATCCTCGACATTGATAACACCAGCAAACAGACCAATTTCTATATTTTCACTATCTATCAGGGCGTCACGTATCTCTCGCCGCTCCAGTTCAGGTGCGACAATATCCGCAAGTACTTCATCATCCTGCTGAGCACTGCATACCTGGGTCCCCACCAGTGCGGAAAGCGCCGCAGAGCCTACAGATATACGTCGAAACCAAGTTTCCACTCGACTATCTCCTGATTATTTTCCTGCGTAGTAAGCAAGTAGTGATTTGTGTATTCAGCCCTGATGGCAAAACGGCGCGATAAGTAAGTACGCAACCCTACGCCCGCCAACATCGTTGTATCTTGCCGATCTTCGGTAGCAACGATAGTTGCGTTTGGAGAGGTAACATTTATCCCGGCTCCCAAAACAAAATAAGGGGATATTTTCCAACGTGGAAATGGCTGGTGGACCATTGCCACCTGATAGACTTGGCTGTCTGAATAGGAACCTACCGCCTGGGTTGCACGTATTTCAGTAGCCAGATTGGCAGTAAATTGGTAGCCCAGGCTAACTCCCAGGGATTCCGCTCCAGCAAAATCACCGTAATTCAAACCTAGGTAAAAGTAACCGTCGTCAACATCGGAAAAATCTGGCAGAGGAACTCGAACAATTTCTCCATTTTCTCCGTAGATTTCACGTAAGTCGTCAACTTTTACCCAGCCACTTTTATTACGTGAAGTAAGCACTTTTACCCAGTCGGTGCGGCGTTTAAGCAGCCAAATTTGTTCACCATACTCAGCGACATAGAATATCGGGTAACCGCGCCCCGGGCCTCGGTAAATATTAATAAATGCATTACCGACTGTAACCGGCTCTGCATCCTCAAGGCCTTTATATTTTTTCTCAGTCTCAGTCTCAGTCTCAGTCTCAGTCTCAGTCTCAGTCTCAACCAATTCTTCTTGTGGGGTTTCATCTGAAGAATCAGATTCCATCAAAGTTCGTTCAGAAGAAGCCTGCCCAGAAAAAAGTAGCAGCAATACAAATACCGCGAAACTGCCAATAGAATTTTGGTGTAACTTCAACATGGTTTAATCTGCCGGCGCCGCAAAAGGATCGTTATAGTATTGAGCGCCAATATCAAACCACTCGGCAATCAAGCGCAACTCGGCATCTTCTAAGTACCCTTGGTGTGCGCCACCATTTTCAAAGATAGAAAAAAACGAGCTCTCAAGAGCAGAGCTCGTCAAGGGAGAGGAAATATTGACGGTAACCATTACTGGGATCGGATCACCGTTACTGTCGAGAACTAATTCGCCATCCTCATCAACCTCGTAAACAGGATTTCCATCATCATCAAATTCCTGTACAAGCCGCGGTGTTAGCACCCCACTGGATAACTCCAATTCAGCGCGATCGGCCACCAGCTCGGAATAGGAAACAAACCAAGCATCATTAACAGAGGAAGCCGAGGTTGTAAGATCTAATTGCCCATCGGGTATTTGAGTTGCTCCAGCAGCATCAACAGGAGAGTGACAGCCTGTACAGGTATAATCAGCTATTACTGCTCCTGTACTATCCAATACTTCACGGGGGAAATCCCAGAGCGGCTGAATATGTTGTTCATAGTGAATGACGATTCGACAGTTACTTTCCCACTCTGTTAAACAGGTGGATTCCACCGGTGCATCCGTACTCAAATCACCGTATGAAAGCAATAACTCATCATCCTTAGTCCGTACCGCAGGATCAGTCCATAAATCGGTAAAGTGCAGATCTCCTTCAAGTGCAGCCTCACCAATATACCGGGCCAATAATTGAGCCATGGTCTCGCCCATTTCCGCCAGTAGCGCGGGCTCAGTATTGGCAAATGGTGCTGCCGAGGTCGGCGCTCCAACCCAAGCTGATTCCAGCTGCATATCCGTGCGGCCATGAGGAGCTTCGCTATCGCTAGTATGACAACCGTTACAACTGCGCACTTCACCCGCTTGTAGTTGTAACCAGTTATTATGACTATCGAAAATGCGTTTTCCATCCGCATCGACAACGGATATTGCCAGGGGCATATCTGCGGGAACTTTTACCCTTACGGAACCGTCGGGCTGGATTGGGGTATAACCCAATATTTCACGCATGCCCTGATTACCATTGCGGCCAAATGCCGCTCCATCAAAGTCCAGAACATCATCATCGGGAATGCCCACGGCCTTGGAAATTTTCAGGAATCGTGCAGGCCGCAAATCTGCTGTGGTTTGGGCGGGGTCCGCCAAGGTTTCGATTCCGGCAATATCTTCACCATCAAAATCATAAACACTGCGAATATCCAGGATTCCGACAGATTCTTCCACCAGATCCGCATCGACATCGACTCCCGGGACAGGATCTGGAATATAGGTGGGTTCAGTGCGAGGCTCCAGAGTAACCCCTTCGGATATCATTTCTCCCTCTTCCACAACCACAATAGGAAGCTGGGTACCGGCGATATAATCGTAAATCCACAGGCCGTAGAGTGGGTCTGCCAATTGAACTTCTTCGTCTTCGGCAAGAGTATCCGGGCAGGTCTCCAGCAGCTCGGTTTCTTCATTGATAACCCGGCATTCACTCCAGGTTACCAACAAACGACTTGTCCCATCGTAGAATGGCCATGCGGAAGCAAAAGTACCATGGGGAGAAATAGTATCGTCGGTAGTGACTTCTCCAACAGTGATAGAAGCCTGCCCGACCATTTCACCACTTTGCTCCGGCTCACTGTAGGCTTCGCTATAAACAATTCCATCGATAGTCACGAGATCGCCACCATAAGTGAGCCCAGAGGGAGCGCGCAACGTTACCAAAAGGCGGCCATCCGGCATTTCGTGCGGTCGATTGAAGGCGGCCTCAGTCTCTTCTGTACCCGTATTTTGACTGTGATAACCGTAATAAACCGCCAGGTCAGAACCATCTGGATTTACTGTATATAAGCTTAATTTATCGATACCTGCCGCATTGTCCCAGCGGTTAAACAGGACCCGTCCATCGCTCAATACAACTGGATTTAAATCATGGCTCTGATTAAACGATATCTGAGTGATATCGGTTCCGTCCGCTTCCATTACATGGAGTACAAATGCCGGCTCCTCTCGATTTTCAGTCAGGGCCGAGAATTGCGGTTTACCGTCATCCAGTAAAAGAGCTCTGGAGCGCCGCTGGCGGGTAGAAGAAAAAATAATGCGTCCATCGGGTAAAAAAGCGGGAGCGATATCCTGGCCTTCTTCAGCAGTTAAATCTGACTCAATTACCCGATTGAGTTCTTCTGTTTCGGTGTTGTATACCCAAATATTCCAGGTAGGCTGCTCATCGTCATCAGCGTCTTCTATTTCCGGTGCCCGCATAGCAAATATAAGCTGGCTGCCATCTGCTGAAGTATTCAGATCTTTTACATCGTAATCACCGTCAAATATATTTGCAGTAATGACAGTTTCTGCAGCACTGGCGGTTGCACGGTCTTTTAAAATCAGTTGAGCTCCGGCAAAAAATTCCCCGGGCTCATAAATATTATCCTGAAGGAGGCTGCCATCATCGTCACTACTTAATTGACGAAGTACAAAAGCAACAGGATAGTCCTCCACCACGGGATCTTCGGCTTGGTCTTCACCACCACTGGAACTGCCACCGCCACTACAGGCCGTCACCAATAGCAAAAGCGGTAGCGCACGCAAACATTTCATTTTTGTTATCCACCCGGGTTTGGCACGAGCAGCACACGCCTTTTTTGTGCTCTTAGCCTAAGAACTTTTTTATACGGCTTTGACCGCTGAGGCTAATTCTCGCAAGTTGCGCACAAAAAGTTTGCCAACTGGGACGCAAATATTGAAAGTCATTCTGACATTGTTGAAATCTGCTTTTAGACTGCTTTGCCACATCCCAGTGATCTCACCGACAAAAATAGTCCAATGAAAAATAATTCGTCTCGAGCGCGTGTACTCCGGCTCACCACGGTAACCGCACTGCTCGGAGTAGGTTTGTGGAGCAATTCTGCCCTATCAGCATCGCAGGACCAGGCTCTCCAAATTCACAGCCGCATCACCGGAACCATTCCCAGCGAGAGTGTATTGCTGGATATGGCAGAGGATATAGAAAACGGTGATCCCACCGCTGCGGCGTATACGGCAATGGAGAATGACGCCTTCTATAATGTCACCCTAAAAAATCTGGCCACCCCCTGGACTAATGAGGAGCAGGACGTATTTGAACCATTAAATGATTACACTGCGACGGTAATCGGCATGGTTCGGGACGATATGGACTTCCGCCAACTGCTCTCGGCAAATATTCTCTACACCGGTGATATTTCTGGCCTGCCCTCCTACAACATGGGAAATAACGACCACTACGAGACACTGGAAGCCGGGGGCTATTCCCTGCAGGACAATCTGGTGCAGGAAGCTCAATCCTCTCTCAATGGTCTCCCCGCAGATGCCACCGCCGGCGTTCTTACCAGCCGCGCCGCTGCAAAGGCTTTTTTTAGTGCGGGAACCAATCGCGCCATGTTTCGCTTTACCATGCTCAATCACCTGTGTAACGACATGGAGCAGGTGCAGGATACTTCCCGCTCACCGGATCGTATTCGACAGGACGTAAGCCGCAGCCCTGGGGGCGACAGTCGGGTATTCCAAAATAACTGTATCGGTTGCCACAGCGGCATGGACCCCATGGCACAGGCATTCGCTTACTACGACTATGTATACGATGCAGACAATGATCCCGATGGAGAAGAGGGAGCCCTGGATTACAACGCAGCCGGTGATATAGATCCAGAAACCGGCAGCCGTGTTAAGGCCAAAAACCTGATCAACAGCGGCAATTTTCCCCACGGTTTTATTATTCCCGACGACAGCTGGGTTAATTACTGGCGCGAGGGCATAAATATGCATCTGGGCTGGAGCGACACCTTGTCCGGCAACGGCAACGGTATCAAATCCCTGGGAGAGGAGTTGTCTAACAGCCGAGCTTTCGCTAAATGCCAAGTAACTAAGGTGTTTCGCCAAGTTTGTCTGCGCGAGCCGGAAGATTCTACCGACCGCAACCGTATCGAAACTATTACCGATGACTTCAGCAATACCGGCTACAAACTTAAGCAGGTATACGCAGACACTGCGGTTTACTGCGCGGGAGATTAAAAAATGAAAACCTATAAAAGTCTCCCAGTGATAGAAAATACACTGATAGTTCGCACGCTTCGTATCGCTTCACTGTTTTGTGCTGCCCTGGCAATCAGTGCCTGTAGTGGTGGCAGTGGAGAGGGCACCGAAAGTCAACCGGATATCAGCGACAACGATGGCACCGCTGCCTACTCCGGACCAGATCCTGAAACCGATGATGTCAATCAATATAAGCAGTACATCTGGGATAACCTAGCGGCGACAAATCGATGTGGCAGCTGTCATATTGAAAATAACCAGAGCCCACATTTTGTCCGCGGCGATGATATCAATGCTGCCTACGATGCCGGACGCGAGTTAATTAACTTATCAGTTCCCGATGAATCCCGTTTGGTAACCAAAGTTGGTGGAGGGCACAACTGCTGGCTTTCCAGCAATGATGCCTGTGCGGAAATTATAACCAATTACATCGAGGAGTGGGCCCGGTCCAGCGCCGGCCTCAGTAACACACTCACCCTTGTCGCTCCTGTCGAGCGTGAAGTGGGTGCCAGTAAGAGTTTCCCCGAATCCAGCGGCAGCTTTAGCACTACAGTTTACCCTCTGTTGCGCAGCTACTGTGCCAGCTGTCACAGTGAAGATGCGACAACGGCACAGACCCCCTACTTTGCCAGCTCAGATGTCGACCTGGCCTACGCATCTGCAACCAGCAAAATTAACCTGGATTCTCCGGTCGATTCACGCTTCTCTGTGCGCTTGGGCAGTGAATACCACAACTGCTGGGATAACTGCACAGATAACGAAGCTGAGATGACTGCGGCAATTCAGGCCTTCGCCGATACCATCAGTCTCACCGAGGTAGATCCCGACTGGGTTATTAGTAAGGCACTGCGCCTCACGGACGGTATTGTTGCGAGTAGTGGCGGCCGTATAGAGAGCAATGCGATTGCTCTCTATGAATTTAAAACCGGCAGCGGCACCACTGCCTACGATACATCCGGGGTTAACCCCGCAATTGATCTCGCCTTATCTGGCGATGTGGAGTGGATCGACTCCTGGGGGCTGCAATTGAAGGGGGGTAAAGCACAGGGAGCTACTGCAACCAGCAGCAAACTTTACGATACACTCACAGCCACCGGTGAATACTCAATTGAAATCTGGGCGGCACCAGCCAACGTCTCACAGGATGGGCCCGCGCGTATCGTCACCTATTCCGGTGGCGATGATATTCGCAACTTCACTCTCGGCCAGGATCAATACAGTTACACCGTGCAAAACCGCAATGACAACACCGATGCGGACGGTATGCCTGCCCTGGCAACCGATGATGCTGACCAGGTTGTACAAGCCAGTCTCCAGCATGTGGTGGCCACTTACGATCCAATTAACGGACGCAAGCTTTACGTTAACGGTGCAAATACCGGGGAGCCGGACCCAAGTGAATCCGGTTTGCTCTCTACCTGGGACGATACCTTTGCCCTCGCAGTGGGCAGCGAAGTCAGTAACGGCAATATTTGGGAAGGCTCCATTCGCCTATTGGCAATTCACTCCCGCGCCCTATCGGAAGAGGATATCGCTACCAACTACGAAGTCGGTGTCGGTGAAAAATATCTGCTGTTATTCAAAGTTGAAGAGCACACAGGCATTGCCGAAAGCTATGTCATGTTTACTGTGCAGCAATTTGATAATTATGCCTACCTGTTTAGTGAACCCACATTTGTCAGCCTCGACGACAGTGTCGATCCATCTGGAATCGCCATTGAGGGAATGCGTATCGGTATTAATGGCCGCGAAGCGGAGGTGGGCCAGGCCTGGTCCAAGTTATCCACTGCAGTCGACAATAGCTACGTAGCAGGTGAAGGCCAGCAGCTTTCCAGGCTCGGGACTATTATCACTCTGGATAAGGGTCCCCTCGATGATGAATTTTTCCTGACTTTCGAGAAAATCGGCAGCGAAACCTATAACCGGGTTGAGGCCACTCCAGCTGAACCTGCGGATACCGCTGACCTGGAAGCGCAATCGCGCATAGGTCTGCGCCGATTTGAACAAATCCATGCAAGCCTGTCCCAGGCGACCGGAGTCTCCATGTCCCACCCGGATATTTATGAAACCTGGGAAACTGTGAAACGCCAGCTTCCGGTTGAAAGTGACATTGAAGGATTCCTCGCTGCACAGCAAATGGGTATTACCCAGCTGGCAGTGAAGTATTGCAGCACCCTGGTGGACTCCAGTGAGCGCAGCAGCTACTTCAGTGGATTTGACTTCAGCGCTTCCGCAGACACCGCCTTCGACAGCGCCAGCAAGCGCGCGCAGATTATCGATCCGCTCATGGAAGGTTTGCTTGGCCACGAGATGAACTGGCATGACGGTAGCGTCTCGCAGCTTGCCAGCGCCCCGGACCTAGCCTCTGTAGAGACAGAACTGGACACGCTTATCGACACCATGACCGCCTGTGGCAGCAGCTGCAATTCAGGTCGCACAGAAACTACGGTGAAAGCCGTATGTGCTGCCGCCATGGGCAGTGCCATGATCCTGATTCACTAATCGCATAAAAAAGACTAGCGGCTTTGTCGGCAAAGCTTTCGCCGGTAGAGCCCCTCCACAATAAAGAGCCGGCACACCGAAAACTCTATCCGGGAATATTATGAGCAAGAAAAAACACTTTGATCTGGACCAGCCCCTACGGCACCCGGACCACCACCGCCCGGTTACACGCCGCGACTTTCTCGCTCAAGGCTTCCGAGCGGGTATGGGAACAGTGCTGGGCGGCTCTGTCTTCAGCTTGTTTGCCAATCCCCGTAGTGCCCATGCAGCCCTTTCCTCGGACCTGGAAGCACTGCGAAAAACCAATGGCGGCCCCTGTGACGTCAGTGCATTCGGTGCCGGTAAAATTCCTTTTATTTGTTTCGATCTCGCCGGCGGCGCCAATATCGCAGGCTCCAATGTGCTGGTAGGTAAAGAGGGCGGACAAATGGATTTTCTCGGCACAGCCGGCTACAACAAGCAAGGCCTCCCCGGGGATATAGTTCCCTCCCTCGGTGATGAATTTATCAATACTGACCTGGGTCTCGCCTTCCATAGTGACAGCGGCATGTTGCGAGGCATCCTGGAAAAAATCGCTGCTGGCACAGCATCGGCGACCAACGGTGCAGTTATTCCCGCTCGCTCGGAAAATGATACAGGCAACAACCCACACAATCCCATGTACGGTATTAACCAGGCGGGAGCCAACGGTTCCCTGCTGGCCCTGATCGGCTCCAGCTCCAGTGATTCCGGTGGCAACTCCATGGCTCCTTCCGCCATGATCAACCCCGAAGTTCGCCCCACCAAAGTGGATCGCTCTTCCGACGTTACCGGCCTTGTAGATGTAGGAGACCTGGTGGGGCTGCTCAGTCAGGAGGACACTGTCGCAGTAATGGAGTCCATGTACCGTATCTCCGAAGCGAAACTCAGCAACGTAAATACTAAAGTCAGCACCGATGCAGTCATTAAAGACCTGGTGCGTTGCGGCTATATGAAAAGCGCTGACCTGGCTGATCGCTTTGGCAACCCGGCCGATTTAAATCCCGAATCCGATCCAGATATCGTCGGGCCATCCGGTGTTTTTACCAGTTCAGAATTGAGTGGAGACAGAGAGTTCCAAAAGACCGCCTCAGTGATGAAGCTGGTCGTCAATGGATATGCCGGTGCAGGCACTATTACCATGGGCGGCTATGACTACCATACCGGCGACCGCGCCACAGGAGAGATTCGCGATTTGCGCGCTGGGCGCTGTATTGGCGCTTGCCTGGAGTATGCCGCCCGCCGCAACCAGCCCCTGATGATTTACGTTTTTAGTGATGGTTCCGTTTTCTCCAACGGAATGCTGGACGACTCGGTAGAAGGCCGTGGCAAAGGTGTCTGGACTGGCGATGACCAACAGACAGCCGCCTCATTTTTCCTGGTATACAACCCGGCGGGCCGACCACAATTACTCGGTGGCACAGCGGATGAGCAGGCGATTCACCAGCAACTCGGCTATATGCGCAGCTCCGGTGACGTAGAAACAACATCCACCCCAGCCGCTAACAACGTCAATTTATTAGTGGAAACTGTAGTGCTCAATTATATGGCCCTGCACGGGGAGCAAGGTAATTTCTCAACCTTATTTCCGAATCACGGTCTCGGCGATAGTAACTTACAAGACAGTATGACTGCCTTCGCCCCCATTATTTAAGTTGGATAAGTGATGTTCCGCGTTTTTAAATCACTATTACTGTGTGGTGCCACACTTTGCGCGATTCCTTCTGTGGCCGAATGGCACTACGCTGAACGTGCAATTATGGGAACCCAGGTTCGCCTGCAACTATGGCACGAAGACGACAATGAGGCTGAGCACCTTATTGAAGAGGTCATGACAGAGTTTCATCGACTTGACGATCAGCTCTCTCCCTATAAGAAAAACAGTGAACTATCACTCGTTAACCGCACAGCTGGCCGGGGAAACGTCAATATTTCCAAAGAGCTCACCAACCTGATTGATAAGTCCCTTTGGTTTAGCCAGCTCACCGACGGTGCATTCGATATCAGCTACGCCACCCTGGGCAAGCACTATGATTTTCGCCAGCAGAAACAGGCAGACGCCCAGCTGACGGACTCGTTGTTAGAAGCGTTGAATTACCGCCACTTAAAACTGAATAAAAAGGCCAATACACTCCGTTTTGGCCACAAAAACACAAAAATAGATTTGGGGGGAATTGCCAAAGGCTATGCGGTTGATCGGGCAATTGAGATCCTCAAGCAGGCAGACATTTGCTGCGCCAGCGTCAGTGCCGGTGGCGATGCACGCATGCTGGGAGATAAACAGGGGCAACCCTGGTTAGTGGGTATTCGCCACCCCCGTGAAAAAAGTAAAAATGCTGCGGTTATCCCCCTGCGTGATATTGCTATCTCTACCTCAGGTGATTACGAGCGTTATTTTATTGATGAGCAGCAGGATAGAGTGCACCATATTTTTAACCCATCCACAGGAAAACCCTCGGAAACTTCTGCAAAAGACACTGATAAGTTGATTAGTGTCAGCATTATTGGCCCCCGCGGCTTTGATACCGACCCCCTTTCTACCAGTGTGTTTGTTCTGGGAAAAGAGAAAGGCTTGGCACTTATTAATCGATTGCCCCAATTTGAAGCAGTAGTTATCGATAGTAACCGGAAGCTGTTTTTCAGTCGCGGTTTGGAGAATCTTTGAGTAATCCGTTTTATCTTCATAAAAAATTTGCCAACAAGATCACATCAGATCGTTGATCCCCTGACATAATTTGCGCCGACCAAAGAATAATGCCAATTCCTATCAAAAGGTCTGCCATGAGACGCCCCTTTCAGTGCTTTATTTTATTTATCGGCCTTTTAGGCTCTGTGCTTGTGCAGGCTCAGGAAAGCGATTTCTCTGCGGAGAAATTGGAAGAATTAAAGCGCGATGTACTCAAATTAAACAGGGATTTATTGATTCTTGAAGAAGATTTGCTCTATCCCGCACAGAGCCAAATTGCCTTTTATGTATCTATGGATGTAGGCCACTATTTTACTTTGGATGCAGTAAAGCTACACATCGATAACAAGTTAAGTGCAAGTCATCTATATACGGAACATCAGCGGGAAGCGTTGATTCGCGGTGGCATTCAACCGCTTTACAAAGGCAACCTAAAATCCGGTGATTACACTATTTCTGCTTTTATAACTGGCCTTGGGCCCGAAGGGCGCGAATACAAGCGGGCAGCCAAGTTGGAATTGAATAAAAGTGATGAGCCCGCCGTTATTGAACTGGTTATCTCAGACAACTCCGGAAAACAACAGCCGGAGTTTGAGTTGGTGCAGTGGCCAACGCCCTGATTAGCCATGCACTACCCATCTTTTACCCGCACCCTATCCCTGGCGCTCACCCTTGCCGCAAGTAACCTTTGCGCTCAGGAAGCTGATACTGTGGCCGAAACAAACAGTCCCAGCAATGAGCAGCGAGCCCCACAAAAATACCAAAGGGCTCAAGACCTGGCTTATGGCGCTACGCTTTACGAGTATTTTCAAGGGAATTACTTTGATGCCCTGAGCACACTGCTGGTTGCTCAACAGCGGGATTCAATTCAAATTCACAGGGATAACGCCGCATTGATAGAGGGCGGGATCAGCCTAGGGTTTGGTTTACATAGACGAGCAGCTGAACTATTTGAACAGCAGAGTAATGTCGAGGCTGCGCCAAAATATCGCCGCACTGCCTGGTTAAAGCTGGCCGAATTAAATTACCTGAACGGTGATTTTGTCAGCGCTGCAGCACACTTGGAAAAGTCAGGGGTTGCCGAGGAGTCCTCTCTACCTCTCAACTTAGCGCTGCGCAATAAAGACCTCACCACGGCTCAAAAATTACTGGAAACCAGCGATTTATACCCTGCGGAAAAGTTATTGGGACATATCAACTTAGGCGCAGCCTTTGCCAGGTCCGGCCAATTGCCTGCAGCAATTCACGAATATCAAGTCGCTGTTGATTTTGCAGAAACAATTGATATTCCTTCGTCTGAAATTCCCATACTCATTGATAAAGCCCATATTGGTATGGGGTACGCCCTGGCTCTTGCAGAGCAACACAGCGCAGCTAAAGAAGCCTTTTCCAGGGTTCGCCTCAACACGCCCTGGGCAACTCGCGCACTCCTAGGGATGGCTTGGTCCTCTATCAATGGTGAAGACTACCAAGCGGGCATAGACGCACTGCAGTTTTTACTGGATAAGCACCGCTACAGTCCCGCCGCACGGGAAGCGATGGTAGCCCTGCCTTATGGTTACGAAAAACTGGAAAATCGCTCTGTAGCCCTCAGAGCATATCAAAGCGCTGAAGCTTATTACCTGGAAACACTTACTGAGTTACACCAGTTACAACAAGACCTGGCGACGGAACCACTGGCCTATGATCCTGTTCAGCGCGAGGCATGGCGCTATGGCTGGTTACAACTGGCCCAGGCCTCTCCCCTATTGCGCGATAACCAGCACTTTCTGCGGCCAATCCTGCAAAGTGACCGCTTCCAATTGCGGCTCACCGAGCTGCGCGATCTGCAGCAGCTCACCCAGGTACTACAGACCTGGCAAGATAAACTACCCCAATTTGCCGACGTTATCGAAGAGCGTCACCTGCGCCGTACAACGATTATTGATAACTACAATAGCGCCCAGTTTGACCAGCAGTTGCAGATGGCAACCCAGCAATACGATCATTTGAGGGCAGCTCTCGAGCATATTGAACAGGAGCGCGACGCACTCACTTTATTGGCGACCACCGCCACTCCAAATGAACAAAGTGAAACCCTCGAATTACTGGAAATTCTCACCGGCGCTCAAGAACATCTTAAAAAAATCCAGGACAGCGGCAAAGCCAGCCAACAACAAGCGGAAACCCTGGCGAAAGCCCGGGGGATTTTGCTTTGGCAAGCCAACGAACAGTATCACGAGAAGTTGTGGCAGCAGCGAAAATCCCTACAGCTGCTCGAAGAGCAGTTACGCAGGGGGCGGGAACAACGCAAGAAAACAGATACCGAAGCACAGCGGGGGCCACAACTGCGCCAACTAGCCTATCGGGTGGTCACCGCCGATGACGAAATTCCAGCTCAGCAAGCGGCGATTGGTCGAGCCAGCGAATTGATTGAAGCCGACCTACGCCGAGAGGTTATCGCCCAGCTGGGTAGGGAGCAGCAGCAAATTCACAATTATATGGCCCACACACGCCTGGCTATCGCACGTCTGCAAGACGCTGAAATGCAGACGATCCCCGCAACCTCTCAGGCTGACAGTGACACGGATAATACCGGGGCCTCAGACAATGAATAACGCCCCGCATCCGGCAACTGTGTTTACCCTGCGCTCCCTGGCTATTGGTATTTGCTGTGCCCTGACAGCTTGTGGCAATCAACCGGTACAAACCCTGGCTGACCTGCCCCGTGCCAACCCGCCCAGCTCCCAGGAAAAGGCACCACAAAGCCCGCCCGTGCAAACCGCTATCGCGTTGGAAAACCTGGTGCAAAGTTACCGCACAGCACTGGACAGCCACGCCGATCCCAAGGTTCGGCAACAAATCCATCTGCGCCTTGCTGACTTGGAAATGGAACGACTGGAGCAAAAACAGTCCGACAATCCGGATACCATTGTCGACTACTCCAGCGCGGTAGATTATTACCAAAGTCTCTCTGCCCAGCGCCCAAAAGATGATTACATTCTCTATCGCTTAGCCCGCGCCCGGGCACTGGATGGGGAAATGCCTGCAGCCTTACAGGCATTGGAAAAGATAGCCGGTAGCGCACCGGACTCACCGTTTATCGGCGAAGTCTTATTCCGCCGTGGCGAGGCGGCATTCAATCGCAAAGACTACCCAAGTGCCGCCCGAGATTTCCGTGCATTGCTCAAGCAGGGGCCGAGTCCATTTACAGATAATGCTCGCTATATGTTGGCTTGGTCAGAATTTAAATCGAGCAATTACCGCGCATCCACAGAAATTTTTCTCCAGTCGCTGGATATTTTGCACAGTGAGGAACAGGGGGAGGAACTCCCTGTTGGGCGGCAGCGCCTGCGTGAAGACAGCCTGCGTGGGCTCGCATTAAACTTCAGCTACCTGGGAGGTGCTGAAGCCATTGAGTCTTTTAATCTCAATGGAGAGCCACGTCCCTATCAGCACCAGCTATACAGTGCACTCGGTACCTGGTATCGGGAAAAAGAGTTGTTCCGCAATAGTGCCGATACCTTTTTACAATTCGTCAATCACTACCCACAAACCCAGCAAGCCCCACAGCTTCATCTTCTCGCCGTTGAAACCTTGCAAGCGGGGAGACTACATAAGGAAGTTCTACCCACGAAGCGGGACTTTGTGCGTCGCTATGGTGTGAACAGTGATTACTGGCAAGCAGCAGGTGAAACTCAACAACAGGAGTTGGCCAAAACCCTGCAACCATGGCTGTATGAATTGGCCCAGTTTGACCACGCCCGCGCTCAGGAATTGGCTCAGCAGGTCACAAAACTACCCGCGAATAAGGTGAAAGAACGTCGCCTTGTCAGCGCACAATCACTGGGTGCCTATCGCAGCGCCGCCGCGTTATATCAGGAATACGCGCAGACTTTTCCACAAGATCCACGCACGCCATCCATGGTTTTCCTGATGGCGGAGTGTCTTGAGCAGGCTGCAGATCACCCCGCCGCCTGGCGCGCTTACAGCCAGGTCGCCTGGGAATACCAAGATCACAAGTATGCTGCCGAAGCCGGCTACGGAGCCATCCTCAGTGCAGCCAGAGTGCATGAACAAACTCCGGATCAAGAGTCGGAACAGAAAATCCTGTGGCTCGATCGCAATATCGAAGCGAGCCTGAAATTTGCACAGAGCTGGCCCCAAGACCCGAGAGCTCTGCCAGTACAGCTGGCCGCTGCCGATAAGTTGTTACAACAATCGCGCTTTGCCGAAGCCATCGCCGCTGCCGAGCACGCCGATCAATGGCAACCGCCAGCCAATAGGCAACAGCAACTAAGTATTGCAATAATACTGGCCCACAGCCATTTTTCCCTGAAGCAATATCCCCAGGCAGAGGCTGCCTATACCCGCGCGCTCGGCTACCAGCCAGACGATAAGCTGCGCAAAGACGCATTGCGCCAATTGCAGTTATCCATCTATCGCCAGGCAGAAATCATTTTGGCCCAGCGCGAGAGTGAGGATGCCGCTCCCAGTGAGGAAGCCCTCAATCACCTGCTGCGTATCCGCGATAGCGGGCGCACAGAGGTTGCGGCCACCGCCCAATATGATGCGATTAATTTTCTTATTCAATTAGGGCTGTGGCAGCGCGCCAGCACAGAACTCGCTGATTTCCGCCAGTTTTATCCCGCGCACACCTTGACGCCGACACTGGCTGCCAAAGCCATCGTTATCTTTGAAGCTCTGGAAATGCCGGCGGCTGCCGCCTCAGAATTACTGCAATTAGCCGCTACAGATCCGGATCGGGAAGTTCGCCGTCAATCCCTGTTTATGGCAGCAGAAAACCTGCAAAAAGCCGGTGAGTACAACAGGGCTATTGAAAGCTATCGCAACTACAGCAAATTGTGGCCAGAGCCCGCTGAGCAACGTCTGGAAGCGCAATTTCAGCTGGTCGAAATCTACGCTCAGACCAAAAAGCCCACTAAGCGGAATTACTGGCTACAACAACTTTCACAGAACTCGCTGCAGTCACCCCGCGGGCGTTACCTGGCCGCTTATTCTCAAAGTGAACTGGCGGAACAAAGTTATGCGAAATTTGCTGAACTGGCACTTCGCTTGCCGTTAAAGACCAGTCTCGCTAATAAAAAGCGGGCCATGCAAACCACCGTGGCAGATTACCGCAAAGTCCTGGAGTTTGGCATCGCAGAATTCACCCCTCAAGCAAACTATCGCCTCGCGGAAGTGTACCGACAGCTCAGCCGTGACCTGATGGACTCACAGCGCCCTAAAAACCTGAACGAGCTGGAATTGGAACAATACGAAATTCTACTGGAGGAACAGGCCTATCCCTTCGAGGAGAAGTCCATAGAACTTCACGAGGCCAATATCCAGCGCACGGTTGTGGGTATTTACGACGACTGGGTTAAACGCAGCTTCCATTCACTGGGAGAGCTGTTACCCGCACGCTACAAAAAAGAAGAAAAAACCCTGGAGTGGAGTGATGCACTGCACTGAATTTAGCGCCCAGAAATTATCTTCAATCGCACGGTTATTCACTACTGCGCTATTGGTTTTTCTACTCTCTGCATGTAGCGGCCTGCAAAAGACGACATCGCCCGCAGATAGTGACGCCGCGCAACAACTTACAGAGAATCCCTACTTGCGGGATGGTAAAAGAGTACCGCAACAGGCCCGTACGGCGATGGAACTGGCTCGCCAGAATTTTCAGGCAAATGATTTACCTGCGTCTGAATCGCAACTGCTCCAAATTACTGAAAAGTGGCCGGAACTCTCTGGAGCCTGGCTTAATCTGGCAATCGTGCAACAGTCCGGCGAGAAATACGAGGAATCCGAGCGCAGCTTTCGCCAGGCTATTGCGGTAAACGATAACAATGTATTTGCCTGGAATCGTCTCGCTGCGCTGATGCGTGACCGGGGGCGGTTCGAAGATGCAGAGCAATACTACAACGCCGCCATAGAGCGTTGGCCACACTATGCCGATGCACACCGCAACCTGGGAATCCTCTACGACCTTTACCTGCAACAACCCGAGCGCGCCCTTCAGCACTATATGGCAGCGCAAGATTCCGGTACTGAACAGGATAAATTGCTCAGTGCATGGATACTCGAGCTGGAGCGGAGACTTTAACAATGAAATTATTTTCTAGCCTCATACTGAGCCTGTCTATCTTTGCATATGGCGCAACAGCAGAGGAAATAACAACGCTGGAGTCCACTGTAATTGGCAGTCAGGAACAACCTAAGGTTTTATATATCATTCCCTGGAAGCAAGCCGACAGTTTACAAAGGCTCGACAGCGTTCTGCCGCAAACTTTCTCCTCTGTATTTGAACATCAGGAATATTCGGAATTTCGGCGGGAAATAAAGCTGTTACAAGCTGAACAGGAAAAAACCGATTAGGCCGACCCATCAAAATAAAAAATAATTTTTGCGGCGTATGGAAGTGGCGCTGCTGAATTTATACAGCGAAGACATGGAACCGCCGCAGCAGGCTTCAACGTCCCGCGGCCCTCTTTATACACCAAGGGTGGGAACTCAATCGCTCTCCCTTTGCACTACAAATTTATAACTTTATCTGTGGAGAATTAAATCATGGAATTCACTCAAGAGATGCTGCGTTTTTTCCAAAATGGCGGACCCTTCATGTACCCAATTGCAGTGGTCCTGGTTATCGGACTGGCAATGGTAGTAGAGCGCTGGATATTTTTATCACGCGCGCGGAATGCCAATAAAAAGGCGTATCAACAAGTATTGCCCATGTTGCAAAAACGCAGCTATCAAAGTGTCTTGCAGCTGGCCCGAGACAACGATGCAGCAATGGGCCGTATCGCCGCAGCGGGCATCAACACTTTGCAATTTGCGAAGCGCGAGGAAAATATTGCCCTGGCTATTGAGGAAGGGATTCTCGAAGCTGTTCCCCGTCTGGAAAAACGCACCAGTTACTTGGCCACTCTCGCTAATATTGCCACTCTGCTGGGCCTACTCGGCACTATTATGGGTCTGATTGCTGCATTTACCGCAGTAGCCAGTGCCGACCCATCTGAAAAAGCGACCATGCTCTCCACCAGTATTTCCGTAGCGATGAACACTACAGCATTCGGTTTGATTTCTGCCATTCCCCTGCTGTTGTTTAACTCAATGCTACAAAATAAAACCAATGAGATTGTCGATAGTTTGCAAATGGCCGGGGTTAAATTCCTTAATCTGCTGACCATGGGACGCCCACAGAAAGCGGAACAACGCACCGCTAACAGCTAAGGGATACCGCCATGCTGAACATAAATATTCGCCGGCGTGGATATGAGGAAGCGGAACTCGATATCACCTCGTTTATGAGTTTGATGACCATTTTGGTTCCTGTGCTACTGCTAAATATGGTGTTTTCCCATATCTCCGTGCTCAAGCTGAATCTGCCGGGTATCAGCGATGGAAGTTCCAGCAGTATGGAGGAAAATCGCCAGCTCGAACTGGTTTTGCGTACGCAGTATGTTGATATCAATTATCCCGCTGGGCAGCGGGTTAAACGCATCCCACACGAAGAAAACTCACCGGATTTCTCCACGATATCTATCGTTTTACAGCAGATAAAACGGCAGTTGCGAGAAAAATCTATCGACAAAGATGATCTGGTGATCCTGTCAGAAAAGGGAACGCCTTACAAAACTCTGGTCGCCGCCATGGATACTGCACGCAGCTACCGGGCTGTAGTGGCCGCATCTGTTGTTGATGCAGAACTGTTCCCCCAGATATCTCTCGGCGATGCACCGGAGCAGACAAAATAGCGGGGCCAAACTATGAAGATAAATGCAGCCGCAAAACTGCAAGAGCGCAGGCAAAGGCAAAAAAAGCAGCAGTCAAAACTGAACCTGGTATCACTGATGGATATCTTCACCATCCTGGTGTTTTTCCTTCTGGTGAACTCAACCAGTGATGTTCAGGTTCTGCAGACTGATAAAACCATAAAACTGCCCAAGTCCACCTCACAACAGAAACCCGAGGTGACTACTGTAGTGCGGGTCAACAATAAACAGCTGTTTGTCGGGGACCGATTTATCGCCAACATCGATGACATCGATCCCAGCGCAGAGAATATTGAGGCCCTGGTAACAGAGCTTAAATACCGTGCTGAACGAGCGGGAGAGCTGAGCGAAGCCCAGAAAACTCTGGGCCGAGCAGTGACTATTTTAGGTGATGAACAAGTTCCCTATGAGTTGCTGAAGCAGATCATGCACACCTGCGCAGCCGCAGACTTCCGCGATATGTCTTTCGCCGTAGAACAAACAGCGCCGGAAGATCCCTCGGGGGTGGAATCCTGATATGAGTACAGCAACCATTAGTTACGCCCCCTGGCAACTACAGGAAACAGTGCTACCTTGGTCCGCCTCAAGAGAGGAGGATCAGCGCTTTATCAAATTGCTGCGCGGTGGCCTGATAGCCCTGGCCATCAGTGGCATTGCCGTTGCACTGGCGCCAGTACCCGAACTCACCCGGGAACAGGCCGAAAGGGTGCCACCACAGCTGGCCAAAGTGATTCTGGAAAAAAAGGAATTGCCAAAACCCAAGCCAAAGCCGAAACCCAAAGAGCAAAAGAAGCCCGAGGAAAAGAAAAAGCCCGAAGAGAAACCCAAAAAGAAAGCGGAAACACCCGACAAGCCCAAGCCTGTGGAGAAGCCGCGCAAGGTTGAAAATCCCCCGGTTGCCAAAGTACAGCAGGCCCGGGAGAAAGCGGCCAATAGCGGCCTGAATGCACTCGCCGATGATCTGTTGGATATGCGCGAGAGTTTTAATACCTCGGATATTAGCCGGGGCCAGCTCAGCTCGGGGAATGCTACTGCCTCTAAAATAGAACGCGGTATGATCGCGGATAAGTCAAAAGCCTCCAGTGGCGGCGTTGCCGCCGGTAGAGTGAGTCGCGATACCGGTGGTGTCTCACTGGCCGGTCGTGAGAACACCCGAGTACAAAGTACCCAGGCAACGGGTTCAGCCAAAGAAGCGGTGGCCAAGGCCAGAGGGCAAAAATCCATACGTACCGACGATTCCATTCGCAGTGTTATGGAAGCCAATAAAGAGGCCATTATTGGAATCTATAATCGCGCGCTGCGCAGGGACCCAACTCTACAGGGAAGGCTCACCGTACAGTTGGTGATCGCACCGAATGGTGCTATCGCGTCGATCAAATTGGTAGAGAGCGAGCTCAATAACCCGGCACTTGAACGCAAGTTGCTGGCGAGAATCCGCATGATCAATTTTGGTTCTGCCAACGTTGAGAGTACTACCAAAAACTACTCAATCGACTTCCTGCCCTCTTAAGTTCCGAGTAGCTATCTTGTCTGTAGCGTGGCGACACAGGGACGTGCCGCCATTTGAAGGGAGTTAATAGGTGGACAAGAAGCTGATCCACCCAATTAACTAAAGTAAATCCAGCGCATAGCGACGCAATGTTTGCATAGGAATAATTTCCAGCGCCTTCACATGTGTACTCTGTAAAAATACCCGGGGAGCCATATCCAATTTCTCCGCTTCGAGCCAGCGCGCGGCACAGAGACACCAACGATCCCCTTCCTTTAAACCGGGAAAATTAAACTCCTCTACCGGTGTACTCAAGTCATTGCCACGACTGCGGGAAAATTCCAGGAACTTATCAGTCACGGCAACGCAGACGGTATGAGAACCGAGATCCTCTTTACAGGTGTTACAGCAGCCATCGCGAAAGAAGCCTGTCTTCGGGTCCAGGCTACAAGGCACCAGTGGATCGCCAAAGACGTTGACTGAATTTTCTATCTCCATTCCTGACTCTCTCCACTTTTATCACCAATTAGCTGGATATCCACCAGCTGCCAGCGCAGACCATTGCGTTGCATCAACAGGCGCAATTCAGGCCGGCCATGCTCACCATATTCAACACTCAGATGATTGAGGTCGGTAAAATGCCACCCCATGCGCTGCCAGGAATCTTCTTTCTCTTCCGCTGCAGACGTCTCATTCGCGGAAATATTCGGTGTTTCACTACCCTGTCGATAAATTTCCCGCTGAAATGCCTCCAGATCCTCTCCCCCACGAAGAAGGTCGGCTATGCCCTCAGGAGTAATAAACTGTTGTAAAAGTGGATCCATAAAGAAATTTGCACCAGCACTGAGTAATTCATCAAACTCCTGAGGAATAGAATTACTTAGGGAGTTCCTAAGTTGCTGCTGTAAGCGGATCTTTAAATTGTCACGTAAAACAGGAAAATCGACATAGCGCTCTAACGTGTCGATACTCTCAGTTCTAACCTGCGGTTGATCGGATTTAGCCATTTTCGCCGCACGCTGCAATTGCTCGATGGAATAAAACGGCAAGGCGACATATCCAGCGGTAATCAACACCAAAACCAGACCGCTCATCCACAGTATTTTTTTCATCAATTCTATTCCTTGGTCACTCCCCGGGGATTTTATGCTGAGAAAGATGTATCACCTAATTTGCCGATGTATTGGCGTGGCATTGTTCGCCACTCCCGCCTATGAGATATTCCCCTCCCAAGACTCTGCACCCCATAAATAATCTAAATCTCAATAAGGACAGCTAACAGGATGAGTGACATCTATAAGGCCCCTGAAGCAAATTTGGCCAATAGCCCAGAGAATGGCGACTCAGGCTCTATTGAAAAGGGTATTGCCGGGGATTATTCGTTTTCTATTGGGGAAACTCTCAGCGAAGCCTGGCAGCGCACTAGCGGCAACAAAGGCACTGTTTGGGTGGGAGCGCTGCTCTATTTCGTTGCCATTATTGCAATTACTATCGTCGCCACCTTAATTACTGGCGGCACAGCAGCATTCAGCCCCGACAGCAACCCAGGGCCATTTGCCGAGATTCTCTCTCAGCTGATCGTGACCTTTGCCAGCGCACCCTTGGCGGTGGGTATGACAATGATTGGTATCAAGATCGCCCGCGACGAGCAGACTTCCGGTACCGAGGTGTTTGCACACTTCGACAAGATAGTCCCGCTCGGCCTTGCAACCATCTTGATCTATCTACTAATTGGGGTCGGTCTGATATTGCTGGTGATTCCGGGCATTTACCTGATGATTGCTTATATGTTGGCAATGCCCCTGATTGCCGATCGCAATCTGAGCCCATGGCAAGCTCTGGAAACCTCCCGTAAAGCCATCACTAAGAGTTGGTTTGCCTTCCTTGGTTTCGCAATTGTCATTTTGCTGATCTTTTTAGTTGGCAGCCTCCCCCTACTTATAGGCCTAATCTGGGCGATACCGCTGATTAGTATTGCTTTTGGTGTCGCCTACCGAAAAGTTTTCGGCGTTCCCAATCACAATTAAATTTCTCTACCAGACAGGAGCGGTGGCTTGCTGGATACCACCTATAACGTCGAAACACCCGAGGGGATTGATTTGCGCGCGCGGGCCGCTGGGCCCGTGCCACGTATCCTTGCGTATGCAGTGGATGTGTTTTATCGATCATTGATATTGGCTGCGATCGGCTTTGCGTTGCTATTTGCCGGCTTTGCCGGTGCGGGTATCTGGCTCGTCTGCGCCTTTCTTCTCGAGTGGTTTTACCCGGTGTTTTTTGAAGTTTTGCGGAGCGGCCAGACACCGGGCAAAAAGGCCTTTGGTCTAATGGTGGTCAACGACAACCTTACGCCGGTGTCTTGGGGAGCATCCATCGTTCGCAACCTGTTACGCTTCGCGGATTTTATGCCATTTGCCTACGCCACTGGCGTAATAAGCATGACACTGGGACGTCACTTCCAGCGCCTTGGCGACCTGGCAGCAGCCACCCTGGTGGTCTATCGCGAAGAAGAAAAGGCACCAGTTGCCCTGCCGGATACCACCCCGCTCCCACCACCGCAGAACCTTCGCCAGCAAGACCAGCAGGCACTAGTCAGCCTTTTGGAGCGCCACCAGGATTTAAGCGAAGCGCGTCAGCAAGAGCTCGCCAATCTGCTCGAACCGATTACTCGGAAAAGGGACAGCGATGCCTTGAGCTACCTGCGCTCCGTGGGCAGTTGGCTACTCGGTGGCAGGGGATAGGCAGAGGTACCTATGAAGCAGAGAGACTTTGAGAATCGCTACCGCGACAGCTGGGAGCAATTAGAAACCTGGCTGAAAGCGGATCGGAACAAGTCCGAAGTTGCGGCCCTGGACCTACCCGTCGCCTATCGCAACCTTTGCCAGCAGCTGGCAATGGCAAAGGAGCGGCAATATACCAACCGCCTGATAGACCACCTCAACCAGCTGGTTATGGCGGCACATCACCGTGTCTACCGCCAGGAAACCTTGCGCCGCAAGGGATGGTTGCACTATTTGTTGGCGGGTTTTCCCCAAGCCGTGCGCGCTAATAGCCGCGCAGTACTGCTGGCATCCGCTTTGTTTTTAATACCTGGCCTGATCCTGGGAGTCGGCACTTACAACAACGATGCCCTGGTGTACGCAGTAATGTCACCGGAACAGGTTATGGGTTTTGAATCCATGTATGATCCGGGCAACCGGGTACTGGGCCGCGAGCGCGGCTCTGATACCGACCTGTTCATGTTCGGTTTTTATATCAAAAACAATATTGGCATCGCCTTTCGCACCTTTGCCGGCGGTGTACTGTTTGGCCTGGGCTCAATTTTCTTCCTGGTGTTTAACGGCATCTATATTGGCGCAGCGTTTGGGCATATCACCCGGGTGGGCTTTGTCTCCACCTTCTACCCATTTGTGATTGGCCACGGCGCCTTTGAGTTGACCGCCATAGTACTGGCGGGAGCAGCGGGCCTGATATTGGGGCGCTCTCTAGTGGATCCGGGCCAACACCGACGCACGGTCGCACTGCGCCTGGCCGCTGTCGAAGCAATGAAGATTATGTACGGCACTTTCCTGATGCTGGTGATTGCCGCTTTCCTTGAAGCCTTCTGGTCCTCCAGTGCCAGCACACCGATTGCGATCAAGCTCGGGGTAGGCGCCCTGTTTTGGGTACTGGTCTTTGCGTACTTTATCCTGGCGGGACGCAGGGAGGGCGCAACTCATGCAAATTAAGAATCTGGCTGTGCGAGCCCGCTTGCGCTCTCCCTGGGAGTCTGTCGATCTCGGTATCGCCCTGGCACGAAAATACTGGTGGCAACTTCTTATAGTCTACCTGTTGCCTGCAGCACCGCTATTTGCTTTGTGTTATTCGCTGTTTCCAGAGTCACCAACGCTCTCCATCTTATTTATTTGGTGGCTGAAACCCGTATTTGATCGGCTGCCCCTGTTTATGATCAGCCGCGCATTATTTGGCTCACCGGTATCCATTGGTGAGGCATTGAAGCATTTCTTTAGCCAGAATCGTCGCGACTGGTTTATGTGGCTTACCCTCCGTCGGCTGAGCCCCACACGCTCTTTCGATATGCCAGTTACCGTGCTGGAGCAATCCACAGGTAAGGCCCGTACCTCGCGCCTTGGGGTACTGCACCGCAAACACTCTGGGGCCGCCACCTGGCTAACACTAACGCTTTACCATATTGAGATATTTCTACTTGCCGCATTAAGTGTGATGGCATTTCTGTTTATCCCTGAACAGTATTCCGATGGGATCGATTGGATCCCTCTGCTCCAAGGGGATACTCAATGGCTGGAATGGATATATAACGGACTCTACCTGTTTGTTATGGCAGCAGTAGCCCCCTTCTATATCGTTAGCGGATTTTGCCTTTATATTGGCCGTCGTATTGAGTTGGAAGGCTGGGATATAGAAATCCAGTTTCGGGACCTGCTGGAACGCCAGCAGCGTGAACAGGAGTCTCACCGCAGAAGAAAACCAAGCACTGCTGCCCTAATCCTGATCTGCGGGCTCACCTTTGGCTCATTAATTCCAGCGCCCCCCGCCAGTGCCGCATCTTTGGAAACCCCCCAGCAGGCCCAAGAGCATATAGACGAAATTCTCGCCAGCGATGACTTTCATCAAATGAAAGAGATCAGTGGTTGGCGCAAAAAAGACAAATCTGAAACAGAAGCCGTCAAAGAAAAGTTCCCCGAGTGGTTAATTAACTTTATCGAATGGCTTTTTGAGAACTCTAAAGATACGCCTGAAGTTGACGATGAAGTTAAATGGGGCCCAACAATTGCGAAAATCCTGGAGCTGCTGCTCTGGATTGGCTTGGTATTCGGCCTGGGCTATCTGCTTTGGAGACATCACGATAAAATTCTTCAGAGCTTGAAATGGCAGCCTAAGCCAAAGAAAAAGCAGCCCGTCCCCGAAACCCTATTCGGCCTGGATGTACGCCAATCGAGTCTGCCCGATGACGTTTGCGCGGAGGTCATGCGCCTGTGGACAGAGGGAGACAAGCGAGCCAGTTTGGGACTATTGTACCGCGCCACCCTCTCTCACCTGATTGAAGACTTCGAGTTTTATTTTGGCGATCACCTTACCGAAAGTGAATGCGCACAGCTGGTACAAGTAAGGCAACAGGAGCCGAATGAAGTACAGCGCCCAGTAAGTCCCGCCCTGAGTCAATTTGTACAAGAGCTTACTGCAAACTGGCAGCAGCTTGCCTATGCCCACCGGCCGCCAAAAGAGGCTCAGGTAAGCTCACTTTGTAGCCAATGGCAGGAGGAATTTGGCAATGACCGCTAAGAGAATTCTGTTGGCAGCGCTGGTCATAAGTGGCGTTGCACTTGTATGGCTATTCCTCACTTTCTACGAGCGCTACTCTAAGGAGATCGACAGCGGCTGGAGCATGGAAGCCAGACGAAATCCCTACCTGGCAGCAGAAAGATACCTCACCGATATCCAACTGGCGCCGCGTCAGGCAGATAATATATCTGTACTCCAAGGCCTTTCCTCCGATGCCACCCTGTTTATCAGCAGCTCCAGCCAGGTCTATAACCCCACCAAGGCCCAAGAACTTCTCGAGTGGGTCGAGCGCGGTGGCCACGCCATCGTTATAGCCTATACCGGCAACTTCGACAGCGACTCCGGTCGCAGTGAAAACCGCGATTGGCTACTTGAGTCCATGGACGTCTCTATCGAAGAGGGGCACAACAAGTTCGAACTGCAAGAAACCCTGGAGCAACTGCTCGGGGAGGATGCGGTACTCGAGCCTGAGCAGAGCCCCGCTGATGCCATGCGGGAGCACAATCGCAAACTGGACGAAGGCGAAACAGAAGATGAGCCAGAGGAACAAGAGGAGTCTCGCAACCCCGATGTGTCAGAGGAGGATCTGGTAACCCTGCCTGTTGAGGGCGGCAGCGATATACAGCTATACCTCGATGCCAGCCACCTGCTCTACCATCCTTCATTTAATGACGAGACTATCGACGGTGGGCCTGTTTTCTGGGCTAAGGTACGACGCGGCGATGTCGGCGTACCGTTTATGCAGTTCGAGCGCGGCAACGGTGTAATTACCCTGATGACTGACAGCACCCTGTGGCAGTCCCAGCGTATTGGCCACTTCGATCACGCCTATTTCTTACAATTGCTGGCCGGCGAAGGAGAGTTTGTCTTTCTCACCCGCCCCCGCTTTGAAACCCTTTCTAAGGTTGCTCGTCAATACGCTGCAGAGTTTTTTCTCGCCGGCGCACTGGCCTTACTCGCTTGGCTATTACTACAAGGGCGCCGCTTCGGCCCCTTGCAACCGGAGCCAGAAGTATCCCGCCGTTCCCTGCTAGAACATATATCCGCCTGCGGCCATTACTACTGGCAGGACGACCAGGGGGAAACCCTGCTGCGCGGCCATCGGGAAGAACTTCTACGTCGCCTTGGCGCCACCCATATCAACGCCACTAAAAAACGTAAACTGTGCGACAAGCTCTGTGCCTCCACCGGTATGGATGAACGGCTAATAGTTGAAACCCTGTGGGGCAAGCCCCCTACAACCGAAGAAACATTTACTGAACACATGCGTAATCTGCAGCGAATTGAGGCAGTCCTATGAACGAGACCACCCTTCAACCAGAACAACAAACCACGGGCCCGTCACCTGACTGGCAGGCTGCGTCCGCCAAACTTCAGATACTGCGCAACAATATCAACCGGTTGCTGATTGGCCAGGAGCAGGTGGTTGACCAGGTACTCGTGGCTCTATTGGCTTCTGGCCACGTACTGCTCGAAGGTGTACCCGGACTCGGCAAAACCCTTCTGGTGCGCACCCTGGCCAACTGCTTTGGCGGCAATTTCCGTCGCATCCAGTTTACCCCGGATTTGATGCCCGCCGACGTTACCGGCCACGCCATGTACAACATGGGAGAGAGCCGCTTTGAAGTGCGTCGCGGGCCGGTATTTACCAACCTGCTGCTGGCGGATGAAATCAACCGCGCCCCCGCCAAAACCCAGGCCGCCCTGCTGGAGGTGATGCAGGAGAAGCAGGTCACTATCGACGGCCAGGCACTGAAAGTACCCAGTCCATTTATGGTACTCGCCACTCAAAACCCCATCGAGCAGGAAGGTACCTACCCGCTACCAGAGGCGGAACTGGACCGATTCCTGCTGAAAGTCCTCATCGATTACCCCAGCCTCGAAGCGGAACTGAAATTGGCCGCCGCCGCCAGCAGTGGCCGAATTGAGCGCAGCCTGCAGGAAAAGCTGGCCGGGGAAATTACTGTCGAGGGATTGCAGCAACTTCAGGCCCTGGTGCCCCAGGTGGGCTTGGACGAACAGGTATTGAATTACGCCGTGCGGTTGGTGCGCGCCACCCGCCAATCACCGCAGCTGCGCAGCCCCGCCGGCCCGCGCGCCAGTATCGGCCTGCTGCAGGCAGCCCGCGCCAATGCGCTGTTACAGGGACGGGAATTTGTACTGCCAGATGATATCAAGGCCATGGCCATCCCGGTAATGCGCCACCGTATCGGCCTATCTCCAGATATGGAAATTGACGGTGAAACTGCTGATACGGCGCTGGCAATGATTATCGACAGTGTTGAGGCGCCGCGACTGTGACACAGACTGCAGCTGCAACAGAGCAACAGGCAGCACCAGCACAAAGCGGTCGCACCGGCCCGAGTCCGCGTCTGGTCAAACTACTCGGCTACTGGTGCCTGGCAGCTCTGGCAATTACAGCAGCGCGAATTTGGTTTCCACAAGCCAGCTCATTTATCGGCAATCTTTGGTGGGGAGCGAGTGTGCTGTTAATCAGCGCCACCCTGCTGGACTATCTCACCGGTTACCGTGTAACCGGTCTGCAGGGGCTGCGGCGATTGCCAGGCAACCTGGCCCTGGGCGTACGCAATACTGCGCGGCTAAAACTTCACAATACCGGCCCACGCCCACTATTACTCCAGGTTTCCGACTCAATCCCACAGCAACTGGGATCGACAGGGCTGCCGCGCTCCGCACAACTTAACCCGGACCAGGAAATCACCATCGAGTACGACCTGGTACCCCGTCGCCGCGGCAGCGCCTCTTTCGGACGAATCGAGGTACTGGCCAACTCTCCCTGGGGACTCTGGCAGACAAGGGTATGGCTGGGACAGGAGCAGACCGTCAAGGTCTACCCCAATTTTCTCGGTATCTCCTCACTGCAATCTCTCTCCACCGAACAGAGCCTGCGCCTGATGGGGTTGCACCAGCAGCAGCGTCGCGGTGAGGGCATGGACTTCCGCCAACTGCGGGAATACCGCCAGGGAGACAGCCAGCGACAGGTGGACTGGCGCGCGAGCTCACGGCTGCGCAAACTGATCAGCCGTGAATACCAAGACGAACGCGACCAGGAAATTATTTATATGCTGGATTGCGGCCGCCGGATGCGTGCGAAAGACGGCGAGCTGAGCCACTTTGACCACGCACTCAATGGCTTGCTACTTTCAGCTTATGTCGCCATCAAACAGGGGGACGCGGTCGGCTTGCAGGCATTTGCTGCGGCACAGGAGAGCAGTGGTGGACAGCTGCCTCCAGTAAAAGGCGAAAGTGCAATCAACCTACTGCTGAATAATGTCTACGACCTCCACTCTGGCACTAGTAGCGCAGATTACACTAGCGCCGCACAACAGTTGATGGCCCACCACAAGCGACGTGCCCTGGTAATCCTGATTACCAACTTGCGCGATGAAGATAGTGACGAACTCCTAGCAGCAGTCAAATTGCTGTCGCGCAATCACCTGGTGATGATTGCCAGTCTGCGGGAGACTTCTGTGGACAAATTGCTGCAACAGCCGATTCAGAACTTTGATAGTGCAGTAAACAGCGCAGCAGCGAGGAACTTCCTGCGCCGCAGGGAGCAATTACTTCAGCATTTGCAGGCACACAATGTCATAGTGGTTGACTCGAGGCCGGAGCTTTTGCACCAGTCTCTGGTAGAGGCCTATTGGCGCCTAAAGCGCAGCGGCAGAATCTGAATCGTCAAATTCACCGAGTGAGTGGGGACTCTCCGAGCCCCCACTATTTAAACCTTCTCTATAACCTTCCCACTACCCGCAATAATCCAGGGCTGTCCGGGAACTCTCCCCAATCCCGGGAATCTCTTATTGAGCGCGCTACCTCCTGGAACCTTTAGCTTCCAGCAAAGTTAGATTTATTTTTAGAATGCGCGGAAGAAAAGAAATTAAATTCCAACAAAACCTGATAAAGCTCAATTTACCTCGTATTAGTTCGCAAAAGTTAACTTGGGGCAGTGGCACTTTGCTGTATCACCCGTTAACCTCTTGTTACTCATCTCCGGGTATTTAAAATGGGCCCGGGCAAAGTACAGACCTTCTTATTTATGAGCGGTAAGCGCACCACCCAATACTGTTCCCGTCTGTCCCAGTGGCAGGCGCTATTGCTATTGCTGGTATTTCTCAGCGCGCGAGGCCTGGTTCCTGCAGGTTTTATGCCGGCAGATTTTGCAGCGGGAACGCCCTATGGGCTCTGCCATGGCGATAGCCGCAGCGCTTTATTGCTCAATGCCCTCAAAGCGAATTCCCACAGCGATCATCACGGCGACCACTCTTCAAGCCACAACCACGATACGCTTACCGCTCACTCATTTGCCGATAACCATTGTAATTTTTCCGCCGCTGCCAGTATTGCCAGCGCACCAACTACAGAACTGGAAATAGTCCTACCCGGTTTTACTCAACC
Source organism: Microbulbifer maximicatervae (SeqCode) (assembly GCF_052467825.1). Classification (NCBI taxonomy): domain Bacteria; kingdom Pseudomonadati; phylum Pseudomonadota; class Gammaproteobacteria; order Cellvibrionales; family Microbulbiferaceae; genus Microbulbifer; species Microbulbifer maximicatervae (SeqCode). The sequence goes on from NZ_CP174327.1 coordinate 1,116,430, forward strand.
GCCCTCTTATCCGGCTTTTTTCCACGTTATCTCTAACGCTTACAGCCGCCCACTAATTCGCGCCCCCCCGGTTTAATTCCTTTTTTATTCCAACATCATCACTCTGCAGTTCGCTGTGGACCGCAAGTCTCATTGCTGTCTTAACATTTTCAGCGCTTTGGGTCTTGCCAAAATACGACCACTTTTTCAGGTGGGGATATGTCGCGTGCGCCAAATATTACTCAGGCCTGCGCGCTCACTGCTGCGTGTTCGAAACGCCAGCGAAAAGGATTGAAAACCATGCATCAGAGCATCAACGCTAAAATTTTTCTGAAAAAACCTCTCAGCCTGGCACTTGCTGCCTGCTGTACCTTTTCAGCACATCTCGCAGCGGAAGAATCCGAAGAGTCAGAACCATTAAAAGATAGTGAAATGGAACAAATGGTGGTTACTGGGGTAAAGACTGAACTCCCCCTCAACCTGGTAACCGACCCGAAAAAACCCCGTCAGCCATTACCTGCCAATGACGGCGCCGACTACCTGAAAACAATTCCGGGATTTTCCGTAGTGCGTAAAGGCGGTACCAGTGGCGATCCGATGCTTCGCGGAATGGGGGGCTCGCGCCTGGGAATGGTAGTGGATGGAGAAACAATGACGGGTGGTTGTCCCAGCCGAATGGACCCACCTACAGCCTATATTTTTCCCGAGGCAATGGACGAAATTGAAGTTATTAAAGGGCCACAGAGCGTCCTCTATGGCCCGGGAAATTCCGCCGGCGTAGTTGTATTTAATCAGCAGCAGGAGCGCCCCACTGAAAGCGACTGGAATATGCATGCGAGCCTGCTCGGCGCCAGTGCCGAGCGTCGCGATGGTCTATTCGATATCTCCTATAGTTCGCCGCAGTTTTCTATCCGCAGCTCCTCGACCTCGGCATCTGCGGACGACTACGAAGACGGGGATGGCAATGAGGTAAATTCCAGTTATGAGCGCTGGAGCAGCCAGGTCAATTTGGCCTGGACTCCCAGCGACGATACACGGGTCGAGTTTGATACTGCATTTAGCGATGGGGAAGCTGCCTATGCAGATCGGGGAGTCGACGGTTCCAAGTTTGCCCGTGAGAGCCACAAAGCTAAATATGTCCGCAGCAATATTAGTAGCTGGCTCGATTCAATTGAGCTCCAGGCCTACTACAACTATATCGACCACATCATGGATAACTACAGCCTGCGCGAGCTATCCAGCACCGCTACCCCCATGGTCATGAATCTCGATAGTGAGACCACAGGTTTCAAGATGGCTCTGGTGTTTACGCCTATGGACGATGTGGAATTGACCAGTGGAATTGATGCCCGGGAAAATCGCCACACCGGCCGCTCGACCATGAACCAGTCCACCATGGACTACCGGGATATGAAGCGAGAGGCCGATGCCGAATTTAGCCAGCTGGGGTTATTTTCTGAGGTCAGCTGGCAAGTCGCAGCCAATCAACGCTGGATCGCCGGTGCACGAGTGGATGATTGGGAAGTAAAAGACCTTCGCGATGAAGTTGCTCTATCCATGATGTCCTCAGTGGATAACCCCACTGCGGGAGAAACTCGCTCAGAGCTATTGAGCAGCGGCTTCCTGCGCTATGAATATGGTCTCGAGAGCGGCCCCAATAGTTCTGCCACACTCTTTGCCGGGCTCGGCTACACTGAGCGCTTCCCCGATTATTGGGAAATTTTCTCCTACGAGACAGCAGACTCCTACAGCGCACTGGATATCGAATCAGAAAAGACCACCCAGCTGGATATCGGCTATATCTATCGCGGTGAAAAACTCTCTGCCAGTGTCTCCGGATTCGTCAATCAGATTGATGACTACCTGATGATTGAGACGGATTACGAAAAAGCGGCAGTAATGAGTAGCATGGACTCTATGGGTAGTATGAATATGGATAGTATGGACTCCTCCGATATTCGCACTACCTCCATTGTCAGAAACATCCAGGCGCGCTCCTGGGGTTTGGAGTTTGACTCCTCATATCAGCTCAACGAGCAGTGGCGCACTGAATTCACCGTAACATCTGTTCGCGGTGCCAACGAAACCGATGGCACTACCTTGGCACAACTGCCGCCTCTGGAGGGCCGCCTGGGACTCTACTATGAACAGGCCCAGTGGTCAGCAGGTGTTTTATGGCGCGCTATCGCAAGCCAGGACCGGGTGGATATCGGCAAAGGCAATATTGTTGGTCAGGATATTGGTGCAACCGACTCTGCCAACGTCGTTTCCATCAATGCCGGCTGGAAACCCAGTAAAAGTGTACTGGTAACTACCGGTATCGATAACCTATTCGATGAGACTTACGCAGAACATATCAGTCGCTCTGGAGCCAATATTATTGGTTTCGATCAGTTGACCCGGGTTAACGAACCGGGACGCACCTTCTGGCTGAAAGCCATTTATCGAATTTAAAAGCTATTGGGGGTCCCCGACCCCCTTTTTCACTCCCCAGAAAATCAGTAGTTAATTGAGAAATTTCTACGAGTAAATTATTGGGAAAAATAAGTTACTAAAAAGGGAGAAGGAAAGAATACACCGCGCTTGGGACCCTATGAGGCATGGATGCCGATTAGGAGCTTACAGGGATGTATTCACAGCGTGTCTCGAGTGCGGTGTATTCTTTCCTTCCATCCCAGTAGTAAAAGGTGGGAGGCAAACTAAAAGCGGTAGGAAAAATTCAAACTCAGGGTACGCAGATGCCCAAGGTTAACACGTTCTATTTTGCCAATATTATTGTAGTTATACTCTAATGAAGTATCGAAATCCTGAGTCCACATAATTCGGTAACCCACTCCGGCATTCCAAAAGGTATCACTGCCACTGGCATCAATAATATAGATATATCGATCATCCGGATAAAATGGTGGGTATTCTCGATACCAATAGCCTCTTCTTATAACATTGTTCAAATCCACATCGGCATAATTATATCCCACCATCCAATAGAGACATTGAACGTGACAATTCAGGGTAAAATCAATTTTAAAATTTAAACCTACCTGATCTACTGTGACATGATTATCATCAAAATGTGACGCCCGCAGCTCAACTTGCCAGACTCCTACCGCCGGCGTAATTCCAAGGCTGACATAGCCAAAAGAATCCCGCTGCTTATTTAACTGCTGCTCGCCACTCCCAAAACCAACGGTACCGATAATCCGGTACTCTCCCGTGGCGACACCATCAAAAGGATTATTCGCCTCGAATCCATAACTGGACGCAGCTATAAAAAAGGAAAGCAGGTAGACGGATAGCTTTATCATCGCCACTCACATCAAAAAGCCAGTCATCAAGTTCAAGCTCAGTGAATTATTTCAAGTTGTTTCTACATCAATAATGGCCCAGACGCCTCCTACAAAAGCCGGGTTTTTCTTCAGGTTGTCTACATCACCTGCTTGCGGCATTGGCTGTCCAGCCTGACGGAGCTCTTCCAACCGCTGAAAAATCGTTTCAGCCATTTTTTGCAGGGTCCCCTCAAGGGTATCGGCATAGCAGTGGCAATGCGGCAGATCCGGTGCAATGGCACCAAATCCGGCATATTCAATATTGTGCACCACAACCGGGTAGCGCATTGAAAAATACTCTTATGTATTAGCTTTCCAAAGCGTAGACTGCTTTACATTTTACGGGGGAATTTGGCAAGGAAATTAGCTAATTAGCTGGGAAATAATATTTCGCGCTGGCACAGATTCAACACTATAAGTGACAGCACTGAGTAGGAAGAACTGCCGTATTCAAATTAAAACCTGCAGCACTACAGTTTTTCACACAAGAAAATATTTGGAATTTAGTTAACGGGGCATTCTACCTAATAGGGCCCGGCGGGAAAATAGCATGCTGTTATAGGTGCGCCGCAACGCAATATCATTTGCATCGACTGCATTGGAGAGGGCTTCAAAATGCCGCTGCAACCAGTTTATTTCCTCCTCCAGTTCCCGACGCAAACAGCGAATTTCACCTTTATCCTGGTTAAAGCGCAGATCGGGTCCAGACATCAGTGAGCCTCCTGAATTTGGAAATATCCAGATCCCCTTTAAAGCCTCCACCAGTGGTGGTGGAGGCACAAATATACTCTCTATATGTTTATTGGTGTCACACCCTAAGCAGCGGACTTATCCAGCAGTAGGGATTGCCAATCAAAAGAAGAATCGCCAATTACATAGAAAAAGGGATTCAGCAGAGAGTCTTTAGTGTTGTAGCGCAACAAATTAAACTCTTCGTCCACAACAATACCACCTGCTGCTTCAACTACAGCCTGAGCTGCCGCAGTATCCCACTCGCAAGTAGGAGCGAGGCGCGGATACAAATCTGCTGCACCCTCAGCAACCAGGCATAATTTCAGCGACGAGCCCATATTTTTGCACTCGACAGCACCCAGTTCAGACTCGATACGTTGTACCAACTGGTCGACGGTGCCAGTTCCATGGCTGCGGCTGGCCACAAGCTCAACAACTTCACTATTATCCAGGCGCGGCTTCAGTGGGCGCACCCGAATGTCAATTTCGCCATTGGCATCGCGCTTAAAGGCTCCTTCGCCCTTGCAGCCGGCATAAGTGATATTCAGTACCGGTACGTAAACCACCCCCAAAACGGGCTCGCCATTTTCGATTAATGCGACATTTACGGTAAATTCACCGTTGCGTCGGATAAATTCTTTGGTGCCATCGAGCGGATCGACAATCCAGTAACGCTGCCACTGACTGCGCTCTTCGAACGAGGGCATTTCCTGCTCTTCTGATAAAACCGGTACTCCCTCGATAAGCTGTGCTAACGCCGGTTCCAGTACTTTGTGAGCGGCCAGATCTGCGGCAGTTACTGGGGAATCATCTTTCTTTGTCTCGACTTCCAACTCAGCGCTGTTGTGATAAACCTCGAGAATCGCCTCTCCCGCGCGTTTGCAGATATCTATCACCTGCTCCAAAAGTGCTTTATCCATTACAACTCCATACTCTTTGAATTCACCATTATAAAATCTTAGGCGGAGAAAAGGTCCTGAACGGACAGATAGCGCTCACCAGTGTCATAGCTGAACACCAGTACCCGGCTGCCCGCATCCATCTCCCCTTCGCGCTTTTTCAGGGCCGCAAGGCTGGCACCGGAGGAGATACCCACAAAAATTCCCTCTTTTAATGCGCAACGACGCGCCATTGCAAAACTGTCTTCCTCACTCACCAATACAGTACCGTCGAGTACTTCCGTATTGAGTACCTGGGGTACAAAGCCGGCGCCGATACCCTGCAAACGATGCAGGCCTTTCTCTCCACCGCTAATCACCGGTGATTTCTCCGGCTCTACCGCATAGACCTGTAATTTTGGAAAGTGCTCTTTTAAGACTTCACCACAGCCTGTGATATGCCCGCCAGTACCTACACCGGTAATCATATAATCCAGCCCCTCAGGAAAGTCTGCCAAGATTTCCTTGGAGGTAACATCCCGGTGCACCTGGACATTGGCGCGGTTATTAAATTGTTGGGGCATCCAGCTATTTGCATGTGAGGCCAATAACTCCTCCGCCTTAGCAATAGCGCCGCCCATACCGCGCTCTTTAGGTGTAAGGACCAATTCTGCGCCCATTGCTTTCATGACCTGGCGACGCTCTACCGACATAGACTCCGGCATGGTCAGGATCAGGCGATAATCCTTCACGGCAGCAACCATCGCCAGTCCAATTCCCGTATTACCAGAGGTCGGTTCGATTATTACCCCACCGGGCTGCAGGGCTCCACGACGCTCCGCATCCTCAATCATCGCCAAGGCAATTCGGTCCTTAATACTGCTGCCCGGATTAAAGCGCTCTACCTTCATCCAAACTTCTATATCGGGGCGAAAGAGGTGATTGATTCTTACGTGAGGGGTATTGCCGATTGTTTCCAGAATATTGGCCGCTTTCATCGGTGAGGCTCTCCATGACTAGTGCTCAAGGCAAACAACTGCCGGGCATGTATTTTCGATGCTCCATATTACCCCAGAAATGTCCCGCGGCCGGCACTGGAGAAAACTCAATTGGAATTAGAGAGTACAAGCTATCGATGATGCGAAGGAAAACCGTTAAATTGATGGGGAGGTATACAAAATAAAAATAAGGTAAGTACCTATGTCCGTAGAAAATTCCGCACCCCAGCACAACTTTCGCAATTACCTGGTACCGATGTTCCTGGCCAGTGCCACTTTATTCATCTTTCTGGATACCTGGAAACTGGATAACTTGTGGATGCCCGCGCTAAAAGCGCTGCCGATACTGTGTTTAATGATGATTGCCAGACTGGAGCTGCGGGGCAAAACCCTACTGTTCACTTTCCTAGCCCTCACTTTCTCCGCCATCGGGGATGTACTCCTCGAAATGCAATTCCCCCAACACTTTGTATTTGGACTGGGTGCTTTTCTCATTGCCCAGCTAATCTACGCGCTGGGCTTCCTTCGTTTTGCGGAGCCCCCCAATCGGCGCAACCTTATTCGGACACTGCCTGTAGTGATTGCCGCACTGCTTTTGGCGCAAATTATCCTCCCTGCTGCAGGGGACTTAGCACCGGCAGTAATGGCTTACCTGCTGGCTATCCTCGCCATGGCGGTCGCAGCCGCAATGCACAAGGGCGACTCCACCCTGCTATTTTCCGGGGCAGTCATCTTTATGGCTTCAGACACATTGATTGCTATTAACAAGTTCATCACCCCACTACCACTAGCCGATGCCGCCATTATGCTCACCTACTACAGTGCGCAACTATGTATCCTGTACGGAATCCACCGCGCCCAGGCATAATGCAAACGATCCGGGAAGGCAGTGGCAAGCCAACTAAACTTGTCTTCCCGCCCCATCTCAAAGAGGTAGACAGCTCCCATGCTCGACTGGCGAAGTATCGATACCGTATTGCTGGACATGGACGGCACCCTGTTGGATTTGCATTACGACAACCACTTTTGGCTCACGCACCTGCCCAAGCGCTACGCTGAAGTCCACGGCTTTGATCCACAGGAAGCCCAGCAGAAGCTCGAGGCTGAGATCAATGCCCGCCGCGGTACGCTGGAGTGGTACTGCCTAGACTTCTGGGCGGAAAAACTGGAGCTGGATATCCTCAGCATATTGCGCGAGATTGAGACCCGCATCGCCCTGCGCCCCCACACTGAGGCGTTTCTGAGCGGCCTGCAACAACTGCAAAAGCCCACCTACCTCGTGACCAATGCGCACCGTCAAGGGCTGGATCACAAGCTGGAGATCACCGGTATCGACCGCTGGTTTGACGGCATCATCTCCTCCCATGATTATGGACATGCCAAGGAGAGTGCCAATTTCTGGGACTCTCTGCGAGATAACCTGGAATTTGACCCGGAGAACACCCTGTTTGTCGACGATAACCAATCTGTTCTGAGCGCGGCCCAGGACTACGGTATCGCCCACCTATTGTGTATTCGCCAACCGGATAGCCGCGGGCCCAAACGAGAAATTACCAACTTCCCGGCGATCCATCATTTTGATGAGATCATGGCTTTTAACCGCAGCAGACTGGACACCGGGTCCGCCTGATTTCACAAGGAAACCATGGAAAAAGTACGTATCGATAAGTGGCTCTGGGCCGCGCGCTTCTTTAAGACTCGCAGTATTGCCAAGCAGGCGATCGAAGGTGGAAAAGTCCACGCCGATGGCCAGCGGGTCAAAGCCAGCAAGGAAGTCACTACCGGTGTCAAACTGAGCATCCGCCAGGGCTGGGATTTACTGGAAGTTGAAGTAATCGCTCTATCGGATCAGCGGCGCGGCGCCGAGATTGCGCGCACCTTATACCGCGAGACCGAAGACAGTATCGCCCGCCGGGAAAAAGAGAAAACCGAGCGACAGGCAGCCAATGCCGGGATACAACAGGAGCGACCCAATAAAAAGCAACGCCGCCAGATACACCGCTTCCTGCGGGAACAAGAGTAGACTCAGCAGACAAAAGTGGTGAAATTTCCGCCATTTCCCACTTTAGCTGCTAAACTGCCCCCACTTAACCGGATAGAAAACAGCCATGTTGAAACGACTGATCGCCATTTCCCTGCTGATTTTGCTCGGTACCCAAACCGCCCTAGCAGATAGCCGAGAACACGAGCAGCTCAAGCGCTCAATCATCAAGATTTACACCACCGCCGCCGCCCCGGATTATTTCAATCCCTGGGCCCTGCTCAACCCCAAGCAGCTGTCCGGTTCCGGTGCCGTTATCCGCAACCAGCAAATCCTGACCAACGCACACGTAGTGGCCAACGGCAGCTTCATCCAGGTACAGCGCCACGGCGATGCAAAGAAATTCCGCGCCCGAGTGAAATTTGTCTCCCACGATGCCGACCTCGCCCTGCTGACCGTCGATGACGAAAGCTTTTTCAATGATACCCGCCCCCTGACCCTGGGCAAATTGCCCGATCTGCAGGAAGAGGTCACCGTCTACGGCTACCCCATAGGCGGCAAATCCCTTTCGATTACCCGCGGAGTACTCTCCCGCGTGGAGCACCAGTATTATGCCCATGCGGAAAGCTACCTGATGGCGGGCCAGATAGATGCGGCAATCAACCCGGGCAACAGCGGCGGTCCGGTTATCTCCAATGGCCGCATCGTCGGCGTGGCCATGCAAACCAATCAGAGCGCTGAAAACCTGGGTTACTTTGTCCCCCCCAGCGTGATCGCTCATGTCTTAGAAGATGCTAAGGACAATGTGCACCAAGGGTTCCCCGAACTGGGACTGGTAACCCAGAGTCTGGAAAGCCCATCGATGAAAAAAGCGGCCGGTCTCGAGGAAGACCAGGATGGTGCCATGGTCGTTAAAGTGTTCGACAATTCCCCCGCAGCTGAAGTGTTTAAACCCGGCGATGTCCTGCTCGAAGTCGATGGCTTTAAAGTAGCGGCTGACCGGACTGTGGAATGGAGGGAAAACCAGCGCACCAACTACCACTACGCCGTGGACCGCCACCATGTCGGTGAACGTTTACCCGTGCGCTTCTCCCGCGATGGTAAAGAGCAGACCGCTGAGGTCACGCTGGCCGCAACACCTCCCTCACGCGCTATGGTGCTGGGAGAGCAATTTGACCGCCAGCCCCGCTACTATATCTACGGCGGTGTTGTCTTTGTGCCCCTGAATATGAACCTGATCAAACGCTGGGGCAAAAACTGGCACTCCAAGGCGCCTATTGACTACCTCTATGCCCGCAATCAATGGAGTGACGAGGAGCGCCGCGAGCTGGTCGTCGCCCTGAAAGTACTGCCTGCCAATGTGAACCTCGGCTACCACGACTGGAAGAACTGGATTATCGACTCAGTAAATGGCCACAGCATCAAGGACTTCGACGAGTTCGCTCAATTGATGGAAGGCAACAAGCAGGACTTTGTGGATTTGCGTGACCGCTCCGGTTACCGGATGGTCTTGGATGCGGCAGAGGCCCAGGAGCAGCAGCCTCTGATACTGCAGACCTACCATATCCCCCAGCGCCATTCGCAGGGGTTGTTCAGCCAGCTGGCCAATAAAGAAGAATAGAAATATAGAAGGGCATGGAGTAGCCGTGAAATTACTGTGTCTACGTTCCGTAATAGGCGGCCTTATACTGGCCGCTAGTGCAACCGCAAGCAGCGCAGAGATGTACCGCTGGGTCGATGAAAATGGCCGGGTACACTTTGGCGATCGCCCCCCGACTGACGCCAAAGCCGAGGATGTTTCGGGGGATCTGGCCCCGATCAATTCTATTGGCTCCAATGGCAGTCGGCGGCCTATTTTAACAACCGCAACGAGATCAAGAGTTTCTCAAAAGGTTGATGATGAATACCGCGAGCGCCAATTGCGCGAGAAACAGGAAAAGCAGCAAAAGATGAAGAAAGCCTGCGACAAGGCCCGCAGTGACCTTGAGGCCATTCAAGGGCGGGTTGTGTTTCTCGACAATAACGGCAAAGAAGTGCGTCGCACCGAGCGGGAGAGACAGCAAATAGCTGAAAAGCTCCAGCGGGAAATTAAATACTACTGCGGCTAGTTACTCTCCTACTTGAGCGCTGACCCATTGTGATAATGGGGTAGCGCTCCACATTCTTCCTCTACTGCACCAGCAATGATCAGCGACAGCTACCATTTAGGCATATCCACCTCTAAAATCCTGCGGTTTTAATACCGAGAGCCCCCGACCTATGTCCGATCAGCTGGAACGCTTTATTTTCTCCAAACACGATATTCGCGGACAGGTGGTGACACTTACTGATTCCTACCGCGAAGTACTGGAACACAACCCGCTGCCTACGCCAGTGGCCCGCCTGCTGGGGGAATTCCTCACCGCAGCCAGCCTGCTTTCAACCACACTGAAATTCGAAGGTGTCCTGAGCCTCCAGGCCCGTGGCGAAGGCGATGTGCCGATGATTATGGCGGAGTGCACTCACCACAGCGACCTGCGCGGCATCGCCCGAGTTGCTGAGGGTGCACAAATCGACGAAAACGCCACCCTGCGCGATATGATCGGCCCCCATGGAGCCCTGGCCATTACCCTTGAGCCAAAGCGCGGTGAGCGCTATCAAGGTGTGGTTCCCATGGAGCAGGACAACCTGGCCGGCTGCCTGGAAGACTACTTTAAGCAATCGGAACAGCTGGCTACCCGCGTATGGCTGGAAAGCAGTGACAATACCGTCGCCGGTCTTATGTTGCAGATTCTGCCGGGCAATAATGCCGCCACGGAAGAGGAAAATCAGGACGCCTGGGAAACAGCGATTCACTTAGCGGAGACCGTAACTGACGAGGAGTTATTTAACGTTCCCCACCCAGAGCTGATTCACCGCCTATTCCACCAATTGGAGCCGGCAACCCTGGGTACCGACACTATTCGCTTCAAGTGCAGCTGCTCGAGAGAGCGCAGTGCCCGCGCGTTGGTTTCCCTGGGTGCAGAGGATGTCTACCGCCTGCTGGAAGAGCAGCAGGGTGAGATTATCGCGGACTGCCAATTCTGTAACACCCAGTACCGCTTTGACCGGGATCAAATTGAGTCGCTCCTCAACGCTCCCCCCCACACTCTTCACTGATCCTCGAAGGGCTGCGCAACCGCCGAATCCTCAGCGCAGCCCTACCACCTGACACCCCTAATTCCCCCATTAAATTCAAAAAAAGAATAATCAGGGGTGCAGCCATAAATGGTGTGAATTTAGGTCGACATTATTTTCCATGACAGCGCTGTCATTGACTACAAAATAGCCATAGTTGGTATCCGCATATTTTGAATTTTGCAATAATGCGCCCCCAAAATTTTCTACGGCTGTCTAAACCTTGGGCAGCCCCATTTTATTTACTGTCCAACTTTCACGGGTATTCCACGAATGGCACAGATCGACGACTCCGCGATGGTCTTCAAGAACCTATCACCGGCACAATTGGTAGAGCAGGCTCTGACGCGCGGCGAGGGCAAGCTGTCAGATACAGGCGCTCTGGTGACTGAAACCGGCGCACGCACCGGTCGCTCCCCGGCTGACCGCTTTGTTGTAGAAGAGCCCTCCACTGCCGACAGCATCGCCTGGGGCAACGTCAACCGTCCTTTCCCGCAGGATAAGTTTGACGCCCTGTGGGATCGTGTAGAGGCTTTTGTTGCCGGTCACGATACTTTTGTTCAGCACCTGCATGTGGGCCAGGATGAAGACCACTACTTGCCAGTGGTAGTGACCACCCAAACTGCATGGCACAACCTATTCGGCCGCAACATGTTTATCCGCGCCGAAAAGTACAACCCCAAGTCCAAGGAAGAGTGGCAAATCCTGCACGCTCCTCACTTTGTCTGTGAGCCCGAGCGCGATGGCACCAACTCCGAAGGCTGCGTAATTATCAACTTCGGCCAGCGCAAAGTTCTGCTGGCCGGCATGCGCTACGCCGGCGAAATGAAGAAGGCCATGTTCTCTGTACAGAACTTCCTGCTGCCAGAAAAAGACGTAATGCCCATGCACTGCGCGGCTAACGTCGGCGAAGATGGCGATACCTGCCTGTTCTTCGGCCTGTCCGGTACCGGCAAGACCACCCTGTCCGCAGATCCCGAGCGCTACCTGATCGGTGACGATGAGCACGGCTGGACCAAGGGTGCCGTCTTCAATATGGAAGGTGGCTGCTACGCGAAAACCATCGACCTGAGCCAGAAAAATGAGCCGGTAATCTGGGATGCCATCCGTTTCGGTGCCATCGTTGAAAACGTGGTAACCAACGATCACGGCACTGCTGACTACTGCGACACCAGCCTGACTGAAAACGGTCGCTGCTCCTACCCGCTGGAGCACGTCGAAATGCGTCAGCTGGAAAACCGCGCTGGCGAGCCGAAGAACGTTATCTTCCTGACTTGCGATGTATCCGGCGTACTGCCACCGGTATCCATCCTCTCCAAAGAGGCTGCGGCTTACCACTTCCTGTCTGGCTACACCGCCCGCGTAGGCTCCACCGAACTGGGCGCAGAGGCCGGTATCCACCCGACTTTCTCCACCTGCTTTGGCGCGCCGTTTATGCCCCGTGCACCGCGCGAATACGCAGACCTGCTGATGAAGCGCATCGAAGAGTTCGGCTCCAAGGTCTACCTGGTAAACACCGGTTGGACCGGCGGCTCCGGCGACAACGGCAAGCGCTTCCCGATTCCGGTAACCCGCGCTGTCGTTGCCGCTATCCAGAGCGGCGCCCTGGAAGGCGTTGCCACTGAGCACCTGGATGCCCTGAACCTGGATATCCCGATGGAAGTGCCCGGCGTGGACAAGTCTTACCTGAACCCTCGTGAAGCCTGGGCTGACAAAGCTGCTTACGACGATCAGGCAGGCAAGCTGGCCAAGCTGTTCGCCGAGAACATTGAGAAGTTCAATGTCAGCGAAGACGTTAAAAATGCAGGCCCTAAAGCCTAAGTAGAGGTTGTCGGGCACAGTGCGCTGTCCGTGACCCAAAAGCCGCTGCTCCCCCAGGAGCGGCGGCTTTTTTTGTGGCTGATCCCAAGCCCGCAGCCCGTCGATTTTTGCGGCTATAGTGAGTAAACAGGCGCCGACGATTTTAGCGTCGGAGGAAAAACTCTCTCAGCAGCAATCGCGAGCACTATGTCCGCAGGTAACTCGTTTACTCGCTTCGAAACCCTGTTCCCACACAAGCCGCCCGGGCAAAGAGTCAATCGGGTGGTCGTCAGTGCCCTCACTTTAATACTCAGTGCCATCCTGTTTACCCTCTGGCTCTATCTATTCCTCTCCTCGCAAGAGAAGTCCTATGTCGAGCAGCGTGGCTATCGCCTCGCCAACGAGGAGACCTTTAACAAATTCCTGCGAGAGGGCAGTAACCGCTCCAGCGTACAAGCACTCAATCAATTGCTTCGGGACCGGGGTGTCGCCGAGGTTTTTCCTATTCGTGATCTTCTGCGACAGGGGGGGGACTGGCTGGAACTGGGGGAACCCCCATTCGCCATACCACCCAGGGACCAGTGGTCCAATATTGTGAAAACCCTCACCCTGGTACGAGACCAGGTAATACCGCTAATTGGCCCTGTCACTGTGGTTTCCGCTTACCGCACTGATGCCTACAACCGAAAACTTGCGACCGAAGACCAGCCCCGCCACCGTGACTTTTGCGGGCTGGACTTAATTCCGAATTCCAATATCGGTAAAAACGAACTCGCTGAAGAGCTAAGCACACTGCACGCACGCCTCGGTCCCGATAGCAATGTCGGAATGGGCCTGATTGACGATGTCCTGTTTCATGTCGATACCTGTGGCTATCGCACCTGGTAATTGAGGGAGCTGCCCGATGGTTATGCAAAGTAACAAAGAGTGCGTAGAAATCGGCCAGCGTCAACTGCGCCGGCGGATCATCATCATTGGGGCAATCGCACTGGCGATTCTCACCGGTCTATTTGTTTTTACTTACGAGCGAGCGCGCGAGGCTGATGACCGGGTGAAATCCCCTATCGATATCCTACCGCTGCTAATGATCCCGGAGGTTTACGATATCCAGGGCTATCCGGCAGCTTCCGAGAGGGCATTCAGCCGCTTCCTGAGCAAAGGCAATAACCATGCACGCTTTACTCAACTCAAAAAATTCCTGCGCTCCAACCGGGTTGAACAGGTTGTGCAACCCTATGAGCTATTGCGTCAGGGCAGTGACTGGCAGGATTTGGACGAACCCGCATTCGCCATCCCTCCCAAGGAGCTCTGGTGGGGCATCGTAAATACTCTGCGGGTAATCGAGCGGGAAATAGTGCCCCGCGTCGGCCCGGTAACAGTGGTCTCCGGGTGGCGCACAGTGGATTACAACCGTAAGGCCGGGGGTTCCAAGGGAAGTAAACATCTGCATTTCTGCGGGCTGGATATAGTTCCGAAAAAGAAGTTCTCCCGAGAGCAATTGGTGCCCGTACTTAGGGATATCCACAAGCGCAACGGCCGCGAGTGGCAAATGGGCCTCGGAATCTATCGGGGCATTCGATTTCACGTGGATACGTGCGGATATAGGCGCTGGTAAAACCCCACTGCATCTGCTTAGATAGAGCAAAAATTAGGCGCCCTACCACTGGGCTGCCGAAAGAGAAGCAGAGGAAGTCGCAGTGCAAGAAAAACTGGAAAGGCGCTCATTTATATTGACCTTGTTATTGGTCAGCGTAGCTTTTTTACTCCTAATAAAACCCTTCTTTACCCCTATTTTTTGGGCTTGTGCCACCGCACTGATTTTCTACCCCGTGTACCGTCTGCTGATGCAGCGCTTTCCCAATTCGCCTAATTTAATGGCTCTGCTAACCCTGTTTATGTGTATCGTTCTATTGGTGATACCCGTATTGGTAGTGGCCACCTCTTTTATTAATGAAGCGGTAACTCTGTATCACCGGATCCAGGAAGGACAAATTGATGTTTCTAAATCCTTTGAGCAGATTCGCAGTGCTTTCCCCAGGGTTAACAGCACGCTCGAGAGTATTGGCGTGGATGTCGAGGAGGCCAAGCAGCGCCTGATGGGTGGAGTGATGAATGCCGGTAGCTTCGTCGCAAAAAATGCGATTGAGGTCGGACAGAATACTGTTAACTTTTTCGTTATGTTGGGCTTAATGCTCTACCTCACCTTCTTTCTGATTCGCGATGGTGAAAGACTGGTAAACCTGATTATCCACGCCCTGCCACTGGGTGATGAGCGCGAGCACCTTTTGTTGGCAAAGTTCGCTGAAGTCACTCGCGCAACCATCAAAGGAAATCTGGTAGTCGCTATTACCCAGGGCGGCTTGGGCGGAATTATTTTCTGGGTGCTGGGCCTACCGGCACCGGTGCTTTGGGGTGTTTTAATGACCCTGTTGTCATTATTGCCCGCCGTCGGTGCCGCATTGATCTGGTTCCCCGCTTCTATTTACCTCTATGCTATTGGCGAACCCATGAAGGCAACGATTTTACTCGCCTATGGTTTCACCGTGATCAGCCTGGTAGATAACCTGTTGCGCCCAATATTGGTGGGCCGAGACACAAAACTCCCCGACTATTTAGTACTTTTCTCCACTGTCGGCGGTCTGTTTATGTTTGGAATCAGTGGCTTTGCGATAGGCCCTCTTCTCGCTGCACTATTCCTCGCCTTCTGGGAAATTTTTATGCGTGAGTTTGTGCATCCCGAAGATGTCTTAATGCCACAAAAACCTGAAGATCTTTAACCTGTTCCCCGGGGCGGAAAAGCCTTAATTCCGCCCCACCCAATTAATATGCAAAGTCAGCTCGCACAACAGCTCAGTGGGCAGCCTCCTGTAGCTCTTTCAGCTGCAAATTGAGATCGCTCATCGGCGACTGATCAACCAACAGTGCTCCCTCATTTGCCCGATCCAAATCCGCCACCAGTAAAATCACTGTTGAGAAAGTCAGGGCCAAAGCTATAACTACCTGGGCAGATCCCCCACGACTTATACCCAACTGGTATCCAATTGCCAGCATCGCCAAAATGGTCATAAAGTACAGGGATAGCCAGAGTGGACCCGGTATACGGTATTGCAACCCAACCACAACCCTGGCGCGGTGCAGATCTACCATCCCGTTAACCTGCTCGGCAAACTGGCGTAAATAATCGGCGTTGTAATCCTGTGCGATATGCGCCTCGATCAAACGCCAAAGAGCCTGGTGAATTTCCTCACTGCGAGCTACATCTTCCGGAGTGACAGCGATTGATGGGTCAATATCCCTGAGATTCGCATATTCAGCTATTAGGTCTCGCGCCTTATCCTGCTTATCCAATTGCAGAAAGCTCGCATTTAAATATGCGGCCTGAATGGTATTGACCTCCTGCAACAGCAATGCCTTGCGTTCATTAAATCGGTCGGCTGTCATATCAAGGAATCTCTGAATAACTCCGTGATACCTCTGGCATGCAGAGCGGTTCTCAATCAAGGCGCGGCTTCGCAGGAATGTCCAGACCTTGCAAGAAGTCGCAACGCGGAGTGTGAATCGCTCTGCAAGCCCCGAAGGGCGGGCCTTGAAGGCCACAGCTGCTGCGTTGCAGCTCTTGCAAAGGACTGAGCCATTCGCGGCGAGCTGCGCCTAACATCTGCAGCCTTCAAGACCCGCAGAGGCATTACGGAGTTATTCAGAGATTCCTTAGGTAAATGCCAAAACGAATGCGACCAGGCCCAAAGTGGCAGCTACCGCACTGCCCAGGGAAGAATCCTCCTTGATACTGGCATTCACTACCCGCCGCTGACCCAGATAAATCCCCACAGCTAAAGCGCAAAGCACTACGGCAACTGAAATGGTATAGATCAGTGGAAGTGGCAGAGTATAGAAAAGGCTGTCAAAGCGCATTTAAGCCCATGCAAAACGGCAAGTCCATAACGGTGCATTGACGCACCAATATTCTTACTTTGGCGCATAAAGCATAGCAGTTATAGCAGAGCTATTGGCCAGTTAGGCCTTTGGGCAGTAGCATAGGCGTATCGGTAAACTTCAAGGGAAATATTCGTGAAATATCTGCTGACCCTCTTAATTACGGCGTTTATCAGCCTTCCCAGCCTCGCTCTGGAAGTTGGTGAAATGGCACCAAATTTCACTTTACAGGGGTCTGATGGCCAAACCCACACATTGGCGGACCTCCAAGGCAAAAGCGCTGTTGTGATCGCCTGGTTTCCCAAGGCATTCACCCGTGGCTGCACCATAGAGTGTAAATCGCTCGCCCAAAACGGTCACTTGATCAAAGATTATGAAGTCACCTACTTTATGGCCAGTACAGATGATCTTGACGATAACACCCGATTTGCTGAAGAGAGCGAAGCGGACTTCCCGTTACTCAGTGACCCCACCGGTGAAACGGCTAAAGCGTACGATGTACTTATTCCCGTAATGAATATCGCCCGTCGCGTTACCATTTATATCGGTAAAGATGGACGAATTAAAAAAATTGACAAGGATGTTAAGCCGGCAACCAGCGCAGAGGATATAGCGCGAACGCTTGGTGAATTGGGTGTTAAAAAGGAGTCAGCCTGAAAATAAATAGTCCGGAGTGACTAAATATATGGTGGAATAGCCCAGTGCTCTATTGGGCTATTGGGAATCAATGACAAAAGATATCCCAAAACAGCAATCCCGCCCTTCAAATTCATCCAACCACTTGCAGACATTCAACGTAACCTCTCCTCGGCTGGATTTATCGACATACTCTTGCAGGTGCTCGGGTTTCCCTGAGGAAAAAACCCGATCATCCGCAGCTTTTAATGCATCAGCATTATTTGACCAAGGAAGTTCCCGGTCTGTCTTACCAGTCACTTCACCACCGGCCAATTGACATATTTGGCGATTACCCCATAGATATACGCCTGTTTGATCTTTAACCCAAAATAAAAATGGAACCTCGGCAACTACTTTCAGTTCATCAGCAGTCATATCGTCTCAATCATTTAAATACCAGCAATTAACTCTAATTTTAGCAGGCAATAAGAATATCACTCAGGATTCTATACATAGCTGCATTTTCAAATTTATTCGCTGGAACAAAAAATACCTATCTAAATAAATATTAATAGATTACTGCTAGTAAAAGACTCAATCAGGAAAAAAATAAATTAAGAGCGGCCTGATAATGAGATATGAGTATATTTCAAGTAGGTCTTCCCATCGTGTTTGGTAAGACCTCACTGTTATTTACTCTCCACCAATTTCCAATTCTTTTAACTTACGTGTCAGAGTATTTCTACCCCAGCCCAACAGATCAGCAGCATCGCGTTTGCGCCCAGCTGTATGCTTAAGGGCAATTTCTATTAACGCTTTTTCAAATGCGGGGACAGCCTCATTTAAAATCTCGCGCTGCCCAGAGGATAGGGCCTGGTCGGCCCACAGACGCAGAGCTTTTTGCCAGTCTGTCGGTGTTTCTGTCGTCGCGCCCTGCTGATGCAACTCCTGTGGCAAATCTTCAATATGTACCTCGCGTCCGGAGGCCATTACGGTAATCCAGCGGCAGGTATTTTCCAGTTGTCGCACATTACCGGGCCAATCCAGCCCAGAGAGATATTCCTCAGTTTCCTTGGTTAGGATCTTTGACTCCACCCCCAGATCTTTTGCCGCAGCATTAAAGAAATGCCTCACCAATCGCGGAATATCCTCACGGCGATCCGCCAGTCTTGGAATATGGATGCGAATAACATTCAGGCGGTGAAACAGGTCCTCACGGAATTTATGCTGACATACTAACTCTTCCAGATCCTGGTGAGTCGCCGCAATAATACGCACATCCACTTTGACTGGGGTGTGGCCACCGACACGGTAAAATTCACCATCAGCCAACACGCGCAATAACCGGGTTTGCGTATCTGCGGGCATATCACCAATTTCATCTAGAAACAGGGTGCCACCATTGGCCTGTTCAAAACGTCCGGCACGCTGGGAGCTGGCACCGGTAAAGGCCCCTTTTTCATGGCCAAATAATTCAGACTCCATCAGGTCCTTGGGTATAGCCGCCATGTTCAATGCAATAAATGGCTTATCCCTGCGCGGACTGTGATTGTGCAGAGCCTGCGCCACCAACTCCTTACCGGTGCCGGATTCACCGTTGATTAAAACGGTGATGTTGGAATGAGACAAACGGCCAATCGCACGGAAGACCTCCTGCATCGCCGGCGCTTCTCCAATAATTTCTTTATTACCCTGACCATTTTCCGGCTCAACCCATTCTTCAGCACTCTGTTCGCTGGCGTGCATCAATGCGCGCCGGGTTACCGCTACGGCCTCATCAATATCAAATGGCTTGGGCAGGTATTCAAAGGCTCCCCCTTGGTAAGCAGCTACCGCGCTATCCAGGTCCGAGTGCGCAGTCATAATAATTATCGGCAGGCTCGGTCGTTCAGCCTGGAAACGCTGCAATAATTTAAAGCCATCGGAGCCTGGCATACGGATATCACTGATTACTACATCCGGTGAATCGCTATAGAAATCATCTAGGGCGCGGTCGCCACTCTCGTAGCACTGGGTATCAATCCCCTCACGCGATAGCGCTCTTTCCAGCACCCAGCGGATTGATCTGTCGTCGTCAATAATCCAAACGCGATTACTCATTCTCTAGGTTCCTGTATTTGCTAATTCGGTAGTCAGGGGCAGATAAATTTGGAAAATGCTACGGCCGGGTTGGCTGTCACACTTAATCAACCCCTTGTGCTGATTGATAATGTTCTGGGAAATCGAAAGTCCAAGACCTGAACCCTCGGCGCGGCCGGAGATCATCGGGAAGAATATCCGCTCGCGAATTTCCTCCGGTATGCCCGGGCCGTTATCTTCAATTTCTATACGGCAGACCAATGGGCAATTTCGGCGGCCAATGGTGAATTGGCGCTGGATACGCGTGCGCAGTACCATCTCCCCGCTACTGAGACCAATACTTTCATCGATAGCTTGCATGGCGTTGCGGGCAATATTAAGCAGCGCCTGAATCAATTGTTCGCTATCTGCGGGGACATCGGGAATAGACGGATCGTAATCCCTGCGAATTTGAAGCTCGCCGATACACTCTGCATCCAGCAACTGGGCAACCCGCTCCAGAACCTCGTGCACATTAACCGGTTGCAGTACTACCGGCTGGCGTGGTCCCAATAAACGGTCAACCAGATTGCGCAGGCGATCCACTTCCTCAATGATAATCTGTGTATATTCGTCTAACTCTCGGTCCGGCAACTCGCGCTGCAATAGTTGTGCCGCCCCGCGGATACCACCGAGGGGGTTCTTGACCTCATGGGCCATACCGCGAACCAGGTTTCGTGTCGTTTCCTGGGCACTGAGCAGCGCATCTTCCCTGGCAATTCGCAACAGGCGATCCATCGGCTGCACTTCCACAAGTAGCACAGAAAACTCGGGGACCGGGCTGACTGAGTAATCCACGGTCCGGGTTTCAAGATTGTTCAACCTCCAACTGGCCCGGCGCACTGTATACTTCTCATTTTTGCGCAATGCTTCCCGCATAGCCTCATAGGCAGTGGGAGATTCTCGCACCACCTCCTCCAACTTCGAGCCTTTAACCCGGGTACTGGAGGCGGCAAACAAGTCCTCAGCAGCATTGTTCAAATAGCAAAGCGATAAGTTTTCATCCAGCACCAACACTGCGGAAGTCAGGCTATCGAGTAATTGGCGCAACTGGCGATCATTCAGCATTCACAAAATTTCCGATTCATTCCGAGGCTCTGACCAAACTCCCTTTGGTCACCCCCAGCAAACTAGCGCTGTATCTAGTCAGTGCAAAAAGCAAACCAAAATGGCGCATAAGCTGGCATTTGTAGGCGGAAGCAGCTTCAACCGGACACAATCAGTGCGCGATTAGCAACAACGGCATTGCGAGTATTCAGTCTCAGAAATAGGATGCCGCCGACCACAGAGAGAATGCACCATTAAGGTGCATAGGTCAAAAAACAGGCAGACGGACTTTAGAGCGAAGTAAGGGGTAGCGGGAGCTTTGCACTCCCTCAAACATTCACCCCCGAGCTATCGGGCGCTTGACATGAATTGTGATCGTTTGCGACTGGGCCAATACTTGCCCTTTGGGCCCTAGCAGAACCGCCTTGAGCGTATGGGTACCGCGGACCAGGGCGGAGATATCCAGGGAGTTACCAGCCGAACTTCCCTGCCAGCGCTGCCCATCAATAACCGCATAAAAGCTAGCGCCCTCTGGATAATTGGGGGCCACATCCACCTGAAGCGCTATCAGTGTCTGCCCTGGCGGAATAGTCGCCTCATTAATTGGACTCACAATTCGAATCGATACCGGCCCCAACTCTTCATCATCACTTTTGGGCGACAGCTTTCTTGTGGGCAGCTGGCGGGGCAGCGCAATAGGCTGGATATTGATTGGGGCTAAATCCACTTTCTCTGAGTTGCCATTTGCCGGTGGTGTATCGCTAAAACTGACCTGGCCATCGGGCCCAACCACTTTGTAGATCGCGCCAGCCTCTTCATTCTCTTGAGAAGCCGCAACTGCCACCAGAGGCATTGCGAGTAACATGGCCTTTAATTGCCAAAACCTTGCCATAGTGTTTTCGACCGCAGGGCGGACGCTCCTTTCTTCCCAGATCGGGCCAATGTGATATTCCTGAGCCTCCGCATAGCGGCACTCAATTCACTTCCACTGACAGTGTACCCGCAATAAAAAAGCCCGCACCAGAGTGGCGCGGGCTTTTCGAGAACGGCTCGACGGCATCATCGTGATGCCGCTCGCCATTACACGGAGTAGTACATATCGAACTCGACCGGGTGAGTGGTCATGTTCAGGCGCTCTACTTCTTCACGCTTCAGCTCGATGTAGGCATCGATAGCGTCGTTAGTGAATACACCACCGGCTGTCAGGAACTCGCGATCCTGGTCCAGAGCATCCAGGGCGCCTTCCAGGCTGGAAGCGACAGTCGGGTACTCAGCCAACTCTTCCGGCGGCAGATCGTACAGGTCCTTGTCCGCAGCATCGCCAGGGTGGATCTTGTTCTTGATACCGTCGAGACCCGCCATCAGCAGTGCGGCGAAAGACAGGTATGGGTTGGCGGTCGGGTCCGGGAAGCGAGTCTCGATGCGCTTGCCTTTCGGGGAGGGCACGAAAGGAATACGGATAGACGCAGAGCGGTTACGCGCAGAGTAAGCCAGGATTACCGGCGCTTCGAAGCCAGGTACCAGACGCTTGTAAGAGTTGGTGGAAGCGTTGCACAGCGCGTTCAGGGCGCGAGCATGCTTAACGATACCGCCGATGTAGTACAGAGCAGCTTCGGACAGACCAGCGTAGGCGTCACCGGCAAACTGGTTTACGCCATCCTTGCTAAAGGACTGGTGAACGTGCATACCGGAACCGTTATCGCCAACCAGCGGCTTGGGCATAAAGGTCGCGGTCTTGCCGTAGGCGTGGGCAACGTTGTGTACAGCGTACTTGAGGATCTGTACTTCGTCCGCTTTCTTAGTCAGGGTGTTGGCGGCAACGCCGATCTCACACTGGCCAGCAGTACCCACTTCGTGGTGATGCACTTCTACGCGCAGGCCCATCTGTTCCATCGCAGAACACATTGCGGCGCGAACGTCGTGCAGGGAATCCACCGGAGGAACCGGGAAGTAACCGCCTTTAACGCCGGGACGGTGACCAATATTGCCTTCTGCAAAGTTGTGACCTGAGGACCAGGCTGCTTCTTCGGAGTTGATCTTGTAGAAGGCGCCGCCCATTTCGGCACCCCAGGTGATGTCGTCGAATACGAAGAACTCGGGCTCGGGGCCGAACAGAGCGGTGTCACCCAGACCAGTGGACTTCAGGTATTCCTCAGCGCGCAATGCGATGGAGCGAGGATCGCGCTCGTAACCCTGACCGGTAATTGGGTCGACGATGTTACAGCGAATGATAACGGTGCTCTCATCGGTGAAGGGGTCGAGGAAAGCTGTCTCGTCATCCGGCATCAGGATCATGTCGGATTCGTTGATGCCCTTCCAACCGGCGATGGAAGAACCATCGAACATTTTGCCTTCTTCAAAGAACTCACCGTCAACTTCCGACGCAGGGATGGAAACGTGTTGTTCTTTACCCTTGGTATCGGTAAAGCGCAGGTCTATCCATTTCGCTTCACTTTCATTAATCAAACCGAGCGTTTTCGCTGACATTGCAGTCCTCCAGGTCTTGAAAAGTAATTGGTCGCTATGCCTTGCTGTCGCTGCCGGCATTCACTCTCTACCTGGCGTGAAATAAAGCAAGGAGTGTGCCAAATTAGGGCAATCGCCTCATAGTCCCGGTTGGCGCCGGTGCGAGCCCCAGCAAAGTGCTGACGCAGCCAGGATAGATGTATTGTGGCCGAGCAGCCACATAAATACGCACCAAAATAGAACATATTTGCTCTCGCTTCGCCCGCAAACAGTGCACAACCAACTTGGCTCCGGCTAGTTTATAATGCCGCACCTTCTATCAACATGCGGTACCCCACGGATTCCCATGCACTTTGTCGTCAAGTTTTTTCCAGAGATCACCATCAAGAGCAACCCTGTGCGCAAGCGCATGTCGCGCCAGCTCAAGGACAACCTGCAGCGCCTGCTGCGCCAGCTGGACGACCGTATCCAGGTGCGCAAGGATTGGGAAAAGATCGATGTGATCGCGCCCGATGCTGTGTCCCACCTGGGTGGACGTATCGAAGAGGTGCTCTCTCACACCCCCGGCATCGCCAACTTCTCCCGCGTGCGCCAGTTCCCCCTGGGCGACCTGCACGACATGTACGAGAAGACCCTATCGGTATGGGGAGACGCCCTGAAGGACAAGACTTTCTGCGTCAGGGTTAAGCGCACCGGCAAACACGACTTCCAATCCCTGGATGTGGAGCAGTACGTGGGCGGCGGCCTCAACAAGAACACCGAGGCATCCGGAGTCAAACTGAAAAACCCCGACATCACCGTCAAGCTGGAGATCCGCCACGACAAGCTCAACGTGATCGAAGAGCAGCATCCCGGCCTTGGCGGCTTCCCCCTCGGAACGCAAGACCCGGTTTTGTCGCTGGTATCCGGTGGCTTCGACTCTACCGTGGCCAGTTACATGACCATGAAGCGCGGTATCCGCACCCACTTCCTGTTCTTCAACCTGGGCGGACGCCAGCACGAGTTGGGCGTGAAAGAAGTCGCCTACTACCTGTGGAACAAATACGGTGCTTCCCATCGGGTGCGCTTTATCACTGTGCCGTTTGACGAAGTCGTGGCAGAGATTCTCGAGCGGGTCGACGACTCCCATATGGGCGTCATTTTGAAGCGCATGATGCTGCGCGCCGCCGATGTGATCGCCAAGGAACTGGAGGTGGACGCCGTAGTCACCGGTGAAGCCATCGCCCAGGTTTCCAGCCAGACCCTGAAAAATCTGTCGGTGATCGACAGTGTTACCAATACCCTGGTATTGCGCCCACTGATCACCACCGACAAGACCGATATTATCCGCACCTCCCGGGCCATCGGCACTGAAGAGTTCGCCGCCAATATGCCGGAATACTGCGGCGTTATCTCGGTAAAACCCACCACCCGCGCCAAGATTGAAAAAGTGGAGTCCGAGGAAAACCGCTTCGATTTCACCGTCCTCGATCGCGCTATCAGCAATCGGGTGATGCAAAATATTGATCAGGTGATCGAAGAAGTCGATGGCGAAGCACCGGATGTGGAGATCCGCGAAGAGCCGGGCAGCGCTGTGGTTATCGATATCCGCCACCCGGATGAGGAGGAGCTGGATCCACTGGAGCTTGGCTGTGAGGTGCAGACTATTCCTTTCTACCGTCTCAACAACAGCTTTGCCCACCTGGACCAAGAGCGTGAGTACCTCCTGTATTGCTCCAAAGGCGTTATGAGCCGCCTGCACGCCTCACACCTGTTGGACGAAGGTTTTCGCAATGTGGGCGTGCTGCGCCCGCTGATTCCCCACAGACCGGAAACCATTAAGAAGTAACTTCTGCTCAAGGCGCGGGCAATTACCGCCCGCGCGGGTTTTAAAGCGATCAGCGCCCCGGGGCGGTGATTTTTTACTCAAAATCACTCCCAATTGTCATGCGGCCCCCCTATAATCGCCGCCTTTGGCCGGAATGCTGCTGTAGAAACCCCGCAGGCCCCCGCCCCGACTTACCAAGATTTAACGCCCAGAGGCCCCCAGTGATAGAGAATCTGCGCAATATTGCGATTATCGCCCACGTAGACCATGGCAAAACCACCCTTGTGGACAAGCTGTTGTCCCAGTCCGGCACTCTCGACCGCCGCGACGAAGGCGCCGAGCGCGTCATGGACTCCAACGATCAAGAGCGTGAGCGTGGCATCACCATCCTGGCGAAAAACACCGCTATCCGCTGGAATGACTACCGCATCAATATTGTCGACACCCCAGGGCACGCCGACTTCGGCGGCGAGGTAGAGCGCGTACTGTCCATGGTGGATTCAGTTCTGCTGCTCGTAGACGCAGTAGATGGCCCCATGCCGCAGACTCGCTTCGTAACCCAGAAGGCGTTTGAGCAGGGCCTCAACCCGATCGTGGTGATTAACAAGATCGACCGCCCCGGCGCGCGCCCCGACTGGGTGATGGACCAGGTATTCGACCTGTTCGACAGCCTCGGCGCCACCGACGAGCAGTTGGACTTCCCGGTTGTCTACGCCTCCGCCCTGAACGGCATCGCCGGTCTCGACGACACCGACCTGGCCGACGATATGACGCCGCTGTTCCAGATGATTGTGGACAAGGTTGAGCCCCCGAAAGTTGACCCCACCGGCGCTTTCCAGATGCAGGTTTCCGCTCTGGACTACTCCAGCTACGTAGGCGTAATCGGCGTTGGCCGTATCACTCGCGGTACCCTGAAGCCGAACCAGCAAGTGGTGGTTCTCGATCGCGAGGGCAACTCGCGCAAAGCCAAGGTCCTGCAGGTTATGGGTTACCTCGGCCTGGAGCGAGTGGAAGTGGAGCAGGCCAGTGCTGGCGATATCGTGTGTATCACCGGTGTGGGTGAGCTAAATATCTCCGATACCCTGTGCGACCTGGATACTCCAGAAGCCCTGCCCGCCCTGAGCGTGGACGAGCCCACCGTGAGCATGACCTTCCAGGTCAATGACTCCCCCTTTGCCGGCCAGGATGGCAAGTTCGTTACCTCGCGCAACATCAAAGAGCGCCTTGACCAGGAGCTGATTCACAACGTGGCCCTGCGTGTAGAACAAGGCGACTCTCCTGATAAGTTCAAGGTTTCCGGCCGTGGCGAATTGCACTTGTCTGTCCTGATCGAATCCATGCGCCGAGAAGGTTTCGAGCTGGGCGTTTCCCGCCCCGAAGTGGTGCAGAGAGAGGTCGACGGAGAGATCCACGAGCCTTATGAAGAAGTGGTTATCGATGTTGAGGAACCCCATCAGGGGCCCATTATGGAAGAGCTGGGCCTGCGCAAGGCCGATCTCACCAATATGGAGCCCGATGGCAAAGGTCGCGTGCGCCTAACCTTTATCGTGCCCTCGCGCGGCATGATCGGCTTCCGCTCCCAATTCCTTACCATCACCAGTGGTTCTGGCATTATGACCAGTATCTTCGACCACTACGGTCCGGTGAAGCAGGGTGAAGTGGCCAAGCGCATCAACGGTGTACTGGTTTCCATGGTCAAGGGCAAAACCCTCGCCTATGGTCTGTTCGCACTACAAGATCGTGGTCGCCTGTTCCTGGGCCATGGCGAAGAGGTCTACGAAGGCCAAATCGTCGGTATTCACTCCCGTGGCAACGACCTGGTGGTAAACCCCACCAAGGCCAAACAGCTCACTAATGTGCGCGCGTCAGGTACCGACGATGCACTCACTCTGTCACCACCCATTCGTCACACCCTTGAGCAGGCTCTGGAATTTATCGAAGACGATGAATTGGTAGAAGTGACTCCTAACTTTATCCGCCTGCGCAAGAAAATTTTGCAGGAAAATATGCGCAAGCGCGCGAAAAAATAATTAGTATTTTCTTCAACTTTAAAAAGGGCCCCCTGGGCCCTTTTTTGTTTTACCATTTCATGACATCTTCAATCCCTTAAGAGAGATAATCAAAAATTGCTCCGCGGAAACATTACATAGTGAAGTGGTGATTGATTAACTCGACAGAAGCCGTGCTGCACTAAACTGCAGGGAGGCTGCCTGCAAGAGGCCGTAAATATCGCTCGCCAGAATCCGGTATTTTTTTCCGATCTCTTACCCCAAAAAGAAAATTTATCTTCTTTTGATATTAAATAATCGACCATTTTTATCGTTGATCTGCTCAAATATTTATTCCTGGAAGGTGCAATTAAATTTATGCCCGCACTTTTTATTGTCCCCATCATAAAATTACAGCGGAAATAAATATAACCACTCAGCCACTACCCTCCGTGGCTTGCACATTTATTCCACATTTCCTCGCGGAACTTTTGCCTCTCCATTTATTCAAATTTTTCCACATATAACGACAAATTTCTTTATACATAATTAAGACCTATGGGAGGTCAATCTAATGTTTTCTTTCCTGCAATCTCAGGATCGAACAAGGATGTTGGTGGGCAGCCGCAGTGAACGCGGATCTAAATTTGGGTTTAAATTAAAAGCTGCGGCGGCACTCGCAGCAGCAATCGCCATCAGCGGAAACGTCAGCGCACAAGAAACCTCTAAACGTGTATCTGCCTATTGGGCCGATTGGGAATACTGGGCCGACTCATCCTTCACCCATGACAACGTGGATTTCTCCAAGCTCACTCACGTTCAGTACGCCTTTGCCTGGAATGACGAAGACGGCAACATCTACTTTACAGACCCCTACGTTTTCTACGGCCTGGGCGCCCAATCATTTTCCGGCGGCGCCGGTGATGGTCCCGTAAAATGCTCGCCGCAATTCTGGCACCCCTACAGCCAATACGATTCCAGTATTCAGCCCGCGGTCTGCCAGGGCTGGAATGACCACGAATCAGGTTTTGTAAAATCGGTACATGACGACGGTGCCAAGGCGATCCTGTCTATGGGCGGCTGGACCCTCTCCCACAAAGTCTCTGAGATGATGGAGAGCGACACCGCGCGTGCAGCCTTTATCGAAAATGCAGTGACACTGCTTACTGACTGGGATTTCGATGGTCTCGATCTCGATTTCGAATACCCCGGCTATGCACCGAACGGCGGCCGCTCGATCGACAAAGAAAACTTCACCACCCTGCTGCAAGAGCTGCGCGCGCGCTTTGATGAGGTTGAAGCGGAGACCGGCAAAAATCTGGAACTGACCGCTGCCGTGGCCTGTGGCCCCTCGATTGCAGAAGAGGGTTATGATTTTGCTGCTGTGGGCGAAGTCCTCGACTATGTCAACCTGATGACTTATGACTTTGGTGGCGACTGGGATACCGTAGCCCAGCACACCTCGCCGCTGTACCCCTATGAAGGCCAGGTCAACGAAGGCTTCGACGCAGACAGCTGCCGCAATATGTGGATGACTGAGGGCAATATTCCCGCTGAGAAGATCACCCTGGGTATGTCCCACTACGGCCGCAGCGTGGCTGGCGCCACCGCAATCGGTGAAGCCGCCTCCGGACAAGACGTCGCTCACTGGGGCTCTGACACCGAGACGCGCTACTACCAGATCGTCGAGAAAATGCAGAGCGACTCTTCATTCCAGACCGCTTACGATCCCGAGGCCGTCACCCACTATGGTTGGTTTGAGGATGGCGGTTTTATCTCTTTCGAAGATACGACTTCTATCGCCGCACGCGCCCAATATGTGCTCGACCAGGGCCTTGGTGGCGTGATGATCTGGCAGCTACGCGGTGGAATGCTACTGGAGAACAACGAGTATCAATATCCATTGCTCGATGCCGCACTCGAAGTCTTCGGACAGGGCGGTTCCAGTGATAGCGACACCGGAGGCACAGGAGATACCGGAGATACTGGAGATACTGGAGATACTGGAGATACTGGAGACACTGGAGACACTGGAGACACTGGAGACACCGGAGACACTGGAGACACTGGAGACACTGGAGACACCGGAGACACCGGAGACACCGGAGACACCGGAGACACCGGAGATACCGGAGATACTGGCGACACCGGAAGTGGCGGTGGCAATAATAATGGCGGAAGCAGCGCCTGCGTCGCGTTTGAGCAGCCCTATGCCGGCGACCCAGGTTATTCAGTCGGTGACGTTGTTGTCTTTGAAGGAGTCGCCTACGAGTCCACCCACGAGCCAAACTGGTGGTCTCCAGGTTCTGCGCCATCGCTGTGGACCGAAACCACCTGTCAAACTGAGGGCGAAGGCTCCGACAATGGTTCCGACAGCGGCTCTGGCGATAGCAACGACAATGGCTCCGATAGCGGTTCTGACGACAACGCCGATAACGGTTCCGATGACAACACCGACAGCGATCAAGGTTCAGGTGAGACCGCTTCCTGCCCCGAATTCCAGCAGCCATATGCTGGTGACGAAGGCTATCAGGTTGGCGACCTAGTAACCTTCGAAGGCCAGGTTTATGTGTCTACTTTTGGCCCCAACTGGTGGTCCCCGGCTAACGCGCCCCAGTATTGGGAAGCGAGTTCCTGTCAATAATCAGGGTACATACCAGCCGTCAAAAAGACGGCTGGTATCTCCTCTAATAAAAAGGGCCCTTATGGGGCCCTTTTTATTTATTATTTAGTCCGCGCTCAAAATAATTATTACGGCGTATCTTGTAAGATATGCATCACTTCATCAAAGTCATCCTTTGACAAATTATATCTCAGCCAACGAATACCATTATCTGTCAAATTTTTCTCGTACTTAATGTGCTTTTGATCTCGCAGATAAATTCTGAGCCTGGGGTAAGAGGCAATAAATCTCTGCAGCTTATAATCAATTAAATTAATTTTCTTATTATCATCCATTCTTAAAATGTACTTTGGAACCCAACGGCTGCGTGCCGCGCCAGTACCAGTAGCTGTTTCAACCGTCTGAATTTGGCTCCAATTATACTCTTTAGGAAAAAGGGAAAATAATGAATTTAATTTCACCCCGTTGGAGCTGACAACAAAATAACTATTTAGCCCCAAAACCATCAAAGGTAAAAAACAAGCCAAAAAAAACGAGAGAATTCTAAAATTGTTACGCATTGACTGCTTTAACCCATAGCCCTCAAAATATCTTAGACTGAGCTCCTTATCAAGTTCTACCCTTGCCGTAGGGATTAAGTATGAAATCAGCTTAGAGAAGGTCGCAAATAATATTATAGAAATAAACATTACTGGCAGCATTGATAAAATATATCCCTCATTAGTAAGGTCTGCCAAGATTGCGCCCTCAGATAAAGACTCTACTCGCCGAGATACTAAAAGCTTAAAGTAAGAAACAACTATAATAGCCACTAACAAAAGGGAAAGCACGATGACAAACCAGTCCCACTTGCAGCGAATAATAACGCGCTTTCTATTCAGCAGCGGCATTGGGAACGGTAAAAAAGAGGATCTCTTTTTTACTTTAGGATACTCCCACCTTAGACACAATGCACATCTATGCCCTACATCTTCATAGATTTCTTGTTCCTGTATGCAGACTTTACAATAATTCATAGCCACTAAAAATTTATTAGATTTAAAAAATACGCATAGAAGCCGGACGTATTTATTAAATCATTAATAACTAACTTTATCGAATAGATGGCTCGTTAAGACCAACGAAAGCAACATTTAGCACGATAGAACCAAATAATTAAATGTAGGCATAGCACTTAATAATCACCGAAAAGTTAGAAAAGGCTGTATAACACCTGAATAACTCTCAATTCATGAGATCAGAAGACGACTTGGTAAGTTATTGCTTGTTAGACTGGCATGCCGTGGTTCGATCTGCCTGCACCGCAGAACTACTGTATATACGCCACATTAGGTTATTGAAGGAACCATTAACTGCATGGAATCAATAGTGCTTAACTAAATAATTAACACAATAGGCTGTATCCCATTCAATTACCCGTGACACATCAATTATGGCCATAAAAGCGCTGCTCAACTTTCTGCCACTGCGCCAATGCAGTTTGTGAGTGCAAACAAACTGTGAGTCTCTCGAACCTTGAGGCATAAGCGCGTAAAACGGCCAACCCCTGATGTGCTGCAATCTCGTGAGGGAAGCGGTTAGTGCCAGCTCCCAATGCCGGAAACAGTATCGTTTTGCAGCCGCGCTCTATCGCCAACTCTAAAACACTTTCATAGCAGTGCCTCAACAGAACTATAGCCTGGCTCCCCCATTGATCGCCACTGCTCCACTGGGGCGTAACAGTATGCAATAAGTAATCGACCGGTAAATCATAGGCTCGAGTCACGCGAGCTTCACCAACTGGGCATGCTCTTTGATTGGCACATTGGGGGGGTAACCGAGTCCCGCACTGGGCATAAATCTGCGCTGAAAGCCCCCGCCCCCGAATAAGATGCTTGTGTGCCGGACACACCAGAGCATCTCCACGCATCGTCAAGATATCGCCAGAAGTCAGTTGAATTTGTGTCACGATTTCTCAGTTCTAAAGTTTGAGTTACTGATACTGTAGCTTGCTACTTTGGTCGGTGACAGATTCCCCCTATACTCACCATTGCTTCACTCCGGCAGTGGCTACCAGCATAGTTGTATGATGCAGGACGGTCCCGAGCAAGCGGAAGGTTGCAGTCGGTATAGCAACGGGAATGACTATGAGCTCAGGGTATAACAATCAAAACCCCGCGATATCCACCTCTATTGATGAAGTGCAGCGCATAGATCTGCGCAGACGGATATTGGCCTCCTCTTATATGCTGATATTCGCTATGGCTATCACCGGAGCCATGGCGATCATCGCCCTTACTGCAACTAATATCCTGCAGGCATCGACGCTTTTTATCGTCGCGGTGGTTATTTTATTTGCATATATCACTGTCAACATTATCGGTCCTACCGAGAAAACGCCATTATTGGTGGGAATTCTTTTATTGGCGCTGTATTTCTACTTACTAATGACTGGTGGTGTAAACAATACCGGATTGATGTGGGCAGTTATGCTGGTCCCCGGATTTATCAACCTTTACGGCTATAAAACCGGCACCACTGCACTGCTCGGCATAGGTCTCGCTACGGCAGCAATCCTGTTTTATCCGGATTTCCCAGGGCTCACGGCCAAATATGATACGGCCTATCGTGCGCGTTTTATTGCAGTATTTGGTGCACTCACGGCTCTAACTGCATTACTTGACAGTAGCCGTCACCAAACTCAACAGCTCCTCCAGCGATTAACAGGTGAATTGGAGACCTATGCTGCCACGGACACATTGACCGGATTAGCGAATCGCAGAGAAGCATTTCGCGCCATTCATGAATTAGAACGCCGGAATGATGAGCTGAAAGATCAATATGTCATCCTTATCGGAGACTTAGATAACTTCAAGACGATCAACGATACCTACGGGCACTCCTTTGGCGACCGCGTATTACAAGATGTTGCCAAGATACTGAAAAGTAACACCCGGTCTGAGGATATTGTGGCGCGCTGGGGCGGCGAAGAATTTTTATTGCTATTGCCGAATACTGACTTGAAAGGCGGCAGTGTCCTTGCAGAAAAACTTCGTCGCAGAGTATCCACCCTCAGTCGCCGCTATACACGCCCGGTAAAAATCTCAATCAGTCTCGGAGTCGTCGAAGGCAGCACCAATGGCAAGCCACTCAATCAGCTATTGGCCGAAGCAGATAAACGTATGTATCGAGCCAAGAATGGCGGGCGCAACAAAGTGGTAGCCGCATAAATATTAAGTCACCAAGTGGCGCAGTAGATAGCCAACGACGAGTGCCAGGGCCGCTGCGCTACTGCCAAAAAACAGAGTTTTTAAGCCCGCCACCAGCAGGTGGTGGGAAAACACCAGTCCTTTGCACAAGCCAATAGCAAAAAAAGCGCAGACCGACAGAACGGCGCTCGCATAAAATTGTTCGGCGGGATTAAGGCTGTGGAAAAGGTAGGGCAGCAGGGGAATAGCACCTACACACAAAAAAGCGGCGAAGGTTATCAGTGCCGCCCCCAGAGGGTTATGCTCTAAGCGGCTTATACCGTACTCTTCCGCCAGCATTGTCTCTATCCACAGCTTTTGATTCGCGGTGATAGTGGCAACAATATTATCGAGAACTTTACCTCGAAATCCCTTTCGATAGAAAATCTGCCTGATCTCTTCCCGCTCTCCCTCGGGAATTAAAGCAATATGCTGACGCTCTGTACGCATAGCCGCGGCTCGTTGCTCACGCTCCACACTGGCAGCTTCATAATTGCT
This sequence comes from Microbulbifer maximicatervae (SeqCode), assembly GCF_052467825.1. NCBI lineage: Bacteria > Pseudomonadati > Pseudomonadota > Gammaproteobacteria > Cellvibrionales > Microbulbiferaceae > Microbulbifer > Microbulbifer maximicatervae (SeqCode). The sequence goes on from NZ_CP174327.1 coordinate 1,149,605, forward strand.
TACCGCCATGCTGAAACCATCAGCGATAAGGTTGGCAAAGCCCATCACGAGCACAACCGCTTCGGAGAAGCCTGCACCAAAAGCGCCTGCAACAATGGCAAAGGTAGTTACGCAGCCATCTATCGCTCCCAAAACAAAATCAGAGAGCCACTGTGACTGTGGACGACTTCGCAAGCGCGCCTCAATACGCTCCGGTCGATGCTCCTCAATTAGCGCTTCCCGGCTTTCTTGTTGGTGTTTTGGGTTTTGCCGGTCCATAACCAGGCGAGCTACTGTAAAAACCGCTGCATAACATAAGCATCTTGCAACCTTCCCAAAGGATCGGTAAATGCTCTATCTAGCGTTTTGATAATAGTGAAGCCCAGCTCGGTATAAAGGGTAATTACGGGCTCATTGTCGCTGGGAACGTAGTTGAACTGCATTTCCAAATAGCCGGCGTCCTGGGCTCTGGCGATTGCATGCTGGACCAGTGCACGATCTACACCGCGATCGCGCACATCCGTGTGCACGAGAAAGTTGGCTGTCGCGACATGGCTATGAATACCAGGGAAATTAACCCCTAATTTATACACCCCCAGCAGGTGAGGTAACTCTTCGGTAACATAAGTCTGTAAGTCGTCATTAAGCCATTGAGCAGAAAACACTTCTCGACTGATCTTATGCGAGAAAGGCAGATCCCCTCTGTTTCGCACAACACTAAAGAGGCTCCACATGCCTTCGAGGTCACTCTCTATAGCCTGCCGAATATCCATAGGAATCCATATCTCAGACGGCTTGCCGCACTTGCCTAGCGCACAATGAAGCTCCCCCGATCCACACCGGTATTTCCAGTCTTGGGATCATAGGCATATAGCACAATTTCATAAACACCTGGCAAATCCGTCGCAAAGGGCGCACTAAAAGTATTCATAGTCTCCTGTATCTCTAGCGGCACTCGAGCAAATGATTTGCCATCTCTTTTAACCAATGCCACAACTTCTATCTTACTGCCATCCCAAAGCCCACCATCGGTAAGTGAACATCCGCACATCATTACCACATTAGCGCGAATCTCAAAGGGACTCTGGTCCAAGCCTGTATAGAGATGGGTCTGTGGGCTGAGTAAATCTACCAACATTCCCGGAATTTCCACAATCAGCCCATCACCAGAAATAGGCTTTCCCGGAACCAGCCAAGTCTGTGTCTGCGCCACCACTCGGGCCTGCTTTTTGATATACGGTGCAAGAACTTCCACCGTCAGAAACACCGGCTCACTGATATTCAGTGTAGCGGTAAAATGTGCAGCGCCATCGGCGATAGGTTGGAACCTCTCTCGGGGCGTTTTCATAATTCTGGTGGTGTCACCGGTGCTCCCTTGGGTAAGCCCCTTGGCAAGAATTTCCCCAGAATCTGCATCGCGAATAATAACCATGGCACCACCGATCGAGGAGCCAATAAACTTGGCATCCATGGCCTTGGCGCGCACGGTAATTTCAGTGGGTGTTGGCTCCGCCCATAAAGCGGAAGGAAACAGTTGTAATAGCAGAGCGACGATAATAAATCCTGAACGTCTCATAGATACTCCTCTCTTATACATTGCCCAGCAGATAATAAGCCCCAAAAATACCCACTCCCCAAAACACAGCCCCTACAGCCAACCAAACAAAATTCCAGGGAGTAAATCTCGAGTTAGCCTGTCCTGAAATATCTCCATTAACCATATTGGCAGCTTTCTGTCCCTCATAAAGTGGCCACAATGTAAAGGGTAAGAGAAGTATACTTACTATATCGATCAATGAAATTACATCGGAGTAATAGGAAATCCTGTCGACAATAGCCCCGGCAATCGCAAAAACTACATATAACGTAGCCCAAAGTGCCGGCACCCAGCGGTAATCCACCTTATCAATCTCGATACGGCTTTGAATCCTGGAAAAAAGGGAATGAGTAAAAAAGATAGAGAATATCGCCCGCATAACCGGCCACATATTCTCTCCACTAGCACGCTGATATTCTGCCCAATGACGGTAAAACCAATAAACTGAATAGATACCCACTGTACCTAGGCTCATTACCCAGAATTTGGTTGGTGAAACTATATAAAACTGCGCTTCGTCTTCTGAAACAGTATCTAATTCAGCCTCTGGGGCAGAGTAAATATTTGAATCCATTGGGACTTTTCCATAAACAATTATTTTAGGGAAAACCAGCTTTCCTCTATACACAGACGATATTCACAGAAATAAGCCCAATAAAAAAGCCGGGCTATGCCCGGCTTTTTAAAAGAGTCAGCTAAGAAGCTTATGATTGCTTCACCGATTCCACCCAAGAGGCTACACGGCTCTCCAATACGGGCACTGGCAAAGCACCGCCACCCAGTACGGTATCGTGGAATCCGCGAATATCGAATTTATCACCCAACTGATCTTCAGCCTGCTTGCGCAGCTCCTGAATTTTCAGCATACCGATCTTGTAAGCAGTTGCCTGGCCCGGCCACGCCAGGTAACGACGCACTTCGGAACGAACTGCAGTCTCGGGGATTGCGGAGTTTTCCAGGAAGTACTCCACCGCTTGCTCTTCACTCCAGCCTTTGGCGTGCAGGCCGGTATCAACAACAAGGCGAATGGCTCGCCACATTTCAGCCGTCAGGTGGCCAAACAGGTTATAGGGATCTTCGAAGGCCCCCATTTCTTTAGCAAGCTTCTCAGAGTACAGCGCCCAGCCCTCTACATAGACAGTAAAGTGAGCTTGAGTGCGGAACTGCGGGATACCTTCCAATTCCTGAGCAATTGAGATCTGCATATGGTGACCGGGGTTGCCTTCGTGGTAGGCCACAGTTTCCATATCAGTCGTGGAATAGGCACTCATATCAGACAGATGCGCATAGTAAATACCCGGGCGGGAACCATCGGGAGTGCCGGGGTAGTAATGCTGGGCACCGCCATCCTGTTCGCGGAAAGACTCAACCCGCTTTACTACCAACTCAGCTTTCGGCAGAAGGCCAAAGTATTCCGGCAATTTCTTGGTAATGTTGTCCAGGAACGCAGTTGAGTCATCCAGGTAGCCCTGGCGACCTTCATCGGTATTCGGGTAGTAGAATTGGCCATCTTCGCGAATAAACTTGAAGAAGTCCTGCAGGCTACCTTCGAAACCAACCTGCTTCTTGATAGTTTCCATCTCACCACGGATACGCGCCACTTCTTCCAGGCCGATATTGTGGATCTCGTCGGCAGTCAGGTCCGTAGTTGTGGTGTTGGCCAGGCGCTGATTGTAGTAGGCCATACCATTGGGCAGGCTACTAGCACCTTGAGGCTCTGCTGAGGCCTTCTGCATATCCGCTTTGAGCCAGGTAACCAGCCCTTGATATGCGGGGAAGAACTCAGTCTCTAATGCCTTGCGCGCTTCCGCAGTCAGCTTGTCTGCCTGCTTCTGATCAATAGTACCGGCTTCGAGCAGCTCAGCGATTTTCCCTTTGGCACCGGCCCACAGAGGTGCGTCTTCACCATCGGTAAACGGCGCGCCTTCAATCAATTTACTGGACTGATCAATTGCACCCTCATAGGCAAAGCGCGGGGGGCGGATACCTTCTTTGGACGACAGCTTGGCGCGGTCAAGCAACTGGTTGATCGCGCGGGAGATACCACCGATACGGGTGATATACGCCTGCATATCTTCAACGTTGTCGACCTTGTGGAAGTTCAGCAGGAAGTTGGGCAACTGCGATTGTGCACCTCCCATCTGCTCAAAGATGTAGCCGTGACGGATAAACGGCGCAGCGGCCTTGGCCTGTTCAAACTGATAAATCCAGATATCGTAGGAGGTTTTCCCTTCCTGAGTCAGCTTGCTGTAGTCGAAATTCTTCTTGAGCTCTTCAACACTTTTCTCTTGCCAAACCAAGCGGCGAGCCTCTGCGGCTTCACTCATATCGTCGATTTGGTCGTAGTGGTCTTTGCGACCCAGGTAGGACAGCTGAATCGGGCTGAACTGCAGCTGTTCCTCATAACGCTCATCCAGCCACTCAGTCAGGCGCTTGGTTTCGGCAACCGCATCTACAGTTACTGAGGCCTCGGCAACCGCATTTTGGGGCTTATCTACGTTGGCTCCAGTCTGGGTACTTTTGTCACCCTGACAGCCCGCAAGGATAGCGACAGCCAGCAGGCTGGGGATCAGTGGGTTGTTCAGCTTTATCGGCATCTTCCTATCTCGATCAAAAGTTGTACAAAAAAACGCCGCTAACTTTGACACGAATTCGGTGAGGTGTCGATTCATGCCCCCCAGAACGCCATATGTTTGCGTTGAGTTGAGGCAAATCGGAGATTTTGGACTAGGTGGACCCAATACCTGAAGCAGGATATTGCCACAAGTGACCCTGCGGTAATGGACTAACGCCGGCTTGTGACCCGGTCCACGATATGTAGCTCTCGCTGGGGAAAGGGTACCGTCAAGCCTTCTGCCTCCAGTGCAGGCTTAAGCTTTTGCATCAGGGACCAATAAACATCCCAGTACTGATCATTGGCAGCCCAGGCCCGCAACTGTAAATTGACCGCGCTGTCAGCAAGCGCCTTAACAGCGAAACTTGGCTCTGGCTCAGCAAGAATACGGGGTTCCTGTTCTACTAGGCGACGTAATACTGTTAGGCCGCGATCAATGTCATCGCCATAGGCGATACTCGCCACAATCTCGATACGGCGAGTCTTATTGCGACTGAAGTTGGTGAGCACTTGCCCCCAGATAGCACTGTTGGGTGCGGTAATACGCAGCCCATCCATGGTATCCAGCTCCGTAGTAAACAGCCCTACCTCGCGAACAGTGCCCAATATGGCACCGAACTGAATCACATCCCCAACGCGGAACGGCCGCAATCCCAGCAATAGGAACCCCGAAGCAATATTTTGCAGGGTATCTTTCAACGCTAAGGCTACTGCCACACCAGTAGCGCCGAGTAGAGCAATTAAGCTGGTAGTGTTAATACCAAAGACATCCAATACCAGCAGTGCGCCAACAATATAAACCGCCCAGCTCGAAATACTGCGCAGTACCGGGCGCAAGGTAATATCAAACCGGTCCGGCATACGATCAACCGCTCGGCGAGCAAGATGGGCCACAAACAGCGTCACCAAAACTACCAGTAGTGCGGCTGCCAACTTTAGGGATAGTGCAGTTACTTGGGGCCAATACTCATTGAGAAAGCTATTAATATTCATCGATCCCCGAAAATAAATCCCTATTTTAAATTCAAGCCAAACCTAAGTTCTGCGCTTCATCGACACAACGCTGATGAGCCGGACAAGTTTCCAAGTGATCATTGACCATTCCAGTAGCCTGCATATGCGCGTACATAATGGTTGATCCCACAAAACTAAAACCCGCTTTCTTTAACGCCTTACTCATCGCATCAGATTCTGCTGTTGTGGCCGACACCTGCTTCATGGAGCGGGGGCGATTAACAATCACTCTTCCACCGGTGAACTGCCAGAGAAAATCCCTTAAGGATATACCGCGATCGCGCAACTCGAGGGTTGCCCGTGCATTCTTGATGGCCGATTCAACCTTGAGCCGGTTGCGAATAATTCCCGGGTTGAGAAGTAATTTCTCTACCTTTTTAGGGGTGTACCGAGCAATTTTTTCAGCATCAAAATTATTAAACAGTTTACGGTAATTCTCCCGCTTATTGAGCACTGTAATCCAGGATAAGCCCGCCTGGGCCCCCTCCAGCAACAAAAACTCAAACAGGGTTTGATCATCGGTAACCGGCCTACCCCACTCCTCATCGTGGTAACTTTGATAAAGTGGTGTAGACAGGCACCAGTCACAGCGCTTTTCCGCCATCATTACTTCCTTTTTATAACTAGCTTGCGCCAGAGAAAAAGTAATACTGAATAAGCTGTAAAACCAAAAGCAAGGCAACTAACCCAAAAATAATATTATTACGATTCACTTCGACTCCAACAAATTGTTCTGCACTAACCAATCGCGACATTCGCATAACATAGTATCCAAAGCCACCCCCGATTGATAACCGAGTTCACATTCAGCTTTAGCGCTACTAGCAACGACTCTCCGCGTTACCAACGTGGCTTTTTCAGGGGTAATAACCGGCTCTTGCCCACTCACCCGAGACCAGAGGTCAGAAAACCAGGCGATAGATTGAATTAGAAATGCCGGTGTGGTGCGTTTTGGTACAGGTTTATGCAATAGCTCAGCGATCTTTCCAAAGAACTCTAAAAAACTGGCATCCGTTCCGGCCAGGATATAATTTTCGCCACACCGCCCCTTTTCAACCGCGTCGATATGCGCTCGCGCTACTGCACCGGCATGGCAAAAAGAACCCCAGCCCGGTGGAACACCTGGTAATTGATTTTTATCAATCAGAAAAAAGGTCTGCGCCCAGCTGGTGGTATCGTATTTACCAACAATTGCACAAGGGTTTAGAAATACCGCATCCAGGCCCTGCTCAATTTCCTTGCGAACGGCAATTTCCTCTCTTTTTTTCGTGTACAGATAGTGATGATGAGGGTCATCTGCCAGCTTATCACTTTCTTCAGTAATTCTTTCCTTATGGTAGCCATAAGCAGAAATTGAGCTGGTCACCACCATACGCCCTACATTTTTCTCCCTGGCAACTTTGGCAATATTAGCCGCCCCCTCAACATTATCTTTCCACTGCTGGGCATTACCGCCGCGCCACATACTGGTATTAGCCGCCATATGGAAAAGTGCATCGACATTATTTGGAATTGCAGCTTGAAGGGACTGAGGGTCATTCAGAGAGGCCTCAACCAGATTGACGCCCAGAGAGCGCAACATATCGGTATTGGAGGTGCGCCGATGCATGGCGGTAACTTTCCACCCATCACCAACCAATTGCTCTACCAAATTAGCGCCGAGAAAACCGGTTCCCCCGGTTACAAATGCGTGTTTCATAAATCCACCGGATGAGTTGTTATCGTTATTCATACCCAGTGATTAGCTCTATCGAAGCCACCTCCTTCCGGAAGGGCAGACCGGTTGGTGATACCACCACTCCGACAGAGTGGGCGGCACACTAACTTCACTAGTGACACCGCCGCAAAACTAAACCCCTTTGCAATCGTCCTACCGGGAGTTTTTTTGATTGATCCCGCTATTACTTTTGTTGGGTTAGCTGGAAAGGCTACTCGATTTTCATGCCCAGCTGGTAGGCAAGGAAGCTCCACTGATTGGCGAAGTCTTCCACCTGCATCCATACCGGCTTGCCTGCACCGTGCCCTGCCCGAGTCTCCACGGCAAGCCAGACCGGTCTGTCACAGCCCTGATCCCTTTGTAGGGCTGCCGCAAATTTGTAGCTGTGCCAGGGAACCACTCGATCATCGCGATCGGCAGTTGTGATCAGCGTGGCCGGATAGCAGGTGCCCTCACGGGTGTTGTGGACCGGAGAATAGGCATGCAGCGCTTTGAACTCATCGCGATTTTCACTAAGCCCATAATCGCTCGACCACTGCCGGGCATTAGCGGAAGCGGTATGATATCGCAGCATATCCAGGACACCGACTACCGGTAATGCCGCCGCAAATAAATCCGGTCGTTGTACCAGCGTTGCCCCCGCCAATAGTCCACCATTGGAGCGACCACTAATAGCAAGTTTTTCAGGAGAAGTGACTTTCTCCTCGATCAGCCACTCAGCTGCAGCGATAAAATCATCAAAGACATTTTGCTTTTGCGTCTTGGTACCCGCCTGGTGCCAAGCATTGCCGTACTCGCTACCACCGCGTAAGTTGGCCAGTGCCAGGGTGCCGCCCATATCCAACCAACCGACAAAGCGGTTGTAGAAGCGCGGTAACTGAGCGGAGTTAAAACCACCATACCCATAAAGCAGCGTGGGGTTGGAGCCATCGCGCTTCACTCCCTTCTTATGCACCAGGAATAGAGGCACCCGGGTACCGTCCTTACTCTTATAGAAATGCTGGCTCACAGTCAGATCGGAAAAATCTGCTGCATATTTTGGCTGCTTGAACAGTTTGGTTTCGCCAGTCTGTACATTCAGGTGGTAGATACTCGGCGGGGTAATAAAATTAGAGAAAGCGTAGAAGGTCTCGACTTCATTCGGCTCACCGTAAAACCCCTTCACTGAGCCCACCCCTGGCAGCTTCAGCTCGTACTGTTTCTTACCGTTAGTATCGGTCACCAGCACTCGCGATTTCGCATCCTCCAGGTAGTGAAGCACAAAGCGATCACCGATATAACTGGCACTCTGCAGGGCACTAGTCGTCTCCGGCACCAGATCGCGCCAGTGTTTGCGTTGCGGCTTATTCAGATCAATAGCGATTACACGGCCCAGCGGCGCCCCCGCACTGGTCTCAAAGTAAAAGGTGCTCCCTTTATTTCCGAGATACTGGTATAGGCCATCCCAGTCATCCAGAAGCTTAACTACCTTGCCGCTTTCATCGCGTAAATCGCGATAGTAAAAGCCGTTCGAGTCATAGCCGTCGAAGATACCAAACAGGAGATAGTTGCCATCATCACTCACCGACGCCCCCGGATTGCGGGTGGGATGGTCAGTAATTTCATAGACCAGTTGATCACTCTCCTGGGCATTTCCCAGTCGGTGAAAATAGACGGCTACCTGTTTGCTATCATCCGCCGTGCCATCTCTGTTAAACGGGTACCGGCTATAGTAAAAACCGGACTCATCCGGCGCCCAACTGGCATCACTAAACTTGATACCGGTCAGTTGTTCCTTCAGATCCTTGCCTGTCTTTAGGTCGCGAATACGATAGTCGGTCCAGTCAGTGCCACCATCCGAGATACCGTAAGCCAGATAGCGGCCCTTTGGACTGACTTTGAGGCGCTTGGCAGCAATAGTGCCATCTTCACTTAGGGTACGTGGATCTAAGACCGTATCGCCCTCAGCAGACAGGCTAGAGGCCTTATAGAAAACATTCTGATCCCAATCACCGGTGTTGTAGCTGTAGTAATAGCTATCGCCCTTCTTATACGGAACACCGTAGCGCTCGTAGCGCCATAGTTCTGCAAGCCGGTCATTGATTTTCTGCCACCCGGGCAGGTCCTTCAAACGCGGTAATGAATGGTCATTCTGTTTGGCCACCCAACTCTTTACCTCATCACTGGACATTTTTTCCATCCAGCGATAGGGGTCAGCCACCTTTTGACCAAAATATTCATCAATTTGAGCACCCGGCTTACTATCCGGATAGCTATCAGCTGCGTGAACACTCACCGCAGCAAGTGCACCGGCAACCAGTGCCACTAGCTGTCTCTTCATACCGTTATTCTCGGTTTCTCTACTGGGAACAGTCCGCTAATCTAGGCGATTTAGACGATCGGTTCCAGAGCAGCAGAGAGAAGTGAGATGAAAGGATTGATCCAAAGGGTAAGCCATGCCCAGGTTAATGTAGCGGGAGAGGCCGTTGGGGCCATAGATAAAGGTATCCTCCTGCTGCTAGGTATCGAAGCCCAGGACACTACTGATAGTGCAGATAAGCTGCTGCACAAAGTCCTGAATTACCGTATTTTTCCCGATGATAAAGGGCGTATGAATCTCAACCTCCAAAAGGCGGGAGGTGGGCTCCTGATTATCAGTCAGTTCACACTAGTTGCCGAAACTGATAGAGGTTTACGGCCGAGCTTTAGTCGCGGCGCATCACCAGAATACGCGGAGGAGCTCTACAACTATTTCGTTAAAAGTTCCAAAGCCCAATTTACGCCAGTGGCCACTGGAATATTTGCAGCGGATATGCAGGTTTCACTAATCAATGACGGCCCCGTAACTTTTATGCTGGAAACCTAGAGACCTTCCTCAGGCTCTTTCTGTTGTTTCACCTAATCAGGAAAACTCTACCAGTTGGTTAGGTTGCTAATGACTAAAAAATATCGCTAAAAATGGAGAGGCAAAAGGATGACTAAAAAGCCGATAGTAGTAAACAGTGATATCAAACTCGATCCACTTTTGGATAGTGACACAGAAATCATCTTTGCCTTAATTGAAAATAACAGACCACTGCTAGAGAAATATCTCTATTGGGCAAAGCTTGTTGTCGACCTCCCAACCACAGAAAAATATATTGCCGACAGAGTATTCAGCAATAGTTTCGGAGCATCCTGGTACAAGATCCACTATTCAGACAAGGTAGTCGGGATCTTTGGTATCAAGGAAATTGACCTTGAAAAACAAAATGCAGAAATAGGATATTGGTTATGTAAAAGCTGCCATGGCAATGGAATCGTGACTCGAATCGTCAATAAAATATCTAGCTACTTGAAAGATTTGCACGATATTCAAGCGTTGAAAATTCACTGCTTATCTGAAAACAGTGCCAGCATAGCCGTAGCAGAACGCGTAGGTGGAGTGCATAGTGAAACTATTCCAAATTATTATTCGATTGATGGAATATTTCAGGACTTAAAAATCTACACAGTTCCTACCTGATTCATTATTTTAACAGTGGAGTTCAGGAATATTTATTGCTGAATATTTACTGGGCTCCACTCAATACCATCTGACCCTTGTCCCGCATTAAATATACGCTTAACTTTCCAAGTTGCGGTATCTATTTCAACAACTTTTCCGTCTCTCTGAGAACCGGCAAACAAAAACTTTCCGTCCGGAGAGAAAAATAGCGATGCTGGCTGTCTGGCCCCTGCGCTGCCGACATCAATCTCATGTAACTGTTTACGGGTCTTGGCGTCATACACGAGTATACGATTACCATTTAAGTCTGCTACAGCTACCACTTCGCCATCAGGGTGAAACCTGATTCGGATAGGCAGAAAACCAACATCTATCGTTTCTTTTTGCTTTAACGTTTCAGTATCGAAAATAAAGATATTTTCTGACTGATTATTTCCTATCCATAGCTCGCTATTATCGGGGCTTACCCACACCGCCTCCGGCCCATCCCCTGCCGGTATTGTAGATTTCAATTCCATAGTCTCTGTATCAATTACACTGAACGTATCCGACCCCCGGCTAGTAACGTAGGCGGTCTTCAGATCAGGTGATAGTGCAAGCATATGGCTACCTACCTGATCAGTACGGGCAACGCCCAATACTTTTCCTTCAGCCACATCCACCTTTATCACGTCGCTGGTTTCTTCTGTCGTAACAATCACATTATTGCTGTCCCCCAACCAAGCGATACCGTGAGGGCCTTTGTGTGGACTGATATCAATTCTTTTCAGGCGCTTACCGCTCGCGATATCGAATACATTCAGCTCTTCTCCCACGTAGCCATCTTCAAGGTAAGAAACTACCACCACTTTAGATTTATCCGGCGACACTATTAATTCATGGGGCGAACCTCCAGTTTCCGGTTTCTTAACCTCTTGGCCGGAATCCAGGTCAATAAAACTCACGGTGCCCTCATATTTATTTCCTACTACCAACGTCTGCGCCCTTAGCGATCCAGCAGCTAAAAGTACTAATGACATGGAAATTAAAAGTAGAAATCTCATTAGCAAGCCTCTCGGAGGAATTTGTCGCTAATAGAATGCTTCCTGAACAGCACACCCCAGCGAGCTTTTTAGAACTGAAAGGTCAGTCCTGGTTATCCACTGCAACACTGGATGATAGATCGCAAAAATAGAACTTTTTAGATGTTTTCTTCATTACAGGGATATTACTAACAGAATTCTTGGATAGTACTGTGCATAACTTTTGGATAGAGGTCTGAAAGCCTTTAATTTCGTGCAGTGGAATAATTCGATTAAAAAACCAACGAAAAAAGTGTCAGGTTATCCACTAAAAGTAGGAACAGAACGTTACTAACAGAAAGTCTGGATAGAGTTGTGCATAACTTTAATAAACGGGCTACAGGCCCCGTGGTTACAGGGGATTACTGCAGAGACTAAAAAATCACCGATATTTTTACCGGCTAAATTTAATTTTTGGCGGGAGTGGTATGGGTACTTTTCTGAGTTTTACGCGAGTTATTTTTGTTGGATTATTTTTTGTGTGAGTGCAAAGGCGTTTGCTACGGAGGTAGGTAAAGGCCTATTTTTATAGGCTTTTTAGGAGAGCATCTGTTTAAGGTGCTCAGGTAGTTTTAGGTTTTTCTTTTTTATTTACTGACTGACTTTTTAAATAGAAAGTTGAGCACTAAAGTTTTTCAGAGCTATTTAATTTCTACTAAGTAATTTCTGCTCTCTCTTTCTTCCCTTTCTTCCCTTTCTTAGTTTTTTTATTTTTGTTTTTTGCTTCTTTAAAATATTTTTCAGCCATAAAAAAAGGGCCACCCTATTGGGTGGCCCTTTTCGGATTAGAAGCCTGACGATGACCTACTCTCACATGGGGAAGCCCCACACTACCATCGGCGATGTTGCGTTTCACTTCTGAGTTCGGCAAGGGATCAGGTGGTTCCACAACTCTATGGTCGTCAGGCAAACTGGCTTGGGTTGGCGTTGGTCTTATAAGCAAAGTGCTTGGCCTACCGTGTTATCGCTGTTTGCCTCGGTCATGTTGGTGACCGGCGATAACCCCAAATAAGTCGGTAAAACAATCTGTAGTAATACACCGCAAGCGATCGTATGTCTCTAACTCACAATCCGCTAGCTTAGCTAGTCGTTAGTAACCATCTCTGTTGTATGGTCAAGCCGCACGGGCAATTAGTACTGGTTAGCTCAACGCCTCACAACGCTTCCACACCCAGCCTATCAACGTGGTAGTCTTCCACGGCCCTTCAGGAGGCTCAAGGCCTCAGGGAGATCTTATCTTGAAGGAGGCTTCCCGCTTAGATGCTTTCAGCGGTTATCCCGTCCGAACATAGCTACCCGGCAATGCCACTGGCGTGACAACCGGAACACCAGAGGTTCGTTCACTCCGGTCCTCTCGTACTAGGAGCAACTCTTCTCAAATCTCCAACGCCCACGGCAGATAGGGACCGAACTGTCTCACGACGTTCTAAACCCAGCTCGCGTACCACTTTAAATGGCGAACAGCCATACCCTTGGGACCGGCTTCAGCCCCAGGATGTGATGAGCCGACATCGAGGTGCCAAACACCGCCGTCGATGTGAACTCTTGGGCGGTATCAGCCTGTTATCCCCGGAGTACCTTTTATCCGTTGAGCGATGGCCCTTCCATACAGAACCACCGGATCACTATGACCTACTTTCGTACCTGCTCGACATGTCTGTCTCGCAGTCAAGCGCACTTATACCATTATGCTCATTGCATGATTTCCGACCATGCTGAGTGCACCTTCGTACTCCTCCGTTACTCTTTGGGAGGAGACCGCCCCAGTCAAACTACCCACCATACACTGTCCTCGATCCGGATAACGGACCAGAGTTAGAACCTCAAACATACCAGGGTGGTATTTCAAGGACGGCTCCACAACAACTAGCGTCGCTGCTTCAAAGCCTCCCACCTATCCTACACAAATAGGCTCAAAGTTCAGTGCAAAGCTGTAGTAAAGGTTCACGGGGTCTTTCCGTCTAGCCGCGGGTACACTGCATCTTAACAGCGATTTCAATTTCACTGAGTCTCTGGTGGAGACAGCGTGGCCATCGTTACGCCATTCGTGCAGGTCGGAACTTACCCGACAAGGAATTTCGCTACCTTAGGACCGTTATAGTTACGGCCGCCGTTTACCGGGGCTTCGATCAAGAGCTTCGCCGAAGCTAACCCCATCAATTAACCTTCCGGCACCGGGCAGGCGTCACACCCTATACGTCCTCTTACGAGTTTGCAGAGTGCTATGTTTTTAATAAACAGTCGCAGCCACCTGGTCACTTCGACCGGCCTCAGCTTAGGGAGCAAGTCCCATCACCAAAACCGGCGTACCTTCTCCCGAAGTTACGGTACCATTTTGCCTAGTTCCTTCACCAGAGTTCTCTCAAGCGCCTTGGTATTCTCTACCTGACCACCTGTGTCGGTTTAGAGTACGATTCACTATTACCTGAAGCTTAGAAGTTTTTCCTGGAAGCAGGGCATCAACCACTTCACCCACTAAGTGGGCTTCGTCATCAGTTCTCAGCCTTAGGGACCCGGATTTGCCTAAGTCCCCAGCCTACAACCTTAAACATGGACAACCAATCGCCATGCTGGCCTAGCCTTCTCCGTCACTCCGTCGCAGTAATAGCGAGTACAGGAATATTAACCTGTTTCCCATCGACTACGGCTTTCGCCCTCGCCTTAGGGGTCGACTAACCCTGTCCCGATTAGCGTTGGACAGGAACCCTTGGTCTTCCGGCGGGGAGGTTTTTCACCTCCCTTATCGTTACTCATGTCAGCATTCGCACTTGTGATACCTCCAGCAGACCTCCCGATCCACCTTCAACGGCTTACACAACGCTCCTCTACCATGCTCCTAAGAGCATCCGCAGCTTCGGTTATCAGTTTGAGCCCCGGTATATCTTCCGCGCAGGCCGACTCGACTAGTGAGCTATTACGCTTTCTTTAAAGGATGGCTGCTTCTAAGCCAACCTCCTAGCTGTCTGGGCCTTCCCACATCGTTTCCCACTTAACTGATATTTGGGACCTTAGCTGGCGGTCTGGGTTGTTTCCCTTTCCACGACGGACGTTAGCACCCGCCGTGTGTCTCCCGCGATTGCACTCCTCGGTATTCGGAGTTTGCATGGGGTTGGTAAGTCGGGATGACCCCCTAGCCCAAACAGTGCTCTACCCCCGAGGGTGAGACGCGAGGCGCTACCTAAATAGCTTTCGAGGAGAACCAGCTATCTCCCGGCTTGATTAGCCTTTCACTCCGATCCACAGGTCATCCCCTAATTTTTCAACATTAGTGGGTTCGGTCCTCCAGTTGATGTTACTCAACCTTCAACCTGCCCATGGATAGATCGCCGGGTTTCGGGTCTATTGCCTGCAACTAAACGCCCTATTAAGACTCGATTTCTCTACGGCTCCCCTAAGCGGTTAACCTTGCTACAGACAATAAGTCGCTGACCCATTATACAAAAGGTACGCAGTCACCCCGAAGGGCTCCTACTGCTTGTACGTATACGGTTTCAGGTTCTATTTCACTCCCCTCTCCGGGGTTCTTTTCGCCTTTCCCTCACGGTACTGGTTCACTATCGGTCAGCTGGGAGTATTTAGCCTTGGAGGATGGTCCCCCCATATTCAGTCAAGATAACACGTGTCCCGACCTACTCGATTTCACTCTAAATGCCTTTTCGTGTACGGGGCTATCACCCTGTATCGCGGTACTTTCCAGAACCTTCCACTAAAACATAAAGAGCTTAAGGGCTAATCCCCGTTCGCTCGCCGCTACTAAGGGAATCTCGGTTGATTTCTTTTCCTCCGGGTACTTAGATGTTTCAGTTCCCCGGGTTCGCCTCCATAACCTATGTATTCAGTTATGGATACTCCTAAAAGGAGTGGGTTTCCCCATTCGGACATTCTAGGATCAAAGCTTGTGTGCCAGCTCCCCTAGACTTTTCGCAGGCTCCTACGTCCTTCATCGCC
>NZ_CP174327.1:1167500-1170000 GCF_052467825.1 Microbulbifer maximicatervae (SeqCode)
TTTTAGCAGCTTTTTTTCGGTGACTCGTGAAGCGAAACGCTTTCTCGAATCCCGGCAAGTTCGTTTCCGATCTTGCTTGAAGTGGCGCGCATTATAGCGACCTCTCCGTGCTTGGCAAGCTCTTTTTTCAAAAGATTTTCTTAAGAAAATCAACGACTTAGAGCTGCCTTCCCGCTGCTGCCTGAGCAGCGAGGAGGCGAACTATACGGACTTCGGATGGGCTCCGCAAGCACTTTATGTAATAAATTTCCAAAATGGTTTTTGGTTAAAAATCAGACTGTAAATGCATCCCCTGATGGTGGAAACGTAAAATATAACTATGAATAAAATCCTCACATCACTATCGGGGAATATACGCGTAGTTTTTTAGATGCACGGCACTATCCACACTATTTGGCAGCCAGATTGAATAACTATTAGGGATACTAGGCTCTAGGGGATAACTTTCTGGGAGTATTTAGTAGCTTACTAACTCTGGTAGTTTTGAAGCCATTAAAAATACAAACCTAAAGTTCACGAAAGTAGTTTTAAGTGTGTATCCAGTGGCAAATTTTTGCAGAAGCTCTGAAAAACTTGAGGAAGAAACGTAAAGATCTTTTAGGGGTTTATTTTTTGGAGTGAAAACTGACTAATTTATCTAGAGCTATTTTTGCAAGTTATCGGAAACACTAGACCCACACTGTAGGCGGGCAGTGCTCGTCAGCCTGCGGTGCATGGCTCCGGGTTTGTGAACGATTCACATAGCAGCGCAGGCACGCGAGATAGTGAAAATTTTTACCGCACCCTAGAAAGAAATCCCCGGTAGCGCAGCTGGTGTAGGTTTTTTTATTAGAAACCTGACAGCTGGTGACGGTTTAGCCTGCCGAAGGCCAATCGTAGGGTGAGAGCCACAGGCTCGAACCACTATGACTTTGCACGCAGCGCGTCTCTCTTCTTTCCCTTTCTTAGTTTTTTTATTTTTGTTTTTTGCTTCTTTAAAATATTTTTAGCCATAAAAAAAGGGCCACCCTATTGGGTGGCCCTTTCGGATTAGAAGCCTGACGATGACCTACTCTCACATGGGGAAGCCCCACACTACCATCGGCGATGTTGCGTTTCACTTCTGAGTTCGGCAAGGGATCAGGTGGTTCCACAACTCTATGGTCGTCAGGCAAACTGGCTTGGGTTGGCGTTGGTCTTATAAGCAAAGTGCTTGGCCTACCGTGTTATCGCTGTTTGCCTCGGTCATGTTGGTGACCGGCGATAACCCCAAATAAGTCGGTAAAACAATCTGTAGTAATACACCGCAAGCGATCGTATGTCTCTAACTCACAATCCGCTAGCTTAGCTAGTCGTTAGTAACCATCTCTGTTGTATGGTCAAGCCGCACGGGCAATTAGTACTGGTTAGCTCAACGCCTCACAACGCTTCCACACCCAGCCTATCAACGTGGTAGTCTTCCACGGCCCTTCAGGAGGCTCAAGGCCTCAGGGAGATCTTATCTTGAAGGAGGCTTCCCGCTTAGATGCTTTCAGCGGTTATCCCGTCCGAACATAGCTACCCGGCAATGCCACTGGCGTGACAACCGGAACACCAGAGGTTCGTTCACTCCGGTCCTCTCGTACTAGGAGCAACTCTTCTCAAATCTCCAACGCCCACGGCAGATAGGGACCGAACTGTCTCACGACGTTCTAAACCCAGCTCGCGTACCACTTTAAATGGCGAACAGCCATACCCTTGGGACCGGCTTCAGCCCCAGGATGTGATGAGCCGACATCGAGGTGCCAAACACCGCCGTCGATGTGAACTCTTGGGCGGTATCAGCCTGTTATCCCCGGAGTACCTTTTATCCGTTGAGCGATGGCCCTTCCATACAGAACCACCGGATCACTATGACCTACTTTCGTACCTGCTCGACATGTCTGTCTCGCAGTCAAGCGCACTTATACCATTATGCTCATTGCATGATTTCCGACCATGCTGAGTGCACCTTCGTACTCCTCCGTTACTCTTTGGGAGGAGACCGCCCCAGTCAAACTACCCACCATACACTGTCCTCGATCCGGATAACGGACCAGAGTTAGAACCTCAAACATACCAGGGTGGTATTTCAAGGACGGCTCCACAACAACTAGCGTCGCTGCTTCAAAGCCTCCCACCTATCCTACACAAATAGGCTCAAAGTTCAGTGCAAAGCTGTAGTAAAGGTTCACGGGGTCTTTCCGTCTAGCCGCGGGTACACTGCATCTTAACAGCGATTTCAATTTCACTGAGTCTCTGGTGGAGACAGCGTGGCCATCGTTACGCCATTCGTGCAGGTCGGAACTTACCCGACAAGGAATTTCGCTACCTTAGGACCGTTATAGTTACGGCCGCCGTTTACCGGGGCTTCGATCAAGAGCTTCGCCGAAGCTAACCCCATCAATTAACCTTCCGGCACCGGGCAGGCGTCACACCCTATACGTCCTCTTACGAGTTTGCAGAGTGCTATGTTTTTAATAAACAGTCGCAGCCACCTGGT
>NZ_CP174327.1:1175000-1975000 GCF_052467825.1 Microbulbifer maximicatervae (SeqCode)
CCCCAGCTATGGCAAGAAGATACTCAAAAGCGACCGCCAATCGCATTCGTCGCTCCTGGCGACGCACCCAATTCAGCACTGTAGTTGGGATTTCTGCGCTAGTCTGTTGCCCCTTCCAGATACTTTCCAGCTCTAGCCACTGTTTTTCTGTGTCTGCTTCATTCATTTTGCACTTCCCAAAAGGCAGATATTGAGACGCTCTTTTGCCCGGTTGAGCCGCACTGCAATATTGGACTCGGTAATACCCAGAACTTCAGAGATTTCCGCATAGCTCAGGCCTTCCAGGCGAAGAGTCAATGTCTGCCGGAGTCCTAAGGGTAATTTCTGCACTGCACGAACCAGCTGTTCAGACTTGCGTTCGGCTACCAGTCGCTCTGCCGGGCCCGGCTGGTGGTCCTCAAGCTCCAGTAATTCATCATCACTCCCATGATAAGGTTTCCTACGGGTCAGCTCGGTCACACAGCGGTTATGTGCGATACGATATACAAAGGTTTTTAAGCTAGCATCACCGCGAAATGTCGGCAGGGCCCGCCAGAGCCCCAGCCAGATTTCCTGTAACAGGTCATCATGCTCGGCTTTTGATCGCACATAGCTATGTACCAGCCGGGAAACCCCTTCAGTATATTCCGTAGTCGCTTGTTGAAATAATTGATCCCGTAATTCCACCGGCCACTCCATCGTCTATGAAAATTACTGTACCGGCTTCAAATAAAACCTTACAAAAAGTTTCGCTGCTCTCGATTGGCAGTATGTGTCGGTTCTGGAACAATGAAGGAGCGTGGTAAGTCCATACTTGCGCTACACTGGCGCAAAACTGCCACCGGTAAGTAGGGTGTGCCTATGGCCAAGTCCATAAACGAAGACCAAAAACTCGATAACCAACTTTGCTTCAGCCTTTATTCTGCCTCCCTGGCAATGAGCAAGATGTACAAGCCTCTATTGGAGACACTGGGAATAACCTACCCCCAGTACTTGATGATGCTGGTGCTCTGGGAAGACGATGGAATCACCGCTACGGAGCTGAGTCTGCGGCTTGGCCAGGATAAAGGTGCCCTAACGCCAGTTATCAAACGACTGGAGAATCAAAAGCTGATCAACCGCCACCGAGACCCGGAGGATGAGCGTCGAGTCATTATCGAGCTGACTGATGCCGGTAGGTCGATGCAAAAAGAAGCTGCTTCAATTCCCACTCAAGTGCTGAATGCCTGTGGCTTGAATCCTCAGTCTGCACGGGCGCTAAAGACGCAAATAGAGACGCTTCGCCAATATTTAGCGAACCCCTAATCTTCGCCTCTTTTATCGCCCCGCCATTAGCGGGGCCCCCGCTTTGACTCCATTTGTTATAGCTATCGTCCTTATAGCGAAATTTAATTATCGCAATAACAGTTATCGCAATAACTTTATCTGGCGTCCAAGCTGACGCGCTGTTTAGAAGCTGACTTAGAAATCCGGACTACTACCCCCAGCTCAATAAATCCAGCGGGAAAAGTACTGGACTCCATTCCAGGCGGCTTCTGACAGACAAACACACATCAATGAGGACAGGTTAATGCAAACAGTTTACACCGCAGTAGCAACCGCAAATGGCGGCCGTGATGGCGAAGCTCAATCATCAGATGGAAAGTTAAGCGTCAAGCTCAGTATTCCCAAAGAGCTTGGCGGCCCCGGTGGCGATGGCACCAACCCAGAGCAACTGTTTGCTGCGGGTTACTCTGCCTGCTTTATTGGCGCTCTTAAGTTTGTCGCCGGTAAAGAGAAAGTAAAAGTCCCGGAAGAAACCACTGTGCGCGCTGAAGTTGGAATCGGTCCCCAGGGTAAGGGGTTTGGTCTGGATATTGACCTCTATATCGATCTTCCTGGCCTGGATCAAGCGACGGCAGAAAAAATTGCCAACACCGCTCACGATGAAGTTTGCCCTTATTCCAATGCAACCCGAGGCAATGTTGATGTGCGCCTGCACATATCTTCTTAAGCAACCGGTAGAGAATTGAAGGTATCCGTTATGAATGGCTTAAAAGTTTCCAAGCTGGCACTACCCCTTTTCTTTGCTCTAGGTATGACTTCTGCATCTGCTTCTATTTCCCCTGGTGTTGAGCAAAATACCCAGGGGTTCCTTCAAGCTCTGGCACAAGGTGGCGGCAAACCCATTGAGCAACTATCACCAAAAGATGCCCGCGCCGTCCTGGTCGGAGCCCAAGAGGGTGCGCAACTGCCGCCCGCTGAAGTCAGCAAGAAAACCATTACGGTTAATGGAGAAAAGCTGGAACTGACTATCGTTAAACCGAAAAACACCCGGGGCCAGATTCCCGCCTTTATGTATTTCCACGGCGGAGGCTGGGTCTTGGGTGACTACCCAACCCACGAACGCTTGATCCGCGACCTGGTTCAACGCTCCGGCGCCGCTGCGGTATATGTGGATTACACCCCATCTCCAGAGGCCAAGTACCCGACTGCAATTAACCAGGCTTATGCGGCTACCCAGTGGGTCGCGGAGAATGGCGAAAAGATCGGGGTCGACGGTTCCCGTCTTGCCGTGGCCGGTAACAGTGTCGGTGGCAATATGGCAGCCGTGGTTGCCTTGATGGCGAAAGAGAAAGGAACACCGGATCTGCAATTCCAACTGCTGCTCTGGCCGGTTACCGATGCCAACTTCAACAACGCTTCTTACAAGCAGTTCGCCCAGGATCACTTCCTCACACGGGATATGATGAAGTGGTTCTGGGATAACTACATTACCGACCCCAAACAGCGCAACGAGATCTATGCTTCACCTCTGCGCGCAAGCAAAACCCAGTTGACCGGCTTACCTCCAGCTTTGGTGCAGACTGCTGAGATGGACGTGCTGAGAGATGAAGGGGAAGCTTATGCCCGCAAGCTTAACGACGCTGGTGTGACCGTAACCGCTGTTCGCTATAACGGCATGATTCACGACTACGGCCTACTAAATGCCTTGAGTGACGTGCCCGCCGTGCAGGATGCTCTTGATCAAGCAGGCTCCGAGCTGAGGGAACACCTCAAGTAAAACCAAAATGCCCCGCAATGCGGGGCTTTTTTATTCAGGCACTTAGAGCAGGGTTTTAGCCACTGCCTCAATCTCTATCAATGTCTGTGGCGATGCCAGGGACGCGACTCCCACTCCCGTGATTGCCGGACGGGTTGTACCCAGATACTTGGCTAGCACGGGAGCTATTTTCTCCAGATGCTCGCTCACTTCTCCACGAACATAGATGCGCAACTGTAGGAGGTTCACTACAGAGGATCCGGCCTCATCCAACACCGTCAGCAAATTTTGCATGGCACTTTCTGCCTGTGAATCAATCCCTATGTTTTTAACTTCACAATTACTATCCCAATCCACCTGACCCGATACAAATACCAAGCCTGTTTTTGTATCAACTCGGGCGTGGGAGAGACAGGAAGAGCTGCCATCATAAAGTGAAGAAGGATTAATATTCAGAATACTCATAACGGACCTGTACGCTTTCTAGCCATGAAAAAATCATAGTAGAAAGGCAGCTTTGCCAAAGCTATGGGGTAAAGCTTGTTACGGATACAATCAGGAAGCCATTGACTTAGAAAACCGTTGGTGCAGATCATTGAGAATCCAACTTACCAATGGATCATTTTCCACTCGGGGATGAAAGGCGGCTACAACTTCATAGCCAGGTGGATACTTATCCAAGGTAATTTCCACCAAGCCCTCACAAGGCATCAACCTAGAGGGAATAAAGGCCAGGGTATCCGTCCTTTTCAAGAACTCCTGGGCTATATAAAAAGAGGGCGCCGAAACAACAATCTCTCTTTTTAGACCTTGCCCCTCTAGCCAACGATCGGCTGAACCGCGCAAGCCTCCAACCCCTGGCGATGTAATCACAAAATCAGATTGCATCAACTGATCAATAGGGACCAACTCATCTAAACTATACATAGGATTAGCCGATATACAGACATAACGCTCATTAAAGAGCACCTGTGTATTAATTCCATCAGGCACATACCCCGCTGATGTGAAAGCTAAGTCAATTTCTCCCTGATGCATTTTCTGGGTGAGCGAGACGCTTTCAATATTAGTGACAATAAATTTCACTTTCGGCGCATATTGCCTGACCCTTTGGATCAACTCGGCAACAACCACTTTTTGCGCGTAATCTGTAGCAGAGATCACCAGGGTCCGGGAAGTCTGGCTTGAATCAAGAGAACCCGGGGCGGGAATCTCACTGAGTAACGTCAGCACCTGTCGAATCTGTGGCTCTATAAATTTTGCATAACTGGTGGGAGCCATCCCATGCCCAGTGCGCACAAATAGATCATCCCCAACTATTTTTCTAATCTTCTTCAGCTGCAAACTGACAGCTTGCTGCGAAACCTGCAGATGCTCTGCTGCAAGGGAGATACTTTCAACCCTGAATAGTATTTCCAGAGTTTTTAAGTGATTAATTTCAAGATCTTTGATCATATCAACTACAAAAGCGGAGCTTTCTGCCAGTCACTTACGGCTGTAGATAAAGATTAAAATAGTAGTTTCTAATACTGAAGTTAACGCGACCTCCAAAGCCATAGTGGCCGCGCTGTATTATTAAAAATACTCAGGGGATTTTTCTGGCCGCACGATTTGCAATTTGAAATCCCAGGCGGGCCGCGGTACGCGCACCATGATCCTCAATATCGAAATAAGGATTAAATTCAGCGATATCCGCCAAACAAACTTTATTGGACTCCAAAACGGTATCCAGCAAGACTTCCAAAAACTCCATGGAAACCCCCCTGCCAGAGGGGGCACTCACCGCTGGCATTACTGCCGCCGGCAATACATCCAGACATACCGTCAGATAAACAAAATCCACCTTCTCAATAAAGTCGCGGATTCGCGCCTGAACCGTATTCAGATTCCAGCTACTGATTTCACGATCCCGAATAACCTGGGCACCCAGCTCATCAGCTCTCTGGTAGAGAGCAGGTGTGTTGGCGTTATCCGCTGCTCCTACACAGAGATAATTAAATTCGCGGCCATTTATCCTGCACTGCTCTGCAATCTGGAAAAATGGCGTACCCGATGACCCCTTTGGTGCAGGTGTGCGTAAATCCAAATGCGCATCAAAATTGATAATACCCAGACTGCTCTCGCGGTGATGCTCGCGCATCCAGCGGGCAATCCCCTGATAACTGCCAAAAGCAATTTCATGGCCGCCTCCCAATACCAGTGGAAAGTGACCGGCACCGAGCAACTCATTGATACGGGCACCCAATAGCGATTGGGCAGACTCCAAGTCTTCCCGTTCGACCCTGACGTTACCCGCATCGTATAAGGGCGCATCAAAAGTTGCCGGCAAGTTCGCCATGGCCAAACGCAATATTCTCGGTCCCTTGGCCGCGCCAATTCGCCCTTTATTTCGACGCACACCCTCATCAGAAGCGAAGCCGAGAATAGTCAGGCCGGGAGGGTCATCCAATTGCAAAGGAGAAATCCGCTGGTGCCAGCGCTCACCTGCACGTCCATCCTCAGAGTCGGTGCGACCACTCCATAACTGCATATCAGCGAGCTGTAACATCAATACCTCCGAGGAAGATCTTTATTGGCTTCAAGCCCCCACTTTGTAGGCAAGTTGAACCGGAATATCCATTGGCCGTGCGCAATATGCGCGCGCAAACCTTCGCACAGCGGGCTGTGGGAACTGTAAAGCCCCAACGCGAAAGCTGCCGATACTTTTGGAAGTAGACGATCAAGCAATGCCCTCTGCGAGTACCTTAAAATATGTCACGGAAAAGAAGCATTTAAGTTGCGCTTCTACAACACTAACGTGCCGCATTTTTCAACAGCACGTGTTGCATGTCGGTACTATACCGCAGACCCTGCAGGCTGCTCCATAACTTTCCCTTTATGGGAACGGAAATTAACCCAAGCTCGAGTCCCAAAATGAGAAAGCAGAAGTACGATAAACATTGCTGTTAACGTACTGGCCATACCAAGCTGCTGGGAACCAACTAACATTAATCCCCATCCAATTATCAACCACTGAGCAATATAGAACGGAGTTATGTTTTTACCCCAAAACACCACTACGTCAATGAGCTTTCTGTTCTTTACTTTGTTTAAGAGAAAATTACTAATCCAAAGCCAAAGGAAAGTATAGCCAATAAGCAGAATAATTAGACCTGGGCCACCTCTCATGTTTTCGGCAAAGAAGTATTGCGTATTCAACATGATTAGAAGGCCACCTATGCTCATTAGGGCTAAGCCAATCCATATGCTGCGTGAGAACAATGCATCTATATTTTTTGTATTTTTAAACCAGTAGCCAACTGCCATGCCTGCGAGGGGATAGGCAAGCCAGGAAAATAACGGGAACATTACCCCTTCGCGCTTATTGCCAAAAAACAACTGTAAAATTTCGTCAATAACAACGGAGTTACTGCCGATATCCCAGACGAGTGAGGAGCCGAATGCTACGATAGCTGCCGCAGCGAGCCAGTATATAGGATGAGGCAAGAAGTGCCTGACTAGTGCACAAATAGCAAGCGCAAGGCCAGCAAACTGGAAAATATCTACCATAAGAAATTCACTCAGCGGTGTGTATTCTCCCAGTTGCTCTTGTGTGACAAGGCCAAACTGTAAAGAAAGCCACATAGGCACTGTGCCACGGGCGAAATTAAGTAAATACCCTATTGCAAAAAGACCAGCAGCACGAAACAAATCCTGTTTCAGACTCGGCTTCGAACTAAAGCCAATGAAAATACCCATAATCAGCATAAATGCTGAAGCTGCCGGAGTTCCCGCAGATACCTGGATAGCAACACCAATAGCACTGTCTGCCACGTCTGTTCGTCCATAATGATATAAGACGTGAATAGCAATCATAAATAGTACGGCAATGCCTCGGGTCAGATCAAAGGCCAAAATACGAGGATTTTCTTGCGGGAGCACCACTGCTCCTGAAAGACTGGAATTACTCATTTTCAAGAGCTCCTAGCTTTAGAGTAATGAATTTAGTGTGCATTAACTGATATAGAGATATTGCAAAGGCAAGATGCACTTCCTGTGAAAATGTAAGGTATACAAAAATCCTTATTACTTATTTATCGGTTACAGCCCCCTGATCATTAATGTTAAGAGGGGACCGTTTATTTATTCCGATTGTAAATCTAAAGAGGCTTACAGTTTATAAGTATGCCCTATTTATCAGCCAACGCTGTGACATTGGCTAGCAGTATCAAAAAGTGTCGCCCATTGTAAATACAAAGCAGCACTCATGAACTAAAAATAAAGTCCTCGATAGATACTAAATAGAGATCAACATTCCAATTCTCAGATAATAATGGGCGCAAAAACCTTATAAAAATTGTTGATAATATTGTTGCTCATTTAGCACCAACTTATCCTTATTTCCGATGTACATCCATCCTAAGAATCAACTTACCCGATTCTCAGTTGCATATCAGCAAGCTGTAACATCGCGCCCCTCCAGGAAAATTTTTGCAGGCTTTAAAGCGCCAACTTCATAAGCGAGCTGATCCGGGGTATCCATCGGCCAAAGAACAATATCTGCTCGCAGCCCCTCGCGCAGTACACCGCGAGAACAGCACAAACCCAATGCCCGAGCGGCTGCACGGGTAACACCTGCGAGAGCTTCTGCCGGAGTTAAGCCAAACAGCTGACAACCCATATTCATCATCAAACGTAGGGAAGCGATTGGACAACTCCCGGGATTAAGGTCTGTAGCCAATGCCATACAAACCCCCGCCTCGCGTAATTTTTCAATAGGCGGAACCTGGGTTTCGTGCAGCGTATAGAAAGCACCCGGCAGGAGGACGGCCACGGTGCCGCTTTCCGCCATGGCCCGGACATCCGCATCGCTGATGTATTCAATATGATCTACCGATAATGCCCCGGACTTTGCCGCCATTTCAGTAGCCCCTGTACGCGCCAACTGCTCGGCGTGCACTTTTACTGGCAGGTCCAGTTTTTTCGCTGCATCGATAACTCTCTGGCACTGATCGACAGTAAATCCAATCGTCTCGCAAAACATATCCACCGCATCGGCCAATTGCTCGCGGGCTACAGCGGGCAATATCTGCTCGCAGATAAGGTCGATATATTCATCGGCACGACCGTCGTATTCCGGTGGCAGAGCGTGAGCTGCCAGACAGGTCGTTACTATTTCCACTGAGTTGTGTTGCGCCAGGCGTCTCGCGGTGCGCAGTTGCTTTAGTTCAGTATCCAGGTCCAGGCCATAACCGGATTTAATTTCCACGGTTGTAACGCCTTCGGCCATCAGGGCGTGCAGACGGGGCTCAGCCAACTTATACAGGTTCTCGGCACTGGCACCCCTTGTCGCCCGCACGGTAGAAATAATACCCCCGCCAGAGCGAGCCACTTCTTCGTAACTCTCTCCCCCCAGGCGACGGGCAAACTCCCCTGCGCGATGGCCTCCATATACGAGATGCGTGTGGCAATCGATCAGGCCCGGAGTTGCCCATTGACCTTCGCCATCAACAATACGGTCTGGGGTGCACTCGGGCAGATCCCGGCGGGGACCAATCCAAACGATCCGACCTTTGGTTACCGCAATTGCAGCATCCTCGATAACACCGTAACCACCGGCAATGGATGGGTCCATTGTGGCGGCATTCAAATTGGTAATCAGCAAATCACAGCGTTCTGACATAAGCTTTTAGCGGCACGCTTTTCCTTTTAAACCATAGATGCTCGGCCCGATGACCGACAAACCAGTAACGGGCAGGATACAGCTCCCCTCTTCGACTTGACAGCCCGCAGCAGGGAAACCATAGTAACCGTAACCATTCTTGTATATACAACAATATACAAGCCACGGAAGCACTGTACCTGAGTCTATGAATACTGCAAGTGAACCCCGATACGCGGCCATCAAGCGCCATATCCGCCAACAAATTGAGTCTGGCGAGTGGCCAATTCACTCCCAGGTGCCCTCGGAGAACCAACTGGCACAGCAATTCAGTGTGAGCCGGATGACCGCAAGGCGGGCACTCACCGAGTTAACCGATGAGCGCGTTCTGATGCGCTCCCAGGGGCTGGGTACTTTTGTCGCCGAGCCGGTGCCCGCCAGCTCACTGTTGGAAGTGCGCAATATCGCCGACGAGATCTCGGCCCGGGGGCACAGTTACAGCAACCGCATTCTGTTAGCTCAGCCCTGTGTCGCCAGCGCCGATGTAGCCCTGGCATTGGAAGTGCCCGAACAGGCAAAAGTGTTTCACTCCATTATTGTGCACTGTGACAACGGCTTGCCGGTGCAGTGGGAAGAGCGGTTTACCAATCCAGCCTTGGCTCCAGATTACCTGGACCAGGACTTCGCCCACACCACCCCCAACGCCTATCTTTCCAAAGTCGCACCGCTGACCGAGGCCGATACAACCGTCGAGGCCATAGCTGCGGAAGCCGCTATCGCCCACGCTCTGGAAATTGCCCCCGGAGATGCGTGCCTCCAGGTTTGGCGGCGCACTAAATGCAGTGCCGGCACCGTGAGCTTCGCGCGCCTGGTTCACCCAGGCAATCGATACCGCCTCGGTGCACAACTGAGATTCTAGTTATTGATTTATCCCGCGCGCCCTGGGAAAAGAAACAATCAAATCCGGGACGTGTGAATTTTTTTACGAGAAAAATTGACGAGGAAGCTATGTCTACCGACAAACGCCACGATCCCAGCCGCAAAATCCGCGCGCCTCGCGGCAGTGAGCTCAATGCCAAAAGCTGGCTCACCGAAGCTCCCCTGCGCATGTTGATGAACAACCTGGACGCCGAGGTAGCTGAACGCCCGGAGGACCTGGTGGTGTACGGTGGTATCGGCCGCGCCGCGCGGGATTGGGAGTGCTACGACAAGATTGTCGAAGTGCTGAAGCGCCTGGAAGACGATGAAACCCTGCTGGTGCAGTCCGGCAAGCCTGTCGGAGTCTTTAAAACCCACGCCGATGCACCCCGGGTATTAATTGCCAACTCCAACTTGGTACCCCACTGGGCCAACTGGGAACACTTTAACGAGCTGGATAAAAAAGGCCTGGCCATGTACGGCCAGATGACTGCCGGCTCTTGGATTTATATCGGCTCCCAAGGCATCGTCCAGGGTACCTATGAAACCTTTGCCGCCGTCGCACGCAAACACTTTAATGGCGAAGCGAAAGGCAAATGGATTCTTACCGGTGGCCTCGGCGGCATGGGTGGCGCTCAGCCACTGGCGGCGACCATGGCCGGTTTCAGCATGATCGCAGTAGAGTGCGACGAAACCCGTATCGATTTCCGTCTGCGCACTGGCTATGTAGACAAAAAAGCCACCAGCCTCGACGAAGCCCTGCAAATGATTGAAGCCGCGATGGAAAAAGGCGAAGCCATTTCCGTTGGCCTGCTGGGCAACGCAGCAGATATTTTCCCGGAAATTGTAAAACGCAATATTCTGCCAGATTCGGTTACCGACCAGACTTCCGCTCACGATCCTTTAAATGGCTACCTGCCCCAGGGCTGGACCATGGAATACGCAGCGGAGATGCGCAAGAAAGATGAAGCCGCAGTAGTAAAGGCAGCCAAACAGTCTATGGCGGTTCAGGTTGAAGCCATGCTGGAGCTGCAAAAGCGCGGAGCCGCAACCCTCGACTACGGCAACAATATTCGTCAGATGGCTCTCGAGGAAGGTGTGGAAAATGCCTTCGATTTCCCCGGTTTTGTACCCGCTTATATTCGCCCTCTGTTCTGCGAAGGTGTCGGTCCTTTCCGCTGGGCGGCCCTGTCCGGCAACCCGGAAGATATCTACAAGACCGATGCCAAGGTTAAGGAACTGATTCCCGACAATCCGCAGCTGCACAACTGGCTCGATATGGCCCGCGAGCGGATTCACTTCCAGGGACTGCCCGCACGTATCTGCTGGGTGGGCCTGAAAGATCGCGCGCGTCTGGCACTGGCATTTAACGAAATGGTAGCCAACGGTGAATTGGAAGCACCGGTAGTGATCGGCCGCGACCACCTCGACAGCGGCTCTGTAGCGAGCCCCAACCGCGAAACTGAAGCCATGATGGATGGTTCCGACGCTGTCTCCGACTGGCCGCTGATGAATGCCCTGCTGAACACTGCCTCCGGCGCTACCTGGGTATCCCTGCATCACGGTGGTGGCGTAGGCATGGGCTTCTCCCAGCACTCTGGGGTGGTCATTGTCTGTGACGGTACCGAAGCTGCGCGCAAACGTATCGAACGGGTTCTCTGGAATGATCCCGCCACCGGCGTAATGCGCCACGCCGATGCCGGTTACGAGATCGCAAAAAAATGTGCAAAAGAGCAGGGCCTGGACCTGCCCATGCTGAACGACTGATTTTTTACCGCAATAAAAATACCGCCGGCGGAAATCTTTTACAGCCCGAATAATTTTTATCGGGCTGCGCTGCCGGCGCCCAACAGGGTGTTGAAAAAGCCAACAAGCGACTTTTTCAAGCCATCTTTGCGGCACATGTCCACAAAGATGGGCACTCAAATCAAGCAATTGCAGTGCTTGATTTTGCGGCAGGCGCTTTCGCACCGCCCGCGCAGGCTGTTTTTCAACAGCCTGCTAAGCAGTAAATATTTTTTGGTGAATGAATTTATGTATCAATTGGAAATCGATCCCGGTCAATTGAGCCTTGCGCAACTGCGCCGCGTAGCCCGCGAGTCGGTGCAGCTGTCCCTGGCGAAAAGCGCCTACCCCGCTATTGAAGCCTCTGCCCACACTGTTGCCCAGGTTATTACCGAGGGGCGCACGGTTTACGGAATTAATACCGGTTTTGGTTTATTGGCCAACACCCGCATTGAAAAGCACGACCTGGAAAACCTGCAGCGCGCTATTGTACTGAGCCATGCCGCCGGTACCGGCAACTTTATGAGTGAAGTCACCGTGCGTCTGCTGATGGTGTTGAAAATCAATTCGCTCGCGCGCGGCTTCTCCGGTGTGCGCCCACAGGTTATCGAAGCTTTAATGCAACTGGTCAATGCCGGTGTCTACCCCGCCATCCCTGAGAAAGGCTCTGTAGGCGCTTCTGGCGATTTGGCGCCGCTGGCTCATATGAGCGTGGTACTTCTCGGTGAAGGGGAAGTATTTATCAAGGGCGAGCGCAAGAGTGCTCACGAAGGCCTCAAAGCCGCGGGGCTTGAGCCCATTACACTGGCTCCCAAAGAAGGCCTCGCCCTGCTAAACGGCACCCAGGCTTCTACCGCCTTTGCCCTGCTCGGCCTGTTCGCCAGTGAAGACTTGTTCGCCGGCGCCCTGGTAACCGGTGCTATTACTCTGGAAGCCGCCAAAGGCTCACGCCGCCCCTTCGATGATCGTATTCACAACGCCCGCGGCCAACAGGCTCAGCGCGACGTAGCGGCAATTTATCGGGACCTGCTCGCTGAAACCAGCCAGATCGGTGATTCCCACCAGTTCTGTGAAAAAGTGCAGGACCCCTACTCCCTGCGCTGTCAGCCCCAGGTAATGGGTGCCTGTCTGCAGCAGATGCGCTTCGCTGCCGAAGTATTGTTGGCCGAGGCAAATGGTGTTTCCGATAACCCGCTGGTATTTACCGACGAGGAAAATCCGGATAACTCCGACATTATTTCCGGCGGTAACTTCCACGCGGAGCCTGTTGCTATGGTCGCCGACAACCTGGCGCTGGCATTGGCAGAAATCGGCTCCCTATCCGAGCGTCGCATGGCGCTGTTGATCGACAGCAACCTATCCGGCCTGCCTCCCTTCCTGGTGGAAAATGGCGGGGTGAACTCCGGCTTTATGATCGCCCAAGTCACCTCAGCGGCGCTTGCCAGTGAGAACAAATCCATGGCACACCCAGCCTGCGTGGACTCACTGCCCACCTCCGCCAACCAGGAAGACCATGTATCCATGGCCACCTTTGCTGGCCGTCGCCTGCGGGATATGGCCGACAATACCTGTGGCATCCTGGCGGTGGAGCTACTCGCTGCCTGCCAGGGACTGGATTTCCGCGCGCCGTTAAAATCCACGGAAAAACTGGAGGCCGCCAAGGCAAAACTTCGCGCCCGAGTACCTTTCTATGACAAGGACCGCTACTTTGCCCCGGATATTGAAGAGGCAAAGCAGTTGCTGAGCAGCGGCGCCTACTTAGAGTCAATAAACCCCAATCTCCTGCCCAGCAGTCACTAGGTTAAAAAACCTTCATGGCTTGATTCGCGCATTGCGAGAGAACCATTTTTCTCACAATGTGCGAATTTTTAGTGGTTTCACCCGCCTGCCGACCTTACCTTTTTTGACTCCGAACAAGTGGGTCTATCAAATCGAAACTGAAGAGTTTCCATCAACCAATACAGACCTGCCTCGGTATTCAGCTTTGCTAGAACATTTACTCTGCCCCGTGATGATTCACGCGACAAAAATGCTAGGCTGAATGTAGAAGTGTTACCCGCCAATAGGTGTGGAGGTCTTGATGAAACCGCTGCCCACTAGATTGCTGCGAGGCTCAGGTTGTGCGCTCGCCATCGCAGCAGGACTGGCTCTATCGGCCTGTAATGGAACATCCGGCTATCCCTGCGGAGGCAACGATTGTTCCGCCAGTTATTACGGATACAGCCCTTATTACAACAAGACGTATTACAACCTGCGTGGCCGCTATGCCCACTGCCACCCGGATGGCACCTGTCACAATATGCAGCACTGTAACTTCTACTGGGACGGCAACTTTTATCGCCTGAGACCGCCTGCGGTTGTAAATACCCAGTATCAAATTGTCGATCCACCGCCGCGCGCAAGACCTTACTAAGTCTGAGATTCTGTGCTCGCCTAGTTGGCGCGCCTAGGGGCTTGGCCCCTGCCGGGCCTCTCCGGGGGGAAATTCCACTTACCGGAGAAAGCACTATGAATAGAGCTGTAAAAACGGTGATTCTCACCGCCACGGTGTGCACAGCCCTAGCCCTGGGTGCCTGTGCCACCGATGGTTACTACACCACCTACACCAGTTACGGTGGCCCAAGTGGAGGGCAAGTCGCTTACACCTCCTCCTACGCTTATCCCTATGCCACGCCCAACTATTACGCTTCGAGTAATGTCTATTTAACTTCCTACAGGACACCGGTTTACCAAACCGTTGGTTTCACTCCGGTGAATACCTATTATTACCGCGGTGGCTACGCCAGTTACCGATCCGCATCATTCCGCGGCCACCCTCGCTACCGGGCTCGCTATTACTATCGCGGAATGCCCTACTACAACCGTTTCTATTATCCTCGGTCACCCCACGCCCGCTACCGGGCCCATCACCGAGGCTATAGAAGTTATCACCGCGGCGGTTATCGCGGCTACCGGGGCCATAGAGGCCACTATCGTGTTCGCGGTGGACACCATCGCGGTAGACGCTAACTCCAAGCTTTATTAGGTAACTAACCCCGCTGTAGCAAACCATCAAAAGACGCAGCGGGGTTAGTTAATCGCCAACCTCAATACAACCGTCCGTTTAATTAGCCTTCTCCCTCCAATATCACTGTCGCCACTTTTAACAAATTGGCGCGCTATACATCTCAATGACGGCTATTACCTCTACCCTGAATAAACAAGTTATTCGGGAATGCGTCACTCACACTACTCAAAGAGGTAACTGCGGTGCAGAAAATACTACTTATTCTGCTTGCCGTGGCCCTGGCGACAGGAGTTGCCGGTTGTTCGACAACCGCGCCCCAGGGAAGCCCAAAGTCATTAACCCTTGACGGTCAGAAGTTTCGCTGTGTTGAGCAGGAATTGGAGACCAAGGTACTGGTTAGATGTGTTCGTGCGGGGTAAGTTATTTGCACTGTAAGAATTTGTAATTTAATCGTTTGTATCAGGGCACGCGGACAATACGCAGGGTATCGGTGTGACCACCAATATCCTGTTGATAACCCCGGGATATCAAAACGAAGTCCCCTGAAATTAGCAGTTCCTGATCCAGCAAATAAGAAATTGCTTTTTGATCTCGCAGCGGGCCGTCCATATTAGAAACATCCATTAATACAGGGTCAACGCCGCTGTAGAGGGCTACACGATTGCAGCACTTCTGGTGCCGACAAAAAGCGTAAATAGGAATTAATGCACATACTCTCGACATCAATAACGCAGTATTTCCAGTTTCGGTCTGGCAAATAATGGCTTTAATTTCTCGGCAATGATTCGCTATGATCATGGCGGCCATGGCGATACACGCATCACCCGCAGGGTAATCGCCGCGAAGGCTTTCCGGCGTGGAATAAATTTTACGGTGTTTTTCTGCCCCAAGAATCACTTCAGCCATATGCTTAACGGTTTCAATAGGATATTCACCTGCCGCTGTCTCAGCAGATAACATTACCGCATCAGTACCATCCAGTACTGCATTGGCCACATCGCAGACTTCTGCTCGAGTAGGTACCGGGCTCAAAATCATCGACTCCATCATTTGTGTCGCAGTAATAACTACCCGATTGAGATAGCGGGCATAGCTGATTAAATGTTTTTGTACTCCCATTAATTCTGCATCACCAATCTCCACGGCGAGATCACCGCGCGCTACCATAATGGCATCACTGGCCAAGATAAGCTTCTCGAGTCGAGCATCATTGGATACCGCTTCAGCCCTTTCAATTTTGGCAATAATATGTGCTGTGCCACCCGCCTCTCTGAGTAACTTTCTCGCTTTGTGAATATCGCGAGCATCGCGAGGGAAAGAAACGGCTAAATAATCTACCTGTAACTCGGCGGCAACTTTGATATCCCGATGGTCTTTTTCTGTCAGTGCCGGCGCAGTAAGGCCACCTCCCTGCTTATTTATTCCCTTTCTATCAGATAACCAGCCACCATTTTCAACTTCAGTTTTTAACGACAAACCAATAATTTTTTTGATGCGCAAACTCAATCGGCCGTCATCCAGTAACAGGCGGTCTCCCTCATTACAGTCTTCTGCGAGTGCTTCATAATCAACCCAGACACCTTCAGGACTGCCACTATCTTTATCCCAATCCGGGTCCAAAATAAATTCTTCACCTTTGCGCAGATATATACGCCCATCAGTGAATTTTCCGACACGAATTTTGGGCCCCTGCAAATCTCCCAGCAGGGCAATATGTCTGCACTGACGCTCGGCTTCCTCGCGGACAAATTTTGCCCGACGCCTGTGATCATCAATTTTTCCATGAGAGAAGTTCAGGCGAACCATATCCACACCGGCCTTGATTAATTGCCGAAGTGTTTCTTCTTTATCGGTAGCTGGACCCAGGGTGGCAACAATTTTGGTGCGCCTGATCATATCGACGACCGTCCTTTAATCGATGGCCAAATACTATTTTTTTACATCAGTGCAAGCATAGCTTGTCACTGCTGTCGTCTCGTCACGGCAGCCAACAACTAAGCTTTTGTGAAAGCCGAAAAGTGGCTGGCTTGGGTGTGGGCTGGAGAAGGGTTTGTGTTTGGGAGTTATTCGTCGATGAGTAGGTTGGTACAAATATGGCTTCTGGGAGCCCTATTAGTTGTCGGCGGATGTCTAACAAACCGAATAGAAGAAGCCCAAGTTGTTCAATCCTCAGGCAGTATGGGAGCAGTCTGTGGTAAGAAGTGGCAGCTGGTACGCTTGCGCGTCAATGGTGGGGTGGTCGACATCCAGAGGCCTGCGGACTTTACCTTTGTGTGCAATCTCCAAGGCAATGTCATGGGGAGGAGTGGCATAAACACCTATCGGGGGGAGGTGCAGGTAACCGATAACGGGCAGTTACTTTGGGATACCTCCAGCTTTGTCTCTACCAAGATGGGCGGCCCCGAACCCTTGCTGCGGCAAGAGCATGCCTACCTCGGTGCCCTCGCCGCCACTCGCCAGGCATTTACCAAATCGCGCGGGAATCGTTTGATACTTCGTGACCCCTCCGGTGATATCTATATAGAATACGTAAAGGCCGGACCTTGAACGCCGCCACAGAAGACCTGTAAATTTTTAGGTTAAATGTCGCAAAATCAATGAGAACGACATCATGCCACGTCGTGCTTTTTACTTACTACTGAGTATTATCGTATGCAACCTGGTGCTTGCAGGCTGCAGCACCCCCAATCCCCCTATTCCCCAACTCCAACGATCGGCTTGGTCTGCCTGTGAGCACGAGTGGGTGCTATCGAGCTTGTATTACTCCGGGCGCACTTATGACTCAACCCTGAGCTGGAGCAGGTTTTGGCGGGATAGACCCTTTTTCAAATGCGATCAATTTGGTTATGTTAGGGGCAACAGTGGCACCAATCCGTACCTAGGGCGATTTTCTCTCACTAGCAGCGGTGCTTTCACCTGGGAGCGGATTCCCGCTATTGCGCGCATGGGGGGAGCACACCCCAGCGATGAACTGGAGATCGATTACCTCAATGCCCTGAGAAAGTCTGATTTGATTGTTATCGTGGGTAACAAGATGATGATCAGCAATACCGATGGCAGTGCCTATATTGAGTTTGAACAAGTAGACCGCAGCTACCGCCAGGCCCAACCCTATAAAAAAGGCGACCCATTGGGTCGCCAGAATGACAATCAAGAAGAATCAAAAAGATGAGCTTTAGGAGTCTAAAAAAGCACTCTTGAGGGGAAAGCCTCAGCGGCGCATCTTAATTTGCATAAGTGACAGAAAAGTTACAAAAGAACCTTAACGGCGTCTTTGATGTATCTCCAGATTCTCCTGCCGCTTGCGTTCACTCTTTCTCAGCAGCAGATAAGTCGCTCCCAAGCCCCCGTGTTGGGGTTGCGCACTGTGAAAAGCCAGTACTTCATGCAGCTGCGGCAACCAGTGATTGATACAGCTTTTCAATAACGCCGGCTGCTTACGCCCCTCACCCTTACCGTGGGTAATCAGGGCACAGCGCACATCCGCTTCAACACAATCACGGATAAATTCCATCACGGCCCTGCGCGCCATCTCCACAGAGTGGCGATGTAAATCCAGGCGCGCATCTATGCTGTATTTGCCCAGGCGCAAATTGCGATAGACCCCGTTTTGCACACCATCGCGCTTGAATTCCAACGGATCCCATGGCTCTACCAGATCAATATATTCACCGGACAGGGGGTTCATTTCCCGCTCTGTCAGTCGCGTGGCAGCGGCGCGGCGCTCCCGCAACATAGACTCAGATTGCTTCGGCTCCTTGCGCAAATTGACGCGGCGCTCCTGCGCCAGCGGTTTAACGTCTCCCATTTCACCGAGAGCGTCTTTAAATAATTTGCTGTCGCTGCTCACAAATACCCCCTGCCAGCGTCAGTCGAGAAATAAATCCTTGGTTAAATTGTCTGCATTGGCTGGATTGTGGGCATAACCGGTGAAATCCTTCACACCGCGCTCTGCCAACAGCTCTTCATCGATTAGCTGGCGACCGCTCAAGGCGACATCTTTAGTCGTCAGTATCTCGTAGGCCGCATCGGCCATAATCGAGGGCTTGCGGCTCTGCTCAAACATATCACGACTACCCACCGCAAATTCAATCGCGGCGGTGGCCACCAGTGTGCGCGGCCACAAGGTGTTCACGCTGATCCCCGCCTCACGCAGCTCTTCTGCCAAACCCAGGCTGAGAATGGTCATACCAAATTTTGACAGGGCGTAAGGAGCGAAGGGCCCCAACCACTTGGGCTGGATATTCAGCGGTGGGCACAGGCTGAGAATATGAGAATTGTCAGCTTTCTTCAGGTAGGGAGTCGCCAAGTGGGCGGTGAGATACACCGCGCGACTGTTGATACTCTGCATCAGGTCGTAGCGCTTGGGTGGTGTCGACTCAACATTGGTCAGGTTGATCGCGCCCGCATTATTAATCACAGCGTCGATGCCGCCAAATTTTTCGGCAGCCTCCGACATAGCCTGCTCTACTCGCTGCTCATCGCGCACATCCACCTGCAGGGCCAAGGCATTGCCGCCGGCTTTCTCCACTTCCTCCGCCACCGAGAAGATGGTTCCCGGAAGCTTGGGATGTGGCTCTGCCGACTTAGCGGCAATCACGATATTGGCACCATCCGCCGCGCATTTGAGGGCAATCGCCCGGCCAATGCCGCGACTGGCACCAGTGATAAAGATGGTCTTGTCCTTAAGCGCCCCTGAATTGTTGGTCAGGGATACAAACTCTTCACTCATTTTTTTCAGCCTCCGGGGCAGTCACTGCCGGACTGTAAATTTCCTTGAAGATCGCCGGCATACGTTTTGGCTTGCCAGTGGAAAGCTCAATGCACACCATCCGCCATTCGGCCCGCAATACCAATGCCTTATCGGCGGCGCGAAACACCTGAAAGCGGCGAGTCATATTCAGACGCCCGTCCACCTCAGTGAGCCAGGTGCCAAACAGCAATTCCTCCCCCTCTCTGGCCGCCAGTATATAGTCATACTCGCCATGACGAATTGCCATTCCCCGGTCAAGCTGCTGATAATTCGTGACATCCAGACCCAGGGCTGCGCTGTGCGCCCAGGCGGTAGCCTCACACCAGCGCACATATTCCGCATTGTTGGCATGACTCAGACCATCCACATGTTCGGCGCCAACCGTCACTGTGGTGATAAATGGGTTTGGCAGATCCCACTGCATAAGCGGCTCCAGGTTTGTGCTGCGGTTGCGGAGGGATAGTCAGTAAAATGGACGCTATCCCCGGGGAGATTACAGATATAAAAAAAGGCCCCGCTAAGGGACCTTTTTATCGTGCCAGCTGGGCTAAAGCGAATTAAGCGTTCGCTTGAGCGCCCTCTGCTTCTTTCTGTGCCTTATCGAGGGCAGCAGCGAACAGAGCGTCGAAGTTCACCGGCGGCAACATCAGTGCCGGGAAAGAACCTTTAACTACAGCGTTATCGATCACTTCGCGAGCGTAGGGGAACAGAATTTGCGGGCAGGCAGTATTCAGGGCCTGGGCCAGCTGTTGACCTTCAAGGCCTTTGATACCGAACAGGCCAGCTTGTTTTACTTCCACCAGGAAAGCGGTGTCTTCTTCCAGCTTTACGGTGATAGTCAGGGTCAGAGCCACTTCGTACAGATCGTCCTCGATCTTCGCAGTCTTGGTGTTCAGCTCCTGATTAACCTGGGGCTTCCACTGCTTTTTGAAGACCTCGGCACCCATCGGGGTTTCGAAGGAGAGGTCTTTCAGGTAGATGCGTTGCATCGCAAATTGTACTTGTGGAGCCTCTGCGTTTGCCGCTGCGCCATTTAATTCTTCAGCCATGTTACAGCCTGTTCATTATAAAAAGTTTATTGATGCCTTCCGTGAGAAAGACTCCGGTAATAACTCAACAGTTGGGGCCTCGATAAAACGTTTCAAGGCCCAGACCGGATAAATAGCAAAAATTGGGGACCGCATGTTGGCGGCCGCGTCAGTTTTCCGTTTATCCCGCTGCTTTCAGCAATTTGTCGAGTCGGCCACCGCGCTCCAACGCCATCAGGTCGTCGCAACCACCTACATGCTTATCGCCAATCCAAATCTGCGGCACCGAGCGGCGCCCCGCCTTGTCAGCCATTTCTGCGCGCAAGCCGGGATTATTGTCCACAGGGATTTCGCGATAAGCGACACCCTTGCTATCCAGCAGCTGCTTGGCGCGAATACAGTAGGGGCAGAAACGGGTGGTATAAATGACAACATTCTGCATGACAAAACTCCGTCAAACTTATACTTCAGGTTAACCTTTGCCTTTAACGACAGGCAGGTTCTGGTTAGCCCACTCGCTCATTCCGCCCTGCAGGCGACGCACTTGGAAACCTTTCTGTTTCAGCATGCGCCCCACCGGACCTGCGTGCTGCCCCATCTTGTCAGCGACAATAATGGTCTTGTCTTTAAACGGTTCCAGCTCGGCAATGCGCTCAGCCACATCCCCGTGGGGAATATGCAGGGAGTCGACAATATGACCGGCAGTGAACTCGCTGCGATCGCGAATATCCAGCACCTTCGCCCCGTCGCTATTGATCAGCTTGGTCACTTCATGAAGTGATGCCGGCTCGCCAGACTTGAATCGCTCAGTCAAAACAAATGCGTAAAGCAATGCCACAAGCAGGCCGACCAACAGCCACTGCTCAGCTAAAAAGTCGAGAAAATCCACTTCGCCCCCAAAATCCTCAAGTGGTAATCAATAGGGCGCTATGGCGCCCAATGCCGGCGGGAGTATACACGATCATGGCGAAATTCTAATCAACCAAATCCCTCCGCCCCAGCCTCTTTGTAATCCGGCTTAAGCTAAATAAAATGGTGAAATACCAGCCCCACAGGTTAAAATCCGCGTCCGCAATTTAACCCTTGGAAGAGGAATACTGTCGCTATGGCCGCTACGCAAGCCCCGCAAAAACGCCCCCTGGTCCTGCTGATTCTGGACGGCTTCGGCCACAGCGACAATCCCGAGCACAATGCGATTCACGCAGCCAAGTCTCCGGTCTGGGACAATATCTGGTCGACCCGCCCAAAAACCCTGATCCAGACATCCGGGATGGCGGTGGGCCTGCCCGATGGACAAATGGGCAACTCGGAAGTCGGCCATATGACACTGGGTGCTGGTCGAGTGGTCTACCAGAACTTTACCCGGATCAACAAAGCCATCCAGGACGGCGACTTCTTCCGCAATACCGCTTACACCACTGCGGTCGATAAGGCTATCGCCAACAACGGCGCCGTCCATATTATGGGACTCCTGTCCGAAGGCGGCGTACACAGCCACGAAGATCATATTGTTGCCATGATAACCCTGGCGGCACAGCGCGGCGCCCGCGCTATTTATGTACACGCATTTCTCGATGGCCGCGACACCCCACCGCGCAGTGCCGAACCCTCCCTGGCGCGCCTGATGCAGGTGTGTGACTCCGTCGGCAATGCCCATATGGCTACCCTGGCCGGGCGCTACTTCGCCATGGATCGCGACCAGCGCTGGGAGCGCACCGAGTCCGTTTACGACATGCTGACCCTGGGTACAGCAAAGCACCGTGCCAGTGACGCCCTGGCAGGACTGGCCTCAGCCTATGAGCGCGGTGAAAACGATGAGTTTGTCGCGCCAACGGTGATTGGCGAGCCCGCTCCCATCCAAGACGGCGATGCCCTTATCTTTATGAATTTCCGCCCGGATCGCGCGCGCCAGTTAACCCGCGCTTTTACCGAGCAGGACTTCAGCGGCTTCGAGCGCAAAGCCAAGCCGCAGCTGGCGGACTTTGTCATGACGACCGAATACGCTGCCGATATCCACGCCAGCTGTGCCTTCCCACCAGAAAACCTGGTCAACTCCCTCGGCGAGTACTTGTCTGCAGAGGGCAAAACCCAGCTGCGCATCGCCGAGACAGAGAAGTACGCCCACGTTACCTTCTTCTTTAGCGGCGGCCGCGAAGAGCCCTACAACGGCGAAACCCGCGAACTGATCAAGTCACCGGATGTGGCCACCTACGATCTGCAACCGGAAATGAATGCGCCAATTGTCACTGACAAACTGGTAGCGGCGATTGAGAGCGGCGAGTACGACGCCATTATCTGCAACTACGCCAACGGCGATATGGTCGGCCATACCGGTGTTTTCGAGGCTGCAGTAAAAGCCGTCGAAGCCCTGGACCAGTGTGTAGAGCGCGTCGTAAACGCCGCTCTGGCTGCCGGCGGCGAGGTGCTGATTACTGCCGATCACGGCAATGTGGAAGAGATGTTCGACGCCAACTCCGGCCAGGTCAGCACCCAGCACTCCACTCTGCCGGTGCCTTTTGTTTATATCGGCGAGCGCAATGTGCAAATGTGTGACGGAGGTAGTCTGGCGGATGTAGCACCAACCATGTTAGCGTTGATGGATCTGCCACAGCCGACGGAAATGACCGGCCAAAGTTTGGTAAAAATGGACTGATGAAAACTCTCGTACTCTTCCTGATCACACTGATTTCCCTACCCGCCTGGAGCCAGGCTGAGGGAGATGAGCAGGCGCGCCTGGCGCAAATCAAGCAACGCATTGAGTCCCTGCAACAGGAACTCAACCAGGTGCGGGGCCAGCGCGACCAATTGCTCAAGGATTTGGAAGAGAACGAGAAAGATATTTCCGGGCTGCACCAGCGCATAGACAAGATCAAACAGGATATGCGCAGCCGCTCGGACAAGCTGCGCGAACTCCAGCAGGAACAACAGCAACTGCAAGAGTCGCGACGAAGTATGCAGCGGCGGGTCGAGCAGGAGATCGCCGCCGCATACCGACTAGGCCGACAGGAGCAGATCAAGCTCCTGCTCAACCAGCAAGATCCACAGAACGTCGCCCGCCATCTCCGCTACCACGATTACTTCCTCCAAGAACGCAGCCGCATCATAGACACTTACCTGGAAACCCTCACCTCACTGGAAACCGTATCCGCCTCCATTGAGCGCGAGCGCGAAACCCTGAAAGCGGAGCGAGAGCAGCTGCAGAAACGCCAGAGCAAACTGCGCGTCGCACAGCAGAATCGCAAGGACACGCTGGATAAACTGGCGGCGCGGCTCTCCGATGGCAGCGGTGAACTCAAGCAGCTCCAAGGGGATCGCACACGCCTACAAAAATTGATCGACGAAGTAGGTCGCGCCATCGCCTCACTGGTAAACCCCAGCGAGCAAAAGCCCTTTGCGCACCAGCGGGGCAAGATGCAGTGGCCTGTTGATGGCCGCCGCGCCAACGCTTATGGACAGCGCCGCGCCAATGGCATCACCTGGAAAGGTGTCACCTTGCGCGCCAATGAAGGGGAGCCGGTACGGGCAATCCACCGCGGCCGCGTGGTTTTCTCCGATTACCTGCGCGGCCACGGCATGCTGGTTATCCTGGATCATGGAGAGGAGTACATGAGTCTCTACGCCCACAACCAGTCCCTCACCCGTAATATTGGCGAGTGGGTGGAAAGTGGTGACACCATCGCTCGGGTTGGCAATAGCGGTGGACTCAGCCATAGCGGTGTTTACTTCGAAATTCGCCACCGGGGTAAAGCGCAGGACCCCACAGTTTGGTGCCGCTCCTGATCAGAGCTGGCACAGAGGGCATAACACGAGGCGTAAAATCCCGGGCATTTTCCACGCACCCGTTATGGAGCCCCCTCGCAAATCACAGCGATCGGGATTACACACCCGCCTAATGCTCCCCACTTCATCTCACGACTCCCGCCGCTGTGCTAATTAAATGAGAAAGCACCACGACGAAAAGCTGCGGAGTATCGGCTTTTTTATCGCCAAAAGAGAATAAGAGCGGGAGCCAACCCAGGTGTAAGACCCCTGGGCTTATGACGACTAAGATCGTGACACTGTAGAATTTGGCGTCCGCTTAGAATCCCTGCCAATCTCTGCGGTCTACACTTTCGCAAAGCAGCGAAGAAATAAGGCAGAGGTCACAACAACATGTTTATCCCCAAGGCGCTGACAACCTTGATCGGCGCAGCCGCTCTGACAGCCCTGCCTTTAATGGGTTTGACCGACGGCGATAGCCATTCCCAGGTGGCTGCAGACACTGAAGCCCGCCTGCCGCTGGAAGATCTGCGCAGCTTTGCCAAAGTTTTCGAGCAAATTCGCCAGGGCTATATCGAGGAAGTGGACGACCGCACCCTGCTGGAATACGCCATCAAGGGCATGCTGCAAGGCCTAGACCCGCACTCCTCCTATCTTGATCGCCGATCCTTTGACGATTTACAAGCCAACACCACCGGTGAGTTTGCCGGCCTAGGGATCGAGGTGGGCATCGAAAACGACCATATCACCGTCGTCACCCCCATGGACGACACCCCCGCCTCCCGCGCTGGCCTCAAGGCCGGCGATGTCATACTGCGCTTGTCGGGCAAATCCATGAAGGGCGTGAGCCTGGATGAAGCGGTGGAGTGGATGCGCGGGCCCAAAGGAAGCAGTGTCACCCTGACCATCGCTCGCAAAGGTTTTAAAGAGCCTTTCGATGTCACCCTCAAGCGAGACACCGTGCGCGTGCGCAGTGTGCGCAGCAAAGTCCTCGATGATGGCTACGGTTATCTGCGCATCAGCCAGTTTCAGCTGGACACCGGCGCCGATGTGGCCGACGAGCTGATCAAGTTGCAGAAGAAAGGCGCACTTAAAGGGCTGGTTATCGACCTGCGCAACAATCCCGGTGGCGTGCTGCAATCCTCGGTGGAAGTAGCGGATGCATTTTTGGAAGAGGGCCTGGTGGTCTACACCGAAGGCCGCAATGAAGCCGCCAACCTGAGCTATTCCGCCGAGCCGGGCGATTTAACCGAAGGCGCTCCGCTGGTTGTATTAATCAACGCGGGCTCCGCCTCTGCAGCGGAAATTGTCGCCGGCGCCCTACAGGACCACCGCCGCGCAGTGGTGATGGGCACCGACAGCTTCGGCAAGGGATCGGTACAAACAGTAATCCCTATCAATAATGAACGCGCCATCAAGCTGACAACCGCGCTCTACTTCACTCCCAATGGCCGCTCAATCCAGGCCCAGGGCATCACACCGGATATCGTGGTAGAGCGGGTGAAAGTCACCCGCTTGGACGACTCTCCCAGGCCCACTGAAGCTGATTTGGCCGGGCATCTGGACAACGGTAACGGTGGTGCCGACCGGACTTCTGAAGACCGCTCGAGAGAACAGGAAGAACGGGAAGACTGGATGGATCGTGACAACCAAATCTTCGAAGCCCTCAATGTACTCAAGGGCCTCAATCTCTACGCTCACAGGGACAGGGGTTTGCGCGAGCGCCTTGCCCGCGCAGACGAACAGCAGTAAGCAAAGTACGGCGGGCCCAGGGCCCGCCGTGCAAGACTACCCCAGCATTACCTACAACCGCATTTCAATCCCTGCGCTGTGCATAAACGCTTTCGCTTCGGCAATGGTGTATTCGCCGAAGTGAAAAATACTCGCAGCCAATACCGCATCCGCACCACCGTGCAATACGCCATCCGCCAGGTGCTGTAGGTCTCCCACACCACCGGAAGCAATGACTGGCACTTGAACCGCCTCAGTAACCGCCCGGGTCAGGGCCAGGTCAAAACCGTTCTTGGTGCCGTCGCGATCCATACTGGTCAGCAGGATTTCGCCGGCACCGTATTCGGCCATCTGCCGAGCCCAGGCCACTGCATCAATGCCAGTGGGCTGGCGCCCGCCATGAGTGAAGATCTCCCAGCGGCCCTCTCCCACCTGTTTGGCATCAATGGCCACCACAATACACTGGCTGCCAAAGCGCTCGGCGGCCTCGCGTACAAACTCGGGGTTTTTCACTGCCGCTGAATTGATT
Organism: Microbulbifer maximicatervae (SeqCode); assembly: GCF_052467825.1. Lineage (NCBI taxonomy): Bacteria > Pseudomonadati > Pseudomonadota > Gammaproteobacteria > Cellvibrionales > Microbulbiferaceae > Microbulbifer > Microbulbifer maximicatervae (SeqCode). The sequence continues at coordinate 1,201,153 of NZ_CP174327.1, forward strand.
GCAGTCTTGTCCGCACCGGCATTCAGCAGATTGCGGATATCTTGCAAGGTGCGCACACCGCCGCCAACAGTGAGGGGGATAAACACCTCGTGGGCCATTTTCTCCACGGTGTGCAGGATGGTATCGCGCTGCTCGTGGGTGGCGGTGATATCGAGGAAAGTGACTTCATCCGCGCCCGCTTCGTTGTAGCGGCGGGCAATTTCCACCGGGTCGCCGGCATCGCGAATATCGACAAAGTTAACACCCTTCACCACACGGCCGTTGTCCACATCGAGACAGGGAATAATACGTTTCGCCAGAGCCATTATTTGTTCCGTTGGTCGCAAAGCTGCTGCGCTTCGCGCAGGTTCAACTTGTCTTCGTAGATCGCCCGGCCGGTAATCGCACCGTAGATTTCACCGGCATCCAACAGCTGTTCAATGTCCTCAATGCTGCTGACACCGCCGGAGGCAATAATAGGCACCTGCACTGCGCGGGCCATTTCCAGAGTCGCCTCAATATTGACGCCTTGCATCATCCCGTCGCGGGCAATATCTGTATAAACAATAGAGCTGACGCCACAATCGGCAAAGCGCTTGGCCAATTCTGTGGCCTTCAGCTCGGAAACCTCAGCCCAGCCCTCAGTAGCCACCAAGCCATCTTTGGCATCGAGCCCGACAATAATATGGCCCTCAAACTCGCGACACGCCTCTTCCACCAGCTTGGGATTTTTTACCGCCGCAGTGCCGATAATCCCCCACTGCACACCGGCATCCAGATAGCGCTCGATAGTGTGCAAATCGCGAATGCCTCCGCCAATTTGCACCGGTAAATCGGGAAACTGTTTGGCGATAGCAGTTACCGCTTCACCGTTCACCGGGTTGCCGGCGAAGGCGCCGTTCAAATCCACCAGGTGCAGTCGCTTGGCTCCCTCGTTCACCCAATGCTGAGCTGTAGCCAGGGGATCATCGGAAAATACAGTGGCGTCATCCATCTCGCCCTGGCGCAGGCGCACGCATTGGCCGTCTTTTAAATCTATCGCGGGAATTACAATCATGTCTTTTCTTACGTCGGCAGTAATTTCAGTGTGATCGGTGAGCTGGGTCTATTGGGCCCGGCCGTTCCAGTGGACAAAGTTCTTTAGCAGCTGCAAGCCAGCCTCGGCACTCTTCTCCGGGTGGAACTGGGTGGCGAAGATATTCTCCCTGGCAACTGCGGCAGCCAGGGGAATGCCGTATTCGGCTTGCCCGGCAATATCCGGATTTTCAGCAGCCGGCACATAGTAACTGTGGACAAAGTAGAAACGGCTGCCATCGGCAATATCGGCCCACATGGGGTGCGGCTGCCGCTGCTGAACACTATTCCAGCCCATATGGGGCACCTTGAGCCGTTCGGCACTCTGCGCCGAGGGAATGTTGTCGCCGAAGAACTTCACCGGCTCCGGGAAAATCCCCAGGCAATCAACGCCATTATTCTCCTCGCTGTGGTGCATCATGATCTGCATACCCACACAGATACCCAGCACCGGGGTACCCACACTGATGGCCTCGCGAAGCAGCGGCGAAAAACCCGCATCGACAAACCCTGCCATACAATCCCGAATGGCACCCACACCGGGCACCACCAGGCGCTCTGCGTCCTCGGCCTGATCCGGCGTCTGTGCCAGCACCACCTCGGCCTCCGGCGCCACCTTGTTCAGGGCGCTGGCCACCGAGTGCAGGTTGCCCATACCGTAATCGAGTACTGCGATCTTACCCATCACAAGACTCCTTTGGTGGAGGGCATAGTGCCGGCCATACGGGGGTCCGGGGTCAACGCCATACGCAGGGCGCGGCCAAAGGCTTTAAATACAGTTTCCACCTGATGGTGAGCGTTGTGGCCGCGTAGGCAATCAATATGTACGGTTACCAGCGCGTGATTGACGAAGCCCTGGAAGAACTCAAAAAACAGTTCGGTATCAAAGTTGCCGATCCGCTTCTGGGTGAAAGGCACATCCATAACCAGGCCGGGCCGCCCGGAGAAGTCGATTACGACCCGGGAAAGCGCCTCATCCAATGGGACATAGCTGTGGCCGTAACGGGTCATCCCCTTTTTATCTCCCAGCGCTTCGGTAATGGCTTTGCCCAGGGTAATGCCGATATCTTCCACCGTATGATGGTCATCGATATGAATATCGCCATCGCAGCTAATGTCCATGTCGATCATGCCGTGGCGGGCAATTTGATCGAGCATATGCTCCAGGAAAGGAACCCCAGTCGCGAACTTGCCATGACCTTGGCCGTCCAGGTTAACGCTGACTTGAATCTTGGTTTCCAGGGTGTCACGGGTGACGCTAGCTGTACGCATCGAAAGCGATCCTTATTTGCACGATAAGACAGAGGGCGCAAATTATAGGATGAATGACACCCCCTGTGGTTCTCTAGTGTCAGATGAAACTTGATTCGTATTTGTTTAGCCCTATCATGCACCGCATGGTTACTCTAACGCGCCGAAAATCCCATTACTGGGCCAGCCTGTTCCTGTTACTCGCCGTAGTAGCAGCTCAGCCGCTGTGGGCGGAGCACTTTCACCTGGGCAACACCCAGGTAGAGATGTGTGACCTGTGTTGCATGCATTCACCTGCAGCACTCGGCAGCGAGCCATTGCTCGTACAGGCTGAGCCCCAAAGTCACTATGAACGGCCCTCTGCGCCAACCGCGCGCGATTGCCAGCCAGAGCGCCAGAGTGCGCGCGCCCCTCCCTTCTTCCTGTCACTCAGCTAACACCCAAAAACCGATATTTTTTAGTGAATGCCCGCGCTGGAGCGCGTATGGCATTGTCCGCCTGTGACAGGAATAAAAAACAATGACTAAGTTCAATACTTTGGCCCTGGCTATTGCCAGCTTGGCCGTGCCCGCTATTTGCGCCGCAGAAGACAGCAACAAACTGGAAGAAGTTAACGTCACCGTATCTCCCCTGGATAAGCCCGCCGACGCAGTAGCTGCCCCGGTATCGGTGCTCTCCGGCGAGACCCTGCGCAAAGCCGCTTCCGCCACCCTGGGCGAAACCCTGAAGAACCAGCCGGGAGTGGCCAACGCCTCCTTTGGCAGTGGCGTGGGCCTGCCGGTTATTCGCGGCCAGAGCGCCAACCGGGTGAAGATCCTGAACGACAACCTGGATGTCTCTGACGCCTCCAACACCAGCGCCGATCACGCCGCTAGTATCGAACCTCTACTGGCGGAGCGCATCGAGATACTGCGCGGACCGGCGGCACTGCGCTACGGCAGCGGCGCTATCGGCGGGGTGGTAAATATTATCGACGGTCGCATCCCCACTGAGGTACCCGAGGAAGTTGAAGGCGCGGTTGAGATGCGCCACGACACTGCCAACAGCCAGGATGCCTCGGTATTCCGCTTTACCGGCGGTACCGGGCAGCTGGCCTGGTACTTCGACGGTGTCTATCGCGAAAACGACGACACGGAAATCCCCGGCCTCGCTATTGTCGAGCACGAGGAACATGAAGAGCACGACGAGGACGAAGGCGAGCACGAGGAAGAGTTCAACACCGACGGCTTCGTCGGCAACACCAATGCCCGCGCTCACAGCTACAGCGGCGGTGTTTCCTGGATTACTGAAAGTGGCTACATCGGCCTGTCAGTAAACAAGCTGGAAAACAACTACGGTATCCCCCTCGGCACTCACGAGCACCACCACGATGATGAGGAGCACGACGAGGACGATCACGAGGAACACGAAGAGCATGAGGAGGAGAGCGAAGCCGAAGCTGTGCGTATCGATATGGCGCAGACTCGCTACGACCTCAAAGGCGAGCACCGCTTTAACAGCAACTATTGGGACAAGTTACGCCTGCGTATCGGCTATAACGACTACGAGCACGTAGAGTTGGAAGAGGACGCAGCCGGTACCCGCTATGCCAACGAAGCCTGGGAAGGTCGCTTGGAAATCACCCACGACAACGATAGTGAGTGGCGTGGCGCCTACGGTCTGCAGTTGTCCGATAAAGACTTTACCTCTGACGAAGGGGCATTTATCCAGCCCTCCCGCACCCGCAGCGCCGGCCTCTTCACTATGAAGGAACGCGAATGGGGCAACTGGCACCTGGACCTGGGCGCGCGTATTGAGCGTGTCGATGTCGACCCGGAGACCGCAGAGGATCGCGACTTCAACCTGTTCAGCACCAGCGCTACCCTGCAGTACTTCTTGCAAGAGCACCAGCATATCAGCGTCGGTGCCACCCGCTCCGAACGCGCCCCGGTAGCCGAAGAGCTGTTTGCCGACGGCGAGCACCTGGCCGAGGGTACATACTTAATTGGCAACAGTGACCTGGACAAAGAACGATCCATTAACCTGGAGTTGGGCTATCACCACCACAACGAAGCGGCCAGTGGCTGGCATGCAGCGCAGATTGAAGCCAGCGTCTTCTACAACCGCATCGGCGACTACATCTACGCGCAAAACACCAATGAGTTGTTTGAAGAAGAGCTGCCCATCTACGCCTATGGCAACCGCGATGCCACCTTCTACGGTGCTGAAGCCTCGGTGAAATTTCCCCTGCGCAGCAACTTCTACCTGACTCTGTTTGGCGATGTTGTGCGCGCGAACTTCGACGAAGATATCGCCGGTGAGAGTTCCGATGTGCCCCGCATGCCTCCCCTGCGCCTGGGTCTCGCCCTGGGGGCGGAATACGACCAGTGGGGCTGGGAGTGGCGCACGACTGAAGCTGCGGACCAGGATCGCGCCGGTGCCTACGAAGAGGAAACTGACGGCTACACTCGCATGGACCTGAGTGCCCACTACAACCTCAATATCGGCAGCAGCAATGCGGTGATCTTCGCCAGTGCCCGCAACCTGCTCGACGAAGAAATTCGCAACTCCACCTCTCTGCTGCGCGATTACGCTCCCGAAGCGGGCCGCAGTGTCGAAGCCGGTGTGCGGTTTATTTTCTAATAAACACCTGCTTCAATGGCCCCGCAGCGCTTTCCCAGCCTCGCGGGGCTGTATCTCCTACAATTCCGGCATACCCTCTACGTAGAAGTGCGCGGGAACATCTAGCCGCGCTGTGACGTCTGACATGTAGTATTACATGACTCACTTTCTGTAAATAAACAGGGACAATGCACTCCATGGCCTGGATCAAGCGCACTTTTATCGCTCTTTTGATCGTCTTCCTGCTTCTCGCCGGCGCCGTCGCTTGGCTACTCGCAGGGCTCGATATCAACCAGTACAAACCGCAGCTGGAAAAGCTCGCCGCCAAGCAGGGCATCTCCCTGCAGCTCGAAGGCGATATCGGCTGGCAGCTGTGGCCCAAGCTCGGCCTGCAACTGGAAGACGTTCAACTTGCACCGCTAAAACTGCCAAAGCAGACTCTGGTCAAGGCGGATAAAATTGCCATCGGTGTCGCTCTCAAACCTCTTCTACAGCGCAAAGTGGAAGCTGAAGAAATCGTCCTGGTGGCTCCGCAAATTGAGCTCACCGTTGACAAGGAGGGACGCGGTAACTGGGAACTGATCAGCGAGGCCCTGGAAGCGCAGAGCAAGCAACCTCCCAAACTCTCCATCCCCAAGGAACAGGAAGAGCCTTCACAACAACAGGTCGACCTGAGTCTGCAAAAGCTGCGTATCGAGAAGGGCGTGGTGCTCTACAGCGATGCCCAGACCAACAAAGAGTACAAAGTCCAAGACCTGCAGGTAAGCGTTATCAACCTGGTGCCGGGTGGCGAGCCGGGCAAACTCACTGCCGCAGCAGACCTTACCGGCAGCGACCTCAAACACCCGCTGAAGCTTAAAATTGATAGCACCCTCGCCCTGGATGAGGGCCTCAATGGGCTGCGCCTGCAACCGCTACAAGTAGACCTCACCTCTGAGAACAGCGCCAAGGCCAGCCTGCATATGCGCGGCTACCTGCGCAGGGACAGCAACACCCAGCCCTGGCGTATACAACTAAACGTCAACGCCAATGCCGACCCTCTGCGCCCCTGGTTTGAACTGACGGGCACCGAAATCGATACCCGCGATAAAGCGGCACTGCAAAAGCTGAGTATCGAAGCGAGTGTGGAAGGTACAGAGCAAAAGCTCGACCTAACACCGCTGCAATTGAAACTGGACGACGTCACCTTTAGCGGCAACGCCCAGTTGCGCAACGCAGAAATGCCCGGGCTGGACCTGAACCTGCGCGGCGGCGCCTTTAATCTGGATAACTATCTGCCCCCTTCGAACGAAGATGAGGCTGGAGCCGCTTCGGCGGAACAAACCGAGGGAGTGGAAGCACAGAGTGCGCAAGCTCCTGCCGCTGAAAGCAAAAAGCCGGGAGAGCAGGCGACACAGAGTGATCAAACTGAAACCGCAGAAAAACCAAAGAGAACAGTAGCAGCCAAGCCGCCCGCGGCAGAACCCCTGCCACTGAGCGACCTGCGCGGCTTCAACGCCAATATCAGCCTGGCACTGGACCAACTGCAAGCCGCTGACCTGCAAATGGACAGCCCGGAAATCCAACTCACCGTGGATAACGGCCTCTACCGCCTGCAAAAATTGAGCGCCGATATCTATGGTGGCCAGCTGAACACGAATGGCCAGCTCAACGCTCGCGCCCAGTCCGCCGAGGCGCAGATGCGCGGCGGTCTCACCAATGTCGATATCGGCAAGGTCCAAGCTGCCCTCTTCCCCAGTGAAGACGTCCAGCTGGCTGGGGAAGCCAGCGTTAACTGGAGTGCCAGCACCAAAGGTAAAACATCCACAGCCTTAGAGAAAAACCTGCGCGCCTCCGTTGAGGTTTCCAGCAAGGAAATGTCGATTTCTCCATTCAACCTGGAGAAAAACATGTGCCAGCTGTTCAGCTACGCGGAAAATACCGAAATGCCCACCCGGGACTGGCCCAATAGCACCGGACTGCAGGACCTTCGCGCCACCATCGCGGTGAAAGGCGACCAGGTAGATGTGAGCGAAATTCTCGCCGGTATCGAAAATATCGCCCTGACCGGTGACGGAGAGGTGGACCTGAAGAAACAGGACTTCGACTTCAAGCTCGGCCTGGCCCTGGTGGGCGAGAGCACCTCCGCCGACGGCTGTACCGTGCGCAACAAGCGCTGGCGCAATCGCCCGCTGCCGCTGCGCTGCAAGGGCGACTTCGACGATGTGAACATCAGCACCTGTAAACCCGACAGCCGCCGCCTCGACGACTTGCTGCGGGAAGAACTGAAGCACAAAGCCGAAAAGAAATATGGCGATAAAGTTGAAGAAAAGGTCGACGAACTGAAAGAAAAATTGAAAAATCTCTTCGGCCGTTAAGGCCCCGCTAAAGTGCACCGGGGTCCACCCGGTGCACAACTCCAGCGTTCAACCACAGATTCCAGCCCGCAGTATCCCCATGACCCCAAAGCAGTTCCAAAATGCCGTCCTGAAATGGTTCGACAAACACGGGCGCAAAGACCTGCCCTGGCAGCAGGACATCAACCCCTATCGGGTTTGGGTGTCCGAAATCATGCTGCAACAGACCCAGGTCACCACGGTGATTCCCTACTTTGAGCGCTTTATGCAGAGCTTCCCCACCCTGGAAAGTCTCGCCCGAGCGCCTCAAGACAAAGTCCTGGCTCACTGGAGCGGCCTCGGCTACTACGCCCGCGCCCGCAACCTGCACAAGTGCGCCCAGACGGTGCTGGAGGAATACGGCGGGGAGTTTCCCCAGGACGTAGAGGAACTGACCGAATTAAGCGGCATAGGCCGCTCCACCGCTGGCGCTATTGCCAGTATCAGTATGCGACTCAGGGCGCCGATCCTCGATGGCAACGTCAAACGGGTGCTGGCTCGCTTTCACGCCGTGGAGGGCTGGCCCGGACAGACCGCAGTTGCCAATCAACTGTGGCAACTGGCCGAGACCTACACCCCAAACCAACGCGTTAACGACTACACCCAGGTGATGATGGACCTGGGTGCCACCCTGTGCACCCGCTCGAAACCCCGCTGCGAGGAATGCCCGGTGAAAAAATCCTGTGTGGCTCACGCCCAGGGCAACCCACAGGATTACCCCGGCAAGAAACCGCGCAAGGAAAAGCCGGTGCGCAGCGCCACCCTGCTCTTGCTTGAACACAAAGGTGAAATCTATCTGGAACAGCGCCCGCCCAGCGGTATCTGGGGCGGACTCTGGAGCCCACCTGAAGCCGACAATAGCAGCGACTGGCTCAAGGCAAAGCGCTGGCGTGCCAGTGACGTCCAGACCCTGCCGACCCTGCGACACACCTTCACTCACTTTCACCTGGATATTTCCCCGGTGTGGGTACAACTGAGCAAAGTCCCTGCACAGGTGGCGGAGAGCGGCGCTGGCTGGTATAAACTGCGGCGTTTAAACCGCCCTCGTGCGGCCCAGGAACTGGGGCTACCCGCCCCTATCGTCAAGCTGGCAAAACAACTACTGGCGCTGCAGGCTCCCCTGCTCACGCCGACCACTGCCGACTAAAACCAGGAGGAGTCCATGTCCAGAACCGTATTCTGCCGCAAGTACCAAGAGGAATTGGAAGGTCTGGATGCACCGCCCTTCCCCGGCCCCAAAGGCATGGATATCTTCGAGAACGTTTCCAAAAAAGCCTGGCTGGAGTGGATGTCCCACCAGACCATGCTGATTAACGAAAAGCACCTGAACATGATGGAACCCTCAAGCCGCGCCTACTTGAGCGAGCAGATGATGAAGTTCTTAAGCGGCGAGGAATACGACGCAGCCGACGGTTACGTTCCGCCGGAACAGCAGTAACACAAGGCCCCGAAGCTTTCCCGGCAAAGAAAAAAAACTTTTTTATAATCAAGGGGTTGACTCTGACCCGGGGAAGGGCTTTAATACGCGCCTCGCGACGCAGGGGAAGCCCAGCAAGATCGCAAAGCCCGGATAGCTCAGTCGGTAGAGCAGGGGATTGAAAATCCCCGTGTCGGTGGTTCGATTCCGCCTCCGGGCACCATATTAAAAAGCCTCATCCGCAAGGATGGGGCTTTTTTTATGCTTGATTCACAACGAAACTCTAGCTTTCAAATCTAGGGCATACTTATTAATCACCCACCCTTCTGCTACGCTTGTCCGCTTTTCATCCAGCCCTGTTAACCCCACCAACCCCCATTTCACCTTAAAAATTCTTTTTGCTTTTAACTCATTAGGACTAGAAAGCTTACACCTCGACCCATTTCCCCCACCCTCTTCATGAGTCCTTTCACCCCTTCTACCTCAAAGTGCAGCTTTTTAAGAGATTGCTTTATTTCTTCTCGACCTCATTAATTATTGGATTATGCTTGATGGAAACCCTCCCCTTTTCATCTATTTTGGCAATTGTTTTTGTTAGTAAGGCCCTACCACGCCTTAGCGCTAAGTGACATCTAACTTAAGGAGCACCTATAATAAGTATTATCTGGGCAAATTAATGTTTAATTATCTCCGCTCTTGAAAATAGAAACTGTGAGAAAATATTACCTATTTTGACCATTAACAATGAATCAATTTTCAACTAGAAAAATATCTGAAGAATAGAAACTTAGCCTTTATACCAACTTCTATATTTCAACAACTAGGCGGGATGGATCAGAACAATGACACTCAAAGAAATATCTCTCCTTATATTTGTCACTTCCCCCTCTTTATCTACTGCATGTGCGCCAATCATTCAAAAGAAGATCGCTATTCCCCCACTGTCTCCAGATAAAGAATTTACATACGTATACCCAAAACCTGAAAAAGATTATTTTATTCAGAAAATTGAAAATTCTAGTAATATCGCTATTGTTGAAATCCATGTTGATCATCATTACACCAACCATCCATACGACGCACAAACTGGCTTTATAGTTTTATATGGATGGGGAGATCCACAGCCTAAATTCATTAGCGTTCATCGGCAAGGATCAAGCTGTGGAAAACCGGAAAAAATAGAAGTAAACTCAAGATATGTAGCTATCTTTGAGAAAAATAAAAACCCAATACTAATCCCTCTTAAAGAGGCCGAAGAATCTATCAGGTTTCTTGGCAAGCCAGAATATATGCATACATCCGTTGGTCTTTTACCAAGAGAATTGTAACCACAAAAGAATACAACATGAAGAACTATATACTAGTTGGCACAGCCTCTTTAATGCTTATTTTATTCTCATCAATTTACAGCTTTCTATACGGAAAAGAAGGCAATGACAACATCCTCAATGAAGCCCGGGCACTAGCTCAAGAACATGCAACCAATGAATTAAAAAATAACAATTTAACCTTGATGGCAGAAAGCTACATGGGAAGCAAAATAGCGAATATCCCAGGTTTAGATGAAGAAAAATATCCAAACTGCTTATCCACTTTAGTAAGCTTGAAATTTTATAAAGACAATGCTGACTTTGAGCCTAATCTTACAGAACTTGAAAAAATTCAACAATTAAAATACACCCCAGAAAAATCGCGCCATTACGCTGTAACATTCAACGAAGTTAAACTTTCTGCAATAAGAAGGCACCCTGATATTAATTGTATTTTTTAAAGGTAAAAATCAGCTTAACAGTATTTTGAATCATTTCACTTCCCTTTCCTAATCATCTCAGCCTGTAACTTTTCGGCCAATACCATTTCAATCAAAAATATCAAGCGTAAGATAGATATTTAATTGGACCAACACCCTACCTACTGTAGAATGCGCGGCTTTTTGCACCTAAGCAGTGAACCACAAAAAAGTTATAGCTAAGTTTCAGAGGTATATATGCCAGCAGGGAAGCCGAATAAGAGTGTTCATTTTATTTATGGAAGTATCATTGCTCTTATTGTTTTGAGCTTTTGTTTTTTACTCTATAAAAGTGAAAGTAATGGTTCCCTACGGGTGAAAATAGGAAACAATGAGCTGGAACTACAAATTGATGATAACAACCAATCAGTTTCAATTCGAGCCTTACTCGATAAGCTGTTCCAAAATGAGGAAGCAAGTCGTGAATCCAAGGCCCTATTAAAGGAATTTGGTAATTTCTATTTGCCGACCGATCCTGAACTTATTGGAGAGATTGAAAAGCAGCCCGTCAAGTCGCTAGTCTCCCGACGTTTGCGGGAGCTTCTCTATGGGTTAAAGGGCCCCTTCGATCGACAAGCTCACAGCTACTACGATGTTGAAAGCTTGCAGGTTATCGACGCAATTAGCGGTCTGGAGTTTAACCATCCAGTGTCTAAAGGACTACGAGAAATGTTGATCTATAGACGTGGCCCCTTTGAAGAAAGATCCAAAGATGTACTGCTAAGCGTTCCCGCAGGCAATAGTATTCCATCAGGAAGAGCGGCATCCTGTCGCGGCAATGATTTTTTCAGGCGGGAAATTCGTATTTTTAATACTCAGCGAACAAATTCAATTTCCGTCTTTGTCAGCGGTAGTTTTCCTTGTACTGCTGACACCTCCAATGACATACATCGGCTAATTCAACTTTCCTATGCCGATATGAAGAACCTATTGGGAGATTCTCCAGTGGGAGCCAAAGAGCCCGCCCTTGCTGAGATCATGATGAATATCAATTAATTGGTGGAAGTTCAGCCGTCAGGCAGTTCATCCTCTCGCATTCATCCTTATTGCTGCTAACCTTGGGCCTGCAAAGGAATAAGAATAAAGGGAATCAAAGCATGGCCCAACCATTTCACCTTGAGCGTTTTGTGACGGCGCAAGAAAGCTCTTATGAAAGTGCCCTGAGTGAGTTGCATAGCGGCCATAAGCGCTCCCACTGGATGTGGTATATATTCCCCCAAATCTCCGGCCTGGGGCACAGCGCGACATCCGAACATTTTGCAATTAAAAACCTGGATGAAGCCCGGGCTTACCTGGAGCACCCTGTGCTCGGGCCCAGACTCAAAGAGTGCTGCAAGGAGTTATTGCAACTGAATAATTACTCCGCTTACCAGATATTCGGCTCACCGGATGATGTAAAACTTAAGTCATCCATGACGCTATTTTCTATCGCCGATCCCAAAGACAAGCTATTTGAAGAGGTGCTGGAAAAATACTATGAAGGACAGAAGGACCTTCGTACTTTCGAGATACTGAAAGTTCCTGTCCAACATTAGTTACCTGCAAGGGTGGAGCTTTTTTATGATCGGAAGGCTGGATGGCAATCATAATCTGAACCATTATATTGGCGTACAAACTGTAGTATCCATACTCACAGAATCTACCACTCTACCCATATTAAATTTTCCTCATCATTTTAAGCCAAGCCGATCAGCACCTCTTCCCCCCCTCCAAAGAAACTGTAAATCTACAGCCCACCTTAGAACTCTCTCCATTCGATTTCTAATTGTCTTTTAACAAGGCTATTCCTACTCCAGCCTTGGACTCTCAACTTTTCGAAATCACGATTTGATACTAATCAATACAACCTGGACTTGGTCAATGTCTATAATGGTAACGGCAAATAAAATCCAAAGTTCAGTCAAATTAGTGATTTTCTATGGCACGAAGAGTCCCCAAAAAAATTGTCTTTATTGGCTCCAGTTCTATCTATGGAAAAGGTGATACAGAACTAGGCGGATTTGTTCAACGATTCCGGTTTCGGTTCGAAGCTTTAGATCCCAATAATATAGTTTACGCTCTGGGAATATTCGGAGAGAACACGAACTCTTTAGCCATAAGACTTTCCCGAGAACTGCCTCCAAGAAGGCCACACTTAATCGGGATATATCCTGGTTTCAATGATATTTGCCGCATCGGGGGACCAAAGGCTGAGAATTCTGTAGCGCTGGACTCTTTCCGTCAAACAGTGCGACAGCTGTTACAAACGTCTAAAACCATCGCGCCGTCCTTCCTAATGACAGGCATTCCGTTCGATGAGCAACGAACTACTCCCTTTCGGAATAGTGATAGCTATTTCTATCAGGCTGATGCGAACCTTTATAACCAAGCTATGAAAGAATCTGCCACTGCCGAAATGATCCCCATACTGGAGTTTGACAATTTATGGCGAGATCAGGAATTTATTACCCTTCTCTCAGAGGATGGCCTCCATGCAAATTCCAAGGGACATCAATTACTGTATGAACAGACTTGGGATTTTATCTCTAAAAATTACTTTTAGTATTTCTACATATTTTTTAATCAGATAAATTATAAAAAATATAAAGACTGGAACGATATTAAATAATTTATATTTGTTTTTTCATATTATAAAGATCACCCATACTTTACATATGCCAATTTTTCTCTATTTCAAGCTTCCTTTAGATACATTAGAAGTAATTAAGATTTGAAGGTGAAATATTCTATGGCCTTATCCGCATTGGCAGAAGAGGGCAGAACTTTATTTGATACAATCCTGGAGAAATACTACGAAGGTCAAAAAGACCCTCGTACTCTGGAAATTCTAGTTATGCCGCAATAGAAACCGGGAACCCTCACTTAAGCCATCACTTTAACAGTCAGGCCGTTTGGGCGGCTTCCTCCTCCAGGTTGTCGCTGCCTAACAAGCGGTCCATCACCAGACAGGCTGTCAGATCCCCGGTCACATTGACTGCGGTACGACACATATCCAGAATCCGATCCACCCCCAGAATCAGCGCAATACCTTCCGGCGGGACACCAATACCGGCCAGAATTGTCGCCAGGATTACGATACCGACACCCGGCGTACTGGGAGAACCAATTGAAGCGCCAACGGTAGTCACTGTCAGCCCCACTAGCTGCGCGGTTGTCAGGTCGATTCCATATACCTGAGTTAAGAACACCGCAGCGATTACCTGATAGAGCGCCGTGCCATCCATATTCACAGTAGCGCCCAGGGGCACAATAAATTTGGCGATGGATGGTTTTACTCCCAGGGGACTTTCTGCAACTTTCATTGACAGCGGCATTACCGCAGCAGAGCTGGATGTGGAGAATGCCAGCAGCTGCACTCCGCTAATTCTCTGCAAAAATGTGATCGGGCCGACGGAGGTCACCAGGGAAACAATTATCAGGTAAAAACTGAGAAGAATAAGTAGTCCCAGAATCACGGTGCCCACATACACAGACATTCCCAGAATTGCAGTGAGGCCCACACGAATAGCAATATCTGCCAGGAGGCCAAATACGGCCAGGGGCGCAAACAGCATGGCCCAGCCAACCACTTTAAGTGCCACCTCCTGAATAATGCCAAAAGCGTATACCGCGGTTTCCCGCTGCTTTTGCGGCAACAGCATCACGGCAACACCAATAAAAATCGCGTAGACCACCAGCTGCAACATATTGCGCATGGCGATACTTTCGTTGAGGTTTGCGGGAATCAATTCAGCAATACGCTCGGGAAGCGGTTTGGACTCCATCACCTGGGGGGCACTCGCAACCTGTAACTCAGTGGCGGCGCTGAGCAGGGACTCATCGATATAGTCACCGGGTTGGATCAACTGGACCAGGATAATGCCGATAATCACCGCAACAGTGGTAGTGCCGACAAAGTAGGGAGCGATGCGCAGTCCGACACGTTTAAGCTGACTGACGTTCCCGCTGCCACTGAGCCCCAGGATGATTGAGGACATAATCAGCGGTATCACCACCATCTGGATCATATTCAGAAAGATGGAGCCCGGCAGCTTAAACCAGCTGGCCAATGCCGTACTGAGATCCTGGCTCACCAGCGCGGCCCCTTCAGGAGATAGCAGCAGGCCGACAGTTAGCCCCAGGATCATGGCGACCACTATCTGCATCCACAGGCGAGTGCGCACCAGCACACCGAGGGATTCCACCATTCGGATCAGATAGAAATTTGTACCATTGCTCATTGTTGGTATTCCGGATTACCTGAAATAGTTAGAGGCATTATCTCCCAAGGCCATTAAGGAAACCTGACGGTCAGATCAAGTCCTGGGCTTATAAGACAGTTATTCGACGCCATTTATTGATATCAATACCAAAAAGAGCGCTGAGACTCTCTTCGTCTTTCACTATTTGAAGCAACAATCGGGCCTGAGTTAACGCCTGGGTGGTCCGGGAGGTCCCCGGTGGGAGAAATCGCACTGGCTTTGATTGCCGGTCAGGGCACAACCTCTCTCCCCTTTTAGGCAATGCAAGATATCGTTTTCTGCAGCGAGGTTGGCGTGGTAGTGGTAGCCCAGGTCTGCAAACTCATGGCCACGACATTCATCCAGGTCACCGGGCTCGCGGCCATCGGCATTCTCCCGCGCATAGATCAGGTAGCCATCTATGGCGACACCGACAATCGCAGCATGACTTGCGGCAGACGGGTAGGCTTGGCTGCAACCCAGGGCAGCGTGGTAGTGATAGCCCACATGGGGGTTTACATGACCACCGCAGGCATCCACTGGCGCTAAGGTATGTGCACCTAAAATTGCACCGATGGGCGCGGCGATATCAAATTTAACCCCATTAAAAGCAACCCCATAGCCGGAAAAACCATCGGGATTCTGCTTTGACTTGGCCTTGGCCTTGGCAGGCTGTACGGGGATCAGGTAGCGGGTATGAAAATCCGGGCCCATATAGCTGGCCAGGCACTCCACGCAGTAATTGTTGTATTGCGGTGCCACATCAGGCCGCGCGGCCATCTCGCAAGCCTGCTTCGAATCGGTAACCTTTATCGCCCCAGTTTTAGGATCATATAGGCTCCATTTTGGATCAGAGAAAAAGGTCGCAGCATTTTTAACGAAAGGTCCATCAATCGGCACTATCTGCTGCTTGATAAACATCATGCCGCCAGACGTAATTGGGTCGACAACATTGCGTGGACACCAAGGCCCCATTTTATGCTTGGGCTCTGCCTTTACCACGATCATCCAGCATTGGGTCTTGCGCCCCTCAGAGAGGGTGCAATCCACTTTTTTAATTTCCTCAACCAGTGCGTCTTTGGCAAATAAGTGGGGGATACCCATTTGCTCGGTAAAATTGGTATGAGCGTAAACAGAAGCGCTTAAAAATATCAGCAGAAAAAATGCTACACGCATGGCGACCACTACCGGAACACTTGGAATGCTCAAGTTTAGCAGCGCTACCTCTCTTACTAACTGCTGGGAAATTGTTGTGCCAATAGGGTGCGAATCCACTTGTGCAATGGGTCCTGACTGCTGCGAGTATGCCAGGCGGCAATCACATCAAACCCCGGGGGCTGTTCGACAATAGGCAGTGTTTTTAGTCGGGGATCAGGCAACAGTCGCGAGGGCAAAAAGGCAACGGTATTGGTAGAGGCAATGCACTCGGCTGCGGCGGCAAAAGAGGGGACAGACAGCACCACATTGCGCTCCAAACCAAACTGCTCAAACCAACTATCCGCCATGCCCCGCAGATCCCCCCTGGAAGGTGATACCACCAGCTGTGGCAAAGCTGCCAACTCTTCCATTCCCAAGGGCTGACTGGCGCTGTGCGGCATTTCGGTGTGCTGGCAGCATACGCAGACGTAGCGCTCTCGATACAACAACATGCTGGGACTGTTATCCGGCACAAATCCCGGCGTGCTAAACACCAGATCCACTTCACCGGTTTGCAGTTGCTGGGCCATGCGATCAATCTCCAACTTAAGCACCACGACTTTTATATCCGGGGCCTGCTGACGCAGTTGCTTGAGGAGAACCGGCAGTACCACCCGCTGCTCAAAGTCTGTTGCACTGATGGTAAAGATGCCCCGATGCTGTGCCGGGTCAAATTCATCCGTACGCAGCAGCGCCGCGACATTATTCAGGATCTCATCCAATTTGGGAGCCAGGCGCTCGGCCAGGGGGGTGGGAATAACACCGTTGCTGGTGCGAATAAACAGCCGGTCATCGAAGATTTCCCGCAGGCGTTTCAATTGTTCACTGACCGTTTGCTGGCTCACACCCAGCTGGTCAGCCACCCGGGATAAGTTCAGTTCCCGCAAGATAGCGTTCATTAAGCGAAGTTGACGTAACTCCAGCCTCTCCAGTGGGTTCGCCCGATGATTTCTGCTCAAACCTGTATCACTCACAACTGTTACTTGGTTTTCATTGTATCCACGTAACCCTAGCATTGTGAGTAGATTGGCCCGTATGGCATCCACTTCGGTGGGGGGAGAGTTCACTATGCAAACCGCAGCCCGATCCTCCTTTCAGGATCAATTAGTTACAGCAATTATTCACTACGCTGATCCCAGTAGCGATCTGGTGTACGACAAGCGTTCAGAGGGCCCCGGGCCCGCCAATCTGGTCGAGAATGTTATTTCCCAGCAGGTTCACATCTACGATGGTCGCGCCCTGAAAACCGCCGGGGAGCGTTTTCGTCTCGATACCCAGGGATTTGAGCTTGTACGCCCTATGCTCGGCATAAACCTGCGCCAGCTGGATGATGCGCTACACGCGCTGGACCAACCCTCAGGGAGTAGCCCCAGCCCTGAGGAGCGCGACCAGTTGATTCGCACCCAATGGTATCCAGCTATTGAATCCTGGATAGGCGCTCACCTGGGTGCAGCAAAGGTACTGACCTTTGACCACACGTTACGAGCCCAACCATCGACTGATGCGGCACCGGAGCTGAGTCGCAGTCGCCGATCCCCGGTGAAATTGGTGCACAACGACTACACACCCTGGTCCGCAGAGCGCCAGCTAAAGGAAACCCTGGAGGCCCGGGGGTACAAGCCATCAGATTATCCGCGCTACCAGTTTATTAATCTCTGGCTGCCCCTATTGCGCCCGGTGCAGGAGTCACCGTTGGCAATGGTGGACCTGCGCACTGTCGCCGCCAGTGATTTCCACAATATGCGATTAATTTACCCAGAGCGAAAAGGGCAGATTTCGGTGTTGAGTTTCAACCCGGTTCACCGCTGGATTTGGTTTAGCGACATGCAGCCCGGCGAAGGCATTTTACTGCGAGTCTTCGATAGCCAGCACCGAGGCGATGTAACTGGTGTTCCCCACTGCGCTTTCGACCTGCCGGGAAGTGCAGGGGCACCACGCAGAACCAGCCTGGAAATTCGCACTATTGTCCTGTTTGACCAATAACACCAACGCTTTTAAGAAAACACCCGGCCACTCAATAAAGTGGCCGGATTGAGTGAGACCTCATTATGGAAAATATACTTCAATCGATTGATCCACTAACCGGAGAGGCCATCGGATCGCTACCTGTCAGCAAGCCCCAAGATATTCAGGACATGGTGGAGAAAGCCCACAAAGCGCAGCGAGTGTGGTCGAGTAAATCTCTTCAGGAGCGGGTACAACTACTTCAGCAGGCTTACACAAAACTGAATGCGGAAGAGAGAGAGCTGACACAACTTATCAGCCGTGAAATGGGCAAAGATGCCCGGCGTGCACAGTATGAAGCCGGCGGCGTAGTCCAAGGCGGTGCCTGGTTAGCGGGGGATGCCGGAGAGGCCCTGCGGGCAAAACGCAGTGGCGGTAGCGAAATTCAATATCGACCACTGGGCGTTGTTGCGGTTATCTCCCCCTGGAATTATCCACTTGCCATGGCCAATAACCTGGTTGTTCCCGCCCTGGTCGCCGGCAACGCTGTGATTTTAAAACCTTCAGAAGAATCGCCATTGGTCGCTGACTTATTGGTGAAAACACTCAATCAAACCTTGCCCCAGGACATTTTACAAATTGCTCACGGCGATGGCGCAACCGGTGAAGCCCTGGTGAAATCCCCCATCAATATGGTCGCCTTTACTGGATCGCGAACAACGGGCCAAAAAATTATGGCCAATGCCGCTCCGGCATTGAAACGCCTGGTTATGGAGTTGGGTGGCAATGACCCAATGATCGTGTTGCAGAGCGCCAATATTCCCCAGGCGGCACAATTTGCCGTTGGCTCCAGTTTTGAGAATTCAGGCCAGATGTGTACCTCCACAGAGCGTATTTATGTGGACGAAAAAATTGCCGATAAATTCGAAAATGCCGTGGTGGCATTGGCGAAGCAGTATCGTGTCGGCGGGTGGCAGGAGCCACAGGTGGATATCGGCCCCTTGGTTAATCACCGCCAACATCAAAAGGTAGTGGAGCATATCCACGATGCCCTGAATAAAGGCGCAAAGCTTCTTCTAGGGGAGCGCGATCCACAGGTGCCGTTTATTCCGCCCACAGTTATCAGCGGTATTCGACCGGGCATGCTGGTGGAAGATGATGAGACTTTTGGGCCTATCGTAGCCATCGACCGCTTTAGCTCAGTAGACGATGTGGTCGAGCGGGCCAATAACTCTGTTTACGGTCTTGGTGCGGTTGTGTTTGGTGAAAGCAAACAGGCCGAGCAAGTCGCCAGCCAGCTGCAAGCGGGAATGATTGGCATCAACCAGGGCGCCGGCGGCTCACCTTGGGTGGGCGCCAAGCAAAGTGGCTTTGGCTTCCACGGTGGAGCTGAAGGGCACCGGCAGTTTGCCCAAATTACCGTTTTAAACCGCTAAGTTTTTGAAAAATTTTCCAATAGAAGTACAGCAGATGTCCACGACTGAAAGTATTGATACTGTCACCCACTTGGATGACTTCTTTGTTATCGCTCGCGAACCCGGAGCAGAACACCCGGCTCTACCCACCTGGGCTACACGCAGTAAAAACCCGGCGGCGCTGGCCGAACAAGCACCGCAACCGGTTTCACGACGAGATATCGCCGAGGTACCCGGAGCCTTCCAATTGCTCAATGTCTTTTCCAAAGACGAATGCCAAGGGCTGATTGATATCACTGAAGCGGTGGGTTATTTACCGGATGCAGCCGTCTCCCTGCCCCGGGAGGTCCGCCATAACGACAACCTGACCTGGGTGGTTGACGAGGTTACAGAGCGGCAGATCTGGCAGCGATGCCGAGACCTGGCGCAGGACTTAAATGGTTACTTTGGTGGAAGAGAGGCTGTTGGCATAAATCGGCGTTTTCGCTTTTATCGCTATGGTGAGGGAGATTTCTTCCAGTTCCACACCGATGGCGCCTGGCCCGGTAGCCGCATTGACAACAACCAGTTGATCACCAATGGCTACCCCGATCGCTATAGTGAAATGACGTTTTTAGTACTGCTGAGTGAAGATTTTGAAGGTGGTGCAACCCGATTCAGGGTGAATGCAGATGACCCCCTAAAACAACCCAGTCGGGACTCTTTATTAGACATCGATGTCCGCACACCTGCCGGAGCCGTACTGTGCTTCCCCCATGGAATGCATCCCTTACACAGAATTCACAGCTCTACTCCAATCACCCGAGGAATCAAATATATTATTAGAACGGATATTCTCTTCCTGCAGGAATAAATTCTCCAAGACTTGTTAAAAGGGAAAAGATGCTTCGGCTCACATCGAAGTATTAAGTGCTCCAGGCGCTAGAATTCCATTCGATTTCTACCTTGGAGCACATTCAGTGGAATTGCTTAATTATCTGGATAAACACTTCCTAACTAAAGAGCAGCTTATTCAGGCTACTCAAATCAGCGAACTACAATTGCAGCGCTACCAGGATGAGGGTGTTATGCCAAAGCCCTCTTATAAGCTTAATATTCAATGGGAGTGTGAATCCTTTTTTGGACCCCACTCCGAAAAACAGGCAGTTGAGTACTTTGCAAAAGGCTACGCCAGCTGGATTGGTATCATAGAGGCTAAGCAAGACTTTAACTCTATTTATCAATGCTTTGCTAATCGATATATGGCTAAAATAGCTCAATTGCAAAATTTAAGATACGAATCAAGAAACCCAAAATTTTCATCCGGAATCTCTCAACATATCGAAGAGGAATGGCAACACTTTATTGAGGGGACTTATGGATTATGTACTCGCAGTGGCCTGCCAGAAGATATAGCAGCAAAGGAGCTGGCTAGCACAGAAATCAATGCACTCCTTGCTCAAGATAATTTAAACCAAAAACAAATACATCGGCTATATCGCTTTGTAGATCTTCTAGATGAAACCAGCGCATATTTTGCACCTCACGAAAGAAGTATAAGCTCAAGAACGAAGCTAATTGATATACCACGCCAGGAGTACAATTTAGGTTGTGCAATATAAATTTTTCTATACACCAATATCCCAGGGCAAATAATTATTCAATTACGGGGATAGGGTCCCCGATATACTCCGTAGAAGTTGCCCTCAGCAAAGGATGAGCTGTAAGTATTTTCCCCGAATACTCAACGGACGGTTTCAGGAATGGGCCAAAATCTTCTGTCAACTCCGTACAATTTAACCAGGACTCTACAAAATCTGGGCGATTGGGCGCAATCATGGGAAGTGACTTTTCATGGTAGCGCTTAGTGGCTGGGTGGGAGTCCAAAGTAATGATTGAGCAACTGAGTAAATTTCCCCAGATTTTATACAAACCACAAAAGAAAAAAGGTTCACCATAACTGAATTCTACCGGGTACTTGCCACCTTGGCTTTCCACCCAGGCGGTAGCGGGTATTAAGCAACGGGACTTGCGATATTCCGGTCTGGAGTCCAGTTTTTTCCAATTACTGTTGATGGACCAGTATTTTTTATGGGGCCGCCAAGTATCACCATACCTCTCAAGGTAGAGATGCCAAATGGCATTTTCTATTTCAGCAGCACCCTTCCGAGTAGTTATGATAGACACCTGCTGGGTGGGCCTCCGGCGTCTACCGTAAATCATATGTCCGGCACCCCG
This sequence comes from Microbulbifer maximicatervae (SeqCode), assembly GCF_052467825.1. Lineage (NCBI taxonomy): Bacteria > Pseudomonadati > Pseudomonadota > Gammaproteobacteria > Cellvibrionales > Microbulbiferaceae > Microbulbifer > Microbulbifer maximicatervae (SeqCode). The sequence goes on from NZ_CP174327.1 coordinate 1,222,632, forward strand.
AATACCATAGGTATCGAGAAAGCGCTCCATACCCGCATGATCACTGACATCAAAGACACTACACACCCATAGCCTCCCACTTATCCCGCTGAACTGGTTTTTTCAGTATATTCGGACAGCCACCTTAAATTACTCTCGATCCCTCTCATCTGGCACAAGGTTAACTCCAATTCCTTGCGCAAATCCACTCCCACAGCAACAGAAAACCGACGTACGTACTTTTCATAGTTCAAAATACTAATCGCGTACATAGGGCGATTGTCATAACTGGATCGATAGCGGCAAATTCTTATGGGTTCATTATCAAAAACTATAACTCTGGGGCGCATAATTAAACACCTACAATACTGTACAAAAATACAGTATATCTTCATTTGACGTGAACCTGTCAAGGAAACAGAAGACTGACGTCACTGTCACCATTACACGAACGCAATACTTTCCTTAGGAATTCAACATAAATAATTGGCGCGCCAGCCACCAAACAAAAAAATAAATAAATCTAAAATTATGATATAAAACAGAAAATAAATTCCAATTATATATTACAAAAGCGGAATTAATTCCTATAAATTCGCAATTGGAACATAACGAATGTCATAGGAATACTCTCCACTTAAAAGGTACACATAATGAAAATACGTAACATTTACGCAACAGTTTTATTTTCAGGATTATTGAGTCCATTTTCTGTTTGGGCTATTGACTGTGGAGATATTATTACAACACCAACCACTCTGGATAGGGATTTGCTCTGTGTGATAACGGAACAAAATGAAGTCGCTTTAACCATAGAGGGTCCTAGTGGAAGCCTGAATATGGACGGCTTTCAGCTTACCTGTGATGATGAAGAGGCAACGGGGCAGGCCGGAATACTGTTAACTGGTATTGGAGCCCAGGTATATGGTGGGATCATTGCGGCCTGTCGAGACGGGGTCAATGCGGAAGGGGAAGGCTCACACAGTATTTATTCTATGGAAATCATTGATACGATATTCGATGCCATCTACATAGAATCCAATAACAGTATTGCCAGGGATAATATTATCACCAACAGCGATCGCGGCGATGGCATAGAATTAAATGGTAACACTAATACCGTAACTCGAAATACCATAACGGGTATTGATAACTCGGGCATTGAATTAAGAGGATCCTTTAACAATATTAGTTTTAATGAGATAAGTGGAAGTGGCAATCAGGGAATCGAAGTAAATGGGCAATTTACCAATGTCTTCTCTAATATAGTGACCAACGGATTAAATGATGGTATTGCCGTAGGGGAAGGAGATGAATCTGACAATGCTGATTTTTCTACCATCTCACTAAATAACGTCTCAGGAAATTCTGGTTTAGGTATTCCGATTAGGCTTTCCTCAAATACTCTAGTAACTCAAAATACCGTAGAGAGTAATGGCGAAGGAGGTATCGGTATCTTTGTTGAGGGTAGTGAATTTAACAAGATTGTTCGAAATACCTCTCTCAATAACTCACCTTACGATTTGGAAGATGATACCGATCCGGGCGATTGCAGCGGCACCAATACTTGGGTCTTTAACACGTTTACCGCAGCAGAACCTGCATGCCTGGATTAAAATATCTATTGAAAACAGTGGGTAGCGAAAATGTAAAGTGTCTCGCTACCCATTGCTATCTACCTAACGATCACTAATTGGCCGCTATTTAATCTTAGAAGATCTCTCTTCATCCCTAAGCGTTAGCACTTCATAACCGTCACCGGTTACCAAAATCGTATGCTCCCATTGAGCAGATAACTTTTTATCCTTAGTTACTACAGTCCAGCCATCTTTCTTAAGTTTAGTTTTACGATTTCCCTGATTGATCATGGGCTCAATGGTAAATGTCATTCCCTCCTGCAAAACTTCACCGGAACCAGGGCGCCCAAAGTGAAGAACCTGCGGGGCCTCGTGCATTTCCCGGCCAATACCATGACCACAATATTCCCGTACGACACTGAAGCCGTTGCGCTCGGTATGGCGCTGGATTGCATTGCCGATATCACCAAAAGTAACTCCCGGCTTTACCGTGGCAATACCGGCCCACATAGCTTCATAGCAGGTGGTTACCAGTTTTCTGGCAATAGGGGTCACGGTTCCGATGCTATACATTTTGCTGGAATCCGCAATATAGCCAGATTTCTCCAGGGTAATATCCACATTGATGATATCTCCCTCCCGCAGTAGCTGCTTATCACTCGGCATGCCGTGACAGACTACTTCATTGACTGAGGTGTTCAGGGCGTAGGGATAATCATATTGCCCCTTGCTGGCGGGGCGGGCATTGAGTTCATTGACAATAAATTCTTCTACCCGCTCATTAATTTGCATTGTCGAGACCCCCGGTTCAATAAAGGAGTCCAACATGGCAAATACACGGCTCAACAATTGACCCGATTGGCGCATTAACTCCTGCTCATCAGGAGTCTTTATTTTTATTTCACTCACGTGTCAGCTCTTCCAGGGTTAATGCCTGATTGCGCAGCAACTTCTTACACAAGTCGCTGTAGCTTAATTCCGGGTTCAGCTCCGCCAGCATCCCAATCTTGATCCAGTACTCCGCCTGGGAATTAATTGAACGGGCCATCACCGTACTGGCCTTGCGAATCTCATCGTGTAGCTCATCGGATATCTTGACGATGCCCATAACTATTACCTTGATATGCTTTATATACAAATTGTATACGTTACATATAAAAGCGCAAAATAGATATACAGAATATTAATATGCAACTTATTGCATAGCTCGATAGGGGGCGCTATGGTTGAGGAATAAAAACAATAGTGGCGAGGCCATCATGACAGAGACCCCTGAGAAGAAGCGCAGTGCCCCAAAACCAAGCCGGCTGCGTATTGGTCGGCGCTATCGCCCGAGCCGCCTGGAAGGCAATTACGACGCCATTATCATCGGCTCAGGCATTGGCGGTCTGACTTGTGCTGCGATGCTCAGTGCCATGGGCAAGAAAGCACTTGTCCTTGAGCAACACTACACTGCCGGGGGATACACCCACGCCTATGACCGCAATGGTTATGAGTGGGATGTCGGCGTCCACTATATCGGCGATGTGGGCGAACACCCCACCATGACCCGCAAGATCTTCGACTTTATTTCCAATAACCAGTTGCACTGGGCGCCAATGGACAGCACCTATGACCGCATCTGTATTGGCGATAAACAATACGACCTGAAAGCCGGCCGCCAGCAATTTATCGATGAGTTGGTCAGCCACTTCCCCGATGAGCGCGCGAATATCGAGGAGTACCTGCAACGGCTGAATGTAGTTGCCAAAGCCATGCAGCGACTGGCAATGGAAAAAATGCTGCCCTCCTGGTGTGGGCCTTTTATTCGCCTGTGGAGAAAGCTGCGCGAACCCGCCTGGCTCAATAAAACCACCCGCGAAGTTCTCAGTGGAATCACCAGCAATGAAAAGCTGATCTCTGTGCTGACAGGGCAGTGGGGTGATAATGGCATGACCCCATCCGAGGGCAGCTTTATTATTCACGCCCTGATCGCCAAGCATTATCTCTATGGCGGTTACTATCCTGTCGGCGGCGCCAGCAAAATCTCCGAAACGATTATTCCCCAAATCCAGGCCAGTGGTGGAGATGTATTTACCTATGCCAAGGTGGAAACCATCCTGATGAATGGGGATCAGGTTCGCGGTGTAAGAATGTCCGACGGACATGAAATCGAAGCGCCATTAGTTGTCTCCGGCGCAGGGGTATTTAATACCTTCGAGAAGCTGTTACCGCGCAGCACCAGTGAGCGCATGGGATATATCCGCGACCTGGACACCGTCAACCGCTCCATGTCTCACCTGTGTCTGTATATTGGCTTGGAAAAAACTGCGGAAGAATTAAACCTGCCCAAGACTAATTACTGGATCTATTCCAGCGATCAGTACGAAGAGGATATGCAGGCCTTTATCGACGATCAGGATAAGGAAATACCGTTAGTCTATATTTCGTTCCCGTCTGCGAAAGACCCCACCTTTACCCAGCGCTACCCGGGCCGCGCCACTATCGAAATTGTGGCACCGGCCAACTACGATTGGTTTGCCCAGTGGCACGACAAGCCTTGGGGCAAGCGGGGAGATGATTACGAGGACCTGAAGGAGGCATTTAGCCAGCGCCTGCTGGAGCATTTGTATAAGCACATGCCGCAGTTGCGTGGGGAAATCGATTACTACGAGCTTTCAACCCCGTTATCCACGGATTATTTCTGCTTCTACCCACGGGGAGAGATCTACGGACTGGATCACGATCCCAACCGCTTTGAGCAATCCTGGCTGAGACCCAAAAGCCGGGTCAAAGGGCTCTACCTTACAGGGCAGGATGTGATGAGCTGCGGCGTAGCCGGTGCAATGATCTCCGGTATGCTCACAGCGCAGAGTATTATTGGATTGCGTCAAACTGGAAAATTAATGAAGAAAATATTTTCCAACCAAGCCCCAAAGGCGCCGGTAAATTCCAGTGAGGAATTGGGTAATGCCTCTAGCTGAGACACTATCCTAAGCTAGCTCTTCACCTGCAAGCTGTTCGGGGTTAGCGCCTCGGCAGTTTGCTGGGAACACGATCAAAATTTAGTACCCGGATCATCAGGCGGCGGTTCTCCCGCTTGCCTTTCTCTGTCTCATTATCCGCAATCGGATCAGTATCGCCGTAGCCCTGGGCTTCCATACGGTCAGCGGAGACGCCCCGCTCTATCAGGAAATGCTTTACCCAATCCGCTCTACGCTGGGACAGGCTGAGATTCTTCTTCGCATCGCCGCCACTGTCTGTATGCCCCTCAATGGAGATTCGCATCTCTGAAAAATCGCGCATGATCACCAGCAAGGCTTCCAGATCGGCAATGGTTTCTATGCGGGGGGCAAAACCGCCGGGATCGAACTCCAGGCGCAGGCGGAATGTGTCCCCGATGGACCGGTTATTTCCCCGTAAAAACCTCACCAGCTCATCGGCAAAGGGGGCCGCTGCTCGGGCAGTCTTCTCACTGTCACCTGACTGTATTCCATCGACAGGTTCGAGCGTATATTTCTTTGGGGATTCGGACTGGTCACAGCCCACCAGAGTAAAGGCCAATAAGAATAGGCAACTGGCAGACAAGAATTTACCCGCCATAGGTACAGCTTCCGGTTTCTCGACGTCAAATTCAGTGTAGAACAGCGAAAGCGCTGATCAACCGGAAGTCTCGGCCACTGTGGCCATTAAATAAAATTTAGAACTGCCATCATATCTGTGACTACCCGGGCACCCTGCTGTTCCAGCTGGGGGCCCCGCACTGGGTGAGCGCTGTAGCCAACCACGCGCATACCTGCAGAGACGGCCGCAGAGACACCGGCAATGGAGTCCTCCACCACCAGACAGCGCTCCGGTGCCACCCCCATGGCATCTGCCGCGTGCAGGAACAGCTCTGGCCAGGGCTTGCCCCGGGATACATCGTCGGCACTGAAAATACGCCCGTCGAAATAATCGTACAAGCCGGTCTTATTCAGTGTCAGCTGCATTTTCTGGTGAGAGCCCGAGGAGGCCACGCAGCTGCGCAGCCCCAGCTGCTGCAGTTGGTCGAGCAGGCCTTCGATACCCACAACTGGCTGTAATTCCTGCTGGAACGCCTCGCGGATACGCCGCTCCGTATTGCCAAAATAATTATCCGGTAGTGGTCCGCCAAAGCGCTTCTCGATTTCCACCAAGCAGTCCCTGGCCGGGCGACCGCTGAATTGCTCGTCCAGCTCCTCGGCGGTGGTCTGCAAGCCCAGGCGATTCATTTCTTCTGCCAATATGCGACAGACGATGCTCTCGCTGTCTACCAGCACACCATCACAGTCAAAAATAATTAAATCGGTAGAAGACATGGGAACCTACATCGTTAACGCGCAGAGAGCAGCATCAGGCCGAGGATGACACCGATGACGCCGCTAATACGCAGGAAATTTTCATTGCCACGGGAAATTTTAACCGCTAATTCTTTGCCCCGCTCAAAACCAATTTGCAGCATATAGGCACCACTCAATAGTACCAGTACGCCGAGAGCGTTGAACAAAATATACCAGTGGCGAGTGTCTGCAATTAGTAAAAGGATCAGGCCAATAATAATTCGCGCCCAGGCGGAGAGGGCATAGCCGGTTTCGTTAAGCCGTTCGCTGAGGCTTTGTGCCAGTTTCGGCTTGGCAATAATCGCCAGTGACAACACAACGATGACAATGCCCAACAACCAGATAAATGCTTTTATCATGCTCTTCTCTCCCTGAATACTCTCGAGTCCATTCCTTCAGCGACTACAAGTCACCCCATTGAAATTGCAATACCGACAATGCTGCTATCGGCGCTGTCTCAGTGCGCATCACCCTTGGTCCCAAGCGCAGAGGCATAAAGTCCTGCGCCAGTGCCGCATCGATTTCCACCTGCGATAGCCCGCCTTCTGGACCTACCAGTAGCAGGGCGGACTCCGGTGTACCGCGCTCCGCCTGCCATTGGCGCAAATCCAGCTCGGTGCGGTGATGCAATACCAACTTGGCTTGGGGCTCAGCTTCAGCAGATTCACTCTGTAAATACTGCGCCAGCTTTATCGGTTCGGCAATCTCCGGCACCCGGTTGCGCTCACACTGCTCACAGGCACTGATAGCAATCTGGCGCCAGTGACCCAGTTTTTTCTGTAAGCGGTCCCCGGACAGCTTCACTTCACAACGTTCGGTAAACAGCGGCTGTATCGCCGCCACTCCCAGCTCAGTGGCTTTCTGAATCACCCAATCGAAGCGATCGCCACGAGAAATACCGATCGCCAGGGTCAGTGCCAACGGTGACTGGCGATCCCCTGCGCAGTACTCTCCCGTGCGTGCGCGCGCTCGTTTGCCGGTCTCGATCAACTCCGCCGTATACTCACCACCATTGCCGTCAAAAAGAACTAAAGGGTGGCCCGCATTCAAGCGAAGTACTTTTACCAGGTGACGGGAAGCCAGCTCATCCAGGTCTACTTCTTGATCGGAAGCCAGAGGCTGCTTGGAAAAAATACGCGGGATGCGCATGGGAGAATCCTATTCAAACACCATAAAAAAGCCGACAGGAATGTCGGCATTTTGCTGGCAGTTAGTTTAGGCATTTATACCCCAAAGGCGCAATGGTGAAGGCGATCCACCACTGCGCCTGAATACCTGCGCTACACAGTCTCCAATGAGACCGGGGTATCGTCTTCTACTGCAACTTTGTGCTTCGGGCGTAACTTCTCAATAACTTTGTACAGGTTGGGAACCAAGATCAAAGTCACTGCCGTTGCAAACAGTACACCGAATGCCAGGCTGATCACCATCGGGATCAGGAACTGGGCCTGGATTGAACGTTCGAACATAATCGGTACCAGACCGATAAAGGTAGTAATCGAGGTCAGGATAATCGGGCGGAAACGATCCCGGCCCGCGTGTACTACCGCATCCATCACCGCCATACCCTGAGCGCGCAGCTGATTAATACGATCCATCAATACCAGGTTGTCGTTCACAACCACGCCCGCCGCTGCGAGGAAGCCGAGCATCGACATAATGCTGATGTTGTGTCCCATCAACAGGTGGCCAACTAAAGCACCGAAGAACCCAAACGGCACAGCAGTAAGGATCAGCAGCGGCTGAGAGTAGGAGCGGAAAGCAATCGCCAGCAGCGCATAAATGCCGAACAGGGACAATACGAAGAAGGCCAGGATAGCACCGTTAAACTCTTCCTCTTCCTGCATTTCCCCAGCGGTTCTCAGGGAGAAACCGGGGAACTGGCGCTCCAGCTCAGGTACCAGGGTCTCGCGCATATCCTTAAGGATATCCTGCGCGCTGGAAGTATTCGGCGTTATTTCGGCAAGTACCCGCACGGTGCGCTCGCGATCGTTGCGGCGAATCGTGGTATAGCCCGGCACGTAAACTGCCTCGGCCACCGCTGAGAAGGGTACTTCCCCATCGTTGGTACGAATGCGAATGCGGTCCATCTGCTCTTCGCTGGCGCGCTCCTCCATAGGGTAGCGAACCATTACGCGAACATCCTCACGACCACGTGGGATACGTTGAACCTCCTCACCGTAGAAACCCTGACGAACCTGCCTGGCCACATCTGACAGGTTAATGCCCATCGTGGTGGCGTAAGGCTTCAGCTGGATCTCAATATCGCGACGGGCACTGGTCAGGTTATCCCGCACATCATAAACACCGACATAACTATCCAGTTTTTCCTTAACCAAATCAGCAGCAGCGCGCAGTTCACCCATATCCCCTGAGGCTGTGCTCAAGTTCAGGCTCATACCATTACTGCTATTGTTGATGCTCGCATCAATATTCATGTCCTCGACGCTAGCCGGCAGCTCGCCAATCAATTCGCGCCAACGCAACGCTAAAGACTCGGAGGTGACATCACGCATCTCTCCATCGGTAAGCTGCAAAGTTACATAAATATTGCCACGCCAATTGAAAACCAGGGAGTTCTGCAAGAAGGACTCACCCTTGTTCTGCTCCAGCATTCCCTCATCGATTTCCAACTTATCAGCGGCGGTGAGTACCTGTTCCATTACCCGTTCAGCTTCACTGAAGGGTTCACCTGAGGCCATAGAAATTCGCAATTGCAATAAATCAGAGGGGACCTGGGGTGAGAATGAAGAGCCCACATAACCACTCTGGAAAACAGCGATCGACAAACCCAGTGCCAACATAAAGCTCATCACTGTGGTGCGGCTATTGCTTAGGGACTTTTCCAGTAAAGGCAGGTAGTACTTATCTCCGGCCGTCTTCATCGCACCGGCAAAACTTCTACGTACGTTTTGTAATTTAATTCCCAGTGTCGATTTAGCAGGTTTCTCTGGCTTCATGCCCACCAAGTGAGCCGGCAGAATCAACAGGGATTCCACCAGGGAGAAGACCAGACACAGCAGTACCACCACCGGCAAGGCCAGCATCATCTGTGCGGTAATGCCGGGTAGAAACAGCATGGGGATAAAGAACACCATGGTGGAGGTCACGGCGAAAATTACCGGGGAAGCTACCTGCTTCACCCCTTGCTCAGCTGCAGCTAAGCCAGATTCACCTCTATCGTGGGCAGCATGCACTGCCTCCCCCACAATGATGGCATCGTCCACCACAATCCCGAGTATTAACAGGAAGGCGAACAATGACAGCATATTTAGGCTGACGCCGGTCACCGGCAACAGCCAGAAAGCACCTAGGAAAGCGACAACAATGCCAACGGTTACCCACATGGCCAGAGCCGGGCGCAGGAACAGCATCAGCATGACAAACACCATGGCAAAACCGCTCAGGGCATTGGTAGTCAGCAGATTCATGCGGCCTTCAAATGCCTTGGAGAAGTCGAACCAGACATCCAGTTCCATGCCCGGTGGCAATTGCTCGCGAGTCTCCTCCAGGAACGCTTTTATTCGCTCAGCGGTTTTCACCACATCCAGGGGCTCGCCCTGAATAATGCGAAGGTTCATGGCGGGATTGCCATTAAAACGAATAACGTTGTTGTATTCCTCAAAGCCATCGCGCACTGTCGCTACATCGCGCAGCAACAATACAGAGCCATCGGCACGGCTAACTACGGGGATACGCTCGAAGTCTTCAGCGGTATAGGCCTGGCCACGAGTTTGCACCTGAATATCACCGCGGTCCGAGCGCACCATGCCGGCAGGCAAATCCAGGGAGGAGCGGCGCACCGCGTCGGCAACCTGATTAAAGCTCAGGTTGTAACGACGTAAATCCAGCTCGGAAACTTCAATGGACAACTCGTCTGGTCGATCACCCCAAACATCAACTCTGCGCACACCGGAAATCAGGTTGAGCTTATCGCGCAAATCCAGGGTGGTTTCCTTGAGCTGACGCTCAGAAACTGGCCCACCGATGGCGATCATCATTAACTCGGCGTTGGCTTCAATCAAGCGAATAACGGGACGCTCAATACCGTCGGGAAAGGTGTTGATACTATCCACCTGAACCTTAATATCGTTGAGCAATCGCAGCTCGTCGTAGCCATCCATCGCCTGGATTTCAATAGAGGCACTACCCCGTCGGGAAGCAGAATTTACCTCCTTAATACCCTTTACTTCAGAGATAGCCTCCTCAACCCGAACAGTTACCTGCTGCTCCACCTCTGCCGGACCGGCGCCGGGGTAAGAGATATTAACCTCTACAATCCCCAGCTGCAGCGTGGGAAACACCTCCCGGTCGATACTCATAAGGCCAAAGATTCCGCCGATGATTATCATAATCATCAGCAGGTTTGCGGCTTTGCTATTGCGCGCAAACCACGGGATGATTCCGCTCATCACTTGCCTCCCTGGGAAGCATTGCTAACACCACCGGCATCACCAGCAGCGGATACTGTAGAGGGATCTGCTGAATCCTCAGGAAGACTCCCCAGGCCCGCTGGCCGCTCATTGAGGGGATTAGCGGTAAGTACCATACCCTCACGGGAGTAGCCCAAGCTTGAAACAATCACTCGGTCACCCATAGCGATATCCCCGCGGAGCCAGATTCTGTCACCGATGGTTTGTAACAGCTCAACAGTTTTGTAGATCAGCTGACTCTCGTCATTCAGAACCAACAGGTGATCTCCTTCATGTAGTGCCTGACGGGGCAGCTCCACAACATCATCAAAGGTTCTGCCGGCAATATCTGCCTCAACAAACAGGCCATTCATCAGCGGCACATCCCCTTCATAGGGTTTCTGTACCTGGGCAACAGCAAAAATAAAGCGGCTATTGGGATCGATACTCGCTTCGGTTCGCACCAACTGCGCACGCCACTCGTGTTCACGTCCAGCCACAACAGCTTTCAGACGCACAGCGGGGCCATTCTCAATAGTTTTACCCAGGGGAAGATCGAGCAACGCTAGTTGCTGGTCGGTCAGAGGGAGGCGGACTTCAGCGATACCGGTGCTGTGAATTTTTGCCAGAGGGGTGCCGGGGGTAATGTACTGTCCCAGGTCGACAAAAGTCTCAACTACACGACCTGCGAAGGGGGCTTTGAGTGATGTCCGCTCCAAGTCCAGTTTTGCCTGATCGCGGTCAGCTCTCGCTGCTTCAACTGCAGCCTGGGCAGCTTCGAGATGGGGTTTGCGCAGGAACAGGGCATTAGCAGCTTCTGATCCCAGGTCACGCCACTCGCGCTTAGCTTGCTTGGCATGGCCCTGCTCCTGAGCCAGGGTGGACTTGGCATTTGCCAGTTGCGATTCCGCGCGAGTGACCTGGTAGCGATAGTCTGCTTGCTCGAGCTGCAATAAACGGGCGTCTTTATTGAAGAAGCCACCGGGAACAAATGCCTCATCGACGCTTTCGATCACACCGCCGACTCGCGCGATCACATCGATTTCATGGCGGGCATGAACGGTTCCCTGGCTGGGTACCAACAGTGTCTGGCGACGGGGTTCTATATAGAGAACATCAGCCATTGGCGGTACCACCACCTCTGGCGGTTTTTCCTCCGGCTTCGGTTTCAATACAACCACCGCAGCAATAACAGCCACCCCGACTAACAATACAATGAATAACAGCTTGTTTTTACTCGAGACTTTCACAGGTACCCTCTACCCCGTTCCCTGACCTGAATTGGTCAAATTTTAGTTAGTACGCATTCTACTGGAGTTCGACGCACATAAGAGGCAATTTGGATGCAGACTGCCGCACAAGTTTGTGTCCTGCCGCAAACCTTCCTCGCTGCGCTCGGGTAACGCATAATGCCGACCCAAAATTACTCCTGTAAGGGCCCTCTCGTTTACCCGCCAAATACCACGGAAACTGAAAGGCTACTTACTGGTCCAACATCGCCCTTAACGGTACGAAATTTCCCGGAAAACGGATGTAAACATCAATGCTGGATATCAACGTTCGCATCGCCGAAGAACTCAATGTCAGACCACAACAGGTTACCGCCGCAGTATCCCTGCTCGATGAAGGAGCCACAGTCCCATTTATTGCGCGCTACCGGAAAGAAGTGACAGGGGCCCTGGACGACACCCAGCTGCGCACCTTGGAAGACCGACTGCGCTATCTGCGCGAACTGGAAGAGCGCCGCGCTGCCATCCTGAAAAGCATCGATGAGCAGGGCAAGCTGACTCCAGAGTTGTCACAACAAATTAACAGTGCCGACACCAAGAATCGCCTCGAAGACCTCTACCTCCCCTACAAACCCAAGCGCCGCACCAAAGGGCAAATCGCCATCGAGGCTGGCCTGGAACCGCTGGCCGATGCACTGATCAACAACCCCTCCCTCGACCCCGCAGCTGAAGCAGAGCAATACCTCAACACCGACAACGAAGACGCCTCCCTTCACGTCAAAGACATCAAAGCCGCTCTGGATGGAGCCAAATTTATCCTGATGGAGCGCTTTGCCGAAGACGCCGAGCTGCTGGGCAAGCTGCGTGAATTCCTCAAGCGCGACGGACAGGTGAAATCCAAACTGCTCGAAGGCAAAGAAGAGGAAGGGGCCAAGTTCCGCGACTATTTTGAATACGCCGAAGACTGGTCCAAGGTGCCTTCGCACCGCGCCCTGGCTATTTTCCGCGGCCGCAACGAAGGCGTACTCGCTATCAGCGTGGGCCTCGCCGATGAAGAGGGGACCTCCCCAACCGCCAGCCATCCCTGCGAAGCCATGATTGCCCGCCATGTGGATATCACCGACGAAGGACGCCCTGCAGACAAATGGCTCGGCGAAGTGGTGCGCTGGACCTGGAGAATCAAGCTGCTGACCGCACTGGAAACTGACCTGATGGGTGAGCTGCGTGAGAAAGCAGAAGAGGAGGCCATCAAGGTATTCTCCCGCAACCTGAAAGATCTGCTGCTGGCCGCTCCGGCCGGGCAAAAGGCCACTATCGGCCTCGACCCGGGCCTGCGCACCGGAGTCAAAGTCGCCGTGGTCGATGCCACAGGCAAGATACTCGACCACACCGCCATCTTCCCCAACCCGCCACAGAATCGTCACCAGGAGTCTGCAGCGGTTATTGCCGCCCTGTGTAATAAATACAATGTGGGCCTGATCGCCATTGGCAACGGCACCGCCAGCCGCGAAACCGACAAATTCGTCGGGGAAACCATTAAGCAATATAAGCTGACGGCTCAAAAAGTTGTGGTTAACGAAGCCGGTGCTTCCGTTTACTCCGCCTCTGAATTTGCTGCACGGGAATTCCCGGATCTTGACGTGACTATCCGTGGAGCTATCTCCATCGCCCGCCGCCTGCAGGACCCGCTGGCAGAATTGGTGAAAATCGAACCCAAATCCATTGGTGTTGGTCAGTATCAGCACGACGTTTCCCAGACTCAGCTGGCTCGTTCACTGGACGCCGTAGTCGAGGACTGTGTAAACGGTGTCGGCGCTGAGCTGAACTCTGCCTCTGCACCGCTGCTGGCTCGGGTTTCCGGCCTGACTACATCTATTGCCAACAATATTGTCAGCTACCGCGACCAGAACGGCGCTTTCAAAAATCGTAAGCAACTGATGGAAGTTCCGCGTTTAGGGCCCAAGGCATTTGAACAGGCCGCCGGCTTCCTGCGTATTAATAACGGTGCAAATCCGCTGGATAAATCCGGTGTGCACCCCGAGTCCTATATCGTGGTTAAACGCATTGCCGAGAAAAATAGCCGTGAAATTAACAGCCTTATCGGCGACTCCGGCTTCCTGCGCCGACTGAACCCGGCAGACTATACCGACGAGAAATTTGGTGTACCTACCGTTACCGATATTATCGCCGAACTGGAAAAACCCGGTCGCGACCCGCGCCCGGAATTCCGCACGGCCAAATTTGAAGAGGGCGTAGAGGAAATAAAAGATCTGCGCCCGGCAATGGTACTCGAGGGGACCGTCACCAACGTCACCAACTTCGGTGCCTTTGTGGATATCGGTGTTCACCAGGATGGATTGGTACATATCTCTGCACTCTCAGAGAAGTTCGTTAAAGATCCTCACGAAGTCGTAAAAGCCGGTGATATTGTCAAAGTTAAAGTGATGGAAGTGGACGTTGCCCGCAAACGCATTGGCCTTTCCATGCGTTTATCTGATGAGCCTGGTGAGCAGGGTAGTGGCGGTATTAAAAAAGATGACCAACGCGAAAACCGCCAAGCCCAGCGCTACAATAAGCAACAGGGCAACCGCTCCCAGAAAGGGGGCCAAGGTAATGGCCGTGGCAGCATGGGTGATATTTTGATGGCGGCGATGAAGAATAAAAAATAACCGATAAAAAGGGCGGCCAAATGGCCGCCCTTTTTATATCTCTGACAACCCCTCTTGGCATATTATTCAATTAAAAACTCTCCGGGCAACTCGCTAGTAAAATGTAAAGCTTCTCCACTTACAGGGTGAGAAAATTTCAGCTCGCTAGCATGTAACAGTAGCCTCGAAGCCCCCTTCAACGCATCAGGATGGGCATAAAAGGGGTCCCCCAATATTGGATGTCCTATTGCCTGCATATGCACGCGGAGTTGGTGAGAGCGTCCAGTAACTGGCATAAGTCGAATCAAGCTACTGTTTTCAGAGCTGAAGACTTTCTCCCAGCGGGTTAGAGATGGCTTGCCCTCGGCAAAATCTACTTTTTGCCTCGGCCTATTTGGCCAGTCACAAATAAGGGGCAAATCCACTTCACCACTTACATTTTCAGGCACACCCCATACCCGCGCATAGTAGGCTTTCTCAACTTCACGATTTTGAAATAAAGTACTCAGCGCCTTATGTACCTCAACACTGCGCGCCATTACGATTAGTCCTGAAGTATCCATATCCAATCGATGGACAGTTAATGCATCTGGATATAGTGATTGCGCTCGACTAGCTAAGCTGTCTTTATGATCAGCACTTCTTCCCGGAACACTGAGAAGCCCGCTGGGTTTTTCTAAAACCAGTAGTGCTTCATCCTCATATAGTATTGAGAGGAATGGTTTCAGGGGGGGGTTATAATTCCGCATTTATACCAACCTACCGGAATTTAAAAATATTTCAGATGGCCCAGAAAAGATACTAAATTTCCAGTCAGTAAATTCTGAACAAACGATATGCAAATTTCAGTCAATGTTTCATAAACAGAAAACTCGAAAGCAATAGCTTTCGAGTTTTCAATTAAAGCTTGAGGCTTTTCAAAATCTTAGTAACGATTGCATCCTGATTCATTGTGTAAAAATGTAAACCCGGTGCACCCCCCTCTAATAAGGTCTCGCAGAGGTCGGTAACAACCTCTAATCCAAGCTTTCGAATGTCTTCAGGATTACGGAAGCTTTCCATGCGTTTAACCAACCACCTCGGAATTTCCGCACCACAATTGCGAGAGAAACGCACAAGGTTGGCAAAATTAGCTATCGGCATAATACCTGGATAAATGGGCGCATCGATACCCGCCTTTTCACACTGATCAATAAAGTAAAAATAGGAATCCGGGTTATAGAAATATTGTGTCAGTGCGCTATTAGCACCTGCCTCAAATTTACCTTTTAAATAGCGAATATCATCATCATAGCTGTTCGACTCCGGGTGGATCTCTGGATAAGCAGCTACTTCAAGATGAAATTGATCACCGGTATGTCGGCGAATAAAGGCGACTAATTCATTCGCATAAACCAGTTGCGCCACTGCACCCATGCCCGACGGCATATCACCACGCAGTGCAACTATTCGATTAATTCCCGCCTGTTTATAATCATTTAACAAACCCAGTATTGTCTCTTCATTATCACCACCAAACGACAAATGAGGAGCAATTGAAATACCATCTCGCCGCATATTGGTCACAATACTCGACGTTGTCTCTCTTGTGGTACCACCGGCACCATAAGTTACAGAGAAGAATTCAGGGTTAAATGCCTGCAGCGCTTCACGAGTTTTGTATAGTTTCTCGCGACCCTCTGGCGTTTTGGGAGGGAAAAATTCGAAACTTATGCGAATGGAGTCTTTCATTATATTTCTCCAACCCCGCACAATTCAGGTGCCGGCGATACCGGCACCTTTTAGTTAGGGGTGATTAGTACTTATAACTTTCAGGTTTGAACGGACCTTCAACTGAAACACCGATATAGTTAGCTTGTTGCTCGGTCATACGGGTAATAACACCACTAAAACCCTCAACCATATAGCGTGCAACTTCTTCATCCAGGTGCTTGGGCAATACTTTTACATACAGTGCTGAAGTCTTTTGATCTGCCGGCAAGTCGGCAAACTTTTCTTTGAACAAATGGATCTGGGCGAGAACCTGGTTGGCAAAAGAACCATCCATAATGCGGCTCGGGTGGCCAGTAGCGTTGCCAAGGTTTACTAGGCGGCCTTCAGACAGCAGCAACAGGTGATCATTGGTTTCGCTATTGCGAACTACCTTATGTACCTGCGGCTTAACTTCCTGCCACTCCCAGTTTTCACGCATAAAGGCGGTATCGATTTCATTATCGAAGTGACCAATATTACAAACCACCGCACCACTCTTCAGGGCGGAAAGCATGTGGGCATCGCAAACGTTTACGTTGCCAGTTGTAGTAACTATCAGGTCTGTATTGGCCAACAGCTGCTTGTTAATACCCTCAGCGGTACCGGTATTAACGCCGTCGATGTAGGGGGAAACCAGCTCGAAGCCGTCCATACAAGCCTGCATCGCACAGATCGGGTCCACTTCAGAAACCCGTACGATCATACCTTCCTGGCGCAGGGATGCTGCGGAACCTTTACCTACGTCGCCGTAGCCAATAACCAGCGCTCGCTTACCAGAGAGCAGGTGGTCAGTGGCGCGCTTGATGGCGTCGTTGAGGCTGTGGCGACAGCCGTATTTATTGTCGTTCTTGCTCTTGGTCACAGCGTCATTGACGTTGATCGCAGGAATCTTCAGAGTGCCTTCGCGCAGCATATCCTGCAGGCGGTGTACGCCGGTGGTGGTCTCTTCACTCACACCGTGGCAAGCATCCAGAAGTTGCGGGTATTCGCGGTGCAGCAGCTCGGTGAGGTCGCCACCGTCGTCCAGAATAATATTGGGTTGCCAGCCGGCAACATCGGCACCAATAGTGCGCTCAAGGCACCACTCATACTCTTCTTCAGTTTCACCTTTCCAGGCAAATACGGGGATTCCGCGCGCAGCAATGGCGGCAGCGGCGTGATCCTGAGTGGAGAAAATATTACAGGAGGACCAGCGAACTTCAGCACCCAGTGCGACCAGGGTTTCGATCAGCACTGCAGTCTGGATCGTCATGTGGATACAGCCCATGATACGGGCACCTGCCAGCGGCTGCTCTGCGCGGTATTTCTCACGCAGAGTCATCAGTGCCGGCATTTCACCTTCTGCAATTTCAATTTCACGGCGCCCCCACTCGGCCAGGGAAATGTCCGCGATTTTGTAATCTTTAAATTCAGTGCTCATTTGATTCATCGTTTTTGAGTCCAAAAATTATCTGCTTGCCGGGTGGTACCCAGCATATTTTGTGTGCCCGCGCTTTTGGCGCGGGCATGAATATTTATTTCTGAAACTTAGAGGCCGGCTTGGGAGCGGAGCGCATCCGCTTTATCGGTTTTTTCCCATGGGAAAGCAGTAAAGCTCTCACTGCGTTCCTGGCCGTTGCTGTCGATCCAGTTGTAAGTGTGGGTAAACGGATCGCGACCAAAGTGACCGTAAGCTGCAGTCAACTGATACATCGGGTGCAGCAGATCGAGGGATTTGGAGATGGCGTAAGGGCGCAGGTCAAAGTTTTCGCGCACCAGCTCCACCAGCTTATCCTCTGGTACCAAACCGGTTCCAAAAGTATTAATTGCTACGGAGGTTGGCTCGGCGACACCGATGGCGTAGGAAACCTGAATCTCACAACGCTTGGCTAAGCCTGCCGCGACAATGTTCTTGGCCACATAACGACCCGCATAAGCGGCAGAGCGATCAACCTTGGAGGGATCCTTACCGGAAAATGCACCGCCGCCATGGCGAGCAGAGCCACCGTAAGTGTCGACGATAATCTTGCGCCCGGTGAGACCGCAGTCCCCAACTGGCCCACCAATAACAAAGTTGCCCGTCGGATTGATATGGAACTTGGTGTCTTTATGCAGCCATTCCAGCGGCAAGGTGTTGTGAACAATCAGCTCCATCACTGCATCGCGCAGATCTTTTTGGCTGACATCCGGGTTGTGCTGGGTTGAAAGAACAACCGCATCGATCGCGCAGGGGCGGCCCTGTTCGTCGTAACGGAAGGTCAGCTGGCTTTTTGCATCGGGGCGTAACCAGGGAAGCAGACCGGATTTACGCACTTCAGCCTGGCGCTCAACCAGGCGGTGGGAATAGTAGATCGGCGCAGGCATAAAGGTGGGGGTTTCGTTGGTCGCATAACCAAACATTAACCCCTGGTCCCCAGCACCCTGGTCTTCCGGCTTAGCGCGGTCTACACCCTGTGCGATATCCACAGATTGTTTACCGATCACATTGATAACACCACAGGTCTCACCGTCATAACCCACGTCAGAAGAGGTGTAGCCGATATCGGTGATAACTTTACGCACCAGCTCTTCCAGGTCTACCCAGGCAGAGGTGGAAATCTCACCGGCAATAACAGCAATACCGGTTTTCACCAGGGTTTCACAGGCAACCCGCGCCTGCTTGTCACGGGCCAGTAGAGCATCCAATACAGCATCGGAAATCTGGTCGGCAATTTTATCCGGGTGCCCCTCAGATACGGATTCTGAGGTAAACAGTCTGTATTCACTCATTTTGAGGTCTCCATTGTCCCGCCGCAGCGGTTGAATATCTTTTAACTTCAGGCTGTGCCTGACAAACCCCCGTCAGGGCTTAATAAACTCTCTTATCTGGATCTGAAAGCCGTTGCGCAGGGCGCTGTAAATACTGCGCCCATCTTGCAGGCCGGCAGTCGCGGCCCAGTCACTTAACTGCTCTGGAGCAAAACCCAGCCATAAATCTCCGCAGGCCTCTCTGGCCCAGTCCTGGCTGTGTTCTTGCAATTCTGCAATTAAAAGCTGCCCGCCCTTTTTTAGGGCGCCGTGCAAGTCGTGAAAAATTTGTGCCGGGTCAGGAGTGTGGTGCAGCACCATGTTCACCACGATGGTGTCGGCACTGGCCGGCCGTGCCGCAGCAGCGCGGGTATCGCTACAGACAAACTCGATATTTTTAATACCCTGTTCATCGGCAAAAGATTGAGCCCGCTCCAACATTGCAGAAGACAGATCCAGTGCTGTCACTGTCGCGAAACGCTGAGCCAACTCCTGTAGAAATTCACCTTCTCCAGGCCCAACTTCCAAGGCATGGCGACCAGGTTTGAGCAGCTGAGCCACTTGTGGTCCGTATACGTCATAGCTGGCGATCAATTCCTGCTGCTCGCGAAAGCGGTTGCCGTAATCGGCAAAGAAACGTCGCGATGCTTCCGCTCTCTCCTCAGAAATCCGGGATACCGCCTGCACCCGCACATCGGCCAGAGGCAAATGATCCAGGTTTGTAAATAGCTGTGCCAGCAGTGGAGTAGCTGCAGTGCGCCGGTAGAAAAGGTTATTACCTTCGCGGTGCTTGTTCACCAGACCTGCCTGGGCGAGCACTTTCAAGTGATGACTCAGGGCCGGTTGGCGCAAATCAAAGATTCGGCACAGCTCTAAAACACTGTAAGAATCCTGGCTGAGCAGGCGCAATATTTCGAGCCGCAGGGGATCTCCGGCGGCTTTCAGGGTCAAGGCCAGCTGAGGAATTGCCTCGGCTGGACTCAGTTCGGGTGCTGGCTCATTTTCAGACATGGGGCGAAGTCTAGCAGGGGAGCACACCTATATCAAAATGTTTTGATATAGCTTTATTAAATATTTTTGATATAGATGTTAATGGCGCCGCCTAATGCATAGAATTAGAAGTTTGTTGCTGCACTCAACAACAAATCCCCAACCAAAGCTTTGCGCGGGGCCGCCCTTTACGGGAAAATACGCCACCATTTTGTTGTTGCGGGAATCTGCCGGCAGAGCAGCGCCGCACCCTAGCTAAGAAACCAGAGAGCTCTTCTTATGTCTTCTACTCCCTCTCGCGCTGAAAAGGCCAACGCCATTCGCGCCCTGTCCATGGACGCGGTCCAAAAAGCCAAAAGCGGCCACCCCGGTGCGCCCATGGGTATGGCGGATATCGCCGAGGTGCTGTGGAATGACTACTTAAAGCACAACCCGGCCAACCCCAGCTGGGCCGATCGCGACCGCTTTGTACTGTCCAATGGTCACGGCTCCATGCTGCTTTATTCCCTGCTGCACCTGTCCGGCTATGACCTGCCGATTGAAGAGCTGCAGAACTTCCGCCAACTGCATTCCAAAACTCCGGGCCACCCCGAATACGGTTATGCCCCTGGTGTAGAAACCACCACCGGCCCACTGGGCCAAGGCATCACCAACGCTGTTGGTATGGCAATGGCAGAAAAGATAATGGGTGCCCAGTTCAATCGCCCCGGCTACGAGCTGGTAGACCATCACACCTATGTATTCCTGGGCGATGGCTGCCTGATGGAAGGTATCTCCCACGAAGCCTGCTCCCTGGCCGGCACTCTGGGCCTGGGCAAGCTGGTCGCCTTCTATGACGACAACGGCATTTCCATCGATGGTGAAGTGGAAGGCTGGTTCACCGACGACACGCCCAAGCGCTTTGAATCCTACGGCTGGCACGTAATCCCCAATGTGGATGGCCACGATTCCGCCGCTATCAAAGCCGCTATTGAAGAAGCTCGCTCTGTTACCGATAAGCCCACCATTATCTGCTGCAAAACCGTGATCGGCTTCGGCTCCCCGAACAAACAGGGGCGCGAAGAGTGTCACGGTGCACCGCTGGGTGACGAAGAGATCGCCCTGGTTCGCGAAACCCTCGGTTGGGCCCACGGCCCATTTGAAATCCCCGAAGATATTTACGCCGGCTGGGATGCCAAAGCCAAAGGTGAAGCCCAGGAAGACGAGTGGAAAGATATCCTCGCCGATTACCGCGAAGAATTCCCGGAGCTGGCAGCCGAATTTGAGCGCCGCATGAGCGGTGAATTGCCCGCAGATTTCCTCAGCAAAGCAGATGAGTACATCAAAGCCTGCCAGGAAAATGCAGAGAAGATCGCCTCTCGCAAAGCCAGCCAAAACGCTCTGAACGCCTACGGCCCGCTGCTGCCCGAATTCCTCGGTGGCTCCGCCGACCTGGCCGGCTCCAACCTCACTATCTGGTCAGGCTCCAAAGGTGTCAGCGCCGAGGATGCCTCCGGCAACTACATCTATTACGGTGTGCGCGAATTCGGTATGAGCGCCATTATGAATGGTATCGCTCTGCACGGTGGTTTCGTGCCCTACGGCGCTACCTTCTTGATGTTTATGGAATACGCCCGCAACGCTGTGCGCATGGCCGCACTGATGAAGCAGCGTGTGGTCTTTGTCTACACCCACGACTCTATTGGCCTCGGCGAAGACGGCCCGACTCACCAGCCGGTAGAACAGCTCAGCGCCTTGCGCGCCACTCCGAACCTGCACACTTGGCGCCCCTGTGATGCCACTGAATCCGCAGTGAGCTGGAAGATGGCTATCGCGCGCAAAGAAGGCCCCAGCACCATGGTCTTTAGCCGTCAGGGCCTGGCTCCTCAAGATCGCGACAGCGCACAGCTGGCTCAGATTGAGCGCGGTGGGTACGTACTGTCCGACTGCGAAGGTACTCCTGAAGCCATTATTATTGCCACTGGCTCCGAGGTAGAGCTGGCGATGGCGGCCCAGGAAAAACTGGTTGGCAAGAAAGTTCGCGTTGTTTCCATGCCCTGTGCCGAGTTGTTTATGGAGCAGGAAGAGGCTTATCGTGAGTCCGTACTGCCTTCTTCTGTACGTGCACGAGTAGCGGTAGAAGCGAGCCACAAAGACTACTGGTATAAGTTTGTCGGTTTCGATGGCGCTATTATCGGTATGGAAACCTTTGGCGAATCTGCCCCTGCCGGCGACTTGATGCGCTACTTTGGTTTCACTGTGGACAATGTGGCTGAAGCGGTAGAAAAACTGCTGAAGTAGTACTGTTTTCTCCACTGAATATCATTTAGGTATCAACCCCGTGCGGCACTGGCTCAGCGCCGCGCGGGGACGCTTAGCTGACATTTTTTCTCCTGCCTAAAGTTGTGCTATGACCACTAGAATTGCCATCAATGGCTACGGCCGTATCGGCCGCTCCGTTTTACGCGCACTCTATGAGTCTGGCGCCCGCGATAACTTACAAATAGTCGCCATCAATGAACTGGCTGACTGCGACACCATTGCACACCTGACAAAATACGATTCTGTCCACGGCCGCTTCTCAGGCGAAGTTTCCGTGCATAAAGATGTCCTTGTGGTTAACGGAGATTCTATTGCCGTAACTCATTGCGAGCGGTTAGAAGATCTGGATTGGCGACGGGATCAAGTAGATATCGTACTGGAATGCACCGGCAGCTTTAAGCAGCGACAAGGCGCGGAGTTGCACCTTGCCGCAGGAGCCAAGAAAGTACTATTTTCCCAACCTGCCAGCCGGGATGTCGATGCCACGATTGTTTACGGGGTGAACGACCATATTTTGACAGGCAAGGAACGGGTAATTTCGGCAGCCTCCTGCACAACTAATTGCAGCGTGCCAGTTATCGCCGCTCTGGATAAGGCCTTCGGAATAGAAGCTGGAGTTATTACTACTATCCATTCTGCGATGAACGACCAGCCAGTAAGTGATGCCTATCATCATACTGATCTGAGAAAGACGCGTTCAGCAGTAAGCTCAGTTATTCCTGTTGATACGGCCTTGGCCCGGGGTATTGAGAGAATATTACCTAATTTAGTAGACAAGTTTGAGGCACAAGCCCTGCGAGTGCCCACAGTCAACGTTTCCGCGATTGATTTATCAGTCTCACTACAAAAAGAAGTTAGCCGGGAAGATGTTAATGCCCTATTAAAATCAGTTTCTAAATCTGAATTTAATGGTGTGTTAGGTTTTACCCAAGAACCTCTCGCTTCCTGTGATTTTAATCACGATCCCCGCTCCGGCATCATTGATGCAAGCCAAACTCGTGTAGCGGGGAATCGCTTAGCCAAGATCTTGATTTGGTTTGATAATGAATGGGGATTTGCGAATCGGATGCTGGATGTGACAAAAGCCCTGCTTTAGCAGATAAGGTGCATTTATCTTAAATCAAAAGGTGCCATATTCTAATAAGCAGGCTGGTAAAACCTGCCCGTAGAAATAAGCCTGAAGTGTTTTTACTAGCTCTCGATAACGTATTTTTTAATCCCTAAAAATATTTTTATAAATCAGGCAGTGCTTCAAGTACCTCATCCTTTCTACAATACATAATTCTGTATCTTTAAGTTTAGTCTTTCTCAGCTTTCCTCACCTATATAGTCAGATTTCCCCTGGCTCACTTCTCTTTTACGTGAAGAAATATACCTAATACCGCAATATCATATCGGCTTCCCACTGTTGTGCAGAGACTATTGGATAGTCCAAAAGTGTCACCGGTATCGATATACAACTTCATAGCAAAATACAACTGACTACTCCTTTAGTTTGGTGTACTCCTGGAATGCCCCCTTTTTTTAATTCTTAGTACAAGACCGTATGTCGCGTATTCTATAAAAGCACCGAAAGTGACAAGTTAAAGTCTATTCCAGGGATCCTGCTTTTAATTCAACTAAAATAAATTCGTTGCCATACAGGTCCTCAAAGTGACCAAACTCCGCATCTGCGTCAGAGGTGGGGGGTTTGCTAAAGTGGACGCCATTGTTTACAAGCCTCTTATATTCTCGGTCAAAGCTCTCGGTGTAAATAACGGCGCAAGGCTGTCCAGCAGTTTGTGCTCCAACTTTCTTCAGCTGACTCTCAGAATCTGCCTTAAGTAACCATATGCCCATATCTCTTTGTTCCGGAAGTCGAATATGAACGAATCGATATGGTTTTGCTTGATAGTCTATAAAAACTTCAAACCCCAATTTGTCACAATAAAAGGTAATAGCTTCTTCATAGCTGTTGACAAGAATTACCAGTCTGCCAATTGAGTTCATTAGAAGTTTCCCTGGCTAATACACGATTTATAGCCACCTTTGAGAGCGGGGCTATATATTTTTTAAGAAATCAAGTAGTGCATGAAGATGAAGCGGGCCGTAAATACGGCCCTTAATTGTGGCAACTACCACTCCTTAAAATTTATGGCTCAGCCTCAGGTAGTAGCCTCGCCCAAATGTGCGGTAAACCGAAGGGTCCGTTTTTGCATTGAAACCAATATCAATAAATGGGGGAGCCTCGTTAGTAAGGTTAGTGATTCCGCCCGAAATAGCCATACCATTACTAAAATTATATGAAGCAACAAGGTCATGATAGAGCTGAGCTTTTATAGTTTGCTTATAGTCTCGCCATATTTCATCCATGTAAGTTCCATAGTTAAGATCTCCTTTCACCTCACCTATATATTCACCTCGGTAACTTAAATTGAAGTCATTCCAATTCCAGGATAGGGAATAGTTTATTTTGTTTTCTGCGTAAGTCCCTCCATCTTGTGCCGTGCTATCAGTGGTACGTCCTTCTAAATGGATAGCCTCCGCCCCTGAATAAGCAATTTTGGTACGCTCAATCAAGTGGGTCCATAGTAAGACTGCATCCCATTGTCCAAATTCGGTATCTAATGAGTATCGAGTTTCAAAATCAACTCCGGCCGCTCCCTGTTCGGCAACATTTTGATTAATATCCAATATATTTTGAATCGTATAGTCACTAGTTCTGGTGATGAGGTCACAGTAGCTGGCTACCTGCTCTATGTAACATTGATCCATAATGTACTGAGCACCATAAGAACTAATACCTGAATCAATTTCTGCTTTCCAGTAGTCCAGGGTGAGGCTTAAATCCGAACTTCCGATAAAGTCCGGTGTCCAGACAAGGCCTAGGGTAAATGTATTCCCTGACTCCGGTAGGAGCTCTTCGTTGCCACCGACTGTTGCAGGAAGTTGAGTATCCTCCTGCTCCGATATTTGAATGCAACCAGCAGGAAGCTGGCTAATACTGTCGACATAACACGGGTCAATAGCTGATGGAGCACTATCATTTCGCCCCCCGAATAAGTTAGTAATTGTCGGGGCACGGAAAACCGTTCCATAAGTGCTACGCAATTTAAGCTCTTCAAACACCTGCATATCCAAACCCAATTGCCAAGTGTTATCGCTGCCAAAGATATTATAGGAGTCATAGCGTAATCCACCTTTAATATCGATAGATTGAATACCGTTATTAAATATCGGAAGATGCACCTCGGCAAGTAGATTGGTATTGTACAAAGAGCCTTCTGTACCCGTCCCCACAGACCCGGTAACATCACCGGTTGCTTTACCCGAGTCTGGAGAGAGGGTAAATGAACGCGCCCAATACCCTCCACCTAGGGCCCACGTCATTGCTCCCCCAGGAAGTTCAAATCCATTGCCACTAATATTAAGGTCGATAACTTCTTGGGTAGTAACCCTATGATCTGTGAGATCTGAACTCACATAAGCAAGCATTTCTTCGGTAATTGTGCCCGCCCCATCAACCATATTGATTGGTACACAATCACTTATCAATGTACTTTGATCACTAATATCGGCATAACATTCGGGAACACCATTACCATCAAGATCTGCTGATGGACCAAGTGCTTTTGCCAGCCTCGCCCCAAGAAATTGTCCAGTATTAATGTCCGTTCGAGTACGATAGCCTCGGTTGTAGCTGATTTTCCAGTCGTAATCGTTAATATTACCTTCGAAGCCAAACACTCCCTGTACTTGGAGGACCCTTTGTTCCATTCTGCGGCGATCCTCTACCACACGCCGACGTACATCGATAGCCGGCTGGTGATCAATTCCTGCATCTGCCAATGCCCTAGATAAATAATAATTGTCTTGGTGAATGCCATTGTAAGCCTCCAAAACACCATCACCATCGAAGTCGAAATAACCGTTGTAGGCCGGATCAAAACCAGGGCGACTGTCATAGGGAATCGGTGCCAATTCTTGGGCCGACTCGCGATAATTTACACGGACCTCGGAAATAAATCGCACATTGTTTGTAATTTCAGCATTACTTTCAGCAAAGACGTTGTACCGTTCAAACGGAGTCTGAATATAGTTAGAGGGTGCATAGTTATAGGTGCGATCATCATCTTCAACTAAGCCATCTCCCAAGTTGATGTATTTAGAACCGCCAATATTGAGTCGACCCTCGGGTATACGTGAGGAGCCTTCGGAATAGCAACTAACCGGATTACTTTCGCAACCACCTTCCGGAAAAATATGATAAGTATTCTGAAAGATACCCCATGGAGTGTCAGATTGGTAAGCACCCTCTTGAGATATATACTCTGTACCAAAAACAAAATTTCCGCTATCAAACTCTCGACCAGCGATAAAACTCACACTATTTTGGCTAATCGAGTCTACATCCATAAAGTCGGCATTCTGAAGCTCAACCTCAACTCCTTCAAAATCCTTTCGCGTTATGATATTTACAACCCCAGCAACAGCATCAGCACCATAAGTTGCAGAAGCTCCATCTTTGAGTATCTCAATCCGCTCAATCATAACTGAAGGAATGGATTGATAGTCCCCCATATCTACTGAGCGATGCCCGTTTACTAAATTTAGTGTCCGGTTAGCACCCAGTCCACGCAAGTTAATTTGTACAGCCCCATTACCGCCGTTATTGATAGTTGTTCCCAACGGCGAACCTGACATTGAAGGCAAGCTTTGAATTAAAGCTCCCACATCAGTTTTGCCAGATATTTTCATATCTTCTCGCCCGAGTACAGTTACCGGGCTTGGACTATCCAAATCTGCACGCTTAATACGTGACCCGGTTACAACGATTTCTTCAACCAATTCTGCATCTTCTTGAGCGAGCACAGGTATAGAAGGGAATATTATTGCTGCACCTGTCAAGCTAATAACACTCTTAACGGCAATAGATATTAGATTATTTTTCATTGTTAACCCTTTTACTATTTTATTATCACTTTAAATTTATCTACTAAGAATTCTTAAAATTGCCTCCATTAGAAAAAAAGAAACTCACCCGGCAATTTTTTAAAAGCAACTATTTCATTGTGACTTAAGGCCTTAAGTATCTATTTTTCCGCGTACGACGCTAAAGCCGAATAGACATGAATAAACTATTAAAGATTTATTTTAAGTAAATAAAAATTATAACTTCACTTCCATAACATATTAATAGCCAACTGATTTGGTCGGAAAAGTTGCTTGTGTTATCGCACAAAAAAGCATAAGAATAAAATACAAACCTTTAAGGTATGTCCATATTATTCTTGTAGGCCAAATAGATATTTGGTTAATTTTTAAATGGTCTTTCTGGCACTTTCGTTAGCCGTATATTATCGATATCTCCATACTTTAATAATATCTCCCGAGTTTTTATACTATTTGCATAGGAACCAAATGGCTTATAGAAGCTATTTTCAGTTTGCCTAACACCAAAACTATCGATGTTATAAATCTGGTACAGATCCCAACTTATTTCATCAGTTAATGTACAAATACTATCAGTGATATCCAAAGCCTCAGGCAAACAGTATCCCTCCGCTCCTTGATAAACTCTTATTGTAAGATGTCCCCCATCATCAATATTCCAATAAGCAGGTACCTCGCTGTACTCTCCATCGTCAATATTCCCGTTTAAATTAAGATCTTGGACAGATACAATTTCTAGGGTTCCATTTGATGAAAAGTCGTAGAAGTAATTACTGAGATTATCCAACAAGCTCAATGGAAGAGTGTATATTCCTGGTATATCTATATCTGACCAGCTAACTCCCTCTTTTTCTAAAACATATGAAGAATAAGTGCTTTTCTCTCCTTGTTCCGACTGATAAATAACGTGAATTTTAGCAAAGCCATGACTAGATAAACTAAGAATTGAATATTCAAGACTTGAACCATCAGGGAAGTCTAAATCTATTCTATTATTATCTAGCTGCCAAGTAGCAGATATCTCAGTATAGAGAGCTTCTCCGGAAGCTGAGATTGAAGGTACTTTTATACTGGCGGTTCCACCATTCGAGAAGTCTCCAGAAAAACTTATTTCCACCGCCTTAAAACTAAATCGTGGGGTTTCGCTATCAACACTACCAGCGATTTCCCCGCGACTATTTGGTATAGGCATGCTATACACTTTACCAATGCTTATTAAATCTTTCGGGTCTACTAAATTACTCGCTCGAGCGCCTGAAACAGCTTCATACCCATTTTCCATGTAATCCTGAAGCTCTCCACTAGGGTAATGAAATCTGTCATTTACCTCAAAAACAAACATCGATTGAGCAGTAGAGTTGAACATCCATGAAATTCTATTAGTCTGTCTGTGTCGCTCAAACTCAATCTTTTGGCCTTCAACTAAAATCGTATCGGTAAAAACAATGCTACTGTCTGATTCCAAGTCAACGCCTTGTTGTGTTTTCTCCCAGGTAAGATCAACCACTTCACCGTTTTCAATGTACTCTCCAGTACCGTCTACATTAAGTGTTAATATTCCACTATCAACATAATAAGTATCCGCTATTAAATTTTCATCTATTACATGCAAATACTTTCCACTCTCATATATATCTGCCTGTACTTCCTGATAAATATCTTTAAGCGCCTTTCTAAAGAGGCTAATGTATTTCGAAGAGAGATTAAAATCTGATGCTAGCTGGAAAGTATCTTGAATATCTGAAGGTATTGCCACTCCTTCCTGTGAATGCTCTACTAACATTTTAATCATAGTGGCTTTAGCAAAAACTTCACTTGCCTCTATAGGCCTAGTAATGTTATTCCAGCCTGACGACTCATTAGTTGAATTATCTAATGTCGCTGAAATTGCTGTTGATATTCCACTAATTTGGACAAATTTATTTTCGGAATAAACAAGTGTTCTATCAGAACCTGCATCCTCCTGAAGCGCATGTAAGAATCCCAATGTACTTACAAGTTTAATTCTCTCATTAGTCTCGGAAGTGGCAATAAGCTTTACCAAACCATCAGAGTTGCTCTTATCCAAATTGATTTCAACTGAATATCTATCACGATCTATAATTGTGGTATAGACCAAATTATCACCAACAAGAACTTCAAGTTTTGTACCTGTTGTCAGTCCATCAATCACTTCCCCCTGGATGTATAAGTAATTATCAGACGTTGGAATATTACTATCCCTATAATTACTATCCTCACCTTTATTCCAACATCCAGATAGAGCAAGAGCAGTAATCAATCCCATCACTTTGGTACATCTATATTCGAACATATATTGGATACTCCCTTAAACAGCCATGACGAAAAATTAGGCTAATAAATCACCTCAAAACCTTGCACGATTTCTTGATGCCATCAACAAATATGTTTTCATATTTTATTTCACCCACCATCAGTTTTTTTGCCAGCAATAAAATACAAATTCCAAAATGCCAATTATTTTTTGACTACGAGTAATGCATCTATCCTAAAAATAGGAATATAAAAAGACCTGAAATAAAACAAAAAAATCCTAAAAAAATTCTAAAAAAAATAAAATTCTATAAACAACAGTATCTTACAGCCAATAACGTATTCTAAACTATTGGTACATTTTTTAGATATGTTAGAGGCCGCGATAGGTTTTAGGAAAAAAATGAGGCGATAGAGTATTGAGTTGCCACTCTCCATATACAAAGGCCCACTCTACTTAGCTTGAACTTTCAATAATCAGCTACTCATTGTTATTAAAAATACTGATTACTTAAGGCGTACTCTCTAAGGACGTATATTTCTAGTAAAACCCTGCTAGTCTCGAAGTTAAAAAAATATATCTATCTCTCAATTATTTTGAGAGTAGGTATATTATTATGAAAAACTAATTGTTATCATCCACTTACTACGGATGAAAATCACCTGACACGATATATTAGCGTTGCTTTGTTAGATAGAATTTAATAATTGCGCATCCTTTTTTATCAGATGTTTAATCAAAAAAAACCAGCTCATTAGTTGAACTGGCTAGTCAATGGACTATCAAGAGAGGTTCGGGGGCATGATTAAATATAAATCTTTGTATACCTATAACAAGCAGAAAATTTTAGCAATTCGTAGTGGTTAGATTATTTTTTAATGGGCTAACTTGTATATTAATGAGTAATTTCTATATGTGGGTTTAGTGCATAAATGTGACCTTTGGCACTCCCCAGATAAAGGGTGTTGTCACTGTATGTCATACTCAGGAGTGAATCAGCCACATCAACCATATACTCAACATTCCTAGCCATACCGTCGGCAGAGGTATCATTTATATATTTCATCCCCCCCCTTGGCTTTATCAAACTTTCACATTTTTTTAAACAATCTGGTGTAGTAAAAATTAGCTGACCTTTATTACTCTTCTTATCTACTGCAAAAACTTGACCAGCCATTGTGGCAACAAAAACCTGAGCATCGGTCATTTGAGGTTTAGCAAAGATAAAAAAATTGGCATTAAAATTCATGCTCTGATTTCCACTTTTTGCATTTAATCTTATCAGTGTTAAACCATCCGACATACCAAAATAAAGCTCTCCATCCTCTTCAATTGCTGGAGAACCAATCCAAGAAGTAGGGTGTTTATAACTCCACTTTTGCTTCCCTGTCTCAGCATCAATGGCATAAAAATAGGTATCGCGATTACCTGTATATACAGTACCATCAGAAATAACCGGAGATTGATTGAATCCTTCATATATGATCTGGCCGTATGGTTGCTTTCCTTTAAAGGTCCAATTAATAGATCCACTAATTATATCTATGCCATAAAGCGTATTATTCCACGATCCAACAACTAGCACCCCTTTGTATATAGCCGGAGTAGTATGCGTAACTCCAGTACTAAGATGCCACAATTGCTTACCGGTCTTAGCATCCAGAGCAAACGTACCTTGCTGATTACCAAAGTAAACTCTACCACCAGCTACTATTGGAGAAGACCTATAAAAGCTCCAAGCATCTGGAACAAATATCTCTCCCCACCCCATAGGACGGCCATCAATAAGATTTTTACTGTCCTCACTTTTAAAATACCACAAAGGCTTCCCATCTAGGCTTAATGTATGAAGGCCATTATCTGCATTAATAAATAGATATTCTCCATCTGTAGCTGCCGATGCAGCTGTGGTAGAGCCTAGATTCCATTGCCAAAGGAGCTTTCCTTCCTTATTAAGGCCCACTACAAGTGATCCACCAGTGGCGATAATTTGATCCTTTAGAACAAGTGGGGCTCCTGCAACTGGGCCTGGCAATTTATATCGCCAAGTACTATGAGCATGTAGATTAACTGAAAATATAAGTAAAACTATACATACGTACAACTTAATTTGATTTATACAATCCATACTAAGACTCCAAATTATCAACTTGGAATCTAAAAGATGATTGACAAAAATACCTGAAGAATATCTAAGAAATCCTTAAATTTTCCAATTAAGGTTGCGTAACTAATACATCAGCACCAATAAACTATTAATTTATCGCTTCGAGCTAAAGGTTATATCTATATAAATACTAATTCATACTTTCTTTGATATGTATTATAGGAACCAAGGTCCCAAATAATTGATAGCGGGTCTGTGGGACAACAGTTAGTTTTATATGATACGAGGAGCAACGAACCCAGGATATATTAAGAGATGAACCGTCAGCTGTTCCAAAAGGGAGAACTTGCTCCAATTAATTGTATATATTATTTTAGCTTTACATATATCCCATTAAACCCTTAGAGGTTTACTCAGACAGCCCGACTTTTCTCATTAATTTGGTATAAGCAGGAAGAGATCTTACTAACTCATACTTGGGGTCAGTGTTAACCCACAACACTTCCAACTGCCTTTCTTCAACAGCCTGCTGCAAATAGTATAGGGTTCTTTCTATATCTCCCGCTGTCGCAGCATATCGCGCATAAGCTAATGGAGGTCTATACTGGCCAATATCACCTGCCTCTTGCTTTATATCTAATAGCCACTTATTTACTGCTGCAAGGCCGCCCATCTGGAATTTTTCTTCTACTGTTCTCAAGTCATCATTGCTGTAGCCAACATGAGACAAGATAGCCTTCAAATGACTAAATGCATCAGTATCTCGCCTCATATTCTCAAACGTCGAGTGCGCTGATACGTGATACGCTATTGAGCGTGGAGCGATTTTGGCAATTTTAATTAGCTCTTCATTTGCTTCCTTATACTTTCCCGACATATTATATATCCAGGCAACCATTGGCTTGGAATAAGCTGAGGGATCTGAGTCTATATACTTGTAAACATGTTGTAGCGCTTCAGGGTAATCTCGCCTAGCTAACAAGAACTGTGAATAATCATGGTGAACTTTCCCATTCATCGGCTCCAGTGATAAGGCTTTTTGGTAATACTTATCTGCCATATCAAAGTTCCATTCGACGTGAAAAGCAAGACGAGCTTTAAGTAGGTAAGCATCCACGTTTGATGGCGATAGATCAATTGCCTTATCAACTAATTTATTCAAACTTTTACAATTATTAAAAAGTTTTTGAGTATTTCCTTGATCAATTAATAACTTGCTCTCTACTAAAGCTAGGTAAGCAGGAGAGAATTCCTCAGACTCTATTATTATTTGCTCAAATAAAGTTTGAGCTTGTCGCCACTTAGCGTAATCTTGTAGCGTTAAGAGATAGCGTCCCTTTTGGAATTTCTCATTCTGAGAAATGGATAATGATGGAATAGGGTCTGCATGGAAAGAAAACCATAGTAGAGGCCCAATAAGTAAAAAAATGCTAGCAATCAATCCTACAATATATTTTTGACTGAACCACCAAGAGCTATCTACAGCATCCGCTTTATTGTTTGACTCTATATCCTCCACTGTACAAATTAGGCGATAACCCTGACCTGAAATAGTTTTAATGTATTCCGGTTGCTTCGCTTTATCTCCAAGAGCTTTTCTAATTTGACTAATAGCCACAGTAAGTACTTCATCCCCTACGACCTTATTGGCCCAAACAGTAGAGAGAAGCTGCTTCTTAGTCACCAGACAGCCTTGATGATTAACTAACTCTAATAAGACCTGAAGTGGTATATGGTCTAGCTGATTTTTATCCTCACCACACAGCAAATAACCTTGCTCTTCATTTAAAATCCACCGTCCTAATTTAATATTTCTTGTTACTTTCATAAACTTCTACACTGAAAAACTTACAAGCAAGTAATTTTCACGGCCAGAATAGCTTTGAATATAAAAAATAAAAGTAAATATACGCTTAAAAATAAAATTTGTTAAGTAAAAGATGTGTTTTCCACGTTAATTTTATTTCCAAGTATGTACTAAGTTAAGTTAGGTCATTTTTATTAAATAGGAGATTAAAGTTGAAAATTATTGTATTTTTAAGAGTTACTTATTGAACTTCACTCTCCTGCCGCATACAAAACTGAGAGTCAAATTCGACTATTATCGGCGTCTTACTCCTCTCTTTTTTGTATCCATACGCTAACTCCAATAAATATTGCTCTCGCTCTTGGCGGTCAAGCTCACCCAATCTTTCAGCTGCATTATAAAAATCCTCCCAACCATTACTATCAATATAAAGCTGACGAAAAGCTGGAACCAAAGATTCATATTCTGCAGCCAAAGCCAAAGTAGCATTATTGGTTTTCTCTATATAGGCCTGGTAGCGCGCGGGGTAAGACCACTCTGCTGCCATACGCCAATAGCAACGCCTCAATCGACTCAGAATTTCCTCCTTTTCTTGGCGCTTTTCCTCGTCCGGCAAGTTGGATTGGTAAACTGGTTGAAGCTCTTTACGCGTCGCTGTCATTAACTGTCGTACCGCCAGTGCCTGAGCCTTAGTCTCCTCAGCAGAACTCGAGAGACCTTGACTACGAAGCCAATCAGGTAGGGCAATTTCGGACACTGCTGTAGCAAAGCTCTCATTAAAGCGGGTATCACCCGGCACATAAACTCTTCTGTGGGCCAACTCATGAAATAAGAGTCCGGCTAGTCTCTCCGGTGTCCAATTCACAAAGCTTGATAACACAGGGTCATTAAACCAACCCAGGGTACTGTAGGCCGGAACAGCTCCCAGGTAGACATCGTAACCCTGGTTGCGCAGGCTATTTGCTTTGGCAATAGCCGCTGATTTGCGGAAGTAGCCCCTATAGCTAGCGCAACCGGCTATGGGGTAACACCATCGTTTGGGGCTCAGGGAAAACTCTGGTGCGGCCAAGACATTCCATATGGGGTACTCATCATCGAGCTGCACATAGGAGCTATAGGCTTGCCCCACTGGTAGTTTTAACTCCTGTGCTGCATAGGCACGGATTTCCTGAACGAGCTGTAATTGCTTCTGGAGTTGATCACTGGCATTGCCGTCTTGAACCAGCTCTTCAATCGGCTGCCGGGCAGAGAGTATCCGCAATTGACCGCTTGCAGCCTGGAAGTAATAGCCCGCAGTCTCGCACCCGTAGAGCCCTAACAATACTAATACGAGCAGCCAAACTCTGGGGCGCGCTAAAAACCTAAGATCAGAAATACTGATATACACTCTTTTTCCTATTAGTATTTTTCTTAGAGAAACCCACCAGTCAAACGATTCCATGTGCAAAAGGTTATTCCATGTCACCAGTGGCAGCCGTCTTAACAGTATTTGCCCTGGTTTTAGGTGCTGTTGCCTGGTTGCGACTGCTATTTATTGGTTTTAGTCGCGACCCCTTGTCGGGGCTGATAGCACTATTTATGCCACCTTTGGCGCTTTTGCTGCTTCTGCCTGACAGGCGAGAAAATAGCGATCTTTATTCTTTATGTGGCACGTCCTTACTCTGCCTGCTAGCAGCCCTGACCCTGCGTTGACCAACCCGTCGTTCTTACAATAAGTCGATCCAGCTTGATTTAGGTCAAGAGATTTCCATTACAGCTCCCTAGACTGCATAGGTGAAGCATTAGCCTATTTGGAGAGAAAAATGGATGCTTTAATTGACCTGTTTACCAGCTTTTCTGGCCTTCTCAGCTTGGCCGTTATTGCCTTTATATTCCTGATGGCAGCGTTTTTCGTTCGCTTGGTTCGCAACAATGTTGAAAAAGCTGTTGCCGAGCAGGAACGCATCGCAGCACAAGCAACCGGTTCCAATAAATAGCTAGGCTTCCATCGTTGCTGTAAGCAACCAAGCACAAGCTAGTTTAGCGTTTATCTCTCGATCTGGTATCTAATAGCGGGCTTTCTACAGCCGGTAGGGTGGTCAACCTCCCTGTAGCTGGGAAATAACCGTGTAATCAAGCTTCTTGTCATGGAAGAGGTGGAGTTGATTCTACTGAGAAGAGAGTGCGGCGTTGTGCCCGTATAGCTAGCGCTCTCAGGTGAGTAACCCTATCGAGAGCGCAACTGCAACACCTCAAGCGCTACCTGTGAAGCTAACCGCTGAAAGCCCAGTGGTGACTTTTTATCTCAGGTAGCAGGCTTGTCTTTGGGTGAAGACTTCATCCAACGCCCAAATAAAATGCCAATCTCAAACAATAGCCACATGGGGAAGGCCAATAAGGATTGGGAAATTATATCCGGCGGTGTCAGTAGCATCCCAATTAAAAAGCATCCCACAATCACATAAGGGCGCTTACTTGCCAGGGTCTTGGCATCCACGACCCCACTCCAGATCAGTAGGACTGTCGCGATAGGGATTTCAAAAGCAAAACCAAAAGCAAAGAAAAGCTTCAGCACCAGATCCAGATAACTGCGCATATCTGGCATTACCTTAATATCTTCTGGAGCAGTTCCAACAAAGAAATCAAAAAGAAGGGGAAAGACCACAAAATACGCAAATGCAATGCCGATATAAAAAAGTGCGACGCTACTAATTAATAATGGAATAGCAATACGTTTTTCATTTTTATACAGTCCCGGGGCAATAAATGACCAAACTTGGTAAAGCACAAAAGGGATTGCAATAAAAAAAGAAACTATAAAGGTCGTTTTGAACGGAGTAAGGAACGTGGAAGTCACCTCTGTAGCGATCATTCCAACATCACCCGCCAAACGCTCCTGTAGTGGGTGGGCAATAAAATTATAAATTTCAGACGCAAACGGCATCAAGCAGACAAATAAGACCAATACGACTAAGAGGATTCGCAGTAGGCGATCACGCAGTTCGATCAGGTGGTCGATAAAAGGCTGATGTTTATCTTGGGACTGATCGCTCATGACTGGCTATCTTTTTCCTGTTGCGATGTTT
Source organism: Microbulbifer maximicatervae (SeqCode) (assembly GCF_052467825.1). Lineage (NCBI taxonomy): Bacteria > Pseudomonadati > Pseudomonadota > Gammaproteobacteria > Cellvibrionales > Microbulbiferaceae > Microbulbifer > Microbulbifer maximicatervae (SeqCode). The sequence goes on from NZ_CP174327.1 coordinate 1,258,809, forward strand.
TCTTCTCGCCTTGTTTTTCTTCTTCATCTTCATCGATGTTTTCAGGATGGTCCGGGTTTAAATCCGGGTCCCCAAAATCATGCCAATGCTCCGGGTATTCCGGATCCTGTAACTCCTCGGCAGTTTCATCCTGTTCTGGCAAATAATCCTCCTGCTCTGCACGAGGATGAGCAGGTTCTTCTATCGCCTTTTCAGGCTTTGGTGACTCAGGATGGTTCACTCCAGCTGCCTGTTTTTCTACTGGTGTCCCTGCAACTTGTGGTTTTTCAGGCTGATTAAGCGCGTCGTGAACTTCCTTATTGGCTTCGCTAAAGGTTTGCTCCATCTCACGACGACTCTCCTCAATCTCACGCATAATGCGCTCGTTGTGAAGTTCACGCCGTATATCATCGGCTCCAACCTCTCGCTCCAATTCTTCGCGAGCACTGTGCAAGGTCCGCTTCAAACCGGACCACCAGCGGGAAGTGGTACGCACCGCATCGGGCAGTCGCTCAGGGCCAACCACCAACAGGGCCACGGCAGCAACTACCAATAGTTCTAAAAAGCCGATATCAAACACAGAGTGACACTCGCCTTAGTCGTTGCCGATTATTTGTCCTGAGACTGTTTATCTTTATTTTTGACAGTACTGTCTTGGCCTGGCTTCTCTTCCTCATCGTGCTTGAGACGCTCGACATCTTTGTCTTCATCAGCATCCTTGGATTTGTCTTCATCCTTAACCGCTTTGCGGAAACCCTTAATTGCGCCACCCAGATCGCCTCCAAGGTTTTTCAAACGCTTGGTTCCGAACAGTAGTAAGACTATGACCAGGACAATCAACAACTGCCAGATACTAATTCCACCGAATCCCATAATTGTCTCCATTACATTCAATAGGATGGCTTGAGTTTCTTACCGGGCACTCCCGCCATCAGGGGTGGTGCCACAAGTGATTCAAATTTTACTTAGTTCGCGCCGCTTTCTCTTCCAGGCCAGAAAGACCAAACCGGCGCCCAAGCTCTCGAACCACGTCCTGAGAATCAGCGCCCAAGTGAGATAGCATGACCAACGAGTGAAACCATAGGTCCGCTGTCTCAGCAACCAGGTCTCGATTATCGCCACTACTCTGTGCGTCTTTTGCTGCAAGAATAGCTTCAGTGGCTTCTTCACCGACTTTTTCCAAAATCTTGTTCAGGCCTTTGCTATGTAGACTGGCCACATAGGATTCAGAAGCATCACTGCTATTTTTACGGCTTTCCAACACCGCATCGAGCTGTTGCAGCACATCTTTCATAATTGTTTCACTTATAAATGGACTTCGGGTCCTGAATCACCGGCTGATTCACCTGCCACTCTTCATCTTGAAGGAGGTGATAGAAACAACTACTGCGTCCGGTATGACAGGCGATTCCACCTTCCTGCTCGACCAACATTAATACGGTGTCCCCGTCACAATCCAGGCGCAATTCACGCACCTTCTGCAGGAAACCAGAGGTTTCTCCTTTGCGCCACAGGCCCTTGCGGGATCGGGACCAGTAGACTGCGTAACCCTCACTGGCAGTGAGCGCCAGCGATTCGCGGTTCATCCAGGCCATCATCAACACCCGCCCGGTTTTGAAATCCTGCGCAATCGCAGGAACCAGGCCATCACTGTTCCAGCTGACTTTATCGAGAAAACCGGCCTTTGCTTGAATTTGAGTCAATGTCTAACAATCCTTAGAAGTTCCAGTGTAGGCCGAAGCGCCCTAGGGCCACAGCAGTAGCACTAGTGCAGCAACGCCCAGTACCCAACCAGTCGGCGGCAACTGAGCCAGCCATTCCGGCTTACTGACAGCGATGGCGCCAACGCCCAACACAACTCCGGCGACCCGCCGAATATATTGGCGCAAGCCTCGGCGTTGCGAGCCCGCCAACTGCTCGCCAATTACCTCTAGCTGGGGCGCCAGTTCCCGCGACTGCTCCAGAGCTGAGTACACCAGCTGTGGCATCTGCGGGAATTTCTCAAGCCACTCCGGACCGTAGCGCTTTATCTCACCCAAAATTGTTTTGGGGTGGATTCGATCGCGCATCCAGCGCTCTAAAAATGGATGAGCAGTCTTCCACAGATCCAGCTGCGGATAAAGCTGTCGACCCAAACCTTCGATATTCAACAGGGTCTTTTGTAACAGTACCAGCTGTGGCTGCACCGCCATATCGAATCGGCGCGCAGTCTGGAACAGACTAATCAACACCCGAGCGAAAGAAATTTCTCCCAGGGGTTTTTCAAAAATGGGCTCACAGACCGAGCGAATAGCGGACTCAAAGGCATTGATCGGCGTGTCGGAGCGAACCCAACCACTTTGCACGTGCAGCTCCGCCACCATACGGTAATCGCGGCGGAACATCGCCAGGAGATTGCGCGCCAAATAGTACTGATCTTCCCGTGTCAGGCTGCCGACGATTGCGGTATCAATCGCAATATATTGCGGGCGTTGCGGGTGCTCCCTGGAAACGAAAATGTTGCCCGGGTGCATATCCGCATGGAAGAAGTTGTACTCGAATACCTGCTTAAAGAAGATCTCAACACCGCGCTCAGCCAGCAGCTGCATATTGGTGTCCTGGGCGCGAAGCTGGGCCAGGTCGGTGACGGGGATACCGTCGATACGCTCCAACACCAGGACATTTTCACGGGTGTAATCCCAGTGCACTTCGGGGATATACAACAGCGGGGAGTTGGTAAAGTTGCGGCGGAGCTGGGTGCCGTTGGCCGCTTCACGAGTTAGGTCCAATTCACCTTCAATCGTGTGCCGATAGTCCTCAACCACCTCCACCGGGCGCATGCGGCGCCCTTCGGGCACAAAGCGTTCAATTCCACGAGCGATCACCCCCAGGAGCTTCAAGTCTTCCTGGATTACCTCATCAATGCCCGGGCGCAGTACTTTGACGACCACTGATTCGCCGCTCTTTAATTCAGCCGCATGCACCTGTGCAACTGAAGCCGCTGCCAGTGGCTGCTGATCAAATTTGGCAAAGACCTCATCCACCTTGGCACCAAGGGCTTCTTCGATCAGAGCCGTGCACTGGTCACTGGGGAAGGGCGGCACCTTGTCCTGTAAATAATCTAATTGCTCGACAATATCTGGCGGCAGCAGGTCGGGACGAGTGGAGAGAAGTTGGCCGAATTTAACGAAAATGGGGCCCAGCTCTTCCAAGGCTCGGCGCAGCCTTTCGCCCCGTGGCATCTTGGACTGCGGCAGCAACTTCACCGGCAGCAGCAATCCCCGCAACCACAGTGGGCGCTCCTCGGCCGGCAATAATTGATCGAGACGATAGCGCAGAAAAACCCGCGCGATTGTGAGACTTCGACGAACAGGCAAAACTACTCAGCCTCCCCGCGGGAAAATTGTTCTTCCAGCAAGCGCACGCGCGCCTCGAGCCGTTCAGCAGCTAGAGAGGCCTCGGCCAGCTCTTCGACAAATGCTTCGAACTGGGCCTGGGGCGGAGTCAGCTGCCACTCCTCACTAATAGCCTCCACCGCCACTTCAGGCGCTCGATTCAGATTGCCTCCCAACCAGCGGGCAGCATCGCGCAGGACATTGCCAATTGAGTGGGCGGGAATATCGCCAACCACTTGTGCCAGCGGCGCTTCCCAATCGATATCCAGGTCACTCAAGATCCATTGCAGTTCTGCCAGCAGGGCACTGGAGCCGCTCACTGACACCCCCAGCCCGGCAGGAGTTGCATCCGGGTCTTTGATCAGGCGTACAAAAGACAGCGCTGAACCGCTCAACTGGGTGGTGACTTCCCCCTCCCAGTGCTGGCGCACCCGCACCTGGTCACCCTCGATACACAGGCAAAACTGTAGTTGCGGGGCGGTTAAATCCAGCGCCATGGTTTTCCCATCCAGTGCGGAAAGGCGCTCGCGTGTCGCCGGGTCATACTGGAGGGCAGCATTAATTGTGGTTTCCAGCGCGGCATCAAATCCCGCGCGAAAAGTGGGGTCGCTCATGGCGGTTTACGGCCTCGTGCCTGCGCTCAGAGAAAAAATAGGCTTATGCAGTTTTTCAGGGCTTGATGCCCCGGTGCAAGGCGACAATTCCGCCGGTCATATTGTGGAATTCACAATCGACAAAACCGGCATCCGCCATCATCCCCTTGAGGGTTTCCTGATCTGGATGCATGCGGATACTCTCCGCCAGGTAGCGATAGCTGTCCGCATCATTGGCAACCAGTTTGCCCATAAATGGCAACAGGCGGAAAGAGTACTGATCGTAGACTTTCTCCAACAGCTTCGACTGGGGCTTGGAAAACTCCAGCACTAACAATCGGCCACCGGGTTTCAACACGCGCAACATGGAGCGCAGTGCCAGGTCCTTATCGGTGACATTGCGCAGGCCGAAAGCGATCGTGATGCAATCAAAGGTATTGTCCGGGAAGGGCAGGTACTGGGCATCTGCCTGCACCGGTACCACGTTGCCGGCGATTCCCCGGTCGAGCAGGCGATCGCGACCCACTCGCAACATCGATTCGTTGATGTCCGCCAATACTACCTGGCCGCTGGCCCCCACAATGCGGGAGAAGCGCGCGGTGAGGTCACCGGTACCCCCGGCGATATCGAGAATACTTTGGCCCCGTCGGGCCCCGGACAATTCGATGGTGAAACGCTTCCAGAGGCGGTGAACACCTCCAGACATCAAGTCGTTCATTACATCGTAACGGGCTGCTACAGAGTGGAACACTTCTGCCACACGACCGGCCTTTTCTTCCACCGGCACTTCCTGGTAGCCGAAGTGGGTGGTCTTGCGATCCTTCATGCTATGCCTGCTGAGCGAAAACTTTAAAAGGCCATTGTACATTGCCGGAGCCAGTGGGGCACCGCTTGAAATCAAGCAGAGCGGAAACCACTAAAATTTAATGGGATCACCCGGGACTGTTCTATGAGCTACCAATTCCAATGTGAGTCTCCTTTTCCCGAGCAAATCAAATCTATCGCCCAGGCAGAAGTAACGGCGGCAAACGGATACTTGCTCCGCAACGGAGGGGAAACTGCCGTCCACGAACTGCGCAAACGCTGCAAGAAAATTCGCGCGCTACTGCGCCTGGTCCGCCCACAAATCGGTAGCACTTTTCAGCGCGAAAATACCCACTACAGAAAATTGGCAAACACTCTCGCCCACACCCGCGACCTCACAGCACTGCGCATCGCTTTACTGGGATTGGCACCGCCACATCACTTTCACCGGTTACACCATCTCCTCGACGAACTGATCCAGGCAGAGCAAAACCACTCAGCGGTTCAAGCGGCATTGAAACTCCTCGATAAAGGTCAAATAAGAATTCCATCGTGGCCGCTTGAACAGCTCGGCTGGCATGATGCGGAAGCCGGTTACCTGCGCGGCTACCGAAAAGCCGCAAGCGCATGGCGTAAAGTGCGCAGGCACAAAAATGCAAACCGCCTGCATCTATTGCGTAAAAGAGCCAAGGATCACTGGTACCAGAGCCGCTTATTGAGGAAGCGTTATCCGCTCACTGTGGGCGAGCGCTGTAAGTCACTAAAGGAGTTGGGAGAAGTTCTGGGTGACTGGCGTGATCTCCATTTGCTGGCACGGCTGGTAATCACTCAGGGAGACAAGCTGCAAAGTGAGTTTGGCACGGTGCTAAAAATTATCCGGCACCGACAAAGCCTACTAATGAAAAAGACCGAAGCGCTCTGTGAGGTGCTTTTCTCCAAGCCTCAATTCAAGATCTAACCGGGGAAAGTGTCGGTGTGGATGAACATGCCATCCACACCGACAGCTGATGGAATTACTGTTCCAATAATCCGCCAGCACGCACCATTACGTGAAACAGGAAGTTTTGTTCGTTGGTGCCGCTCACCAGGTGCGCACCCGGTCCGCGCGCCCAAACACCCACATCCTCACCGGCGTGGGATTCACTGCTCATGGGAATCAGGGCATCCTGCTGGTAATCCAGGGCGGCAGTGTCTGTGCTCACCAGGCTCGGACGCGCTCCGCTATCACCGGCACTGTAGCCCGGGCCATTAGCATAGCTCAGAGTCGTGTAGGGCAGGCCATCTTCCGCCAGGGCATGGGAGGTTTCCGCTTCGCCATGGCCGTCATTGCCAATCACTTTTCCGAGAATGGGGTTACCGCGAGTGGGGTAGCCGGCGATAGTCATCACGTGACTGTGGTCCGCAGTAACAACAATCAGGGTGTCTTCTGCACTGGTATTATCCATGGCGTACTGGATCGCTTCGGCAAATTCCACCGCATCGGTCAGGGCGCGATAGGCGTTGCCGGCGTGGTGACCGTGGTCGATACGACCGGATTCCACCATCAGGAAGTAGCCGTCCTCATTTTTCTGCAACATCTCGAGACCTTTGGCGGTCATCTCTGACAGGGAGGGCTCACCGGCTTTGTCGTCCTCGCGAACGGCTTCATATTCCATGTGTGAGGAATTAAACAGGCCGAACAGCTTGTCGGTTGCGGAGGCATCTACGGCTTCAAAAGCAGTGGTGTCTTCAACGTAGGCAATATTGTTTACACCATCGTCGTAACGGGCCTTCCATTCATCCACCAGGTTGCGCCCATCTTCACGGCGCCCCGCTTCACCTTCAATATCGGTAATATCGGTGGGCAGGAAGTTGCGACGACCACCGCCCATTACCACATCGATACCATCACCGGCTTCAAACTCTATCAGTTGAGCGGCGATATCGGTACAGCCATCCGGGGCTTCTTCCTCCCAGCCGCGCTCAGGTACTTTGGCATAAGTAGCCGCCGGAGTGGCGTGGGTGATACGCGCGGTACTGATAATACCGGTGCTCTTGCCCAGGTCTTCAGCCAGCTCAATTGCCGTCGTCAGCGGGTACTCGAGGCTGGCAGCACAATCGCCGCGCGCAACATTTTCAGCAACGCTCAATACACCGGCCTTGGTTTTAACACCGGTAACCAGCGCAGTCATGGTGCCGGCAGAATCCGGGGTTTGCTGGTTGGTGTTGTAGGTTTTGACCAGACCGGCAAACGGCATCTTCTCAAAGCTCAGCTGGTATTCCTCACCATCGAGGCCCTGCTGCTGACCTGCCAGGATACGGGCGGCGGTCACTGTGGAGATACCCATACCATCGCCAACGAACAGGATAATGTTCTTGGCCGCACCGGGGGTGTTGTTGATTTCTACAGCGCTCGCTTCTTCGATCGCCTGCTGGGCTTCCTGGAACCAGCTACTGTTGCTCTGAGCAGAGGAAACACCGACATGCTCCTCTTCGGGTAATTCCACTACGTCGTCAGAGTTTGAGTTGTCGTCGCTACAGGCGGTGGCCAGTAGGGCGACAGAGAAAGCCAGTACTGTTTTCTTAAAATGTCTCATGGTGAATTACCCCCAGTTATTCTTCTGTCAGCGACAGGTCGGTCGCAGCAGTCATCACGTGGAAGACTGCACTCTGCTCCAGGCTACCTTGTACCCGCTCGGCGCCGGCGCCGATAGCGTGCAGGCTGATATCCTCGCCCGCATGGCTCTCAGACTCCAGGTGCACCATTGCTTCCTGGTGGAAGCCCGGCGCTTCGGTATCCACGCCGGAGAGATCTTTGCGTCCGGTATCGGCGGCGATATCGTAACGCTCATCCGCGTCGGTATTTTCACCTAAATCGGCATAACCCAGGCCATTGGCATAGCTCAGGGTGGTGTAAGGTTTACCGTCCGCAGCGAGACCTTCTTCCGCTTCTGCGGCACCGCTGCTGTCATTCTCAACCACTTTACCGAGTATCGGGTTACCGCGAGTCGGATAGCCGGCGATAGTCATCACATGGCTGTGGTCGGCGGTCACCAGGATCAAGGTGTCCTCAAGATCCACTTTATCCAAAGCAACCTGTACCGCATCCGCAAAGGCGATGGCATCGTGCAAGGCGTTGTAGGCATTACCGGCATGGTGGCCGTGGTCGATACGCCCGGACTCTACCATCAGGAAGTAGCCATCGCTGTCTTTTTCCAGCAGCTCGATGGCGGTATCAGTCATCTCGGCAATGCTCGGCTCATCGCTGTCCTTGGCGATGCGGTCCGCATCGTAACTCATGTGGCTGCTGGTGAAGAGCCCCAATAACTTATCGGTGGAGGCAATATCGACGCCTTCCAGCTCGGAGCCACTCTCCACGTACACAGCAGTCTGCTCACCGTCATAGCGCTCCAGCCATTCACTGGTCAGGTCGCGGCCGTCTTCACGCCTACCGTCGTTGTCGGTGGTAACAAAGTTGCGGCGGCCACCGCCGAGCATGACATCGATACCGTCGCCGGCAGACACCTCAACCATCTGCGAGGCGATATCGGAACAATCACCCTCGGCGGAATACTCCCAATTGCGCTCCGGGCTGCGGGAGTATGTAGCTGCGGGCGTGGCGTGGGTCAGGCGCGCAGTGGAAACAATGCCGGTGGCCTTGCCACGGCTCTCCACCATTTCCAGGAAGGTATTTAATTCCTTACCCTCAGTGCTGGCGCAATCAGCTCGCAGTGCATCGCCGTCGATATTAATTACACCGGCGCGGGTTTTTACACCGGTCATCATGGCGGTCATGGTACCGGCAGAATCCGGAGTCTGCTGATTGGTGTTGTAGGTTTTGATCAGTGCGGTATACGGAAACTCTTCAAAAGAGAGTGCATTTTCTTCGCCGCTCTCACCGACTAGCTGGCCTTCAAGGATACGGGCGGCGGTTAGTGTGGAAATGCCCATTCCATCGCCGACGAACAGAATTACATTCTTCGCAGTTTTTGCCTCTCGGGAAAGCGAAGCGCGCTCTTCCAATCGGTCAGCACTTTCCGTGTACCAGGCACTATTGGTTTGGTAGTCGGGCAGGGTTGCCGCTGAAACAGCGGAAGCGAGAGGAATCAGACAAAAGGCGCTCAGTGCGCGGACAATTGTTTTTGCCATGGGGGCCTCCGAAACTCGTTAATTTGGCGAGCATTAGAGTTCCAAAATGTGACAAAAGAATTACGCGCCGGTTACGTTGTTAATATCTTTGCTCTGAAAATCAATGAATATCAAAGAATTACATAAACTTGGCAATATTTGGCAAAGACGTACCAAAAATTAATTATTTCGGTAATAAATTATTGAGAAGAGTGGGGGGATATTAAGAGAAAGAAAGGTGGAACCGCCCCCTGGGGAGCGGTTGTCATTACCGATCAATTTGCCACTAGCCGATAAACTTCACCACACTCTCATCCGGGTCGCGGCCCTGGCCGGCATCGCGCAGGCGCTGAAGGTAAGCCTCCCAGTTGGACGAATAGTTTTCAGCTAGTTCGTGCAAATACTCCCAGGTAAAAATACCGGTGTCGTGGCCATCGTCGAAATCGATTTTTAGCGCATAGCGGCCAGCCGCCTCCACCGTATCGATACCCACATGCATTTTGCCACTGACCAGCACCGGTTCGCTGGCACCGTGGCCACGCACCTCAGCGCTGGGGGAGTAGACGCGCAGGTACTCTGCCGGCAAGGTAAATTCAGCATCGCCATATACCAGGTGCAGGCTTTTCTCTGCGCGATTTAATCGGATTTTTTGCGGTTTCATTGGTTTACAAAATAAAACGCGACAGGTCTTCGTTCTGGCTCAGCTCGCCCAGATGGCTGTCCACATAGGCGGCATCAATGTTCAGCGAAGTATTGCCATCGCCCGCATCAAAGGAAATTTCCTCCAGCAAGCGCTCTAATACCGTGTGCAGACGGCGTGCACCGATATTCTCGGTGCGCTCATTCACCTCGAAAGCCACTTCCGCGATGCGGCGAATACCGTCTTCACTAAATTGCAGTTCCAGCCCCTCAGTGGCCAGCAATGCTTTTTGCTGCTCAGTGAGGGAAGCGGACGGCTCGGTGAGGATACGCTCGAAATCTGCGGAGCTCAGCGAATTCAATTCCACACGAATGGGCAGGCGACCCTGCAACTCGGGAATCAGGTCCGAGGGCTTGGACAGGTGGAAGGCACCGGAGGCAATAAACAGGATGTGATCGGTTTTGATCATGCCGTACTTGGTGTTAACCGTGCTGCCTTCAATCAGTGGCAGCAGGTCGCGCTGTACCCCTTCGCGGGAAACATCGGCACCGCCGCTCTCCTGGCGCTTGGCGACTTTATCGATTTCATCAATAAATACGATGCCATTCTGCTCAGCAGCGCGGATCGCACGGGTCTTAACATCTTCGTCGTTGACCAGCTTGGCCGCTTCCTCGTCGGTGAGCTGCTTGAGGGCCTGCTTGACCGGCAGCTTGCTCTTGCGAGTCTTGCCCTGGGACATATTGGAGAACATGCCCTGGAGCTGGTTGGTCATCTCCTCCATACCGGGAGGGGCCATAATTTCTACGCCCATGGGCGCAGCGGCCAGATCCACCTCAACCTCTTTGTCATCGAGATCACCTTCGCGCAACTTCTTGCGGAACAGCTGGCGAGTGCTGGAATCCTTATCGGTGGGCTCGGTGGAGCGCGCCGGCGGCAACAGGGCATCGAGGATGCGCTCTTCTGCGGCATCCATAGCGCGCTGCTCAACACCAGCCATGGCCTGCTCGCGTTCCTGCTTCACTGCCATCTCGACAAGATCGCGGACAATCGACTCTACATCCCGACCGACATAGCCCACTTCGGTAAATTTAGTCGCCTCTACCTTGATAAAGGGCGCGTTCGCCAGTTTAGCCAGGCGGCGGGCAATTTCCGTCTTGCCCACGCCGGTAGGGCCGATCATCAAAATATTTTTCGGCGTGATCTCGGCGCGCAGGTCTTCACTAACCTGCATACGGCGCCAGCGGTTACGCAGCGCAATGGCTACCGCACGCTTGGCCTCCTGCTGGCCGACAATATGGCGGTCGAGTTCATGGACAATTTCTCTGGGTGTCATCTGGGACATACAAATTCCTGCAAAAATTCTTGCGGGGGCTTAAACAGCCCGCCAGCCGGTCACTCTAGGGTGTACCCGATAATCAATAAGCCAGTTCTTCGATGGTGTGGTTCTGGTTGGTGTAAACACAGATATCACCGGCGATCTTCAGTCCCTGCTCCACAATAGAGCGGGCATCCATATCGGTATTGTCCAGCAGCGCGCGGGCTGCCGACTGGGCGAAGGGGCCACCGGAACCGATAGCAATCAGGTCGTCTTCCGGCTGAATCACGTCGCCATTACCGGTCACAATCAAACTGGCAGTGGAATCGGCAACCGCCAGCAGGGCCTCCAAGCGGCGCAGGGCGCGGTCGGTACGCCAATCTTTGGCCAACTCCACAGCGGCGCGGGTCAGCTGGCCACCGTGGGCCTCAAGCTTGGCTTCAAAACGTTCGAACAGGGTGAAAGCGTCTGCAGTACCACCGGCAAAACCGGCAATAACCTTATCTTTGTACAGGCGACGCACCTTGCGCGCATTGCCTTTCATAACGGTGTTGCCCATGGACACCTGGCCGTCGCCGCCAATCACAACTTTGCCGTTGCGGCGACAGGATAAAATAGTAGTTCCGCGATACTGTTCCAATGGAGACCTCTCGGATTGCGCGTGTACTCTGGCAGCGGGCATCGAAGTGCCCGCGCCGGGGAATTGTCTTCAGACTAGGTAAGTGAGGACGGTACGCGCCGATTTCAATAAGAGAGGTCACAATTACTGAGTGGGGCAACACACCTTAATAAACGGAATTGATGGTCACTGGGTCGCCGGGCGTTTTAGCACCAGCGGCATCAGGCGATGCTCAGCCAATGTTTGGCGCGCTTTGGCCATCCGGGAGCGGTTGCTGTAAGGGCCCACCAATACCCGGTGCCAGGTACCCCGGCTATCGGTGGCCGATTCCACTTTGACATCCAGGTTGGCCAGGGTCAGCTCAACGCGCAAGCGCTCCGCTTCAGAGGCATCGCGAAACGATGCCGCCTGCAGGATATATACCTGTGCCGGGGTGCTGCGATCGGGTTCCGATGAGCTACTGTTCTGGGAACTGTTGGTGGAGTCACTGCGGCGCGCCGGTTGTGCCACTTTGGGCGGGGGTACCGTGACTTCGTTTTCTTTTAATTTTGTATAAAAATCAAAACGCGGTTGAGGCGATGTTTCCTCTCGCTGCTGCACCGCCTTTGGCTTAATGCTGCTTATTCCCCGGCTGTCCTTGTCCATGCCCTGAAGAAACAGTACGGCCACCGCAAAGCCACCGACAAAATTCCCCAGGACAAACCAAACCCATGCGGGTTTGCCTGCGGCTTTTTTACTGCGGCGATTACTGGTGCGACGGCTCATCGAAAATTTCTTCCCTGCAAGGTTTTAGCGGTTTGTGAATTGTACCGCCAATTTAGTGCCAGGCGCGTAACCCAGCGCATATTCACGATAATTCCTGCGCATCCATATCCACGGCCCAGCGCAGGCGGCGATTTTTATTGCCCTCCGCCCAGGCACACACTCGCGCCAGCAACGGCTGTAGGTGGGCTCGGTTTTGTGCGGTGACCTGAATATAAAATCGGAAGCGCCCGGATTTGCGTTCCAGTAGTGCCGGCACCGGCCCCAGATATTGGATCTGTGGCGATGGGGGTGCCAGGGACTGCATAAAGAGTCGCGCATTTTGTAGAAACTCTTCGGCCCAACCGGGCTCTTCACACTCCGCTCTCACCAGCGCCATAGCACTCGCGGGGGGCAACTGTGCAACCGAGCGATCCCTCAGCAACTGGCGCGCAAAAGCGCCATAGCCTTTTTCCAGCAGCAATTGTAAAAGCGGGTGCTCGGGAAAGCGGCTCTGAACCAATACCCGCCCACTGAGACTGCCGCGCCCCGCACGGCCTGCCACCTGTTCCAATAACTGGCCGGTACGCTCTGGCGCGCGGAAATCTGCACTGAACAAGCCGCCATCGGCATCCTGGATCACTACCAAAGTGACCTTGGGCAAATGGTGCCCCTTGGCCAGCATCTGGGTTCCTAACAACAGGCAGGGCTCGCCCTCTCGCGCCGGTGCTAACAATTTATCCAGCGCCTGTTTGCTCGCCGTGGTATCCCGGTCCACACGTATCACCGGGTAGTCGGCAAAGCGACGGGCCAACAGTTCCTCGCTGCGTTCCGTACCGGCACCCAGGGCCGAGATCGAACGGCTGTGACATTGTGGACAGCTATCAACCAGCGGGCGGCGGTAATCGCAGTGATGGCAGCGCAACTGGCGTTGCCGCCGGTGCATAGTCAGCTTGCTCGAGCAGTGTGGGCAATCCGCCAGCCAGCCGCAATCATCACAAGTCAATGCGGGGGCAAAGCCGCGCCGGTTGATAAACACCAGAGCCTGCTCACCTCGCTCGAGGGTATCACCGATATGGCGCAGCACCTGGGGAGAAAATCCCTCTTCCAGAGGCTCTCGCAGTGTCGGCACTACGTGAATTTGCGGTGGCTTGGCATCACCGGCGCGATAGCGCATACGCAGGTGTTGATAGCGCCCATTCAGAGCGTTGTGCAGGGTTTCCAGAGAGGGCGTGGCCGAACCCAAAACCACCGGTACATTATTGTTCCGGCCCAAAACCACAGCCAAGTCCCGGGCCGAATAGCGCACACCGTCCTGCTGTTTAAAAGAGGCATCGTGCTCTTCATCGACAATCACAACGCCGAGCCTGGGCAGGGGAGTCATAATGGCTGAACGGGTGCCGATCACAATATCTGCCTGCCCACCTGCGGCCGCCAACCAGGATTGAGCGCGCTCGCCGTCGGCCAAGCCAGAGTGCAACGCCGCAATACTGTGCTTGGGAAATCGTGCGGCAATACGCCTCAACGTTTGCGGCGTAAGTCCAATCTCCGGCACCAATAACAATGCCTGGCGACCGCTATCCAGAACCCGCTGCATCAGGCGCAGATAAACTTCGGTCTTGCCACTGCCGGTGGTGCCCTCCAGTAATGAAGCTGAGAAGCCGCTGCAATCGATACTGTCGAGCACCTGTTGCTGTTCGCTATTCAGCTCCGGAGCCGGTGTACTCTCTGCTGCGGGTAGCGGCGCAGGTACGGTAGGGCCTGGAATCCACTCCACCAGGCCGCGATCCTGCAGGGCGCGAATCACGGGGGTATTGTGGCCGAGGGCCTTAAGGTGGGTTCGGCTCTGCTTGCCATCACTCAACAGCAACTGGAACAGAGCCTGCTGCTTGGGCGCGCGCGCCAGTGCAGTTTCCGGTAAGCCCTTTCCCTCTGTCGTGAGCTGAAGCCACTGCTCCGCCCAATGATCAGACGGCTTACCTTTGCGCAGTGCCACGGGCAGGGCTGCAGCGTAGACCTCGCCGAGGGGCGCCTGGTAATAGTCGGCAATCCAGGACAGCAGCTTGCGGCTGCCATCACCAAACAGAACCTCCGAATCCACCAGTTCCAGCGCTGGCTTCAAACTGCTGTGCGGCGACTCCTGCACTATATCCAACAGTACTGCCACTAACTTGCGCCCGGCAAAGGGCACCCAGAGGCGCTGGCCAGGCCGCAGTGACTCCGGCGACAGTCCCTCTGGCGGCAAATAGTCAAACAAGCGCCTCAGGGGCACGGGCACTGCCAGCCTTAAAATGACTCTCTGTTGGACTGACTCCTGCACCTGGCCCCCACTCACTCAAGCAAAAGGCGCTAGTGTAATGGCAGATGTGGCAAGTTGCAGGGCTTCGTCGGGGATAATGACTGTTAAGGAGCCTCTGAATAACTCCGTAAGGCCGAATTGGCGACTTAGGCGTCACAGAGGAATTAGTGAGGTCAATTGTTATCAAAGCTATTGTGCAATGCTAACAAGTGGCCATCCTCAGTTGTTTCGCCACCCAATTGTGCTTGAACCGCGACATTAATCTGATAGTATGCGCCGACTTTTTAAACAGCCTGGAACCATACTGGTTCCTGCACCAATGACGATGCCGTGCTCGGCAAAAGATCGAGTGGCGGTTTCGAAAAGAGGCAATCATGAAAGCAGATATCCATCCTAACTACACCGACATCTCCGCTACCTGTTCCTGCGGCAATGTTGTAAAAACCCGTTCCACTCTGGGCAAAGACCTGCAAATCGACGTTTGCTCCCAGTGCCACCCTTTCTACACTGGCAAGCAAAAGCAGGCTACCACTGGTGGTCGTGTTGACCGTTTCAAGAAGCGTTTCGGCAGCCGTATCGGCAAATAATCCGGGCTCTTCGCTCGAGTGGGCCCGCCGCTTGCGGCAGGGTCCATTCCAAAAAGGCACCTCGCACTGCGATGGTGCCTTTTTTGTATCTATTCATTCCCCATCATACCCAGCAGCCGTAAGCGTCTGTGTACAAAATCAAAATCGACTTGAATCGCTTAACCTTACCGCTATTGGCGACCATTTTATCCTTATAAATCAAAATATTGCGGCTATTTATCCCGAAAATCGTCGACAAGCACGATAAAAATAGAAGTCCGTACCATATATTGCAGATTTTCACGCTTGTAGCGCCAAGCTTCCCTCGGTTATTCTCTGGCCCCCGCAGTAACCGGGATAACACTTAAGTGTTGTCCACAGTATTCGAGAGAAAAGCCCCCAAATGACGGATTCATTGCGCCAGGCAGCGCTCGATTACCACGCGCTCCCCAGTCCCGGCAAACTTTCAGTAGAACTGACGACCCCTGCCGAAACCCAGGAAGACCTGTCCCTGGCTTACAGTCCCGGCGTCGCCGAACCAGTGCGAGAAATCGCCAAGGACCCAGAAGCAGCTTATCGATACACCGGCAAAGGTAATCTGGTAGCAGTCATTTCCAATGGCAGTGCCATTCTCGGCCTCGGCAATCTGGGGCCGCTAGCCTCAAAACCCGTGATGGAAGGCAAGTCACTGCTGTTTAAACGCTTTGCCGATATCAACTCAGTAGATATCGAAGTTGATGCCAGCAGCCCGGAGCAGTTTATTCAGACCGTGGCCTCGATCGCCAACACCTTCGGCGGTATCAACCTCGAAGATATTAAGGCGCCAGAGTGCTTCCATATTGAAGAGACCCTAATCGAGCGCTGCCCGGTACCGGTTTTCCACGACGATCAGCACGGCACCGCCATTGTGACCGTTGCCGGTATGCTCAATGCTCTGGAGATTCAGGGTAAGAAAATTAGTGAAGTGCATATGGTCTGCCTGGGCGCAGGTGCCGCTGCGACCGCCTGCTGCAAACTGCTGCTGGCTGCCGGAGCGCGCAAAGAGCAGATCACCATGCTCGACAGCCGTGGGGTTATCCACTCGGGTCGAACGGATATCAACGCCTACAAAGGTGAGTGGGCACGGGATACCGATATGCGCACCCTCGACGATGCCATCGCCGGTGCGGATGTATTCCTTGGTGTGTCCGGCCCGGACCTGCTCTCCGCCGAGCAGCTACAGCGCATGGCCCCAAAACCGGTGGTCTTCGCCTGCTCTAACCCCAACCCGGAGATTAAACCCGAGCTGGCTCACAGTGTGCGCGACGACCTGATTATGGCCACAGGCCGTTCCGACTACCCAAACCAGGTTAACAACGTCCTCTGCTTCCCGTTTATTTTCCGGGGTGCCCTGGATGTTCGCGCTGCGCGCATTAATGAAGAGATGAAGCTGGCAGCGATCGAGGCGATCCGCAAAATTGCCCACCTGCCGGTACCGGATTCAGTGCGCGAAGGTTATGGCGGTATCGAGCTCAGCTTCGGGCCCAACTATATCCTGCCCAAGCCAACCGACCCGCGTTTACTGCCTGAGGTGGCTTCGGCCGTAGCACGAGCCGCCGTAGACAGTGGCTGCGCGCGCCTGCCCTACCCGGACAACTATCCCCTGGAAACCCTGTAAAGATCACAGATTTCCTCACTTAACCCGTTAGAGCAGGCATTTACCGCTTTCGCTCTAACGGAGTTCTTGAGCCACAAAGCCCCCGTCGCTAAACTGCCTTTCTGTCACAGCATCAAAGTTGCCCAACATAATGAGTCATGTGTACGTGCTGACCAATCAGCACCAGCAGTTCCTGAGTAAAAGCGGCGAATGGACCGATGGCCGCGAACCGAACAAACTGTTTCGCAGCGAGCATAAAGACGTCGCTATCAACCAGATGTTCGAGGCTAATACTCGCAATGTGAGCCTACGCATTGAATTGCTACTGTGCGAACTCAGCATTAAGGGGCAGCCCCAGATCCCCGAGGAAGCTCTGGCACCGGTATCCAGTGATGTGAGTCAGGGTGACCCTGAAATCCCCCCCTCAACACCTGAGGAACTGCCAGAACAGGCCAACCCAGAGATAGAACCCCAGCCTGCGCCTGAAGTCGCACCGGAAGAAGCGCCTGAGGTTGCCCCGGAACCAGCGCCCGCTGAAACGCCCGCACAGCCTGACGAAAACAAATCTGAATCCGCCGCCTGAGCGCCAGAACATTCAGCACCGGCACAGAGAGTCGCCCGAGATGGCAGCGATAAAGAAGCGTTCCGGTAGTACCAAGGAGATTCGAGTGCCCATTTCCCACCTGGCCGCGCTATCGCAAGCCAAACCAGCCCAACTGCTCAAAGGCATCCTCCGCGGTGTCGAGAAAGAGAGCCTGCGTGTCGCTCCCGATGGTGCCCTTGCGCAAACGCCGCATACCACAGCACTGGGCTCCGCACTTACCCATGAAAGTATTACTACCGACTTCTCTGAGGCCCTACTGGAATTTATTACGCCACCAGTAGCAACCCCAGAGGAAGCGTTACAGGTCTTGGACCGTATCCACCGCTACACCTACAACCAGATCGGTGACGAGCGTCTGTGGGTTAACAGCATGCCCTGTGCGATTGGCGAAGATAAAGATATTCCCGTTGCCCGCTACGGCAGCTCTCACAGCGGCACAATGAAAACTATTTACCGGCTGGGCCTGGGGCTGCGCTACGGCCGAGCCATGCAGACCATTGCCGGTATCCACTACAACTTTTCGCTTCCTGAAGAGTTCTGGCTGTGGCTGCATGAAATCGAAGGCAGCAGCGAGGATTTAAAGAGTTTTAAAACCCGTCGCTACTTCGATCTGATTCGCAATTTCCGCCGCAATTACTGGTTGCTGATTTACCTGTTTGGCGCCGCACCTGCGGTATGCGCTTCTTTTGTCGATGGCCGCGAGCACAGTCTTGAGCCCTTCAATGGGGATGACCACACTCTGCACGTGCCCCACGCTACGTCCTTGCGTATGGGCGACCTGGGCTACAACAGCAACGTGCAGCAGTCACTGGTGGTTTGCTACAACGACCTGCGCAGCTATTTATCGACGCTCTGTTCAGCGATCAGCAGTTCCTACGGCCCCTACCAGGAAATGGGGGTTAAAAATGAAGGCGGCGACTACCAGCAATTGTCCACAGGCATACTGCAAATCGAGAATGAGTTTTACTCACCGATCCGTCCCAAGAACCCCGCCAAACGGGGCGAAACAGCGCTGTCAGCCCTGGATAATCGCGGTGTCGAATATGTTGAGGTGCGCTGTCTCGACCTGAACCCCTTCGCCCCCCTGGGAATTGACGCCCAGCAGATGCGCTTTCTCGATAGCTTCCTATTGCACTGCCTGCTCACTGACAGCCCCAAAACCAGTGATGCCGATTACCGCAGTACCCAGGAGAACCAACAGCGTATCGTCTACCGGGGTCACGAGCCGGAACTAACACTGTTGGATAACGGTGGCGAGCGCAAACTGAGCGACTGGGCCACCCAGTTATTGGAAGAGGTCGACTCAGTGGCAGAACTGCTGGATAACGCCTGGGGCGGCTCGCAATACCGCGGCTCAGTGGGCGTGCAGAAGGCCAAGGTGAAAGGGGATATCCTCACACCGGCACAGCAGATACTGGCAGAGATGCGCGAACAAAACATTACCTTTTCCCAGTGGGCTATGGATAAAGCCGAACAGCACCGCCGCTACTTCCTGGAGCGCCCTCTGGACAGCGACTATCTGCAAGACTTCTTACAGCAGGCAGAAACCTCACTGCTCAAGCAAAAAGAAATTGAAGCGCAGGATAGCGGTACTTTTGAAACATTCCTGAGCCGTTACTATGCCCAATACAACTGCTGCCAGGACTAGCGGCTGATACAGTGCCGCAGCCTGAGCGAGGCTTATGAACTATCTGGCACACCTGTTACTGTCCGGGCCCAAACCGCGCTGGCGACTGGGTGGGCTCCTGGGGGACTTTGTTAAAGGTCCCCTGGATGACAGTTGGCCAACGGATATTGAGCATGGTATTCGCCTGCACCGTCGCATCGATGCCATCACCGATGCTCACCCGGCCTACAGGGATGCCCTGGCGCAACTGGACCCGCGCTGGCGTCGCTATGCCGGCATCGCACTGGATATATGGTTTGATCACCTGTTGGCAGAAAACTGGCAGCAGTGGCACCCTGAAGCGCTGGATGAGTTTTGCCGGCGCTGTTGGAGAGACTTTCATTTCGACAGCCGGTATATTCCGCCACGCGCAATGGCATTTATTGAGCGCGCCGAGCAAATTAAACTGCTGCAAAGTTACCGCGAGGAGCGGGTAATCGAGCTGACCCTGGAGCGGGTTGGGCAGCGGTTGCGCCGCCCGGTAGCACTGCAGGAGCTACTGCCTGAACTTATCGCCGGGCGGAACAAACTGGAAAGCAATTTCAATAAACTATTAACCGACTTGAATCTCGAAGCGAACCGCTTTCGACAGCACTATTCAGGACCCGAATTACCATGACCTTACCCAACCCGCGCATCACTTTTCTTCTGGTCTTCCTAATGGTGGCCTTTTTACTCGGCTCCGCCTTTTATCTCGAGTACGTGCAGGGGTTGGAGCCTTGCAAATTGTGTATTACCCAGCGGGTAATGCTATTGGGTGTTGGTGTAGTTTCGTTGATCGCATTCCTGCACAACCCTGCCACCATTGGCCGTCGTGTCTACGGCCTGCTGGTATCCCTGTGGGCAATGGGTGGTCTCTACTTTGCCGGTCGCCAGCTTTGGCTACAAAGCCTGCCGGAAGACCAAGTGCCGGCCTGTGGTCCAAGCGTCAGCTATATGATTGAAGTTTTCCCGATGGCCGATGTGCTCAAGGCGCTGCTGAGCGGCGATGGCAATTGTGCTGAAGTACAGTGGACCATGATGGGCCTGAGTATCCCCGGTTGGGCCGCTATCGGTTTTGCCGGTCTGATCCTGTTCGGTGGCTGGCAAGCATTCCGCAGAGCTTAACAATCTCCGGCGGCTTTACCGGCCGCCATTTCCTACATGTCAAAATCCACGCTGCACAACATACTCCGCTGGCTGGGGGGAGCTGCCATTCTGGTTGCCTGTACCTGGCTGGGCAATTTCACCAGCTCAAGCCTGTCACTACCCATTCCGGGATCTGTCATAGGGATGCTGATGCTACTGGTGATTCTCGTGTTCAATGGTGGGGCTCCCGCAGGCCTTGCCAAAGTCAGCTCACAACTGCTTTACCTATTGCCGCTGTTATTGCTACCCGCGGCTGTCGGGGTATTTTTTTTCCAGGGCCTGACTCTATCCGACTGGCTAGCCTTAATCGCCGCTATTGTGATTGGCACACTGATCAGTATCGCTATTTGCGCACAGCTACTAAAGAAATTGCTGATTCGCTCTGGGGGTAATAGAGAGTGAATGAACTTCTGGCGAGCCCAATCTTTGTATTGCCCTTGAATGTCATAGCTTTTCTTGTCGGCGTTACCCTTTACCGGCGCTACAAGACTGTTCTGCTACACCCTATCATCAGCGCTAGCATTTTGACCGCAATAACATTGAGTGTTCTCCATATCCCCTATGAGAGTTATCAGGGCTCCAGTGCATTACTGTACAGTTTGTTAGGTCCAGCAGTTGTTGCCCTGGCTGTCCCTCTCAAACAAAATCTAGTGATTATCCGCAAAGCCGGTTGGCCGCTACTTGTCACTATTTTTGTGGGTGCGATTTTGGCCCCGGTTATAGCGGTATTAATCGCCTTGGTATTTGGCGCAGGCAAGTCAGTACTACTGGCGTTGAGTGGCAAATCTATTACCACACCCATCGCATTGGCCCTGGCGGAAACAATCCACGCTTCTCTCAGCCTCACTGCAGCTATTGTGGTCTTGACCGGGGTGGTCGGTGCTATCGCTGGCCCAGCTTTAATGAGTAGGCTCAATATTCACGATGAGCGCATTATTGGTATCGTACTCGGCATCAATGCCCACGCGGTGGGGACCGCACGAGCATTAGAAATCAGCGCCCTGTGCGGCGCCTGTGCAGCATTGGCGATGGGTACCTGCGGTGCGCTCACAGCGCTGATTTTGCCGCTCATTATCAGTGGATAAAACACCCTAGATTTGCTCCACCGAAGATCGCCGCAGGCATCGTTGTATTCTGGCGTAGATCACACTCTGCACCTTGCCGTCGGCGGGGGAATCTCCTATCTTCTTAGGGCCTTCGGGATCAGCAATAAAGCTGGCTATCACGGCAAAAGTAACCAAAGGATTCTTGGAGATGCTGGAAAATTGTAAATCTGCGCGCGAGCGCTGGGGTGGCGTCAGTGAAATCATTGACCGCTGGCTACAGTCCCGACAAATCCTGCTGGTAAGTTACTACCATCTATCTGAGAAGAAAGAATTTAACGATGGGGATTCGGAGACCGAAAACGGTGTTCGTCATCTTTGCCAGTTGCTGGTGGACTACGTCTCTGCAGGACACTTTGAGGTATACGAACAGCTCATACTTGAAGGCCAGGCTTTTGATGATAAACAGGGGCTGCAACAAGCGCGGGAACTCTACCGGGATATTGATGTGACCACTGATGTCGCTGTCGATTTCAATGATAAGTACCAGGAAACCGACGATCTATCCAGCCTGAACCCAGATTTGTCACAGCTGGGGGAAGCACTGGAAACCCGCTTTAGTTCCGAGGATCGAATGATCGCACTTTTGCACACAGCCCATAAAAACCAGCTGGTCTAAAAAACTGAATTCATCACTGTAAAGGCGATGGGAAGCCGGCGCCTTTAATCGAATATTTTTGCTGTTGATTTTTCAAGGTAAAAAATAAAGGCGCCCATTGGGCGCCTTTATTGAATCCAAAGTAGTAAATTTAATTACTCGCTTTTGGGCTCTTCTTTTTTCTCTTCTTTCTTCTCGGCGCCATCTTCCTTGCCAACATTGGCTTTGTGCAGCTCCACTTCAAAAATCAGCGTTGCGTTAGGGCCGATCTTACCGCCTGCACCACCCGGGCCATATGCCAGCTCGGAGGGAATGTAAAGCTCCCACTTGGAACCCTCTTTCATCAGTTGCAACGCTTCGGTCCAACCTTTGATAACACCATTAACTGGGAACTGGACCGGCTCACCACGGGCGTAAGAGCTATCAAACTCTTCACCATTAATCAGGGTACCCTTGTAGTCCACTTCAACAGTGCTGTTCTCACTGGGCTGGCCGCCGGAACCCTCAGTAATCACTTTGTACTGCAGACCGGAATCAGTGGTAACAACACCATCTTTCTTGGCATTCTCTTCGAGGAAGGCTTTTCCTTCCTGCAAGTTTTTATCAGCAGTCTCTTTGAATTCTTTCTCTTGCTGAGCCAGCATTTCCTGCTGCTTCTTCTGCATTTGCTCTTGGAAGGCAGCGATAGTTTGCTGCTTTTCTTCTTCAGTCAAACGGGATTCATGGCCGCTGGAGACATCCTTAAGAGCCATCATCACCACTTGGGGATCTAATTTCACATCCTGAGCTTCAAGGCGCTTCGCCATATCTTCGGCAATGATGTAGCTGACCTTCTTCTCCTGGGTGTCCAGGGCAACTTCTTTTTCCTGCTTAGATCCCTGTTCGTTACAGCCGGTCAGCGCCAGGCCAAGGGCAATTGCTGCAGCCAAAGGGTATTTATTCATGGGTGTTGTCTCTTTGTCCGTATTGCGTTGAATGATTCGCGCTTGACCCTGGGTCAATGCCTGCGGCGGCTTATCAAGTAATCCTGATTCGGCCCTTAGCCTCCAGGCGCACCTTTTCCGCCAGTCCGCTCAAGTCTAACCTAAGGCGACTGCAAGTGCATACCGATGACGCGCACACTGTGCAGGACACCACATTCCACCTTAAGGTTCCAGGGACCAGCGAGAAAAAAATACATTTACAGCACTATTTTCGCTGCTTACGGCATACATTTTTTTTAAAAACAGCGCTATTATCGACCAGTCGCCGGTTATTGTTCCGGACTGTTTGAGGTGCTTTTCAGTTTCAGAACAATTTACAGTGTTCAGATCCCCGATTTAAATATGTCTATTACATATAGATCTGATCCGTACACTGTCCGGATGTTCCAATTGATAATAAACGTCAGGACATTTACTCATGGCTGCCAAACAAAGAGCTGTCAATTCAGTCGCAGAACTGGAAGCACAAATTTCCAAGCTAACCGTCAAGCTGGACAAAGCCCGCAACAAGAAAGTTACCGATGCCGGCAAAAGTGTTTTAAAAGCCGGAAAAGCACTGACTTCCGCAAAAGAAAAATTAGCTAAAGCGAAAACCAAACTAGTAGACGCTAGAACTGCAGCCAAGACACGAAAGACAGCTGCCACTCAAAAGCGTGTAGAAACCGCCAAGGCCAATGTAGAAAAGCATAACGAAGTACTCCAGCAAGCAAAGGCATCACACGCCGAAGCAAAGGGTACTGAGTCCCAGGCAAAAGCCGAGCTGAAAGCTGCCGAAGCTGTACGTAAGGCCGGTGTAAAAGCAGAAAAACTGCTGAACAAATCCAAGCCAAAAGCCCGTAAAGCTACCACCTCAAAAAAAGTAGCTGCTCCTAAAGCAACCGCAGCAAAGAGCCGCACTAAAGCAAGCACTACCAGCACCACCAAAACAGCAAAAAAGACAGTGGCAAAAAAAGCCACAGAAAAGAAAACTAGTGCCAAGAAAGCACCGGCAAAAACCGCCGCTACCACTAAAGCTGTAAAGAAAACTCCCGCAAAGAAAGCCTCCACTGCTGCGAAAAAAGCGCCAGCCAAGAAAGCTTCTACTGCCGAGAAAAAAACTCCAGCGAAGAAAGCTCCAGCTAAAACTACTGCTGCCAAAAAACCAGCGGCGAGCAAACCCTCTACGGAAGCCAAGCCTGCAACAGTCAAGCCAAGCGCAGAAACTCCAAAGGTGAAGGCTGCCAGCAAGCCAGAAACCGTAGAGAAGCCCAAAGACGATTCAAAAACCATGGCTCCAGCTGAGCAGCAGAAACCGATGGATGCTCCGCGCCCAGCAGCAACGATTACTCCTAGCACTCCGGCAAACAGCCTGTTTTCTTCGGAGCAACCCAGCGGCGAGTAGTCTCGGGACTCCTCGCAGCCAAATATAGTGCTGCTTAATTGGGCTCTGTACTTTTCACGACTGTATTACCGGCGACCCCAGAAAAGTACAGTGCCCAGAGGGGTGTAACAGTGGCTTAACCCGCTGCCCCCCTGTGAGCCAAGTAGCTTTCGATCAGGCCCGCCCAGCGGGCCTGATCTTTTTGCTGCAAACCATATTGCTGGGATGCTAGCTCCAGTGCAGAACGATCCCCCGGCCAGTCCTCAGCATAAATTTTCCACAGCGCGGCCAACTGTAACTGCTCCAGCTTCAATTCATAGCGTTTACACAGTGCGTAGGCCCGCTGGGTATGGGGGCGCAAACTCCCCAACCAACGACGCAGGTGTCGCACACTGCGAATCATTCGCCTGCGCGGCGCAACGCCTCGATCTGCGACTCTCCATCCCTCTTCACTGATTTCCTTGCCACAAACGGCTGTATAGCTCGCCCACAGCAGAAGACACACGTCAGCGCCATTTCTGTCCTGGCAGTCGAGTAGGAACTTCTCGACATCCTGGTAGGCGTAAAAGTCCAAGCTGAACTGCCAGAGGGGGTTTTCCTTGGGGGAAGATGGAGGTGAAGTATTTGTCACGTTAGAATCCCGACCCTTTGCTGATCGGCATAGTGCCCCAGTCTCTGTGGAGTCCGGGTCTGTTCAATAGCCTAGCATTCATCGGCCTATCCATATGAGGTTTTTCCAGTGATCAATTTACAAGGGGTTTCTCTGCACCGAGGTGAGCGCGACTTGCTTGACAGCGCAGATTGCAGAATCTTCCCCGGCCACAAAGTGGGAATTATCGGTGCCAACGGCTGTGGCAAGTCAACCCTGTTCAAACTGCTGCTTGGACAACTGGAAACCGATGCAGGGCGGGTAGACCTCCCCAGCACCTGGCGTATCTCCCATATGGCTCAAGAGGTAGAAGCTAGTGAGCAGTCAGCACTGGATTACGTTTTAGACGGCGATAGCGAGTTGCGGCTATTGCAAAAGCAACTGGCAGAGGCCGAAGCAAGCGGCGATACCGACGGTCACAAACTGGCAGAACTGCACGAGCGCATGGCCAGTATTGATGGCTATAGTGGCCCAGCGCGCGCCGCGCAACTCCTCGACGGGCTCGGCTTTTCCCACGAAGAGCAACAGCGCCCCGTTCGCAGCTTCTCAGGTGGCTGGCGTATTCGCCTCAATTTGGGCCGTGCCCTGATGTGCCCCGCAGATCTTATGCTGTTGGACGAGCCCACCAACCACTTGGATCTGGATGCCACCCTTTGGCTGGAACAGTGGCTGCAACGCTTCCCCGGTACCCTGCTGATTATTTCCCACGACCGCGACTTTCTCGATGCAGTGGTCGACGGCATTGTCAGTTTTGAACAGCAAAAACTGGTCTTGTACAGCGGCAACTACAGTGCCTTCGAGCGCGCTCGCGCTGAGCGCCTGGCCCAGCAGCAAATACAGTTTGAAAAACAGCAGGCCGAACGCGCACATATGGAAGACTTTGTGCGGCGCTTTCGCGCCAAAGCGAGCAAGGCCAAGCAGGCACAAAGCCGCCTGAAAGCCCTGGACCGGATGGCTCTGATTGCCCCAGCCCATGTGGATTCCCCTTTTCATTTTACTTTGCCATCCTCAGAGAAAACCTCTAATCCGTTAATCGACCTGCGCGAGGCGGATATCGGCTATGCCGAAAAAATAGTGGTAAAGAACGTTCAGCTGGGTATTCAACCGGGTCGCCGTATCGGCCTGCTCGGCCCCAATGGTGCGGGCAAGTCTTCTCTAATCAAAACCCTGGCTGGCACACTCGCCCCCCTCAGCGGCGAGCGCCAATGTGGCGAACACTTGGCCATCGGCTACTTCGCCCAGCATCAGCTGGAAGCACTGGATAGCAACGGTTCCCCATTGCTGCACCTGCAAAGGCTGAGCCCCGATGCCTCAGAGCAATCGCTGCGGGATTTTCTCGGCGGCTACGGTTTTATCGGCGATCGGGTTTTCGAAACCGTAGGGGGCTTTTCCGGCGGTGAAAAAGCCCGTTTAGCCCTGGCGCTACTGGCCTGGCAAAAACCTAACCTGTTGCTTCTCGATGAACCGACAAACCACCTTGATTTGGAAATGCGCCACGCCCTGACCTTGGCACTGGCGGAGTTTCCCGGTGCCGTCATATTGGTTTCCCACGATCGTCATCTACTGGCCAATACTGCCGACGAATTTATTCTGGTGGCCAATGGCCGCGCCGAACCCTATAGCGGCGACCTTGATGACTACAAACAGTGGCTGCTCGGCTTTAACCGGGAAAAGAAACGCAAAGAGGAGAGCGCCTCCACTGATACAGGCACAGAGGAAAAAGCCCCTGAGGATAAGAAGGCCCAAAGGCGCGCCGCCGCCGCACTACGCGAACAACTGAAGCCCCTGACCAACAAACTCAAAAATATTGAGCGACAGATGGCTGCGGCAGAAAAGGCATTGGCCGCAGTACAGGAAAAACTTGCCGATGAGGCGCTATATAGCGGCGGCCAGCAGGAGGAAATAGCTCGACTTAATAAAGAGCAGTCGGAGCAGCAGGAATTAATGGAAGAACTGGAAATGGAATGGCTGGAAATTTCTGAGAAGCTCGAAGAAATTCGCAGCGAGTAACTTTATAGAAAATCATTTTAAACAATATCTTCAGCGGGCTTCAGAACCTTTCTGCCGCCCGCTGAAGAAATCGATTTTAGTTGTCCTTAACGAATGCAACCGTATTCATCCACTGCAATACCAATCGGTGTATTTGGGCATTGATCGATATAGCTGGGTACACCATCAAAATCTGTATCCAGCGGGCAGCCATCTAATTGCACATCGATTCCCACTGGCGTCTGCGGACATTGATCAGTGGCATCAATAACACCATCGGCATCTTCGTCATACCAGAAATCCGGATATTCAAGCCATTGATAGCCGACCGCCAAGCTGGCAAAACCATCGACACCACCTTCTTCGACCCCCTGGAAAAGCCGTATATCTGCGCGGGCCTGCCAACGGGGCCCCAGGTGATATTTAATTCCCATTCCCACATTCACCATATTTTGCCGGTCATGCCAGTCACAATGGTAGGGCGGGTAGGGATAATGGTGGCCGTCTGGCCGATCCTCAGGGACATAGAATTTCTTACGACAATCCCAAGGATAGGGATAGTATGGGTCGTAGGGATGATCCGGATCATAGACATACTTTGGGTCATCTGGATGCCAGTGCTTTTTACGGTAGCGCCGGTCGTAATTAATACGCATTTCACCCAGGCCAAACGCGACATAGGGCTGCCAACAAAAATTACCGCAGAACTGCCCTCCAAATTGATATAGGAGATCTATGCGGTAGTTATACACATCTACTTTCTCGGGCGTATCCGCAACACTCACGACGAAATAGTCGACAACCCCTTCCATCGCCCAATGATTTGTCATGTTAAAGCCAAAACCGGCACCGACACCTGAGGTATCTCGCATTTCAAAACCGCGAAATGGCGTGCCTTGTAGGCGGTCACCATCAAACCAATGCTTACCCCCATTAACATAGAGGTTTAAAGTTCCAACAAAATCAGCACGGACTTCAGAAACTGTAAAGAGTAAGATAAACGGCAGGCTATAGAGAAATGAAAGCAGAGGGTCACGCCTTCTCATTAGAAACACCAAGATTCCTTCCTTGATCAACCCCCCAAATTATTATTAACATCAATATCTATTAATAAAAATAATTCGGTTTTGTTTTCGCGATGCTTCCTGAATCCGGTTCTTATTGGAAATAAAATTCGATAATCACAGCACCACTAGAAGCATAGACGGCTAGTGGCGAAAAACAGTAATAAAGACAGGAGAGTTAACCCTTGCTGGCACCCAATATCGATAACTATGTTAGGAACTTGGTTCACCCACAAAACATACAAACCACCTGCTATGTCCCCAAAAGTATCCGTGAGTACGCACAGGACTTCCAAAATAATTCCAATAGCAACAGTAAGTGGTATCACAAGCGCAGTAGTGATGGACTAACCCGGATCGACCAATTAGTAAGCCAGGCAGTACAAATTCAAACAAATGATTACGGAAGGATTACCCGTGTCGCCAAAGTACTAGTGGAAACCCTATATACCTGGCTTACTGGATTTGATCCCTCCACACCCACCAAGCTACTCGATAGCGATGGAATAACACGCCGTAAAGATGCCGTTTTAGCTTTACTCGGTGGAGCTTACTGCTGGTATCGACAAGCCAGTGAAGCTTTCAGCTCTGAGAGGAGAGCAATATCCAACATCGAAGCCCATTTGGACGTCCCTTTCTCACTATTTAATTACCGATTTAGCCGCAGTGGTTTTAATCTGCACACAGTGACAACACTGTTATACCGTGGCGATACCCGCCCACCACAGAAGCTGTGGCAAGCCGGGGGATTCTTTCCCTGGATGAATCAAAATGGCC
Source organism: Microbulbifer maximicatervae (SeqCode) (assembly GCF_052467825.1). NCBI lineage: Bacteria > Pseudomonadati > Pseudomonadota > Gammaproteobacteria > Cellvibrionales > Microbulbiferaceae > Microbulbifer > Microbulbifer maximicatervae (SeqCode). The sequence goes on from NZ_CP174327.1 coordinate 1,287,403, forward strand.
GCTTTGATCCGCACCTGGGTACCGGAGCATCTAACCAAGTCATTTCAACCACTACCAATGCAAATATTGTTGCGCGCTTTGCCTGGCACAACAAAACTTATTGCCCAAAAAGGTATTATTTTGTGCATGGAACAAATGAGGGTGACTTAGCCACTACCGGTTTTATCTATGAGCTCGATAAAAGAAACCACCAATGCGTAGAGGTTTCCACTGTCACCCAGGGACGTGAAGTTGCCTTTATGGCTATTCCCAACCAATTTATTCGCCGCTTTCGCATGCGTTATTTTGCAGGCACCCAAAATAATATTGAACTGTCGGACTGGATGTCCTATGACAGTAACACCATCCGCAACCTGAATGTTGTCGAAGACAAGCGCCGATGGGAAGCGGCCAAGAAAAACTGGAATGAGTTTTTCTAACAATAGAGGTAGGCTGTTGCATGCCACTGGTGCCATGTTAGCACCGGTGGCAAACATCGATCGTCAGTGCGAATTATTCGCCTTTGGACTCTTCAACTGTTGACGCATCTACCTTAGTGGTAGTTAGCGGCAGCGCTTCACCAGGTAACCTGCGGTATACCAGATCCCAAACACCGTGCCCCAGTCTCTGCCCTCGACGCTCAAACTTGGTCTCTGGGCGCCATTCTGGCCGGGCAACATAATCACCCTCACTGGCGGTATTTTCTAGCAGGTTTTCACCCTGCAATACTTCCAGCATATGCTCGGCATAATTCTCCCAATCTGTCGCCATATGCATAAGGCCGCCGGTTTTTAACTTGCTGCAAATCAGGCGAACAAATTCCGGCTGCACTATCCGGCGCTTGTGGTGCTTCTTCTTGTGCCAGGGGTCAGGGAAGTACAGCTGGAAACGATCCAGGCTCCCATCGGCAATACAATCGTTTAGGACATCGACCGCATCGGCCATGTAAACACGCAGGTTTTTGATACCTGCCTTGCCGGCATTATTGATCAACCGGCCAACCCCCGGCGGGTGTACTTCAATACCAATAAAATCCTTATCTGGCTCGGCTTCAGCCATGGTCAGCAGGGAGTCACCCATACCGAAACCGATCTCTAACGCCAGTGGCGCCTCGCGGCCAAAGACCTGTTGGCGATCCAGAGGTCCATCAAATAGGGAGAGTCCATACTGCCCCCAATAATTGTCAAAGGCATTGCGCTGCCCCTCTGTCATTCGCCCCGCGCGAATCACATAGCTGCGGATAGATTTCTTCTTAAATTCTGTGCGGTAGGGAAAATCTTCCGCAGATTCGTCTTGCATTATTCGCGACCTCTTATGCGAAACGGTTTATATCTTGATGTTTTGTTCGGGCTCGGTATCTGAGTGTAAGCCCAGTAAAGGTGGCTACTTAGAGAAATTAAATGCGGCAAAAAACAGGGCTACCCAACCGGCAATCATCATCAGCCCACCGAGAGGAGTGATTGGACCTAACCATCGGGGGCCTCCCAGTGCCAAGGCATAGAGACTGCCGGAGAAGAAGATAATACCGAAAGTAAAAAGAGCACCGCTCAGGGTCAGCGATAATCGGTTTCCCCAGTTTTGCATTAGCAGTACCACACCAAACAACGCCAGGGCATGGATCATCTGGTACTGGACTCCGGTTTTATAGGCCTCTAACAGGTTCTCTGCCACTTTACCGCGCAGGCCGTGAGCCCCAAACGCCCCCAGAGCCACACCACTAGCGCCAAAGAATGCACACAGCAGCAGATAGAGTTTGGCCATTACCTTCCCTTTTTGTTTTACCCAGTGGTGACAGGTATGCCTGTAACAGGCGGGACAAAAAAAACCGCGCTACTGCGCGGTTTTTTACCCGTGTACCAGAATGCCGATTTAGGCTTCCATAGCAGCACGCACTTTCTTCATGGCATTTTTTTCCAGCTGGCGAATTCGCTCAGCGGAAACACCATACTTATCAGCCAACTCATGCAATGTGGATTTCTCCTCACTGAGCCAGCGGGCCTGAATAATATCGCGGCTGCGATCATCCAGTTGTGCCATGGCACTGGCGAGGCTGGTCAAGTTGGTTTCCTGCCAGTTATCCCGCTCAAGCTGGGCGGCCGGATCAAAACTGCGGTCTTCCAGGTAGTGAGCCGGTGCCTGCCAGGCGGTATCGTCATCGTCATCGACACCCGCATCAAAAGCCGCATCGTGTGCAGCCAGGCGGCCTTCCATTTCATGGACCTGGGTAACATCCACATTCAGGTCTTTGGCGACGGCTTTAGCTTCTGCATTGGTCAACCAGGCGAGTTTTTTCTTCTGACCGCGCAGGTTGAAGAATAATTTGCGCTGCGCCTTGGTGGTGGCAATTTTGACAATACGCCAGTTGCGCAGGATAAATTCGTGGATTTCAGCTTTAATCCAATGTACCGCAAAGGATACCAGGCGCACTCCCTTTTCGGGATTGAAGCGTTTGACGGCCTTCATCAAACCGACATTACCTTCCTGAATCAGGTCGGCTTCATTGAGCCCGTAGCCGGAATAAGATTTGGCGATATGCACTACAAAGCGTAGGTGTGACATGACCAACTGGCGTGCAGCATCGAGATTTTCGCGGTAATAGAGGTCTTCTGCCAGGTGCTTTTCCTGTTCAGCGGTCAGTACGTCAAAACCACTGACGGTCTGGATATAAGCTCCCAGGTTGGCGCCCGGAGACAGCGTATGCACTGGCTGTAGGCTGGTTCCCATTCAGGTCTCTCCTGTCATTATTAGTCGGCCGATCTTACCGGCCGCTGCCGGCGGATACTGTATCCGGCGACAAGCTGGACTCAGTGTAGCACTTGCACGGGCAGATAAGAAAGCCCGCCAACAACTACCGTATTCTGTTGTATTTCGCGGAATTAGAGGGGCTTTTTACGCCTCAGGTTCCCTTTGCCAGAACACTTTACCCTTCTTGATCAGACTGAACGGTCAGCGGGGTTCTATCTTGCGAGTGTGTCGCGCTACCGCAAGCCAAGCCCCTAATAGGCCCAGAGAGGAGGCCCCCAAAGTTAATTGAAAGAAGTAACTGGCGCCCGGCCCTCTCAGTTCGAAGCTACTGCCATAACTTGATGACAGACTCTCAACTGGACCAGACAACATAGCCACACCACCTGCAAGCAACAGCCACGCCAACAGCCCACCAAATAGTCCATAACAAATGCCACTGTAAAGGAACGGCCGTCGCACAAACGCATTAGTGCCGCCAACGAGCTTTACTACCAGGATCTCCTCCCGACGACTTTCGATATGCAGTCGTATGGTATTGATCACCACCAATACCACTCCCAGTGCCAATAACAGGGCTAGACCTGCGGAGAGACGCTGCCCCAGTTCGGTGATCTGGGCGAGGCGCTGGACCCAGGCGAGATCCAAGACCACTGAATCCGTCAGTGCCTGGGCTCTCAGGTTCTCCACCAAAGCCTGAAGTTTATCGCCGTCCTTCGCATCCCTTGGCCGCAGCAACAGCACTGCCGGCAGGGGGTTGGCATCCAGGCCAACCAATACATCCCCAAGCCCCGAGGCCTGTTCAAACTCTGCCAGTGCATCTTCCGGGGAGACATAAGTTACCTCCGCGATAGCGGGGTCACTGCGCAATTTGTCGGCCAGGGAATTAACCGCAGCCTGTCTCGCATCTTTGTGTAGAAAAACAGAAATTTGTGGCTGCCCATCCCAACCAGCCACCGCGCGCTGGAAATTCAACAATCCCAATTGCAATGCCGCCGGCAGGGCCAGGGCAATAGCAATCACCAGCGCCGTCATTGCACTGGCCATGGGTGCGCTAAAAAATCGACTGACAGAGTCGGCAGCCATCTCACGGTGATGCCCCAACCAGCTATTCCATCGATCGCCCAGCCCTGTTTGCGCAACAACAGCGCCGGTGCTGCGCACACGCTTGTCTGCGGCAGGGTTGGCCTGCCGTTGCGCTTTAGCTTGGGTGTACTTCACGGCTCGGAACTCCGTCGTAAATCAATTGGCCAGCCTGTAGGGTCAATACCCGTCGGCGCATCCGTGCAATCAGCTCCAAGTCGTGGCTCGCCACCAGCACCGTAACCCCCACAGCGTTAAAGTCGGCGAACAACTGCATGATTTCCTGAGAGAGTGTTGGGTCCAGGTTGCCGGTGGGCTCATCGGCAACCAGTATCACGGGCTTATTAACGACTGCGCGGGCAATCCCAACCCGCTGCTGCTCACCACCAGACAACATAATGGGATTTTGCTTTTCCTTATGCAGCAAGCCGACCTTATCCAGGGCTGCGCGAACCCGACGCCCCACCTCGCGCTTATTGCAACCAGCAACAGACAAGGGCAGGGCAATATTGTCAAAAACGCTTCGGTCGAATAGCAGCTGGTGATTCTGGAAGACAATACCCAGGTTGCGACGGTAGTAGGGGATCTGGCCATTGCGCAGGCGGTTGAGATTCTGTCCGGCGACAAGAATACTGCCCTTAGTAGGGCGTTCAATCGCGGTCAGGAGTCTCAGCAAAGTACTTTTACCCGCACCGGAGTGACCGGTTAGAAACACCATATCGCCACGGGGGATTTCCAGGCTGACTCGCACCAGGGCATCCTGCCCCGATGCGTAACGCTTGTTCACATTATCGAAAGTGATCACGGCTTCTGTTGTTCTTGTTATTTCCTAGGCGAATTATCAGGCCTTATCGCGGCCAAACAGGGCGGATACGAACTCACGAGCACGGAATGGCTGTAGATCTTCCGCCTGCTCACCCACACCGATAAAACGCACCGGGATGCCGAAACGACGAGCCAGGGCAAAGATAACGCCGCCTTTGGCAGTACCATCCAATTTGGTCAGCACCAAGCCAGTAACGCCGGCCGCCTCACGGAACTGAGAGGCCTGGTTAATCGCATTTTGGCCAGTGCCAGCATCCAGTACCAACAGCACCTCGTGGGGCGCGCTGGGGTCCAGTTTGCCCATCACCCGGCGCACCTTGGACAACTCCTCCATCAAGTTGGATTTGGTGTGCAGGCGCCCGGCGGTATCGGCAATTACCACATCGACGCCGCGCGCCTGGGCAGACTGAACCGCATCGAAAATAACTGACGCACTATCGGCACCGGTATGCTGCGCTACAACCGGTACATCGTGGCGCTGCCCCCAAACCTGCAGCTGCTCAACTGCTGCGGCACGGAATGTATCACCGGCAGCCAACATCACCGACTTGCCTTCACCGAGAAAGCGGTGAGCCAGCTTGCCGATTGTTGTGGTTTTACCCACACCGTTTACGCCCACTACCAGGATGACGTAAGGCTTTTTGCTAATATCGATTTCCAGGGGAGCATCAACACTATCGAGTAAGTCAGCCAGCTCCTGCTGCAATGCCTTGTAAAGTGCATCGCCATCGGCCAGTTCCCGACGGGATACCCGTTCGGTCAGGCGCTCGACGATCTCGCTGGTGGCCTCAACTCCCACATCTGCCATTAACAGCTGTGTTTCAAGTTCTTCCAGTAGATCTTCATCGATCTCCTTGGCCCCGAGGAACAGGTTTCCCATCCCCTCGACAAACTGGTTGCTGGTGCGGCTGAGGCCGCGACGAATACGCGCAAAGAAGCCCTCTTTCTTTTTGGCTTCCGGTTTCGGCTGCTCTTTGGCTCTGGGTTTTGGAGCTGGCTCGGGCTGAATCGGGGCTGGCTTTTCGTCTTCCTCTTTTACAGGCTCTGCTGCTACAGCCACCTGGGGGGCTTCGACAACAGCCTCCGGCTCGCCCGCGGCATCGGTATGCTGCGCCCAGCTGGCACTTTCCTCTTGGGGCGCAGAAGCTGGGGCAGTGGGTTCATCGATAGAGGCCTTTGTCTCCTCCAGAGCGGGAGTTTCTCCCTGGGCAGGCGACTTTTCCTCTATGTCTGAGGGCGTTTTATCCAGCGCTGAGGACTCTTTATCTTGAGCTGAAGGCTCTGGGCTCTGCGCCGATGATTCCTCTTCAGACGCAGCAGTGACCTCCGCCTGGGATTGCTGGGGTTCACTTTGTTCGGGCTTGCGCTTCTTCTTTTTGCGCAGGAAGTCAAAAATCATTCGTATGTCCGGATGTACCGCTTGCAGAAAGACGCTAATCTTAGCATCGCTAAGCCCCCAGTAGAGAGTTACCTTGGCCAGAAGTTCATCCCGAAAGCAAAGCCCGCAAAACCTTTCACAGTTACGCATCATTGGCGGACAGTGGCGCGGGCGAAAATTACAGTTTGCCCCAGTGGAGGGCTTGAGACCTACCGGCGACCGACTGCGGGAGGTTCTGTTTAACTGGCTACAGTTCTACCTGCCCGACGCCCGCTGCCTGGACCTCTTTGCCGGTTCAGGTGCCCTGGGTCTGGAGGCGCTATCCCGAGGCGCTGGCTCGGTAGATTTTGTCGAGCTGAATACTCGCGCTGCGCGAACCCTGGCGGAACAGTTAAAACAGTTAAACGCCCGGGAAGCCAAAGTCCATAACTGTAGTGCAGAAGAGTTCCTCAGAAGTAATGGAAGTAAATACGACCTCGTATTTATCGATCCCCCTTTTGCTGACAATCTTTGGCAGGCAACTCTAGGCGCCCTGTCCAGCCATCTTTCGCAGGATGCATTAATCTATGTGGAAACACCGCGAGACACAGTGGTTGCATCAGTACCTGGCTGGGAACAGGAAAAAGAAAAACGTGCGGGACAGGTGTGTATGCGCTTGTTTCGCCGTGCTGGCCCGTCAGGTTAGGAAAGAATAAAAAGATTCGGTTTTGACCTTAGCCGTAAATTGTTTACCATTCGCATCCCATTCGGCCCGCATTTAAGCCCTGGCGTATGAAAAAAGTCGTCTATCCCGGAACCTTCGATCCCATCACCAATGGTCACTTGGACTTGGTGGAGCGCGCATGCCGCTTATTTGACCACGTTATCGTGGCTGTGGCTGCCAGCAATCGCAAAAACCCCCTGTTCACCTTAGAGGAGCGGGTAGAACTTTCACAAAAAGTTCTCGGTCACCTGCCCAATGTCGAAGTCATTGGGTTCGATATCCTGCTCGCCGACCTGGTGCGCCAGGTAGATGCTTATGGCGTACTGCGCGGTCTGCGCGCGGTGTCCGACTTTGAATACGAATTCCAGCTGGCCAATATGAACCGCCAGTTAGCGCCCAATATGGAAAGCCTGTTCCTGACACCGGCAGAACATTTGTCCTACATTTCATCCTCTTTAGTACGTGAAATTGCCTCCCTGGGCGGCGATGTCACCAAGTTTGTTCCGGCTGCTGTACAAAGCGCGCTGGAAGAGAAATTTCGTTAAGCCTGAATCTGGCTATTTCTGATACACTCGAGCGGATTTATCCACAATCCGCGGAGTGTTACGTGCGCAACTTTCTCGCCGCCTTTGCACTGGTTCTGAGTCCCGCTTTCGCTTTTGCCGATGAACCACAACCGGAGTTTGATACCGGTCGTACTGCCGTTAAGTCCTCAACGGCCAACTTCTATATGGCAGTCACTGCCAACCCCCACGCCAGCCGGGCTGCCGAGCAGATTCTCGCCCGGGGCGGCAGCGCTGTGGACGCCGCCATTGCCGCTCAGATGGTATTGGGATTGGTAGAGCCACAATCCTCCGGGATTGGTGGCGGGGCATTTATGCTCAGCTATGACGCTGCGGCAAAGAAGCTCAAGTACTACGACGGGCGCGAGACAGCCCCCTCTCAGGTAGACGAAAATTACTTTATCCGCGATAACAAGCCGCGTTCATTTTTTGAGTCTGTAATTGGCGGCTACTCGGTCGGCGTTCCCGGTGTTGTGCGAATGCTGGAAATGGCTCACGAGCGCGATGGCAAGTTACCCTGGGAGCAGTTATTTCAGCCGGCCATACACCTGGCCAAATCCGGCTTTCAGATATCACCGCGCCTCCACCAGCTGTTACTGCGCATGCCAAAGGTGGCTGCTCGACCGGCAATTGCCAGCTACTTCTTCAACAGTGATGGCAAACCTCTACCGGTGGGTCACAACTTGAAGAACCCGGCTTACGCGGAAACTCTGGAGGCAATTGCCCAGGGCGGTGCGGATGCCTTCTATCACGGCGACATTGCCAAGGCTATCGTCAAAGCTGTGCGCTATGACAGTGCCAACCCAGGGCTCCTGAGCCTCGAAGATATGGTTAGCTACCGGGCCAAGGAGCGCCAGCCCCTGTGTTCGGAGTTTCTCGAATATCGTGTGTGCGGTGCCGATGCCCCATCGTCCGGCGGCACCACCGTCGGTGGCATCCTGGGCATGCTGCAACAGTTTCCACTGGAGCGCTTCGAGCCTGGCAGTGATCTGCTCACCCACTTATTTATCGAAGCTTCGGAACTGGCATTTGCCGATCGCAACACCTACTCCGGTGATTCCGACTTTGTCCAAGTACCCAGTAAATCACTGGTGTCCAGGGATTATTTGGCTCGCCGCGCGCAGTTAATCGACCCGGACTCCGCCACAGCTGCGACTCCGGGTACCCCAGCCGAACTCGGATTGAAGCGGGTGATGGCCCAGTCGCCAGAGCTGCCCAACACCAGTCATTTAGTGATTGTCGACCGCTACGGTAATGGCGTCAGTATGACGACCAGTATTGAAACCGGCTTCGGGTCGCGCCTGATGGTAAAGGGCTTCCTGCTCAACAACCAGCTCACCGATTTTTCCTTCACTCCAAAAAACAGTAGTGGGGAGCGGGTGGCCAACCGCATTCAAGCGCGCAAGAGACCACGCTCTTCCATGTCCCCCACTATCGTTTTCAACAAAGATGGCAGCATGCGCCTTCTGGTGGGTTCCCCCGGCGGCTCACGAATTATTGACTACACCGCGCGCACCATTCTCTACCACCTGGGCTTGAATATGCCGATTGCCGAAGCGATTTCTGCGGGAAATATCGGTGCAATCGGTAAGAGGGTCGAATTGGAGCCCGGCTTTTTCAGCCCCGATACTATCGAGAAACTCGAAGCCCGTGGGCACGAGGTTGTCGAAAGGGGCCTCAACAGTGGTATCCATGCAATCGCTTTGCAAAATAACAAGCTGTACGGGGGAGCCGACCCCCGCCGCGAGGGCAGCGCCCAAGGGCGTTAACATTGATCAACCGAGGGGCGCACTGCCCCTCGGTTTCTTCCTCTCCTTAGCGCCTGCGGTCATAGACTTTCTGACCTTTGTAATAAGTCTGTATCACCCGGACACTACCAATATCTCGCTGCGGAATTAAAAACAGGTTTTTGTCCAAAACAATAAAGTCCGCCCACTTTCCCACCTCCAAACTACCAGTATCCTGCTCCAGGTGATTCGTAACAGCACCGGTAAAAGTGAACATTTCAATCATTGTCTCCAATGATATCTGGTTACTGACTCCAGCATGGATGTTCTGGATTGGTGACACCTCTCGCCCGGCAACATATCCCGAGTCCATAACCACGGCTATATGACGAGGCTCTGTATTAGATTTTCGACTTTCAGTTAAGTAACTTTTATCATCTGGAGAAACTTTTGAGCGCGCTGCTACTGACAGCAATAAAATCGGTTTTTCCTTATCAGCTGACAATACACTCCCAGCATTATCCGAACTAATATTAAGCAGGGTGTTACGCAATCCCAACTCCCTGCCACCATCCAGGGATATCTGTATGAGCTTTTGTAGAGCTGCCAACTCTTTATTACTCTTAGCATCCAGGTAAAACTGGAAATTATGTGAATTAGCACGAGTAATTATCTTGGAAATAAGTTCACTCGATAGGCCTGAATCACGTTGATCACCTAAACCTACCTTGTCAGCTTTCAAGCTGACCGAATTGATCTTGAAATCATCACCGGAATATTTTTCTGCAACCTTCTGCAATTCTCTAAGTTTCTTACCAGTGACATCCATCGCTATTTCAAAGGATGCTCGGATACGCAAACTCAATTTCTCTGACGATAGTGGGCGATCGAAGGCGCTGAGATATTTATTTAAATCATTAAGCGGCATTACAGCCTGAAAAAAAGTAGTTACGCCTCTCTGGGCCGCAATATTCTTAATCTCTGAAAAACTTCGAGTTGGTTTTTCACCCTCATTATTTACGGGTATCAGACGGGAAAAAACCTCCACCGCTTCACGACCATGAAAAATACCGATGGGAAGACCATCTTCATCTTTTTCGATTCTACCGCCCTCAGAAAAATTAGACTCCATATCAATCCCAGCTGCGGCAATACCTTCAGAGTTAGTCCATACACTGGCGCCATCTTCTGAGAAAAGAATAATGGGGATCAAATCATTTATTTGATCCAGTATTGCTTTATGTGGTCTGTGTGGTGCAAAAATGACATGACGCCAGCCGCTGCCAACGACAAGCTGCTTCTCGGGGTTGGCCTGAATAAATTTACGAACGCTATTCTCATACCCCTCTACAGTTTTATATGTGGATAAATCCAAACTGTCACTGATACCAACATCAGGTATTTGCTGAATAAAACCGGGCAATACCATTTTTCCACTGAGATCAGTGACCTTTGTTCCCTCTCCTACAAGGGCTTCTGCCCCCCGATCTGTACCCACATAAACAATGCGCCCATCGCGGATAGCCATTGCCGAGGCAACACTGCGGGCCGGGTCGACGGTATAGATATACGCATTCCTTAAAACGTGCTGGGCGGTTTCAACACTGGTGGCCGGCGAGGGGGATTCAGCTCGTTCACAAGCAATTAACAATAGTGAAATGAGCAGGCAGGCCAGACGCATAGGGACTCCTCACAGTTTTCCGCAATTCCCCGGGACTCGGGTCTTATCAGGAAAAGTGTAGAAAGCTCGGACACATTTGTGTGCCTAACCTCGAGACCACAACCAGTGATACCCAAATGACCCACTGGTGCAGGGACCCAGACCGCACTCGAGGAGAACCGCGACTAAATTGGCCAACACGACAGTGAAGAACGAGATGGCAATGCACTTTTCAATCAAAGTAAACTCTCTCGTGGCAAAACTTCGCCGCTTAAAGCCAAACATTAATGCAACGCCACAGTAGATCAGTAAGACAAAGAAAATCAGCGCAGACCAAGTGTATAAATGTAAGCCAAATACTGGGCTGCCAAACCCTGGATCGCCAGGGGTGATATGCAGCAATACCTGCCTGACAGCAGCAGACAGACCGGCCAGACACGAAAGAATAACAACGCCGTAATGCTCTGCACGAATACTAAAGCGCAGGTTCAACATCAATCCCATGCCAATCATGGCAAAGGCAACACGTTGTAAGAGACAGAGAGGGCAGGGGTGTTGGTGAGATACCAACTCCATGATCAAGGCAATCCATAGGATTATGCTTACCGCTAACAGCGCCAAGCTATCCAGCCTTCTGACCATAAACACCATCATGGGCACGGTCCCTAGAAAGACAGCGACAGTGCTCGCGTCATATGATATCCACACCACATAATGAAGATTAGCAAGGTCAACAACCACCAGCCCATTGCAGAGCCGCGACGACCATTCCAAACGGCCCAAATCGACAGGGTGACCGTAAGAAAAGGCAATATCATGACCACTAAGCAGCTCCTTATCGGCAATACGATGATATTAGTATTGCCTAAAGCTGCCAGAAGGATGCGATTTAACGTTGGCAGCTAGAGCAGAAAAAGGTATTTCTCTGGCCCAAAACCATATCTTTGACTGCTCGGCCGCAAGAGGGACAGGACTCACCCGCACGGCCATAAACATTTAGCTGTTGGGCGAAATAGCCAGGTTTTCCATCGCCGCCAATAAAGTCCCGCAAGGTAGTCCCACCTTGGGCGATTGCCTGACTGAGAACCTGCTTTATGGACTCAGCCAAGCGCTGGTATCGGGCTTTGGAAATAGAACCGGCCTGTCGATCTGGGCGAATGCCCGCCAGGAAAAGAGATTCACTGGCGTAAATATTACCCACCCCCACAACGATACGGCCATCCATGACGAAGGTTTTGACAGACTGCTTACGCTTGCGCGAAGTTTCGAACAGATAGTCACCACTAAATTCTTCCGAGAGAGGCTCTGGGCCCAAATGGCTGAGTAAGTCGTGGGCCAGTGGGTCCGCCACTGTCCACAGTAGGGCACCAAAACGGCGCGGGTCGCGGTAACGCAGTGTGAGACCACTATCCAGGCGCCAGTCGATATGATCATGCTTTTCCGGTGCCTGTGCAGCCTCGACCATTCGCAGGCTGCCAGACATCCCCAGGTGCCAGATAGCGCAGCCTTTATCGGTGTGCACCAGCAGGTACTTGGCGCGGCGCTCCAGCTTCAGTATCCGGGCATTGCGGACACGGCGCTCAAAGTCTGCTTCCACGGGCCAGCGCAACTGGTGCTGGCGCACTTTTGCGGAGCGAATTTTATGCCCCTCCAGGTGAGGTTGCAGGCCTCTGAGAGTGGTTTCTACTTCTGGGAGCTCTGGCATCTTCTGGAGTTACCCTGTGTAAACTGGCTGCTCAATTTCCAATACGCACAAAAAAGCCCGGTTAGAACCGGGCTTTTTGTACAGTAGCGGTAGGCAATTATTTAATTTTGCCTTCCTTGTACATTACATGCTTGCGTACAACGGGATCGTACTTTTTGATCTCCATTTTCTCAGGCATGTTGCGCTTGTTTTTGGTAGTGGTGTAGAAATGGCCAGTACCGGCGCTGGAATTCAGACGAATCTTCTCACGCATTGCTCTATCTCCAATCTATTAGCTGGGCTACAGCCGTTACACTTTTTCGCCGCGGGCGCGCAGCTCAGTCAGCACAGCGTCGATACCTTTCTTATCGATAACGCGCATGCCTTTCGCGGAAACACGCAGCTTCACAAAACGCTTCTCGGATTCAACCCAGAAACGGTGGCTGTGCAGGTTCGGCACAAAGCGACGCTTGGTGCGGTTCTTAGCGTGGGATACATTGTTTCCGGTGACCGGACGCTTACCGGTTACCTGACATACCTTGGACATCTGTTGGCCTCTTCAAAACGCTTGTGCCCGCATGGCGCCAATCCTGAAGAGGAAAAGGTAGTGCGGGAACATAAAAATCGGGATTCTAATCCGGTTCCTGGATGGCGGCGGAACCTGTGCAGAATCTGGCCCGGCCGCAAAGAGCGGCGTTTTATACCAAAAGAGCCCGTAGGGAGCAAGTTTTGTACAACATTTCAACGCCGGGAACGACACCTTTACATCAATCCATGCTCTGCAAAGGATAGCGCCTTGCCCTCACCGACGATCAAATGGTCCAGAACCTTGATATCCACCAGCTCTAGTGCCTGGGTCAAACGCTCGGTAATCCAGATATCTGCCTGGCTGGGCTCACTGACACCAGACGGGTGGTTGTGCGCCAAAATAACCGCCGCAGCTCCCTTCAGCAGCGCTTGCTGTACTACTTCGCGCGGGTAGACATTCGCCGCATTCAGAGTCCCCTCGAACAACTCCTCAAAAGCGATTACCCGGTGCTGATTATCCAGGTAGAGGCAGCAGAACACTTCCCTGCGCCGGTGCCTGAGCTGGATTGCCAGGTAATCCCTGACCGCTCCGGGACTGCACAGTGCGCTGCCGTGCTGTATGGTCTCCGCCAAGTGCCGTTTGGCCATTTCCAGCGCCGCCTGCAACTGGGCAAACTTGGCGTCGCCGAGCCCTCGCGCTCGGCAGAAATCGTCTCGCTCAGCCTCCAGCAGAGGGCGCAAGCCGCCAAAATCATTGAGAAGCCCTCTGGCCAAATCCACGGCTGAGAGGCCGGGGAGCCCCACGCGCAGAAAAATTGCCAATAGCTCTGCATCCGACAGAGCCTCAGCTCCTCTCTCCAACAGCTTTTCCCGAGGCCTCTCACCTGCCGGCCAGTCCTTTATTTTCATTTGTAGCCCAGTTAGTCAGTGTCTTATCTATCGCACATCTACTGAACACCTCTTCCACGCTGCGCCTTTGAAGCACTACTGCAGTCTTATAAGAAACGACATAGAAATGCTAATCTTACCGGCTCGCACCAAACCGGAAACAGCATTTATGTCCTCTCTGGCCGACAAACGCATACTTTTAGGTATCAGCGGTGGAATTGCCGCCTATAAGAGTGCCGACCTGGTTCGCCGGCTCAAAGAGCGCGGTGCCGATGTCCGAGTGGTAATGAGCGCCGGAGCACAGGAGTTTGTACAGCCACTGACCTTTCAGGCGCTATCCGCTAACCCGGTGCATACAGACTTGTTGGATCCCTCGGCAGAAGCCGCTATGGGTCATATCGAACTGGCGAAATGGGCTGATCTTATCCTGATTGCTCCAGCCAGTGCCCAGGTAATGGCAAAGTTGGCTGCCGGTATGGCTGATGACCTCTTAACCACCCTTTGTTTGGCCAGCGAAGCCCCCCTGGCCCTGGCACCAGCCATGAACCAAGCCATGTGGCGCCACGCAGCTACCTCAGCCAATGCTCAGACCCTAAAGGAGCGCGGAGTCATATTCTGGGGCCCAGGCGCGGGTAGCCAGGCCTGTGGCGACGTGGGCCCCGGCCGTATGTTAGAACCAGAAAACCTGGCGGAACACACTGAATCCCTGTTTCACACAAGCCACTCACTGCAGGGCCGCAAAGTAGTAATCACTGCCGGCCCTACCAGGGAAGCCATTGACCCAGTGAGATTCCTCAGCAACCACAGCTCTGGAAAAATGGGCTTCGCCCTAGCTGCGGCGGCGCAGAGTGCCGGTGCCGAAGTGACGTTGATTGCCGGCCCCGTAAATTTGGATACGCCGCCAAAGGTCAATCGTATCGATGTTATCAGCGCCCAGGATATGTATGAGGCCGCCAAAAGTGCCGCCGATCACTGCGATATCTTTATCAGTGCAGCAGCCGTTGCTGATTTCCGCCCGGCCCAAGTCGCTGAGCAGAAAATCAAAAAGAAAGACGGGCAAGATGATGATGCAATTGCCCTCATCAAAAATCCCGATATTGTTGCAGCCATAGCCACGCGTACTGAGCTACGGCCTTTCACTATCGGGTTCGCCGCAGAGACAGAACAGGTTCTCGCCCACGCCCAGAGCAAGCTGCAGCGGAAAAACCTCGATATGATCATTGCCAACGATGTGAGCCAATCGGATTCGGGATTTAACAGCGATCACAACGCTGTCACTGTGATAGATGCGAATGGTCAGAGCCGACTGGCTCCCGCATTAAAGACCGACCTAGCCCGACAGCTCATTGAACTCATCGCCTCCAAGGCTCAGTGACAACATTTACGCTCAAATCAGGGATATCTGTGGGCTCCAACAAAAAAAAGAAACCAGGCGGTACCATGCAGAAAGGGTTATTTTTACCGTTATTATTAGTAGTTGTCGCTTGGCTGGGCGGTGCCTATCTGTTAATCCAGTATCTTGTAATACCCCACAATCATTCGCAGATTGAGCTAGCCGCCAAGCAAAAAACTGCCGAACTAGCTGAAGTCGTGCAGTCTTACGTCGCAGACTATTCGAAGCGCCTGCAGGCCCTTGGATCAAGGAAGCTCCCTGCAGCAACACTGATTGAATCTACCAAACTACCTGAGCAGGTATCCCTCCAGGCCTTTTCTTCCGAACAGGTTCGAGTGGGCTCAGGGCAAAATCCCTCCCTGAACTTTGCCTTGGTCGATCTGTTAAAGCGCAGTCAGGAAACACCTGAGCAACCGATGGAAGTACTGCGTACAGGTGTGGAAAATAGCTGGCAACTTCATAGTGTTATCACCCTGGAAAATGAACAACTACTGGCTACCCAACCCTTTTCCGTGCTGGAAAACATTTTAAAAAGTCTGGGCGGTAGTCATGGACAAGTTCAGTTAATGCAGAAGTTTCCCGATGCCCACCGACAAACACTGTGGCGCGCAGGCATAGGAAAAGGCTACAACACTGTAGAGCAACTTGAGGACAGCTATTTAAGCCTCCACTTCAGTCCCTCCCAAACCTTTGTCGAACAGCACAGTCTGCCCACATCCTGGATTTACATCGGAGCCGGTATTGGAATATTGGTGAGCCTATTCGCCCTACTGAAATTCCTACCTCGCGATTCGAGAGCCCCATGGGAAAGAAGTAAGGATGCTAGTGGCAGCGAGCTTAATAAGGCGCACCCACAAGCCTCTGATGGAGGAACTACACAGGCTTCCAATACAAATTTTCTGCCGCAGAGCTTGGCCTCAGCACCCAGTATCTCGGACTCTGATTCGGAGAACTCAGAAAGCGAAGAAAAAGAAAATAGTTCAAAGGACTTGCCAGAAAGTGACGATGACAAGCCCGAGCTGCCTCTTACCTCTGAGTATCCCCAGCATGTTTTCCGCGCCTACGATATCCGTGGAATCGCCGGGCAGGAAATCAATGAACCTTTTGCCTATCAGCTAGGCAGAGCGCTCGGCACCCTGGCACAGCACACTGGAGAACATCTCTTACTAGTTGGCCGAGATGGACGCAATAGCAGTGAGACACTTAGCCAGTGCCTGATTGAGGGAATTCTAGATAGTGGCTGCAACTCTATTAATCTCGGCCTGATTCCATCACCACTTCTCTATTACGCTTGTGCGAAAGGAAAAAATACCAGTAGTGGGGTCATTGTTACCGCAAGCCACAACCCTGCGGAATACAACGGCTTTAAGATCGTACTGAAAGGTCGCGCCCTGGCGGAAGACAAACTGCAGGGACTCTACCAGTTGATGAAAAAAGGCCCATTCAAAAGTGGGGAAGGCGCCAATCGGGAGCAAGAAATCACCGATAAATATATCGATGAAGTTTTCAATAATGTCGCCCTCGCCGGGCAACCGCACTTGGTTATCGATGCTGGCAATGGCGCCACCTCTAACCTGGCTCCCCGCCTCTTTGAGCAGCTCGGCTGTGCAGTAACACCAATCTATTGTGAGGTGGATGGCAACTTCCCCAATCACGCGCCGGACCCCTCCAGACCAGAAAACCTCGAAGCCTTGACTGAAAAGGTTCTGGCTACAGGAGCAGATCTGGGCGTGGCCCTAGATGGTGATGGTGATCGTGTCACCCTGATTTCAAGCAGCGGCCGTATCGCTTGGGCAGACCAACTGGTTATGTTGCTGGCAAGGGATATCCTTGCGCGCAATCCGGGAGAAAATATTGTCTTCGACGTTAAGAGCAGTCGCAGTTTATCCCAGCTAATCAGCCAGTATGGGGGCCGCCCCATTATGTGGAAGACCGGACACTCTCCGATGAAAGCCAAGATGTTGGAGACCAAAGCCATTTTGGGCGGCGAGCTTTCCGGACATATCTTTATTAAGGACCGCTGGTTTGGTTTCGACGATGGTATCTACGCTGCTGCGCGGGTACTAGAAATTATGGCACTGCGCGAACAGAGTCTTGATGAACTCCTCGACACCTTGCCGAAAATGCACAGCACCCCTGAGATCCTGCTACCAGTAGAGGAAACTGAGAAGTTTTCACTGATAGACCAGCTGCGCGATAAGGGGAATTTTGGCAATGCCGATATCAATACTATCGACGGCCTGCGTATAGAGTTTCCCGATGGCTGGGGGCTTGTACGTGCCTCCAATACCACTAGCGCACTAACCCTGCGCTTTGAGGCTGAAAATGAACAGGCCCTGGAGCGCATCCGTACTGAGGTGATGGGACAGCTCAGAAAGATTGCTCCCGCAATTACTGTACCCGACTGGCAGCTGCTCGATTAAGATAAAACGGCGGAATAGACTGCGCCGCCATCGGGCCACTGCCCCTATTGCTTAGAAAACAATCCACCACATTTGCTTTAAATCGTTGGCGACTCAATTCAGGACCCCAAACCTGATTCCCTTTCGCCCTGTGTAAGGAACTGCCCATGTCCCTAGATCTAAACTCTGCGCTGAAAAGTGCCCAGGTCCTCAATGAAGCACTGCCCTATATCCAGCGCTTTACAGGCAAAACTATTGTGGTCAAGTTCGGTGGCAACGCCATGGTGGATGAGCAACTACAAAACAGTTTCGCGCGAGACATTATCCTGATGAAGCTGGTAGGTATGAACCCAGTGGTAGTGCACGGTGGCGGACCTCAAATCGGGCAGCTGCTAAACAAGCTCAGTATTGAGTCCCGATTCGTAGACGGAATGAGAGTCACCGATAGCGAAACCATGGATGTTGTAGAGATGGTGTTAGGGGGCACCGTCAACAAACAGATCGTCAATTTGATTAACAAAAATGGGGGCCGCGCGGTAGGTATCACCGGTAAAGACGGATTGCTGGTTAAAGCGCGAAAGTTGACCCGAAAAAATGAGAGTGCGGGACTACATGCCTCTGAAATCATTGATATCGGCCAGGTAGGGGAAGTCGAGAAAGTTAATATTGATGTGATCAATATGCTGGTTCACAGCGACTTTATCCCGGTTATCGCGCCGATCGGAGTCGACGGCAATGGGGTTTCATACAATATTAATGCCGATCTCGTCGCTGGAAAAATCGCCGAGGAATTGAAAGCAGAAAAGCTCATGTTACTCACCAACGTCGCCGGTCTGCAGGATAAGGAGGGGGAGGTTCTCACCGGACTGACTACCAATGAAGTAGAGAGCTTAATTCAGGATGGCACCATCTATGGCGGCATGCTGCCAAAAATCACCTGCGCTCTGGACGCTGTTCAGGATGGGGTAAATTCCGCTCACATCATCGACGGCCGTGTGCCCCACGCCATATTGCTCGAGATATTTACAGATCGAGGCGTGGGTACCCTGATTACCAACATAGAAGCGCAAACTGTGGACCACTAGCCCCTTGGCAATTGAAGACAGCCCGGCGAATCGGTAGGATTCCGCCGCCGTCAAAATAAGACGACAAGAGCAAAACTAAATTCCGCCCCCCAAGCGGACCAAAGGCAGTCAATGAGCAGCGAAAAAATCAATCGGCGTCAACAAATCCTGGAAGCTCTAGCACATATGCTGGAAGTCAGTCCCGGCGCACGTATTACAACAGCAGCACTGGCCAAGGAAGTTGGTTTCTCTGAAGCCGCGCTATATCGTCACTTCCCCAGTAAATCCAAGATGTTTGAAGGGCTGATCGAATTTATTGAGGAGACCATTTTCAGCCGTATCGCAATGATCCTGCAGGAGGAGCCCTCGGCTCTCAATCGCTGCCAGAAAATTCTGCAGCTCCTGCTAGCTTTCTGTGAGCGAAACCCTGGAATCACTCGCCTGCTCACAGGCGACGCGCTTACCGGTGAAACTGAAAGGCTACATGGACGAATCCTGCAGTTATTTGATCGACTGGAAACCCAAATTAGACAGATCTTGCGCGAAGCCGAGTTGCGCGAACACCTGCGCCCGACTCTTCCTCTCGGTGGTGCTGCCAACCTGCTTTTGGCGAGCGCGGAGGGGCGTATCGTCCAATACGTGCGCAGTGGTTTTAAGCGTAAGCCTACAGAGTACTGGGCAGAACAGTGGCCCGTATTAACGGCTGGTTTCTTCCGTGAGACAGTGGCTGTAGCCAGATAACCATTTCCTCATGAGGGCTGTTTGGCGGTAGCCCTCCGAAATTATTCAGGTATTGAAAAATCAGTTAGCTCTCAACATTAAGCTCTGTGTAGCGGGCTACCGCCTTATCGAAATCAACCCCTATGGTATCCGCTTCAGCCGCACGCCGGCTGAGGCGCTCCTCAAGCACTTCCATTTCTTTTTGTAGATCTGCAATTCTCTGCAACAATTCGGGAGCCACCTCACGGCCGCCCCGCTGCGTTCGTGCAGCAGAGGCTTCTTCCTGGGCAATTTGCCGGCGCAGACTGCTGATATTTGACCGCATGATAGCCATATCCTGCTCAACGACAGCCAACTTGCGCGACCGTGCACTCTCAATATCCGCAATACTGTTATAGCGCTTTAGCAGCTTTCGATCCGCTTCCCGCTGGGCCTCTAGCTGAAGTTCGGCTTGGTACTCTTCGGGACTGAGCTGCGGTGCAACTACTTCAACTACACGACCGGTAAGAGTGAGAATCTCATAACCATTTGGAACAAATTCCGGTGGAATAACATCGTTGATCACCAGGACTCCCTGGTGATCAGTGTATCGATACAAAACCCGGCTATTGTTGCCATAAGCCTCTACAGCCAACATCAAAAGGGTGCTGACCAATAGAGGTACTAAAGGGGCGACTCGCATCGCTCTTCTCTCTAAATTAACCGGCCCACAGCTAGGGGGGACAAAATTTATTGACCCGCGACACCGTAGCGCTGCCGGTAGTCCACAATTTTCTGCAGAGTATCGCTGTCATTCGACTCCTGCTCGAGAAAGCTGATCACATCGTCTAACTGCACGATGCCGACCACAGGAATATTGTACTGTCTCTCAACTTGCTGGATAGCGGAGAATTCACAATCTTCACTAGCCTTTTCCTGGCGGTTGAGACCAATCACAACTCCCGCTGCTTCTGCGCCATGAGATTCGATAATTTGCATCACTTCGCGCACGGCTGTGCCCGCAGTAATAACATCATCGATAATCAAAACCTTGCCATTAAGCGGCGCACCCACTAAGGTTCCGCCTTCACCGTGATCCTTGGCTTCTTTTCGGTTGTAACAGAAAGGCTTATCGATCCCCTTTTGGGCTAGAGCCACAGCAGTCACCGCACCCAGCGGGATACCTTTGTAGGCCGGTCCAAAAATGACATCGAACTCCACTCCCGAAGCGATTATCGCCTCGGCATAGGCCTGCCCCAGCGCTGCCAGTGCAGCACCGGTGTGGAAACGGCCGGCATTGAAAAAGTAGGGGCTTTGACGGCCCGACTTCAATGTGAAGTCGCCGAAACACAAAACCTGATGATCCAGGGCAAGTTGGATAAAATCGCGCTGATATTGCTGCATGGAAAATTGTTAACTATTGGCTAAGGTGAAGGGAGACCTCCCCGTAGCATTCCCGGGGGTAGGCATGCATATAATGTTTCTAATGATACACAGTCCGCTGGTAAGGGGCTAATAATGCGAATAGTAAGCTTGTCGGTAGACGGCGTTCATCAGGCCGCCCAACGCGGTCTCTACGATTGGTTGGCGGAGCAGGACGCAGATATTATCTGCCTTCAGGACCTGCGCTCTCTCGAGCCTGAATTGGACCACCCAATATTTCACCCCGACGGTTATTACAGTTACTTTTTCGACTCGGGAACCCCCCACGAAAATGGTGTGGCTATCTACACCCGCAGCCAGCCCAAAGCCATCATATTCGGCATGGGCTTCGCCAATGGTGAAGATATGTACGGCCGCTATCTACAGGCGGATTTCGAGCGACTGAGCGTTGGCTCCCTGCTCGCGCCAGTCGCCTCCGATGAGACGTCGTTAGAGAAAAAAGTCCAATTCTTTGAGGACATGCAGGCGCACTTGCTAAAAATAAGCCGCAAACGCCGCGACTTTATTTTCTGTGGTAACTGGGGCATGGCTCACCGTCGTGCAGACGTACAGAATTGGCAGGATCATCAGGATTCTCCCGGCTTTATGCGTCACGAACAGCGCTGGCTGGACCAACTGTTTAATGATGTTGGCTATGTCGATGCTTTTCGCCGTGTAGTAAAAGATACCGACGAATTTAGCTGGTGGCCCAGCGGTACTGTCGGAGAAGGAGATGGCTGGCGTACTGATATGCAGATCGTCTCTCACGGTCTAAAAAATCGCATTGAGTACGGTGCAATCAATAAGAATGTGAAATTCTCCAGCCACTTGCCGGTCATCATGGACTACGAAATCGAAGTCTGAATCACACGGAGTTCCGGCCCCTTCCCTATTGAGAGAGGGCCGGATACAAACCAAGGGGCGGCAGCTTTACTCGTCCAGCGCCCGCTTTTGTAAAGCGATCAATTCATCGATACCCGCCTTGCCCAACCCCAGCATCTGCGCAAACTGCTTTTCAGTAAATGGCTCACCCTCTGCAGTGCCTTGAACCTCGATCATGCCGCCATCTTCGGCCATCACCAAATTCATATCGGTATCCGCTGAACTGTCTTCCGGGTAATCCAGGTCCAGTAGCGGCTCCCCCTCATAAATTCCCACTGATACCGCTGCTACCATATTCTTGAGCGGATCATCGGCAATGATTTTTTCTCTCTGCATATGACGTAAGGCATCAACCAACGCCACACAGGCACCTGTGATTGCTGCGGTCCGGGTACCGCCATCGGCCTGGATAACATCGCAATCGACGGTGATTTGATTCTCACCTAGCTTCTCCAGGTCTACCGCCGCTCGCAGTGAGCGCCCGATCAAGCGCTGAATTTCCACGGTGCGGCCACTCTGCTTGCCCTTGGCCGCTTCCCTGGGCATACGAGAGCCTGTGGAGCGTGGCAGCATGCCGTACTCTGCAGTAATCCAACCGCTGCCCTGGCCGCGTAAAAACCTTGGGACTTCACTGGAGAGAGAGGCATTACACAAAACCTTGGTATCACCAAACTCCACCAATACAGACCCCTCCGCATGACGGGTATAGTTGCGGGTAATTTTTACCGGGCGCAATTGCGCAGGGGCGCGGCCACTGGGACGCTGCATAGTCCACCTCAAATATTGAATGAAAGCCCCGCATTATATACCCCAGCATGGCGATCCAAACGCTGTGTTATTATGCCGGGCCGATTAATACGCCTGTAGGGGATCAGCTATGGCCAGTCAACGGGAACAGAACAAAGTGCGCAGCATGACAGCCTTTGGACGCGCCGAGGCCAATTACGCAAGCGGCACTGCTATCTGGGAACTGCGCTCGGTCAACCATCGCTACCTGGAACCACATTTCCGTTTACCCGAAGCGGCTCGCTCCCTGGAAACACAACTGCGCGATACGCTGCGTAAGACGCTGTCCCGCGGCAAAGTTGAATTAACCTTGAGCCTGAAGACCAATAGCGCCGAAGGTACTGGGCTGGAAATCAACCAACCCCTCGCCCAGGCGCTGATTCAAGCGGCAAAACAGGTAGCGGGTGGCGAGGATATTCAACCGCTCAATCCCTTGCAAATTCTCCAGTGGCCCGGTGTTATCAGTGAACCGGAGGCGGATACCGATCAACAGTCGGCAACGATATTGGAGGCTTTTCGCGAGGCACTGGGACAACTGCGCGCAAACCGTGAACGCGAAGGCGCTGAGCTAGCCAAGTTTATTGAGGCCCGACTAAAGGGAATCGAAGAGCAGGTGGCCAAAGTTCGAGAACTGCTTCCCCAAATCCTTGAGGCACAGCGAGACAAGCTGCGCAGCCGCCTGGAAGAGTTGCAAGTGGAGCTGGACAAGGACCGGCTCGAGCAGGAGATCGTCCTATTGGCCCAGAAGGCTGATGTGGATGAAGAGCTCGACCGCCTCAGTGCACACACTTCTGAAACACGTCGGGTTTTAGCCGGCGGTGGATCAATCGGCCGGCGGCTGGATTTCCTGATGCAGGAGTTTAACCGTGAAGCCAACACCCTTTCCTCAAAGTCTGTGGTTACTGACACAACCCAGGCTGCGGTAGAGCTCAAAGTATTGATCGAGCAGATGCGCGAGCAAGTACAAAACATCGAATAACCCTCTGGGGCATTCTCACCGAGACTGCGAATGCCCCTCTGTCACCAGACAGGGGGATTTGTGATAGCTCACCCTTTAAGGAATATTAATGCGACACAACCTGAAGTGGGTCGGCGCTATTTTTTTAGTGCTTGCTGCAATTGAGATTATTAATATTCTGAGCGGCCGATCGCTTAATTACTTTGGTATTGTTCCCCGCTCAATCAACCACCTCCCCCATATCTTTTCTGCACCATTACTGCATGGAAATAGCTGGCATTTCTTCTCGAATATATTCACTCTGTGCATCTTCAGTTTCTTAGTGCTGCAGTACGGGGTAAAAACTTACCTGAAAGTGACCCTGTTCGTTGTGATTACCACCGGAGTGGCCGTTTGGCTTTTTGCTGGCAGGGGCAATCATTTGGGAGCTAGCTCAGTTATCTATGGCTATTTCGGCTTTTTACTTCTTGCGGGATTTATCAGCAGGAAATTTAGCCGTTTATTAATATCTATAGTGGTAGCCGTCCTTTATGGAGGGCTTATTTTCGGTGTCTTGCCACGGGGTGGTTTTATCTCCTGGGAGTCCCACCTATTTGGATTTATCTTTGGATTGCTGGCTGCAAAGCTGTGGGCCAAAGTTCCCAGTTATAGCAAGGCCAGATAAACACAAGTCCTAACACCAACCTTTTAACCTCAAACCCCAGTAGTAGCCAGCAAAGGTTTTCATTACTGGGGTACCCTCAGGAAGCAGGCCCCAAAGCCAAGCTACGTAAATGCTACGTACACGTCACTAAGAAGCGTTTAGCGATTCATCTTTTCTACGCACGATAATTCTTTTATCTGAAAATATTCGTTTATTATCCAATTTCTCCCCTGTGAACCCCTCCACATCTCTTCCGTAGATAAATTCTCACTATCAGATTTTTTTCCCAAAACTTATAAATTTGTCGCCAAAAGCCACACAAATTTAAAGGCTTAAGCTGAGGATAATAATTTCACGAACGTTATAAAGAAGTACCATTTTGAAACTTTGGTACCAATTTTGGTCAAACTGACTTACCGACTGTGAGAAAGACAGTTTCTAGGCCTATCCGTTAAGCAAATTTATTTTGTTAGTGCGGAGTTTTTCAGGAGTCTCCGGCCTATCGGAATACTGATAGCCGGATTTAAAATATCTCGGAGATATAACAATAATGAAATCATCATTGAAAAGTCTTTTGCAAAAGACGACTCTGGCGAGTGCGTTTTCGTTACTGTGTGCTACCCCTTTCGCTGCTCACGCAGCGGACGCGGAAAAAACACTGCTAACCGACCGCATCATCGTAAAGTACAAGGAGAGCGCTAAAGTTGGGAAGGCGGCCACCATGGCCACAGAGACGGTCGAAAAAGCTTCCCGTCGCGCCGGCCACAAGATGCGCCACCTCCGCCGTATGGCCACTGGCGCCCAGGTAATGCGCCTGGAAGGCCGTAAAAGTAGAGCTGAAGTAAGCGCGATCATCGATCGCCTGAAACAGGATCCGGATGTGGAATACGCAGAGCCGGACCTGATTATGAAAGCGATGGCCGAGCCCAATGACCCGAGCTATCTCAGCCAGTGGCATTACTACGAGTCCACCGGCGGCTTGAACCTGCCCTCAGCTTGGGACGTTACCCAAGGCGATGGCGTAGTGGTTGCCGTACTCGATACCGGTTATCTCCCCCACGCCGATCTGGTAGACAATATCCTGCCGGGCTACGATATGATTTCTGACACTTTCGTCTCCGTAGATGGAGATGGACGTGATGACGATCCCACTGACCCAGGGGATTGGTATACAGATAAAGCCTGCGGTGACGACCCGAGCATCCCCTCCGAGAGCGACAGCAGCTGGCACGGCACCCATGTAGCCGGCACCATTGCCGGGGTTACTAACAACAACATGGGTATCGCCGGTGTAGCCTATGATGCGAAGATAGTGCCCGTTCGTGTGCTTGGACGCTGTGGTGGCTATACCTCTGATATTGCCGACGGCATTATCTGGGGTGCCGGTGGTTCTGTCAGCGGATTACCAAGCAACCAAAACCCAGCCCAAGTATTGAACCTGAGCCTCGGCGGTGGCGGTAGCTGTGACACTACCACGCAAAGCGCTATCGACACTGCGCGCAGCCTCGGCGCTACCGTGGTTGTCGCCGCTGGTAACAGTGGTGCCAACGCAAGCCAATACTCGCCTGCCAGCTGTGATGGGGTTATTACCGTTGCGGCAACTGACCGTACCGGCGGCCGCTCTTATTACTCCAACTATGGCAATGTGGTTGATGTCGCTGCACCCGGTGGCGCACAGAGCTTCGCAAACGATTCCGACGGTATCCTTTCCACCTACAACAACGGCTCTACCGATGCGGGCAGCGATAGCTACTATTACAGCCAGGGCACCAGTATGGCAGCCCCCCATGTCGCCGGCGCAGCAGCGCTGATTTATTCGGTTAACCCCGACATTACTCCGGATGAAGTTGAGTCGATCCTCACCAGCACCGCTCGCAGCTTCCCCTCTTCGTGCAACAACTGCGGCTCCGGTATTGTGGACGCGGCAGCAGCTGTAGCTATGGCGAGCGGCAACGATAGTGGTAATGGCGGCGACGACGATGACGACAGTGGCAGCAATGGTTCAGGTTGGACTGAAACTAACCTTTCTGGCAGCCAGGGCAGCTGGAATGACTTCACCATTGATGTTGAGTCGGGGACTTCCACCCTTACTATAGAGATGTCCGGTGGCTCCGGCGAAGTTGATCTCTACGTGCGCCACGGTAACTATCCTACCCTGCGTCGATATGACTGTCGTCCATACCTCTGGGGTAACGAGGAGAGCTGCACCATTAGTAACCCGGATTCCGGCACCTGGTACATCAGTGTCTATGGGTATGAATCCTACAGCGGTGTGACTTTGGAAGCGGAAGCTAGCGAGTAAATAGCGACCCGTTCAGAGTAAAAAAAGACCGGCATTTGCCGGTCTTTCTATTTATAAACTCCAAAGAAAATCCTTTCACGAAGAAAACCATGCCTAAACATCAAAAGTCGCACCTAGCCATGGTACCAATTCGACGTATCGCATGCTCTTGCCAATCTTTTGATTAGTGCCAATTAGGCACCACTTTTGTAAACCTGAAAGTTAATTACGTCAAAATCCCTTCAGCGAATACTGACTGATTTCAGAATCCATGCTTCACTGGCATATGCGGCCCAGTAGCCGTGTGGCAGAGTTCGATAGATACGCTATCTAATAATAAAAATATGGGGTTTCTGTGGACCTGCTTACTTTCTCCATTCCATTTTTTCTGACTGCCATGCTTATGGAGTTCGCCCTGGATCGCTGGAAAGGCTGGGGGCTCTACAGGCTGAATGACACTATTGGCAATCTCAGCACGGGGATTCTCAATCGTATTATCGGGCTTACCTATAAAAGCTTATTCCTCGTTATCTATATCCCGCTGTTTACGTTGCTACAACCCTACTATCAATGGGTTGGTTTCAACTGGTCTATCGACAATGTCTGGCACCTGGCCCTGGCGGTTCTCGCATACGACTTCTGCTACTACTGGAAGCACCGTATCTGTCACGAGGTAAACATCTTTTGGGCAGAACACCTGGTGCACCACCAGAGTGAGGACTATAACCTGAGCACAGCATTGCGCCAGTCTTCGGGGGGGCTACAGCTGGATTGGATATTTTATCTACCGCTTCTATTGATTGGTTTGCCGGCAGAAATTGTTATTGTCGCCGGAGCAATTGATCTTATTTACCAGTTTTGGGTTCACACACAAAAAATACCCAAGATCCGCTGGTTGGAGTGGTTTGTCATTACCCCCTCGAATCACCGGGTACACCACGCCCAGAACGCTGTCTACGTAGATAAAAACTACGGCGGAATATTAATACTTTGGGATCGCTTATTTGGCACCTACCAGCAGGAACTCGAAACTGAGCCCTGTCTTTACGGTGTGCGTAAGCCCCTGAATACCTTTGATCCTGTAGCAGCCAATTTACAACACTTAAAGCGCATGGCAATTGATGCCTGGCACACGAAAAGCTGGTGGGACAAGTTCACTCTTTGGTTCCGCCCCACCGGCTACAGGCCCACAGATGTAGAAAAATCCATGCCAGTAGCCTCTACCGATCTGACAAACTTTAAACGTTTCAACCCTGAAATTAGCCCTGGTTTGCGCAACTACGCATTCGCACAACACCTCTGTTACACCGCCACAACCTTATCTCTCCTCTGGTTCACCAGCGTATTTAGTTTCTGGCAACTTATGGGCGCAGTTATTGCCTTGATTATTTGCCTGGCAATTAATGGAAGGATACTGGATGGTCATCCTATTTCAGGGCGCCTCGAAACTTTGAGACTCGCAGCACTCATCTGCGCTATTCCGCTACTAAACAATACATATGTACCACTCTTCATATCCTACTTGCTCGCAAGCTCTTTGGTATGGTGGTGGTTGGCAACCCGGCGCAAAGAGGATAGAGTCACTTTCGTTAGCGATTAACAACAGGGAGGTCCCCTTAATCACAGGTGGTTGGCGGTGATTGAGAAACTCCCGCGAGGCTATCCCGGCCGGGCCCAGGCGCGCAGGTGGTAACGCGCCCTGAATCTCCCAACAGATACCCCCACTCCGGTCGGGGGCTAGCCTTGTCCCTTCATGACACTCTTTCATCTCCAGACGCAAGCTTCGGTTATAATGGGCTCTTTGCTCGCGAACAGGATCAGTTGTGCAAACAGGAACCCTCTACACCGTCTCCGCTCCCTCCGGTGCAGGAAAAACCAGCTTGGTCAAAGCGCTGGTAGACAGCGACAGCCAGGTTACCGTATCGGTTTCCCATACCACTCGTGCCATGCGCCCAGGCGAAACTCACGGCGTTGACTATCACTTTGTCGAGCGAGAAGAATTTTTGGCAATGTTGGAGCGTGATGCTTTTTTTGAGCACGCCCAAGTTTATGGCGATAATTATTACGGCACCGCCAAAGCTGAGATCGAAGAGACTCTTGCCAGTGGTCGCGATGTTATCCTGGAAATCGATTGGCAGGGGGCCGAACAGGTTCGTCGCCTGCGCCCTGATGCAGTGGGTATTTTTATTTTGCCTCCGTCCCAGGAAGCCCTGCGCGAGCGCCTCACCGGACGCGGTCAGGACGATCAAGCGGTCATTGATCGCCGTATGGACCAGGCCATCGACGAAATGACCCATTATGTCGCCGCAGATTACCTGGTAATCAACGACAACTTCGACCAAGCGTTAACAGAGCTGCGTGCCATTATCGTTGCCCAGCGACAGCGCTTAGAGCTGCAGCAACTGCGCCACGGCGACCTACTTCAGGCACTGTTGCGCCACTGAAC
The DNA here is from genome assembly GCF_052467825.1 of Microbulbifer maximicatervae (SeqCode). Taxonomy (NCBI): domain Bacteria; kingdom Pseudomonadati; phylum Pseudomonadota; class Gammaproteobacteria; order Cellvibrionales; family Microbulbiferaceae; genus Microbulbifer; species Microbulbifer maximicatervae (SeqCode). The sequence goes on from NZ_CP174327.1 coordinate 1,316,139, forward strand.
CAATTGATCGAATTGCATACATTTCCCGGTCCGGTAAAATAGCCGGTCCCCTGTACAGAATTTGCCTTCGGGCACAGCAAATGGAAACGAAAGTTTATGGCACGTATTACCGTTGAAGATTGCCTTGAGCATGTGGACAACCGCTTCGAGCTCGTTATCGTCGGCAGCAAACGCGCCCGTCAGATCGCTACAGGCGGCAGGGACCCGCTGGTTCCCGAAGAGAACGACAAACCTACGGTAATCGCCCTGCGTGAAATCGAAGAGGGCCTGGTGGATGCCGCGATCCTCGACGAGCCGGAGCGCGAAGAGGCCCCTGCAGCCATGGCGGCCCCCAACTACCTGTCAGATCAGGAAATCTGATCCGAGTTTCTAACTGAGTATTTTGTGAGTTTTACGAGAGGCGCGCGCGGCATTGCACACCATAGATAGTTTGGCCCACCGCCTCTCTTCATACCTTCCTCCCGACCAGATCCAAATCGTCCGCCGCGCCTATTTCTACGCGGAGCAGGCTCACGATGGTCAGCAGCGCCGTTCCGGCGAGCCCTATGTCACCCACCCGCTGGCAGTTGCCACTATTCTCGCGGGCATGCATATGGATCACGAGAGCCTGGCGGCAGCCATGTTGCACGATGTGATCGAGGATACGGGTATCCCCAAGGCAGCTCTGGCTGAGCAGTTTGGTGGAGAGGTTGCCGACCTGGTCGATGGGGTCTCCAAACTAACCCAGTTCGAGACCGACAGCCCGGCAGAAAAGCAGGCGGAAAACTTCCAGAAGATGGCGCTGGCCATGGCCCGCGATATCCGCGTGATTCTGGTCAAACTGGCCGACCGCCTGCACAACATGCGCACTCTCGGCGCATTGAAACCGCAGAAGCGTGCCCGTATTGCCCGCGAGACGCTGGAGATCTACGCACCCATCGCCCACCGACTGGGTATGAACGACGTTCGTATCGAGTTCGAGGATCGCGCTTTTTTTGCCATCTACCCACTGCGTGCCAGCCGCTTGCGCGCCGCCCTGGTCGCCGCCCGCGGCAATCGCAAAGAGCTGCTGGAACAAATTCAGAATGCTATAGAACTGCGCCTGCAACGGGAGGGCATCAGCTCTCTGGTGATTGGCCGGGAGAAGCACCTATTTAGCATCTACCAAAAGATGCGCGCCAAGAAGAAGTCCTTCAAGGAGATCATGGATGTCTACGCTTTCCGCATCATTGTGGACAGTGTGGATACCTGTTACCGGGTTCTCGGTGTTATGCACAGCCTGTACAAACCGGTAATCTCCGAGTTTAAAGATTACGTCGCCATCCCCAAATCCAATGGCTACCAGTCACTGCACACAGTGCTGCTGGGTATGCACGGGGTGCCCATTGAAGTTCAGGTCCGCACCAAGGAAATGGATGAAATGGCCAATAGTGGCATTGCCGCCCACTGGCTGTACAAAGCCTCCGGCGATGAGGTGATCAATACCGGTGGCACCAGCCAGGTGCGCGCACGGCGCTGGGTCCAGGGACTGCTGGAGATGCAGCAGCGCGCCGGCGACTCGTTAGAGTTTATTGAAAACGTAAAAATTGACCTGTTCCCGGATGAAGTTTACGTCTTTACCCCTAAAGGGCAGATCGTCGACCTCCCCGCAGGAGCCACTGCCGTGGACTTCGCCTATTCCGTACACACGGATATCGGCAACTCCTGTGTCGCCGTGCGTATCAATCAGCGCCTGGCCCCTTTGTCCCAACCTCTGGAAAGCGGGCAAAAAGTTGAGATTCTCACGCGCAAAACTGCACAGCCAAACCCCAATTGGCTCAATTTTGTAGTAACTGCCAAAGCGCGCAGTGCTATCCGTCACTTCCTCAAGCACCAGCGACACCACGATTCCATTACCCTGGGCCGGCGCCTGCTGGAAAAAGCGCTTAGTAAGTTCGAAACAAGTCTCGATACGCTAACACCAGAGCAATTGGAGGCGGGGCTCAAAGAGGCCAAATGCGCCACCTTGGAAAAGCTGCTGGAAGAGATTGGCATGGGTAGTAAAGTGGCATTTTCTGCCGCCAAATTACTAGCACCGGTTACCAGTGAGGAAACCGAAGCCAGCAATATCTCCTCCCCACTGACAATCGATGCCCAAGAAGGCATGATGATCAGCTTCGCTCGCTGTTGCCGGCCCATACCCGGGGATACCATTATTGGCCATATCAGCTCCGGCAAAGGCGTAGTAGTACACCGCGACACCTGCCGCAATACCGGTGATTTTCGCGAACATCCGGAAAACATCATGCTGGTGAACTGGTCACCGGATGTTACAGGGGAGTTCCTCGGTGATGTGCGGGTAGAAGTCGAGTCAGAGAGAGGGATTATTGCCCGACTCGCTACTCGTATTACGGAAGAGGGCGCCAGCATCGAGCAGATCAATGTGGATGAGAAGGATGCGCATAACAGCGTGATCTCCCTGACTTTGGAGGTTAGCGGCCGCGTGCACTTGGCACGGGTTATGAAGAGGTTGCGCAACCTTCCTTCAGTTATTCGTATCGCCCGCCCCTGATCGTTCCAAGAGGAACTGACATACGGTGGCAAAGCGCGATATATTTAACGAGCTTCTGAAAACTCCCCAGAATATGGAAGGATGATTCGGAAGCCCCGTTTAGGCCTTCCTTTCCAACAATATTGATAAGTAATGGAGTACCCCATGCCCAATCGAGCCGTTATTAAAACCGACCGGGCACCCGCCGCAGCTGGTACCTATTCCCAGGCAGTAAAAGTGGATAATACTGTTTACCTGTCGGGACAAATCGCCCTGGACCCAGAGACACAACAGATGATTGGCGGAGGTTTTAGCGATGAAGTCCACCAGGTCTTTCGCAACCTCAGCGCAGTCTGTGAGGCCTCTGACGGATCGCTCCAGCATATTGTGAAACTCAATCTCTACATTACCGACAGCAGCAACTTTGCCGCTGTAAATGAGATAATGGCAGAGTTTTTCGAAGAGCCTTATCCCGCCAGGGCAACCGTCGTCGTCAAGGAGTTGCCGCGGGGAGCCTTGTTTGAGGCCGAAGCGATTATGGTGACCTGAGGCAAGAAGTTCTCGCCGATGCTGTGGCAATAATTGAGGAGGGCAGCTCAGCCCTCCGACTCCAACAGAGCGCTATAGCCCACCTTGTAATCTGGATATTTCAATTCGTAACCACTGGACAGCATCAACTGATTGCTGAGCTTTTTCGAGCGGCGCTCGCTCGTTTGCACAATCTCGCGCAGGTGGGCACTGGTATATCCCATCGCTTTTACCAACCACTGTTGCAGCTCGTACATCGGCACAGGCTGGCTATCGGCGCCTATATAAAGAGGCTCCGGGACCCACCCCTGTTTGTGCCTTTCAATAAGGTGCAATAAAAAACCAATACAATCATCGACATGGATGCGATTGCTATATTGCGGTGGCTGGGGAGGAGCGCAGCGACCAGCGCGAACCTGCGACAGCAATCGATCTCGACCAGGCCCATAAATTCCCGCAAAGCGCACAATGCAACTGTTGGGAATTGCGTTGCGAATGATCTCTTCAGCTGCCAGCAAACTATCCCCTTGAAAACCACTGGGCAGGGGTAAAGTTTGCTCATCGATAAAGTCGTCGCCGCTCTGGCCATAAACACGAGTAGATGAAACCCAAATAACCAAGCGCGGTGGGGATGGAAGGTGCGGAACAACTTCAGCGACTGCCTTTGCCGTTTCCACATAGGCGCGGTGATAGCCGGTTGGCGTGTGCTCAGTGGGGGTAAATGTTGCGAGAATGATATCGGCCCCTGTAGACAACAAGCGTTCAATATCCTCTTTCTTAGTGGCATCCCCCCGGCGCCAATTCACCACATCTGCCCTGCGCTTACTCGCCAGAGCTACCAAGGGATTGCGCCGCATCCCATAAACCGCGTATTGCTTTCGGTCTATATGCAGTGCCAGTCTCGCCCCGAGGTCACCACACCCAAGGATCCAAAGCTTTTCTTGTTGTGTCATATAGTTCCCGGTGAACAATCTTTGCTGTCCACCTTATTCCCTTGATTCAGTGCTATTCAGTCCTAAGGTGCTGGGGTCATTTGGGCAAATATCAAATTCGGAATGCTTATAGTTCGCCACCGAGGCTCTCCCCAAAGGCGGACTAGTTGCCACGCCTTTTGAACATGCGATAGATCGCAAGAAAAATTATCGCACCAATCGTAGCCGTTATTATGTCGCCTATTCCGAAACCAGTCACTGGGCCACCGAACCCAATCAGGGCACCCAGCCAGCCTCCAATAAAGGCACCGACAATGCCGATGACCATAGTGACTATCCAACCACCAGGATCTCTCCCGGGCATAATCCACTTTGCCAAAGCGCCGGCAATCAACCCGAGAATGACCCAGGACAGAACTCCCATGACGTATCTCCGTTCGGTGTGCCCCTTACAGATATAGCAAAATTTTGCGCCTCAATCCCACCTGAATTCCCAAAACTAGTAAATTTTCCCAATATTCGCTCTCAGCTTACAGATTGAGACAGGGTATTGGCCAGCGGCGATTATTTATGAATAATTACTATTACTAATGGCCATCTAATTGCCTCGACCATGACTCTCAATGAACTGCGCTATATCGTAACTCTCGCCCAGGAACAGCATTTTGGCCGTGCCGCCGAGCGCTGTTACGTCAGCCAACCGACACTCTCTATCGCAGTAAAGAAACTGGAGAAAGAGCTCGGTGTCGCCCTGTTTGAGCGCTCAAAAACTCGAGTGCAGGCAACACCATTGGGCGAGAGAATTGTCGCCCAGGCCCAGCTGGTTCTGGAACAATCAGCAGCCATCAAAGACATTGCCAGCGCCGGCAAGGACCAGCTGGCTAGCCCCCTGTCTGTTGGCGCCATCTTTACTATTGGGCCCTACCTGTTCCCACACTTTATTCCCCAACTACAGCATTTGGCACCAGAAATGCCACTCTATGTTGAGGAGGGATATACCGCCACGCTGAGACAGAGGCTACGCAAGGGCGAACTGGATGCCATCATTATTGCTCTCCCCTTTACCGAGCCCGACGTTGTCACCCAACCCCTGTACGACGAGCCATTTGTTGTATTGATGCCCGCAGGCCATCCACTTACAAAGCAGGAGGTTATCTCCCCGGATCAACTCACTGAAGACAATGTGCTTCTGCTGGGTGAGGGCCACTGCTTCCGTGATCAGGTACTGGAAGCTTGTCCGCACCTGCAACTAACCATGGAAAAAGAAGCGGGCGGCGGCAGCATACGCACAGCCGCAGATGGCAGCTCACTGGAAACACTCCGCCATATGGTGGCCTCAGGGCTAGGGATTACCGTATTGCCACTCTCAGCCGCCACCGCATCACAGTACGCCAGTGGCCTGCTGGAGACCCGCCCCTTTACCGCACCGGGCCCACGCCGCACCGTAGCTCTGGCCTGGCGGGCAAGCTTCCCCCGACACCGCGCAATCGACATACTGCGAGAGGCCATCAGCCAGTGTCACCTGACAGTGGGATAGATAACAACCTGGCCGAGCTGCCCGTTACCACCCTCAAAGGCGTGGGGGATAAATTTGCCCAGGTGTTGGCCAAACTCCATATCAACTCCCTACAGGATTTGGTTTTCCACTTGCCCCTACGCTATCAAGACCGCACCCGGGTGGTGCCTATTGCCGGCCTCACCGCCGGTATGGATGTGGTAATCGAAGGAGAGGTCAGTGCCGCCGATGTCGTATTCGGCCGCCGCCGCAGCCTGGTGGTCAGATTACAGGATGGCAGCGGCACCTTAACCCTACGCTTTTTTCATTTTTCTGCCGCACAGAAAAGCCGCTTTGCCCGAGGAACCCGAATACGCTGCTTTGGGGAGGCCCGTCGCGGAGCCAACGGCCTGGAGCTCTACCACCCGGAAACGGAAATCGTCGGTATCGAAAACGCGGAGACCGCAGATACCCTTACGCCGGTTTACCCGCTAACAGAAGGTGTGAGCCAGGCCCGCATGCGAGGATTGGTGGAACAGGCACTGGTTCTACTGAAAAACGGCGCTGTTACCGAGTTCTTGCCGGCAGAGCTGTTACCCAAATCTCTGCGCTACCCCCTCAGAGACGCCTTGCTTTATTTGCACGCCCCTCCGGCTGGCACCCAGCTAGATCAACTGGCAGCAGGTACTCACCCCGCCCAGCAGCGTCTGGCCCTGGAAGAGTTACTGGCACACCATCTTAGTCTGCTGGAGTTGAGGCGCAATAGCGCTAGGGTAGCGGCACCACCTCTGTCCGTTAACCGATCCCTGGAGCGAGACTTTTTATCGCGCCTGCCATTTTCCCTCACCGGCGCACAGCAGAGAGTTTGCGAGGAAATCGCTGAGGATCTGGCTCAGCAAACCCCTATGATGCGCTTATTGCAGGGGGATGTGGGCGCGGGAAAGACCCTGGTCGCCGCTATGGCTGCCCTCAAGGGCATCGGGGCCGGCGCTCAAGTAGCAGTCATGGCACCGACAGAAATCCTGGCAGAGCAGCACCGGATCAATTTTTGTAATTGGCTGGAACCTATGGGTATTGAAGTTGCTCAGCTAACGGGCAGCTTAAAGGCTGCCGAGCGGCGTAAACAGCTGGGCAAGATCGCCAGTGGCGATGCCCAGTTAGTGGTGGGCACCCACGCACTTTTTCAGGAAGAGGTGGCTTTCCACAACCTGGTGTTAGTGATTATCGATGAGCAACACCGCTTTGGCGTACAGCAGCGCCTGGAGCTGCGTGAGAAAGGGGCGGCAAGTGGAGCTACCGGCAGGCTGCAACCCCACCAGCTGATTATGACCGCTACTCCGATTCCCAGGACCCTGGCGATGTCCGCCTTCGCGGACCTGGATTGCTCAATCATCGATGAGCTGCCGCCGGGGCGCCAACCCATCAACACCGTTGCCATTGCCAATGATCGGCGCGACCAGGTTATGGAACGGGTGCAAAGCGCCATCGCCGAGGGCCGCCAGGCCTACTGGGTTTGCACTCTTATCGAGGAGTCGGAAAGCCTGCAGGCCCAGGCCGCAGAATCCACCGCTGAAGAACTCGCCGAAATGCTCGAAGGCGTTAGCGTGGCCCTGGTACACGGCCGCCTGAAGCCAGAGCAAAAAGAGCAGGTGATGAGCGCCTTCAAGGCCGGGGAAGTGGATTTGCTGGTGGCCACCACGGTCATTGAAGTGGGCGTAGACGTGCCCAATGCCAGCCTGATGATTATCGAAAATCCCGAACGCCTGGGCCTGGCCCAATTGCACCAGTTGCGCGGCAGGGTCGGGCGTGGCTCCATCGCCAGCCACTGCGTGCTGCTGTACGGCACACCGCTATCACAGAATGGCCGAGCCCGCCTGCAAGCGCTGCGTCAACACAGTGATGGTTTCGCTATTGCGGAGGAAGATCTTCGTCTGCGCGGTCCCGGTGAAATCCTCGGCACCCGCCAGACAGGGGAGATCCAGCACCGTATCGCAGACTTGCAGCGGGATGCTGAGCTGCTGCCGCAAGTGCAAAAAATTGCTATTTCCCCTCAATTGACAGAGGGGATGCGACAGCAGTTGATTAAACGCTGGTTACAGAACAAGCCCCGATTTGCCGAGGCTTGAGGAGAGCGCCCTAGTGGGCGCCTACTGTGTTGTTGTCGTTAATGCTGACACTCTTGTAATTGGCATCGTAGTAAGTCTCTTCGTCCAGGGCACCTTCACTCTTCGCCACCACACTACTTACTACCGCATCACCGGTAATATTGACCGCCGTGCGCACCATATCCAACAGGCGATCTACGCCGATCACAATGGCAATCCCCTCGAGTGGCAGACCCACCTGCTGCAATACCATACCCAACATAATCAGGCCGACGCCGGGCACCCCAGCAGTACCAATAGACGCCAGAGTTGCTGTCAGGATCACCGTCAGAAAGCCGGTCAGGCCGATCTCAATTCCAAAGAACTGGGCAATAAAGACCGTAGCCACACCCTGCATAATCGCCGTGCCATCCATATTGATAGTCGCACCTAGGGGAACTGTGAATGCAGCAATTTTATTATCCACACCTAGGCGCTTCTCTACCGTCGACAAAGTCACCGGGATAGTGGCAGCAGAGGAAGCGGTACTGAAGGCAAATAACATGGTCGACCACATTTTCTTCAGTAGCTCTAGGGGATTGAGCCCACTCAGCAGCTTCAGAATCACCGAGTAAGTACCCAATGCATGCAGAAGCAGGGCACAGACCACGACCAGGAAATACTTTCCGAGTTGTATCAAGCCTCCTAACCCAAGACCGGCAAAGGTTTTCGCCAGCAACGCAAAAACGCCATAGGGGGCAAAAACCATCAGTACACCGACCATGCGCAAAACAACGGTATTGAGGTCATTAAAGAAAGCGGCAATACGTTGACCCGGCTCCCCGCAACGAGAGATCGCATAGCCCATCAACAGGGCAAAAACGATAATCTGCAGCATATTTCCCTCAGCCATAGCGGCAACAGGGTTGGTCGGGAATATATTGACCAGTACCTCTGAAAGAGGTGGGGACTCCTTCGGCACAAATGTTGAAGCGGCTTCAGCTGCGGCTTCATTAACACCAACTCCAGGCTGGAAGATTAATGCCAGACACAGTGCCAGAGTAATGGCAATGGCCGTTGTCGCCATATAAAGCAGGACGGTTTTACCCGCCAGCGGTCCAATTCGGCTGCCTTCCGATAGGGCACAGGCGCCACTGATCAGCGAGACCAGAACCAAAGGTACCACCATCAACTTTAGTGACGCGATAAAGATACGGCCGATAACATCGAACAGGCCTTCGGTCAGGTAAAGATTAATAGCACTGTTCACGCCAGCACCGAGCAGCTGGGTCTCATTCAAGGAGTTGATTAACCCCCCAACGGTAATGCCCGCAAACATCCCCACTAAGATTTTGGTAGTAAGCCCCATAACAAGCTTCTCTTTATGAATCGTTGTTTTCATTGCAGTGAGCACTATATCCATTGCCGTGCTGGGGAGCAAAAATGCAACAGGGAGAGACCTGCTGCACCGGCCGGGATACAATGGGGCCTTTATCCAGACTGCGGAGTTATCGTTGCACCAATCACCATTTGTGCCCTCTGGCGATTGGCAGAGTTTGCCTCTTGAAACCCAGCAGCAACCACCCAAAAATCTGATGCCCTGGCTGACCTATTCCGGATCACTCACCGCCGCTCTCAAGCAGCAAAGTGACGGGGACTTTTATGTTCGCGTGCTGTATCAGGGTTGGCAGACACCTCGCCCAGAAGAATGCCTTGTACTGGGTTTACACAATGGTAGCCGGGCCCTGATTCGGGAAGTTTTGCTCTACGGTTGCGGACAGCCCTGGGTGTATGCCCGCAGCGTTTTGCCCGAACGCAGCCTTCAAGGAAAATCTCGCAATCTGCGCAGCCTGGATACCCGCCCGCTGGGGGAGCTGCTGTTTAGTGAACCGGGTATTCGCAGGGGGGAGATCGCCCTCAATTTGCTGCAAAAATCCCCTGGCTGCGCCGATCGTGAACTTGGGGAAAAGGATTCTGAAGTCTGGGGTCGCCGCTCGGTATTCTGGCTGCGGGATAAGCCTTTACTGGTGTCGGAGGCTTTTCTTCCCAACTTCACACCGGCAGGTGACCCCATAGCGCAAGAAGCAGCCAAAACTATCGCAACTGAGGATTCACTGTGATCAGCCAACAGATCGCACAACGCTGGCCCACCGCGCTGCCCTACTGGCAATTAGCGAGGATGGACAAACCCATAGGTTCACTGCTGTTACTCTGGCCCACTTGGTGCGCACTATGGCTAGCCGCTGAGGGGTGGCCGGGCTTCCACTTGTTTATCGTATTTACACTCGGTGTGATCCTGATGCGAGCGGCTGGCTGCGCAGTCAATGATTTCGCCGATCGCAAAATTGACGCCCATGTAAAGCGCACTGCGGAGCGTCCTCTGGCCACCGGCGCACTGACGCCAAAGTCTGCATTGGCGCTTTTCGCCGGCCTCAGCGCTGCCGCCTTCCTTCTGGTACTCACCACCAACAGACTCACGATTCTCCTCTCGTTTTTAGCTCTGGCTCTGGCATTCGGCTATCCCTTTGCGAAGCGCCACACACACCTACCCCAGATGGTCCTGGGCGCCGCCTTTAGTATGGGAATCCCCATGTCTTTCGCAGCGGTTACAGGAGAAGTACCAGCAGAGGCCTGGTTGCTCTATACCGCCAACCTGGTTTGGACCCTGTGCTATGACACTTTCTATGCGATGGTGGACCGCGATGACGATCTTCAGATCGGCGTTAAATCCACCGCCATTTTGTTTGGGGAGATGGACAAGATCATCACCGGAACCTTACAACTTTTAGTTTTAATAGCCCTGCTGCTTATTGGATCAAGGTTCTCACTCGGTATTTTTTACTACTTGGCGCTATTGCCGGTTTGCAGTTTATTCGTTTATCAGCAGTGGCTGATTCGGGACCGAGGGCGAGAGGGCTGTTTTCAGGCTTTTATCAACAATAATTGGGTAGGGTTTGCCATTTTCGCCGGCATATCGCTGCATTTTCTGCTGAATTGAAAGATGAGTGGGCCCTAGAAGTGGAGCGTCATATATTTGTCATATAAATCCCGTTTAATCCTCGGCCATAACTGGGGAAACCCTGACAACAGAGCGGGTATGGCAGGCAAATGCACAGTAAAACGATCCTGATTGTCGATGACGAATCCGCAGTGCGCGATATGCTGCGGGTCGCACTGGAAATGGCGGATTACCGCTGCCTTGAGGCGGAAAACGCCCAGGAAGCTCACGCCCTGATTATCGACGAGAAGCCAGACTTAGTGCTGCTCGACTGGATGCTGCCGGATGTTTCCGGGGTAGAGCTGGCAAGGCGCCTCAAGCGCGATGAACTCACCACCTCATTGCCGATCATCATGCTCACGGCAAAAGGTGAAGAAGACAATAAAATCAAAGGGTTAGAGACCGGGGCCGACGATTACATCACCAAGCCTTTCTCCCCCCGGGAGCTGGTTGCACGCTTAAAGGCCGTACTGCGCCGCGCGGGCCCGGCAACCCCGGAAGAACCCCTCAGCGCCGGCGCACTGATATTGGACCCACTGAGTCACCGAGTCACTATCAAAGGGCAGCCGGTGGATATGGGGCCAACAGAATTTCGCCTTCTCACCTTCTTCCTCTCCCACCAGGAGCGCGCCTATACACGCACCCAACTCCTCGATCATGTATGGGGTGGGAATGTCTATGTGGAGGAGCGCACCGTGGATGTCCATATCCGCCGTCTGCGCAAAGCCCTGGCCATTGATGGCCACGACCGCTATATCCAGACAGTTCGCGGCACCGGGTATCGGTTTTCTGTGCAAACCGCAGAAAAAGTGTGACAATCCTCTCTGGATCGGTACCGATCCCTGCAGAATCAAACCTCCGCGCTTAACGGGTGCGGGCCTGGTTCCATGAGGTATTGAATGCGGGCGGAAGAGGCTGTGCCACTGCCGCCATCTATCAGGCAACACGGCAACTCTATGTTGGATCGCAGTATTGGCGAGTTCTCGCGTTTCGTAATTATCGCCCTGGGATGCACCATTCTCGGTGTCACCTCCGGCAGCTGGTCTCTCGCCCTGATTGCGGGATTGGCCAGCTATCTGATCTCAGTGCTGTGGCAACAGCAACGTTTCAACCGCTGGCTGGCAAACGGCAGACGCGGCCCAGCCCCAACCGCCTTTGGTATTTGGGGTGAAATCTACGACGACTTTTACCGTATGCAGCGGCGCCACCGCCGCGAGAAGCAGAAGCTGCACGTGATGTTGCGCCGAGTGCAAGACAGCACCAGCGCACTGCGCGAAGGCATTGTAGCCCTGGAAGACGGCGATAACCTGGCTTGGTGGAACCCTGCAGCGGGTGAACTCCTTGGGTTGCAAGCCAGTGATTCCGGCCAGTCATTAGTCAACTTTGTCCGCGACCCTGGCTTTGTCAGCTATATGCACGGTGATAACAGCGGAGAACCCCTCACTCTGCCCGCACCTGGCAATGAAGCCCGCATGTTACAGCTGGAAGTCACCCGCTACGGTAAAGATGAGGCTTTGGTCATTGTTCGCGACATCACCCGTTTACACAATCTCGAGCAGATGCGCCGGGATTTTGTCGCCAATGTTTCCCATGAGCTGCGCACCCCCCTCACGGTAATTGCCGGCTACCTGGAAACACTGCAAAGCAGTGATATGGCACCGCCTCCCTGGAGGAAACCCCTGGCTCAAATGGAGGAGCAGACTGGCCGCATGAGTACGCTGGTCAATGACCTGCTGCTATTGGCTCGCTTGGAGACCTCAGAACGCAAAAGCGGGGATATGGCTGTAGCCGTACCAGAACTGATTGAGAGGGTGGCCCAGGAAGCGCGCAGCTTCAGTGGCGATCGGCATCATCATATCGAAGTTAATTGCAAAGGGGATTGCTACCTCAATGGAGACCCCGGCGAATTACACAGTGCGTTTGCCAACTTAGTTTTAAATGCAGTGAAATACACTCCCGAAGAGGGCGGAATTCAATTGCGCTGGTGGCAGGATGACAAAGGCGGGCACTTTTCCGTAGAGGACAATGGTATCGGTATCGATTCGATCCATATTCCCCGCCTGACTGAGCGCTTCTATCGAGTTGATCCAGGCCGCTCACGGGACAGTGGCGGCACAGGTCTCGGGTTGGCGATCGTTAAGCATGTGTTGCTGCGACACAATGGAGAAATGAGTGTAGAAAGCACGCCCGGGCAGGGCAGTCTCTTCACGCTTCACTTTCCGCCAGCAAAGCTGGCTCAAAAGCCAGCATCCAGGTTGAGTTCTGAAGCCGCTAATTAAAGCGGCTTTCGTTTACTCCAGTTCCTGCAGCTCTACTTCTTTACCTTCTTTGATATAGCTGGCCTTGCCCTCTTTACCCAGAGCGTTTGCTTCCCGGCGCAAAACCAAATGGTGCAACTGCAAATCCCCATCGCGCAGCAGTAGGTGCTCATTGCCCTCATCATCGGTAGGCAGGGCCTTAACACCAATGAGGGCATCTCGCAGAGCGCGCAGCTTGGGCACATCGCGATAGCGATTCAAGTCATTCGACAAACGGGCTTTCATGCGCTCACTCTCATGCAGTGCCGCCGCTGTCTCTCGGTATTTGGCAAAAAAGAATACCGCTCCAATGGCAAAAGCCACAATTACCACTATTTCCAACCACTCGGGCATGGTTACTCCTTGTTATCACTTTTGCGCCAGACCATTAATTGGTTATTGGCTGGCAGGTAATTTAGTTCTGCGCGACTGAACCCCGCACTCTCCGCCAGCTGATCGAGCCATTCTAGATCGCGAATTCCCCGCTTGGGATCACGCTCCTTCAACTCAATATCAAAATCAGCATTAGTAGGGCCAAGAAACTCTCCTGCAATTTTCACGGGACCATAAACGATCAACAAACCTTCCGGCTCCAAAACATCGGCACTATGCAGAAAGAACTTTTGTACCAGTTCAGCCGACATAATATGCAAGGTGTTTGCAGTGAAAATAGCATCAGCCGAAATCTCAGGCCAAGAATCACCAACATCGAGCGCCAGCGGTTGCGGCAGGTTGCTACTGGGTACTTCCGCCAGCCAGGACTTTACTGCCTCCAGCTGTTGCGATCGCTCTGAAGTTTGCCACTCAAGGTGCGGTAATTGCGGAGCAAAATATACTGCGTGCTGACCAGTACCACTGCCAACCTCAAGCACTTTACGACTTGAAGCCAACAGGCGAGTCAGTTGTTGGAGAATTGGCTCGCGATTGCGCCCGCAGGAGGGCGCATTGGGCAATTCAGTGCTACTCACTGCGGCTCATCCCGGGTAAATACCCAATCCCACTCAGTGGACAAACCTGGGTTATAACCATAACCAGCCACATCAAAACCTTTCAGCTCTTCCGCCTTCTTTACCCTCTGGTCAATCGCCCAGCGACTCATCATGCCTCTGGCTTTCTTAGCAAAGAAACTAATCATCTTATACTGACCATTTTTCAGGTCCTTAAAATGCGGGGTGATCACCTGAGCATCAAGCTGCTTGGTTTTGACTGATTTGAAATATTCATTGGATGCCAGGTTTACCAACTCGCGATTCTTCACGCCCTGCAACTGCGCATTCAATGCTTCGGTAATCTTATCTCCCCAAAATTCATAGAGATTCTTACCCTTGGCATTTTCAAATTTAGTGCCCATCTCGAGGCGATAGGGTTGCATCAAGTCCAACGGGCGCAGCAAACCATAAAGGCCAGAGAGCATACGTAAGTGCTTTTGCGCATAGGCAAAGTCCCGCTTACCCATAGTCTCCGCCTCCAATCCAGTATAAACATCACCTTTAAAGGCGAGCAGGGCGGGGCGGGCGTTGTTATCGGTAAACGGGCGCTTCCAAGTGTGGAAGCGATCGTAATTCAAGACTCCCAACTTATCTGAAATCTTCATCAAGCTGGAAACCTGCTGCGGGCTCAGTTCGCGCAACTCTTTGATCAGGGCTGCTGACTCTTTCAAAAAGTCCGGCTGGGTGGTTTCCAGTGAGGGAATATCACTTTCATAGTCCAGGGTTTTCGCCGGTGAAATAACTATTAACATCGGGTGCCTTCTCGCTTCGCTATCGCCTCAACCACACACTACCAAGCTATTGTGGCTGGCCCAAATATATCGCGGATGTTTACTCCGGCTTTAGAACGTCCTGCCACCAATTGAGTGGAGTCTGCCCGTCTTTAGGGTCATAAACATTGCCGTAATACCAAACGCTGTTAGCCCCATCGCAGGCACTGTTGAGGATCTCCTCAATCTTATCGAATCCACAACTGACATGAATGCTGTAGACCAATACGCGCGGTGCCTCCAGATCCAGCTCGCCCCCGAGCTTCTCCAGCTGTGGGGTCAACTTATCAGACAGTTCCGTGCTATTGCCGCGACAAAAAATACGCACTGCCAAATTCCCCGAGCGCTTTACCAACTCAAATTGCTGGGTGTCTTTATCGACCTTAATGTAATCCCCACTGGCGATTCCCTTAATAAAGACAGGGGATCGCACCAATTGGCAGCTATCATCCTCGCTCACACGAACCTGTAGCCGTTCCACCACGGGCTCACCTTCGGGGTTGTTGCCCGCAAATAACTCAATGACTTGAAGTGCCGTCATAAACCTCAGTTCCCGTACTGTGTACAATGAGTAACCATTCTAATGACTCAACATTATACAGGGAGGGAGGCAATGATCTCGCGTACCCAAGCGCTTACGGCATGTGTCGCGTTTTGGACAACCACGATTCTCGGAGGATGCGTTGTCAATCCAGTCACCGGTGAGAAACAGGTTTCGCTGATATCTCCGCAGCAGGAAGTTCAACTGGGGCAACAGCACTACGCTGCCAACCAACAGCAACAGGGCGGCCAATACACGATTGATCCGGCCCTGCAAAACTACGTCAATCAGGTTGGCCAAAAGCTGGCGCGGGCCTCAGACCGCCCCCAGCTACCTTACGAGTTTGTGGTTCTGAACAACTCGGTTCCCAACGCCTGGGCCCTGCCCAGCGGCAAAATCGCTATCAATCGAGGCCTGCTGGTGTTACTCGATGACGAAGCTGAGCTCGCCGCCGTACTGAGCCATGAGATAGTTCACGCTGCTGCGCGCCATTCCGCAACTGCGATGTCCCAGCAAAAATTACTGGGCGCAGGCCTGGCAATCGTGGGAGCTGCCACCCAGAACACGGGTTACTCTGATTTGATCGCAACCGGAACTCAGCTGGGGGGCTCTGCCTATATTGCCCGTTACAGTCGTGGCAATGAGTTAGAGTCAGATCAATACGGTATGAAGTATATGGCCGCTGCGGGATATGATCCCCAGGGGGCCGTACGCCTACAAAGAAAATTTGTTGAACTGTCGGAGGGGCGGCAAACTGGTGGACTGGAAGCGCTCTTTGCCAGCCATCCCCCTTCCCAATCTCGTGTCAGCGCTAATATCAAGCACAGTCAATCTCTACCCCAAGGGGGAATCACCAACCGGGCCGCCTACCAAAAAGCCATAGCGCAACTAAAGCGCGATGCCGATGCTTACAAGAATTACGACGATGCGGTTGCCGCAGCCAATAATAAAAAGTTTGACGCTGCACTAAAGCTTGTGAGAAAAGCTCAAAAACAGCAACCCAAAGAAGCTGCCTTTTTTGCGCTAGAAGGCGATTTACTCAGCCAAAAGAAACAATATAAAAATGCCCGAAAGGCATACGACAGTGCCATTCAAAAGAATCCGGCGCTATTTTCGTATTGGCTAAAGCGGGGAATCACTAATATCCAATTAAAAAATTATAGCTCTGCAGAGGGCGACCTAACTAGATCACTACGCTATCTGGATACCGCTTACGCTCACTACTACCTCGGCCAGACTTATGAGAGACAGGGAAATAAGCAAAGTGCTTACAAGCACTATCAAGAGGCGGCTGGAGCTGGAGGGGAGGTTGGCATTATGGCGCAAAATAGAATTAAAGCGATAAACAGCAAAGGATAAAATAATTCAGTAAAAAAAGGACTATCTAAGATAGTCCTTTTTCTAACAATTGCTTACAGCTGAACTGTTAAACCAAGTTCAAATTTCTCCACATCAGTTTCAAGGGCTGGAATAATGTCAAATGGAGAGGGGGACCCTGCACGATAGGTATCACTACCAAAACTGCGAATATTAATACCATTATCAGCTACCATAGTGCTATAAGCAGCTTCTACAGCAACGTTGCGACTAAAGAAGTGGGTAAATGCCAACTTCATATCGTCCTCTTCATCCAATTTAATACCGAGAGACGTATTTTGATTAAAGTAATAATCCGCACCGATCTGCCAGTAATCGTCGCCACTGTCATAGTCTGCGTAAGAGAGTTCCGCAGTCAAGTAACGGCTCCCACCTAGGCTGGTAAAATACTTGGAGGAGAAAACTCCCACATCAAGATCATCATCAGTTACCAAATCAAAACCGATATAATCAGAACCACTCAACTGATAATTATATCGAAACTCAACGTAAGTCTCTTCAGTAGAATCAAATTCTAAATCAAAATCAGTGTGAGATATTTCTACCAAAAAATTTGGGGTAAATAAGTAACCAAGAGAAGCTGTATTGATACTGTCATCATCAACTTCAGTCAAACTTGCACCAAGAACAAAGCCACTTTTGGTGAAATATTCACCAGCCAAAGCGTAGCTATCCTCATTATTATCTTCTATTTCATTGTGGAAGAAGGCAGCCGATACATTGCTAGCTTTGTTAATATATTCAAATTCTTTAAGGGGACCGAGAGACTCCTTCCCACTGAAGTAATAGGTTGTCTCAGCAACAAACTGATTGCCATCAGCATCAAATTCACTACCAAAAATATCGAACTCATAATCCAAGTTAGAATATCCAACTGTAGTAATTGAATTGTATTCCTCGGCACCAGCAGTTGCGGCAACGAGCATTAGGGGCAGAGCAGCAAGCTTGAATCTCATTTGATAAATCCTTCGTTAACGTAGCGATCCAAATTGGGCTGCGGATTGTAGCAAAAGTTTTTTGGTGCGCAACAACAGCAAATTACACGATAAGCAATTAGAGCCAAATTTGCGGTAAAGCGAATATTTTTTTTCGATAAAAGAACGTATCAACCAGAAAAAACAAACGCTGTAATTGGCTGTAATGCACCAAACAAATAAATTCCAGCTAAAAAGAATAAAATAAAAAGTTTTATTTTAATATTCGAACATATATTTATTCAGGCTGTGTTCAGGTTGAATTGATTAACATCAATCGCTATTAATATTTACAACCCATTGCGGGTCATAAAACTCCCCTATTAGATTAATTTTTACAAAAGGGGCCACACTGGCAATGATTTCATCAATTTTTTTACTGTGCTCAGCTTGCATAGCATCCCGATCTTTTTTACATCGCCAGCTAGCAATGGCTATCAACACATTGGGGTCATCAATTTTTTGATGAAGCTCTGTGCCCATCGCTCCCGGGGAGCGCTGGATAATCTCAGAAGCGCGCATCCAGGCATCGGCATAATCCTCAGCTTTAACCCCATTTTGTAGATGAACTTCGAAGATAAATTTCATGCTCTGTATTACCTAACGACTAACAAATAGTTTTCCGTAAAAAAAAAGGCCGCACTAGGCGGCCTTTTTAAATTAGCAAAACCCTTTAGGACTTGCGTAGATTTTCCTGGTGCCCATGCCGGATATCAGCACCCTCCACCAAGTAAACAACCTGCTCACAAATATTCTTCGCATGGTCACCAATCCGCTCCAGTGAGCGCAGGGTCCACAACACATTAATGACCCGTGAAATACTACGCGGGTCCTCCATCATGTAAGTCACCAGCTCACGTACGGCCGTACGGTAATCCATATCAACCTGCTGGTCCTCAGCAAGAGTTTGCAGAGCCGACTGCACATCAAAACGAGTATAGGCATCCAGGGCGTCATTGAGCATTTTCCGCACGGCATTGGCAATATGACGGATTTCGGTATACCCGCGCGGCGACGTACCTTCATCCGTCAATGCTATGGCCATCTTGGCAATCTTGCTCGCCTCATCCCCAATGCGCTCCAGGTCGCGGGCAATTCGAATGACAGACAGCACCATGCGGAGATCGGATGCCGCCGGTTGGCGCTTGGCAATAATTAGCGTGGCGTGCTCATCCAGGGCCATCTCACTTTTATCGATGACTTCTTCAATACGCAGCACTTCCTCGGCCAGCTCACTGTCCGCATTGGCCAGAGCATCAACCGCATCGGCAACCTGGCGGGCGACCATACCGCCCATTTCCAGCATCTCTGTCTTTAAGCTTTCCAGGTCTTCATTAAATTGGCGTGAGATATGTTGATCGAAATGCATTTCCATAGTTTTCCCTCCGAGCAGGAACCTTAGCCGAAGCGGCCGGTGATATAGGCTTCAGTGAGTTCGTGCTCGGGGTTGGTGAACACCGTTTCAGTATCATTAACTTCCACCAAATGCCCCAAATGGAAGTAAGCCGTACGCTGACTCACCCGCGCAGCCTGCTGCATCGAGTGAGTAACGATTGCGATAGTGTAGTTCTGGCGCAGCTCATCGATCAGCTCTTCGATTCGCGCCGTTGCAATCGGGTCCAGGGCAGAGCAGGGCTCATCCATTAGGATTACTTCCGGGCTCACCGCAATAGCGCGGGCGATACACAGGCGCTGCTGCTGACCACCGGACAGACCCGTACCCGGCTTATCCAAACGATCTTTAACCTCATTCCACAGACCGGCGCGGCGCAGGCTGTTTTCTACGATCTCATCCAGATCGGCACGGCGGCTGGCAATGCCGTGGATTTTTGGGCCGTAGGCCACATTCTCGTAAATGGACTTGGGAAAAGGGTTTGGTTTCTGGAATACCATGCCAACGCGGGCGCGCAGGGGTACCACGTCCACTTTGGGGCCGTAGATGGGGTCACCATCCAGACTTAACTCGCCCTCGACACGACAACCTTCAATAGTGTCATTCATGCGGTTGAGGCAACGCAAAAACGTCGACTTACCACAGCCGGAGGGACCGATCATGGCAACCACTTCATTTTTTCCGATATCGAGACCGACCGAGTGGATCGCCTGGGTTTCACCATAGAAAACATTCACATTGCGCATACGCAACTTGGCGGTGTCACAGAAGGGTTGGCCAACTGTTTCTCTAACATCAGCCCGATCATTCATCATTTGCCTACCCGCAACATCGGATTGCGCCGCATCAGTTTGGCTGGCGGCATCCAGGGTCATGGTACTCATATAATATCCCGCTTTCTGATAATCCGCGCTCTGTTACCAGCGGCGCTCAAGTTTCTTGCGCAGCAATACCGCGCTGGTATTCATCACAATCAGCACGCTCAGCAACACCATAATGGCTGCGGAGGTGCGCTCGACAAAGGCGCGCTCCGGGCTGTCTGCCCACAGGAAAATCTGCACAGGCAGCACGGTGGCCGGGTCGGTTACCCCAGCAGGTACGTCGACAATAAAAGCGACCATACCAATCATCAATAGGGGCGCCGTCTCACCGAGGGCCTGGGCCATACCGATAATCGCGCCAGTCAACATTCCCGGCATCGCCAGGGGCAGCACATGGTGGAAAACCACCTGCATACGCGAAGCCCCCATACCCATTGCCGCCTCGCGAATTGAGGGTGGCACCGCCTTCAAAGCCGCGCGGCTGGAAATAATAATCGTGGGCAAGGTCATCAGTGTCAGTACCAAGCCCCCTACCAGAGGTGCCGAACGCGGCAATTCAAAGAAATTAATAAATATCGCCAGGCCCAGAAGACCGAAAACAATAGAAGGCACTGCCGCGAGGTTATTGATATTCACCTCAATCAAATCGGTCCAACGGTTTTTGGGCGCATACTCTTCCAAGTAAATCGCCGCCGCCACACCGATAGGGAATGACAGTGCGAGAGTTACCAACAGGGTAAACAGGGAGCCCATCAAGGCTGCGCGGATGCCCGCCTGCTCTGGTTCACGGGAGTCGCCATTGGTAAAGAAGATGGTATTGAACCGCTTCTTCAGTTCACCGCTGTCCAACAGCTGCTCAATCCAACCGGCCTTCTGGTCCGAGGTACGACCACGGAAACCCTCTTTGGAATCCTTCAGGCTTTTGACGAAAGTATCCACATCGTCATCGACTGACAGCCAGACTTTCTCGGATTTACCCAACAGTTCCGGATTCGCAGCTAAGCGATCGCGCAGGGTAAAAGGTGCTCCGGAGGAGACCAGGCTGTAGAGCTCGCGCTTGTCACTGCGACCAGTCACAGTGGGAAAGCGTTCGCGCAGGGACTGACGAATAACACCGGTGAAGTTTGCCCAGGTCAGACTTTCATCATCGACCTTATCGATGCCCAGAACCTGCTCGTCGTAGTGCACCTCCAGTTGGATAGCTGTCTGCACAAAGGCACCACTGCCTTTGCTGATAATGTCAGTGAACAAAATCAGTACGGCGATTACACCAAAGGCAATACTGCCGATACCCAACCCACGAAACAGCTTTTCTTTGCGGTGACGGCTGGCGAGGCTTTTTTCTATGCGCTCGCGAACCTGCGCCTGAGTAAGATCAGTCATACTGCTCCCGGTATTTTTTCACTACGTGCAAGGCAATAAAGTTCAGCACCAAAGTGGAGATAAACAACATCAGGCCCAAAGCAAAAGCGGCAAGGGTCTTGGGACTGTCAAATTCCTGGTCGCCAACCAACAGAGTCACAATCTGCACCGTCACAGTCGTGACCGATTCGAGCGGGTTTGCGGTGAGGTTCGCCGCGAGTCCGGCGGCCATCACCACAATCATGGTTTCACCAATTGCGCGGGAAACCGCCAACAATACACCGCCGACGATGCCGGGTAGTGCCGCAGGAATCACAACTTTGCGCACTGTCTCGGATTGGGTGGAGCCCAAGCCAAGGGCGCCATCGCGCAGGGACTGGGGCACCGCGTTGATCACGTCATCGGACAGAGAGGAAACAAAGGGAATGATCATGATTCCCATCACCAGGCCAGCGGCCAGTGCACTTTCACTGGAGGCCTGTAGGCCCATAGAGGTGGCCAACTCGCGAATAAATGGAGCAACGGTTAAGGCAGCAAAAAAGCCGTATACCACGGTGGGTACACCGGCGAGAATTTCGAGTACTGGCTTGGCCAGGGAACGCACGCGCTTACTGGCGTACTCGGCCAGATAAATAGCCGCCATCAATCCCACAGGTACCGCCACAAACATGGCGATCGCGGACACCATCAGGGTTCCGGTAAACAGCGGGACAGCACCAAAAGCACCACTCGATCCCACCTGGTCTGCGCGCAGGGCCATCTGTGGGCTCCAATGCAAACCAAACAGGAATTCACTCACCGGCACGGACTGGAAGAAGCGCAAGGATTCAAACAATACCGATAACAAAATACCGACTGTGGTTAGAATCGCGGCGCTGGCACAGGCAATCAGCACCGTGCGCAGCACTTTTTCAACTTTTTCGCGAGCGCGCAGCTTGGGAGAAAAGCGCAGCAGTGTAAAAGCGGCAAGGCCGCTGGCCAGCACCAAACTCAGGAAGGCCTGTAAATTATTGGAGCTGGAACGCAACTGACTGAGGTAGTCCGCAGCACTCTGCAATTGTGGGGACTTTTCACCTATCAGGTGGCCCGCCGCGAGATTCTGGATCTGCGCGTAGAGAAGGTTCTGCCCGGAGATGCTCTCCGGCTTATCGGCAATACTATTCATGACCATCGCACGGATGATCGAATCGTCAAACACCAACCAGCCACAGAGTAATATCAGTGCTGGCAAACCACACCAAAGGGCGGTGAGTAATCCGTAGTAACTGGGCAGGGCGGCCAGGTTGCGAACGCCGCCAAGACTGCGAGCAGCGTTCACTGCACGGCGAAAGCCAGTGCCGTAGGCCACTAATATCAGGAGCAGCAAAAGTGCGAACAGTGTGGGGGTTTGCATTGAATTACCGTACTAAAAATATCGTCGCTGGCATTATCCAGACTTTATCCCCGCGTTCCATCACAGGGGGGCGACAATTTGTGAGTCTTCTTATAAAGAACGGCCAAGCCCTTTCGAGCTTGGCCGTCAATTCCCTTTGACAGTACAACTCCAGAATTTTTTTACTTGGCTGCGAGATTACTCAGTGCGTTCAGCTTGCGCACATCAGTAGCAATCTTTTGACGCTTCTCAGTGGGCAGAGGAATCATGCCTTTGTCGGCCAGGTAGCCGTCTTCACCCCAAGCACGCTCATTGGTGAATTCAGCCAGGAATTGCTTAACACCGGGAACCACGTCAGCGTGCTGCTTCTTAACGTAGATAAACAGCGGACGGGAAACCGGGTAGCTCTGGTCAGCGATGGAGTCGAAAGTAGGGGCCTGATCTTCGATTAGAGAGCCCTGTACCTTGTCAGCATTCTGGTCGAGGAAACTAAAGCCGAAGATACCCAGGGCGTTCGGGTTGGCAACCAGCTTGTTCACGATCAGGTTGTCGTTCTCACCGGCTTCAACATAAGCACCGTCTTCGCGAACGTTGTGACAGATCGCTTTGTAAGCGCTCTTGTCTGTTTTCTTCATGGCTTTGATCCAGCCAAACTTCTTACAGCCACCTTCCATTGCCAGCTCGGCGAAAGCATCGCGGGTACCGGAAGTGGGGGGCGGGCCCAAAACTTCGATTTTGGTGTTGGGCAGGGCTGGATTTACGTCCTTCCAGGTCTTGTAGGGGTTCGCTACCAGAGTTTCAGAACCGTCTGGGTTAGGTACTTCCTTAGCCAGGGCCAGAAAGATGTCTTTACGAGTCAGCTTAAAGGGAGCCGCTTTCTTAGCATTCGCAAGAACAATGCCGTCGTAACCGATCTGTACTTCAACAACATCAACACCGTTGCTGTTACACATTTCCAATTCGGATTGCTTGATGCGACGGGAGGCACCGGTGATATCCGCAGTACTTTCTCCAACACCCTGGCAGAACAATTTCATGCCACCACCAGTACCAGTGGACTCAACGACTGGAGTTTTAAACTGGGTTGCGCGGCTAAAACGCTCCGCCACAGTCGTAGTAAACGGGTAAACAGTTGAGGAACCTACAACACTAATGTAGTCGCGCGCCGCCATAGCAACCTGTGAAGTTGCCAGGGTCAGGGCTGCCAGAGAAGTCGCCAGAATTTGCTTGTTCATTGTGTAACTCCGATGAGTGTTTTTATTTCACGCGGCGATGCTAGGAACAACGGGTGACGATTCTATGAATAAAAGATTACAAAAAGGTTACAGCTGTATTTTTACCCTGCTGGCATGAGAGCGGGCAAAGGGTTAACCTTCGAGCAACATAAATAACAATAAGATGTAAAGAGAGAAGCCCCCATGCGTTTTCTGCTGTGCAGCGCGCAGGCACTCGAGCGCCTGACCAGTCATACCGGGCAACTGCTGTCCTGGTTCACATGGGCCATGGTCCTGTTACAAAGCTGTGTTGTGGTGATGCGCCACGGCTTCAATACCGGTTCTATCGCCCTACAGGAATCTGTGATTTACCTGCACGGTGCCGCCTTTATGCTGGGGCTGGCCTATGCGTTGCAGACCGATGCCCATGTGCGGGTGGATGTCATCTACCGCAGGATGAGCGCCAGGGCCAAAGCCTGGGTCAATGCAATTGGCTATCTGATATTCCTCTTACCGCTTTGCGTCTTTCTATTTACAAGCAGCTGGCACTTTGTACTGAATAGCTGGTCAGTTTTTGAAGACAGTGCGAACGCCGGCGGCCTGCCTGGAGTATTTTTACTGAAGAGCCTGATTCCTCTGTCCGCCGTCACCCTGGCTCTGGCGGGGCTGGCCCAGTTTATTCGCGCGCTGGTGCAATTGATGCTGCCCCAACAACAGTCCACTCCAATGTCGTCGTCAAAAGCAGTACTGAAGCAGGTAGAAGGGGCCGAAGTGTGATTGAGCTAATCCCCTTTCTGATGTTTGCAGCCGTCTGCGCTCTGCTTATGTTCGGCTACCCAGTAGCTTTTACCCTCGCGGGTACCGCCCTGCTATCAGCGGGCCTGGGTATTGTGTATGGCGTATTTGATGCTGAGTTGCTGCGCGCTTTCCCCGATCGCCTCTACGGCATTATGCAAAACGGCACTCTGGTTGCCGTTCCGCTATTTGTGCTGATGGGGGTAATACTGGAGCGAGCCAAGATTGCCGAGGATTTGTTGGTTAATCTGAGCAAAGCCTTTATGGGGGCTCCCTCAGGACTCGCCATTTCCGTAGTGGTAGTAGGCACCCTGCTCGCCGCCAGTACTGGCATCGTCGGTGCAACTGTAGTCACCATGGGGCTGATGTCACTGCCCACCATGCTAAAAAATGGCTACTCCCCCAAACTGGCCACCGGCACTATCTGCGCCACCGGTACCCTCGGGCAAATTATCCCTCCCTCTATTGCCTTGGTTCTGTTGGGTGACACCCTCTCCAATGCCTATCAACAGGCACAACTGTCTGCGGGCATTTTCAATCCCAAGCCAGTCAGCGTAGGGGATCTGTTTGTAGGGGCAATTATTCCCGGCTTACTGCTGGTGGCCGCCTATATCATTTATCTGTTATTTATTGCCCGTCGCCCCAAACCCACGGAGAGCAGCGAGCCTCCAGAAGTGGATAAGGCCCAGCTACTTCGCAGTCTTTTGCCCCCGATTGCCTTAATGCTGATTGTGCTCGGATCGATCATTGTTGGCGCTGCCACCCCCACAGAAGCTGCTGCTGTCGGCGCGCTGGGGGCGGCGTTACTGGCGTCCAGTCGCGGAGCACTGAGCTTTAAACGCGCCGGGGAGATCGGCCGCAGTACGCTTCAGGTCTCGGCAATGGTTTTCGCCATATTAATTGGCGCCTCATTATTTTCTCTGGTATTTCGCGGTTACAACGGCGAAGAGTTGGTGACAGGATTTTTCCACAGCTTGCCCGGAGGGGTAATCGGCGCGACCCTGTTGGTGATGCTGGTAATCTTCCTGCTGGGCTTTATCCTCGACTTTATCGAGATCACCTTTGTAGTGGTACCAATTGTGGGGCCGGTACTGCTGGCAATGGGCGTCGATCCAGTGTGGCTCGGCATTATGATTGCCATCAATTTGCAAACCTCTTTCCTAACGCCTCCTTTTGGGTTTGCCCTCTTTTACCTGCGCGGGGTGGCCCCCAGTTCTGTGGCCACATCGGCCATCTATCGCGGGGTAGCACCTTTTATTGCCATTCAACTTTTACTGCTCTGCCTGCTGGCAATTTGGCCAGCCCTGGCCACTTGGTTGCCGGGGGTGGTTCAGCAATAGTGATCTGCGACACGTGGAGAGCCATCCATAGACTGAGAGGCGGCACCAACGGCCAAAAACGCGTCTGCGGTCGACTAAAGGCCGAAATTTATTCTGGTCAATTACTGGCCAAATTGTGCTAGAATGCGCCACCATTCCAGTAGTGGAAACCAATAACTCTAACAATCTGTGAGTACCCGATGTCCGCACTGTCAGCTCTCGATGAAGATCCGCAACCCACAGGCACGCTAACCCTGCAAACCCTGGCTATGCCCCGCGATACCAATCCGCAGGGGGATGTTTTTGCCGGTTGGCTGATGTCGCAGATGGACCTCGCTGGCGCCATTCTCGCGCAAACCATGGCGCGCGGCCGTGTCACAACTGTTGCGGTGGGCAGCATGGTTTTCCTGCGCCCGGTTCCGGTTGGCTCAACAGTCAGCTGCTATGCGGAAGCCATTGAAGAAGGGCGCTCCTCAATTCGCACTATGGTTGAGGTTTGGCTGACCCGGGTGGATTCTGGTGAGCAGGTCAAGGTCACCGAGGGTGAGTTTGTATTTGTCGCTATCGACGACGCCGGCCGTACCAGGCCGTTGCCATAGTCCCTCGTTAATAGTGTAGCTTCTAGATAGTTCGATCAATGGCGTTTTGATCGAACTACCTTGTGTATGTTTTAATGTTTAAAGTTTGACTGATGAACAAACAGTCATCACATCAATATTCCGCGGATAATTTTAATATTCCCACGCAAGTCTCTGATTATTACATAGCCACGATCGCTACCATCCAAGAGATTACCACGCACCAATACCCAGCTATTACCACTTGTAACTTTGTGAGTTTTCTGTTGTTCTTCCTGGATAGGCAAAGAGTTATTTAGAGAGTCAGTTAAATACTCAACCGTAAAATCGATCGCAATATCAAGCTCATTTAAAAAAGCCTCCAACCCCTCTCTTTGCCAGTAATCTAAACTCTCAGATTTTGAGATACTTGTAGTTCCTTCTGACCAATACTCAATTGAATTCTTATAAATCAATTTATTATTCTTATCTTTCAATTCAGCATTCAGATTAAATTTTAGAACATCCAAAGAGTTGGTTAACTTAATAGAGGGGGATATCATCAGGCGAATATCTTTTTTATTTTGCCCTTCCCCTGTAACAACACTTCTACCCTGGGAAAAATTCGATAATAAAAAACGATTATAGATCCTATCCTGACTCAATCCTTCAACATTCAGGGCTGATAGTTCATCTAATAGTGATTGAGCTGGTAATTGCGCCTCTTTCTGAGCTCGGCTTTTGGCCATTTCACTAGCAATAAGTGTTCCTATTAAGGAGCCAGCGACACCAGCTGCCGCAGCTTGCCCAGGACTGGTCCCAGGGGGGGGAGGCGGAGCTGAATATTGCGCTGCTGCCATATTCGATGATATCGAGGTATAGCGCCATGGCTCTGGATGTATATCTACAGTTAGTGGGCCATTCTCTAGTGAGTCAACTTTTAAAGAGATACTTTTAAGCTGATTAACCTTGTCGGCGTCAATAGTGGCTATATGATAAGTTGCCGTTTTCGTACACCCTGAACTAAACAGAGCAAAAACTAATAAAAGTATTATATTTTTCATAGAAAATGACGGCACTCACGTGCCGTCAATAGATTATTTATTACTTAATTTTACTCAGATACAGAAGGAACTGTATCTTCACTCGAGAGAGGGGTGTTACTTTCAGCTTCATGCTTAGCTAATGCAGTCATAATCTCCTGCTTAGCATTATTCATAACAATATAGTAAGTATTAGTTAATCCAGGATAGGTAGGCCCTTCATCCCACTCGCCTGCAGCATAAGCTGTCTGGACAACATCGGAATACCAAAGTAACTGATTCGACGATAAATCGATCATTTCACCCGTAATTTCGAAAACAACTCTCGGGGCATCTGTCGGAATAAAGCCATAATATGGTCGTGCCAAACCTACTCGTCTGGCTGAAAGTTTCAAAAGGTAATCAACTTTATGCTCTTCAGTAAAGCTGCGGTAGTCACTTCTTGCAAAATACACGGTATCCTTGGTATCAGGATCCTTAAATTTCGCCAGCTTTAAGTCTTTATCAAGTGTATCCAGTTGGATTAGACTAAAGCCTTCCTCTGCCAAGCTCTGGCTCAAGTCCCCAGAAATTGCGACAAACTCTTTAGTATCCAGTGTTTCCAAGTGCTTTGAAATTGGAGCAGTCGCTGCTGAGATAATTGCGTAATCCAGCAGACCTATATTACCTTCAAAAGAAAGAGAAGGGACCGCTGGCACTTCAAGTACCAAACCAACTGCTTTCTTTTCAGAGCTATAAAAAGACTGCTCTAATGGAACAGGAACTTGTTGAGAGACACAACCGGTTAATAGTATAAGTAGCGAAACAAATGCTACTTGCAATGATGACTTCATTTCTTCCCCAAAAAAATAGCCTGTAAATGCCGGCGCTATTATTCTCATTAACCGAAAAATTTAAAGTTATTTTAATCATTTGGGGTAAAAAGGTAATTTTTAACCTTAACTAAAATGTCTATCTAGTCTCTTTAGCTGTATCTCTCGTTTGGTAGTAAGCCTCTTCACTGATCTCGTGGTAGGGCTTCACATCCCGTTCAAATTCTTTAAAGGCTTTGTAAACACGGGCAAACTCCGGGTCCTGCTGCGCCGTCTCCTGCATAATTTCGTTATTGATCTTCTTCAGGTGAGACAGAACATCCTCCGGCAAGCGCTCCACTTTTACCCCGTGCTCTTCTACCAGCTCCTTGAGGGCCCGGTTATTGCGTGCCGTGTATTCGTCCAGCATATCCTGGTTAGCTTCACGGGCGGCAACTCGCACTATTTCCTGCAAATCAGCAGGCAGTTTTTCGAACGCTTTTTTATTAACGATAAATTCCAGGATAGAGCCCGGCTCATGCCACCCGGGGTAGTAGTAATACTCAGCGACCTGGTGGAAACCAAATGCGAGATCGTTGTAGGGCCCCACCCATTCGGTAGCATCGATCACTCCAGTCTGGAGGGCGGTGTAGAGTTCTCCACCGGGAATGGTCACCGCAGTGCCGCCTGCGCGGTTTAAAACCTCACCACCCAGGCCGGGAATACGCATCTTTAGGCCCTTTAAATCCTTCACCGACTCAATCGGTTTGTTAAACCAGCCCGCCATCTGCACGCCGGTGGAGCCCCCCGCAAGTGGAATCAGGTTAAAGGGCTCGTAGATCTCCTCCCAGAGTTCGAGACCACCGCCGTGATGCAACCAGCCATTCATTTCCTGGGCATTCAAGCCAAAAGGCACCGCAGTAAAAAACTGGGCAGCGGGCACCTTGCCTTTCCAGTAATAGGCAGCACCGTGTCCCATCTGCGCGGCGCCTTCCGATACAGCACCAAATACGCCCAGGGCAGGTACCAACTCACCGGCACCGTACACTTTGATCCTGAGACGCCCGGCTGACATCGCCTCGACTTTCTTGGCAAAACGCTCCGGCGCACTGCCGAGGCCAGGGAAGTTCTTGGGCCAGGTAGTAACTAATTTCCACTCGAACAGCTCTTTATTACCCTCTGCGGAAAAGTGCTGGGCAGGGCCCATTTCTGCACGAGAAGCTACCAGGGCGGCGAAGGTTATGGCGAGCAGGGCTAAGAGCCCGAGAATGATAGCCGGGTACCAATTGAGTTTTTTCATTGCTACTAATTTATCGTTATTTTTGTATTGTACAAATTATCGGCAGACGCTTTGGTCGCCAACTTAGGTCTTCAGGGGAAGTCCTCTGTGATCTGACCCTGGTATTTTGGATGGATTCCCGCTATAGCTGGAATCCATTCACCACTATCTAACTTTCAATTCTGCATGCCTCTCAGTACCGACATGCTCCGGCACTCAGTATTTAATGCTTAGTGCCAGCTCAAGCCATCACTTAAAGCGGCTGCAACTTGGCCATCGAAAGTATCAGCCTCTTGTCGCCAACATCGTCAAAATTAACCAGCACCCGCATTCGAGGACCCGTTCCCTCAAACTCAATGACAGTTCCTTCACCAAACTTGGCATGGTCCACTCGCCCGCCCAGGACCAGCGGGGGCAAATCATCGAAGTCTGGCGCCGGGTCGGAAAACTGGCCTACCTTGCCGTAATCCGCCTGGTAGAGCGGGCGGGAAATTTCGGTCTTCAGGCGCACTTCTTGTACAAACTTGGGCGGAATTTCGCCGATAAAGCGGGAAGGGCTGTTATAGGTTTCGCTGCCAAACAGACGCCGGTTTTCCGCGTAGGTAATGTATAGCTTGCGCATGGCGCGGGTGATACCCACGTAGCAGAGGCGTCTCTCCTCCTCCATGCGGCCGGGCTCCTGCGCCGACATCTTGTGGGGGAACAGGTTTTCCTCCACACCTGCCATAAATACCAGGGGAAACTCCAAGCCTTTGGCGGAGTGCAGGGTCATCAGCTGGACGGCATCCTCAAACTCATCCGCCTGGCCTTCACCGGCATCGAGGGCAGCGCTGTCGAGGAACTGGTTAAGAAGCGGGATTTCCTCCTCATCTTCCTCTCCCTCGGGCAGGCCTGCACCGGTAAAGCCGCGACAGGCAGTGACCAGTTCCTGCAAGTTCTCCACCCGTGTTTGGCCTTTCTCGCCTTTCTCTTTGCCGTGAAACTCCAACAAACCGCTGTTTTCGATCACATCCTCAGCAATAGCATCCAACTCTTTATCTTCTGCATTTGCTGCCAGCTGGTTAATCAGGTCCAGGAAACTCTGCAGGGCATTGCCGGCGCGAGCAGCCAATACCCGTTGCTGCAACATCAGCTTGGCCGCCTGCCACAGGGAGCAGCCCTGCTCCCGGGCATAAGAGCGCACCATCTCCACAGTGCGCGCACCGATGCCACGGGTGGGTGTATTCACCACTCGTTCAAACGCAGTGTCATCATCGCGGTTGGTAATCAGGCGTAAATAAGACAGGGCATTCTTGATTTCCAGGCGCTCGTAGAAGCGCTGGCCGCCATAGATACGGTAGGGAACCTGCTCGCGCAAAAGCCCCTCTTCAAGTACCCGGGATTGGGCGTTTGAGCGGTAGAGGATGGCGATGCTGTCGCGGCGATTGCCATCGCGCACCCAGTCATTGATGCGCTCGACAATAAAGCGCGACTCATCCTGTTCGTTGTAGGCCGCGTAGACGGCGATGGGCTCACCCTCTTCACCCTTGGTCCACAACTCTTTGCCCAAGCGACCGCTGTTATTAGCGATCACCGCATTAGCCGCGTTCAGAATGGTGGAGGTGGATCTGTAGTTCTGCTCCAGTCGCACCGTCTGCACTTCTCGTAAATCTGTGGAAAAGTGCTGGATATTCTCGATCTTGGCACCGCGCCAACCGTAGATAGACTGGTCATCGTCACCCACGGCGGTGATATGGCACTGCTCACCGGCAAGTAGGCGCAGCCAGGCATATTGAATCGTGTTGGTATCCTGGAACTCATCCACCAGGATATGGGGGAAGCGCCGGCGGTAGTGGGCCAGAATAGCGTCGTTATTCAGCCAGAGCTCGTGGGCCCGCAGCAGCAGCTCGCCGAAATCCACCAATCCACCGCGCTGACAGGCCTCTTCATAGGCGAAGTAGATTCGCACCATGGTCTGCAACCAGGGATCGGCGCCGGCATTGATATATTGCGGGCGCAGGCCTTCATCTTTCTGCGCGCCAATCCACCACTGGGTTTCACGCGGTGACCACTTTTTATCATCCAGCCCCAGATCTGCCTGTACCCGCTTGATCAGGCGAAGCTGGTCATCGGAATCCAGAATCTGGAAGTTCTGCGGCAACTTGGCTTCTTGCCAGTGAGCCTTGAGCAGGCGGTGAGCCAGGCCGTGGAAGGTGCCCACCCACATGCCAAAAGTGTTCACCCCCAGCAGCTCTTCGATACGGGCGCGCATCTCGCGGGCCGCCTTGTTGGTAAAGGTTACCGCCATAATGGAGTAGGGCGAGGCGCCCTCCACCTGCATCAGCCAGGCGATGCGGTGTACCAGCACCCGGGTCTTGCCCGAGCCGGCACCGGCCAGAACCAATTGATTGCCGGGCGCGGCAGCTACTGCTTCGCGCTGGGCCTCGTTGAGGGGGTCTAAAATCTGAGATACGTCCATGGGCGAAGATTGTACCAGAGCTGATGCACAAGACCTGTGTAAATAAACAGGATTTTGTCCCGCCTGACAATGTAATGTG
This sequence comes from Microbulbifer maximicatervae (SeqCode), assembly GCF_052467825.1. Classification (NCBI taxonomy): domain Bacteria; kingdom Pseudomonadati; phylum Pseudomonadota; class Gammaproteobacteria; order Cellvibrionales; family Microbulbiferaceae; genus Microbulbifer; species Microbulbifer maximicatervae (SeqCode). Next base: position 1,348,116 of record NZ_CP174327.1, read on the forward strand.
ATGTCGCTCGCCAGCGGAGGGCACAGCGGCTAAACTGCGCCATCTGGCATAGAGAAGGAAGTCCTGTGAAACCGGCGGAAGTAACGCAACGAATCAGTGAACAACTGTCATCCATGCGCAAATCAGAGCGCAAGGTGGCGGAGTATATTCTCGCCAACCCCGATGAAATCATTCATATGCGCATCGTCGACCTGGCCACTGAAGCCCAGGTTAGTGAACCGACCGTGGTGCGCTTTTGCCGCGCCGTGGGCTGCTCCGGATTCCAGGAGTTCAAGCTGAACCTGGCGCAGCAGCTGGCTTCCAGCCCCAGCTTCGGCCAGATTGCGGTTACAGAAACGGATACCATTGCCGAATACAAGCGCAAGGTTTTCGACTCCACGGTGGATACCCTGCTGAAAGTCCGCGATAGAATTGACGACCGTGCCCTCGAGGCCGCTGTCACTGCGATGGCCGCTTCCAAGCGGGTGGAATTCTTCGGTTTTGGTGCCTCCGGTGCCGTCGCCGCCGATGCCCAGCACAAGTTCTTCCGCCTACAGTTGGCCACCGCTGCTCACTCAGACCACCACATCCAGAATATGTCGGCCATGTCCATGCAAGCGGGGGATGTAGTAGTAGCTATCTCCCAGAGCGGTCGCACCAAGGCGTTACTTCGCTCCATGAGCATGGCAAAAGAGCAGGGCGCTCTGGTGGTTGGTTTGGCACCCAGCGGCTCGCCGGTGGCACAACAAGCCAGCATCCCACTGGAAGTGGATGTGGAAGAGGATATTGAGATCTATACGCCGCTGTCCTCGCGCATCGCCCACCTGGTGGTAATCGATGTCCTCGCTATCGGCGTAGCCCAGCGCAAAGGTCCTCAGCTACAGGAGCACCTGTTGAAACTGAAACAGGGACTGTACACATTGCGGGAAGACAAGCACTAAACTCCCTGATATCCAAAGCGGGCAAGGGACAATGTGCCCGCCCGTTTCTACCAAAGCCATTTCCCGCCAATTGGGCTTTGCCGGGAAGATCCTTCCAGGCTGTACCTGAGCAACATAATGACATCCATCGCTTCTAACCCGGACGAGAAAGCCCCGCGCTGGCTAGTGGTGTGGCTGGCCGCACTCGTTTCCCTGACACCTTTTTCCATCGACAGCTACCTGCCGGCCATTCCGGCGATGGCGGCGGCCCTGGATACAGAAGTCGAGCGGATGCAGTACTCAGTGTCCAGTTTTCTGCTGGGCTTTGCCCTCGGGCAGCTGTTTGGCGGACCATTATCAGATCGCTGGGGACGGCGCCTTGTAGGAACTATCGGCCTCAGTATCTATATAGCCAGCTCCCTGTTAGTCCTGTTTACCGACCATGTAGACCAACTGATTATCCTGCGCTTCTGCCAGGCAGTTGGCGGCGGCTTTGCCACAGTAATCTGTGCTGCAATTGTGCGCGACCTACACAGTGGCCGTGAGGCGGCAAAAATTATTTCCCTGATTAGCACCATCATGCTGATTGCACCGCTGATCGCCCCGGTGATCGGCTCTGCACTACTAGCCGTTGGCGGCTGGCAAAGTATTTTCGTCTTTTTGTTACTGTACGCTCTTGCAATGCTCGTACTAGTACAGTTGCTGCTACCGGAGACCGTCTCCCGATTTACCCGCGCACGCCGCCAGATGATGCCGCTAAAGTCTCTCGTGGGCAGCTACGGCCAGGTTTTGCGCAATCCCCGCGCTATTGGATTCCTGATTGCACAGGCCTGTGTCAGCGGTTCGATGTTTATCTACATCACCACCGCGCCCTTTGTGTTTATGGATTACTTCGGTGTTAGCGCGAATCAGTTCCCACTGTTTTTCGGTATCTGCGTACTCGGGCTAATTTGCATGGTTCAGGTGAATATCCGCCTGCTGAACTTTTTTGAGCCGCGCAATATCCTGCTGGCGGGTATTGTGTTGCAGCTATTGGGTTGCGGCCTGCTGCTGCTGGGAACTATGACAGGAGTCAAAGAACTGACCCTGTGGATGATTCCCCTGGTACTGGTGATGAGCTGTATCGGTATTACCGGCCCCAATGCCGCCGCCTGTTATTTGGAGTTCTTCCCCAAAATCAGCGGTAGTGCCAACGCGCTATACGGCGCCGCTCTTTTTATTACCGGGGGGATACTGGGTGGACTGGCGAGCAGCCTGCACACCGGAACCCTGACACCTATTGCAGGATCTATGGCGGGCTGTGCTTTTGTGGCACTACTCTCTGCACTATTTGTCGCGAAGGTTCGCCAACCGATCGAGTCCGATATCCCTGCGACCCGGCGCTTTACCCCGCGTTAACGGCAGCTCTTTACACCGGCTCTAAACTTTCCTCCTGAAGCGCCCGCTGCACTGCGGGCCTTTCTTCCATTCTCTTTTGGAATGCTTGAAGCCGGGGCCACCGGGGCATATCAAACTGCTGATGTTTCAGCCAGCGAGAGAGAACATACAGGTAGGCATCGGCAACCGTGAAACCGTCTCCCATTAAGTAGTCCTTATCAAGCTGCCCTTCGATATAGTCAAACCAGCGGATAAGCCTAACCCGGGAGTCCTCCTGCTCTTCTTCTGTACCATGCCAGAACAGTGGTTTGAATAGCTTGTGGACTTCAGCACTGAGGAAGTTGAGCCATTCGAGAAGCCGGTAATGGGCCAGGGTGCCCACTGGTGGCGCCAGTTGCGCGTCGGGCTTTTGCTCCGCCAAAAACTGGACGATTGCCGGACCTTCTGTCAGTACTTCTCCGCCTTCCAGTTGCAGTGCCGGCACGTACCCTTTAGGACTAATCCTTGTAAAGTCGTCGCCGTTTTCCAGCTCGTGGGTTTTTAGATTGACCTTTTGCAGGCCCAGATTGATCCCTGCTTCACAAGCGACAATATGAGGCGATAGAGAGCAAACACCCGGTGCATAAAAAAGCTTCATGGTAATCCTGTAGAGTCATTACCTATATCCAGGCAGTATAGGCCCGGCTAATTTCTCCCCACTGAAGCTCGACTGAAACTGGCTTGAATTCCTCTCTACAACTGTTGCTGAAATCTACTTACCGCGTATCCAATGGTCCAGGCTAAAGCGACCGGCACCGGCACAGGTCAGAATCAGGAAACCACCGGCAATCGTGATATTTTTCATAAAGCTGGTCATTTCTGTTGCATCACCAGGGGACAGGTGTACCAGGAAGGCCGAAGCGAGACAGAACAGGAAAAGGACAAAAGCAGAAATCCGGGTGAATATCCCCAGTAACACCGCGAGTCCTCCCACCAACTCAATAACGATGACCAGGGGCAAAATGAAGCCGGGTATCCCCATGGAAACCATAAAGGCCTCTGTCATTTCGTAGCCGCCAATTTTATTCCAGCCGGCAAATATAAAGATCAGCGACATCAGTACCCGACCGATCAGCTTTGAGGTGTCGCACAACATCGAATGCTTCACTACTACTTCCTCAATTGCGCATTTATGGGTATGGACTATCAACCAGTGTAGACACTGTCGTGAAAATTCATGAGATAGTCGGTAGCTGCCTTTACTCAGGAGGGATAAAAACCACTAGATTGGCGTGATAATCATCCTTTTTATTTTCAATAGTCAGTAGGAATCTACTAATTGGCAGTTAGAAAGTAATGATGTAATGTTTAAAAAGCTAAGGCATTAATGAATTTTAGTGGGTAGGGGAAGTCGATCCGTTTGAGCGCAAAACTGAAAAATGCAGTTGTGTGGCGCCCTAGAGCCGCTACAATTGCGCGCCCATATAAAAGGGAGTTGGCCGCTTGTGCCTGCGCGGCCCGCCCCGGTGTAATCCTGTTGCCCTAGATCCACTCCAAGGGAAATCGAGCAGCCTCTGCACGACTACAATAACGGCACACTCACCATCATATAAATTGCCGCCGGGGCGCTCCCCAAAATGGCATTAAACCATCCGAGAATATTTCAGCGCTGGAGTCCACACACGGCATGGAAGTTTATTACACCTTTTGTTTTCTTGCCGCCGTATCAGTTTTTCTGGGCTTCTTGAACCAATACGTATTGCGCGCCCAAACCACGATCGCTATTACCGCCGGTGCCCTGGCCCTATCACTATTGGTCACCGCCCTGGGCAAGTTGGGGGTGGTGGAGTTGCGCACCTGGGCAGATCAGCTTCTGCCGCTGCTCAACCTTGAGGATATTCTGCTCAAGGGAATGCTCGGGTTTCTGCTTTTTGCCGGCAGTTTGCATATCGATCTGTTGGAACTGCGCAACCAGAAACTGGAGATCGGTCTTCTCGCCATTGTCGGTACCCTCATTTCCACCTTTGTGGTCGGGGCCCTTCTTTACTGGTTCCTGATGCTGATCAATATGCCGGTGGCTTTTGTTTACTGCCTGTTATTTGGTGCATTGATCTCTCCCACCGACCCTATCGCCGTACTGGCAATTATGAAAAACCTGAAGGCCCCGGAGCAGGTTTCCATTCAGGTGGAAGGTGAGTCCCTGTTCAACGATGGCTTCGGTATCGTGATCTTCGCGGTGATTTACGCACTCGCTTTCGAAGGCGGCCAACCTACGGTACCGGCAGTGGCTGAGCTATTCGCCATCGAGGCACTGGGGGGCATATTGCTGGGACTGATCATTGGTGGCGTTTTCCACTGGGCTATTTGTTGTACCAATGATCACAGCCTGGAATTGATGCTGACCATGGTTATTCCCACTGCCGGTTTTTCCCTGGCCAATGTACTCGGGGTCTCCGGCGCCCTGGCAATGGTGGTGAGTGGCATTATTATTGGCAACTTTACCCGAGAGCGCGGCTTTTCCCGGGTGAGCCAACACGAGCTGGATAATTTCTGGAGCATCACCGAGGACTTCCTCAACGGTTTGCTCTTCCTGCTGGTGGGCCTGTTCCTGATTACAATCGACCTGCGCCCTTCCGACTACCTGCTGATGGCAGTGGGCATTGTCATTGTTCTTACCGCCCGGGTTTTCGCTGTCGGCATACCCTTCCTGTATTTAAAAAGTCGCCGCAAGTACCACCCCTATACCAACCGGATTTTGATCTGGGGAGGGCTGAAAGGTGGTCTGGCATTGGCGCTGGCGATGTCTATTCCCGCCGGCAGTGCCTTCGTCCAGGGACAGGACCTTCGCTACCTGTGGGTGGTCATGACCTATGGCGTGGTGCTCTTTTCTATCGTCGTACAGGGCTCTACCATAGCGCCATTGATTCGTCGCAGCCGGGAGTTTTCTGAGCCCGAACGCGACGAGCCCCAGCAACCGACAGCCAAATAGCGATAACGATTAAATGGAACACTCCGGCTTCCTTATTGAGGCAGTAATTTTCATGGCTGCCGCAGTGATTGCGGTACCCATTGCCACACGCCTGGGCCTGGGCTCAGTCCTCGGTTACTTACTCGCCGGTGTGGCCATTGGCCCAAGTGCCCTAGGCCTGGTCGGCGATGCCAGCGATGAGATGCACGTTGCCGAGTTTGGTGTTGCACTCATGCTGTTCCTAATCGGCTTGGAACTGCAGCCGAAGAAGTTGTGGAAAATGCGCGGTGCTATCCTCGGCACCGGTAGTGCCCAACTACTGTTTTCCGCTGCGGCCATCGCTGGATTGGTTCTCGCCTTTTCCGAGATGGATTGGCGCTCTTCGGTGGCTATCGGGCTGATCCTGGCACTGTCCTCAACTGCGATCGTATTGCAATCCCTCAGTGAAAAGGGCCTGCTGAAAAGCCAGGGCGGGCGCGCTGCATTTGCAGTACTTTTGTTCCAGGATATCGCTGTTATTCCCATCCTCGCGCTATTGCCACTGCTGGCAGGTACCGCTGCCAGCCCCCATGAAAGTGGCTTGAGTGGTTGGTATTACGCATCGGCAGTTATCGGCACCATGCTGGCTTTTATTTTCGCCGGACGTTACCTGCTCGGTCCCTTACTGCGTCTAATGGCAGGCAGCCAAGTGCGCGAACTGTTTACCGTGAGCGCGCTACTTATCGTATTTGCCGCAGCTGCGGTAATGACCTGGCTGGACCTATCGCCGGCACTGGGTACTTTCCTCGCCGGGGTACTGCTGGCCGAGAGCGAGTTCCGCCATGAGCTGGAAGCGGATATACAGCCTTTTAAGGGCCTGCTGTTGGGTCTCTTCTTTATCGCCGTGGGTGCCAGCCTGAATTTCTCCCTGATCGCGGACAACCCGCTGGTGCTTATCGGATTAGCATTGGCGTTGGTGCTGGTTAAATTTACCGTGCTGTTTGCCCTGGCGCGCACCTTGCGAATGTCAAAGGGCGAGGATTGGTTGTTCGCTCTGTCATTGGCGCAAGCCGGTGAATTCGGTTTTGTATTGGTAGCGTTCTCTACCCAGCTTCAGGTCCTGAGTGCGGACATCGGCAACCTGTTAGTAGCTCAAATTGCTCTGACCATGGCCCTGACACCAGTGCTGCTGCTGATCTACGAACAGTTTATCCAGCCGCGGTTTGTCACCGGCCCAGAGGTTCCCGCCAACATAGATACATCACCGCCTGTGGATTCCGGCTCACCGGTAATCATTATTGGTTACGGGCGCTTCGGGCAAATCGCCGGGCGACTTCTAAATGCCTGCGGTTTCAATACCACTTTACTCGAACGCAATGCAGAACAACTGGACCTGGTGCGCCGCTATGGCATCAAGGCTTACTACGGAGATGCCTCGCGAGAGGATCTACTGCGCGCCGCCGGAGCCCAAAATGCAAAGCTGGTTATCCTGACCTTGAGCGACCAGGCCGCCTGTTTGGAAATTGTGGCCCAGCTGCAAAAACACTTCCCCAATGTGACCATCCTCGCCCGGGCCCGCAACCGTATGCACCAATATGCTTTGATGGAAGCCGGGGTCCGCTATATCTTCCGCGAGACCGTGGACTCGGCCCTGACCATCGGCGAAAAGGCGCTGGAACTATTGGGGCTCAGTCCCATACAGGCGCGCCGCGCCGCCTTGAAGTTCAAGCAGCACGACCAGCGTATGCTGGAGGCACTTTTCCCCTACTGGCGCGATGAGTCCCAGCATATTGCACAAAGCCGAATCTATCGCGAGCAGCTTTTACAGGCGTTACAACAAGACCGCCGCGACAAGGACCTGCATCTGGATCACTACTGGGAAGAAGCCAGGCCCGAGATGGAAAAACAGTAAGCCGCTTATTGGCCCTAGGGGTTGTCATTAAGCACGACAATGGCAGCCCTGCCAGGACTCAGACTCTCGCTGATATGCCCCTTTCCGTGTAAATCATTGGCTAATAAGATATCTCCGGGAGCAAAGATATATTGTTCACCGGAGCTGGTCGTGAGCTTCACCCTGCCTTCAAGATAAAGAATAAACTGCGCCTTCGGGGCACAGTGCCAATCAAAACGCTGCCCCTCGCTAAACTCCCGGAACTGCACCTGCTTGGCGGGATAGGGGATTGAGTAATTACCCAGGGGCTCGCGCTGGGGACTGTCTATTTTTCTTTTCTGAAAACGGGAAACCCCATTAACTGAACACAGCTCTACAAACTCCATATCAAGTTTTCACCAATTTAAGCGTGTCTATTACAAGAGAAAATTTATTCTTTGTTAATTAAGCTCGCCTCTACCAGATCGACCTCCAAAACCAATTTGCGGTGGAGTTCATCATCAATCTTCCTGGAGACACGCAATTCCAACAGCTGTTCGCGCTCAGCAGAAAGTGCGGCAAGGTGGTAATGACGCTCAACCCTGGAACGCATCCAGATAATATCCTCGCTTTCATCTTCTCCTAGGGTTATGCGCCGCCGATAAATCGCCAAAAGGTGATCCACCGCCTCAAAAGCAAGATCGCGATCTTTTTCGCCTCGATCAATATCATGACGCATATTCATCAGCTGATTCACTGCCGCTGTGGCAGCAGATATTCGCGCACCTTTTTCATCACCAATAGCGGCAAAATTGGGGGCTTCGGGTAAACGGCGCAGTAGAACAGGCAATAAAAAACTTGCCAGCAATAAGGAAAGCAAGATAACGCCCATTGCAATAATCAGGGCTAAATCACGGCCGGGCAACGGCTTTCCATCTGTCATAGCGAGGGGAAGGGAAAAGGCTCCCGCCAATGTAATCGCCCCTCTTACCCCGGCGATGGTCAACACGCTAACCAATAAAAAATGGGTACCAAAAGATTCTACTTTCTGCCCAAAACGTGAGAGATATAGGGAGACCCATACCCACACAAATCTCAGGAGAAGTAGTACAACAAATATTGCCAGGACATAAAAAATAATTGTTAAGTCACCAGTGTGGCGCGCGCCGGAGAAATCCGCTCCGGTAATTCGAACCAATTGCTCTCCCAACAGAACAAAAATAATACCGTCAAGAACTGCTTGTACTGTTTTCCATACTGCACGGCGGTCCATCCGTGTAGTCGACATTTCCGCGCCGTGTAAGGTGGTATAGTGAGTCGCAATTCCAGCACTGGCAGCCGCCAAAATACCCGATACCTGTAAAGTATGGGCGGCGATATATGCCGCAAAGGGCACTAATAAGCTCACTAGAACTTGTACAGTAGTGTCCTCACCGCCAATTCTGACCAGCAGACGCAAAATATATCCACAGGCAAATGCAGCTCCAGCACCAATAACCACACCGCCGATAGCGACCCAGAAAAAACCAGCCAGTGCGTGGGGAAATGAAAAGGTCCCGGTGAGGGCAGCAATCACTGCAAAACGGAAAATATCCAATCCCGAGGCATCATTAAACAGGGACTCTCCGGCGAGGATATGCTCCAGCCGTGGTGGCATAGAAGTTCCACCGTGGACCACCGATACCGCCACGGGATCGGTCGGTGCCAAAATTGCCGCTACTGCAAAAGCCACCGCCAGTGGCATGACAGGCACCAACCAGGAAATAAAATATCCCATACCCACAACGGTAAAAAGCACCAAGCCAATAGCCAAGGTAACAATGGCACCGATATCACGAAACAGGGCGCCTTTCGGTATTCGCCAACCGGCAATAAACAATAAGGGCGGAACAAACAGCAGGAAAAAAATTTCTGGCTCGAGGGATATTTCTATTCCCAAAAAGCTACCCAGTATTGCTCCCGCAGCAATTTGCAATAGAGGCAGTGGAATAGGTAAAGGCAACAGGCGCGCAATAACCAGGGTAATGGCCACAACTAACAACAGCACCAGCGCAATAACCAGATAGTGCATTACTCGCTACAGTTCCCTGTGACGCCTTATTGAAATAGATCTCTATCGAGCAACTATTGCTGCTCACTCAATATCAGGAAGTTTATGCGAGAATAGAAAACAGGGAATAAATTCTGAGAAAAAGTGCCGGCGCTTTGCAGCGCTCTAAAAAATTACTCTGCAAATTTGGCAGAGTTTTTGGAGTTTCTTTACTCAAACATATCCGGCTGTTCTTTTGCAATTACATTGTAAAGAGGCTGAAAGCTAAATAATCCCGCCAGTTCAGTTCCCACAACCGCCCGGGTTCGTATTGCCACCTCTGGATCGATCAAAATAGGCTGCCCAGCTGCTTCCGCCAGTAACTGAGCTTGGCAGCTTTTTTCCATAGTGATATACCACCAGGCAGCTTCATCAACGGATTTACCCACCGTCAGTAAGCCGTGATTCTGCAATATCAGTGCTTTGTGGTTACCCAAGGCTTTAGCAAGGGCCGCACCTTCTCCCATTTCCAATACCACGCCGGAAAAAGTGTCCAACAAACCGTGGTCCTGATAAAAGGCACAAGCATCCTGGGTAATGGGATCCAGAAGGCGCCCGAGAGTAGACCAACTTTTCCCATAAAGGGAATGAGCGTGCGCAGCGGCTACCACATCCGGGCGGGTTTTATGGATGTGAGAATGAATAGTAAAGGCTGCGCCATTAAGGTAACCATCCCCCTCAACCACCTCTCCTTGATGATTGACCAGCAACAGTTGTGACATCGTCATCTGTTTAAAGGAAACCCCCATGGGGTTGACCCAAAAATGATCGTCATATTCCGGGTCACGGACAGTGATATGACCGGCTACGCCTTCATCAAAACCAAATTTTCCAAACAGCCGAAAAGCCGCCGTCAGCTTCCTCTTACGCTCTTCACGAACTTGTTCTGGCGGCTGGGTTGGCTCGCCAAGCAACATATTGATGTCGCCATTCATAACAGCAGCATCAATACCGGTTTTTGTTTTATTTTTTTCTGTTGTAGCCACCTAGCGGCCCTCTCATCTTTGGAAAATGCCGAGGCATGGTTATAGCATGACTTTTATTTTCTATACGAGGATTAATAACTTAATAAAATGGTGACTGCTTAATGCGGAAAAATATAAAAGTGACTTTGATGTCTTTTCTATCAGTTTATTTTCGTGCGGTAGAAATATAAGCAAAAATTTACTGCCAAATAATGAAAAATTAGTATCTTGCACTTAGTTTCTTTTACTGAATAATTAGGACTGTTTACTCAAAGTAAATTCCCACCCAGATGTCATAGATATGACTCTGAGTAGGAGAGAGTTTACTCTATCAAAAACCTTCCAGGACTATCTTTCCTTTTGCAGCCTGGGATTCGATAAGCTGATGTGCTTTTAAAAGGTTATTTGCATTTATTTTCCCAAAATTCTGCCCCATAGTGGTTTTAATTAATCCCTGGTCAATTAATTCCGCAAGTTCATTCAACAGAACATGCTGGGCAACCATATCCTCGGTAGAAAACAGCGCGCGAGTAAACATAAACTCCCAGTGCAGGGACAGACTCTTCTGCTTCAGTGCCATAACATCCAAGGAGGCGGGGTCGTCAATCAAACCAAACTTGCCTTGAGGTCTGATACTTTTGATAATTTCCGTCAAGTGCTCTTCGGTATTAGTGAGGCTAACAACATAGTCGACGCCATCGATACCCTCGCGACTTAACTGTTCGCTAAGAGACTGCCGATGATTGATCACATGGTGGCTTCCAAGCTCTTCAAGCCAGCTTTTGGTTTCGGGGCGGGAGGCAGTACCTATCACAGTCAAATTGGTCAGACGACGAGCCAACTGGACCATAATCGAACCTACGCCACCAGCGGCACCAATGATCAGCAGTGACTTGTTGTTTGCCCCTTTACCCACCGCAACTTGCAGGCGGTCGAATAGCATTTCCCAAGCGGTAATCGCAGTGAGAGGCAGCGCCGCTGCCTCGGCACAGCCAACCGTCTTGGGGGCAGTACCAACGATTCTCTCATCCACCAGATGGTACTGGGCATTGCTGCCCGAACGGGAGATATCGCCCGCATACCAAACCCGATCGCCAACCTTAAAGAGTCCCGCTTCCGGGCCTACCGCTTTCACTATGCCCACAGCATCCCAGCCAAGTACCTTCCACTGACCGGTATCCGGGCTGGCCCGCTGCCTCACCTTAGTATCTACCGGGTTAACTGAAACGGCCTGTACTTCTACAAGCAGATCCTGGCCGGAGACTTGCGGTATGGGGAGGGTTATATCCTGTAGCGCTTCTTTATCACTGCTTGGCAGAGACTGTTGATAACCGACGGCCTTCATCATCAGTTTTATCCTTTTCCAAATGGGGTAACTAGTGTGAAGGTATCTTAAAAAGGAATATCCACAGGAAAAACTGCCTTCTTGCAGAAGCTGTTTCAATTATTTTTTTAAATTCCAGTAACTATGGATAACTCTATCCACAGTTATCCACAAAGCTGAACTAGGGCACGGGGAAATGGCTATCTGTGGAAAACTTGAGAAGAAATTTACTCACCAAGGCATTAAATCTTTGAGCTGCTTCCAGAAACAGGAAATGGCTTCCTCCTTCCGCCACATCAAAGATCTCAAGCCTGGAGCCCGCAACTTGCTGGTGAATCCACTGCTGGCACTCTACTGGGTGTGGACTGGCACGACCGAAAGCCACTAGCGTCGGCTTATCAATCCTGGGGATAAAATCCCGCCAGTCCTTTGTTACGTTATCCACAAAAAGCTTTGCAGCCCAGCGACGGGGACACTGCAGGTTAACCGCAACCAGCTCATCCCGTTGGGTTTTCCCCATTAAAGGCGTGACCATAGACATAAGAATTTGGCGGGTGGCCTCAGCACCTTTTTTTCCAACCAAGTTATCCACAAACTGGAAGAGGCTCTCCGGGGTCAGTATGCCTCCAGCTGCCAATCGCTCCGCTTCACTCCAGGCGGGATCTGCCAGTAGACAGGGGGGTTCATCGATTAGCACTAGTGCACTGACCCTATCCCCACCAAACATTTCCAGGTAGCTCCATATCACCGAGCAGCCGGCGGAGTGGCCGAGTAAATGAAGGGGTTCCTGTTGCAGACTTGAGATCAGCTCTTGCAAGTCCTTGGCGAGGCGGGAAATTCGATAGCCATGATTGGGCTTGTCAGACTGACCATGACCACGCATATCCAGCGCGATCACACGAAACTGATCGCTGAGCCCAGCAAGCTGATGTTTATACAACACCGCCCCCTGGGACCAGCCGTGTAGCATCAATAATATGGGGCCGCTGCCGGCCTCTAGATAGCGCAGGGTGACGCTATCAGAGGTAGTAAATTCACACAGCTTTACTCGCTTGTGCATAAACCTTTTGCGGCAGGTAAACGGTTATTCAACCGTGACTGATTTAGCCAGGTTTCTGGGTTGATCCACATCAGTACCTTTCAGCAACGCCACATGGTAACTCAATAGCTGCAGCGGCACGGTGTAGAGAATCGGCGCCAGACTCTCTGGGGAATCTGGAACTTCCACCACGGTAACACCTTCTTCACTGGTAAATCCGGCCTTGGGGCTGGCGAAAACAAACAGTTGCCCACCCCGCGCACGCACTTCCTGCAAATTGGATTTGAGTTTTTCCAGCAGCTCATCATTGGGGGCAACGACAACCACGGGCATATCGCCGTCCACCAGTGCCAGGGGGCCGTGCTTCAATTCACCGGCAGGATAGGCCTCTGCGTGGATATAGGAAATTTCCTTCAGTTTTAGAGCACCTTCCAGAGCAATGGGGAATTCGACACCACGCCCCAAGAAAAGCGCGTGGTTCTTCTCTGCAAAGGCCTTGCTGGTGTTTTTAACCACCTTATCCAGACCGGTAAAACTCTCCATTAGCTCAGGTAACTGGTGCAAGGCGCTGACCAGCTCAGCTTCACGCTCCGCCGACAGGCCGTTGACCTTGGCGAGGGCGATACAGAACAGTTGTAATGCTACCAATTGGGTCGTAAAGGCCTTGGTCGAGGCCACACCAATCTCGGGGCCCGCCTCAGTCATTAGCGATAGCTCAGATTCTCGCACCAATGAGCTATTGGGCACATTGCAGATGGTCATGGAGGCCAGATAGCCCAGGTCCTTGCCCTGGCGCAGGGCGGCGAGGGTATCGGCCGTTTCCCCGGATTGGGAAATACTCACAAACAGGGTTCCCGGGCGCACCACTTTCTTGCGGTAGCGCAGTTCACTGGCCACCTCCACCGAGCAGGGAATACCGGCCCAGTCCTCCAGCCAATAGCGGGCTACCATTCCCGCATGGTAACTGGTGCCACAGGCTACTATCTGTACCTGCTGCACCTTGGGCAAAATCTCCTGGGCGCGGGCACCAAGGGCCTGGGCCAACACCGAGCGCTCACCGATACGGCCCGCCAGAGTGGCTGCGACCACCTGGGGCTGCTCGAAAATCTCTTTCTGCATAAAGTGGCGGTAGCGCCCTTTATCGGTAGCTTCATGACCGCCGGTCAACTTGTGCACCGGGCGACTGACTTCCTCTCCCAACTTGTCTCGAACTGCGATGCCACCGCGACGCACTTCCGCCACATCGCCCTCTTCGAGGAATATAAAGCGATCAGTCACCTGCCGCAGGGCCATAGGGTCAGAGGCAATAAAGTTCTCTTCAATACCCACTCCCAGGACCAGCGGACTACCAGAGCGGGCACAGGCCAAAACTTCCGGCTCTTCATGACTAACAACCGCGAGGGCGTAGGCACCTTCCAGTATATGCGTGGCTTCAGTCACAGAGTCGACCAGGCTGCGGCCCTCAGAACTTAATGAGTGAATAAGGTGAACCACAACTTCAGTATCGGTTTCAGACTCAAACTCATAACCTTTTCCCTGAAGCTCTGAACGCAATTCCTGATGGTTTTCGATAATGCCGTTGTGAACCAGAGCGATATGGCCTGACAGATGGGGATGGGCATTTTCATCGGAGGGAACACCGTGGGTAGCCCAACGCGTATGGGCAATGCCAATATGGCCCTCGGCGCTCTCCTCACTTAATTTGGCCTCCAAATCTGCGACCTTGCCCAGGCTTTTGCGCAATTGCAGCTGGCCATCTCCACTGCTTAAGCAGACTCCGGCTGAGTCGTAACCGCGGTACTCCAAGCGGCGCAGCCCTTCCAGAAGAATCCCCGTCACATTGCGCTGTGCCAGCGCACCTACGATTCCGCACATAATTATTTCCTCATTAACCCGGGAGTCTCGCCGCCCATTAAAATTTCAGGCTGAGCGCCTCTGCTCCTATCTTCAGCGGCACAAATGAGCTGGATACCCAGCTGCTCCAGTTTTTGGCCCACGGCATCTGCCAGGCCATCATCAGTTACCAGGATATCGACCTGCTCCCAGGACAATTCCAGATTGGGAATCCGCTTCCCTACTTTACTGGACTCCGCCAGTACAACCACTTCCCGCGCAACTTCCGCCATTACACGGGAGAGGCCAATTTGTTCATTAAACGTACAGGTACCGCGTTGCAAATCGATTCCATCGGCACCAATAAAAGCGCGATCGAAGTCGTATCCTCTCAGTACCTGTTCTGCAACCTGCCCCTGGAAGGCCTCAAAGTGTGGGTCCCAGGTGCCTCCGGTCATCAACAGCGTCGGTTCGTTTTCAAGTTCGCGCAGTGCATTGGCCACATGCAGCGAGTTAGTCATCACCACCAGACCCCGTTTGCTTTCAAGCTCTGGAATCATTGCCGCCGTGGTACGACCGTAATCGATCACAATCCGGTGGTGATCCGGTATCAGCTCAGCAGCGGCTCGGCCAATGGCCCGCTTGCTCCCTGAGGGCCCTTCTTCATGGACCAACTCCCTCGGCACTGGGATAGCACCACCGTGGCGGCGCAGCAACAAGCCGTGATTTTCCATTGCCGTCAGATCCTTTCGAATCGTAACTTCCGAAGTTTCGAACTGCCGCGCCAATTGCTCGACAGTGGTCTCTCCTACTTCATTTAGCAAGTGGAGAATACCGTGGCGGCGCTGTTGGGTGTTGCGTTTGGACATAGGTAGATAAGTTTCATTTCGAAACTTAAAGATAGCAAAACGAAACTAAAGTTCCCACAACTTTTATCAACAACCACTACTCAACAGATTAGATACCGGTATAGGACCCACTCAGACTGTCTGCTAGAGAGACAAAGTTTCCAACATTGTCTGAAGAAAGCGCGCCAACTCTCCACCGGTAACGGCCCGGTGATCGGCACTGATAGAGAGAGGGAGTAGGGGGCGAAGTGCGGGCCATCGATTTACCACCACAACTCCCTGGCACACCCGCCCGGCACCGACAATGGCAACAGTGGGCGGCATGACTACCGGAGTGGCATAACGACCGGCTATGGAGCCGAAGTTGGAGAGAAGTATGCTTGCCCCCTGGAGGTCTCGCTGGGCGATCCCAGTCTCGCGGGCCTGGTGTTTAAAGTCCGCCACCTGCTGGAGCAGATCTTCATCAGTACGCTGGGCGACATCCCTGAGTACCGGCACATAGAGCCCTCGCGGAGAGTCCACTGCCAAGCCAATATTGATACTGCCCTGCGGCGCCAGCTTATCATCCTGATACAGGGCATTGAGGGTAGGTTCCGCCTCACAAGCTTCCTGTACTGCACGAATCAATCGCAGCAGCGCCGGAGCACTACCCCACCAGTTGGAAATATCCGCATCGTCACACAGCGTTATCTGCTTTACCTCATCCCGCGCTCGGCTCATGGACAAACCCATTGCGCGACGTGCAGGCGTCATGACTTCAGACTCAGAATCGAATTGGGGTGCAACGGCTGTAGTTTGTTCGGCAGAAGCGCGGGCAGGTGATGGATGCTGCCCCTTCGCCACAGTTTTGGCCTTTGCTCCCGGCCCCGCCCCAGTGCGTACCTGAGCTTCCGTTACCAGTGCACCCGCAGGTGATATTGACTGTAAATCTACCCCCAAACGCCTGGCCAGGGCCCGTACTCTCGGGGTGGCCAGTCGCTTCAAGCCCACCTCCGGCCCCCGCTCAGCCCCCAACACACCTTGCCCTTGCTCTATTTTTCCCACCACCGTGCCGCTGTCGGCCCGAGGACTAATCTCTTGTTCCGATTCTTCAGCTTTAGTGGGCGGGCTTTCAACTGCGACTTCTCCCTCGGCCATAAATCCCACCAGGGGATCGCCAACATTCACAGTCTCATCCACTGCCGCAAATAGCTTCTCAATAGTGCCGCCCCAAGGAGCCGGCACTTCCACCAAGGCCTTAGCGGTTTCCACTGTCACCAGAGTTTCATGGGCGGCTATGGTGTCTCCCTCTTTGACATGCCACTCCCGCACTACCGCATCGGGCAGACCTTCGCCGAGATCCGGAAGGGTAAAAGTCTTCATTGTGGCCCTCCGTTGGCGTAGTCCAGCACTTCCTGTACGGCCGACAAAATACGCGGCACTCCGGGTAGATACTCATCCTCCAGTTGATAGTAGGGCATCACCGTATCGAAACCGGTCACCCTCTGTACCGGTGCCTTTAAAAGATCGAAGGCATACTCATTAATCTGTGCGACCAACTCGGCACCCAGGCCACAGAACCTGGCCGCCTCGTGCACAACGACACAGCACCCGGTTTTCTCCAGGGAGTCTATTACCGTGTGGATATCCAGGGGTTTCAGAGTGGCCGGGTCGATAACCTCAGCCTCTACCCCTTCCTCTGCGAGCTGCTCTGCGGCTTGCAGGGTCTCTTTGAGGGAAGCGCCCCAGGCAATAAGCGTAATATCGCAGCCCTCCCGCAACACAAAGGCGCGATCCAGCGGTAGAGCTTCACCAGAGTCGGGCACTTCCTGACGAACTGCTCGGTAAATACGTTTAGGCTCCAGGAAAATTACCGGGTCCGGGTCTCTAATCGCCGCCAATAGTAAACCGTAGGCCCGTGCAGGAGAGGAGGGCACCACAAGGCGCAGACCTGGAATATGGGCGAACAGGGCCTCGGTGCTCTCAGAGTGATGCTCCGGTGCATGGATTCCACCTCCATAGGGGGCCCGGTAGACAATCGGACAGGAGAGGCGGCCGCGAGTGCGATTGCGATAGCGCGAGGCGTGGCTAAGGATCTGATCGAGACCGGGATAGATAAAACCCATAAACTGGAATTCGGCCACCGGTCGCAGGCCCTGCACCGCCATACCGACAGCCATTCCGGCAATCATGGTCTCGGCTAAGGGGGTATCCATCACCCGGTCCCGGCCAAACCTGGCCTGCAACCCCTCGGTAGAGCGAAATACGCCACCGTTCAGACCAACATCTTCACCAAATAGAACCACCATCGGGTCTGCTTGCATCTCGTAAGCCAGAGCCTGGGTGACAGCTTCGACCAAAGTTATCTCAGCCATTAGCTATCTCCCTGCAACTGTTGATACTGCTCCAGAAAAGGCTCCGGCAACTTTGCATAGAGGTGATCGAATATTGCCGTGGCGGCATCTCTGGGGGTTTCCCGGTAGATATGGACCGCTCTCTCCAGCTTCTGGGTCAGCTCCCGTTGCAGCTCTTCTTCCTGCGCATCATCCCAGGCACCGCAGTTTTCCAGGTAGGATCGCAGGCGCCGCAGAGGCTCTCGGGACCAGGCTTCACTGACATCTTTTTTGGGCTGGTAGCGACTGGCATCATCGGCGGTGGTGTGGTCACACAGGCGATAGCTGATCGCTTCGATCAGAGCTGGGCCAGCACCACTGCGCGCCCGCTCCACGGCATCACCCACCGCCTCACGAACGGCAATCACATCGTTGCCGTCTACCTGCAAGCCAGGTATTCCGGCGGCAACAGCCTTCTGTGCCAAGGTCTTACAGGCAGTTTGCTCATCTCGCGGTAGGGAAATAGCCCATTGATTGTTGTTGATAACGATCACCAAAGGCAGGTGCCAATCCCCAGCCAGGTTTATCGCCTCGTAAAAGTCTCCCCGCGAAGTAGATCCATCGCCGCCGGTCGAAACAGCGACGCGCATGGGTTCACCGAAATGCTCATGTTTATATTTCAGGGCAAAGGCTACACCGGCACCGTGCAACATCTGGGTGGCTATAGGCACACTCAAGGGCAAATCTTCGCGGCTATGGCGAAAGTTCTGCCCCCGCTCATCGCCCCCCCAGATTGCGTAGATCTCCTCGATAGTAACGCCCCGCTCCAGAAGAGCGCCTGTCTCCCGGTAATTGGGGCAGTAGATATCCTCTTTGGCCATGGCGGCTGCGAGACCAACACCAATAGCTTCCTGGCCGAGGCTGGAGGGATAGGTGCCAAGTTGACCGGTACGCTGCATTTTTACCGCGCGATCATCCACCATACGAGCCAACGTCATCTGGCGGTAGTAAGCAATCAGGGTATCCGGGGTGGCAAATTCCGGTAGGGCTTGGGTCGTCTGTCCCTGTTCATCCAAATATTGCAGCGAAGCAATATCAAAACTGGCAAGCAGCTGTAATCTGGGCTTGTGCATCGGGCCATTCCTTTTGTTCCCGAAGCGCAAGTTTAATGGATAGGGTGGCTATCAACAGGCGTGGAGAGGGAAGGCCCGCCGGAATTATAGTTTCCGAGGGGCAACCCAATTACGGTAAGGGTTATTTAGCTTTTCTTACTCGGACGTTGCCAGCCGGTAATATTGCGCTGCTTGCTGCGCGCTACCGCCAACTCTTCGCTCCCCACAGCCTGGGTAATGGTGGAGCCAGCACCCACTGTGGCTCCGGCGCCCACAGTTACCGGGGCTACCAGAGCCGTGTTAGAGCCAATGAAAGCTTTATCGCCGATCTCGGTCAGGGACTTGTTCACACCGTCGTAATTACAGGTAATGGTGCCAGCACCAATATTGACCGCTTCGCCCACCAGGGCATCACCGACATAAGAGAGATGATTAACCTTACTGCCCTCACCAATTTTGGCTTTTTTGGTTTCGACAAAGTTACCCACCTTGGCACCGGTGGCCAGCTCTGTGCCCGGACGCAAACGTGCAAAGGGACCGATAGTGCAAGCCTCACCAATCTCAGCGCCTTCGATGATGGAGTTGGCCTCTACCTTGGTGCCATCTGCCAGGCGACAGTTTTTTAGCAGACAATTAGGTCCAATTTGTACCCCCTTACCCAGTGAAACTGTCCCTTCGAAAATGCAGTTAATATCGATAGAGACATCGGTATCGCACTCCAGGCTGCCGCGAACATCTATACGCATGGGGTCCAATAAAGTCACCCCCGCATTCATTAGACTGGTCGCATGGTTATGCTGCAATGCGCGCTCCATCTGCGCCTGCTGCGCACGGCTATTTACTCCCGCTACTTCCAGCGGATCACTGGCAATTACGCCCGTTACAGGAATCCCCTCACTGACCGAACGACCGATAATATCGGTCAGGTAGTATTCACCTTGAGCATTGTCACAGGACAACTCCGGTAACCAGCGAGCCAACAGTGCTCCAGGAGTCGCCAAAATGCCGGTATTGACCTCACGGATAGCCAGGGTATCCGCATCGGCATCCTTTTCCTCAACGATCGACTGCACACAGCCGCTGTTATCCCTCACGATGCGCCCGTAACCGGCGGGATTTGCCATTTCAACTGACAGCAGGGCAGGTCCGTGATCCGCTGCCGATAGCAGTGATTGCAAACTGCCGGCCCTGACCAGAGGCACATCACCATAGAGCACCAAAACGGTGGCTCCTTCGCGGAAATAGGGCACCGCCTGGGCCACGGCATGCCCGGTACCCAATTGCTGTTCCTGCTCCACAAACCTGACACCACGATCAGCAAAGCGGTCACGTATCAGGTCTGCGCCATGCCCGATTACCACGGTAATCTGTACCTCTCCCAACAACATGGCGGTATCAATTACCCGCTCAAGCATGGGAATACCGCCAATATGATGCAGCACTTTAGGCAGGTCAGAGTGCATGCGGGTGCCTTTTCCAGCGGCCAAAATCACAACATCGATAGTCATAACGGGTCGATATTCCAATCGTCTACAAAATTTGAGTGCATTGTGGCCACTAGACCCGGTTTACTCAAGCGAACAACAGTTCGCCCCGGGGCCCTGGTATTCAACGCATTAAGATTGCTGCGCCGCTTTGATCCCGGTAATTTACCCCCTGTGAAATCAACCGGTTACTCAACCCAACAAAACAAATATAGCCGCCAAACACAGAATCGGGCGGAGGGATATTTCAATGAACACCACCAAGCAGAACAAGCCGCGCCACCATTTGTTGGCTCTGGCTGTCCTGGCACTGACCCTGCCGATGGGTGCTGTGGCAGAAGCCGAAAGCGCTCTCGAAGCTACCAAAGAAAAGGAAGTAGAAAAGGCGGAAGCCCAATCCTGGGATATCAACAAGCCACCCTACGAATTCAAACCGATCCAGTTAGACACCCGCGAGACCACCTGGAGCAACCTGGATATCAGCCCAGATGGCAAAACCATCCTGTTCGATATGCTCGGCGATATCTACACAGTGCCGGTAGCAGGCGGCGAGGCGGTAGCCCTGACCAATGAAATCGCCTGGAATATGCAGCCGCGCTTCAGCCCGGATGGCAAGACCATCGTGTTTATCAGCGACCGTGACGGCGCCGACAACATCTGGTTGATGGATCGCAATGGCGACAACCTTCGCCAGCTCACGACAGAGAAGGAAAACTTGCTGCACTCACCTAACTGGAGCCCCGATGGCCAGTACCTGGTAGCGCGTAAAGGCTTTATGTCTGGCCGCAGTATCCCCGCCGGTGAAATCTGGATGTACCACTACGGTGGGGGTGAAGGTCGCCAACTGAAAGAGCGCATCGGTGGCGATATCGCCCAGAAAAATATTGCCGATCCAGCTTTCTCTCCAGATGGACGTTATGTCTATTACTCCATCGATACCACCCCCGGCACAGTGTGGAAGTACAACAAAAACTCCACCCAGGAAATTTTTGCCATCAACCGCTATGACCTCCAGGATGGTGAAGAGGAGACCTTTGTCTCCGGTCCCGGTGGCGCAGTGGCACCTGTACCATCCCCGGATGGCAGTAAACTGGCCTTCATTCGCCGCCAGGACAACCAGACCTCCCTGTTCCTGAAAGATTTGGATACAGGACTGGAAACACCGGTTTACTCCGGCCTCGAACGCGACCTGCAGGAAATCTTTGGCCCCCATGGCAACTACGTTCAATACGACTGGATGCCCGATGGTGAATCATTGGTCGTTTGGACTGGCGGTAAATTCCTGCGCATCTCCATCAACGGCGACAGCGTCGCACCGATTGCGGCCCATGTGAAAGTTGAAAAACAGGTAGCGGATGCGGTGCGCTTCCCGGTAGACGTAGCGCCGGAAACCTTTGATGTGAAGATGATTCGCTGGGCGCAGAAATCCCCCAACGGCAAGCAGGTCGCTTTCCAGGCATTGGGCAAGATTTATATTCAGGATGTCGCCAGTGGTGAGCGTCGTCGTCTGACCCGCCAGGACGACCACTTTGAGTTCTATCCCAGCTGGTCCCGCGATGGTCGCGAGATCACCTATGTCTCTTGGGACGACCAAAACCTGGGCCATGTGAGGGTAGTTTCCGCTCGCAACGGTCGCGGTAAAAACATCACCAAGCAGCCGGGCCTGTACGTTGAACCAAGCTTTTCTCCAAGTGGTGACGCAGTGGCCTACCGTCGCTTTACCGGCGGCTATCTGCTCAGCCCCGAGTACTCCCTGGAACCGGGCATTTACCTGGCAGACGCCGACGGCGACTGGCAGCGCCGGGTCGTGAAGTCTGGCTATGAGCCTCATTTCGGCGCCAGCGAAGATCGTATCTATTTCTCCGAGTACCAAAACGCTGACGGCGGCAAGCGCGTGCTGAAGAGCACCAACCTGGAAGGCAAGGATGAGCGCGAGCACCTGCACGGCGCTGAGATTACTTCCTTCCGCCTGTCTCCAGACGGCAAGTGGGTTGCCTTCACCCAGGACTTCAAAGCCTTTGTCGCGCCCTTTATGCATACTGGCAAATCCGAGGTTATCGGCCCCAATAGCAAAGCAGTCAAAGTCACCCAGGTATCCAAGCGAGCCGGTGAAAACCTGCATTGGTCTGCCGATAGCGACACTTTGGGCTGGGCACACGGCCCCAAACTGTTCGAGCGTGAACTGAAGGACGCCTTCGAATTTGTCGCCGGCGCTCCGGAGGAACTGCCAGAGCCAGTTTCTGAAGGCATCGACCTGAGCTTTGAACAGTCCTTCGACAATCGCGCAGGTCTCGTTGCCCTCACAGGCGGCAAGGTTGTCACTATGCGCGATGCGGAAAACACCCGTGAAATTATCGACAATGGTGTGGTTCTGTTCCGGGGCAACCGTATTGTCGCCGTGGGACCCGCAGCGGAAGTGGAGATTCCCACCGAAACGAAGCGTATCGATATCACCGGCAAAACCGTTTTACCGGGGCTTATTGACGCTCATGCCCACGGTGCTCAGGGTCGCGAAGAAATTATCCCGCAGCAGAACTGGAACCTGTTCTCCAGCCTGGCATTTGGAGTGACTACTATTCACGACCCCTCCAATGACAGCAGCGAGATCTTCTCCGCCGCTGAAATGCAAAAGGCCGGCCTGATTACTGGGCCGCGTATTTTCTCCACCGGCACCATCCTCTATGGCGCCAAAGGTCCAGGCTACAAAGCCAAGATCAACTCCCTGGAGGACGCTCAGTTCCACGTGAACCGCCTCAAGGAAATGGGCGCCATCTCGGTGAAGAGCTACAACCAGCCCCGCCGCGACCAGCGCCAGCAAGTGCTGCAGGCAGCCCGCGAAGCCGGCATTATGGTAGTGCCCGAGGGCGGCGGTAAGTACCAGCACAATATGAACATGATTGTGGACGGGCACACCGGTATCGAGCACTCACTGCCGATCGCCAATGTCTACGGCGATGTGGAGCAGCTGTGGAGCCAAACCCAAGTGGGTTATACACCGACCTTCGTCGTGGCCTATGGCGGTCTCTGGGGTGAGGAGTACTGGTATGACCGCACGGAGGTATGGAAGAACGAGCGCCTGACCCGCTTTACCCCCGATTTTATCGTTAACCCCCGCTCTATCCGTCGCCCCACTGCGCCGGATGCCCACTACAACCACTTTAATGTGGCCCGTCAGGCCAAGCAGCTGCGCGACGAAGGTGTCACCGTACATATCGGCGCCCACGGCCAGCGCGAAGGGCTTGGAGCCCACTGGGAAATGTGGATGATGGAGCAGGGCGGCTTTACTCCCTGGGAAGCCTTCCGCGCCGGTACCATCGATGGTGCCCGCTACTTGGGTATGGACAGTGATATCGGCAGCATTGAGGCTGGTAAGCTGGCTGACCTGATCGTGGTTGACGGCAACCCCTTGGATAACCTGCGCCTGTCAGAGAACATTACCTACACGGTAATTAATGGCCGTGTGTTTGAGGCGGAAACCATGAACGAAGTAGGGGCTGGCGAACGCTTGGCATTCTTCCACGAACGCCTGCCTATCAGCGCTATGCCCGCTCCTACGGCAGAAGCGGTACAGGAGAAGATGGAACGCCACCACTGGGTACACTAACCTCAGGCACAAACTGAGATGCAAACAAAAGGCCGGGGACAAACCTCCCCTGCCTTTTTTGTATAAAGCCCTACCTGGTCCGGCGACGTCCTCCCAGCTTATGCCAGAGAATGGCGCGATAGATTGCGACAGGCAGTCTAAAGATTCCTGTAACCAGCCACCAAAATGACTCATAGATGGCAATCGTCTGATCCACTAATGGATGATCCTGGTCGAGCCTTTCTGGATAGTGATCGTGTCGTAATATGCCTCGATGAAACAGAAATCTGCGTAAAGGCCGGCTCAGTCGCCAACTAAAAGACTTGGTTATACGGTTTAAGTTATCGGCGAGAAAGCTCTCAGAGGCTATCTTTTGCTGTGTGAGCAGTTCGAAATAGTGGCTTTTGGACTTATTTTCGTTCTGCCAATCAGTATCAAAATCCATCTTTGTTAGCCAATCGCTTTCCCCGAATCCATCTATCTTGCGCAGATCCGATGTGTATTGAGGGATAGTTATCTGATTTTTAATGATGGCCTTGGAAATACGATATACATCAGCATTCATCCGGTCAGGGTTCTGCAATTCCCGAATCAGCCTTTGCTGAAAGCCTGACCGAAATTTGAAATGGAGAAGATGAGCGCAATTTTTACTGAGAGGAACCGGCGTACATGAGTGGGTTGAACGTAAATATTGAAAACCCGCCCGCCAATAAACCAGCGGAATTTTATAGGATTTAACAAAGTAATCAGAAATACCAGATATTTGCGCTCTGGCTTTGGAGCGAATTTCAAAAAAAGGAAAAGCTAATATGCTTTTTTTCTTAAAGCTTTTATAAGATACATAGTTAGGCGTTGATTCCATTAACTCGGAAAGATTTCTTATATCATATGTATTCCCTTGAAGGTTGTCGCTAAAGAAATCTATTAGTGGAGTATATAGAGCAAAAGCTAATTCACCCTGCATAAGCTGAGTCATAACTTTCAGGGAAGCTTTACCTGAAATTTCAGGTAACCAGAGAAACTCATCAGCATCTACCACAAGAGTCCATTTTCCCTGGCAATAATTCCGGGCAATTCGGTTAACCCAATCTACACCTGCGTTTGCCTGGGGGTAGCCACAATCAACTTCGTATAGCTGGACATCATTCTGCTTCAGTAGATAGCTTACCGAGTTATCGCTACTTCCCGTATCCACCAAATGGAAACATGTCACACCTAAAGACCGGTAATGGTCAAGAAAAGCTGGGAGAATATCCAATTCATCTCGGAAGATACAAATAAGAGGGAAGCGTGTTTCACTAGCACTTTCAATGTACTTAACTACTTTCAAACTTTCACCCTAGCGAATTTACGCAGCCTTCGAATCGTTCGCTTTAAAAACCCTGGCTTATATTTTCCCCCTTTATTTTTTTTGGCTTCTTTTTGCTGTTTTCTTAGTAGTAGGAGGCTTTTCTCTTCCGAGTCGAGCCCTTCAAGGTAAGGACTTATTTGCCTGAAATCTCCTTCTTCTTGAAGGTGATTTCTGGATTTCATAGAGTTGTCACCGGTGCGATAGTAATATAAAGGATCAGGATAATAGGATACATTTTCCTTTGCTAAAATTAGCTTGCTATAGAATTCAATATCATCCTTACCTGTTCTATATCTCTCTGTATAACCTCCGTGATCTCTAAACTTAGTAGCTTTTATCAGACACGTCGCATCACCGACTATATTTACTTTCGTTGCCCAGGCTCTAGCTGGCCCCATAAAACGAATTTGAGTTCCGAGCATACCTTCTGGAGTATTAGGTGCCCCCTTGCCGCTGAATCGGATAGAGCTACAAGTCAGGCAATCAATATCTGCAAAAGTTGCCGCGCTAACCAACTTATCTACCATTTCCGGCATCATGACATTGTCATCGT
Source organism: Microbulbifer maximicatervae (SeqCode) (assembly GCF_052467825.1). Lineage (NCBI taxonomy): Bacteria > Pseudomonadati > Pseudomonadota > Gammaproteobacteria > Cellvibrionales > Microbulbiferaceae > Microbulbifer > Microbulbifer maximicatervae (SeqCode). The sequence goes on from NZ_CP174327.1 coordinate 1,373,681, forward strand.
CAAAAAAAAGTAGATAATCTCCGCTTGCATTTTGTGCTGCAGTATTTCTAGCAGCCCCTACATATCGGTTTTCCTGGTATACAAACTGCCAGCCCTTCTTCTGATAGTGACTTTCTATAATTTCCAGCGCGTGTAGCGCTTCTTGTGAATGACTACCATCATCAACCACAATAACTTCTATGTTCTTATAAGTCTGATCTTCAACACTTTTTAACGCTTGATAGAGAAAGTCTGGACGCTCAAAATGAGTTACGCATATAGAAACCAAGGGATCATGCCTATTGGAAGATCGGGCGTTTTTAATAATTGAATGCTCTTGGCCATGCCACTTATTCCACACATCTAGCGACTTCTTAAGCCTCTGGTGTTTTATACCCGGTGCAGGAAGTTTCTTTACATGTAATTCCAACTTTCTCGCTAAAGCAATATGATTTGGCTTGAAGAGGATTTTTTTTCCATTTTCGTCATCAAGTAACTCTCGAGTACCACCAGTATCAGCAGCAATAAATGGTACTTTAGTTGCAAGGCATTCGTAGACAGAAATCGGAGAGTTTTCTAACAAAGCTGGAATAACAGCCAAACGTCCTTCTCCACTCAAATACTCTACAGCCTGTATAGCATTACAATCATTCATAAAGGAGACGTCTGTACTCCAATGCTTTTGGTTTTCCTCTATGAATTTTCGCGCATCAAATCGATAAGAGTGTCCTCCCAAAAAAGTAATCGATGGTAATCTAACTCCTCTTTTAGCAAGAGTGTTTAATGCATTTACAAAAAGAATAATCCCCTTGCGAGGCTCAAGCCGCCCGAAAAACACCCATTCTTTTGTCTCCAAATTACTACTTTTTATGGCTTCATTATCAGATAAAAGATCGTCCAAAAATACATTTGGCCAATAGTAACTGCGCTCAGGCAGGCGGTATTTATTATTTTCCATCCAGCAGACTAAGTGTTGACTTCCACAGATCAGAGTATCTGCCATCTCGGCACTTCTACGCTCCATAAATACCCACCCCAATTGCCGTTCCTCTTTAAGGAATTGTTGATTACCTTCGGCAGACCAGAGTGTTGGGGAAGAACCTTTAACAGCAAAATGTATATCTTGGAATGCAATACCAAGACTCTTGGCAAGTAACGCTATATAACCCATTCCCCGCCATTCTGAAACATGGACAATATCAAAGCGATCATTTCGCTTGAGCCATTCATAGGCTGCATAGGGCATTGCCATAGTACGAGCCATTGTCGTTTTGGCTAGCGCTTGCGGTGCAACACCATGAAATTCAACATTGAGTTTTGCAAAAAATTTTTTTGTGATTTTCATTTTCACAGGATTTTTTGCTAAACCATTAACGAAACAGATGGTGACTTTGTGACCAGATCTCTGTAGAAAAATAGCCAAATGAAAGTAAGCCGTTCCAATACCACCATTTTTTATTGGACCAAATATATCCTCCGTTAGTATGCATATACGTTTAGATTTCTGAACAGCTTCAAGGCGTATATCCTCGTGAAGCTCTTTCATTATTCAAGCCACCTTAGATCGCGACTAACATTTGTTTAAGATAACGCAATCGGCCATTTCGTAAGACAAGTCCATTTTCCTTAACACGTACGGTAATTTCTGAGTTTTCCTGCTTTATTTCAGGGGTTAATGAGAACCGGAATCCATACCAAGCTAGTTTCGGGTTTCGAGTACCGAAACGTTCTACATAACGATTAGCCGTGGCTTCAGCTACAATATTTCCGTTCACCTCTAAGACAATCACTAAATTTTTAGCTATATTGCTTCTATCCCATGCCCATCCCTCAAGAACCCGTGGATCGAGTGCAAAAAGCTCTCGCGGTGGAATTGACCCCTTAATAGGTGAGCCAGTATATCCCTTAAATATACGTTGCAAGGTAGTACCTGATTTTTGAATCACAGCCTGAAAACTAAACTTGGGTTTAAATTCAGTTTCATTGATTTTTCCCTGCTCATGGATAATTTTTGCAATATCATGTTCAGGCTCATCCTTACCTTCTACTGTATAATCCTTGTCTACAAACTCTCCTACCTCTGCGTGATCTTGCCCATATAAAGTGGTATCTTCAGTATCTATCCCTTGAGTACTTTCAGCTGTGTTATTTTCCGATTTAGAGAGGAAACTCCAGGTATATTTTTGGTTAAATATCTCCTCAACTGCTACCTCATTAAGTATTGGACTTCCAGAGATAGCTGCAAATACATTTTTAGAAAGTTTTATAACCCGTATAAAACGGGTGTAAGTCATTTCTTGATCTTCTAACAGAAACTTAATATTAAATTTTTCACCTTCTTCCCATTTATCTGGAATTGGGAATCTATGTAAAGTAAGTTCATTATCTTGTAGCTCCAAAGAAATTGACTGGGGCTCGCCATTAACGATTAATTGCCTATTTCCCGGACCTTTGGCTACACAGAGCAAATGGGAATTTCTCTCGTCCAAACCTACAACCACCCTCGGATTACGGTTTTTCATTTTACGAGGCCGGTCGGCATGTAAAAGCCACACAGGTTCCTCATCCAAACGATTCTTATCCCGATAAAGTGCTGGTCTTAATTTAGCTCCAATAGGCTGAGCTGAAGGAAGAAGGGCTAGTTTACGATAGGCAATATTATCATTTTCAATCAACGACATTGAGCGAAGATAGACTGAGTTAGCGTTATTTCGAGATTCTTCCAGTTCTTCTAAATAGTAATCGCTCCGAAGATGGCACTCAGGAATAACCATCAATTCAAACCCAAATTCTTTGTTCGCCCTTAAAATATATTCTTGTACCAAACCGTAGCGAATATCATAAGGGAGTATTGACCCCACCTTGCTTGATACCAGTTTTGGAATACAAATAATATTTGTGCCTATAGCATTTCCAAAGCTGATCTCAGACACGATATCTACACCTATCGGCATTACCACCTTGTTTTCAGGTAGAGATAAAAAGCTAGTGATTATGAATTCATGATTTATTTGAAGAGTTTTGCGTAACTCACCACAAAATTTTCCACCTAACCGAGAGGATGTACCATCACAGAGAATACAAGCATCTAAAGTACTTTCAGAAAGACTTTTTGCCAGTGCAATCCCTGCTGGAAATCCAATGAAATCCACCAAACTACAATTGAGACCGGCTTCCAATAGAAAGTTAGAAGCTCTCTCAGCAATATTTTCAAGATAGGGATCAATTAATAAAAATTTGATGGAGTCGGGCCTATCAACTAAAAGTGCCTCAGAAAACTCCATAACACTCTCAGTATCCCGCAATAGAACAACCACTTCTAGGGTCGGTAGCTCCATCTCATTAGAAGCTATTAAGGTGGGAGAGCCTGTAATCTTGGTGATCGCTTCAGCGCCACTATACTGCTTAAAAAGATCTGCTAAGTAGGCATGAAAACCATACCAAACTTGAAGGTTATAATTGTTATCAAAACTGGAATGCGCAATCCTATGCCCATTCTTCAGTACCTCTTCTAGCCTTTTCGCAAGCTCAAAAGCGTAGGGTGCGATAAGACAACTTTCATGGTCTTCTTTTGCGATAAGTTCTGGAGTTCCCCCTACTCGCGTTGCAATAAAAGGAATATTATTCTCTAGTGTTTCATATACTGCCATGGTGGAGTTTTCAATCAGGGAGGGCATTACCGCTATCATATCCCTGGAACATAAAAACGAGAGAGCTTCCGGCTGGTTATAATCTGTGATGCAATTGACTTCAAAACTCCAGGTAGATGCTTTTCGCTCAATATAGTCCGCAACCTTCTCATTGTTTTGATTAGGTAAGGCTTCACCATATTTACCTAAGAAATTAACTCTGGTAGGACAATTTCCCGTCCGCTCAAGCAAATCTAGAGCCGTACAAAAGAGCTCCAATCCCTTCCGCATTTCCAAACGACCAAAGAAGGTCAATTCGTTAGTGCGAACTACATCACCAGGCTGTCGATTAATGCGTTTATCATCAACGGGAACTTCAGAAAAATCGAGAATATTTGGCTGAACATAAGTTGATGTTGGCAGCTTATAGCCGACATAGCGCATAAAGCAAAGTAGATGTGCGCTACCACCAATTACCATATCGGCAAATTCAACACATTTCTGTTCAGCAAAACTCGCTGGTAACAGCTCCCTTTTTACCAATGGCTGCATTTGATAATGACGATTCCAGAGGTGCGGGGACGATGTCTTTACAATAAATAATGTATCTTTAAACGCCAAACCCAACTTCTTAACCATCAACGCATAAATTAATCCACCTCGCCATTCGGAAGTGTGGATAACATCAAAACATCTCTGTTCAATTAACCAGCGGTATGCAGCACTATATCGTCGCTGCCAACTCTGTGAGGGGCCGATTATTGTTTCATCCGTGTGCACCAAATAGTGCAGTGAAACACCAAAATTGGAATATTCCTCAACCCAATACTCAGGTGTTTCATTCTCAACTGTTTCACCTTTTAAGTAGAGCACATGTACTTCGTGCCCATGTGCTGCCAGTCCTTTCGCTAGGTGATAGTAGGTTGAAGCAATCCCTCCATTTCTCACCGGACCTAGGATTTCTTCTGTGGCTATACAAACTCTGAGCTTCTGGTCCGACTCAAAACCTGCATAAGTATTTAAATCAGGGAATGATTCTACTGAAAATTTGTCAATCTGCATTCTGTAGGGCCCTCTGCGAGAGGCTAGGCTTCAGAACATCCTCCTTATTGACAAAGTAATCCCATGTAATTTGAATACCGTCTCTTAATGATACCTCCGGCCTAAAGCCCAAGTACTGTTTTGCTTTAGTAATATCCGTATAGTTATGGCGCACTTCACCTGCCCTGAAAGGGTGGTTAGCTATTTCAAGATCTTCATGGCAGCCCGAGACATCCCTTAGTAAACTAATTACTTCGTTAATTGACGTCGGCTGGCCGCTACCCAGCTGAAATACCCCATTTTCTCTCTTTTCCAGAGCCCTAATTATTCCCTGGCAGAGATCGCCTACAAAAATAAAGTCTCTAGTCTGATAGCCATCTCCGTAGACATCACAGACCTGTCCTTTCAGAATATTTTTAATAAAGGCTGCTATCACACTTCCTTTGTGAAAGGAAAGCGGACCATAAACATTAGAGAATCGTAAAGAAGTTATTGATAATCCATAACTTTGAGAATATGCAGAACAGTAGGCCTCTGCTGCAGCCTTAGACGCACCATAAGCCGATGCGGGATTTACTGGCATTAATTCGTGTACTGGTGGATCAGCTTCTCCAATGATCGCCCCACCTGTAGAAGCATTAATGAGATGTTTAACCTCATACCTTCGCATTGCTTCCAGAAGATTGACAGTCCCCTGTACATTTACTTCAAAATTATAGACGGGGTTATTTATTGAATTAATAACACGTGTATCTGCAGCTAAATGTATAACAGCATCAGCTTGCTTTACAGCTTCATCTACATCCCGTTGATTCCTAACATCTCCTCTAATAAATTGGTGAGGTATTCCGGCTAATGCTGCGGTAGTGCCAGTGACCTCATTATCTAAAACTAAAATTTCGTCATATATACTCAAAGTACTGAGATATTTGACTAAATTTGAACCTATAAATCCACATCCACCAGTAATAAGGATTCGCGTAGACATAGCTAAAGCTACCCACTAGGAAATGGTTTCAGTAACTTCACTAGTTTTTTCCCGATAGGAAATATCGGCAAGTTTATTACCCTTTGTCCAATAAGAAACGCAAGGTATTTTTGTATGATCAGCCCGATCTTGATATTGCATTGTTATATCTGTAATTTCTTGTAGAAGACTATCTTTAATAAGAATCGGCTGCCATCCAAATGAACGAAGTAAATCATTTTTTACATTGAGATCATTTCTCTCTGCCTCCTTCCTCGGGTTTGGCAGATAACTTATTTCACAGTCTGTCAGTGATTGAACTAATTGTGCAAGATCGGAAAGTGTTTGCGTTTCCGCCATCTGATTGAGAATCAGTGGCCGTTCACCGAGCTCCGGTGGATGTAAAAGTGCCTGCTCAATACATTTGCAAGTATCAGAGATATGGATAAATGCACGAGTTTGACCACCTGTGCCATGAACAGTCAGCGGGAAACCGACAGTCGCTTGCATTAGAAATCTATTTAGGACTGTGCCGTAGTCCCCGTCATAATCAAAACGATTTATCAGACGCTCATCCAAACTAGAGAGTTCAGTCTGCGTTCCCCAAACAATCCCCTGGTGAAGGTCAGTAATACGAATCCTGTCATTTTTCGCATAATACTGAAACATCTGCGAATCCATCGTCTTGGTCATATGGTAAATAGAGCCGGGATTAGGCGGATAAACGATAGAGTCTGAAATTTGACGATTATCAACTGTCTCTATTTTTACATCCAAGTAACCTTCAGGTATTGGTATGGGCTCCTCATGGCCGTAACCATACACTCCCATTGTACCGAGGTGAACCAAGTGAATATCAAGCTGCGTCTCTACAATCGCATTGAGAATATTATGAGTACCACAAATATTATTAGCGATTGTATAATTTTTAGTAGCGCTGCTTTTCATCGAATAGGGCGCAGCGCGCTGCTCACCAAAATGGACTATACTATCTGGTTTTTCCTCCTCTAGGAGATTTACAAGATCGTTAAATTTCTGGGAAACATCCAACTCGACAAAGCGAATAACCTTTCCCGTTAATTCAAACCAGGTATCAATACGCTCTTTCAGTTCTCGAATCGGTGTTAATGATTCTACATTGAGCTCACTATCAATTTTTCTTCTAGAAAAATTGTCAATAATAATAACTTCATGACCTAAATTACTCAGATGTAATGAGGTTGGCCATCCACAAAAGCCATCGCCACCGACTATTATCAGTTTCAAAGAGCCACCTCCACAAGTTTTGCCAACCAGGCCGTTGGCAGATCAATTTATTCAGGGTTGAGGTGTTATCGTCTGCTGCTTAATTGGATAACGTGAATCTTACAAAATCCAATTTATAACACAGGCTTTCCAGCTTTACCGATTATACGAGTTAGCATCCGCGCCAACTTTTATAGATTGCACCTTGAATAGTTTTCTCAGAGAAAATAAATTTATTATTTGACAGCTCCAACTTTCACATTTATGAATATTTTCATAGCTTAAGAAAATCAGTGCTAGCTGCGAGCATGTACTCAATAATAAGCAATCTTATTATATTTGATTTAAATCGAGCGCAACTGCACCTATTTGCAGCATGCAAGTCAATATCCACGCCAAAAAACCTGGTTACCATTACTTGGAAAATTAAATGTCTACTTTAGAAATCAATCAGCTGGATAACTTTGAACAAGGGAAGCAAGCTGCATTAGCTGGAGAAATAGACCTGGCGAGAGAGTTATTGCGTCCAATTGCCGATCTCAACCCTTTTCATCCGGCTACTTATTTTCTGTGCTATGCCGAATCAAAAAATGGTTCGATTCTAAATTGTGATAAGTATGCGCTGACCTTCATCTCAAGACATCCACACCATGTAGGCATGAGAATAATCTCCGCTATGCTAAATATAGCTAAAGGAGACATAGATCAAGCTGAAAAAGATATAAAAATAGCAATCAAGTGCAATCCAGAACATAAACGAGCTCTGAAAGTCTTTGACCAAGTCAAACTGATACGAATCGAAAATAACGCCAGGGAAGCGATTGAAATTTTAGACACTTCCCGTTCTCACCCTGCATTTTCAAAACTTTCCCGCTCAAAGGCAGCAAAACAACTTAAGAAAATAGAACCTTTAGAAGATTGGGATAATCATGAATTACAGGCTAAAATCGCATTTTTCCACAACTGCACTAATATACGCCATGCACTGAAGAATTTTGATTCGGATCTCATCACTAGTGCCGTTGAACTCGGCTACTGCTCATGGCCAAGAAAATTACATAAATATGTACAAGGGTGCAATGTTTTAGATGTCGGTTGTGGTTTTGGCGGCTATGCCATGGGCTACCTCTGTGCTGGAGCAAACAGTTATACCGGTGTAGACCCAGCAATGTCTTTAGACTCCAGGAGGGTTCGCAATAAAAGGATAAGAAAGTGGGTTAACGCTCCAATGTCCGGCCAGGACATCATGGATTTGATCCCGGATATTGATCTACGCCAGTGCTCTACCCGCGATCTCGTCGGTATAAAGACCTTTGATACAGTTTGCCTACACAATGTCACTGAGCACCTATTGGAAATTGAGGGTGTATTCGAGGATATTGCGGGGTTGTTAACCAAAGGAGGAAAAATTATATTTCTGCATCACAACTTTTATGGCTGGAGTGGGCACCATATGCCTCCTCATAATCCATCAGTTTTGGATGAAGGGAATCCAGATCATCTTAAGTTTTGTGATTGGAACCATATTAATATTGTTCGCCATTTGCCACATGACCACTATTTACACACACATCTAAATCGCATTCGAATCGATGAATTACGCGCATTAACACGTAAGTATTTTAATATCGAAACCTGGGAACTACAGCCTTCCCATAGTAATGTTTTAGAGCGTTTAACTCCGGAAATAGAGACCAGGGTAAGAGAAGAAATTCCTGATATTACACTGGATGAAATGAAGACAAATGTTGTTTTTTGTGTAGCTTACGCTAAGTAATCAATTTTTTCCGGAGCAAAATAATGTACGAAATTGATGATGCGGAAATTGCAAGGGGTTGTTATGTACACCCAGAAATTTCATTTTCTAAAACTGAAGTTCCACAGAGCGTATTTGAGACACCAGGAATGGTTTCGATTGCCGAACGCAAATTACTCTATTCATTGGCGTCAAAAAACTTCCAGCAAAAAGGGTATATTGTTGATGCCGGAAGCTTTATGGGAGCATCTGTGGTTTCTCTCGCACATGGGTTGATGAGTAACTCAGATTTTTCAAACAACAGAAACTCAAATATATTGGATAGTAAACCTATTAGTAGTTATGAATTGGGTTTTCTACCTAAACCTGCAAATGGTTCGGATCGTGTTTGGGAGTGTGACTCACTAACCTATAAGTTTGGTGAATCTTTTGTTCCAATACTAGAAAATAGTATTTCTCCATTTCAGTCATTAATTGAACTAAATATCGGTGATTTTAATGAGTTTTCCTGGCCTGATAATCCAATTGAAATTTGTTTTATTGATGTATGTAAAACTCAGGACCTAAATAAACATGTTTCAGCAGAGTTTATGCCAAAGCTTATTGAGGGAGAATCATTTTTCATTAATCAAGATTTTTTCTTTGATCGTTTACCATGGATTAAAGTAACCATGGGATATCTTGAAGATTATTTCGACTGGTATGGGCAAGTATTCTCAAGCTCAATCTATAAGTGTAAAAAACCAATTCCTAAGGAAGTAGCTGAATACGACCCATTCACCGAAGCTAGCCTAGAGGAATGCTTGAAGCTCCACGATAATCATCCTAAAGAACATCTAACAGATGCTCATAAATTAAGAATGTGCTTGTCTCGCTCATACCTTATTGCAATGAAGGGGGATAAAGATGAAGCACTAGATTATCTCAAAGTAGTTGAAAGTGATTATGAGCATATGATGGATGAAAATACTTCTATAGACAGAAATGATCGTTTTCGATTCAACAGAGCTGTCCGGCAAATAAAAAGCGGAATTTTTAGTTGAAAACTAGTATTTGGGATAAATCAAAAAGGTCAGGAATATAGTTTCTGACCTTTTAGTTCAAACAAAATGTATTTAAATTTAAGCTGGGCTTATATTCATGTCTTTTTCCAAAGCTGCATCAAGTTCTTGAGCTCGTTGAAACGCTTTACGTTGAGATAAACGATTTACATACTCCTGATACTCTTCACGTCTATCTATAGTTCCAAACTGTAACCCCCACCCCAGCTGTGCACCAATATATACATCTGCTGCTGTAAAACGTTCTCCAACAATATACGGGTTTGATTTAATCGCACTAGATAGCGTATCTAGTGCCAATTTATAATTACCGTAACCCAACATTTGCTGTTTATCTTTAGCCACATCTTCATCAAAGATATATTTATTCACAATGGCGGACTCCAGAGGTCCAGCCGAATAAAACATCCACCGGTAATAATTGGCACGCTCTTCGTTATTTATCGGAGACAAACCTGAATCGGAAAATACATCTGCCAAGTAGACACATATTGCTGCTGCTTCAGTTATTATTTTGTTGTCGTGCACTAGTGTTGGAACTTTTCCCATAGGATTCACAGCAAGATACTCTGGCGATTTCATGTCTTCGCCATATTCAAGTACTTTAGTTTGATAGGGTACTGATATCTCCTCTAGCATCCATCGAACAATACAGCCTCTCGATTGAGGGTTCGTATAAAAGATGATTTGATTTGCCATTTCAATATCTCGAATTTATATGGAGACATAAATTTTAGCTAGGCTAGTATCATTTCTTCGAGAGATTTACATGTCAAGTTGTTAAGTAGAAGTACTAACTATTTTCTTGGACAATTCACTCGGCTAATTCAACAGTTATATTCTCTGGCCCCAAGAGAAAAGCTAATTTTTTATCTTGATACTCCAATATTCCGCTTCTTGTACTAATTCCTTGCTTCGATAAATACTTTAAAGCTTCATTCAAATTATCTACCTTTAAACACAGATGGTTATAACCGGGCCTTGCCAAGTCAATTAGTGATGGATTAGTTTTAACCACTGGATTTCGGTAGTGAAGTAGCTGTATCTCGAACTTCGGAGATGACTGCTTTAGTACCATCGTAAAATGATCTGCTTCTACGTTATCGACCTGAAGATACTGCGACGCTTTCTCGCCAGTTAGAAAATTTTTGAGTAGAAGTTCAAAACCCAGCAATTCAAAAAAACTGACACTTTCCTCTAATTTCGTAACAACTACTGTTACGTGATCTGGATGTTTAAACATGGATTGATAGCCTTCAATCTAGATTTAAGTACAAGTTTAGATGGGATTGATTAAGTTTTTTATAAATACAAAATATACAAATCAAATTTCTGTATTTTTAAGTAGGTTATTACTCAATATATGAGTTAATTTGTTGTTTTGTATTCCAGCTCTTCTAGAGACAACCAAAATAAATTTGTCACATTATCTTTCAAATGCTAAATATATAGGTTTGCTTATTGTTTTAACGGAGTGAACTGGTGGTCGAAACTTTATCCTTAAACAGCAATATAAAGTCCAATTTAGCTAAATTATTTCTATTACTCTCAGCCTTTAGCAACTTTGTTTATGCAGAGACAACTATATATCAAGGTGACATACTTCATTTTACTTCCGACCCGGCGAAGACTAATGAAGCTTATGAGTATATTGAGGATGGCGGATTAATTGTCAAAGATGGAATAATTGCCGGAATAATTTCTGAAGCAGAAATTTCGGTAAAAAAAAGAGGCGCAGAGATTGTAGATTATCGCGGCAAGTTAATACTTCCCGGCTTTATCGATTCTCATATTCACTATCCACAGACGGGAATGATTGCGGCTCATGGCGAGCAATTATTAGAGTGGCTTAAAGAATACACCTTTCCAACTGAAAGGAAATTTTCCGATGAAGAACATGCAAAGGAGGTTGCAGAGTTCTTTATTAGTCAGTTACTAAAGAATGGCACAACATCAGCACTTGTATTTGGTACCGTTCACCCAGAGTCTGTCGATGCTCTCTTTAAAGTTGCTCAACGGGAGAACATGCGACTAATTGCAGGTAAGGTACTGATGGACCGCAATGCCCCAGAATACCTGCAAGATACACCCGAAAGTGCCTATTCCGATAGCAAGAAGCTGATCGAACGTTGGCATAATAAGGATCGATTGAGCTATGCCATTACTCCAAGATTTGCCCCTACAAGTACTCCTGAGCAGCTTAAGCAGGCAGCTAAGTTACTAGATGAATATCCCGATGTGTATATGCATACCCATGTTTCTGAAAATAAAGATGAAATTAATTGGGTAAAATCATTGTTCCCAGAAGCAAATAGTTATCTTGATGTTTATAACATATATGGATTAAATCGCGACCACTCAGTGTTTGCTCATGGTATTTACCTGGATGACCAAGAGATCGAAAGTATGGCTTCAGAAGGTAGCGCTATAGCTTTTTGTCCAACGTCTAATCTGTTTCTAGGGAGCGGATTATTCCCGCTTAATAAAGCTGAAGAAATCAATGTTGGTGTGGGCTTGGGAACCGATGTAGGAGCCGGCACCAGTTTCTCGATGTTAGAGACTATGGATGAGGCCTATAAGGTAGTTCAGCTACAAAAGTCGATTGGAAATAACAACAATATAAAGACACTCTCTCCGCTAAAAGCTTTTTATCTTGCAACCTTAGGATCTGCAAAAGCATTGGATATCGATGACAAAGTTGGAAACTTTGAAAAAGGAAAAGAAGCAGATTTTATTGTCATTGACTTAAAGTCAACTGATTTAATGAAGTTTAGAATGAAGTCTGTAAATACAATTGAAGAAAAACTATTTGCACTTCAGGTTCTTGGCGACGATAGAGCTATATACAGCACTTATATAATGGGTAATAAAAAATAGTTTATCTGGAGTTTGATATCGCGTGTCCTATTTTTCGATACTCTTCTTGTACTCGCTCTAGATTGTCCACCCCGAGGTAGTAGTCGTCTTTGCCATAAATGCTTTCCCAAACAAACGGATAAATGGCGATAATCTTGGGGTTTGCTATCGCAAAATTATAAGCTTGGCGTGCCTGGCTAATTATTTGTGGTTCTGAAATACTACCGAAACCTCTATTCGATGTTTTAAATGCTCTCGGTATTAAGTAATATTCAACATCTAAATGCGATGTCTTTATCATTAGCTTTTCTACCAATTGTTGCTGGAAGTTTTCTCCTACATAGTAATTTACACCAAGTAAATTATATTTCTTAGGGATTAAATTCTTAAACTTCGATTTTCTCACAGTTTCATTCATAAATGTAATTGCTCTTTTTGCGTTAGGAAAGCTTTCTTTAACTAATTGAGCAATTTCTTCAAGATATAGCTTTAACGTTTGATTACTTAATTTTGAGCGATGGAATGGTTCATCTAACGAATCGAAGGCCATAATTATGTCACTAAACGGCTCAAGTCGCTTCTTTGCTATTTCCCACCGCTCCAAATAATCAGCTCGTTTTCTGAAGGTAGGATAGCCATCGAAAAAGATCGGAGCTAATTGTACCCATACTTTTAATCCATGAGCCCTTGCGGCCTTCATAATACCGATTTCATTGAAATAGACGTCTACAAAAGTAGTAAATTGTGACACCTCAGCAATTTCATCTATAGTCCATCCAGAATGAAAGAATCCAAATTCCACTAAGTGTTCAGGCACAGTGTTTCCTGGGTTTACATATATAGGCGAAGTGATATTTCCATGAAGTAGCAACGCTTTGGGGGACTTTAGATTTTCAGCTGTAGTAGGTTTGTTACTAGTTTTAATAGAGGCTGCAGTCACTACGTTAGAGTTAGCAGTCAAAGGGGCAAACACGAATAGTAAATACGCGACAACTAACATCCATTTCATAGTTGATAGCTTCTTCAATCCATAAACATACAAACATCACGTGTAACTATAGTCGTTAGAAGGTGTGAGCAGGGTAGGGGGGGGAAGAGTCTTTTGGAGTTTTCCAGAAAATTAAAAAAAGCAGCCGAAGCTGCTTTTTTGTCGCCTGAAAACAGGCCTTACGAGTAGGTAAGAACTGTTTACTTACCGGCCGCCTTGCGAATTGCCTGCAGGGTACGCAGACGCGCTTCGGCTTCGGCCAGCTGGGCTGAGATGCGCGCGTAGTCGACTTCGGACGGCGCCTTGTGCAGGGCGTGTTCCGCTTCTTCGCGGGCCTTCTGCGCGGCGTCTTCATCGATCTCACGTTCGGCTACATCAGCGAGGATAGTCACCATATTAGGTTGTACCTCGGCGTAGCCACCGCTGACGAACAGTACTTCCTCTTCACCACCGGGCTTGATGATGCGCACCGGACCGGCTTTCAGAGCGGTGAGCAACTGGGCGTGACCGTAGGAGAGCCCCAGCTCACCTTCGATACCGCTCACAATCACCATCTCTACCAGCCCGGAGAAGAGAGACTGCTCGGCGCTGACAATGTCACAATGTACTGTCATGGCCATAGTATATGCCTCTCTCGATTAGCCCTTGGCTTTGTTGGCTTTTTCCACAGCTTCGTCGATGGTTCCCACCATGTAGAAGGCTTGTTCCGGCATGTGGTCATATTCACCGTTCAGGATGCCCTGGAAGCCACGGATGGTTTCTTTCAGGGAAACGTATTTACCTGGTGCACCGGTGAAGATTTCCGCAACGTGGAACGGCTGGGACAGGAAGCGTTCGATCTTACGGGCGCGGGCTACGGTCTGCTTGTCTTCTTCAGACAGCTCGTCCATACCCAGGATCGCGATGATGTCCTTCAGCTCTTTGTAGCGCTGCAGTACAGACTGTACGCCGCGAGCCACTTCGTAGTGCTCCTGACCAATTACCTGCGGGTCCAGCTGACGAGAGGTGGAGTCCAGCGGGTCAACAGCCGGGTAGATACCTTTAGCGGCGATATCACGGCTCAGTACTACGGTGGAGTCCAAGTGCGCGAAGGTGGTCGCCGGAGATGGGTCAGTCAAGTCATCCGCCGGTACGTATACCGCCTGGATAGAGGTGATAGAGCCAGTCTTGGTGGAGGTAATACGCTCCTGCAGAACGCCCATCTCTTCCGCCAGGGTCGGCTGGTAACCTACCGCAGAAGGCATACGGCCCAGCAGTGCGGATACTTCGGTACCGGCCAGGGTGTAGCGGTAGATGTTGTCGACGAACAACAGTACGTCTTTGCCTTCATCACGGAATTTCTCCGCCATGGTCAGGCCGGTCAGGGCTACGCGCAGACGGTTGCCGGGCGGCTCATTCATCTGGCCGTAAACCATCGCCACTTTGGAGTTGGCTTTGTTTTCCAGGTCAACAACGCCGGATTCAGCCATCTCGTAGTAGAAGTCGTTACCTTCACGGGTACGCTCACCAACACCTGCGAACACGGACAGACCGGAGTGCTCGGTAGCGATGTTGTTGATCAGTTCCATCATGTTTACGGTTTTACCTACACCAGCACCACCGAACAGACCAACCTTACCACCCTTGGCGAACGGGCAAACCAGGTCGATTACCTTGATGCCGGTTTCCAGCAGTTCGGTAGAGCTGGACTGCTCTTCGTAGGTCGGTGCAGCGCGGTGGATAGAGGAGCGCTCTTTCTCACCGATAGGGCCACACTCGTCAATCGGGTTGCCGAGCACGTCCATGATGCGACCGAGGGTTTCCAGGCCAACCGGTACAGAAACCGGAGCGCCGGTATTGCGCACGGACAGACCGCGGCTGACACCTTCGGATGAACCCATGGCAATAGCGCGTACCACGCCGTCACCCAACTGCTGCTGCACTTCCATGGTGAGGTTCTTGTCCTCAACCACCAGTGCGTCGTATACATTCGGAACAGAATCGCGTGGGAATTCCACGTCGATGACCGCTCCGATCACTTGCACAATTTGCCCGTTACTCATTTCCGGATCCTCAGCTTTAAATTCTTTCTAGGCTGACCATTACTGGCAGCGGATTAAACCGCCGCCGCACCGCCGACAATTTCGGACAGTTCCTGGGTAATGGCCGCCTGGCGCGCCTTGTTGTAGACAAGCTGCAACTGATCGATCAGCTCACCGGCGTTATCGGTGGCGCTCTTCATCGCGATCATACGCGCTGCCTGTTCACAGGCTTTGTTTTCAACTACTGCCTGGTATACCTGGGACTCGATGTAGCGAGCCAGCAATCCATCCAGCAATTCAACCGGATCCGGCTCGTAGAGGTAGTCCCACTCGTGCATGAGTTTTTCATCTTCGTCCTTCGGCAGCGGCAGCAATTGCTCAACCTGCGGCTTCTGGGACATGGTGTTGATAAACTCATTGGATACCAGGAACAGGCGATCGATATCGCCTTCTGCGTAACGGTCCAGCATTACCTTAACTGAGCCAATCAGCTGGTTGGCCTGGGGCGCATCGCCCAGATCGCGTACCGCTGCGACAACCTTGCTGCCGATGGCATTAAAGAAACTGGCCGCCTTGTTACCTACCGCGCAGACTTCGACGTCGACACCCTTTTCGGACCACGCCTGCATCTCGCGAATAGCGGCTTTGAACATATTGACGTTCAAGCCACCACAGAGTCCGCGGTCAGTGGATACCAGGATAAAACCGACCCGCTTGGCCTCGCGCTCTTGCAGGTAAATATGCTGGTACTCGGCCGAAGCGTTGGCGACGTGGCCGATCACTGCGCGTATGCGCTGGGCGTAGGGACGCCCCAGTGCCATGCGATCCTGAGCTCTGCGCATCTTACTGGCTGCAACCATTTCCATTGCGGCAGTAATTTTCTGCGTGCTTTTGATGCTGGCAATTTTTGTGCGTACTTCTTTTCCGCCTGCCATAGTGATTTACCTTGTTCGCTGGAAGTTAGATTCCGAAAGAGCGGACACGCCGCTCTCTCGCGCTCTCCAGGGAGTTCTTACCAGCTGCTAGTAGCGACGAACTTCTCGATAGCGGCTTTGAAAGCTGCATCGATTTCGTCGTTGTAGTTACCAGTGCTGTTCACTTTCTCCATCAGCTCTGCGTGTTCGCTGTTCATGTAAGCGAGCAGGGCGGCTTCGAAATCGAGAACCTTGGCAACTTCTACTTCTTTCAGGTAACCCTTGTCGGCGGCGTAAACGGAAACAGCCATGTCCGCGATAGACAGCGGAGAGTACTGTTTCTGCTTCATCAGCTCGGTTACGCGCTCACCGTGATCCAGCTGGGCTTTGGTAGCTTCGTCCAGGTCAGAGGCAAACTGGGAGAATGCCGCCAGTTCGCGGTACTGAGCCAGAGCGGTACGGATACCACCGGACAGCTTCTTGATCACCTTGGTCTGCGCTGCACCACCTACACGGGATACAGAGATACCCGGGTTGATCGCTGGGCGGATACCGGAGTTGAACAGATCGGTCTCGAGGAAGATCTGGCCGTCGGTAATGGAAATCACGTTGGTCGGTACGAACGCAGATACGTCACCGGCCTGGGTTTCGATGATCGGCAGGGCGGTCAGAGAGCCGGTCTTGCCTTTCACTTCACCGTTGGTGAACTTCTCTACGTAGTCGGCGTTTACACGCGCGGCGCGCTCCAGCAGACGGGAGTGCAGGTAGAAAACGTCACCGGGGTAGGCTTCACGTCCAGGCGGACGCTTCAGCAACAGGGAGATCTGACGGTAGGCCCAAGCCTGCTTGGTCAGGTCATCGTATACGATCAGGGCGTCTTCACCGCGGTCGCGGAAGTACTCACCCATGGTACAGCCGACGTAGGGAGCCAGGAACTGCATCGCTGCCGGATCGGCGGCGCCAGCGGCTACTACAATGGTGTGATCCATAGCGCCGTGCTCTTCGAGCTTGCGCACTACGTTGGCAATAGAGGACTGCTTCTGGCCCACGGCAACGTAGACACACTTAACGCCGGTGCCTTTCTGGTTGATGATGGCGTCGATCGCCACAGCAGTCTTACCGATCTGACGGTCACCGATGATCAGCTCACGCTGGCCACGGCCAATCGGGATCATGGTATCAACCGCTTTCAAACCGGTTTGTACAGGCTGGTCAACGGACTGACGGGCAATAACGCCAGGCGCTACTTTTTCTACCGCGTCGGTCAGCTTGTTGTTCAGCGGGCCTTTGCCGTCGATCGGGTTACCCAGCGCGTCTACAACGCGGCCGAGCAATTCCGGGCCAACGGGGGTTTCCAGGATACGGCCGGTACAACGGCACTTCTGGCCTTCAGCCAGAGCCTTGTAGTCGCCCAGGATTACAGCACCAACGGAGTCGCGCTCCAGGTTCAGCGCCATACCGTAAACGCCGCCTTCGAACTCGATCATCTCGCCGTACATCACATCGGCCAGGCCGTGGATGCGGATGATGCCGTCGGATACGGAAACAATGGTGCCCTCATTTTGGGCTTCAGTGCTCACATCGAGATTTTCGATGCGGCTCTTGATGATTTCACTGATCTCAGAGGGATTCAGTTGCTGCATGCTCTGTTCCTCAAGTCCCCGCCGGCTAACGCCAACGGGGAGAGTAATTTAGGAGTTCATCGCCTCGGCGAGCTTGGCCAGACGGCCGCGTACGGTACCGTCGATGACTGTATCACCGGCGCGGATGATCGCGCCGCCCAGCAGGCTCTCGTCCACCGAGCTGTGCAGATGTATTTCGCGTTCAAACTTCGCGCTGAGCTTTTGGCCCAGTGCTTGCGCCTGTGCATCGCTCAAGGCGTGCGCGGAAACAACTTCCACCTCAAGGGTGGCTTCCGCTTGCGCTTTCAGCTCTTCGAACAGTTCGGAAATTTCCGGCAGCAGCTGCAGGCGGTTGTTTTCCGCCAGCAACCGGATGAAGTTCCTTCCGTGCTCGCCGAGTTCGTCTGAACAGATCGACAGGAATTTATCTGCGCGCTCTTCACTGGTGAGCTGGGGATTATCCAGCAGCTCACGCACTTTTTCGTTCTGGCTGACCGCTGCCGCAGTGCTCAGCGCAGTGCTCCAACCACCTAAGTGGGAGGCTTCCTGCGCATAAGAGAATGCAGCTTTAGCGTAGGGCCGGGCCAGTGTGCTGAGTTCCGCCATTGGGTTCCTCGCTTACAGCTCGGCTGCCAGTTTATCGATCAGGTCGTCGTGCGCCTTAGCGTCGATATTGACCGCGAGAATCTTCTCCGCACCCAGGACAGACAGGTCTGCCACACGGCTGCGCAGTTGCTCTTTAGCGCGATTCACTTCCTGGTCGATCTCAGCTTTGGCCGCAGTTTTCAGGCGATCGCCTTCAGACTGAGCCGCTTGCTTGGCTTCATCGAGAATCTGGTTGGCGCGCTTGTTGGCACCATCAATGATCTCGTTAGCCTGATCTTTGGCTTCCTTCAACTGCTCGGCAGCTTTACGCTTGGCCAGTTCCAGATCTTTCTGTGCGTGTTCGGCGTCAGCGAGACCATCTGCGATCTTCTGCTCACGCTCTTTCATCACGCCCAAAAGCGGCGGCCAAACAAACTTCCAGCAAAACCAGACGAAAAACAGGAAAGTAATCGACTGGCCGATTAGAGTCAGGTTGATATTCACTCCGACACCTCTTGCTCTTTAAATAGGGTTAAGGGCAATTGGAACGGCGTAATTAAACCAGACCAGGAGCTACGGCGAAGATCAGGTACATAGCGATACCAACACCGATCATCGGAACCGCGTCAAGCAGACCAGCCATCAGGAACATCTTGCCCTGCAGAGCCGGAGCCTGTTCAGGCTGACGAGCGGAACCTTCCAGCAGCTTGCCACCCAGAGTACCGAAACCGATTGCGGTGCCCAGGGCGCCCAGACCGATCAGCAGTGCACTTGCGATGTAAACCAGACCTAATGCTTCCATTGTGTTCTCCAAATCAAAGTTAAAGAGTTGTTGTAAAGGTCGAAAAAAGGGTTAAAAACTTATTGATCGTGCTCGTGCTCATCGTCGCGATGGTGTGCCATCGCCATGTACACGGTGCTCAATACCATAAATACGAACGCCTGCAGCACGATTACCAGTACGTGGAAGATCGCCCAGCCCATGTGCAGGAGGCCCGCACCAATAAAGCCAAGAACGCCAACGCCAAAGACAATCGCGATCAGGATAAAGATCATTTCACCGGCGTAGAGGTTTCCGAAAAGACGCAGGCCCAGGGAGATCGGCTTGGCGATCAGGGATACTGCTTCCAGCAGGAAGTTCACCGGGATCAGCAGGATGTCAAAGAACAACTTGCCGGTATGGAAAGGGTGCAGAGTCAGCTCTTTAAGGAAGCCGATAGCACCTTTTTCGCGAATACTGAAGAAAATCATCAGCGCAAACACCGCCAGGGCCATACCCAGGGTGGCGTTCGGGTCGGTAGTCGGGACCACTTTAAAGAAGAGGTGATCGTTGCCGGAGATCTTGGCGGCAGCCATCGGCAGCCAGTCCACCGGTACCAAATCCATCAGGTTCATCAGGAAAACCCACACAAAGATGGTCAGAGCCATCGGGGCAACCATGGTGTTGCGGTGGGGGAAGGTTTCCTTAACCAGCTTGTCGATAAAGTCGGTAACCAGCTCCACAAAGCTCTGGAAGCCTGTGGGCTTGTCCACACTGGCCTTCTTGGCTGCGCGGGCAAACAGGAAGCAAAAAATCAGACCAAGGCCGATAGACCAGCCCAGGGTATCTACGTGCAGGGCCCAAAAGCCCATATCCGCAGCTTCCTGGGAGGAATGCGCCATAGTCCAAGTAGACTCATTCAGCACAGTACCGTCGGCGCGGGTATACCCGGCCGGCAGCTTGCCGTAAGTCATGTTTTGCAGGTGGTGTTGGATATACCCCGTCGCGGTTTGAGCTTCGCCTGCCATAGTTCCTCAACAATCGTAAAAGTAAGAATTCTTTTTTCTTATCCACCGGCTAGCGGACCATGCGCGCTACCAAGATCCACTGCACGATTACACAGAGGACGTAGCTGATAAAAAGCGCCGCGGCATTCAGTGGCTTGACGGTGGCAAACACCGCTGCAAAACCTGCCATGGTCAATATAAATTTGCCGGTTTCCGCGCGGTAGAAATTGCCTACCACGCGATGGGCCGCGCGCGCACCGCTATCGCGAAAGGCGCGCCTGCCAAAATATGCTCCGGGCAGTGCACACAGGGCACCGCCGATAAATACGGAGAGCGCAGTCACCGGTTTACCGCTCAAGTGCAGTGCCGCACTGGCCACCGATATCAGCAGAAGCTGTACCGCGGCTATTCGTAATACCGGGGGTTTTGTCATAGACGGGATAAGCCGACTTTTTTTGCGCTGTCCGCCCAAAATTTGGGCGTGCGAATTATGCGGCAACAGCATCGCCGATTCAACCGGCAAATGTCGTCAACTTATTTGATTTTCAGGAGGTTTTGCACGGAATTACTCGCCGCAGTGAGTATTTGCCAACAGTTATTGCGCGCGCCACTAGGACGCGCATTTCCCTGTGGCCTCAGTCCTCGGCGTAACCCAGGTGGGCGAGGATTCCATCCAGCTCTTCCAGAGTGGTGTATTTGAGTATCAGGCGGCCGTTGCCTTTATCGTTGTGATCGATAGATACAGGCACTCCGACTTTTTCTGCCAGGCGCTCAGTCAGGCGACGGATATTGGGGTCGGGCTTCGGTTTTTCCGGTGCGGGGGCAGCCGGCTGTTGTAAACGGCGCACCAGCGCCTCTGTCTGGCGCACGGTAAGGCTGCGCTCGACCACCTGGCGCGCAGCGGAGCGCTGGGTGGCACCGGATAGACCGAGCAGAGCTTTGGCGTGCCCCAACTCCAGATCGCCACGCTCCAGGAAAGTCCGTACCTCTTCACTCAGACTCAACAGTCGCAAAAGGTTGGTTACTGCGGTACGGGATTTGCCCACCGCATCGGCCACTTCCTGCTGGGTCAGCTTGAACTCATCCTGTAAACGCTTGAGGGCTACAGCTTCCTCTACCGGATTCAGGTCTTCACGCTGGATATTTTCAATCAGCGCCATAGCGATGGCAGCTTCATCGGAAACGCTGCGTACCAGTGTCGGCACTTTATCCAGGCCGGCTAATTGGGCCGCGCGCCAGCGCCGTTCACCGGCGATGATTTCATAGCTCTGCTCACCGATACCGCGCACGACGATCGGCTGCATAATGCCCTGGGCGCGTATCGAGTCCGCCAGCTCCTGCAAGGATTCCTGTGGAAAATCCCGGCGTGGCTGGTAGCGGCCGCGCTGCAAAAACTCTATCGGCAATTCCTTCAGCTCACCGTCGACCACGGCGGTTTCGGTTTCAGCTTCACCGGTAGCCTCGGCGATCGCGGTGCTGTTTTTATTGCTGATCAGGTGGGATAAACCCCGGCCCAGTCCTTTGCGTTTGGCGGCCATAGTAATTACCCCTTATACGGCTTCCGCCACAGGGCGGCTTTTCTTATTGGAAGATTGATTGGCGGGATGGCGGCGATTGATTTCGCAAGCCAGTGCCAAGTAGGCAATAGCCCCTTTCGAATGGCGGTCGTAATCCAGCGCCGGCTTGCCGAAGCTGGGAGCCTCTGCCAAACGGACATTGCGCGGGATACAGGTTCGATACAGACGATCGCCGAAAAACTCCTGCAACTGCGCCGACACTTCGCTGGTGAGGCTGTTGCGCGGATCGTACATGGTGCGCAAGATACCCTCGATTTTCAGGTCCGGATTGGCGGCCTGCTGGATCTGGGTGATGGTGTCCACCAGTGCTGACAACCCCTCCAGGGCATAGTATTCACACTGCATGGGAATCAATACGCCGTGAGCTGCACAGAGGGCGTTTACGGTCAGCATATTCAACGATGGCGGACAGTCGATAATCACGTAGTCGTAACGATTACTCACCGCAGCCAGGGCGCGGCGCAGGCGGGATTCGCGGCCCTCCAGATTCAGCAACTCCACCTCTGCCGCAGACAGGTCACCGTTGCCCGGGATCAAATCAAAACCGCTCTCTGTGGATACAATGGCCCGCTCAACGGGTAATTCAGCGGCCAGCACATCGTAACCGGACACCTCCAGGTCACTTTTATCCACACCACTGCCCATGGTGGCATTACCCTGGGGGTCCAGGTCGATCAGCAATACGCGCCGCTTGTTGGCAACCAAAGATGCGGCCAGGTTGACGCAGGTAGTGGTCTTGCCAACCCCGCCTTTCTGGTTGGCCACAGCAAATATCTTGCTCAAGATTCTTGTCCTTTGTTGTTTCCGGGTGCGTTTGCCCCGACGCCGGCTCGGCTTCGGGCGGCGGCTGTTGTGCCCCACGATAGGGGAGCAGGATTAGGCGGGCGACAAACCCGCCAAACTATCATCTTACTCTGTGCGACAGAGCTGAATCATATGTCGCTCACCGTCGCAGCCGGGCACCGACAACCGGTGCACCTGCTCGACCTTAATGCCTTTTGGCAGAGCGCTCAACTCATCCTCAGGCAGCTTGCCCTTCATGGCATAAAAACGACCCTTGGGTGCCAACATATGCTCACTGCCATTGACCATATCTTCGATGGAGGCAAAGGCGCGGGACACCACACCGGCAAAAGGCTGTTCTGGCACAAAGGCTTCTACCCGCTCATTGACTACCGTGATATTGGGCAGGGGCAGGGTGCTGGCCACTTGGAACAGGAAGCGGGTCTTCTTGCCATTGCTGTCGAGCAGGGTGATGGCGCGCTCCGGATGCACAATTGCCAGGGGAATTCCAGGCAGGCCGCCACCGCTACCCACATCGATTAAAGAGCCTTCGCCACAGAGATTTACCACACTGAGGCTGTCGATAATATGGCGCTCCAGCATCTGCTCTGGGTCGCGTATGGCGGACAGGTTGTAGGCACTATTCCAGCGGGCAAAAAGCGCCAGGTATTCCAGTAGCTGATTCTGCTGCCGGTCACTGAGTACCACCGACATCTGTGCCGCCGCCTCTAACAGGCGCGGACGAAACTGTTCCATTGAGTGAGAAATGGGTCTATCCCCCAGTAGTCCCGCGAAACTCAAACCCCGCAGGGCCTCGCGGGATACCCTGTGGAAAACCGATTTATACCGCTTTTTTGCGCTTCAGCAGCCCGCGCTTTTTCAACTGGATCAGCAGCAGGGATATGGATGCGGGCGTCACACCCGGAATCCGCGAGGCCCGCGCCAGGGTATCCGGGCGGGTCTCTCCCAGTTTTTGCTTGACCTCATTGGACAGACCAGAAATATCGCTGTAGTCGAAGTCCGCCGGGATCGGGGTATCTTCGTAGGCCTGCAAACGCTCAATTTCCTCGCGCTGGCGATCGATATAACCGGCGTACTTGGCCGAAATTTCCACCTGTTCGGCAACCTGCTCGTCGGTTACCGCTTCCCCTTTGAGGCCCGCCACATCCTGATAGCCCAGTTCCGGACGGCGCAGCAGGTCCATCAGGCTGTATTCCCGCGCCAATGGCTGCGGCAGTTTGGTTTCTACAGAGGCGGCCTGGGGCGTCTTTGGGTGCACCCAGGTATCTTGTAGTCGCTGGGTCTCCCGAGCGATCGCCTCGCGCTTTTCACTGAACGCTGCCCAGCGGGTATCGTCGACCAGGCCCAATTCGCGACCTTTTTCGGTCAGGCGCAGGTCAGCATTGTCCTCACGGAGCAGCAAGCGATATTCCGCGCGGCTGGTAAACATTCGGTAGGGCTCTTTAGTGCCGCTGGTGATCAAATCATCCACAAGCACGCCCAGGTAGGCTTCATCCCGACGCGGGGACCAGGCTTCGCGCTCCTGGGCCTGTAGGGCGGCATTGGCGCCAGCCAGGAGTCCCTGGGCAGCCGCTTCCTCGTAGCCGGTGGTGCCATTGATCTGGCCGGCAAAGTAGAGCCCCTGGATAAATTTGGTTTGCAGGGACGGCAAAAGGTCGCGCGGGTCGAAGAAATCGTACTCAATTGCATAGCCAGGGCGGGTGATATGCGCCTTTTCAAAGCCTTTGATGGAGTGCACCAGCTCAATCTGTACATCGAAGGGCAGGCTGGTGGAAATACCATTGGGGTACAGCTCGTTGGTGGTCAACCCTTCAGGCTCGATAAACACCTGGTGGCTGTCTTTGTCCGCAAAACGGTGCACCTTGTCCTCGATGGAAGGACAGTAGCGCGGGCCAA
Organism: Microbulbifer maximicatervae (SeqCode); assembly: GCF_052467825.1. NCBI lineage: Bacteria > Pseudomonadati > Pseudomonadota > Gammaproteobacteria > Cellvibrionales > Microbulbiferaceae > Microbulbifer > Microbulbifer maximicatervae (SeqCode). Next base: position 1,398,389 of record NZ_CP174327.1, read on the forward strand.
TCCCCTCAATCACGCCGGAATACATGGGCGAGCGATCGAGCCCCCCCTGGATAACTTCGTGGGTGCGGGCATTGGTGTGGGTAATCCAGCAGCAGACCTGGCGCGGGTGTTGATCGCGGCTACCCAAATAAGACATTACCGGTGTGGGGCTATCTCCCCACTGTTCCTCCAGCTCGCTGAAATCTACTGAGCGGGCATCAATACGGGGAGGGGTACCGGTTTTGAGGCGATCAACGCGGAAAGGCAACTCGCGCAGACGATCTGCAAGGGCGATCGAGGGCGGGTCTCCAGCGCGGCCGCCGGCATGGTTATCCAAGCCAATGTGTATACGCCCACCGAGGAAAGTCCCTGCGGTCAGTACCACTGTCTTGGCGCGAAAGCGCACCCCCGCATTGGTGACAACGCCCACAACCCGTTCACCTTCGACAATCAGGTCATCCGCCGCTTGTTGGAAGATCTCCAGGTTTTCCTGTGCTTCCAGGATTGAACGGATAGCGGCGCGATACAGGGCTCTATCGGCCTGGGCACGAGTTGCCCTTACTGCGGGGCCTTTGCGGGCATTGAGGACCCGGAACTGAATTCCGCCCAGGTCTGTTGCCGTTGCCATAGCGCCACCGAGGGCATCGACTTCCTTCACGAGATGACTCTTGCCGATACCGCCGATCGCCGGGTTGCAGGACATTTGTCCAAGGGTCTCGATATTGTGGGTCAGCAGCAGAGTGGAAGCTCCCATACGTGCCGCTGCCAGTGAGGCTTCGGTACCTGCGTGGCCTCCGCCGATCACGATCACATCATAGGTCTTAGGGAATTCCATAGTGGGTGCTACTGGTTACAACTGGGGGCGCACATTTTATAGGCAGTAGGTATGAGTCAGCAATTGGCTACAAGCATATTCCTGCACTCTAGTTGGTAGACCCTTGTAAAGCTGTAAAAACGGAGACTATCCAGTTCCCTGCATATCGAGCTCTTTTTCTAAGGAAATCATTTTTTTCGACTCTCTTAAGTTTATATAAATGAATAAATGTATTTCTTAGAGAGAGGTTTTTGATTTAGTTGTTTTTATTAGTGCCCGGCAAATCATGTATAAGCAAAAAAAAATCTTATAAATCAATAGGATACATTAATGAAAACATGGGCAATAACCCCTTGGCTGAAGGGGGGGCAACCCCGGTAGACGATTGTGGAAAGCCGGGACAACTTTGCGCGCCTCGTGCTGGCGGGAAAGTTATCATCATAGCATTCGTTGCTTACGCAGGTGTTTATCCCCTTTTTTACTCACACCTGGCAATTTCAGGTTTTAGCTTGTGCGTAGAGGGTGATAAGACTTGGGGGTTAATTGTGCGTAAGAGTGAATATTGTATAAGTCTGTGAGTTTTGTTGCTGTATCTATGTGATTTATAGGTGATTGAAGCAAGTGAAAAGATATCCACGGGAAATCCCCGTGGACATGTATAACTCGATCGGCGCCATATCTTATTTTGCAGAGTTTTTTGCCAGATTTTTTCGCGAATCTATTTAATAAGATCGGGAAAAATTGGGGATTTAATTTACCCGCCCTGAAAGTCGGGGTTAAGCCTGTGTAAAAGAAGTGAGAAATATGTTGGGAAGCTGGAAGGAGAGAAGCGAGGGAGGATAAAGTAGCCTCCCCCTTGGGATAACTTGGAAGTTGGGATGGAGCGTTTACTTACCGATACAAAAACTGCCGAAGATCTTGCCGAGTAATTCATCGGCACTGACGGTGCCTGTAATTTCTCCCAGAGCCTGCTGGGCTTGGCGTAAGTCTTCGGCGAGCAGTTCGCCTGCACCGCTAGTGTGAAGTTGCCGCTGGCCCTGATGTATAAAAGCTTGTGCCCGGCCCAGTGCGTCCAGGTGTCGGCGCCTGGCACTGAATGTTCCCTCTCCAGCGCCGCTGAAACCAATACTCTGTTTTAAATGCTCTTTTAACGCATCGAGCCCGGCACCTGTTTTTGCACTGATGGCAATCACTGGCACGCCTTCAGTGTGTGCCTGAAGTCCAGCGCTGTAGTCGGTGAGGTCAATCTTATTCAGTACTAATGTCAGTTTGTTGAGATCTCTCAGCTGACTGGTAAATTCTGGCCAAACTTGTGTGGGGTCCAGGGAGTGGAGCTGCTCTGCATCCATGACAAGTAGTACCCTATCTGCGCCGTGGATTTCCTCCCAGGCGCGTTCGATACCAATTTGCTCGACTCTATCCGGGGCATCTCTTAATCCCGCAGTATCGGCAAACTGGAGGGGCATACCGTCGATATGAATATGTTCACGCAGGATATCCCGAGTGGTACCGGCGATATCGGTGACAATAGCGGCGTCGTGTCCGGCCAGTGTGTTGAGCAGGCTGGATTTCCCTGCATTAGGGCGGCCTGCGATAGCAACTCGCATTCCCTCGCGCATTATCGCGCCCTGACGCGCCTGGGTTTCCACACCCACCATTTGTGCCAGTAAGGTTTCTATATCAGCTGCCACTTTGCCATCGGCGAGGAAGTCAATTTCCTCTTCGGGGAAATCAATGGCGGCCTCCACGTAGATACGCAGGTGGGTGAGGTTTTCCACCAGGTCTTCGATTTTCTCGGAAAACGCGCCCTGTAGTGAACGCATGGCATTACGCGCTGCCTGGGCACTGCCGGCGTCGATTAAATCGGCGATCGCTTCGGCCTGAGTTAAATCCATTTTGTCGTTGAGGAAAGCCCTCTCGGAAAATTCTCCGGGTCGGGCTTGTCGAGCGCCCAACTCGATAGTTGCTTGAAGTAACTGATCGAGAATCACTGGGCCGCCGTGTCCCTGGAGTTCCACCACATCCTCCCCGGTAAAGGAGTTGGGGGCGGGGAAAAAGAGTGCCAATCCCTGATCGATTAACTGCTCTTTGTGGGTAAAGTTCCGGTAGTGGGCAGAACGGGGCTGGAGGGAATTTTCCCCGCAGATTTGTTGGGCAATTTGCAGGGCTCTTGCGCCCGACAGTCGGATAACGCCGATGCCGCCGCGCCCGGGCGCGGTGGCAACAGCGGCAATAGTGTCGCGATTGAGGCTTTCTTGTGTCATCGGCTGAGTTTACTCGACAGAACGGAAAAGGGCCGCATTAGCGGCCCTTGTTTATTGTGTTGCTGCAGATCGGTACTGGTTAGTACTTACCGGCATCCACCTGTTTATTGATATACCAGGTTTGCGCAATGGTAATCAGGTTGTTGGCGATCCAGTACAGAACCAGACCCGCTGGGAACCACAGGAAGAACACTGTCATCATTACCGGCATCAGCTGCATGATGCGGGCTTGGGTTGGATCGGTGGGAGCCGGGTTAAGCTTTTGCATAAACCACATAGACAGGCCCATCAGTACCGGCAGGATAAAGTAGGGGTCCTTCGCTGACAGATCGTGAATCCAGAAGATCCAGGGCGCGTGGCGCAGCTCAACGGTTTCGGTGAGCATCCAGTAGAGCGCGATAAATACCGGCATCTGCAACAGGATCGGCAGGCAGCCACCCATCGGATTGATCTTCTCGCGGCGGTAGAGCTTCATGGTCTCTTCCGCCAGCTTTTGCCGGTTATCCTTGTACTGTTCCTGCAGCTTTTTCATCTGCGGCGCAAACTTGCGCATACGCGCCATGGATTTGGTGCCAGCGGCGGACAGAGGCAAAAGCAGCGTCTTGATAAATACGGTGAGCAGGATAATCGCCCAGCCCCAGTTGCTGACAATATGTTCCTGGATAAAGTGCAGAACACCGAACAGCGGTTTGGCGATCCACCAGAGCCAGCCGTAATCGACGGTCAGGTCGAGGCCGGGAGAGATTTCTTCCAGACGGTAGACATCTTTGGGGCCAGCGTAGAAAGAAGCGCTCAGCTCGCCTTGGGTGGCAGCGGGGATTTGCACTTGAGGTGCGGTAAAACCCATGCGGAAGAGGCCGTTGGATAGCTCCTTCAATTCAAAAGTATTGCGCTCGTCCTGGGGGGGAATCCAGGCACTGATAAAGTAGTGCTGAACCATAGCTACCCAACCACCTTCGATGGTTTCGCGGGTGGGGCTTTCAGCAATCTCCTCGAAGTCCTGCTTGAAGTAGTTCTTTTCGTTGGTGCGGATGGCAGCGCCGAGGAAAGGCGACATACCGAAACCGGTGTCGGTTGCGGGTTCACTGGCATCGCGCTTAATCTGACCAAACATGGCCGCGGACCAGGGTTTGTCACTGGTGTTATCCACCAGGTAGGCCACTTGGATCAGGTAGTCTCCACGCTTGAAGGTGAAGCGCTTGGTGATATTGGCGCCTTCCTGTTGCAGAGTCAGGTCTACTATCAGGGTATCGTCGCCCTCAACCATCGCATATTCGGTTTTTGCCACCTTGAAAACCGGGCGGCCAGCGGCGCTGTCGGTCCCGTTTTTACCGATAAGACCACTCTGGGCAATATAAGTATGGTTGCGGGTCTGGTTCAACAGGATCAGGGGTTGGTCCGGGGTATCCAACTTCTCTTGCTGTTTGCGCAGCGCCACTTTGACGATATCGCCGCCACGAGGATTGATGAGCAGATCAAAAACGTCGGTGGTGACACTGATCAGCTTGCTCTCAGTACTGCTGCCTTCATTGGATGCGGGCACCTGGGAGCGAAGTTGGGGAACATCACTGTCGCCGGTGCTTGCGGGTGTTTCGGGGGGTATTTGGCTGACAGTCTCGCCGCCAGTCTGCACGACGGTTTCGCGGTCGAGTTCAGGAGTGTGTTGCTCTTGAAATGCGTTCCACTGGAAGATAAGTGCCAGGAGAACCGCGAGAATTCCGCCGAGCAGCGTATAGCGTTGCCAATCCATCTTATTACCTAGAGCGTGTTCTTGTGTCTGGTGGGGGGAACCGGGTCCAATCCACCAGGGTGCCAGGGGTGGCATTTTATAAGGCGGCGCAGAGTTAAATAACCCCCTTTTATCGCTCCATGAGTTTCAATGGCCTCTTCAGAGTACCGGGAGCAGGTGGGGTAGAAGCGACATTGGTTGCCTACCCAGGGGCTGGCCAGGTAGCGGTATACATGGATCAGCTTGATCAGTATCCACTTCATGGTCGGGGTTGCGGCTGTCGAGCCCGCTTGGCCAGTTTACGCCAGAGTTTATTCAGTAGTTTCGCCAACTCGGCCTTATCCAGATCTGCGACCCCAGGGCGCGCGAGCACCACGGCATCCAGCGGCGGCAAATCGTATTGCTGCAGACGGAAGGTTTCCCGGGTTATACGCTTGATTTGGTTGCGGTCGGAGGCGTTGCGTACATGCTTTTTAGCAATAACGAGACCGAGACGCGGGTGTTCCAAGGAGTTTGGACGGGCGAGGATCAACAGATGAGGGTGTGCGGCGCGCACCTGGTTTTCATTGAATACCAAGCGATACTGCGCCGCATTGAGCAGGCGCAGCGTCTTGGCAAATCCGAAGCTGCTGCGCACCTGCTGCATAAAGAGATATCTCTAAAAGGGAAGAGATCTTATGCAGACAGTACTTTGCGGCCTTTAGCGCGACGGCGGGCCAGAATCTTACGGCCGTTTTTGGTTGCCATGCGAGCGCGGAAACCGTGAGTGCGCTTGCGCTTCAAGTTGCTTGGTTGAAATGTGCGTTTCATAGTCTTGCTACCTGAGACTTTGTGTTCAAAATTTCTCGGGACCTTTCCCGGCCGCGGCCTGGACTCCGGTCCGGCACAAAGCCGGTGCAGACGGAGCTACGCGCTGCGAAGGCCGCGGATTGTATAGAAAGCCAGCAGCGAAAGCAACGCGCTAATCAGGGAAATTCTTTTTATTGGTGCGCGAGTTTACTGTAATTTTTTACGCCAACTAGACAAGTCGTTGAGTCATCAGGGGTATCTCTGAATGCCCACTGATTGACCCCAAGATACCCACAGCCTCCTGTGGATAACTTTCGAAGGGTTTCCACCTCAATTGTCTAATTGTTGTGCAAATCCTTGATTGTGTGGATCTTTTTGCGCAGTTTTTTCAACAGATGCAGTCTTTCTTGTGGATAACCTAAAGGTGGAAAGGTATACTGCGCCGATCTTATTTGATGGCCCCGGGTGATTCCTAATCCGGCCTTGCCGTCTCTCCTTGGTCTTACCATTTTGGGGTTTTTTGGGGGGTTTCTTGACTGAATCCGTATGGAAGCAGTGCGCGAGCTGTTTACAGGACGAGCTGCCGTCTCAGCAGTTCAATACCTGGATCAGACCGTTGCGCGTCAATCCCGTCAGTGCGGAGGGCGAGTTGCGCCTGATCGCACCGAACCGCTTTGTGCTGGACTGGGTTGGCAATAAATTCCTGAACCGCATTCGCGAGTTGGTGCAACAGTTTGCACCGGGACGCCCTCTGCAAGTGGCGCTCGAGATTACCGCTCGCCGGCCGGCTCGCTTCCAGCGCGGCCATGTAACAAATAATGCCCCTCCGACACCGGTACCGACACCCGCGCCATCGGCGCCAATTCCGCCACCACCTCCAGTCCAGCCGGCAGTAGTACCGCCACAGGTATCTGTACCACCTGTTGCCACTGCGCCACCTCCGGTGACTTCACCGCTGGGGTCTGGGTTTGGTGCCAGCAGGCCGGTGCCTCATCCCGCGATGGCTGAGGAGGTTACTGCCGAGCAAATGACGACAGGCGAACTGGCCCTGACAGATCTGCGACCAACGGCTATGAATGGTATGGCTCGCCCCGTACCGGAGCAGCCGGCCAGGCAGGTTGAGGTGGAGGGGGCCATCAAGCACGGTAGCTCACTCAATCGCAACTTTACTTTCAAATCCTTTGTTGAAGGTAAGTCCAACCAGCTGGGCCTCGCTGCGGCACAACAGATTTCTGACAATCCGGGCGGCGCCTACAATCCCCTCTTTATATATGGGGGCGTGGGTCTGGGGAAAACTCACTTGATGCACGCGGTTGGCAACGCACTGCTGGAGCGCAACCCCAATGCTAAGGTGGTGTATTTGCACTCCGAGCGCTTTGTTGCAGATATGGTGAAAGCGCTACAGCTGAATGCCATCAGCGACTTTAAGCGCTATTACCGGTCTGTTGACGCCCTTTTGATTGATGATATCCAGTTTTTTGCCGGTAAGGAGCGCTCTCAGGAGGAGTTTTTCCATACCTTCAATGCCCTGCTGGAGGGTGGTCAGCAGATTATCCTAACCTGTGATCGCTATCCGAAAGAGATCGACGGCTTGGAAGAGCGCTTGAAATCCCGCTTTGGCTGGGGATTAACGGTGGCTGTAGAGCCTCCAGAGCTCGAGACCCGGGTAGCTATTTTGATGAAGAAGGCCGAGCAGGTGGGTGTGGATTTACCTCACGACTCCGCTTTCTTTATTGCGCAGCGTATTCGCTCCAATGTGCGGGAGCTCGAGGGTGCACTGCGCCGCGTAATTGCCAATTCGCAATTTACCGGCCGCGCTATTGACGATGTCCTTGTGCGCGAAGCACTAAAAGACCTGTTGGCCCTACAGGATCGACTGGTCAGTGTGGATAATATCCAGCGGGTTGTCGCTGAATATTACAAAATTAAGGTGGCGGATTTGCTCTCCAAGCGGCGCAGTCGCTCGGTGGCCCGTCCCCGCCAAGTCGCTATGTCCCTGGCCAAGGAGCTGACCAATCACAGCTTGCCGGAGATCGGCGATGCCTTCGGTGGTCGCGACCACACAACAGTACTGCATGCCTGCCGCAAAATACGTGAGTTGCAGGAGTCCGACGCGGATATTCGCGAGGACGTTAAGTTGCTGACACGGTCGCTGACCACTTAATCGAATAACTGACAAAACAAGGCGAAACTACCGATGAAATTCAATGTGAGCCGGGACGCCCTTCTGAAGCCGTTACAACTGGTGGCCGGTGTTGTTGAGAAACGCCAAACACTGCCAGTCCTGGCCAATGTGTTGATGCAGTTACAGGGCCAGGAACTCTCCCTGACCGGTACTGACCTGGAAGTGGAAATTGTCGGCCGTCTCGGTGTAGACGGTGTAGAAATGGAAGGTGAGGTGACCGTTCCCGCACGCAAGCTGCTGGATATCTGTCGCTCTCTGCCCGATGGTGCTGAACTAAAGTTTGAGCGCGATGGTGAGCGCCTGATACTGCGCAGTGGCCGCAGCCGTTTTCAGCTGTCGACTCTGCCCGCAGCGGACTTCCCGAATCAGGAAGAGGCCAGTGCACAGACCCGTTTCGATATCTCCCAGCGCGAGATCCGCCGCCTGATAGAAGCCACTAGTTTTGCTATGGCTCAGCAGGATGTGCGCTATTACCTGAATGGTTTACTGCTTGAATGCCGCCCGCAGCAGCTGCGCGCGGTTGCGACTGATGGCCACCGCTTGGCGCTTTGCGATCGCGATGCCCCCGGCCTGGATGTCTCCACGCCTATCCAGGCTATTGTGCCGCGCAAAGGCGTACTCGAGCTGGGTCGTTTGCTTGAGGACAGCGATGCACAGGCACAGGTGGTGCTGGGTAACAACCATATTCGTGTGGTTAGTGGTCAGTTTACTTTCACCTCTAAATTGGTAGACGGCAAATTCCCTGACTATGAGCGCGTGTTGCCGCGAGGCGCGGGCAATGTGGTCTATGCAGATCGCCAGGGGTTGCGCCAGGCCTTCTCCCGAGCGGCGATTCTCTCCAACGAGAAATACCGCGGGGTGCGTCTTCAGGTTTCTGAGGGGCTGCTGCAGATTGTTGCCAACAACCCGGAGCAAGAAGAGGCGGAAGAGCAGATGATGGTGGATTACGTGGGTGAGCCAATGGAGATTGGTTTTAACGTTTCCTATCTGCTGGACGTCACTGGTGCTATTCACAGTGACCAGATCCGTATCAGTCTGGCGGATGCCAACAGCAGTGCTCTGCTGCAGCAACCTGAAGAAGGTGATGCACTGTACGTGATTATGCCTATGCGCCTGTAAGGCAGCCCACCCATTGCTCTTTTCTGAATGGATTGAGGCTACCTCCCAGCTCGGTGGGGTAGCCGATAAACAAACCGATGCCTGTGCATCGCGCTCTTCACTCTGGGGGAGGTGTCTGTGGCGCTGACCCGTCTTCTCTTATCTAATTTTCGAAATATCTGCTCTGCCGATCTCAAACTGGGGCCTGGCGTTAATGTGTTTTGTGGTGCGAATGGCAGTGGCAAGACTTCACTGTTAGAGGCGGTACATATGCTGGCAACCGGTCGTTCCTTTCGCTCTCGCCTGCATAAGTCGGTTATTCAGCATGATACTGGTGGGCTTACGGTTTTTGCCCAGCTCGATACAGGTTTTAACTTGGGGGTAGAGCGCCTCGCAGATGGCTCGGGCAGAATCAGGGTAAACCAGGCTCCAGCGGAATCCAGCTCACAGCTTGCTAGTTGCCTGCCCCTTCAACTGATAAACAGTGAAAGTTTTTCTGCACTTGATGGTGGCCCCGGCGTTCGGCGTCGGTTACTGGATTGGACAGTGTTCCACGTGGAACATTTATTTGCCCAAGAGTGGAAAAATTATCAAATCGCACTGCGGCAGCGAAATGCTCTCCTGCGTCGTGGTAAAATCGATGAGGCCAGCATCGGCGTATGGGAAGAGCAGTTGGCCCTTAGTGGCGAGCGTGTAAACGATCTGCGATTAGCTCAGTTTTCTCAATTGCAGACCGCTGTTTCGCAACTTCTCGGTGAGTTACCACAGAGCCTGTTGAGCCGTGTCGATATGAGTTACCGTCGTGGCTGGCGTAAAGAAGTTGACCTGCGTAGCGCTCTATCTGAATCACGGGAATCAGATGTTTCACAGGGGCATACGCGTATTGGTCCCCATAGGGCGGATATTCGTTTTACCGTAGCCGGTGAGTCGGCCCACAATATCCTATCTCGAGGCCAACAGAAGATGTTGGTGTGTGCAGTGCGCACGGCCATGGCGGAGGTAGTCTGCAGGCAGGGGGATATGCCAGTATTCCTGGTAGATGACTTGCCGGCAGAGCTGGATGACAGTAACCAACAGATTTTTGCGCATTGGGTTGGGCGTTGTGCCAGCCAGGTGCTTGTAACCGGAATTGATGAGGGCACTACAAGCCGCCCTTGGCGGCAACTAGATGCCCCTTGGAATTGCCCGAAAGTGTTCCACGTGGAACATGGGAAGATCAGTGCCGAAGCTTCGGCCGCACAATAAGTTTAATGGAGCGAATAAATGTCAGAGCAGCAAAGCTATGACTCAAGCAGTATCAAGGTATTAAAAGGCCTGGATGCGGTGCGCAAGCGCCCCGGAATGTATATTGGTGATACCGACGATGGCACCGGTCTGCACCACATGGTATTCGAGGTGGTCGACAACTCCATCGATGAAGCGCTGGCTGGCCACTGTGATGAGATCCGTGTAACCATTCACCCGGATGAGTCCATTTCCGTATCGGACAATGGCCGTGGTATCCCGACAGAGATTCACCCGGAAGAAGGGGTTTCTGCAGCAGAAGTGATTATGACCGTCCTTCACGCGGGCGGTAAATTTGATGACAACACCTACAAGGTCTCCGGCGGTCTGCACGGGGTAGGGGTATCGGTGGTAAACGCTCTGTCCAAGGAGCTTAAGCTGACTATCCGTCGCGGTGGCAAGATCCACGAGCAGACCTACCACCACGGTGTGCCCCAGGCACCCCTGGAAGTTGTGGGTGACAGCGATACCACCGGCACTACGGTGCACTTCAAACCCTCAGAGGGTACCTTCAGCAATATCGAATTCCATTTCGACGTGCTGGCCAAGCGCCTGCGCGAGCTGTCCTTCCTGAACTCCGGTGTGCGTATTGTCCTGAAGGATGAGCGCAGCGGTAAGGAAGAGGTCTATGAATACGAAGGTGGTTTGAGTGCCTTTGTGGAGTTCCTCAACCAGAACAAAACCCCGATTAACAAGGTTCTACACTTCCAGAGCCAGCGTGAAGACGGCATTGCTGTAGAGGTGGCATTACAGTGGAACGATAGCTTCCAGGAAAGCATCTTTTGCTACACCAACAATATTCCCCAGCGCGACGGCGGTACCCACCTGGCGGGCTTTCGTGCAGCCCTGACCCGTGGCCTGAACAGCTATATCGAGCGGGAAGGCCTGGGCAAGAAAGACAAGGTGAACACCACTGGCGATGACGCCAGGGAAGGTCTCACCGCGATTATCTCTGTGAAGGTTCCGGACCCGAAATTCTCCTCCCAGACCAAAGACAAGCTGGTTTCATCCGAAGTGAAGCCGGCAGTAGAGCAGGAGATGGGCCACCACTTCACAGACTACCTGATGGAGAACCCACAGGAAGCCAAATCTGTCGTCACCAAGATGATCGACGCGGCCAAAGCCCGTGAGGCGGCCCGCAAGGCCCGTGAAATGACTCGCCGCAAGGGTGCGTTGGATATTGCCGGCCTGCCCGGAAAACTGGCGGATTGCCAGCAAAAAGATCCGGCACTATCTGAAATTTACCTGGTGGAGGGTGACTCTGCCGGTGGTTCTGCCAAGCAGGGACGCGATCGCCGCACCCAGGCGATCCTGCCGTTGAAAGGTAAGATCCTCAATGTGGAAAAAGCGCGCTTCGACAAAATGCTCTCCAGTGCCGAAGTGGGTACCCTGATTACCGCACTGGGCTGTGGCATCGGCAAGAGCGAGTTCAACCCGGACAAACTGCGTTACCACAGCATCATCATCATGACCGATGCTGACGTGGATGGAGCCCATATACGTACCCTGTTGCTCACCTTCTTCTTCCGTCAGATGCCGGAGCTGATCGAGCGGGGTCACATCTACATCGCCCAGCCGCCGCTGTATAAGATCTCCAAGGGTAAACAGGAACAGTACCTGAAGGATGAGGGCGCTCTGACCCAGTTCCTCACCAACGCCGCCCTGGAAGGCGCCACTTTGTTTGTGAACCCGGATGCCCCTGGGCTTTCTGGTGCCTCCCTGGAAAGCCTGGTAGGCGAGTACCGCAGCGTACTGGCGACAATCGACCGCCTGTCGCGTCTGTACCCCGAGGAAGTGCTGCGCAGCATGATCTACCTGCCCAGCTTGTCTCAGGAAGACCTCCAGTCCCAGGAGAAAGTTGCAGCTTGGAGTGAGAAGCTCCAGGAGAAACTTGGTGACGAAGAAAGTGGTGGAACCCGTCGTCACGAAGTGACGGTTCAGGAAAACACCGAGCGCGGCCTATTCCTGCCCCATATCCATATCGTGGCCCACGGTGTTGGCAGTGACTACCTGATTAACCACGAGTTCTTCGATTCCGCTGAGTACGCATCTATCTGCGCTCTGGGTGAGAAAATGGTGGGTCTGTTGGAAGAGGGTGCCTTTATCCAGCGCGGCGAGAAGCAGCACCCTGTTGGCAGCTTCCCCGAAGTGATGGACTGGCTGATGGGCGAGAGTCGCAGAGGCTACGGTATTCAGCGCTATAAAGGACTGGGGGAAATGAACCCGGAGCAGCTTTGGGAAACCACCATGGACCCGGAGAGCCGCCGTATGCTGCAGGTAACCGTTGAAGATGCCATTGCCGCGGACCAAATCTTTACAACTCTGATGGGCGATCAGGTAGAGCCACGCCGTGACTTTATCGAGACCAACGCCTTGGCAGTAGAAAACCTCGACGTCTAATTGCCATTTTTCCGAAAATCCCACAGTAGTTCCTCTTTTGGGGAGTTACTGTGGATATTTTTTTCGCTTAGAAATAACTTGCGATAAAGCAGATCTTTTTTCCCCTATCAAAAGCGTCACGCCGATCGGGTAGCTCTCCTTCCTTTAAAGCCCGAAATTGCTGACAAACAGTTAAAGTAAACAGTAAAATTTTTAGTAAATTCTGGCCAAGCAATAATTTTGTTGTATTTTTAAAAAGAAAAAATTATAGGTAACATTCCTACTTATCTTTTTCTACGAAAAAATAAAATTAAACGGACCATAAGACTTATGGGGAACCTAATCTCTTCTATCCTCGGCGATGCTCGTCGTTTTATAGCCACCAGTGGTGTGATCGCACTAGCTTTATACGGTTGCACAAGCACGCAGAAATTAGTGAATTCCGAATGGTATGAGATTGAAACCGAGCATTTTCGTATCGTTACCAATGACAACCCCAAGCAAGTTGAAAAGCTGGCAGTAGACTTAGAACGATTTCGAGTTTTTGCAAAACGATATATCAAGTATTCAGCAGATCAACAGAAGTTGACGAAATATGCCCTGGATGATCGGCTCAGCTTTAAAGGAGTTAGCGGTAGCGATTCGTCTGGAACTATCATTGGACAATTCCATAATACTGCGTATGGGAGTTTTGCATTATTAAACCTAAACGGAAATCGTATCCTACCTGACAATCCGGCCCGTCAGACGTTGTTTCATGAATATACGCATTTTTTGACCTACAGCGGAAGCCAACACCTCTACCCCTACTGGTTTAGTGAAGGTATTGCTGAAGTATTTTCCACGGTAGATTTTGATGAAAATAAAAAATACAGCTTTGGGAAAATACCGGTTGATCGAGCGATTAGCCTTAATCGAGCGAGAGAGTTGTCTCTGGATAAACTCCTTTCAGCCACACCTGGCTCTCTGAATGTAATAGATACCGAGGCACTTTATGCCTGTGGATGGATGTTAGCTCACTGGATGATTTTTGATACGGATAGAAATAAAGCCTTAAATAACTATTTGGAGGCTTTCAATGCTGGCAGCGATCCAATTGCGAGTCTACCTGAAGCTCTGGGAATAACTTTTGAAGAGCTCAATGAGCAGTATAAGGAATTACCGAAAAGTCATTTCAATTATTATGAGGGAAAGTTTTCCGATAATGGTGTTGTTAAGTCCCCCACCGTTAACCAGATGGAAAGTAGTACCGCAGTCGCAGAAATGGCGTACTTTATGGCAATTTCAGAGCAGGGATCCGAGGTACTAGAGAGATATATTGCCTATGCAGATAAAAAACAGGCTTCTAGCCCATCGTTAAAATCAGCACTGGCTATTGCTTTGACAGGTGAAGGAAATTATTCCCGCGCTGAGGAAGTCTTGGACTCTATTCCGGCGCAGTACCACGGAGAAACCTGGTATCTTGAAGCCCAGGCAAAAAATGATTTATCGGCAGCCTTGGCGGAGGAGGGACGCCCCAATCTCAGAAATATGAAAGGTATCCGGGATAAATATGTTCAATTGGTAAATACCAATGAGGAAGTACCGGCGTACTGGCATGAACTGGCGATCACAATGCAAGTTTTGGGGTATCCCCGCCAGAAGTATACGGAAATACTAGAGCAGGCGTATTTACGCGCACCGAGAGAAACAGGAATCGCTTGGTGGTATGTGCTGGAGCTTTACCTGGACCGAGATAAAGATCTCTTCGCAAAAGTCTCTCAACCGTTATTCATGCAAATTGCAGAAGAGGGCTCGCGGGCATGGTTGCAGTCAATGCTGGATGAGTTGGAGGTGGAGGAGGGTTTGGAGTTTGAGCTTGAGAGCGATGGTTTGGGCCAATTAATGTCAACTTACAGGAAGTACTCAGGAAACAAAGCCTTGGCAATGGCTGTGGATTATCGTGGCGCATTTGTGGCAGGTTTTAACGAAGATGGTGGAAGCACTCAAGCTGAGGCGAACCGAAGTGCTCTTCAGGCCTGTGAAGAACAGCGAAAGCAGCACCAGATAAAGGACCGCTGTGAACTCTACGCGGAAGGTGAAGTATTGATGAATTCAACTACAAAGATGTAGCTATCCAGTAGAAGTTAGGCAAGGCGCAAAGTAAGCTGTAACAGAGCTTACTTTGCGACAATATTAAGCTTGGTGATGAGAGTGGATGAACCGATTACCCCATTACCCCATTACCAAGTATCCACTCTGACAATCAGCTCCCAGAAAATTGGGTATTGGTCGGCAAAAATTATGGCCAAAAAGCGTGTAAATCAGTATTGAGTTATCACTAAAGTCACAATACATCCCATCACTTTTAGAAAAATATCAGTCGATGCAGTTAAGCCTTGCCTATTAACTTATCATTCAGGCGGCTAAACAACTTCACGATAAACTCTCTAAAAACCTTAAAACGCATGACATTGCGGTGCTCTGGGTTGGAGACTAGCCACAGTTCATGCAGGCTGGATGGAGCTGCCCCAGGGACCCGAACGACTCCTTCAGCACCATCTGCAAGAAAGCAGGGCAGCCTGGCTAGCCCCAGTCCACTCTTAACTGCCTCTAGCTGTATCAAACCGTGATTAATCTGGTGCTGATAAGGCATCTGTGGATAGGGCGTGTCTTTGGCCCAATTCAATGTGGCGTCATCGCCACTCCAGCCGAGCCAGTGGCCATCGTCAGGTACAGATTTCTCGATATACCCCGGAGAACCGTAACAGCAACTGGGTAGGTCGGCGAGCTTGCGAGCAACAAGTCGATCCGAAACATCGACGTCGCCTTTGGGGAGAATACGAAGTGCTATGTCGGCTTGGTGACTTTCCAAATCGAGAACGTGGCTAGTAACCAGTAGCTGTACATTGATCTCTGGATACGTACGTGAGAAGTCATTTAGGTAGGGGATAATTAAGTGCGATGCGACTACATCCGGCATAGTGATGCGAACTTCCCCGGAGAGCTGGTTACTCCCGCCCTGTAAATGCTTCTGCGCGGCATTTAGATACTGCTCTGCCGATTGGGCGTAGTCGAGCATCGCCTTGCCATCCTCCGTCAGCTGATAGCCCTTGGAGCTGCGATAAAACAGCTTGGCCTGGAGCTTTTCCTCCAGGGCATCAATACGGCGAGAAACTGTGGAATGGCTGACTTTAAAGTCGTCAGCAACGCTGCGAGCGCTCTTACTCCTGGCTACCGCGATAAAGAACTGGATATCTCCCCAATCGATGGACTCTTTATGCAACACACTGTCCTATTTTACTGTATTCCGTTGCATATAGTGTCCAGTTAATCTGTCTCCCGTCAATAGCACTCCGTAGAGAAACTCAGGAGATCAGAGATGAAAGAAGCCCAAGTAAACCGAGAAATCGCAATTAACCGCCCAATTGATGAGGTCTGGAAAGTGCTCGCCGTTGATTTTGATACAGCTTACGAGTGGATGACGTTAATCCCTCACTCCTTCGCTAAGGAGGGAAAACCAGTTGAAAATGCGAGTGTAGAAGGCCGGGTTTGTGTGCTGACAAATAAGGGACCGTCGGGTCTTGTCGCAGATGAAACTATTACAAGGTTTGATGAGAAAAACTATGAACTGGATGTCTCGGTTGAAACCAAAAATACGCCACCGGGATTCCCCGTTAAAAAGAGTTTATCTCAATTTAAATTAAGCCCCTCTGTTGGTGGAGGCACAACAGTGAATTTCACTGCAAATATGGAGTTAAATGCTTTAGGAGGCGTGTTGAGTCCTGTGGTGAAGAAGATGACTGGCTCTCAATTTGAGCAAATGCTGAAGGACCTGAAAATTTACATGGAAAAAGGAGGTCATCTTGCAAAAGGGGCAGTTGCCTAGCCTATCGCATGATAAGTAATTTAAAGACTCTTCTGGATTTACGCGGAAGTAAATAGAAGAGTCTCCTTTTTAAGAAAATACAGCGAGTCGAGACTCGCCTTTTGTAATAGATTTTATTATTCGGTAAATACGTAAAAAGTATTTACTTTAAAAACGGCTGGGATAGAAGGTCTTGTTAACGAGATAGGCGAAGTACGCTAGTCCTCGCCGAGTAGTCCATTCTATTTTTCCAGCAGCAATCCGCACTCCCGGTGCTCCTCACCTTTAGTTGGATCAAAGTAAATATCGTTATCGGGAAGATCATTCTCGTAAACATACTCTTCCACATCGATTTCCTTGAGGTGGAACATCGGTGCCACTCGAATAGTACCGTGGTTGCCCTGGGTGAAAATATCCAGGTTTTTACGGTGCGAATTCTGATCGTGGCGGATACCGTTTAGCCATACATCCGGCTGCAATTCCTGCATAGCGCGGTTAAACGGCTCCAATTTGACGGTCCTGGAGAAGAAGTCATGCTCAGGGGTATCCAGCTGTGGGATTCCCCCGTACACAGCGTTGTAGTGGGCCGCGGACATCTTCGGTGAGTAGGTGCGCAGGTTCAAATCGAGAGATTTGACCACGTTTTCGATATGGCGATAGGTTTCCGGGGTGTTATAGCCGTGATCCACCCAAATTACCGGGATATCCGGTTTGGCGCGGGTAACCAAGTGAAGAAAAGCTATCGCCAATGGGCGGAAATTAGTAAAAACCACCGGGTTCTGAGCGTGTTCCATGGTGAACTGCATAATTTCGCTTGGCTTGGCGCTAGCGAAACGCAGGTTCATGGACTCCAGATCCGCATCGTGATGAAAGGTGCGTTCTGGAATAGGCTGTAAAGTTTGGCTGGAAGCGTTGCGTCCCATAAAAATTCAGCGCTCAGGAAAATTATGATGGGAGGCATGCTACCCGGTTCAAGAGTCGCGTAGAAACAATAAAAAGAAGTGATTCAATAAGCTTCAGTTATAAGGGAAAGCCTATTCAATGGGCATAATGCTGCAAATTTTATCTTGCAGATGCCCTCGGGCACTGCATGGAGATTGAATGCTGGCCATACTCCACGTTATAGCTGCGCTCCACCTCTACAAAACCATGCTTTTGTAGAAAGTATCGAGTGCGAAGATTCTCACGAAGTACTTCAGCCTTTAGTGGATAACGCCGGTCACGAATTGCAGAAATGAGGTTAGTGCCAATTCCACAACCGGTAAATAAAGGACTGACACAGAGATGAGTGACGATACCGTCACTAAGCAGCGTGATAAAGGCCTCCGCGACATCGTTGTTGCGACCGGTATAAACCAGGCATTGAGTGGCATTACGGCAGTCTTTACGAAATTGAGCTATACGGTCCACCCAAAACTGGCGGGGTATGGAGGGGTGAGAGTTCGCTGATGCATGTAGCCAAAGTTGCTCCAACCTGTCCAGCTCTTTGAGTTTTGCCTTTCTAATCATGGGCACACCCGAAGCGGATACGTGAGCCCAATGCTAGTCAGATCGAAGAGTAGATCCTAGAAAACATCTGCTTATAAGAAAACCTTAAAGTTGCAGGCACTCCAATGAAGTACGTGACGCTAAACAACAAAAATAAGAGTGTAAATAAAGTGTAATGGGAATGTTAAAATACAATCATTCGTATTTATAAAAACAATGACTCAAGGTTACTAATAATCCTTGGAGGGTTCATGAAGCACATTCCATTTACACCCCTGGCCTTTACGATAGCCACTCTTATTGCTGCGCCGACTTTAGCCGAGCAACAGCTGGAGAGCGTAACAGTAATCGGCGACTCCTCATCTATTTCCAAGTTGCCTGGGTCTGCACACTTGGTTGATGCTGATGAGTTAGCCGAGTTCGAGTTTGTAGATATCAATCGCATGATGCGCTCAGTTCCTGGGGTCTACATTCTTGAAGAAGATGGCTACGGATTGCGTCCGAATATCGGGATTCGCGGTGCCCAAGGGGGACGCTCCGCCAAAATTTCCTTGATGGAAGATGGAGTGTTAGTGGCTCCGGCTCCTTACTCTGCACCAGAAGCTTACTATTTCCCCAGTGCGGGCCGCATGAATGCAATTGAGGTGTTGAAAGGCCCCGGCTCTCTGCAATATGGCCCATTCACCGTGGGTGGTGCAGTCAATATGTTGAGCACACCTATTCCCACTGCCAGTGAAGGTATGGTGCAACTAGAGGCCGGAGAATTCGGTGAGACCCGCTTGCATGCTCATTATGGCGCCAGTACAGAAAATACTGGCTGGCTGTTGGAAACACAGCAGCAGTATGCAGATGGATTCAGAGAAATCGATAGTGCCGGCAGCGCAGATATTGCTAAAGAAGACTATCTGTTAAAGGGTCGTATCAGTTCCGATAGAAATGCAACTTATCGCCAGCAGTTGGACATCAAGCTGCAGTACTCCGAAGAGGAGTCTGGCATGAGTTATCTGGGCCTAACGGATGCCGACTTTAAGAAAGATCCGAACCGTCGATACGGTATCAGCGCCCTGGATGAAATGCAGAATCGCCACAGCACTATCCAGCTGAACCACAGTATCGAACTGAGTGACAGTTTTACCCTACATACCCAGGCTTACTACAACAAGTTTAAACGCGACTGGTTTAAGGTCAGCGAGGGTGACTTGATAGATGCTGTTAATACCGGCGGCAGTGTTGATGGAGTTTTAGACCCTCAAGCGGTTTTGGATGGTACTGAAGATTACACCTTCGGTGTTAAGCACAACAATCGTGAGTACGAGGCCAAGGGCCTGCAGATCAGTGCCGATTGGCGCTTTAATACTGCTTCCGTTAGTCATGAGCTGTCCTTTGGAGTGCGCCAGCATCAAGACGAAGTGGATAGATTCCAGCCTGTGGAAAACTATGAGCAGGTTGATGGCAAATTGGTGTATCTGAGCACAGATATTCCCGATACCGCTGAAGAAAGCAGCAATAACCGTGTTGAAGAAGCGGATGCAACTTCGTTCTTTATCTACGACGATATCCAGCTGAACGATAAGCTGACTCTCACTGCTGTTCTTCGCTACGAGGATATAGAGACCGAGCAGCAGCGTTATAACGACGCCGAGCGTACCGAGAAGGGCAGTTATCGCTCCAATCAGGTGGATGAATGGCTGCCAGGTTTGGGACTTGTTTACCAGGCAAGCGAACAGTGGAGCCTGCTGGCAGGTGTGCACCGTGGCTTCGCCCCTCCCGGCGCAGGTGCAGCCGATGGCCAGGGGCCGGAGTTATCCACAAACTATGAATGGGGTGCTCGCTTCGATAACGGAAGCCTGAATGCTGAATTGATCGCCTTCTACAGTGACTATGAAAATGCTGTGCAAAACTGCTCGGTGGCGGTGAAATGTCCCAATGGTGCCGAGAGTGGTACCTACCAGTTGGGTGAAGCAGAAATCAAAGGGCTGGAAGCTACGTTTGGAAGTGAGTGGGTGCTCACAAACGGTTGGATACTACCGGTGCGGGCAACCTATACCTTTACTGATGCAGAAATCAGTGAAGATAGTGACGGTAATGACCTGCTTGCGGGCGACAACCTCGAATACCTTCCAGAAAATGTCTTTGCGATATCTGCGGGTCTGGATAGCGGCGCTGCTTGGCGTTTGAACCTGACTGCAGCCTATCAGGACGAGATGTGTGTTAATACCCAATGCAACCGGGGAGATACCGACCAATTTGATTATACCGAGTCATTTTGGGTTGTAGATGCTGCTGCGCATTATGATTTCATGGCTGACCTGACCGGTTACCTGAAAGTGGATAATCTGTTGGATGAGCAGGTTATTATTAGCCGCAGCCCAGATGGCGCCCGTGCAAATCGGCCCCGCACTGCCACTTTAGGCATGAAGTATGTCTTTTGACCTGAAGTAGGCTCATCGATCTGAGAACAAGGCCCCGGTCATTACCGGGGCCTTGTGGGGTTCATGAGCACCTACTTATTGGTGTTTCCCCCTAGATGTACAAAATGAGCTTTTAGGTAGTTGGTTTCCGGAATTGCTGGATGCACAGGGTGATCGGCCCCTTGACCACCACTGGCCAGAATTGAGGCTGGGCGCCCCAAGCGGTGAGCGGCGCCACGGATACAGTCGAGAAGCTCATCAGATTGCAGATGCATAGAGCAGGAAGCGCTTACTAACAGCCCATCCTTTGCCAACAAACGCATTGCGAGTTCATTGATATGGCGATAGGCCGCCAAGCCGGCTTTATGATCTTTCCTCCGCTTAATAAAAGCGGGTGGGTCGAGCACAATCGCATCAAACCTCTCCCCCTCTGCGACCAACCCTTTGAGGACATCCAGTGCTTTACCCTGGATGGTTTTGAGCTTGTCGGCGAATCCATTGTGATCCGCATTGAGCAAACACCAGTCCAAGGCCTGCTGTGAGGCGTCTACGCACACTACCTCTGCCGCACCATTGGCCAGTGCCTGAATACCCCAACCGCCCGCGTAGGAAAACAGATCTAATACTTTTTTGCCGTTGACCCAGCGATTCAATAGCCTGCGGTTTTCCCGGTGATCGTAAAACCAACCGGTTTTCTGCCCCTGGTGTACCGGGGCCAGAAGTGGAACGCCGTTCTCCTCGAACGGGACTATCTCGGGTACATCTCCAAAGGCTACGGTGTGTACCAGCGGCATATCTTCAACTGCGCGCCCCTGATGATCATTGCGCAGCAGGATGCCTTTGGGGTTAACCATCTCCACCAACTTATCCACAATCGTTTGTTGGTAGCGCTCCATTCCCCAATTGCTGACCTGGACTACTAAATAATCCCCAAACCTGTCCACTACCAAGCCCGGAAGCCAGTCAGAGTCACCGTATACCATCCGGTAGCTGGGGTGGGAAAAGTACCGTTGGCGTTGCTCAAAGGCAGTTTGTATGCGCTCACAAACAGTATCTGTGGAAAAGTCAGAATTGCGACTGACTATTCGTCCACAAATAAGTTGGCTCGGATTTACAAAGGCTGTGCCGAGCAGCTTGCCCTGGCTATCGTGAACTTGGCACTGACTACCCGCATCAATTCCCTTTAATGGAGAGCGCTTAGTGTCCACCTCATTGCTGTAAATCCATAGGTGGCCACGCTTGAGTCGGCGCTCTGCGCCTCGATTCAGTATTAACTCCAGCAAAAGGGGATCTCCGTTGATGTGTACAAATTAGGGGCCAATTGTGCGGACAGCTAAGTGAAGGTCAAGCCTCAAGCTGATGTATGGCTCGTTCGGAGCTTTAAGAACCAATAGTCACCCGAGGGTTACTCATATCCGTCAAAGTTCATACGTCAGTGCCAGAGAAAATGACTATCAATTTGGGGTAACAGGGTGTCTAAGCTGGCTATAACTGGCAGAATCTGGCGCCTGTAAGTCATTCTTATCCCCAGCCGTTGTGGAAAACTGCCGAGATGAATAAGCACCAACAAACACAAAATGGAGCTAGGAAAGTCGCCATGGTGGTCTGCCCGGGTGCTACTAGCCTGGATATCACAGGTCCCCTAGAGGTTTTTGCCTTGGCAAATGACCAGTTGCGCAAACAAGGGCGTTCCAACCAGGATTTCTATGATATTCAGTTGGTGGGACTTGAGTCTGGCCCGGTTACGACTTCGACAGGGGTTAAGGTTTTTATAGACCTCCCGTTTCATGAAGCTGAGGGGATTCACACCCTGTTGGTGAGCGGCATGCCACCGGACTCCTGTCAGCGCGCTTGTGCCAATAGTTCTGTTCTGGAGTGGCTGGCTGAGCAGCAGAAAAAAGTTGCTCGTATTGGTTCAATCTGTAGTGGGGCCTTGATGCTCGCCAACGCAGGCATTCTCAATGGACGTCGTGCTACGACGCATTGGGCGGATGTTCCTGAGTTGCAGGGATTCCCCCAGATAGAAGTGGACGCGGATGCCATCTTTGTCCGCGACGGTAATGTTTATACGTCGGCCGGAATTACTGCTGGAATTGATTTAGCTCTATCCATGATCGAGGAGGACCATGGGAGGGGCTTGGCACTCAACCTGGCTCGAATTCTTGTTCTCTACTTAAAGAGAGATGGGGGACAGCAGCAATTTAGTGTGCGACTGGAAAATCAGATAAACAGCGATCGTTTTGCAACTTTGATTGAATGGATGTACCAGAATATCAAGAAACCTATAACGGTGGAGAGGCTGGCTCAGGAAGCGGCTATGAGCCCACGGAATTTTGCCCGAAGCTTTGTGCGAGAGCTTGGTGTAACGCCTGCTCGTTTTCTAGAGCAAATAAGAGTGGAACGAGCTTGCCAATTATTTTCCGAACAAAATCAGTCACAGGATAAAGTGGCAAAACTCTGTGGGTTTCAATCCCAAGAGCAATTGAGAAGAGCCTTTAAAAAGCACAAGGGTATTTTGCCGAGTGAATATCGAAAGCGTTTTCACTAAAAATATAGTTATTAATTACTTGCAGACAATTGTAAATATTTAATTTGGGAGATTTATATTTAGTGCAGTAAAAAGTAATTGATGTTTTAAGTCGCACATCAACTGAACTTACTCATTCATTTTTACCGAAGCTTATTTTTTAGCTTAGGAAGAATTTTCTGGATTGATGATACTACCGGAGTATAAGCTTTCTGCTGCTGTGAATATCAATCGAAAGACAAAAAATTTTTGGCACTTTGGTCGATTATCCCCAGACATAGAGAGCGCTTTTATTTATCAGCAGAATGCACTCAATTGCGAATAAAAAAACCGGCCAAACTCTGGCCGGTTTTGACTTTCACTTCCTACCATCAATTATCAGCGTGTGAGGCCTATTGAGTATTAATCATGACCTGGGTTTCGGAAAAATCTTTTTCTCCATCACCATGAGCTAAAATACCAAGATGGCGGGTACTGGGAGTAATATTCATCCACTCCAAAGAAACTACTCCAGTTTCCCCAATCTGTGCTTGAGTTGGCGCATCCACTGCGGTATTCCCGTTGTCCCCGTTCAGATTAAAGTTGAATAAGCTGAAACTGGTGGGGCCGGCGGATGTCGCATAATCGACAACAACGGCTGCATATTGACCGGGAGAGGGGTTAGCCAGGGAAACTGACTCTGCGGAAGTGGCGCTGCCGCTGGTACCGACTTCGGGATAGTTTGGCGCTGGGCCATAAACTTCCAGGTCCAGGTCGTCACTTCCGCTACCGTTGCCCACATCGGCATCATACATAGCGATATGCGCAAGCTCTGTTCCCTCAGGTATATCAAAGAAAATTACTTGAACATCGCCATCTTCAACAGTGGTTGTAGTGGCCTCACCCTCCGCCAGGCCAGTGACATTCACCTGGAAATCACCGTTGTAGCCGAAGCCCACATTGAGTTCGAGGTTGCCATCGGTGCCGCTGCCAGTTAATTGCTGTGGCGCAGCTAGAGGAACGGGTCGAATAGCAATTGGACTGCGCACACTGATCTGGGAGCCTACGGATTGCCAGGTGAGGTCACCAAAGACCCAAGTATTCATTTCGGCGGACTCTGTGGCGGTGAAGGTCACCTCAAACTCAGCACTCTCTCCCTCCCTGAGGCGTAGCACTTTCGGGTTGATATCTACATCGATACCGAGTGGCGCGTTGATGGATGCCCAATACCAACGCTGGCCGGGGGCGACGCTAGTAACCCGGCGTTTGATGGTCTGGCTGCCGAGGAGGTCGGCGACCCCCATAGAAGCGAGGTTCAGGTCGCTGGAATCGCTAGAGTATCCCAGGGACGTCAAAGCATCACAGGTGTTGCTATCGACCATCTCGGGCTGGAGTTCAGCGCCACATAGGAAGGCGAGATAATCATTGAAGCCCGCATCGTAAACCAGACCCGGTTTAAAGGCGTCACGGGGCACTATGGCACCGGCACCAATATCAAATGGTGTTGCATCCGCTAGTCCGTAAGACTTGCGCAGGTCATTGCGTGCACTCGTCATCAATGCGGACTTGGCCATTGCTGGGCTCCAGTGGGGGTTGGCCTGTTTCAGCATGGCCATTACACCGGCGACATGGGGACTGGCCATAGAAGTTCCACTGAGGGCTCCAAATAGCTCTCCTCCGCTTAACACTGGAGAAATCCCCGCGATAATGCCAACCCCCGGGGCACTGATATCCGGCTTGATAATATCCGGAGCTCCGCCGTTCTGGCCGCGAGATGAAAAGTTTGCGACGCGGTCTTCCCTGGGGATCAATTGAGATGGATCGATAACCCCAGAAACTTCGCTACTGGCTGCGAGAGTTTCGCCCTCGTAGTACGAGATCATCATTCCGGGGATACGGGTATCAGGGGCTGACATGGAAATCGGGTTGATGCGATCGTCTGCAGTACCATCGTTGTAAACGACGATAGCCAAGGCTCCGGCATCGGCAGCATTGTTATATTTATCGGTAAAGGAGCAACCCCCACGTCTTACCAGAGCAATACTGCCCTCCAAAGACTCGCTGTTAGTGACTTCGCTACAAGCTTCTAACGGCTCGCTGAGAACAACCTCAGCAGAGACTGCTCCAACCTCTTCCAGACTTACTGTGCCGTTACCCTCACGTCCTTCGTAAGTGCCGGAAACCGACTCTGGTGAGGATACTTGTAGGGCTAAGCCGAAGCTCTGGTCATCTTCAGAGGCGCCGACTGCGGTTATCCAAGGAACCCCTGAAGGGGTTCCCATGGTCTCTGGGCCTGGTCCGTTATTACCGGCAGATGTGGCGACGAAAACGCCGGCATCGGCGGCAAATAAAAATGCGATGTCATCGGCACCACTAAAGGTGGTACTGGCGCCACCTATCGAGAAGTTAATAACATCCACACCATCGGCCACGGCTTCATCAATAGCCGCCATGGAGTCGGCGGACGAGCAACCACTATCATCGGGGTCTGGAGCATCCCAGCACACTTTATACACCGCTATGCGGGCTCGTGGCGCCATTCCGGTAAGGGTTTTTCCATCCGGGGTAATAACGCCATAGTTACCGGCGGCAGTGGTCGCGGTGTGGGTACCGTGCCCGTCTGCATCCCTGGCTGACAGGAATTCGTAATCTGCCAATTCGTTGTTGGTCAGGAAGGCATCGGAAAATGACTTGGCCTTAATCAGCTTATTGTTACAGGTAAACGCAGCGTCGTTGGGGTTTTGGTCACTGTTTCCAAATTCACAACCGTCACCAGTAAAGCTGTCGGGTATTGAACCGTAGGGAACTTGGGGCCCCAGGTTGCCCTGTAACGGTGTAGCTATATCTGCGACACTCTGGTGTTCAGGGTGGATCCCCGTGTCGATAACACCTACAACAATATCCTCACCCGTAATCCCCCAAAGCCATGGACTGGGCATATCTGTGATGCCGAGGAAGTCCGCAGTGGAGTCAGTATGGGGCTTTAGTAATTCATCTTCCCAAACACCTTTAACGTCGGCGCGACCGCGCAGAGCAGCCGCTTCCTTTTCACTCATTACGGCGGCGAAGCCATTAAAAGCGGTGTCGTATTCATGAACAGTGTGTGCGCTGGGAACGGTGGATAGAACTTGTTCCCGCCGCGACCGGAGGAAATTGGAATAGTGTTGGTAGCTACTGCTTTGGGGGTCGATTTTGCCACGCTTGGTCGGTTTGGTGGCCGATAAGCCGGGGATGGTACCGCTATAGGAGGACAGAGGTTCGCTGTCCAGTTGAACAATGTAAACTTTTTTTGGTTTTTTTTGACTGGGGGCAAACTTACTTGTGGCTGATTCAGCAAATACACTGTTGGATAACAACATACCGGCTGTCAGGGCAGTAAGAATTTTTCTTTTCATTGAAGTATCCCTTTTATTGTTTTGTGCAGGCGGCAACAAAAGGCTTAAAAGAGCTCGTCGCCGGGGGCATTACTCCTTTTCCCCCGACAGGAATGTTCAGAGCGTCATTTAAGCCTTACCCATCCTTGGCTTGGCACGAATCATTGATACAACAATGGGCTCGCCTTCCCGCTAGTTGCTTTTAAAGGAATGCGCCATACAGCTCAACATGTTGGCGCCTAGCTGAACAACAGATCGCAAAAATGGTGCGCCAGGTTAGATATTGGTCGCTTGAATCATCTAGCGAAAAGAGAGAGGGAGTGATTTAGGGGGATAATAGAAACTGAGAAAAATGCGAAAGATCAACAAATACTGAAGTATTAGCGAGGCGGGGATCCGGCTGCTCGATCAGGTGCTGTAACGTCTGATCACCTGCACCGGTTTTTACCAGAACGGGTTTACACCCCTTCTCCAACGCCAGATAAAGATCTGCCAGCTTGTCTCCGACCAAATAACAGTCGTGCAGGCTGGTATCAAATTCAGCCTCGATGGCATCCAGCAGACCCGCCAGGGGTTTGCGGCAGCGGCAATTATCTTCAGGGCCGTGGGGACAGTAGAAAATAGCGGCGATTTCGCCACCGGCATCTTCCACCTGAGCACGCATTTTAGCGTGCATTTCTTCCAGGTCATCCAGGTCAAATTGGCCCAGCGCCAGGCCGCTCTGATTGGTGGCTATCACCAGTTGATGGCCGGCCTGACTGAGCGCTGCCAGCGCTTCAATACTGCCGGACAGGGGTTGCCATTCGTCGGCGGATTTGACGAATTTATCGGGGTTTTCGTTGATCACCCCGTCGCGGCCGAGAATGATAATTGCCATATTCGTATCTCCCTGATTTGCGAGGCGGGGGGTTAATGCCCCGCCTCTTCAAGTCATTACTTGGCAGGAACCAGTAGGGAAATATCGGCAACTTCGAGGAACAGTGCGCGCAGTTGGGCCAATAGGGCCAGGCGGTTGTTGCGCAGTTGCTCGTCGTCACTCATTACCATCACGTGGTCGAAGAAGCTGTCTACGGTTTCACGCAGGCCAGCCAGGCCGGCGAGGCCCTCAGCGAAGAGCGCATCGCTATACAGAGGCTCGACTTCTGTGCGGGCAACCTGTACTGCGGCGAACAGAGCCTTTTCCGCCTCCTCCTGCAACAGAGCCTCATCCACACTGCTGGGTACAGCACTGTCTAACTTGGCGAGGATATTGGAAACGCGTTTGTTGGCGGCGGCCAAAGCACCAGACTCTGGCAGCTGGCTAAACGCGTTGACCGCGTGCACGCGGTTGTCGATATCCAGCGGGCGCGACAGCTTGCGCGCGGCAACGGACATAAATACTTCGGTGGCGATACCCTGGTCTTCGTAGCGGGCGCGGAAGCGTTCCAGTACATACTGCAGAGTCTGTTCCACCACCTTGTCATATTCACCCAGGGCAGTGCGCGGATAGCTGTCGCGGGCCAATTCCAGCAATTCGCGCAGGTCCAGGTCGAGACGCTTCTCTATGAGGATGCGGATGATCCCCAGGCTGGCGCGGCGCAGGGCGAAGGGGTCGCGGGAGCCGCTGGGAGGTTGGCCTATGCCGAAGATGCCGACCAAAGTATCCAGGCGATCCGCCAGGGCAATTACAGTGCCGGTGTCGCTGGCGGGCAGCTCGTCGCCGGCAAACTTGGGCATATACTGCTCGTACATGGCCTTGGCTACATCCAACGGCTCACCGTCGTTTTCGGCGTAGTAGTAGCCGGCGATGCCCTGCATATCGGCAAACTCGAACACCATCTCGGTAACCAGGTCTGACTTGCACAGGCGGCCAGCGCGCTCGGCCCAGTCGCCGTTGCTTCCGGTTTTCTCAGCGATGGTGCGGGCCAAGGCAGCTACCCGTTCAGTCTTGTCGTAGACGCTACCCAGGTGCTGCTGGAATACGATTTGGCGCAGTTTCTCGCGTCGTGATTCCAGGCTGGTCTTCTTGTCTGTCTCAAAGAAGAAGGCGGCATCCGCCAGGCGCGGACGGATTACGCGCTCATTGCCGTGGATAACCTGGGCGGCATCCTGGCTCTCGATATTGGACACGGTGATAAAGAAAGGCAGCAACTGGCCATCTTCATCTACTACATGGAAATATTTCTGGTGCTCCTTCATGGAGGAGATCAGGGCTTCAGCGGGTACTTCCAGGAAGCGCTCTTCGAAGCGGCCGGTGAGGGCAACAGGCCACTCCACCAATGCAGTCACTTCGTCGAGCAGATCGTCATCGATGACCGCTTCACCATTGACGTTGTTGGCTTCGGCAATCACCTGGGCGCGAATGGCTTCGCGGCGCTCGGCAAAGTCAGCCATTACGTAGCCGGGTTCGCGCAAAACCTGTGCATAGTCGTGGGCGGAGTGGATCTCCAGCTCGCGATTGCAGTGGAAGCGATGACCACGGCTGGTGTTACCGGCTTTTAAGCCGAGTACTTCACCGTTTACTACCTTGTTGCCAAACAGCATGACGAGCCAGTGCACCGGGCGCACGAACTCCTCGCGGCGCGCACCCCAGCGCATACGCTTGGGAATTGGAAGTTGCGCCAATGCCTTCTCGACAATGCTCGCTAACAGGGATTCGGTTTCAGCGCCTTTTTGCTCGTTGATAAAGGCCAAGCGCTCGCCTTTGTCGGTCTCTTTGCGTCCCAGCTCTTCAACAGTTACGCCGTTGCTGCGGGCGAACCCCTCAGCGGCTTTACTGGGCTTACCCTCTTTATCGAAAGCGGCTTTGACAGCCGGGCCCAGCTTTTCAATTTGTTTGTCTTGCTGCTTATCTGCCAAACCGAATACCGCTACCGCCAGGCGACGTGGGGCTGCGTAGGCTTTAACTTCGCCAAAAGACAACTCGGCGCCTTTGAGGCCCTGGGTAATACCATCGGCGAAAGCGCTCATTAATTTGTGTAACGCCTTGGGCGGCAGCTCTTCGGTGCCCAGCTCTACCAGAAAATCCTGAGCCATTACTGCTTCTCCTCTTGCTCGATGTCTTCCGCCAAAATATCTGCCCGCAGAGCTTCATCCGCCATGGGGAAGCCTAAGGCGCGGCGCGCATCGTAGTAAGCCTGTGCCACGGCGCGGGCCAGGGTTCGTACGCGCAGGATATAGCGCTGGCGCTCAGTCACAGAGATGGCGTGGCGCGCATCCAGAAGGTTGAAGGCGTGGGAGGCCTTCATAACTTGCTCGTAAGCGGGGAGCGGCAGGCCCAGCTCAATCAGGCGTGTGCTCTCGCGCTCGCAGTGATCGAAGGTCGCGAACAGGAACTCCACATCGGCGTGTTCAAAGTTGTAATGGGACATTTCCACTTCGTTCTGATGGAAAACGTCGCCGTAGGTGACGGGGCTGCCATCCGGGTTGCGGGTCCACACTAAATCGTAGATAGACTCGACACCTTGCAGATACATGGCGATACGCTCAAGACCGTAGGTGATCTCGCCGGTAACTGGGTAGCACTCGAGGCCGCCAACCTGCTGGAAGTAGGTGAACTGGGTAACTTCCATACCATTCAGCCAAACTTCCCAGCCGAGGCCCCAGGCGCCCAGGGTTGGGGATTCCCAGTTGTCCTCAACAAAGCGAATATCGTGGACAGCGGGATCTACGCCCATGGCGCGAAGGCTATCGAGGTACAATTCCTGGATATTGTCCGGGGATGGTTTCATTACTACCTGGTATTGGTAGTAGTGCTGAAGGCGGTTGGGGTTCTCGCCGTAGCGGCCATCGGTAGGGCGGCGGCAGGGCTGTACATAGGCCGCATTCCAGTTTTCCGGGCCTATGGCACGGAGGAAGGTCGCTGGATGAAAGGTGCCGGCGCCCACTTCCATATCCAGAGGCTGTAGAATGACGCACCCTTGGCGCGCCCAATAATCCTGCAGGGCAAAAATGAGTCCCTGAAAGGTACTGAGATCGTATTGCTTGGACACCGCTATCTCCGGATCAGTATCTGCTGTGGGCAAAGGGACGCAATTATAGCGGCAGCGGCTCCTGTGCTTAAAGCGCTATAGCCGCTTCGGAGGTGTCAATGTTCATTCTCGAACTAGATAGCCGTCTCAAAATGGCTTTTGTGGATAGGAAGTAATTCAGTGGATATTAAAGGGCGCCTTGCAGTAGGGGCACTGAAAATCATTGGCAAACTGCCGTTGTCTTGGTCGCGACGCCTCGGTTTACTCGTTGGCAAAATTGCTGTGTGGACGCGCTCCGAGGGGCTGCGTCTGAGCTGTATAAACCTGGAGTTGTGCTATCCGGCCATGGACCCAAAGCAGCGCGAACGGCTCGCCAGAGAGAGCGTGATCAGTACTGCAATGGCCGGTTTTGAGATGGCGGCCCTATGGAACACCCCCTGGGCCAAAAGTAAGAATGCGATTGTGGGAGTGCGCAACCAGCACTTGCTCGACGGGAGTGAAGAAGGCAGGACCGGCACAATTGTACTGATGCCGCATACGGGCAATTGGGAAATTTTTGGATTGCATGTAGGCACCCTGGCTCCCTGCACAGTGCTATACCAGCCTCCCAAAATTGAAGCTTTGGACCCGGTTATTCGCAATGGGCGGGAAGTGACCGGTGGCAAGATGGTTCCCACCAACGTACATGGGGTTCGCTCGCTACTTAAGGCTCTCAAAGCCGGTAATTTTGCCCTGATACTTCCCGATCAGGAGCCGGATATGGGAGGTGATTTTGCTCCTTTCTTTGGGCGCCCCGCATTGACGATGACCTTGGTTCACAATTTGATACAGCGCACTAATTGCCATGTGGTGTTTGGTTTCGGCAAGCGCGTTGAAGGTGGTTTTGAACTGGTATTTGTTCCTGCGGAAAAGGCCATTTATAACGATGAGCAGAAAGTTTCCCTGGCGGCGATGAATCGGGGAGTGGAGGCCTGTATTGCCCAGGCACCAGAGCAGTATCAGTGGGAATACAAGCGCTTCAGGAAACAGCCGGAAGGTAAGAGCAAAATTTACCGCAAGAAAAAGTAGGGGCTCTTGATAGAAGCCCCTAGCTGAAAAGTATTTAAGCCGCGTGCCGGAAAGCGACCACAACCGGCATGCGTGCCGCGCGCCAGGCGGGGAAGAAGCCGCTGATAAAGCCGATCACCAGCGCCAGTATGGCGCCCTGCACAAACAGGTCTGGGGACATCTCAAAACTGAACACCACCTGGGTAAAACTGCCTCCCAGAGTTGAGGTGTTGAGACCGTCGAAAAACAGGTAAGCAGCCAGGGAACCCAAAAGTCCACCGGCAACGGCTAACACCATGGCCTCCGCAATAGTGCCGCAGAACGCGGAGAAGTTGCTGAACCCCAACGCGCGCAGCGTGGCGATTTCACGAGCCCGGTCCGCTACCGAGGTGTACATGGTGTTGAGCGCCCCGGCCAGTGCGCCGAGGGCCATCACCGAGCTGATAATCCAGCCAAAAATTGCGATATATTGCAGTTGTTTACCCTGGCTGGCGAAGTACTCCTGTTCGGTTTGCGCTTCCAGGTTCAGGCGGGGCTCGCGTTTAATGGTTTCTTGAATGGGCTTGAGATCGCCGTCATTCTCCAATTGCAAGCGGATTGACTGGTAGCTGTTACCGCGATTGTAGTGACTTTGGATAATTTTGATATCTGCCCACAGCTCGCTCTCAAATATATTACCCCCTGTGGAAAAGATCCCAACAACTGTCCACTGGTTTTTGCCAAAGCGCACTTCTTTACCGATTTCGAAACCATTAAATTCACGCAATACCCCTTCACCAACAATCATTTCGTTAGTGCCGGGAGTAAACATATGCCCCTCCACCATACGCATGTTATTGCGCATGGCCATGCCGGTTTTATTGAGACCGCGCAAGGGGATATTGGCTTCGGTGCCTGTGGATTTCTTCAGACCGTCGACAATCACGTAGAGCTCCGGCGATACCAGCGGGCCGTTGGAATCGGCGGCAACACCGGCGGATTCCGCGACCAGGTTGACCTGGTCCTGCAGGATTACAGAGTTGATTTCACTGGCAGACCCCTCTCGCATCAGGATAGCGACCTGGCTGGAGCCGGCCCCACTCATGGTCGCCTCAAAGCCCTTGGCCATAGCGAGAAACGCCAGCAGGATTGCGACGACAACTGCCGAGGCAAATACCATGGCCAGTGACATCCACAGGCGCCGACGCAGGCTGCCCAGATTCATCAGGGTTACCGAAACAATTTGTGCAATAAGAGAACCCATAATTTCTTCTCCTTTAAGGCTCCCCCAGTGAAAACCATGCGTGGTTTCAGTGGGGCACCAGTTTATTGTTGTCGGTTAAATGCAGTTACTATGTTGAGTCGCAGAGCCTGAAAGGCTGGCATCAGCCCGGTAATCAGCCCCAACAACAACATAAATAGAATGGCTTGCAGGGCGATATCCCCATCCAAAATCAAATTGGGCAAAAAGCGGGCAAGGAAGGTTTTTACCCCTTCGACCAGCAGCCAGGCTGCGGCCAGGCCGGAAAGGCCGCCGACAAAGGCAATTAACAGGGACTCCGACAGCACCATTCGGAAAATACGAGTGCTGGAAAAACCCAGGGTTTTTAATACGGCGATTTCCCCGGTACGCTCGCGAATCGCCAGTGCCATAGTGTTGCCAACCACTACCAATATGGTGAAAAAGGCAGTAAACACCACAGAAAAAATAATTAAGCCAATATTTCCGATTTGTTCAATAAAGGCTTTATTAAAGGCTTTCTCGGTACTGGTATCGGTTTCATTCTGCGAGTTGGCAAAATTATCATCGATATTTTTTGCGACGTTTTCATTGATAGCGGGATCATCGGTTGTTAGTGCCATCCAGCCAATCCAGTCGCCACCGAAAGTCTGTGTCTCCATAAAATATTTATAATGAAACAATAATTGGCGTGTATCGTACTGTTCCGTATCCCCTTTAAAAATCCCGGAAATCACAAATTCCCAGGTGTAGCCACCATCTTTGTGTGAAAAAATATTGGAGGATAAAGGAATCCTATCGCCTACTTTCCAGCCGTAAATCTGCGCGAGTTTTTCCCCAACCAAGGCCCCTTGCCGATTGTTAAACCAAGCCTGCTTTTGTTCCTCGGGAATAACAACTTCTTCATAGACTTTTAAATAGGATTCTGGATCTACAGCCATTGAAACGACCTGCCGGCTGGGTTCCTGAAAATAACCGCCAAACCAGTTGAGATGAGTTACATGTTTCACTCCCTCGACGGCTGCAACCTTTTGCACATAGGCAATGGGTAGTGACTGGGTAAAGTTAATTCTATTGAATACCACCAGACGATTATCGGCGGATAATTCCACGCTGGAATTTAATGCGGACTTGAGGCTGGTAACCGCACCGAAAATCAAGAAGGCGATAAAAATAGCAAAGCAAGTAAGGAATAGCCGCAAGGGCTTCCTTGTCATATTTTTAAAAACCAAATAAAAATCACTCATGCCACTATTTCCCTCTGCACAAATTGTCCTTTATCCAGATGCAGGGTGCGCTTGGCGTATCTTGCAGCCGCGGGATCATGGGTAACCATCACGATGGTTTTGCCGTGATCGCGGTTTAACAATTGCAGCATTTCCAGTATTTCATCTGCTGTGGCCCGATCCAGGTCACCAGTGGGCTCATCACACAGAATCAGTTTTGGATCGGAAACGATCGCGCGAGCGATGGCAACACGCTGTTGTTGTCCGCCGGACATTTCACTGGGCATATGTTTTGCCCGATCACTTAATCCCACCAGGGCCAGTGCGGTTTCCACATTGTGGCGGCGTTGTGATTTGGAGAGATTTGTCAGCAGTAGCGGCAGCTCTACATTGCGCTGCGCATTGAGCATCGGCATTAAATTGTAAAATTGGAAAATGAAACCAATATTTCTCGCTCGCCAGCGGGTTAGGGCGCCTTCATTGAGGGAGTCAATGCGCTCGCTGTCAAACCATATCTCTCCACCGCTGGGTTGATCGACGCCGCCCAACATATTTAACAGCGTTGTTTTACCGGAGCCAGAAGGCCCCATAATGGCAACGAAATCACCGCGATCAATTTCCATGTTCAGGGATTCAAAAATGGAAATGGTCTCTTTGCCCTTGGTAAAACTTTTGCTGATATCCTTCAGCTGAAACAACACTTCCTCTGACATCTCAAATTCCCTCTTATAAATACTGTTGTGTTTTTATTGGTGTTTGCTAAGGAGCTGCGGCCTCGCCTGCGAGGAAGCCCACCTTAACGCCCATATCCGGCAAGATTCGGGCATCTTTGTCATCGATAGCGATTCGTACCCGGACAGTTGCCTTGGCTCGATCGGCCGTTGGAATGATGGCGATAACGGTAGCTGGGATGTCCCAGTTCGGGTAGGCATCCAAGTTGGCGTTAACTTTCTGTCCCTTGGCAACCCGGCCGATAAAGGCTTCGTTCACATCCACTTCGATTTCGAGTGAATTCATATCCACGATGGTACAGATTCCAGTGCGGGTAAAACCTCCGCCGGCAGAGCTGGGGGCAACTATCTCGCCAGGTTGTGCATTTTTTGTCGTGACTACCCCGGCAAAAGGCGCGCGGATAATATGATCTGCCAGGCGTTCTCGCTGCCTCTCAGCTTCAAGAATGGCGACTTGAATATTGGCGCGGGCACTTTTTAAGTCTGCCCGTAACCCCTCTACCGAGGATTCACTTTGGGTGAGCTGCGCTTTGCTGGAATAGTTTTTGTCTCGAAGTCCGGCAAAACGCCGATATTGGCGTTCAGCCTCTTTTAACTTCGCGTGAATACTCGCTTCCTTAGCTTGAAGCACTTGAATTTGTGCCTGGGCAAAATCCAGCGCGACCCGCGCTTTGGCATCATCCAAGCGGGCCAGAACCTGCCCCTCCTCGACCTGCATTCCCTCTTCGACATCCACACTACTGATCAGGCCCATTACTTCAGCAGAGACCGTAGCCATGCGCCTCGGTGTGATATAGCCGGAAGCATTAAGAATGGTCTCGTGAAATTTTTCCTCCCTGGGGATCAAGCTGAGAGTCTTGGCTTGAGGTTCGCTACTTTGGGGGAGCACTGGTGTACTGTCTTTTGCAAATAGAGAAGCGCCGGCAAGGCCTATAACTATGCCAGTAACTAGGCCGACAGATGCCGCCAATATAACTTTGCGCGATGGGGAACTGGGTTCGGGCGCTGTTTCCCGATCAATTTTGAGTTGACCGAGCAGCGCACTAGTATCTCTGCTCATACAGCCTGTTTTTATTAGTTACTTCCTGTAAACAGCAACTGTGGCAGAAATTAAAAAATATTGCCACGCGTTAGCGTGGCCATGACATCTTGTGTCGCTAGTGGCGCCAAAAAGCCGGGGTAAGTAGTACTAGCAGGGTAAAAATTTCCAGGCGTCCCATCAGCATCGCCAGGATAAGAAACCATTTGGCGACTTCATTAACCGCACCATAGTGGGCAGCGGCTTCGCCGAGGGCCGGTCCGATATTACTCAGGCAGGAGGCTACTGTAGTAACGGAGGTGACAAAGTCCTCACCGGTGGCAATGACGATAATGGCGAGGATAAAAAAGGATGAAACATAGACCGCAAAGAAGCCCCACACTGCGTCGGTAACTCGATCGGGGACAATTTTCCGGTTGATCTTGATAGGGATAACCGCATTGGGATGTACCAAGCGATTCAGCTCGCGCATACCGGACTTCATAATCAGCATACCGCGCACCGCCTTAATGCCCCCTGAGGTTGAGCCGGCGCAGGCACCGAGAATACCTAACAGCAAGAGGACGTAGGGTAAGAATACTGGCCAGGCTGAGAAATTTTCAGAGGCGAAGCCGGCAGTGGTGCTGATCGAGACCACCTGGAAGAAACCGTGTAGCAGGCTGTTACCGGGGGAGAAGATATTCAATATCCACAGGTAACAGCTGATCAACAGGCCGGCACCGAGAATCAGCATAACGTAGAAGCGGAATTCTGAGTCGCGCCAATAGTGGCTGAGGGTCCTGTTGCGAAATGCGAAGAAATGCAGACCGAAGTTAATGGCAGCAGTAAACATAAACACGATACAAATAATCATGATCGCGCGGTTGTGGGCGTAGAACCCCATACTGGCATCGTGGGTGGAGAAGCCTCCATTGGCCACAGTGGAAAACGCATGGCCAACGGCGTCGAATACCGTCATGCCGGCCCACCAGTAGCCGATGCCGCAGAGGATTGTAAGAATCACATAAATAACAATTAGTGCCCGTGCTGTCTCGGCAATACGTGGAGTCAATTTGGTATCTTTTACCGGGCCGGGAATTTCTGCCTTATACAGCTGCATACCACCGATACCCAGCATCGGCAGGATGGCCAGGGCGATAACAATTACGCCGATACCGCCAAACCACTGCAACTGCTGGCGGTAGTAGAGAATGGCCGGAGGCAGTGAGTCCAACCCGGTAATCACCGTGGCGCCGGTGGTTGTTAGCCCTGAGATGGATTCAAAAATAGAGTCGGTGATACTCAAGTCGGGCTGAGGGCTGATAATAAAGGGCAGGGCACCGAAGCTGCCCAGTACCAGCCAGAACAAAGATGTCACCACGAATCCGTCCCGGGTGCGCAGGTCTTCGCGCAAATCGTGCACTGGCAGCCACATAAACAGGCCGGTGATCAGAGTGATGACAAAGGCTGCGACAAATGCGCTGTGAGTACCATCTTCATACCACAGGGATACGCCAATCGGCGGCAGCAGAGTCAGGCTGAACACCGTCAAGAGAATTCCAAAAACTCGCGCAATTACCGCAATTCGCATTGGCGCCTATCAGCCTATCGTTATTTGTTGCAATGTTATCTGGACGGCGGAGACCGTTATCGCCGGAAAACGAAAATATTATTTGCTCAGAAAAAGCCAAAACCAACTTGGAACAGTTGTTCAACATGGCGAGTCTGGCGGCGGTCGATAAGGAAGACAATCACGTGGTCATCGCTTTGCACAATGACATCATCGTGTGCCATCAAAACTTCGCTGCCATTTTCCGTTTCCCGTACTATGGCGCCAATCGAGGCGCCCTCGGGCAAGTCGATATCTTCGATCTTGCGCCCCACCACCTTGGAAGTGCGCTCGTCACCGTGGGCGATAACCTCAATGGCTTCAGCTGCACCTCGACGCAGGGAGTGGACGTTGACCATATCTCCTCGGCGCACATGGGTGAGCAGGCTGCCAATCGTATTTTGCTGCGGTGAGATGGCAATATCGATTTCACCACCCTGTACCAGGTCCACATAAGCGCGGTTATTGATCAGCGTCATCACTTTGCGTGCGCCCAGACGCTTGGCCAATAGTGACGACATGATATTAGCCTCGTCGTCATTGGTCAGGGCAAGAAAAACATCGGTATCTTCGATGCTCTCTTCCAGCAGCAACTCCTGATCGGAGGCGCTGCCGTGCAGGATAATGGTGTGAGACAGCTCCTCGGATAAAAATACACAGCGCTCGTGGCTCTGCTCAATAATTTTTACCGAATAGCGATTCTCCAGCCGGGTGGCCAGGCGCAAACCAATATTGCCGCCGCCGGCGATCACCACTCGTTTATAACCGTGTTCCAATCGACGCAGTTCGCTCATTACCGCGCGAATATCTGCTCGCGCGGCAATAAAGAACACCTCATCGCCGGCTTCAATCACCGTATCACCCTGGGGAATAATTGGCCGGTTGCGGCGATAAATCGCAGCAACCCGGGTATCTACCTTGGGCATATGCTCGCGCAAATAGCGCAGTTGGTGCCCAACCAGAGGCCCGCCCTGAACGGCTAAAACAGTTACCAGCTGTACGCGACCACCGGCAAAATCCAGTACCTGCAAGGCTCCGGGATGTTCCATCAGGCGGGAGATATACTCTGAAACCAGTTGCTCCGGGCTGATCAGTACATCGATAGGGATGGCCTGGGTATCGAATAATTCCGGGTATTGCAGGTAGGAGGAGGCCCGTACCCGGGCGATTTTGGTGGGGACGCGAAACAGAGAGTGCGCAATCTGGCAGGCCGCCATATTGGTCTCATCGTTATTGGTGACTGCAACCAGGATATCCGCATCCTCAATCCCGGCTTCCATCAGAATATCCGGGTGAGAGGCGTGGCCCAGTACCACGCCGATATCGATGCGGTCGCGCAGTTCGCGCAGGGTTTTCTCGTCGCTGTCCACCAGGACAATATCATTGCGCTCGGAGGCCAGGGCCTCCGCTAGAGAGCCGCCCACCTGGCCGGCGCCGAGAATGACAATTTTCATATCGGATGAGACTCGCGACTAGCGACGTCGTTATTCAGCTTTGCTCAGCAGAGCGTAGTAGAAACCGTCACCGCCGCCGGTTTGGGGTAGAAGCTGCATACCGGCAACTTGTTTCTCGCCCCAGGGCTTATCGTTTAGCAGTTCAGGGGTATTGTCGCTCGCATCCTCTGTCTCCGCAATGAACGCTGCGACGACTTCGCTGTTTTCCGTCGGTAGGCTGGAACAGGTGGCGTAAAGCAACTGCCCACCCGGTTTAACCAGGGGCCACAGAGCGCGCAGGATCTTGCCCTGCAAAGCCACTAACTCGGCAATGTCTTCTTCCCGGCGCAATAGTTTGATATCCGGGTTGCGGCGAATTACCCCGGTTGCCGAACAGGGTGCGTCCAGTAGTATCTGGTCGTATTGCTGCCCGTCCCACCACTCATTCGGAGACGTGGCATCGGCACAAATAAGCTCGGCACTCTGCCCGTTGCGCTCGAGGTTTTCCTCGACCCGCACCAGGCGGTCCTCCTCAATATCCAACGCGCTCAACTGAATGCTGGATTCCTGCTCCAATAAGTGGCAACTCTTGCCTCCAGGTGCCGCACACGCGTCCAACACCCGGGCATTTTCCTGCGGCTGTAACAGCAGCGCCGCTAATTGTGCGGACTCATCCTGAACACTGACCAAGCCCTCGGCAAAGCCCGGCAGCACTGTGACTGAAACCGGCTCAACCAGGGTGATACCGACCGGGGAAATAGTACAGGGCTCGGCGGAGAGGCCGGTTTCATCGAGCTGTTGTAAATAGTCCTCGCGCGAGATCTTGGCAGTATTTACCCGCAAGGTCATGGGTGGGTTGGTATTGTTGGCGCGGAAGATGTCTGACGCCTTCTCAGGCCAGGCGGCTTTAATCTGCTGCTGTAACCAGGCCGGGTGCATAGAGCTGAACTGTGGATTGCCGGACAGCTTGCGCTGAAGCTGCTCACTGTTGCGCAGGGCGTTGCGCAGCACCCCGTTGATCAGCCCGGTCGCTCTGTTCAGGCCGAGGCTACGCGCGGCATTGACGGTTGCAGATATGGCGGCGTGATCGGGTATGCGAGTGTACTCGAGTTGGTAAATGCCCAGCAGGATCAGTGCATTGATCTCAATATCCGAGACTTTTTTACGCAGCAACTTGGCGGCGATCAATTGTAGGCGCGGTGCCGTGCGGGCACTGCCGTAACAGAGCTCCCGCAACAGAGGGCGGTCGCGCTCCTCGACTTTGTCCTCGGCGGCAGGCAGAAGTCTTGCCAACGAGCCATGTTCTTCCAGCAGTGAGGCGATAACTCGGGCGGCCTCGGCGCGTACATCTCTGCTCATAATTATCCCAGTTTGGTACCCGGGGCGAACTGCTCCCGGTAGCCTTTCAAAATTTCTGCTGCGGGAAGCGCTTTTTTACCCGGTAGCTGTATTAATTGGAGGCGCAGGGCCTCGCGGCCGCAGGCCACTAAAATACCTTCGTCGTCACTGGAGAGAATGGTACCGGGCTGATCACTGTGGCAGCCCTGTTCGATGGCGGCGCTATAGATACGCAGGCGCTGCTCGCCCTTCTTGTCCTGATAAGTGCTCCAGCACACCGGGAAGGGGTTAAAAGCGCGTATCAATCGATGCAGTTCAGCAGCGGGGCGCTGCCAGTCGATCTGCGCCTCTTCCTTGGTAATTTTGTTGGCGTAGTTAGCCTGGGTATCGTCTTGTACCTGAGGGTTGGCACTGCCACTTTCCAGTAGAGCCAAGGCCTGGAGGAGGGATGGGCCGCCGAGTTCCGCCAGCTTGTCGTGCAAGCTGCCACCGGTATCGGACTCAGTAATCGCGCAGCGGCTTTCCACCAAAACTGGGCCGCTATCCAGGCCCGCCTCCATTTGCATAATGGCGACGCCACTTTCATTGTCGCCCATTTCCACCGCGCGTTGGATCGGCGCTGCGCCACGCCAGCGTGGCAACAGAGAGGCGTGCACATTGATGCAGCCCAAGCGTGGGGTATCCAGCACCACTTGAGGCAGTATCAGGCCGTAGGCCACCACCACCATAATATCCGCTTCAAGAGCTGCGAGTTCTGCCTGGGCCGACTCATCGCGCAGGCTCAGGGGTTGGTACACCGGGATATTGTGGGAGAGTGCCAGCTGTTTCACCGGACTGGCGAGCAATTTCTTACCGCGCCCTGCCGGCCTGTCCGGTTGGGTGTAAACGGCAATGACATTGTGTTCGCTGTCGAGCAGCGTTTGCAGGTGCACAGCGGCAAAGTCCGGCGTGCCGGCAAAAATAATATTCACTGACTTGCTCTCAAGTAAGGGGGGTGGGAGAGCTGCCGTAGGGCGGCAGCTCCAGGCTCTTGCGGTTGGCGCAGATCAGGCGCGGCGGCGCTGGGACTTTTCCAGCTTGGAGCGGATGCGGTTGCGCTTTAGTGGTGAGACGTAATCCACGAACAGCTTGCCGTCCAAATGATCGACTTCATGTTGGATACAGACCGCCAGCAATCCCTCGGCCTCCAGGGCAAAAGGTTCGCCATTGCGGTCCAGGGCTTTAACACGCACTTTGCGCGGGCGCTCCACCGTTTCGTAGAAACCGGGCACTGACAGGCAGCCCTCGTCGTACTGGTGGATCTCCGGGTCCAGTACTTCGATCTCGGGATTGATAAATCCGAGCGGTTCATTGCCGTCTTCAGAGATATCCACCACCACAATGCGCTCCTGCACATTGATTTGGATGGCGGCGAGGCCGATGCCGGGCGCTGCGTACATGGTTTCAAACATGTCGTCGAGCAGTTGGCGGTGGGCGTCGGTCACTTCAGCGACGGGTTTAGCGACCTCGCGCAGGCGCGGATCGGGAAATTCCAGTATCTCGAGTTTAGCCATAACACCTGTGACAAACTTCTAGTATTCGTTGAACGTGCGCTGATAACATTATGATCGCGCTCAAAATTTACCGAGTGGACCCCTGTTTTTGCTGGCGCTATGCGCCCGGGTCCGGTCTCGCTCCCTTCACGGGAGTGGCCCGGCGCTGAGAATTATAGCGATAAAGAGCATAGGAATGCTTCCATGAAAAAAATTATCCTGGCCGCGATCTCGATGTTAGCGGTTGCCCTTGGTGTCGAAGCACAGGATCAGGTTCGCCTGAACCCCAGTCACCCCGACGCTTATGTGGTGCAAAAGGGCGATACGCTCTGGGATATTTCCAGTCAGTTCCTGGTGCAACCCTGGTACTGGCCGGAGATTTGGCAAGTGAACCCACAGGTGGAAAACCCCCACCTGATTTATCCAGGAGATAGCCTGCGCCTTGTTTATGTCGACGGTCAACCACAGCTACAGCTGCAACGCGGCCCTCGAGCCTATCAACTGTCCCCGGGCGTTGATGACAACCGCCTGTCGCCTTCGATCCGACGCCAGGCAGTTGAGGATGCAATTCCGGCAATTCCGCTAGATGCGATCAATGCTTTTTTATCGCGGACTCGTATTGTAGAGCCCGGTGCTTTTGAGGGGACTCCCTATGTAGTTTCTGGGTCAGAAAATCATATTTTGATGGGTGCTGGAGATATCCTCTACGCTCGCGGTGATTTTGCGG
Organism: Microbulbifer maximicatervae (SeqCode); assembly: GCF_052467825.1. Taxonomy (NCBI): domain Bacteria; kingdom Pseudomonadati; phylum Pseudomonadota; class Gammaproteobacteria; order Cellvibrionales; family Microbulbiferaceae; genus Microbulbifer; species Microbulbifer maximicatervae (SeqCode). The sequence continues at coordinate 1,440,366 of NZ_CP174327.1, forward strand.
CGCCATTACCTTCGTACGGGCTCTATCGCCCTGGTCCTATTTATACTGACCCAGTATCTGGTGAAGTTCTCGGACGCCAGGCACTTGGCATAGGTGCTTTAGACCTGTTACAGCTGGACCCAGATAGCAGTCCGGATGACAACTCGAACTTTTCGATAGCGACAATGGGCGTGCGCAACACCTCTCGGGAGATTCGCCTTGAAGATCGCTTGATGCCGGTTGAGGAGCGCTCAATTGATGCGCTGTTCCACCCCAGTGCACCGACAGTCACGATTGATGGGTTGATTGTTGGGGTCGATGAAGGGGTGAGCCAGATTGCCAAGTTTGATGTGGTTATCCTTAATTCTGGCAAACGGGATGGCTTGCAAGCCGGCAATGTCCTGGCGATATACAAAGCCGGTTCAACAGTACGTGACCGCATTGCCGGTGACGTGGTGAAGCTTCCCGATACTCGTGCCGGTGAGCTGATGGTATTCCGCACCTTTGAAAAAATGAGTCTCGCTCTGGTACTGGACGCTCGTCGCCCGCTGGCAGTGATGGATATGGTGCGCAACCCTTAAGCGATCCCAGAAAATCTCGCGGCAGGTGTTGCTGTTTGCCCTGTCGCACAACTTTCAAAACAGAAAATGGTAAGTTGCATGGATGCATTGACCGCTACTATGGCGTTGCTGCGTCTCGAGGGAATTGGCCCGGCTCGCTACTGGCAATTACTGGAGCACTTTGCCACTGCCGAAGAGGCTCTCCAGCAGTTTCCTCAACCTCTTCTGCAAAAATTATCACCGCGGGCCCAAATCCAGTGGCGGGAATTTTCCAGCCGATCTGCCGCCAGTGAGCTCGCTGATTGGGTTGAGCGTGAGCGAGCCCGCTGCGCAGACCTGGGCGTGCAGCTGATTTGTCACAGCGATCCCGACTATCCCGCCCTTTTATCGGAGACCTCGCGCCCCCCGCCTGTGCTTTATATCCGTGGTGAAAAAAGCGCTCTAAATCTACCGCAGGTAGCGATGGTGGGTGCCCGTCGGGCGACTGTGGCGGGTCTGGATAATGCCCGGGCCTTCGCCACGGATTTGGCAGGTTCCGGATTTGCTATCACTTCTGGGCTGGCTCTGGGCGTGGATGCCGCAGCTCACCGAGGAGCGCTGCAGGGAGCGGGCTCCACGATTGCAGTTTTGGGTAGTGGAGTTGACCGCATTTATCCAAAACACAATCGCCCCCTGGCGGAGGACATTCTCGCTGCAGGCGGTGCTCTAATAAGCGAATTGCCTATAGGCAGCAGTGCTGAGGCGAAGAACTTCCCACGGCGGAACCGGATTATCAGTGGTCTTTCAATGGGGGTATTACTGGTAGAAGCAGCGATGCGCTCAGGTTCTCTGATTACGGCGCGTTTAGCACTGGAGCAGAATCGTGAGGTTTTTGCGATTCCAGGTTCTATCCACAACCCAATGGCCAGGGGTTGCCACCACCTGATTAAAGAAGGTGCGACACTGGTTGAAACCAGCGCAGATGTAGCCGGCCAGCTCGGCGGTTTACTGGCAGAGCCCACACCCACTGATCTCCCCCCCGGTAAACCACTGCCAGAGCTTCAGCAACATATCATCAGAGCGCTTGTCGGTGGGCCTCGAAGTATCGAGCTATTGTCTCGTGATACCGGGATTGAGGCGGGTGAATTGATGGCCGTATTGATGGAATTGGAGTTAGAGGGCCTGGTGGAGCAACTCACAGGGTCTTACCAGCTAACTCTGAAGGGCAGCCGTTACACGGATGGGGAAAAACTGGCTAAAACTTGTGAGGAGTTAGTGAGTCTCTAAAGGTCTTACTGGGAAGTTACGAAGAGAATTAATCAGAAACTCCTTGTTGATGGTGTAGCCGCCGATCAATTCGCGCTGCTCTGGAGCAGCGTTAATACTCAGTGGATTCCAAAAGTGGAGTCTCATTATGGCGGATAAACCCAAACTCACCACTGATGCCGGCGCTCCGGTTCCCGATAATCAAAATAGCCTTACAGCGGGGCCAGATGGCCCACTATTGATTCAAGATTATCAGCTTATCGAAAAACTGGCGCATCAAAATCGTGAGCGTATACCCGAGCGGGCGGTACATGCCAAAGGTTGGGGCGCCTATGGGGTTTTGAGGGTAACCGGTGATATTTCTAACTACACCTGTGCCCGGGTGCTGCAGCCTGGAGCAGAGACCCCACTGTTGGCTCGATTTTCAACTGTGGCCGGCGAGTTAGGTGCAGCTGATGCGGAACGGGATGTTCGTGGTTTTGCACTGAAGTTTTATACGGAGGAGGGCAATTGGGATTTGGTCGGCAACAATACGCCGGTCTTTTTTGTACGAGACCCCTACAAGTTCCCGGATTTTATCCACACACAAAAACGCCACCCCCGCACTCACTTGCGCTCCCCTACGGCCATGTGGGATTTCTGGTCGCTGAGCCCCGAGAGCCTTCACCAAGTGACCATACTGTTCTCCGATCGCGGTTTGCCCATATCCCCGTTGCATATGAATGGTTATGGCTCCCATACCTTCTCACTGTGGAATCACAATGGAGAGCGCTTCTGGGTCAAATTTCATTTTAAGACTCAGCAGGGACATAGGTACTTCACCAATACGGAAGCTGAAGCTGTGATTGGACGCTCGAGGGAGAGTTACCAGGAGGCGATGTACAGCGCGATAGAAAATGGGGAATGTCCGAAGTGGACATTCCAAGTTCAGGTCATGCCCGAGGCAGACCTTGGCAAAACAAGCTACAACCCCTTTGACCTCACCAAGGTTTGGCCCCACGGTGATTACCCTCCCATCGAGGTGGGAACCATGGAGTTGAATCGCAACCCGCAAGACTACTTTACAGAAATCGAGCAGGCAGCTTTCTCTCCATCCAACATCGTACCGGGTATCAGTTTCTCACCGGATAAGATGCTGCAGGCGCGTATATTCTCTTATGCCGATGCACATCGTCACCGCTTGGGAACTCATTATGAGAGTCTTCCAGTGAATGCACCGCGTTGTCCTGTCCATAATTATTATCGGGATGGTGAAATGAATAGTACGGGTATCCGCAGTGGCAATCCGGATGCCTTTTATGAGCCGAATAGTTTTTCTGGAGCAGAGGAGGACCCAAAAGCGAAAGAACCCCCGTTACCAATATCCGGTGCTGCAGATAGATATGACCACCGCAGAGGTAATGACGATTACAGTCAGGTTCGAGCGCTCTTTGATTTGTTCGACGATGAACAAAAACAGCGCTTATATAACAATATTGCAGAAGCGATGGCGGGTGTACCGGATGAAATAATTAAGCGACAATTGGCTGAGTTCCACAAAGTACATCCCAGCTATGCCGCAGGGGTAAAAATGGCACTTTGAAGAGCGGTTCGCAGGCCCAGTTCAATATAAATTGCCATGGGATTTGCTTTCAAACTGATTACTGAGGTGGGCGAGGGGGTTACGTCTTGTGCGCAGTTGGGCAATCCGCTAGATTGCAGTGGTTTACCTCGATCGGCAGTAAAGTAAGTCGAAAGAGAAGCCTTTTGGAGCGATCCTCGTGGACTTTGACTTCGATCTGCCTGTAGGAAAAGTTGCCTGGCGCCTTGGATAAATTCCATATTCCGTTGCAGCAAGATTGGCAGCGGCCTAAAAATGAAGTAAGACCAGCTTAAAAATGAAGTACTCACCGCTTTCCGTAAGACAGGCTGCCCGCGCCCTGGCAGCGGGTGGTGTTATTGCCCATCCCACTGAATCTGTATGGGGATTGGCTTGCGACCCCAATAACCTGCTGGCTGTCAGGCGCTTGCTACAACTCAAGCATCGCCCACTTGAGAAGGGTTTGATCCTGGTCTCCGGTGACAGAAGACATTTTGATCCGCTCCTTAGAAACCTTAGTGATCAGCAAGAGGAACAGCTGGATTGCAGCTGGCCGGGACCGGTGACATGGCTCGTACCCCATCGGGGCTTAATTCCTGCCTGGGTCTGTGGGGTACATAAATCTGTGGCCCTGCGCTGCACCGATCACCCGTTTACTGCTGCGTTAACACGCGCCTTTGGCGGTGCTATCGTATCCACTTCAGCAAACCCGGCCGGGTCTCAGCCCGCCCGTAATAAGTACCAGGTACTACGCTATTTCGGCCGCGACCTCGACTTTGTCGGAGGCGGCTCGACCGGCGGCCGCAGCGCCCCCAGTGAAATTCGCGATCTGCAAAGCGGCCGTGTGCTGAGGGCGGGTGCCTAACCTCAAACAGAGACGTAGTTTTCGCCTATGAGTGATATCGATACCAAGGAAGTAAAGGCCTATCTACTCGGCCTACAAGACCGTATTTGCAATGCCCTGAGCGAAGAAGACGGTCAGTCATTTCGTGAGGACAACTGGGACAGGCCCGGTGGTGGCGGTGGTCGAACTCGAGTGCTGGAAGAGGGGAATCTGATCGAAAAAGGCGGAGTGAACTTTTCCCATGTTTATGGGGATGGACTCCCGCCTTCGGCCACGGCTAATCGCCCCGAACTGGCCGGTTGTTCTTTTGAAGCAATGGGCGTCTCCCTGGTCATTCACCCGCGCAACCCTTACGTGCCCACTAGCCATGCAAACGTGCGTCTATTTGTGGCGAAAAAGCCAGGAGCTGAGCCCATCTGGTGGTTTGGTGGTGGCTATGATTTGACCCCGTATTACGGCTATCACGAGGATGTCGTACATTGGCACCAAACGGCCAAGCAGGCCTGTGACCCTTTTGGCAGCGAGGTATACCCTCGCTTTAAGCAGTGGTGTGACAAATATTTCTACCTGAAGCATCGGGATGAAGCTCGGGGAGTCGGCGGACTCTTTTTCGATGATTTTAACGAAGGTGGCTACGACAATGCTTTTGCGCTTATGCGCGCTGTTGGCGATAGTTACTTGGAGGCTTATCTACCCATTGTACAGAAGCGCAAAGAGGCTGCTTACGGTGAGCGCGAGCGTGAATTCCAACTCTACCGCCGTGGGCGCTATGTGGAATTCAACCTGGTCTTTGATCGTGGCACTCTGTTCGGATTGCAAAGTGGTGGGCGTACAGAATCCATTCTGATGTCCTTGCCGTCACTGGTGAGTTGGAAGTATGACTGGCAACCAGAGCCGGGATCTGCGGAAGAGAAGCTATACACTGATTTTCTGCCACACAGAGACTGGGTATAGCCAAGCAATTTGTCACAATGGAGGTTTGTTGTGCACCCATCGCGATTGGAAGGAATCAACTCCCTGTTTCTCGATTACAGGCGGCATTTTGAAACGGGAGATGTTGAGCAGATTGCTGACTTTTATCGTTTCCCACTGCACTACTACCGGGAAGATGGCGTAAAGCTCACTGTAGAACGGGATGAATTTATCCAGCAGGTGGTTAAGCTCCTCAATGCTTATCGACGCCTTGGTGTCTGTCAGATTCTCGGCACTGTTACCGAGGTGATAGAGCTGAATAATTACAGCACCCTTGCGAGCTTGCGCTGGACCTTGTTACACCCGCAGGGGGAAGAAAAGGCGGTAGAGCTGTACAGCTCACAAACCCGCTATTTAGTCACCGAAGCTGCCGACGGCCTCAAAATTGACGGTTTAATAATTGTCGATGAAAGTGCCAAGATTCGTGAGGCAGCGAGAGAGCGCAAAAGGGCGGAATCATGAGTGACCGCTATGCGGTGGTGGGTAACCCTATAGAGCACTCCCTCTCACCGGAGATACACCGAGCCTTTGTCACGCAAACAGGCGAGGATATCGATTACAGTAAACTGCTTGCCCCCCTGGATGGCTTTGTTAATTACGCGCGAACTTTTTTTGCTGAGGGTGGTTGTGGCCTTAATGTGACGGTGCCCTTCAAGCTGCAAGCATTTGAGATGGCGGATAACTTGACCGAGCGGGCTGCGTCAGTGGGAGCGGTGAATACCTTGGCACTGACTGAAGGTGGAAAGATTCTCGGCGATAACACCGACGGGGCCGGCCTGGTATTTGATATTTGCACCAACTTGGGCTGGAAAATCAAGGATCGGAAAGTTCTCTTGCTGGGAGCTGGCGGAGCCGCCCGGGGAGCATTGCTGCCAATCCTTGCGGAAAAACCAGCACATTTACATATTGCCAACCGCACCGCAGAAAAAGCGGTACAGCTTGCGGCAGAATTTTCCCAGTTGGGAGAATTAAGTGGTGGCGGCCTGGAGGAATTGAGAGGCTGCTACGACCTGATTATCAATGCGAGTTCCGCAAGCCTTGGCGGTGTGCTGCCGCCGCTTCCTGAAGGCTGTGTCGCCAGTCTTGGTAAAGCTTACGACATGATGTACGCCGCCGAGCCAACGCCTTTTTTACAATGGGCGCGTGGACAGGGCGCAGAGAGTGCTGATGGCCTTGGGATGTTGGTAGAGCAGGCCGCTGAGTCATTTTTACTGTGGCGTGGTGTACGTCCTGAAACAGCGCCGATCATGGCCAAGTTGCGCCGGGACCTCAATCAGACAACCGATAATTAAAAGAGAGAAAGCGTTGTGCGTGATATTGTGCGAAACCTGTCGATTTGTTTTGCTGTGGGGTGTTTCGGTGGGCTCTGCTATGCCGTGGGGCTATGGGCCATGGGGCGGTATGGCTTTACCCAGTTTCTAGGGGTAGATTTGGCGCCATCCCTGAGCAATGCCTACCTGTACCAGCGCGTAGTTTGGGGTGGAGTTTTCGGGTTGCTGTTTTTGTTGCCTTTGCGCAACGCCTGGTTAATACGGGGCTTCCTCTTATCCCTGGTGCCGGCAGGGTTGATGTTGTTGTATCTTCTGCCGCAGAGAGGTTATGACTACGGTGCTCTGGTACTGGGACAAATGACGCCCCTGGTTATCGTTTTGGCTTGTGCCATTGGCGGCATAGGTGCATCGGCACTGCTGCGTCTACAGGGTAAATAGTGAGGAGGCCTTGGTTGCCAAGGCCTACCACATCACTGTTTAAATTCGATCTCAACCAAGCTGCAGCTTTGGGTATATCCCATAGCCCGCTTGATCGTGGGGAAGACTGACGCGGTAGCGACGCTGACCCCCAGCTCGATTCTCTGCCGGTTATCCAGTTGTGCACCTATCCGTTCGTTGAGAACCGGGTCGATTGTTTTGTAGCTGGCCACGGCTGTTGCAAAATCAAAAATGTCCTGCAAGTTCTCAGGCAGGCCGCTGCCGCCTTGGATACAAGCTTTCACCAAGTGGGGTTCAACACCAGCCTCTAGGGCCATACGCACATTCAGTTGCAGGCACATGCCGCAATCAGCTACTTGCATTGCCGCTATCTTACTCACCCAAAAAACATCAATAGGTAAAAACTCCCTATGCATGGATAGGGGCTGAAAATTTCTAAATTTTTCAAAGCCTTCAGGAGAGCCCTGAAGAAACTCGCGCAAGTAGTCCATGTCATAGCGGTACTTTTGGGAGAAGGCCTCCATTTCTTGGAGATATTGCTGTTTGGACATAGTTTGGCTCCTAATCAAGTCGGATTGAGTCACAGACCATCGGCCTACAACGCCAAGTCTTATGTAAAAGCCTGATAGGTAAAAATTAGTTTCTATCGGATATTTCGATAGGTGGGCTGTAAAAGTTACCGTAGAGTCGCCGGGCCTCTCGGGCGAACCATTGCGCAGCTAAGCCTTGTGGCGTCTGCTTGGACCAGAGCAGATCCACACCGAGGCTCCAGGTATTGAGAGAACCGGTTAAGTTGAGCTCAACCAACCTGCCGCTTTTTAAAAAGGGTCGGGCCAGTTCGTAGGGCGCATTGACCCACCCAACCCCCTTACATGCCAGATCCAGGGCCTGTAGCAGAGAATCACTTCGCCAAGTCTGTGCAGAGAGCTGCCAACGGTACCTTTGGGATTCTGGTGCTGTGGTGATCTGTCGGTGCTGGGCCGCTTCATTCAATGAGGATTGTTTTTTCTGGGCCAGGGGATGTTCCGGACAGGCCAGGCTAAGTACCCGCTGTTGTCCCAGGTTACTGGTATCCAGCGAGCTGGGATAGGAATCCCTGGAGGTGACAAAGGCAAAATCGGCTTCACCATGTGTCACCTGCTGGACCGCTTCCTTCCCAGTAACACTGCCGAGCTGAAGCTCAGTATGCGGGAAGCGCTCGCTGAAAGTTACCAGCATATCGTTGAGTCGATCCGGCATTACCAGCTCTTCAAATAATATATTGAGCTGGGGCTCTTCTCCCCGCTGGAAGGAATTTGCCGCCTGTTGGAAGCGCTGCAACTGCCCCAACGATTGACGTGCTAATGGCAGTAATGCCAAAGCGGCGTCGGTGGGTTGGGGATATTTCCCTTCGCGGTTAAAGAGAGTCAGCCCCAGGTCGAGTTCAAGATTTTGAATCAAGCTGCTTACAGAAGACTGAGCCCGGCCCACTTCGCGAGCAACCGCCGAAAAAGATCCGACTTCACAGGAGCGCACAAAAATATGCAGCTGGTCCATATTCAGGTTAAGCATAGCGGGGAGCCGGCTGTCACTATGGTTGCTGTTTAAGGAGATACTGATCTTTCAGTTTCACGTAGTTTTCAGCGGAATACTTAAAGAAAGCCTTTTCCTTGTCAGACAGGGGGCGCGCCTTTTTGCAGGGGGCGCCTACATAGAGATAACCACTCTCCAGGGTTTTACCGGGCGGAACCAGTGCTCCGGCTGCCAGTACGACATCGTCTTCAATAGTGGCTCCGTCGAGAACAATAGATCCGATACCAATTAAGATCCGGTTGCCGATGGTACAGCCGTGCAGGCAGGCTTTATGACCGATAGTGACATCTTCGCCAATAGTCAGCGGCCAACCGTCGGCGTTGAATGGTCCCGCATGGGTGATATGGAGAACGGCCCCATCCTGTACACTGGTTCGCGCGCCGATGCGGATCTTATGCATATCACCGCGCACAACGGCCATGGGCCATACGGAGCAATCATCCCCCAGGGTAACGTCACCAATGACTGCGGATTGCGGATCGATATATACGCTGTCGCCAAGTTCTGGAAACTTCTCGCCGTGGGAATCATCGTGGCTGCGCAGTGGGGACATAAATAAGCTCCTGTACAATGAATCCTCTATCATAGCTTTATCCTAATTCGAGCACAGAGTCTTATATGTCCAATCCACTGTTGAATATCCCGCTGCTGCCGCCTTTTGATAATCTCGAGCCCGAGCAGGTGGAACCCGCCATCGCCGAACTGATTAAAACGTGTGAGCAAACCCTTCAACAGGGATTGGAGACCCCCAGCTGGGATAATACGCTGGTGCCTCTGGAACAGGCGGAAGATCAGCTAAATCGAGCCTTCTCCCCAGTCAGTCACCTGAATAGCGTTCTAAGTGGCCCCTGGCGGGCGCCCTTTGAGGCCGCTTTAGCCAAAGTGACGGCTTACTGGACAAAGCAGGGGCAAAATCGCGAACTTTACGACCTGTACCTCCAATTAATGCAGTCGCCCGAATTTGCAAACTGGCCACAGGCACGCAAGAAGTCTTTGGAGCTGGGAGTCAGAGACTTTGAACTTGGTGGTGTAGGCCTTGAAGGAGAGGCCCGTGAAAAGTTTGCCGCTAACAGTCAGCGTTTGGCGGAGTTATCCAGCCAATTTGCCAACAATGTCCTCGATGCAACTAATGCCTGGACCTGGCATACGAATGATGAAGTTCAGCTTCAGGGGCTTCCTCAAACTGCTCTTGCCGCTGCACGGAATGCAGCTGAGGCAAAAGGCCTCGATGGGTGGTTGATTACCTTAGAGGGGCCCAGCTTTCTCGCTGTTATGACCCACGCTGAAAATAGATCTCTGCGTCGGGATGTCCATTTGGCTTTTGTTAGTCGAGCATCCGAAGTTGGTCCCCAGGCAGGTGAATACGATAACTCCGAAGTGATGGAGGCAATTCTCGCATTGCGCGCTGAACAGGCCAGTTTACTGGGAATGAACAGCTATGCGGAGCTGTCATTGGCCACCAAAATGGCTCCAAATACAGAGCGGGTTTTGGAATTTCTACAGGATCTGGCTGAACGAGCCAGGCCAGCTGCCCAACGAGAAATGGCTGAGCTGAAAGCGTTTGCTGCAGACCAACTCAGTATTGAAGAGTTGCAACCATGGGATGTGGCCTGGGCCGCAGAAAAGCTCAAACAGCAGCGATACGCCATCAGCCAAGAGGAATTGAGGCCCTATTTCCCTTACTCCAAAGTCGTTGACGGCCTCTTTACTGTGGTGGACAAATTATTCGGAATCACAGTTGAAGAAGATACCAGCGTTGCTACTTGGCATGCCGACGTGCAGTTCTTTTGGCTGCTGAGAGATGGCGAAAAGATAGCTGGTTTCTATTTGGATGCGTTCGCGCGTGAGAAAAAACGTGGCGGGGCCTGGATGGATACAGTAAGTAGTCGTCGCCACACGCTCAACGGACTCCAGTTGCCTATAGCTTATCTAGTATGTAATTTCAGTCCGGCTGCAGGTGATATCCCCTCACTTTTAACCCACACGGAAGTAACCACTTTATTCCATGAATTCGGCCATGGCCTCCACCATATGTTGACACAGATTGATGTGGCAGCAGTTTCTGGTATTAATGGTGTTGCTTGGGATGCGGTGGAAATGCCCAGCCAATTTCTGGAAAATTGGTGTTGGCAACCCCAGGCTATTTCCATAATTTCTGCACATTTCGAAACTGGAGAGGCCCTTCCCGAAGCTTTACTGAATAAAATGCTGGCAGCGAAAAATTTCCAGTCTGCCATGTTTACAGTACGCCAGTTGGAGTTTGCACTTTTTGATTTTCGCCTCCATGCCAGCGAAGAGGCATTGACCGCCGATAAAGTTCAGGTTTTACTGGATCAGGTACGAGCAGAGGTTGCTGTTGTGCCTATCGCCGCAGAAAACCGCTTCCAAAATGCTTTTAGCCATATTTTTGCTGGTGGTTATGCCGCAGGATATTACAGCTATAAATGGGCAGAAGTGCTTTCGGCAGATGCTTTTTCTCTATTTGAGGAAGATGGTATCTTTAATAGAGAGACGGGAAATAAATTTCTGCACAGTATTTTGGAACAGGGTGGTAGCCGTGATGCGTTGGAGCTGTTTGTTCAATTCCGTGGACGAGAGCCGCAAATTGATGCCCTATTGCGTCACTCTGGTATCGAGCAGCAAGAGCTGAATATCAGTCCTGTGTAACGGATAAGTCAATCATGAAATATTGAGTAGTAGTCATGATGAAGAAAGAAGATTCGGCTGAGTCTGGTAAGATCGTTAAAAAACGCTTTATTGCAGGGGCTGTGTGCCCCCGCTGTAGCGAAATGGATAAAATTATTAACTATCACAAGGATGGGAAAAATTATAGGGAATGTGTTGCCTGTGGGTTTAAGGATGAAATTCGATTGCAGTCAGCGCCAACAGAACTGTCTACTCGTGTTAACCAAGATACAGAGAAAGATATTAACGAGGAGCCAGTGAAACTTATCCAACCCACAAGTAGCCGTAAAAAGTGAAAAAAATATTTTTTATACTGGTGGTTTTTATTGCGGTTGCGATCATAGGTCTCTATGGCCTTGATCGCTATCGAAAAAAAACAGAGCAGCAGAGAGAACAAGTTGCCTACCTATTGGCGAGCTGTGTGAATCAGGGGATACTTACGTTATTCCGTTTACAAGCTAATGACTGGAAAGCCCATCCAGATTTTTACATTGAAGAGGAAAATAGGTTGGGAGTGGCTGTAAAAGCTTTACCTGATCAAATCCTTAAAGGAAAATCTTTTGAAAAGTGGAGACATGCAATAAAGATTTGTGACAAGCTCACAAGGAATAGCAATTTGCAACATGTCACTATTTTTCGCCCCCTGGGCGATTTCTCCGAAAAGGAAATCTCCAATATATATACCTTGAAAGATCGCGGTGCTCTGCGGAAGCGGGAAAAGACTATTCACGCACTATATGAATCAGCAGAAGCTGCTGCTCGCTATATGAAAGACCTAAAGCGTGATATCAACACGCAATTAAAAGCCTTTCGTTTTTCAGATGAAGAGCGCGAATTAACTCTTCAAAGAATCAGTTCTCAGGTTTTAGATAATTACCAACAAGGTAATTTTTCCAAAAAGCAGGCAGATACCTATCTGGAAAGGGTATCCCTTTTTTACAAAACCATGGCCGAGAACCCAAAGTCCTACAGTGTCCGAAACGGCAGCCTATATTTTTATAGCCAAGAATTAAAGCAGAAGGTTGAAGACTTATATAATGCTGTCATCCAGGGAGAAGGAGCGTTTTATGGAAATTTTAAGCAAATTTTAGTGCAAAAACAGGTGCGGTCTTCAAGCTATTAAAAATGTGAGCGGGCTTTATTATTTGTTGCTTTGCCCGCTCATTATTTACCAACCTGAGATTATAGCTTTAAATGTGTTTGTAGCATCATAAGAGATTTACTATTTTGATAGTGAGTAATCCTGACTGAAATAGTTAATTTCTCAATCTCAAAATTTGTCATATTCTGTTATTTATACATTAAAAAATAACTCTAAATATCCTGCCACAGTTTTACTGTAATTTACGTATCCAGGAATTGGTTACAGTGTAGTATTGAAAATATACTATGAGTCCTAAAGATCGTGCTCCGATCCATAAAAACAAGCTGAACCATATGCCTGTATTCCCCCAATCCCTTGTAAACCACCAGGCGGGAAAGAAAACCAGTACTGAGGCTATAAACATAGTATTACGCATATCGCGACTTTTCCCAGCACCGATAAAAACACCATCGAGCTGATAACTCCAAACCGCTAATAAAGGTAGTGCACAGAGCCACCAATATACCTGTTCCGCTTGGTGGATTACTGGTTTGATATCTGTAAATAAGGATAGAATCAAGGGTTTCCCTGAAACTAGTACCAGCGTAATCAGGACAGCGCTTCCCAGGGCCCACAAACCTGCACTGCGAACGGTATTTCTGAATAGAGCCGTTGATCTCTTTGCCATGGATTCCCCAACCAAGGCCTCGGTAGCATGAGCAAAACCATCCAGGGCATAGGAAGTCATCATTAATAACTGTATAAGAATAGCATTTGCAGCAAGTACATTATCACCTTGGGCTGCCCCTTGTGCAGTAAAAAAAGTGAGTGTTAGCAAGAGCAAACAGGTTCTTATAAATAAGTCTGTATTTATCTTTAAAAGATTGATCCATGGGGATGAATCGATCCAGGGGAGAAGTTTCTTCTGCCCAATTTCTTTGTGTATATAAGACCAGATATCAACATGAACCCTGGTAAGAAGATATAGACCCAGTAGAAATGCAAAAATATCAGCGAGTACCGTTGCCGCTGCTGCACCTTTTGCCCCTAGGCCCAGGCCAAGGATAAATAGGAAATCGAGGGCTATGTTCAGAAGATTGGCAGCGAAAAGTATATATAGAGGCGCACGGCTATCTTGTCGACCAATAAAAAAACCCAGAATGGCAAAGTTTGCCAGAGCCAGGGGGGCAGATAACAGACGTATTTGTAGGTAGGCCAGTGCGTGGGGTTGTGCTTCCTGACTGGCATTCATCCACTCAACGATATAGTAGATTAAAGGAGAGGCAACAATAAACAGAGTGATTCCCAACCCCATGGCTAATACTAGTGCACGTACTAACCATTGAATCCCAAGATCTGTACTCCGAGCCACCAGTCCGGTAGTACCCATGCGCAGAAACCCAAATGCCCATAGAAGCATCGACATTACGCTAGCCCCGATAGCTACACCGGATAGGTACTCTGCAGATGGGAGGTGACCAAGAATTGCGGTATCTACTATCCCGAGTAATGGCACTGAAATATTACTCAGTATCATTGGCCAAGCCAGATTCCAGACGCGAGACATAGGTTGGGATTCAAGTTTTGTAGAAGAAGGCATAAGTCATAACAACTAGCGGATAGATTGGCTTCTAGCCGAAATCGGAAAAAGAAAAGCTGTGCAGGCGGATTCTACCAATGGTAACAGTACAGAGCTGATAAGATCCTTTTCCTAAATCGGTCTCCCAATACTGCTATTAGCAATTCATTTCGTAACGCTTACAAAATCGAAACGAAATATTTGGCGGAAAAATCATTTTGATTGAGTGTAGATAGTACAGGATTCTGTATTGATCTGCCTGATAATCCTCAAGCTTATCGAAACTAATCTGCCTTGGTTGTGTGAAGCAGTCAGAATTTAGTATTAGAGATTAAAAATCGTTGCCAATCTGTGTAAAAGTAATCAGGGGCACTTGAACCCGAGGATTTATACTTCTCTTGGCAGCATTATTAATGCTTGATTAGTTGTCATCTTTCACCAAATAAATTGCCATGTCTCTATTTGGAGCGACTTTTTTCTACTTGTGGAAAAGTATCCTATCAAAGTGGTTAAATTTATTTGTTAATCACCGAATTTTTTCATAAAGCAGCAACGTTATTCAAAAATGATCCCGATTGACTTTTTCTTGTCGATGTGTTCCTTTTGTACCTGCAGTAGTTGCGACAAATAAAGAAACTGGTTGTTGGTTGTACCTTTCCGGACGACGGCATCTGGAGTAAAAAATCTTTTACTAAGAATAACAAGTTGCACTGACGGCAGTAACGCGAGGTGGTCTCCTCGCCCAGTGTATGTAGTCTTGTGTTACTACAGTATGTCCACAAATTTTGTGTGGAATTAATCCTGTTAGGCAGTTGATACAGGTAAAATTCGCTTATCCGTGAAGGCCAGTGGCCAAAATAAAAATTACGGGTTTCCCTGAGAGACCCGCAACCACGGAGATCTGTAGGCGATGTTGAAAGGCTTTGATCGGCTGTTCGCCTTGCTGGCTACTTCGCTATCTGCACAAGCGGTGTTAGCGAATGAGCAGGACGTTGAGCGCTGGGGGGTTAATATGCCCCAGGGGGTGACAGAAGTCGCCCAGACCACCTACGAGCTACACATGCTGATCTTTTGGATTTGTGTGGCTATAGGGGCATTGGTGTTCAGCATCATGTTCTACAGCATGTGGCGGCACCGCAAAAGTAAGGGATACCAAGCGGCCCAATTTCATGAGAGCACGGTTGTGGAGTTGGTGTGGACTATTATTCCCACCGTCATCCTGATTCTGATGGCGATTCCGGCCACCAAAACGCTCTATGATATTTACGATACTGAGGAAGAAGATCTCAATATCGTAATCACCGGTTATCAATGGAAGTGGAAATATGAATATCGGGGCACTGATGTTTCATTCTTTTCCAGCTTGTCCACTCCCAAAGCTCAAATTGATAACCTTCAGCCTAAGGGTGCTAACTACCTCCTAGAAGTCGATGAGCCCCTGGTTGTTCCTATCAAGAAAAAAATACGCTTCCTGATTACTGCCAATGATGTGATACATGCGTGGTGGGTCCCAGATCTAGCCGTTAAAAAAGATGCTATCCCCGGTTTTATCAATGATGCCTGGACGCGTATTGAGGAGCCGGGAATATATCGCGGACAGTGTGCTGAATTGTGCGGAAAAGACCATGGCTTTATGCCTATTGTTGTGAAGGCAGTGCCACAGGCGGAATACGATGCCTGGCTGAGTTCTCGTGCAGCAGAAGCCATGAAAATGCGTGAACTTACAGCGAAGACATTTACCTTCGAAGAGCTTTTTGCTCAGGGTGAAAAAGTCTATACACGCACATGTGCCGCCTGCCACCAGCCGAACGGGCAGGGAGTACCCGGAGTATTCCCGGCAATTGCTGGATCAAAAATTGCTACCGGTCCCCTCAATGGCCACTTAGATATCGTTATCGACGGTTCTACGGTAAACCCCGCAATGCAGGCTTTTGGTGAGCAGCTATCAGAAGTGGATCTGGCTGCGGTAATTACTTACCAGCGAAACGCTTTCGGCAATGAGATGGGTGATACCGTCCAACCCGTAGATATCCTCAACTTTAAGAATAAGCAGTAAGCGCCCGGAGGAATTTAAGAATGGCACATGGTCCTCAGCCCGGTATAAAGCGTTGGCTCTATACGACCAACCACAAAGATATAGGCTCTATGTATTTGTGGTTTAGTTTTGCGATGTTCCTGCTCGGCGGATGTATGGCATTGGTTATACGCGCTGAATTATTCGAGCCCGGTTTGCAAATTGTACAGCCGGAATTTTTCAATCAAATGACCACTATGCATGGTCTGATCATGGTATTTGGTGCCGTAATGCCGGCTTTTGTGGGGTTGGCTAATTGGATGATACCAATGATGATTGGTGCGCCAGATATGGCACTGCCAAGAATGAATAACTGGAGTTTTTGGATTTTGCCCTTTGCTTTCGCAATGTTGGCATCGACCTTATTTATGGAAGGGGGAGCGCCTAATTTCGGTTGGACATTTTATGCACCACTTTCAACGGAATATGCGCCACCCAGCGTAACTTTCTTCATTTTTGCCATTCATATTATGGGTGCCTCGTCCATCATGGGTGCGATCAACATTATCGCTACCATTTTGAATATGCGTGCTCCTGGTATGACCTTGATGAAAATGCCGTTGTTTGTATGGACCTGGCTGATCACTGCTTACCTTTTGATTGCGGTAATGCCGGTGTTAGCCGGAGTAGTGACCATGATGTTGATGGACATTCATTTTGGCACAAGTTTCTTCAGTGCAGCCGGTGGCGGTGATCCGGTTTTATTCCAGCATGTGTTCTGGTTCTTTGGACACCCGGAAGTCTACATCATGATTTTGCCGGCCTTTGGCATTATCTCTGCAATTATTCCCACCTTCGCTCGTAAGCCTCTTTTTGGATACAGCTCGATGGTATATGCAACCGCAGCAATTGCATTCCTGAGCTTTATCGTATGGGCGCACCATATGTTTACCGTGGGAATGCCGATTGCTGGTGAGCTGTTCTTTATGTACGCCACAATGCTGATCGCTGTACCTACAGGAGTGAAGATCTTTAACTGGGTATCCACCATGTTCCGGGGATCCATGACATTTGAAACCCCGATGCTTTTTGCAATTGCATTCATCATTCTTTTCGCCATCGGTGGATTCTCTGGTCTGATGCTAGCGATTGCGCCTGCAGACTTCCAATATCACGATACGTACTTTGTGGTTGCCCATTTCCACTATGTGCTGGTTCCTGGTGCAATCTTCTCAATTACTGCTGGTGTTTACTATTGGTTGCCCAAATGGACTGGCCATATGTATAGCGAAGTTATGGGCAAGGTACATTTCTGGCTGGCATTTATTGGTCTCAATGTAACTTTCTTCCCAATGCACTTTGTTGGCTTGGCCGGCATGCCACGTCGGATACCTGATTACGCACTGCAATTTGCGGATTTCAATCAAATATCCAGTATCGGTGCCTTCCTGTTTGGCGCTGCACAAATAGTATTTTTGTTTAATGTGGTACGAACTGTAATGGGCGGGAAAAAAGCATCCGATCAGGTTTGGGATGATCCTGAGGGACTGGAATGGACGGTTGCTTCCCCTGCCCCATATCACACGTTTAGTACGCCACCGGTTGTACGCTAACCTATGAAAGTTGGAGCAAATGCAAAGGTAACTATCAAGCTGCTGGCCGTGGCGACCAGCATGCTGGTATTTGCAATTTTCATTATGCCGCCTATTTACGATGTCTTCTGTGAAATCACAGGACTCAATGGTAAAACCGGTGGTCGTTATGAAGCTATGCCAGCTGCGGTTGATAAAAATAGGCTGGTCACAGTGCAATTTGTGGCAAACAATAATGAAAATATGCCATGGGAATTTCGCCCGAGTGTGATGTCTTTGAAAGTACACCCTGGAGAAATTAAAGATACTGTTTTTATTGCAGAAAATAAGACATCTAGGGATATGGTTGGTCAGGCAATTCCCAGTATGGTTCCTTTCAAAGCTGCTGAGTACTTTCATAAAACAGAGTGTTTTTGCTTCAACCAGCAAGAATTAAAAGCGGGAGAGACTGCAGAATTACCACTACGTTTTATTGTGGATCCAGATCTTCCCGCAAGTGTTAATACTGTAACGCTTTCCTATACGTTGTTTGATGTAACGGAAAGGTTTGCCAATAAAACCGATAAGAATGATATCGACCCCGAGCGAGAGGGATAAAAATTATGGCTAGTGAAAGCAGTTATTACGTGCCCGAACAATCCAGGCTGCCAATTTTTGCGACGATAGGTCTATTCCTAATAGCGTTCGGCGCAGCAAATTGGATTAATGGAGGAAGCTCTTATATTTTCTTCACCGGTGCGTTAGCGATGGCCGCAGTTTTGTGGTTTTGGTTTGCTGCCGTAATCAAGGAGAATATGGCAGGGCTCAACAGTGAACAGTTAAAGAGATCATATGTTTGGGGGATGGGCTGGTTTATATTTTCTGAGGTGATGTTTTTTGCTGCATTCTTTGGAGCACTTTATTACATACGCAATTTTACAGTTCCCTGGCTAGGTGGTGAAGGTGATCGTGGAATTTCCAATATGCTTTGGGAGGGATTCGAAAGTAGCTGGCCCCTATATGTGACTCCTGACGCCGCAGCAAACGGAGAAACGGCAAAATTTATGGGGCCTAAAGATGTGATAGACCCATGGCACTTACCACTATGGAACACCATCATACTTCTCACTTCCAGTGTAACTGTACACTTCGCACATGTTTTCCTGAAAAAGAATCAAAGAAAAAATTTCAATATATTACTGGCAATCACTGTAGCATTGGGTGGGGCGTTTATTTTTCTACAAGGTAAAGAATATTACGAAGCCTATCAACACCTGGGGTTAACACTTGAGTCAGGAATCTATGGTACAACATTCTTTATGCTGACCGGATTTCATGGTGCTCATGTCACACTCGGTACAATTATGTTGTTGATCATGTTGTTAAGGTCTGTGATAGCCAATCATTTTAGACCTGATGATCACTTTGGCTTTGAAGCAGCAAGTTGGTATTGGCATTTTGTCGATGTAGTTTGGGTCGGGCTGTTTATATTTGTATATGTTCTAGGTGCTTAATGTGGGCAAGGCTTTCTATCGTATTAATAGAAAGCCTTTGTTTTCTTAATATTTATCAGCCCAAGGTGCCGTTTTTGCCAAAATGCCACTTTCAAAGCCGTACCAAATGGCAAGAAGTAAGAGTGACGCTAGGAGTATTCTAATACCTAATGCGTAGAGTGTGCGCTTGGATTGAGGTGTTCCCATATCTCTAAGTAGAAAAAAAAGTGCACTTGAAAGACTGGCAAGTACGGAAAGGAATAGGACAACAATAACAATCTTTAGCCACATTTTATTATTTTCCATTATTTATGTAGTTGCGCATGATAGTAGATATTCCATCAGCTTCTGCGAAAGATATCAGTTTACCACTGATTCGCAATTGGCCCATCACGATATTTTCTCTGGGTGCATTCATCCTTTTTATCTTTTTAGGATTGTGGCAGCTTGATAGAGCAAAGCAGAAAGTCGAACTTATACAAAAGGTAGAGAGTAGGCTCTCTCTGCAACCGCAGGAAATCTCAAATCTAAGTTCTTATCAAGAGTATGCGTCTGTAACTTTAGCGGGAGTTTTCCAGAAGGAAATATATTTTCTGGATAACAGAACAAGAAACGGTCGTGTTGGATATGAAGTACTACAAGTATTTTCAACAGAAAGTACTGATTGGCTTATCAATAGAGGTTGGATTCCCTCTACTGGCGACCGAGATAGCTTACCTGAAGTAACAGCTTCACTTGATGTGAAATCACTTCAGGGCTACTTATACCCTATCGATACTGAAACCTCCTTGAGTGTTAGTCTAGACCCGGTTTTTAATAATAGAATTCAACAAATAAATTCAAATTTCATTGAGACTATAGGCTTAGTTAACAGTGGATGGTCGATCCGTTTGTTTGCGGATTCAGGTGCAGCTTTAATTACTGATTGGAATTTTTTCAATAGTGGCCCTGAAAAACATCAAGCGTATGCTTTCCAGTGGTTCACGATGGCAATAGCTGTCTGGCTTTTATGGGCTTATTCAGCCACAAATATTATTTTTAGATTACGTCGTAGATTGAGTAGAAGTTTGAAAAAGGAGTTTTAAAATGAAATCAAATAGTCAGCCAGTTTCACCTGAAAGAAATCTGAGCAAAAGGAAGCCAGCGAATAAAATCATTCAAGGACTCTCAGTGCTAGCATCCGTCGTACTCCCAATTACAGCTGCCTATGTCGTTTACTATACGGGCTTAGGCATGCCTAAAGAGACGATTAATCAAGGTGAATTATTGCAGCCCCCATTTGATATCACTGAAATAAAAATCACCTTTCAAGGACAACAGCAATCCCTGGCACAAGAGGGAGAATCAAAATGGCGATATCTAATATTAAGTGACAGTGATTGTGGTAAAGATTGTGAAGATCTCTTGTATATAAGTAGGCAGGTTCATATTCGGCTGGGGGAAAAAGCTCATAGGGTTGAGAGGTTACTGGTGGTTGGTGATAGTTTGGATGAAAAACGACAAGAACAAATACAAATTGAGCATCCGAAACTAAAAATAGTGAATTTGGATGATGAAAACTTTAAGCAGTTGGTACAGAAAACTGATCATGACGGTGTGACTTCAACCAAGGCGTTGCTGGTTGATCAGGAGGGTTATGCAATGATGGCCTATGATCGGCAGCATAGCGGAAACCAATTGCTTAAAGATATAAAAAGATTATTGAAGTACTCCTACGAGCAATAAGATTAGTATTCGGAGATTTTCAGTAGTGTCTAAACAAGAAACCCCTAAGAATTGGCGACATATCATTACCTGGGCGGCCTGTATTCTCGCTGTCGTAGTTGTTGTTCTAGGTGCATTTACTAGACTGGTGGATGCTGGTTTGGGATGTCCAGACTGGCCCGGTTGTTATGGTCATCTCACCTGGCCGAACGATATAAAAGAAATTAAAACGGCCAATATGATTTTTCCGGACTCTCCGGTAGATGTCAGTAAAACTTGGCCGGAAATGGTCCATCGATACTTTGCGGGAACTTTACTTTTATTCGTTGGATTGCTCACTTATCTTGCTTGGAGAGATCGGCAAGCCCCAACCTTTAAGCAAACACATATTCTTTTAATTATTATTATACTGCAAGCTGCTTTTGGGATGTGGACGGTAACCTTGAAGCTTTGGCCGCAGGTAGTTACTGCTCATCTATTAGGTGGAATGGCAACATTATCTATGTTGTGGATTCTCTGTGAAAGGTTGGCTGATAAACCTAGACAATTACATGGGAGGTATTTACCGAGAATAAGGCGACTACGGCTACTTGCTCTGACTGCAGTTGCAATAGTAATTCTACAGATTGGACTCGGCGGTTGGACCAGCTCTAATTACGCAGCTTTAGCCTGTCCAGATTTTCCAACTTGTCATAACCAATGGTGGCCACAGGCAAACTTTGTGGAAGGCTTTAATATTTTTCAACAAATTGGTCCAAATTATTTAGGTGGTGCATTAGAGAATGATGCACGTACAGCCATACATCTTGCCCATCGTATTGGAGCACTGATTACAACAGCAATTATACTTATTCTTTCAGTTTTAGCTTGGAGATATGGATTGAGAGGTTGGTCATTATGGCTTACCGGGGTACTACTTCTTCAAGTCAGCTTGGGAATAGCAAATGTTGTTATGTCTCTACCATTATGGATTGCTGTGGCACACAATGCTGGTGCAGCTCTTCTACTTCTTAGTTTGCTAACTTTTTGTTATCGAATATACACAATGAATGCCGTCATTATAAATAAACAAGAGGCAGTCGATGTGGAAGTAATAGAGCGGGGAGAAGGTTTAACAACCGTATCCAATCTTAATTAGATACTAAGCGTATATAAATATAAAAATAGGTGCGAATATGGCCATAAACTCCACGGGAATACATCAAATTCAATGGCGGGACTACTATGAGCTTACTAAGCCTCGAGTAGTTATGCTTATGCTGTTAACTTCTGTTATTGGAATGTTTTTAGCTGTTCCAGGAATGGTGCCGCTAGATATTTTAGTATTTGGTAATTTGGGAATTGCATTTTGTGCGGGTAGTGCTGCGGCAGTAAATCATTTAGTTGATCGTCATATTGATACAAAAATGGCTCGTACCAGTAATCGCCCGATTGCGAAAGGACGGGTTGAGCCAGTTAAAGCGGTTGCTTTTGCTCTTATCTTGGGCGTGACGGGGATGTTTATCCTGTTGTTTTTTGTAAATGCCCTTACGGCTTGGCTAACCTTAATATCTCTTCTCGGATATGCGGTGATTTACACCATGTTCCTGAAACGCGCCACACCACAAAACATTGTTATTGGAGGGCTTGCAGGAGCCGCTCCGCCCCTACTGGGATGGACTGCGGTTACTGGGGAAGTGCATGGGCATGCATTGTTGTTAGTATTGATTATTTTTGCTTGGACTCCTCCACACTTTTGGGCCCTTGCCGTACATAGAAAAGAAGAGTATGCAAAAGCTGATGTTCCTATGTTGCCGGTTACACATGGAATACCCTATACAAACCTAAATATAGTTTTGTATACCTTTATTTTACTGGCCGTTAGCCTATTGCCCTTTGCCACCGCGATGTTTGGGTGGTTATATTTGCTGGGAGCTGTCGTACTTGGATTTGGTTTTGTTTATTGGAGCTTTGTAATGCTCATTGGAAAAACCCCCAATGCTGGTATGGAGACTTTCAAATATTCAATAATTTATTTAATGGCACTATTTTTTATCATGCTATTAGATCATTATTTAATTGAGGTGTGAGGGAAAAGTGGAAAATCAATATTCTGCCATCGATAAACAGAAACGTGGAATTAGAATTACCGTTATTGTTCTTCTAGTATTGATTCTTGCTGTGCTTGCTGGATTTATACATAAGCTCGGACAGCCTCGTATTATTACTGATGAGGAACTTAGAATTAATGGCACTGTAAAACTGCAGAGACCAAGAATCATAGAAGATATACAATTATTGTCTGATGACAGTAGAGATTTCTATACTAAAGACTTTCAAGGTAAGTGGACCCTGGTATTTTTTGGGTTTACCCACTGTCCAGATATCTGTCCAACAACTCTATCTACACTTAATAATTTTTATAAAACTTTAGACGAAAGTACCAGAGCATCTACAGATGTAGTACTCGTATCGGTTGACCCAAGTAGGGACAAGCCGGAGCAGTTGGGGCAATATGTCCGTTATTTTAATTCTGAATTTCGTGGTATTACCGGTGATTTTTTTAAGCTGAAGAAATTTGCCACTCAGCTAAATGTACCTTTTAATAAAGTTTCTCTTGCTGAGGGCGGTTATACTATCGATCATGGATCTCAAGTTGTATTAATTAATCCTAGAGGACATTATCACGCCTTTTTTAAGGCACCTCTAGATCCTGCGAAAATGAAGTTGACCTATCGTTCAATACGAGCGACCTTTAATGGATAGTGAAGGAATCGCATGAGCTATTGTTATCAAATAAGATATTAATTCTGGGCCAATCGATGCAAAATGAAGTTGCTTCTTTAAGGAGAAGAGAAGATCAGACACCATCTGGTATGGCGAGTCCTTGGGCTGCACCTATCTTGCTATCACTTTGTATAATTCCTTTTGGCTGGAGTGGGCTTATAGCCCCTTTAATCTGGATTTTCCTGCGAGCAATAGAGTCTACTTGCAGTTGGCCGAGAGCGTTGTCTTTTCTTTCTGTAGCAGTTTTAATGCTGGTATCTGGGTTAAATTTGCTTCCCGGTAGTGAACATATCCAGGTATTGCCACCCTATACAGATGCAAGTGGTAATCTTATCTATGCCAGTATAAACAGCGGTAAAGCAGTTATTGCTATTGCCTTATTGGCTTTTATGTTGCGCATGAAGCAGACCTTCCGTGTTACGGACTTACCTTATCTTTTATTGGCTATATTTACTCCCGTTGCATTGGGTCTACTCCTATATACGTCTTCGATAAAATTTACTGGCACTATCGCCGTTGCGGTAATGATAAACCTAGTAATTGTTTGCATTTCTGAAGAGGGGTTTTTCCGGTGGATATTACAGCGGGGTACCGAAGAACTATTAGGGCGCTGGCGCTGGTTATCCGTACCAGTTGTAGCTACGGTGTTTGTGCTTCTACATGGAGGGTGGTCAACAGATATCTCCGCAGTTCTATTATTGATAGTTGCCTCAATCTGTTATGCATTGATTTGGACATTGCGACAGAATTTTTGGATATGCGTAATGACGCATTGGGGGGTAAATCTTTTGCATATGCTCTTGTTACCTTACCCGTTACCCGGTTAGGCCATATATCATCTGCTTTGGATCATTGTTTTATTGTTACCCCTAAGATTCAGCCAATCTGCAGTTATAAGAAAGACAACGATTTAATCTTTGTAGATTAACAAATCAAAGTAATGTATTTAAGAAATGTGATTCTAGATGAGCACTATCTACAGTAAATTTTCTAGATATATTCATACAAATAGGGAGATTGTCATTTGAAAAATTATTTTTTAGTTGGGACATTATGTGCACTAACTTGCAACCCTGTATTTGCAGGTGAAGGTAAAGATCTAGCTCAAGAGCTGGTTCAAGAGTATTTGATTGTTGATGGACATGTAGATGTTCCCTATCGTCTCGAACAAGCTGAAGAAGATGTTGGACTTAGTACGGATAAGGGAGACTTTGATTACCCTCGAGCTAAAGCTGGTGGACTAAATGCCCCCTTTATGTCTATTTATGTCCCAGCAGAAAAGGAGGACGAGGGTGTTGCCAAATCGTATGCAGATACTTTGATTGATAAAGTGGAGGCAATGGTCAAACAGCACCCGGATAAGTTTGCAATACCTAAGTCAATAAATGATCTACAAAAGCAAGTCGATGCTGGCTTAATTTCCTTACCTTTGGGTATAGAGAACGGGGCTCCTATTGAGGGAGATCTTGCCAATTTAAAGTATTTCTCTGATAGAGGGGTGAAGTACATTACCTTAGCCCACTCAAAGAGCAATCATATCTCTGATTCCTCGTATGATAAAAACAGGCCCTGGGAAGGCTTGAGTGCATTCGGAAAGCGCTTGGTACGAGAGATGAATCGGATGGGAGTAATGATCGATATTTCCCACGTATCAGATGCAGCTTTTTGGCAAGTTGTTGATTTATCCGCTGTTCCTGTTATCGCTTCACACTCTTCGGCAAGGCATTTTACGCCGGGATTTGAACGAAATATGAATGATGAAATGATAAAGGCGTTGGCTGACAACGGCGGTATCATCATGGTGAATTTTGGCTCTACTTTTATTAGTGGTGATTCACTGAATTCATATCGTGAAATAACTGATCAGGTTGAGAAATTTGTTAAAGAAAAGGGTTTACCCAAAGATAGTAAGGAAGTTGAGGAGTACTCCGATAAGCTTTCAGCTGAGAAGTTCATTTATGCAGATTTGGAAGATGTTCTTGATCATTTCGACCATATTCGTGATTTAGTGGGAGTGGATCATATAGGCATTGGATCGGATTTTGACGGTGTCGGAGATAGCTTGCCAGTCGGCTTAAAAGACGTCTCTCAATATCCTAATTTGGTTGAAGGTCTGCTAAAGCGTGGGTATAGCAAGCAGGACATTAAAAAAATTCTAGGCGGAAATTTAGTTAGAGTTTGGCAAGCTAATGAAGATTACGCCAAGCGCAATAAAGGATGAGACTCACACTCCTCTAACCAGCTGAGGCTGCACTATTCTGTCAATAATGTTCAAACGGGCAAAGCCCGTTTGTTTTGTATTATTAATGCAGAAAATGCTTTTGGCCGGTTATTTTCGATCTAAGAAAGTACGATTGACGGTGGGTTGGACTGGATTGTCGATTGCCGGTGTATTCTTTATGTGGGGAATTTTGGGTTTTATTCCCTTTATTCCCTCAATGTTAGATATTTTTGGCGTATTGGGATTGCGAATTCCTGCGGCCCTCACCGTGCTTGGATTACTGATGGCTGCAATAGGATTTTGGGAGTTCGATGAAGATTAGAGGGCTTGCTAGGTGTTGAAGGCGTCAGATTTCTTTATCTTGTTGGCAGTTTTAGTTTCACTGGTATTATCCGCTGGTTTATGGTTTAGCGGCTATAAGGAGCAGGGCATATTTACCGCCCTTTGGGTTCCAACCGTGCTCACTTTGGGTATCTATTTCAAAGTGACGGCTCTATTGGCCCGCAGGAACTAACTGTGCCAGAGTCTTACTTACTTTTTATTGGGATAGCAGTCTCACTGTTTGAATTGATCGGTATTATGCTGGGTATCCATGAGTTTCGTAAAGCGGGACTGGAAATGGCTAAACAGAGAATTTCCCTAGAGGCTGCTGCAAAGAAGGCTAGACAGAATATAGAGAACAAATAAATAGCGGCTGAAAAAGCAAAGCGGCGAAAATTGAAAAGGGGAAGCGGTAAGCTTCCCCTTTTTTATGTGCTGATCTACTTATAGTGATTAGAAGCTATAAGTCATCTTGCCGTAGATAAAGCGACCACGGGGATCGTGTTGTGACTGTACATAACCATAAAGGTCTCCGTCGCCATCCCCGATAGCGAAGGGCGGTTCTTCATCGAAGACATTATCCGCACCCAGGCTCAACACCATATTCTCGAAGCCGGTATAACGGGCCTGCATATTCATGGTCAGGAAAGAGTCTACGGTGCGGGAGTTATTGCTGTCATAGTCGAGTGTCCCGTCGAAATCGATATCCGGAGTATCCTCGAATTCACCAATGTAGCTGAGCCCGGCACTAAATCCGAAGGTGTCAAAGGTCCAGTCAGCGGTAGCGTTCCAACGGTGTTGTGGATACTCGTATTCACCGGCCAGGTCGCGAGTGATAAATGCGTCGCCGCTGGAGTTCAGTTCAACACGCTCAAATTCTGCCAGGTAAGAGTAATCCAGGCGCAGGCCAAGCTCTCCGCCCACTAGCTCAAATCCGCTGTAGACAATACTTAGGTCAACGCCCGATACGTCCTGTTCACCAATATTGGTGAAGCTGCTGTCGATAGATTGCAGAGCGCCAAGGGTTTGGCCGTCAACTGGTGTATCGCGGCGGCACACAGTGCTGTCTTGATCCCAGCAGTAGAGACTGTAGATATAGCCGAAGGGGACCTCGTCAATCTTACCTTCCTGGGTGATATTCCAATAATCCAGAGACAGTCGCAGGTCTTCTATGGGCTCGTAAACAGCGCCGATGTTAAAGGATTCTGACTCTTCTGCATCCAGATCCGGGTTGCCGGAGAAGACAATGGTGTAGTCGGTCTTTGCACAGTAGGCATCGTTAACTTCACAGCCATAGGTATCCTCAAAGAAGAGGGATTCCTGTGATGGGCCGAGACCGACCTGTGCCAGTGAAGGCGCGCGGAAGCCGGTACCCCAAGAGGTTCGGAAGGATAGCTGGTCGGTTACTGTCCACAGCAGATTTGCCATGGGATTGGTGGTGCTGCCAAAGTCGCTGTAATCGTCGTAACGGGCAGCCACAGTCAGATCGAACCTAGCGGGGAGGGGAATAGCTACTTCAACATAAGCGGAGGAGATATCCCGGCTAGCACTGGCGGATACGGACTCGGTACCGAAGATCAAACCGCGCTGGAACTGGTCATCAGGGATATCGGAAGCCTTTTCCTCCCGGTATTCCAGGCCTGCGGCCATTGCGATGGTGCCACTGGCGGTATCGACTAAATCTCCATTGACTGAGAAGTTATAGCTGGTCAGGTCAGACTTGCCTTGGCGGACCAGGCTGGTGGTGATGGCATCAATCACTGAGTCCGGGTTCTGAACCCCGCCAAACGGATTGTAGTTACCGGCATTAATCTGCTCCTGTAACAGGTCCGTACGCACCCAGCCTTGGGAGCGGTCACCGGTCTGGGTTGTTTCACTGCGGGAGCGCTGCACAGAAGCCTCCCAGTCCCAGTCGGCGACAGAGCCGCGCAGGCCGAAGACACCGCGCAAGTTATCGGTTTCGATATCCCACTGGCGGGCGCCTGCATCCACGGTACGATAGCGGTAAATATCCACATCTTCGCCGAATGGGTTATTGGGATGATCTGCCAGCACATAGAGACCCGCGTCGCCATCGAGGGGAGTGGGTGCACCCTGGGCTACGGAAGTATTGTGCTGAACAGCGACCTCGCTAAAGAACTCCAAGCCTTCGGCCAACTGGGTATGGCCAAGCATTAATAGGCCAGTGCGCTCGGCTTCGGGTGTGATCAAAGTCCAGGGGCCGTAATCATAGACACAGACTTCACCGGTATCGCGCTCCTCGGGACAGTTGGGGTCGGAAACAAAGGTACCGCCCACATTAAAGCTACCGGGATAGCCCCTGGAGGAGCGGAAGTCCATACCGCCACGGCTGGACTGGTTAGCAGTATCCAAACCACTGCGTTCGGTGCTGGATAGGCGGCTGTTTTTATGGTGGTCAAAAATAACAGTCAGGTTTGAGTCATCCCCATTGATGCCCCAGACGGCGGACATGGATTGCTCGTCATAGCCATCGGCACCACCGTAATCTACGGATACCTCAGTACCTTCAAAGTCTCTACGTAACACCAGATTGACCACACCGGCAACGGCATCGGAACCGTAAATTGCGGAGGCACCATCCTTTAGGACTTCGACCCGCTCAATCGCCGCGAGGGGCACACTGTTGATATCCACAAAGTTGGTAGTAATGCTCTCGGCAAATGCGCTGATAGCCACCCGGCGACCATTTACCAGTACTAGAGTGGCGTCAGCACCCATACCGCGCAGGCTCACAGCGGCAGCCCCGTTTGCGGTAGAGTCCTGGTTGTTACCCCGGGTTGAGAAGGTGCCATTACCTGCGGCGGGGTTTTTTTCAAAAAGCTGTTGCAGATTGGTATAGCCGGACTTTTCAATGGCATCGCGATCCATTACCTGGATCGGGGTAGCTGTTTCAAATTCAGCGTTTCGACTAATACGGGAACCCACAACTGCAACTTCTTCCATCGCCTGATCCTCGGCGGCAAAGAGTGTTTGTGGGCTAGTGGCAGCGGTTGCCGCCACTATGGCTGTAGTTAATACCTTGCGACGAAGAGAGAACTTTTCCATATCGTTGTGAGTCCATTTTTTTGTCATTATTGGTGACCGGCCTAATAGGGCTGGTCGTCGGGCAACACTAGCAACGACGGAAAACTGACACAATTAGCTAGCGGCTAACCATCAGCTTATTGCGATAAACGGTGACGGGCATCTCACCAATAGGTAGATTTAAGCGACAATTTGCGACAAATAACGAAATAAAATAAGAAATTAGGATGAGATTAACCTGCGGCTACCTTCAGCTGGCACGCAGTTGTGAAGTGAGAAAGAACAGTGCTGCGGCCAGAACAATGGACGGGCCCGCCGGTGTATTCCACAGGATAGAGGCAAGAAGGCCGAGTACTACCGCTAAGCATCCCAGCAATGAGGCCAACACCGCCATACGCTCTGGAGTGTGCGACAGTTTTCGCGCGGTAGCTGCGGGAATAATCAGTAGGGCGGTAATTAACAGAACCCCGACAACTTTCATTGCGATCGCAATCAGTATTGCCAGCATCAACATCAGAGCGATCCGCAATCGTTCGATAGGGACACCTTCCACTGAAGCTAATTCCTCATGCAGGGTGAAAGCCAGTAACTGTTCCCACAGGAAATAAAGCAGTCCCAGGATTGTGGCGGCGGCAATGGCCATTAGTACCAGATCCTGGCCACTGACCGCGAGTAAATCTCCCAGCAACAGAGATAAGAGATCCACCTTAATCTTAAAGAAACTGACGGTGACAATCCCCAGTGCCAGCATGGAGTGGGACAATATGCCCAGCAAGGTATCTACAGCGAGCTTTTGGCGCTGCTGTAAATACATCAGCAGCAGTGCCAGTACACAGCAAGTAACACCGACGGCCACCGTTGGCATAATTTGAAGTACAAAACCCAGCGTCACTCCAAGAAGGGCTGAGTGAGCCAGGGTGTCGCCGAAATAGGCCATGCGTCGCCACACGGCGAAGCAGCCCAAAGGGCCGCTGACAACAGCGACCATAAGGCCGGCGGCGAGGGCGTACCAGAGAAATTGGCTGTGCAGTAATTCGCCGAAATCGACCACTTATTTTTGCTCTTTGTTTTTAGTATTTGTGTGAGTGTGTTGATGATTGCAGCTGCTTGCGGGCGCAATATCTCCACTTAATTTATGTTGGTGGTTATGTTGGTGGGTATAGGGGGCGACCTTGTCCCCAAATAATTCCAGATAGGCAGGGTGGCGGCTTACTTGCTCAGGGTGTCCGTGACAACAGATATGCTGGTTCAAACAAAGGACCCGGTCGGTTGCAGCCATGACTAAATGAAGGTCGTGGGAAACCAGTAACACACCGCAGCCGAGCTCGTCGCGCAGAGTGGCAATTAACTGGTACAACTCACTTTGACCACCTATATCGACTCCCTGAGTGGGTTCATCAAGGACCAGCAGCTGAGGCTTGCGCGATGCGGCACGAGCGAGTAAGACCCGCTGCATTTCTCCACCGGATAGATTTGCCAGAGATGCGCCTCTAAGCTGTCCTGCTCCGACTCTTTCCAATGCCGACTGCGCTTGCTCGGGTTTCATGGCCGGTTGGCCAAGTTGCAAGAAGCGTTCAACTGACATGGGCATTGAGCTATCGATATGAAGCCGCTGGGGCATATAGCCAATACGCAACCCAGTTTGTCGCCACACGCGGCCCTGGGTCGGCTGGCTGAGCCCCAGCAGAAGGCGAAGGAGAGTGGTTTTGCCGGCTCCATTAGGGCCTATTAAGGTGACAATCTCCCCCTGGGACAATTCGACTGTAATATCTTTAAGTAACTGCCTGCCGCCCACCTGAAGGGCGATATTGTCAGCTGTGATAAGCGGCTGGGGTGGATTCAGAATTCAATCTCCGCAGGGAAGTCTTTAAGATGTTTGCTTCCATACCTTCTTTACCGGATATGGACAACCAGGCTGGCAGCTTGGCGCTGGTTGTGATTATATCGCAATTTTTCGCCGCCTAATGTCTCTGATGTATCCCTTCAAACGTCTTTTTACAATCTCCACGGTGCTTCTATTCGGGCTCTTTCTCCCGGCTTGTAGCAAACCGGAATCCGACAGTGGTGGAGAGCTGGTCGTCAGCGTGCGCCCTTTAGCCCTGATCGCCCGGGAAATAACCGGTGAGGATATTCCTGTTCGGGTGCTAGTTGAGGGAGCGGATCCTCACCATTATGCCCCTTCGGTTTCCGATCGGGCTGCACTTGAGCGCGCCTTACTATTGGTGTGGTTGGGACCGCAAATGGAGGGGGTATTGGCAAAACAGGCAGCGCTGTTACCAGCGGGCCGGCAAATGCAGCTTCTGGATATAGAGACCCTTGAATATGAGGGAGCCAGTGCTACCGACCCCCACCTCTGGTTGCGCCCCCGCAATGCGGCAATAGCTGCGGCGCAGATCGCTGAGCGCCTGGCGCAATTACAGCCACAGCAGGCGGAGCTGTTTATGGGGCGTGCACGGCAGTTTTCCAGTTCGATGGCCAACTTGCAGAAAGTTCTCGATCGGGCCTTGTACGGATATCGCGAAGTTCCCATCGTTGTTACGCACGATGCCTATGGTCACTTTTTTGGTTCCGCAGGAGTGAAAACCCATGCCCTGGGCGATGGCAGTGGCGGGGGCTATGGTGCCAAGGCAATGCTGGATTTGTCACAGATTGGCGACGGCTGTCTATTTGGAGACATGCCGGCTAATGAACGAGATCAACAGTTGGCAGAAAATTTGGGGCTGCGTTACGCCGCTTTGGATCTGCTGGGAGATCAGTTGAGTGAAAATGCTGATTACAGGGAATTGATAGAGTCCCTCTTGTCTCAAGCTCGCACTTGCTTGAGTCAGGTTCCCGACCGCAACAAGGATAAATCAGAGGCTCCTTGAGCGTACCCAGTATCCCGCCTACCCAGGGCGGGGGCGGGACCTGGTAGGGTGGCTTCTAGGAACGATTGGTTATTTGCTGTAATTTCTCTACCCGGGCAGCATCTCTTTCCGCTTGTTTTTGCAGTTTCTCCAGCTGCTGTTTTTG
Organism: Microbulbifer maximicatervae (SeqCode); assembly: GCF_052467825.1. Taxonomy (NCBI): domain Bacteria; kingdom Pseudomonadati; phylum Pseudomonadota; class Gammaproteobacteria; order Cellvibrionales; family Microbulbiferaceae; genus Microbulbifer; species Microbulbifer maximicatervae (SeqCode). The sequence continues at coordinate 1,472,321 of NZ_CP174327.1, forward strand.
TCTCTCCAGCAAATCATTCTCTCTTTCACGGATAGCTTGCCTGAGTATTAATTCATGGCCTTCTACCTCAGACTGCTGTGAGTGTGTTTCATCAGTCGCCTCGGCTTCAGCGGTATGCTCTCCACTGCAATCTGAGCCGGCACTTGCCGAAATGGCAAAGATACTTGCGGCAAACAACAGGGTGGCACGCATCACTCCTCTCATCTTTCGAATCCTTCCTTCAACATCGGGTGGCACAGTTTTTTGGAAATAAAAGATCCCTGACTGCCTGGGGGCAGCCTGCGACAATTTGACTTCCGGGGAGTAGCGAACGCATAAGGTCGCTACCGGCAAGACTAGCCAAGCCTGGGGATTTGGTGAGATCGATGCGCCGATAGTTTTAATCGGCGGGGTAAGTCGAGTGGGCTTTTGTGCAGAGGTTGCCTACGGTGTCTGGCGGGAAAGAATCAGTAAGCGGAAAAACAGAGCGAAGGGCGTTATCCTATCGGCCTGCCGCGCGTCCTGAACGCCAAACTAAGCAAGCAAGAATTCATCGTCTATGAGTAAACAAAATACCTCAGCCGCCCCGTTGATTTTGGTGGATGGTTCCTCCTACCTTTATCGCGCTTTTCATGCGCTGCCGCCATTGACCACCAGCCAGGGTAAGCCTACTGGTGCGGTGCGCGGTGTGATTAGTATGCTGCGCCGCCACCTCAAGGAGCATCCAGGCAGTCCCGTAGTGGTTGTTTTTGATGCCAAGGGCAAGACTTTTCGCGATGAGATGTTTGCCGAATACAAATCCCACCGCCCTCCTATGCCAGATGACTTGCGTGAGCAGATTCAGCCCATTCACGACATCATCGACGCTATGGGATTGCCGCGCTTGGTGGTCGACGGTGTTGAAGCTGATGATGTGATCGGCACCCTGGCGCTGGAGGCCCAGAGTCAGGGGCAGCAAGTCATAATCTCCACCGGCGACAAAGACATGGCGCAGCTGGTGCGTCCGGGCGTTACCTTGGTTAACACCATGTCCAATACCGAAATGGACAGTGAGGGCGTGACTAAGAAATTTGGCGTAGGTCCAGAACTGATTATCGATTTTCTCGCCCTGATGGGAGATAAATCCGACAATATTCCCGGAGTTCCTGGTGTGGGCGAGAAAACCGCTCTGGCACTGTTACAGAATCTGGGAGGCTTGGAGACCATTTATTCCGACCTGGATGCCATTGCACCGCTGGGGTTCCGTGGCTCAAAAACCCTCGGCAAAAAGATGGCGGAGCACCGCGAGGCGGCAGAACTCTCCTATAAGCTCGCCACTATCAAAACCGATGTGGAGATGCCTTATCACCCCCAGGAACTGCACAATTCAGAGCCCAATACAGAGGCACTGGTTGAGCTATTCACGCAGAATGAATTTCGCGGCTGGTTAGAAGAGCTAACCAGTGAAGAGGCTGAAGAAGCTATGGCGGAAGCCGTTGAGCGCGATTACGTCATCGTCACAGAAATGTCGGAGTTCGATGCCTGGCTGGAACAACTGAAGGGTTCAGACATCTTTGCCTTCGACACGGAAACCACCAGCCTCAATTATATGCAGGCAAAATTAGTGGGGGTGTCCTTCGCGGTGGAGCCCTATCGTGCAGCCTATGTTCCCCTGGCCCACGACTATATGGGGGCACCAGAGCAACTGCCGTTTGATGAAGTACTGGCCAAACTCAAACCCCTGCTGGAAGATCCACAGCAGAAGAAGGTGGGGCAGAACCTGAAGTACGACAGTCATATCCTGGCCAACTACGATATTGAATTGCGCGGCATTGCACGGGATACCATGTTGGAGTCCTATGTTCTGGACAGCACTGGCAGTCGCCACGATATGGACAGTCTCGCACTCAAGTACCTGGGGGAGAATACGGTTCACTTCGAGGATATTGCCGGTAAAGGCGCCAAACAGCTGACGTTTAACCAGATCGAGCTGGACAAAGCGGGCCCCTATGCGGCTGAAGATGCAGATATCACCCTGCGTCTCCACAATGAGTTGAGTGCGCGTCTTGAGCGAGAGCCAACTCTGGTAAAGGTACTCGATGAAATTGAGATGCCCCTGCTACCAGTTCTTGCCCGTATGGAGCGTAACGGAGCTTATATCGATGCCAAGATGTTGGCGGAGCAGAGTGCTGAACTTGAGCAGCGAATGCGAGAGCTGGAACAGCAGGCTTACGAAGTAGCCGGCGAAGAGTTCAATCTGGGCTCCACCAAGCAGCTGGGGGCGATCCTGTTTGAAAAGCTGCAGATTCCAGTGATCAAGAAGACCCCCAAAGGTGCGCCCTCTACCGCTGAAGCTGTATTGCAGGAATTGGCCCACAACCACGAGCTGCCCGCACTGATAATGCAGTATCGCGGCCTGGCCAAACTGAAGAATACCTACACCGATAAACTGCCAAAGATGATCGACCCGGGTAGCGGTCGTGTACATACCTCTTATCACCAGGCAGTAGCGGCTACCGGGCGCCTGTCCTCCAGTGACCCTAACTTACAGAACATTCCCATTCGTACAGAGGAGGGGCGCCGTATTCGTCGGGCCTTCACCGTTGACCCAAGAATCAATGGTGGCAGTGAGATCATCGCTGCGGACTACTCCCAAATTGAGCTGCGTATTATGGCTCACCTGTCTGGGGACAAAGGGTTGGTGGATGCATTTGCTCAAGGCGCAGATATTCACCGCGCGACGGCGGCAGAAGTCTTTGAAGTAGCTCAGGATAAGGTGACTGATGAGCAGCGCCGGCGGGCCAAAGCGATCAACTTTGGTTTGATTTACGGCATGTCGGCTTTTGGCCTGGCCAAGCAGTTGGATATCCCCCGGGCTGACGCCCAAACTTATATCGACCGTTACTTTGAGCGCTACCCGGGTGTATTGCGCTATATGGAGGATACCCGTGCACAGGCCGCAGAAAAGGGCTATGTGGAAACCCTGTTTGGACGCCGTCTCTATCTGCCGGAAATTAACTCACGCAATGGTATGCAGCGCCAAGCAGCAGAGCGGACCGCAATTAATGCGCCAATGCAGGGCACTGCCGCCGATATTATCAAGCGGGCCATGATCGCTGTGGATAACTGGCTCAGGGAGAAGAAGCTGGCGACCCGGATGATTATGCAAGTACACGATGAATTGGTTCTTGAAGTACCCAAGGGTGAGGTCGAAATTGTGGCCGATGGCATTGTTGAATTGATGCAAGGCGCGGCAGAACTGCACGTTCCCCTGATTGTGGATCTGGGGCAGGGCCGAGATTGGGATCAGGCGCACTAATTTGACTGAAGAAACCATCTAAGAATTGAGGGTAGGGCGCGCTGCTCGGAATGATTTGGCGCGCTCTTGTTGGTACGGATGAATAAAATGCCAATTTTTGTGTTTTGTTAGGCGTTTTTACAATCTTTTTGAAATTCCGTGGAACTGTTCCGGCGACAGCCCCTCTAAAAAGGCAAGATCGTTGGAATGCGTCATCATCCCCCAAGGAAGTCAGATGTTTGCCCCGGTACTCCCCCAAGTCCGGGGCATTTTTTTGCCTGTCTTTCAGCCCTGACCCTCCCTATCTACCCAAGCCGCAACAACTGCAACACCCGCAGTACTCCAGATCCTAAATTCCACTGTCCATACTTCTATTAAAACGTGGGCAAGGCGCTTAGCGAGTGTGAGGCGCCAGGCAGGGTACTGAGCTTATGAGCCGCATTAAGTTATTCAGTCTCGATGTGGGAGCAGACTTCGCAGGACGTGTCGCCGCGAGTCTCGGTGAACCGGTATCTCGCCATGAAGAGCGTCAATTCGATGATGGCGAACACAAAGTTCGGCCACTGGATGATGTGGAAGGGGCGGATGTTTTTCTGGTCCAATCCCTTTACACCGATACCAGCAGCTGTGTTGACCAGAAACTTATGCGCTGCCTGTTTTTCATTGGGGCGCTTCGCGATGCCGGTGCCGCGAGAGTGACTGCGGTCATCCCCTACCTTTGCTATGCACGAAAAGAGCGGCGAACCAAATTGCGCGACCCCCTGCCGAGTCGCTATCTAGCCAGTTTTCTGGAAGCCGCCGGAGTGGATGTAGTCGTGACTATGGATGTTCACTCCCTGGCGGCCTTTGAGAACGCATTCCGCTGCCGCACCGTTCACCTGGTTTCCAACCCCCTGTTGATTGAAGTAGCGCGAATGCGCCTGTCCGGAGACCCGGGTCCCCTGGTTGTTTTGTCTCCAGATGAAGGAGGGATAAAGCGTGCGGAAAAATTCCGTTTGGCCCTTGGGGATCAGTTGGGGGTGCCGGTGGCTAGCGCATTTGTGGAGAAGTATCGCAGCGGTGCTCTGTTGAGTGGGGGAACTTTGATTGGGGAAGTTAAGGATGCCACGGTCATTATCGTCGATGACTTACTTGCTACTGGCCACACAGTTACACGGGCAGTGGACGCGGTGATAAAAGCGGGAGCGAGGCGGATTTTGGTGTTTTGCGTCCACGGACAATTTAGTCGCGATGCCCATACAGCAATGGCGCGCTTGCCGGTGGAATCAATTGTGGTGACTAATTCTCTTCCTCAGTCGCAGCTGCGAGGAAACTGTGAGTGGATAGATTGTGCGCCGTTGATTGCAGATTGTATTCGCCGCCTGCACAGCAATGGGCCAGTGGCTGAGTTAACAATTTGATAAAAATCGACCGCCTTTACATAGAAGAACGTATGAGGCGCCAAAACACGTATTTTGTTTACACTTATTTACCAAAGGAGCGGGAACCATCGGGCTTGAGAGCCTATCCAAGTAAGCAGTTCATTGTTGCTCCCTAACCCCAAAGCGTTTAGCTTTTTCTACCCCGGATGGTCCCCAACTCCGGGGTTTTTTTATGTCTTTCGTGAATTTATGTAATTTCATCCATCGGGGCACCTGTCCTTTCCTTTTTGAATTAAGCGCTTAAATCGTTTGGTGAGCCGCTCAGCTAGTTTAAGTTTTCGTATGCGGCGAGCAGGCCCTTAGATTGGATCTCCCCAAGACTCCCGCAGAGGTTTTTCACAGTTACCCCTGGGTCCCACGACTACATTGCCTGTTATCCACTTCCGGCATAATTGGGGCATGGCATAGGTCTAACCTAAAGGTTCACACATGCGCTTGGGAAGCATGAAAGTTCAGCCTACCATCGAAACAGGTAAAGAAATTTTGGGATGAAAAGAACCCTCAGGCGTACCCGTCCCCCTGGGTGCGTCTGACAAGTGCCCCACCCCAAGGGCACTGTCCCCTAGCCGGCAGCCCCATCTGCCGGCTTTTTTTATTTCATTAAATGACTCCATCACAGAAGAAAGCAAAAGTTGCTTGTGAATGCGCTTGCAAATGATAATGGTTCGCATTATCATTAAGTTAAATCAAATATGGGGGGTTATCGGTGAATTTACGTTACTTGTGTGCCAACCATCGCCAATGGTTGACCGCTGACACGGATCGAGCAGAAAAGGCGTGGCTCGATTGGATTGAGCGCGGCAAGCTTTTGCTTGAAGAGTGCAATTACGCCGAAGCAATACCTTATTTGGGATGCGCCTTCGATCTGGCCAGCTTTCTTCTGGAAAAGCAGTGGCCAACTTATGCCATTTCGGCAACGCGTTTTAGTGAAAGCGCTATCTGGTTAATGGCTGCCTACCGGGAGCTGGGTGATGAAAAACTTCGAAACTACATACTTGCCGGCGCCAGCTCAGTACTCGCCCGCGAGTTGGGCGATAGCCATAAGCAAAGGGTTGCGGCGGATTGCATCAGCTCACTCTACCCCGGAGAGACACAGCAGCAGGTACGTGAGTTCTCCACAGCCAGAATATCCGCCTGTATTAATGGCGGAAACAGAGTGCACTGAGGGGAATGAAAAGATGAATGCCGATGGCAATTCCCGTCTGTTGACGATTGCCATACACGAAGAAACCCTTGCCGCTCTTCTCGCGCAGAGGTACTTACATGCAGAGGAATTGCATTGTTTAACTCCGGGGGCACGCCGACGGCTGCACCGGGTACTGCTTCGCTCCCTGATCCCCGAACAGAAGCGCAAAGCAGCGGCAACTGGTGTGCCCGGAGTTCACTTTTAGGAATTTTCTCCGGTGTGAGAAAAATTGAAGTGCTTGTGTTGCTCGGGGGGCGCTGCCCCCGGGCTCCCAGCTCGTTCAATCGTCGGTGGGTGCGGCTTCCTCTGGGATTTCCAGCCACTCATTGAGCTTGCGCTCGAGTTTGTCCAGGCCTGTTTTTTTGGTCGATGAGAAGATCTGCAGAGTGACCCCGTGATTGAGTCCCTGCTCCTTGAGGGTCTTCTCCACTGCAAAGCGAGTGTTGTTGGCTGGACCGTTCTTCAACTTGTCGGCCTTGGTTAGCAGGATGTGCACTGGGAGCTCGGCCTCTACTGCCCAGGTGAGCATATGCAGATCGAACTCCTTGAGGGGTTGGCGAATGTCCATTAGTAACACGAGTCCACGCAGGCACTCACGCTTCTCAAGGTAGGTGGCCAGATGGCGCTGCCACTCATCTTTCATACTGCGGGCGACCTTGGCAAAGCCATAGCCGGGCAGATCCACCAGGCGCTGCTGGTCGGAGAGGCGAAAGAAGTTGATCAACTGGGTGCGCCCCGGTGTTTTAGAGGTACGCGCTAACTTGTTGTTTTCCGTGAGCGCATTGATGGCACTGGACTTCCCCGCATTGGAGCGACCGGCAAAGGCCACCTCGGCACCAAAGTCCTCCGGACACTCAGTCAGGGTGGGGGCACTGGTGAGAAATTGTATGGAACGGTAGTTCAGTTTTGGTGGTTGGGCTTTAAATTCTGAATTTGACATCGTATAAGTCTGTTTATTCGGTACACTCGCTTGGCGCGCAAGTATATAATGCCGCCGTTTTCGCGTCGCAGGACTATCGGGGGCGGTGCGAAACGCCATCTCTCAGCGCGCAACGGGACGACGTATGAACAGCATTATCAAGAACACTGCTCTGGCACTCGGTTTAGTTTTCGGCTTGGGCGCCGTGCCCTTGGCGCTGGCTGCGGGCGACGCTGCTGCGGGCAAGGCAAAAGCCGCTCAATGTGCAGCCTGCCACGGTGCAGACGGTAACAGTATTGCTCCAGCTTTTCCAAAGATTGCCGGACTCGGCGAAAAATATCTGTATAAGCAGCTTAAAGATATTAAAGGTACACCTGACGGTAAAAAGGCCCGCGATGTGCCGCAAATGATCGGTCAGTTGGACAACTTCAACGATCAGGACCTGCAGGATATCGCCGCTTACTTTGCCTCGCAGCCAATGCAGCTGACCGGATCTGAGGCTATTTCCGTGATGCTAAACAACGGTGAGAACGTCGACGGCCTGATGCTTGGACGTAAAATCTACCGTGGTGGCAATATGGAGACTGGTGTTCCCGCATGTATGGGATGCCACTCACCTGCTGGACTGGGCAATGCACCGGCCGGTTACCCTCGTCTGGGCGGTCAGTATCCAGAGTACATCGAAGCCCAGCTGAAAGCATTCCGTGCGGGTACCCGCAACAATGACGGTGAAGTTCGCACTATGCGCACCGTGGCCAAGCAACTCTCCGATGCAGAGATCAAGGCGCTGGCCAACTATATCGCAGGCCTGACTGACTAATAGTCACAGGATTTGAGTACACTGAGGCCGGTCTGCAACCGGCCTTTTTTGTGCCTGTCGCCTGAGCATAAAGCCGCTTTCCATAGACGTACTAGGCAGTTTTTGCAGTGTTTCCTTGCACGAGGGTCCGGGAACTTAAATAATCTGCGTTGTCTATTGTGTCCTCAGTGGCTCGACAGCCCGCCGCTAGATGGCGTTCGCACCACTAAATAAAAGTTGGAGAAGACTTATGAGAGCATTTCTCGCCCCGATCACGATGGTTTTTGCTGTAATGTTCAGCCTCGTTGCCTGCGCCCAGGAAAGTGGCGAGTTCAAAGCGGGCCAGCACTATGAAGTATTGCCGCAGGCTGTACCACAAAAGAGCAACGACAAGATCGAAGTGACTGAGATGTTCTGGTACGGCTGTGCCCACTGCTTCACTTTTGAGCCAACTCTGGAGCGCTGGAAAGAAAAGATGCCCAGCGATGTTGCGCTGCTGAAATTGCCAGCAATTTGGCAGCCGGTTATGGATGTACACGCTCGTCTTTACTACGTAGCAGACTCCATGGGTGTTCTGGAAAAGATGCACACTCCTATCTTTAACACCATCTACACTCAGCGCCAGATGCTGGCTGTCCGCGAAGGTCGCAACTGGGTGCCTGACTTAAAGGCTATCGAGACTCTGTTTAACAAGCATGGTGAAGATGGTGCCAAAGCTGCGAAGCTGATGAATTCCTTCGCTATCAACAGCAAAGTTAAGCAAGGTATGGCCAATCAGCGCGCTTACAAAATGACTGGTACCCCGGAAGTTGTTGTTGCGGGTAAATACCGCATCAGTTCCTCTTTCCCCGGATATAAAGGTAAGAGCAATGGCCAGGAGCTGATGCTGCAAGTGGCGGATTACCTGATTGCCAAAGAGCGAGCGGATCGCGGCTAAGCTTTCCGATTGAAGAAACCCCGCCTCGAGCGGGGTTTTTTATTTCTACCCTAAGAAAGGTGCCCCGCAATCTGTCGAGAGGCTCCTAACATCGATCAACCTTGCCCGATCCGGAAGCCACTAATGGGATTCAAATGGATTTTACTGTTTACCCTCCTAGCTGGCTTAATCGCACCTGTTTCAGCCCAGGACACTTCAAGCAGCAATACTGTGGCCGCTCAGGCCAGCAATCTTCTCTCCTATATAGCGGTAGACTACGGCGATGCTGTAGAGAACGGGCAGCGACTGGACACTCCTCTGTATGAACTACAGAAGCAACAGGTAGAAGAAGTACTGCGTCTGGTCACTCAACTCCCCGATCGGCCTGGTCGGCAGGGTTTGCAGAAAAGCCTCTCGGACTTGCGTAAGGCGATTGAGGATAAGGATTCCAGCGCAGAGGTGCGCCGTCGAGCCAATGCAATCGCCGATCGCCTTGCTGCTTTGTATCAGCTGCAGCGGTCACCCAGTTACTCTTTGCCCTCGCCGGGTTTTATGATGCCTGTTTATCAGCAGCGGTGTGCCATCTGCCACGGTGTCGACGGTGAGGGTAGTAATGAAGGCCCAGCCCTCAATGATCTCGAGAGAATGGCGGGGTTCAGTCTTTATGATCTTTATAACACCCTGGACCCAGAAACTGACTCTATTCACACAGTCGACATTGATGGAGATCTGACCGGCCTACAGCGCTGGGCATTAGCGGTGACTGTCGCTGCTTTTCCAGTGGCGAATCAGTTACCACCCTCTTCCGACTTGGCGACCCGTTACCCCGGGTTACTGGGACTCCCGGGAATGGCGACCACTAAACCGGCGGAACTTGAGCCAACTCTGCAACAAGCATTGATGTGGTGGCGCGGAAACCCCCACCTTGTACGCACTCTGATCCCCCCTCTTATCAGCGCAATTGGCTTGCTGCAGCTGGCGGAGACGGACTATCGAGGAGGAGATATAACATCGGCATACGGTAAGTTAATGCTGGCTTATCGTGATGGGTATAGGCCGTTACGACAGGAGCTGCTGATTCGTGACAAGGTACTGGTGGAGCAGCTTCAGGTCCAATGGCAGCAATTGCGGGGTGACTTGATTGGTGGCGCCAGTTCTACAGAAGTTATTGCCGCGTTTCAAAATCTGCGGACGGATCTCAATCTGGCCCACTCCAAGTTGGAGCCACCTGCGATGGGGGAGGAGCGATACCTATGGACTGCCGCTCTGTTTGCTTTGGCAATTGGTTTGGGGGCGCTGCTCTGGTGGGGACTGCGAAGACAAAAGCGAACTAGACTTTAAAAAGTTTTGTCCGCCATTTCCCGGCGCAGTAGTGAGGCCATACCATGTCAAAATTAGTTGCCACTGCCTTCATCTTGTTACTGGCCCTGGATTGCCACAGTTCTGAGCCTCTGGATGCATTTCCAGAGGAGGTTGATGGCAAGTTACGTCACGTAATCAAGCTGCCCAAGGTTGTCGATGAAAGTCGCTTTAGGGTTGAGTTGATACCGGGAAAAAGCCAAGTCGCGGAATGCAACTTGCAAAGCTTTAGCGCCCCATTGCGCAAGGACATACTCCCAGGCTGGGGTTACCCCTTCTATGTCCTGTCCGACCTGACCCCGACCACAGATACGCAAAAGGTCTGTGCCCAAGGCAGCGAATCCCGGCGATTTATCACCGTGCGCGGTGATGGCTTGATGCTGCCTTATAGCAGTAAGTTGCCAATGGTTATATATCTGCCTCAGGGCGTGCAGTTAAAGTATCGGGTGTGGAGAGCAGACAAGAATTTTTCCGAAGCAAAATCCAGATAGTTGGACTACCGGTAAAAGTGACTTGCCATTCTTTTTGTGAATTTGTCGTAAATTTGAATATTTTTAACGTTTAACCTGCCACCGTTGTAAATTGCGTCTAGCCTTACTTTTCGAGGGATGTGAAAAATAGCGCCTGAGCGTTTTTTCATGCCGATAAGTGAGGCTTTAGCCCCGTAATCGGAAAGGAAAATTGGCGACTTCCCCAGTCGTCTTTTGAATAACCCGCCCCCTGTAATGCACTGGGGCCGATACCGTAGGGCAGCGCATGAAGTTTTTGCGTCATTTACCAAAGCGGCATTTTATCAAGCCGGTTGTTCCATTTGTCACAGCAATTTTCCTAGCGATACCAATGTGGGCCTCGGCGGAGTCCGCCCAGCAAAAGTGGGCGGGAAATTGGCTGGTTGTGAGTGAAGGCGATGATCAATTAGTGTGGCAACTGCATGCCGATGGCTCCGGATATGCCTATGGATTTAATACCAAAGGCCTATTGACCCATGGTTTTGCCATTAACTGGCAATTGGATGGTGACCGGGTGCGAGTTAAAACGGGAACTTCGGTGCGCTGTAAGGGCGGGGTTGTATCTGTCGCATTTCGAGATTGGAGCCGTGCCACCCTCCTATTTGCAGTGATTGATGGCCGTCATTGGCTGCAGGCGGGCGGTGGACTTCTGAGCTTTCAGCGTCGGTTGGCTGATTGGCGAACCCCCAAGGCCGGTGCAAGTTGCCCGGATATTGTCAGTCGCTAGCAGCTTAATTCCGTGCGAACGCTATTTAATCCGTGCGTGGAAAAGATGAGTAGTGGGTGGGAATGGATAAAATTCTATCTCTTCCTGCCACTGCTAATTTTTGTCGTAACTGCAAATGCCAGTGAAGAGAAACGAAAAACACTTAATGAAGGCTGGCATGCAAAATCACGCTACGATGCCAGTCAATGGGTTGGGGCCTGGCTGATTTCCCGCGATGGTGAAGCGCGGCATGTCTGGAGTCTCAAGCCCGATGGCACTGGGAGATCCTACGCTTTTTTAAGGCAAAATGGAGAGATGCAATTCGTATTTGGATACGATATTAATTGGTATTTTGATCCATTTACTCAAATGGCCAATATAAAGACCGGACGCAGAATTATTTGCAAGCGAGGGAAGATTTACCCCTATTTTCTCACTTTAAAATCCTACGAAAGCGACTATGCGGTAAGGGGAAAGTTTGCCTGGCAAACAACATGGACAGAAGTGAGTATTGGGCGAAATCGCCTGCATAAATCCTACGTAGTTTTTGTAGCCCCCCTATCCGCATGGCATGATCCAGATAGAGATTCACCCTGCCCCAAATTTCCCCGTGTGCGACTGGAAAAGGATATTGATGCGGTGCTGAAGAGCTGGGAGGTTGAACAGGATTCGTCGGAAGTGGATACAACTCCGGCACCCAATGAACCGGAATTTGATGGTGAAGAGCTGAGAAATCCGTAACTTCTCACAGTCATTGGGTCAACTTCTCTCAATAAGAAGTAATCCCATCAATATATTTTTAACTTTCCACCAGCTAAAATCCGACTTCTCTAAGCTTCAGGAAAACTCTTAAAAATATTTAGTTATTAAACTGCCAGCTCTGTTAGGAAAATAATTCTAAAAAAATGCGTGATCTTATTTTTTCCAAATTAAAATAGCCTGCCGGGTAATAGAGAGCCCACAAAAAGTAGTTTTAGAGTTGGACTATTTTCACCTGAAAACAGGTATTAATCAGAAAGATTGATCCAAAAGCAGTGCGACCGTGTAGAAACCGGTCGTATTAATCAGGTTGGAGAAAACTTCCAGACGGCAAAGAAAGCATGAAAGCTGATCTATCCGTAGTGAGAGCATTGAGAACTTTGTATCCCAAGCTGCACGATGAAATCTATGTGTTTTGTCAGGTTTCAGATAGTCGGTTTACAGATATTTTGTCAGAGAGTTTGTGTTTCTTCCGAGAAGGTGAGGGAATGAGTGTGATACTGCCTCAACGTTCGGCTCGGCAATTAGATATTGCCGCAAGCGCCCCCTTTCGCCAAATCACTTTGCAGATCCTGGCTGGTCTTGATGCGGTGCGGGTTATTCCTGTGGTCGCCCAGGAATTAATGGAGGCTGGAATAGATACCAGCGTGGTATCCACACTACACCGTGACCACATTTTTGTCCCTGATGAGCGCGCGGAATTTGCAGTAAAAATTCTGCGCGGTATTCGAAATCGAGTTCAATATAGCTGATATGTAGCCTGCCAGTGCGTATCAACTACCCCCCCACAGAGCCTCATGGTGAGATTCGCCAACTGTTGCCTAATTTTTTTTATGTTCCCGGAACTATCAAACTAGCGCCGGGGGTCACTATCAATCGCAATATGGGAATCGCTCGCTGGCAGGATCACCTTACCTTGATTAATCCCATCAGATTGCGTCCACAGCAGGAGGAAAAGTTAAAAGATCTCGGGCGTGTGAGTCACGCGATACGGCTTGGCTATCACCATGGACGTGATGATCTCTACTACAGAGACCACTTTGATCTTACCTTTTGGACACAGCGCGGCTCAGATTTTTATCCGCCGAAAGCAGATAAGGTGTTGCGACAGGAGGGTGTTTGTCCAATACCGGGGGGGCAATTTATTGTCTTTTCCCAAAGTCAGTTTCCAGAGGCCGTATTGTGGCTCCCGTTTAGTGGCGGACTACTGGTCAGTTGTGATGCCTTGCAGTATTGGCAGTCATGGCATGGGTGCAATTGGCTTGGTAAAAACCTGCTGAGGTTTTCTGGTATCCGCCGAGGTATGCAGATTGCTCCCTCCTGGAGAGCAAGGGTGACACCAAGTGATAAAAATCCCAGGCTGTGGTTGAAGTACGACTTCGAACAAATCCTAAGGCAGCCATTTTTGCACTTTCTTGCGGCTCATGGAGATTTTTGTGCGGATAATGCCTACGAGAAAGTAGCTTATGCGGTTGGACAAGCGTTCCCCGGTTTGGGGAAGGCTGCATAGATGAGTTTAGCGAGTACAGTCAGGGCGCAGCTCACTGGGCCTCAGCTTAGATTGCCCTAAATCGTGGTAAGATGGGCAATTGCTTGACGGTCCACAAGCACCTGTAGTGGTGCGATTTCAAATGACCTGTCCGTATCAACAATCACGCTTTGTATTCCTGAGAAGTAGCACTCCCCATGAGAGTTAAAAGTCTATTGGGTGCCCTGGCTATGGCACTATTGGTGGCTTGTACCACCTCCAGCATTAACAGCACTGGCCCCATTGCAGATAGTGATTACATCCGTAGAGATATCAATTTCCTCGCATCAGCGGAACTAGAGGGTCGCGATACCGGTAGCGAGGGTTATCGCCAAGCGGCACAGTATGTGGCTGGCCAATTTAAAAAGATGGGGCTGATTCCAGCAGGGGAGCAAGGTTACTTCCAGGAAGTGCCTTTTCGCAGTGCCAGTTGGGATGGGAGTGATCCTGAATTTGTCTTAGAGGGCCAGAACGATGAAATCGCCATGCAATTTGGCGAGGACTTTCTAGCATCGCCCTCCGCACTGAGTGAGCGCTCGCAGATCAATGCCGAGTTGGTATTTGTCGGTTACGGTATTGAGGCTCCGGATTTTGGCATTAATGACTATCACGGCCTGGATGTACAGGGAAAGATTGTCGTTGTGTTAGCAGGCCGGCCGCAGAGCTTGCCCAGTGAAGTGGGGGCTCACCACTCCTCTCCTCGCACCAAACGCCAGGTTGCCGCAAAACATGGCGCTGTGGGTTTTGTTCGCCTGTATACGCCTGAGCGGGAGAAACGCCGCCCATTTGACTACTATGCGAAGCACCGTTTTGACGACACTTTTGATTGGGTGAAAAAGACTGGTATGCCCGGTAGTGCAATCCCGGGGATGCACCCGGGAGTTATGTTGAGCATCGCTGCAGGCGGCAAGCTGTTTGATGGCGCTGAGCGCAGTCTTGAAAGTATTTTTGCCGATATTGAGCAAGGAATAACTCCAGAAGGCTTCCCCCTTAGTTACCGTGCAAAAATGAGCAGCAGCTCTAACCACAAGCGCGTAACCAGCCCGAATGTAGTGGCTGTTTTACCGGGAAGTGATCCAATCCTGAAAGATGAATATGTTGTTTTTTCCGCACACCTGGATCATGTTGGAAAGAAAGAGGACGGCGAGATTTACTACGGTGCCCAGGATAATGCTGCCGGTATTGCGGTGATGTTGGAAACCGCACGTCTTTTTGTTGAATCCGGGCAAAATCCTCGAAGATCACTGCTGTTCGTTGCTGTTACCGCAGAGGAAAAAGGTTTGTTGGGGTCGGATTATTTTGCCGAATACCCCACGGTGCCACTGGAATCGATCGTAGCCAATATCAACCTTGATATGCCCATGCTGCTCTATCCATTCCGCGATATTATTGCTTTCGGTGCTGAACATTCATCTTTGGGGCGAGTTGCGGAGGAGGCTGCAAACCGTTCCGGGCTTAAACTCAGTCCCGATCCTATGCCGGAGGAAGTTATCTTCGTGCGCAGTGACCACTACAATTTTGTCCGTCGCGGAGTGCCCTCAATCTACTTGATTACCGGAAGGGAGGCAAAAGACCCCAGTGTGGATGGTACTGCTGCACAGATGGCTTTCTTCCGCGAGCGCTACCACAAGCCAGGGGATGCTGCGGACGAGCAGATTAATTATGAGGCGGCTGAGGAATTTACCCAGGTAAATTACCTGATTGCCCGGCAAGTTGCCGATGCCGACAGTCAACCATATTGGTACGAAGGTGATTTCTTTGGGGATTTATTTTCCAGGGATTGAGCGGTTTGAACACCCTGGGAGCAACCCTAACTGAAACCATTGATTGGCTTCAGGATAGTACTATCGCTTGTTCTCCCGCAGTGGCTAGCTCTAAATGTGCCTATTGGGTTTACGACAGAGGTGGCTTGATTGTGTTTAACCGCAAGGCTTAGGTAGGCTCCAGGCTTCGGCTGTCCTGTCCACAATAGGTAATTCTTGTACGGATGGTTCAATTGCTGAGGTCGGTTAATTACAGGAGCTGAGGCCAGCAGCTGCCCCAAATCGACACCAGAACATTTAGCTAATGCTTCTTTGGCGGTCCATTTAGTGAGGAAACAAGCAGCTACTTGCGATGTTGGGAGCGAGTTTAGTTCGGTTATCTCCGCCTTGTGGAAGTATTGCTTAGCCATGGCCAACCAATTCCTTTGGTGGGACTCATTTTCGCAATCAATACCTACTGGAGTTTCCGCTATTGCTACGGCAACAAAGTCATCGGAATGGCTTATGGAAATATGACAAAGGGGTTTTCCTCTAACCATAGCAATGGTCGGTGCTTCAGCCTCAACTGTAATTTCCCAAGGTGAATACTCGTATTGCTCCGCAATTAAAGTGCGCAGTAATATTCGCCCGGCCAGGAACTGGGCTCGGCGTTTAATACTGTGTATTTTCTCCAGCCGTGAGAGCTCAGTGCTTCCCAGCAGGTGAATGGAATCTCCCTGCCAGTTTCCTGACCAGCTATTGAAGGAAGAGCAGGTAAAGTAAGGCATTTGATAACCCCTAAGAATTTGTTCCCTTTGGAAGCGATGGAATCTGGTCGACTTAAAAAACCTTCACTTTAACGGCTGGGGGGCTGTGCAATACAAGTTTCCCATGGCAAATGTGTACCATAGTACGAGAGAATAAGTGGCCGGAAAAGCCCGTGTATTTCACTGTAATCTAAGGCCGCGCATCGACCTATAATTCAGCGCTTTTACTGGCGGCTATTGGTCATTTTGTGTACCATTCCCGCCCTGTCTCTGGTCGCGCAATACCTATTAGCCAACTAAAAATAATGGTGGGAAAGGCCAGCTTCAGCTTTTTGATTTTGGGGGATGGAGCTCTGCTCCAGAATTAATGTTTGGTTATGGAATTTGTTGTCAGTAATTGGCGAGCATGGTGCTCGGGAATATCAGATCAATCGGATTGGCAGGGTTGGCGTAGAGGAGAAAAGCAGCTTGGTGGAAATAGCCAGGCGGATGTGTCTTTTCTTCCTGCAATGCAGCGCCGTCGGTTGAGTCCGCTGGCTAAAGCCGTTTTTAATACCGCTTTTCCGCTATTAGAGCAGGAAGATATTCCTTTACTGCTTTGCTCAGTGCATGGCGAAGCAATGAGGACTTATTCCTTGTTACAAGGCGTTGCAGCAAGTGAAGACCTATCGCCAACTGCATTTGGACTTTCTGTACACAACGCAATTGCAGGACAGTTCTCTATTGCCTGTAAAACCAGGTCTCCAGCACTTGCTTTAGCTGGGGGGGATTTTCCTATGCAGTCGGGTTTTATAGAGGCTGCTGGTCTACTCCAAGAGGGTGCTGAGGAATTGCTTTTAGTGTTCTGTGAAGAAACACTACCTGAGATTTACTATCCCAGCGCTGAGAGCTCAACATATATTTGCGCAACGGCTATGCGCTTGGCGAAACATAAATCTAGTGATACAGATATAAAACTATCGTTAACTGCCAGTGAATGTGCGGGAGCTGAGTCAGTATTTGCAGAGCCTGATTACCAGCTTCCGTTGATTAGATCTTTGATTGATCGCGAGGGGCGTATACCTGTTTCAGAGAGATGGGAGCTACAGATCAATGCCAGTTAACTTATTGCCGGCAAAGAAAAAAGACAAGTATTGGCTAAGGTTGGTCGCTACGGCGATAGCATTTAGCCTGTTCGGTATCGGTGGATTGATACTGCGGTTTGTTCTGTTCCCACCATTAAAGGTGATCTATCGGGACGCAGAAGTTCGAAAATGCAAGGCTCGTTTGTGTATCCACAACGCTTTTCGATTGTTTATTGGCTTTATGCATATCACGGGAATCTACACCTATCAATTTCGTGATGAACAAAAGTTAGCTAAACCAGGCCAATTGATATTGGCAAATCATCCATCGCTTATTGATGTGGTATTTCTAATATCCCGAATACCGAATGCCAACTGTATTGTAAAAGCCAGTTTATTTAGAAACCCGTTTATGCGCGGCGCAGTAATGACTGCAGGCTATATACCTAATGATGACCCGGAACAGATTATCGAACTGGCTTCGAAATCACTACAAAAAGGGGAATCAGTAGTTCTCTTTCCAGAGGGAACTCGCTCTGTACCAGGACAACCGTTTAGGTTTCAGCGTGGGGCAGCCTACATGGCGTTACGCTCCGGGGTGACCCCAACTCTGGTAACAATACGGTGTAATCCACCGATGCTGATGAAAAATATTCCTTGGTACAGTATTCCTCTGAGTCGACCACATTTTCAATTCGATGTGAATGAATCAGAGAGTTTTATTCAAGTAAAAGAAAAAGATGAAACACCACAAGTAGCCCGAGAGGTTACTCAAGAATTAAAAGCATTTTTTACCGAGGAGTGTGCTGCGTGAAAGAGTTAGTTGAAGAGCTTAAAGTTCTGATTATTGATGTATTAAATCTGGAAGATATTACTCCAGAAGAAATCGTAGCAGATGAGCCCCTTTTTGGAGAGGGCTTGGGGCTGGATTCTATTGACGCACTAGAGTTAGGTCTTGCTCTGCAAAAAAAATACAACATATCAATAGATGCAGAAAGCGAAGATACAAAATCGCATTTTGCTAATGTGAATAGCCTGGCAAATTTTGTCAGCAGCAGCCGCGCATAATAGAGGTATTTATGTTGAATAGCAGAGAAGAAATTTTGCCAAAATTGACCGAAATTCTGGTTGAGATGTTTGAGGTCGATGAGGCGGATGTAAAAGAAGAAGCCCACCTCTCTGATGATCTTGATATAGATAGTATTGATGCTGTGGACCTAATTGTTCGCTTGAAAGAAGTAACAGGAAAGAAAATTGCACCTGAAGAGTTCAAAAGTGTAAGAACTGTTGGAGATGTAGTTGGTGCAATTGAAAAGGTAATGGCAGAGAAGTGAGTCGATTCGCGCAGCTAATATTGGTCATTATTCTGACACTGTACCCTGTGGCAATTTACTTTGGCATAGAATACTTGTCTTTAAGTAGTATTCTGTTACTGCTGTTGATGGTTGCGGTTTTAAGGGTATTGTTTGGCGGCGCGAATAAGGCGATTGGCACCAAGTTAATGGCCGTGGCCTTGGCTTTTGTTGTTGGGGTTTCCTGGTTAAGGGGCGACTCAAACGGACTTCTTTGGTATCCAGTACTTTGTAACTTGATTCTATTTTCACTGTTTTTATACAGTTTGAGTCAACCGCAAACATTAGTAGAACGGCTTGCTCGCCTTACGACTCCAGATTTACCACCTGAAGGTATTCTATATACACGAAAGGTTACCAAGGCATGGTGTCTATTCTTTTTAATTAATGGAAGCCTCGCACTGGCAACTGTTTTAAACGGCGATATGAAAGTCTGGACTCTTTACAATGGCCTTGTTTCATATGTGCTAATGGGAATTATGATGGGTGGTGAATGGCTACTGCGTCGTCGCGTCCAAAATAAGGTGTGAGTTAAGGCCGTGGACAAAGTACAGTTTGAACAGGTGTTTGGTTACTCGAATGACCAAGCAGTAGTTAGCTATTCAAGTCGTGGGGAAATTTCATTCGCACAATTTAAGCGTGAATTGGCATTTGTTGAGCGAAAGCTAAAAAAATCCCTAAACGAAGCTGGGATCAAAAAAGCTGCCATTTTCTGTGAAGATAGTTACGAGTTTAGTTTACTTTTTTTTGCCGCTATGTCTTGTTGTGAAGTTGTTGTTATTCCGGCAAATAACAAGCGATTTACTCAGCAAAAACTGGGTGAGCAAACCCTATTACTGGGCAGCTGGGAAGACAGCTCGGCATTTACTATAAATATTCCGGATCAATATAGCGAAGAGCTATCTGTTCCCAGTTATTTTGATGCTGGTATTCAATTATTCACATCAGGAACCAGTGGTGAACCACAAACCGTTGATAAAACCTTATATCAATTGCTCAATGAGGTTAAGGCCCATAATCTGAAGTGGTCATCCCGGGTGGTTAATACAACTACTTTGGCAACAGTAAGCCACCAGCATATATATGGCTTACTGTTTAAATTACTGTGGCCGCTAGCCAGCGGGCGTCGATTTGTTAGTAAGACTTATGTGGATATTGTGGGATTACTCCAAGACGCCCAGAAATGGGGGCCTGCCGTGTGGGTTGCAAGCCCTGCACAGTTAAGCCGCCGTATTTCTTCCTGGCCATGGGAGTTAGGAAAGTCCTTAGTGGATATCTTTTCTTCTGGGGGGCCTTTACTGGAAGGAGATGCAAAGGCGATTGATCAGTTGTGTGGAATCCAGCCCATAGAGGTCTATGGAAGCACTGAAACCGGGGGGATTGCCTGGCGTAATCAATTGCGTCAGAAAAGTTGGAGTCCACTAAAAGGAGTGAACATTGCAAAAAATAGCGATGGGTTACTCAAAGTCTCTTCTCCGTGGTTACCCAAGGAGTTTATTTGTCAGGACAAAGTACTAATAAGTACAGACGGTATGTTCGAACTTAAGGGGCGGGCTGATCGCATTATTAAGATTGAAGAGAAAAGAATTTCTCTTACACAGGTTGAGTCCCTACTAGTTGGTAGCTCATATATTGTAAAAGCCAATGCACTTGTCCTGGAGCGTAAAAGAAAAGTAGTTGCCGCTGTTGCCACACTTACGGAATCCGGGAAAGAACTATTGCAAAAGAAAGGAAAGGCTTCTCTTGTTCGTAAACTTAGAGAAACCCTGGCCAAGGATCTTGATGGCGTGGCTGTGCCACGTTCTTGGCGTTTTGTTGATGAAATTCCCACTAACTTACAGGGAAAAATAACGAGAGACCTGCTAATGCAACTTTTTGATGAAATTCCGGCAGCAATGGTGCCACAGATTATTAGCAGCGAAATATTAGATAATACTCGTCAAGTTAATTTTACGGTTAATGACGATTTGCCTTGCTTGGATGGTCATTTTGAAGGCTCACCGGTAGTGCCGGGAGTGGTACAGCTGGATTGGGCTATGCATTTTGGCCGCCCACTTGTAAAAGCCGGCAGTACGTTTACCCAAATGGAAGTGATTAAATTTAAGCAGTTAATGATGCCCGGTGATGCTGTCACTTTATCTTTGGAGTTCAGCCAGGAAAAGAACAAATTAAATTATTCTTTTCGAAACACTCAAGATGGCAATATAGAATATAGCAGTGGTAGGTTGTGCTTCAGCCATGTCTAACTTTTGTTTTGTAATACCCGTTTATAATCATGAGGGGGCGATCGCACAGACGCTGGCATCTCTGGATGGCTTTAACCTGCCTTACATTCTGGTAGATGATGGCTGTGATAAACCCTGTAGAATTGAACTACAACGCTTAGAGCAGAGCTATGGTCCCCGGGTTCACTTGGTTGTTCGCCAGGCTAATGGTGGAAAAGGTGCTGCGGTAAAAAGTGGTCTGCGAGCTGCGAAAGAGCTTGGATATAGTCATGGAATTCAAGTCGATGCCGATGGTCAACACAGCCCCGCTGATATACCTCAATTCCTAGAGAAAAGCAGAAAGTGCCCTGATTCACTGATTTGTGGCTATCCGCAATACGATAAATCAGTACCTAAAGTTCGTTTGTGGGGACGCTATCTAACTCATGTATGGATCTGGATTAATACTCTTTCTCTGGAGATTAAGGATTCCATGTGTGGGCTGCGTTGTTATCCCTTATCTCGAACTGTAGATTTGTTAGATAACGAGTATACCGGTGATCGAATGGATTTTGATCCAGAGATCTTGGTACGGTGGTATTGGAGCAAAGGCGGTCTCTGCCAGGTACCTGTTAATGTGAGCTACCCAATAGATGGCGTTTCCCATTTCCGGGGATTTGAGGATAACTTCCTTATATCGGCAATGCACACCCGTCTATTTTTTGGCATGTTGGCCAGAACTCTGCGTGTTTCGACAGTAGGACGAAAAGCGTGAGTAATTTACACTGGTCAAAATATCGGGAACAAGGTTTTTTCCTGGGTATCAAGTTCTTATTCTGGTTGCATCACTGGTTGGGTCCGATTGCCTTTAAAGTTGCGGTATACCCGGTAGTTTTATGCTATTACCTAAAAAATCAGAGTGGCCGCAATTCGATCCGTGAGTACTTGGAATTATTCGCTAAACGCTACCCATCTAGCGGTATAGAACCGAATTGGAAAACCGGATTTAGAATTTTTCTTAATTTTGCTAACAGTGCTAGAGAAAAGCTTGAAGCCTGGTTTGTGGGTATCCCGGATAGTCAGGTAAATTTCCCGAAAAGAGCGGGTCTTCACCAGTTGGCGGCTAGTGGCCAGGGTGGATTAATAATTGGCTCTCATCTCGGGAACCTGGAGGTTTGCAGAGCGCTTGGCAGCCTGACAAAGGTACGGGTAAATGTGTTGGTGCATACAAAGCATGCGGTGAAATTTAATCGCATGATGAAGATGCTCAACCCCCTGAGTCAAGTACGGCTTATTCAGGTGACAGAAGTAACTCCCGCTCTAGCGATGCGACTCTCCGAGGCTGTTGAGGCTGGGGAGCTGGTTGTTATTGTCGGTGATAGAACACCTATTAACTCTATGGGGCGCACCTGCGAGGCAGAATTCCTAGGGCGAAAAGCGCCTTTTCCCCAGGGGCCTTATATTCTTGCTGCGCTGCTCAAGTGCCCGGTGTACACACTTTTCTGTCTGCGCAGTACTTCCGGATACGATATTTATATGGAAAAACTCTGCGATCGCGTTGTGATGAAACGCGGTGACAGAGAGGGGCATATTCGCTCTCTTGTCGAGGAGTTTGCGCGACGGTTGGAACGCTATTGTCATATAGCACCTTTGCAATGGTATAACTTTTACCCGTTCTGGGATCAGCAAAAATGAATTCAGCAGTATTACAACGAACCCAAGTAGTCTTTGATGGCACAGATCTATCTATTGATCAGGTAAACACCATTGCAGCTGGCCGTGGCGATATCTCTCTATCTGATGAAGAGGGCTTTGTCGCAAGGATAAATCGCGGTGCCGAGTTCCTGGATAGCCTTTGGCAGAAGGAAGGTGTGATCTACGGAGTAACCACTGGATATGGTGATTCCTGTACCGAAAGTATTCCAGCAGACCTGGTGGAAGAGTTACCTCATCGATTATTTACCTTCCATGGTTGTGGAATGGGGGAAGTCTTTACTCTTGAGCAGAGTAGAGCGATTGTTGCTGCCCGGATTGCCAGCCTTGCAAAGGGCAGTTCAGGGGTCCGATATCGGCTGTTGCAGCAATTGGTTTTGTTACTTCAGAAAGACATTATTCCGGTAATTCCCCAAGAGGGTTCTGTGGGAGCCAGTGGCGACTTGACCCCACTGTCTTATGTTGCTGCGGTTTTGTGCGGGGAGCGCAAAGTTTGGTACCGAGGCCACCAGAGAGATACTGCTGAGGTATTCGATGAATTGCAGATTGAGCCATTAAAGCTATACCCAAAAGAGGGTTTGGCGATAATGAATGGCACCGCCGCAATGACTGGCTTGGCGTGCTTAGCCTACAAACGGGCAGAGTATCTAGCACAGCTGAGTGCTCGTATTACCTCCATGATGAGCGTTGCGTTGGATGGCAATGCCTATCATTTCGATAGCGCGCTTTTTGCAGTGAAGCCTCACCCCGGTCAAAACCAGATTGCAAAGTGGATTCATGACGATCTCAATGTTGGTGCTGCTCCAAGACAAAATAGCCGATTGCAGGATCGCTATTCACTTCGGTGCGCTCCCCATGTAGTGGGTGTGTTACAGGACTCTCTGCCCTGGCTCCAGCAGTTTATTCATAACGAACTAAACAGTGCCAATGATAACCCGATCATTGATGGTGAAAACGAGAGGGTGCTTCATGGTGGGCACTTCTATGGTGGGCATATAGCCTTCGCCATGGATAGCCTGAAGAATGCGGTAGCAAACCTCTCTGATTTACTGGATCGACAAATAGCCCAACTGGTAGATGTTAAGTTCAATAATGGACTCCCGGCAAACCTATCAGGTGTAACCGGGCCTCGAAGATCGATTAACCATGGCTTTAAGGCTGTTCAAATTGGTGCGGGTGCCTGGACTGCTGAAGCACTAAAGCAGACCATGCCCGCAAGTGTTTTTTCCAGATCAACGGAGTGTCATAACCAGGATAAGGTCAGTATGGGCACCATTGCTGCCAGGGACTGTATCAGGGTATTACAGTTAACGGAGCAAACAACCGCAGCGGCACTGATGGCTGCTTGGCAGGGCATTCAGCTTCGAGTTCGTAGTGGAGGAGTGGATTTGGAAAAATTATCTACCGCTCTTAATACCACAATCAGGCAGATAGGAGATGAATTTTCTTTTCTGGAGGAAGATAGAGAGCTTGAACAGCCATTGAGAAAATTCGTTTCGTTAATTCAGCAAAGACATTGGCGCTTATATGAAAACTAATAAACCTATGCGCCCTGAAAAATGGACGGCACAAGTTGAACTACAAATTCCTTTCCACGATGTGGATATGATGGAGATAGCTTGGCATGGGCATTATGCAAAGTACTTTGAAATAGCCCGATGTGCATTGTTTGATCAGTTGGAATATAACTACCAACAGATGAAGGAATCAGGTTTTGCCTGGCCGGTCATAGATTTGCGCGTACGATATGCAAAGCCTTTGCGGTTTCAGCAATGGATTGTTATTTGCGCTGAGGTTTCTGAATATGAAAATCGATTTAAGATCAATTATACGATAACAGATAGAGATACCGGTGTACGCTTAACAAAGGGACATACCGTACAGGTAGCTGTCGAAATAAGTAGTGCCGAAATGCTGTTTGCATCGCCTCCAATTTTGCTGGAAAAATTAGGGGTAAATTAGTGATGACTACCAAGCGTTTTGTTTTATTTTTTATTTGTTTTCTATTTTCCACAGTAACTTCTGCTTTGACTTCAGAGCAGCAGGCGGTTTTGCGGGAGATAGAGAAAAACATTGTGTCATCTCCACAGATGCTTGGCACTTTTTCCCAGACAAAGAGGCTGCCCCAGTTGCCCAGGCCTCTGGTTTCTTCAGGCGTCCTGGCTATTTCTGAAGAGTTAGGATTAAGCTGGCGAATAGAGAATCCAATAGAATCCCATCGAATATTTAAACTAGATGATGCTGATTCCGGAAATCGGGTCAATAGCAATATTGTAGGAAATCATGTAGCTGATCCACTATTAAAGATTATCAGTGGTGATTTTAGTGAGCTGGATCAGACTTTTACGGTGGGACCAGAGATCGCAGAAGAGCAATGGCGAATTAACTTAATTCCCAAACAAGAGGCTTTTAGAAAGGTTATTGAATCGATAGAAGTCGTGGGAGACAAAAATATTCGAAAAATAGTACTAGCTGAAGCCAACATGGCAATTACTGAAATAGATATTATGAATTTACATTCAGTTGAAGCTAATAACAGTCAACTGCTGAGTGAATTCTCAGAAGATAACCAGAAATAATCCCATGTCACGTCGAGTTGTTATTTGGCTTTCCTTTGTTAGTGTAATTATTGGGATAACTGTATTACGCTATCAATCCAGCTGGCTGCAAACAGATATTTTGTTATTAGCTGATAATAACTCCGACTCGGTAAGTAGTGCTGGCATCCAGAAAAAAGTCAGTCAGCAATTACAGGGAAGTTTAATTTGGGTTTTAGTTTCTGAAGGAAAAGAAGCACAACGTCTGGCCAGGCATACCCAAGAGTTGGCGCAGAAACTAAAGGCCGCTAAATCTTTAGAGTCTGTTGAATATCGTTGGGCCGATTCTGAAAGCTATAAAGAGGAGTGGGAGCTGCTCTTTCCTCTGCGCCAACAGCTACTCAGCCCTGAAGATAGGGCGTTATTAGACGCTACGCCAGAGGAACTTATACAGCGTCAATTGAGTAAATTATACGGGCCTGACGGCGCTGGAATTGATTTGGAGAAAGATACTTTCTCAACTTTTCGCAATTACTTTACCGCTGATATTGGAATTACTCCACAAGTCTTTGATGGAATTCCGGTACATACAGAAGGACATAAAGTTTTTACCCTGCTTTATACGCTGGCCGCACCAGTTGATTTGACTGGAGAGAGCGATATATCACTTCTTTCTTTACAGTTAGAATTAAAGCAATGGGCTCAAAAAAATGGTTATTCGCTGCTGGTAGCTGGAGCCCCCCTGCATACAGAGTATGCTGCTGCTATGGCACAGGATGAAATACGCCTGATTGGCTCCCTTTCGATCCTTGCTATTTGCTGTCTATGTATTGTTGTCTTTCGCTCATTAAAACCTCTACTAGCCTGTACATTCGCAATTCTATGTGGTGTCGCCAGTGGTATATCTGGTGTTATTATTATTTTGGGCCAAATTCATATACTGGCTTTTGTATTTGGTACAACGGTTTCTGGATTGGCGATTGACTACGCATTTCACTTTATTTGTAATAGATTGAGGCTGGGCAAGCCAAAAGATAAGGATATATTACCTGGGCTATTGCTGGGCTTGATATCAAGCTGCTTGGCATTTTTCTCTCTTGCATTAACACCTTTTCCGCTTTTACAACAAATAGGGGTTTTTGTCGGCTGTGGTTTAATAGGGGCCTGGTTAACTGTAATCTTGCTATTCCCAGGCTGGGTTAATATTAAGCATAGGACTTTATCATTTTCCAGTCAGTTTCCTACACTCAATATTAAGTACTACCTGTTTCCATTGGTTGGGCTGTTGATTTTTGGATCTGCGGCACTTCAGAAAATTCAATTTAATGATGACCTAAAACTGTTTTACCAGCCTCCAGAATTTCTTACACAAGATGAAATATATCTAAATTCTCTGATTAAATCCCGGCCAGACTCCCGTTATTTTTTGGTTTTTGGTGAAGATGAACAACAAGTATTAACACGAGAATGGGAACTTAGAAATCAACTAGGCTATTTAGTAGAAAAGGAAATTATTAGTGGTTTTCAAGGGGTAACTAACCGGATACCTCCAAAAGAGGTTCAAGAAAATGACTGGAAGTTATTGTCGAAGTTTTACAGTGGGGATGCTGTCAGGTCTTTTTATCTGCAATTGGGTTATTCTGCACAAGATATTAACCAGCAGTTAAGTTCTAAAATACAGCCATTCAATACCTTTAATTTCTCTGAATGGTTGCCAGTTGCAGGTCGGCAATATAAAGGATTATGGCTGGGTTGTGAAAATAATCACTGTTATTCTGTGGTACGTATTTATGGCTTAAAAGAAGATTTGTCATCTTTAGAGTTACTGCCTGGAGTAACCTATGTTGATACTACCAGAAGTATCTCTAATGTTATGTCACAACAGCGTGATCTGTTGCTGCAATTACTGCCACTAATATTCATTGTTGTATTTCTGGTAACTGCAACTAAAACAGGAATAAAGCAAGCCTTAAGTATAGTTGCACTTCCATCCAGCGCAGTACTAGGCACCCTTGCGATAGTGATTTTACAGGGATCAGCAATTAATTTATTTCATGTTGCGGCTTTATTACTTGTCTTTGGTATTGGTATAGATTACGCAATATTTAGCCATACAAGCAGAAAGGCAGAGCAGCATTATACCCTGCTGGCGATAGCTATGGCTGGGTTAACAACTTTTTTAGGGTTTGGTTTGTTAGCATTGTCTGGCACACCGGCGATAGCAAATTTTGGGTTAGTCCTGGCTGTGGGCACAGTATTAACTTTGTTGTTGGCATTTTTATTTTTTTGTACACGGGGTAAGGGATATTAGCCAATGAAAGAAATTAAGTCTGACGTTGTTATTATTGGTGCTGGTCCTGCCGGAGCTATCGCAGGTGCGTTATTGGCTAAAAAAGGTTGGCAAGTTTCGATAGTTGAGCGGGAAGAATTTCCTCGCTTTTCTATTGGTGAAAGCCTACTGGCTCAATGTATCGAGTATCTTGAAAAAGCAGATATGTTAGAAGCTGTGAAATCAGCGGGCTTTCAATATAAAAATGGTGCTGCTTTTGAGTGGGATGGTGCTCGTACATCATTTGATTTCCGGGAGAAGTTCTCCTCGGGGCATGGCACCACCTTCCAGGTACAGCGAGCTAAGTTTGATAAAATCCTGGCTGATGAGGCAGAGCGCCAGGGTGTTAAGGTCTATTATCGCCATTCTGTAGTGTCAGTTGATATTGCTGAGAATAACGCAAAGTTAATTGCCGAGAATGATGGCGAAAACCTGGTTTTCCAGGCGCGCTTTGTATTGGATGCCAGTGGCTTTGGCAGAGTTTTACCGCGATTACTTGATCTCGATCGTCCGTCAGAGTTTCCTGTTCGAGAATCCGTATTTGCACATGTTGAAGACAATATTGATGATAGCCATTTTGACCGCGATAAAATCTTAATCACTGTGCATCCCAGTGAGCGGGATATTTGGTACTGGTTGATTCCCTTTGCAGATGGAAGAGCTTCTATTGGGGTTGTAGGTGAGAAAGAAAAGATTTCGACCTGGGGGCAGGATTCGGAACAGATATTGAAAGGGGCTATTGCCTCCGCCCCCGAGTTGGCAAAAACTCTGCGCAATGCAAAATTCGATACGGAAATACAACGTATTCGTGGATATTCCAGTGATGTGACCAAACTGGCCGGCCCAGGTTTTGCGCTTTTGGGGAATGCCGGAGAGTTTCTAGACCCGGTATTTTCATCCGGTGTTACCATTGCAATGAAATCCTCAGAGTTAGCAGTTGAGTGCCTGCATCGCCAGCTCTCAGGGGAAGCGGTTGATTGGGATGAAGAGTTTGTTGAACCCCTGAAGCATGGTGTGGAAGTTTTTAAAACCTATGTCAAAGCTTGGTATGACGGTCGTTTCCAGGATGTAATTTTTTATCAAACCGACCAAAAAGAAATAAAAGGCATGATTTGCTCAATCTTAGCGGGTTATGCATGGGATAAAAAAAATCCGTTTGTTGCCGCTGCTGAGCGTCGATTGAATACACTGGTAGAAATATGTTCCGCCAAGTAATACTGTTTTTGAGTTTTCTTACTCTGGTGGGATGTATGTCCACAGGGGGGAGGAAAGAAGAGCTGCAAAGTTGGCCTTTGGCCCCGCTATTGAGCGAGGGACCGCGCCAGCTCAATCAACATTTACGCATTGTCTATCAAGGCGATGAGTATGAATTGATGGCGGCTACTTTCCACACTATGGAGAGTTTAAAGATATCTCTTCTCAGCCCTGAAGGGATAAGCCTGCTGGATGTTACATACGATGGTAATGAGGTCAGCACCCATTACCACATGAGTAGAGCAGAGAGAGTGCCACCAGAGAAATTGCTGGCAGATATCCAGTTTGTATACTGGCCAATTGCCCAGCTTCGTGAAGTATTGCCCGTAGGCTGGAATTTGGACGAGGCTATTGTCGAGGGAATTTACACGCGAAAACTCTCACACAATGGTGAAGTGAATTCAGTGGCTCGCTATAGCAGTAAAGATATTTGGAAGGCCCAAATTGAGCTGGAGCACAAACTACTGGGTTATAGGTTAAGCATTAGGAATTTCTAAGTATGAAAAATTTCTATCTTAATCATATGGGGATCATCTGCACCCTGGGAAATACTGCCGAGGCAGTAGCTAATTCCTTGTTCGGTGATGAGAGTTCTCATATGCAGGTCGATGAAACCTATTTGCCACAATACAGAGGGAATCTGGGTATTGTGCAGGGGAAGCTGCCTGATTTACCGAGTTCGTTGCAAGATTACCACTGCCGCAATAACCAGTTGGCTATGGCTGTGCTGACTCAAATTGAAAGTGCAGTCGCTGAACTAATAGAAAAACATGGTGCGGGCCGAATTGGCGTTGTGATGGGAACCTCAACCTCGGGAATAGACTCAGGTGAGGCCTACTTAAGTGGTGAGAGAGAGACCGGATATAATTATCGGCTTCAACAGCAAATGGCTGGTTTGAGTACCTTTGTTGCGAAGTACCTGGGAATCCAAGGCGTTCAGCTCACCGTCTCCACAGCTTGTTCCTCCAGTGCCAATGCTTTTGCCAGTGCCCGGCGCCTTATCTCAACCGGTACTTGTGATGCCGTTGTTGTTGGCGGTGTGGACTCTCTCTGTGGCATGACAGTCCGGGGGTTTCATAGCCTGGGGGCACTTAGTACCGGCCAGACCAATCCTTTCAGCGTTAATCGGGATGGTATTAATCTCGGGGAAGCTGGAGCAATGTTTGTGCTGAGCAAAGAGCCTGGTCCTGTAGTTCTATCCGGTGTTGCTGCCACGTCTGATGCCCACCATATGTCGGCCCCAGACCCAGAAGGACGTGGTGCGGAAGCCTGTATGCGCGGGGCTCTGGAGAATGCCGGCTTGGATACCGCCGACATTGATTATCTGAATCTTCATGGTACGGGAACGCCACATAACGACTCTATGGAGGCTCTGGCCGTTGAAAGAGTGTTTGGAAGCCAGCTACCGTGTTCTTCCACAAAACCTCTCACCGGGCACACACTCGGTGCTGCAGGCGCTCTTGAAGCGGCTTTTTGTTGGCTTGCCTTACAATATGATCAATTTCCCCGCCATCAGTATGATGGCCACTATGATCCGGAGATCGTGCGACTGAACCTGTATCAAGGCCACGAGGCTCCTGGAAAATTGCGCTATGTAATGAGTAACTCTTTTGCCTTTGGTGGGAGTAATTGCTCGGTAATCTTGGGCAGTCAGAGGTAAAATAGATGCAAAAATATACTGCTGAAGAACTGGTGCCACACAGTGGAAATATGTCACTCCTCGATGAAGTGATCTCTGTAGGCGAGGAGCAGCTACAGGCAAAGTTGCGAGTTCGTGATGATGGAATATTTTCCCGCAACGGTCGTGTTCCCGCTTACGTGGGCATTGAATATATGGCCCAATCCATCGCAGCTTTCTCCGGATATCATGCAAAAGAGCAGGGTAAAGACGTTCGCCTGGGTTTTTTACTGGGTACTCGCAAGTTCCTGTCAAATATCGAGAGTTATCGCTGCGGGGAAGAATTAACAATTGATGTCCAGCGCATTCTCCAGGCTGAAAATGGCATGGCGACATTTGAGTGTGTGATAACCGGCTCATCTATCGAGCAGAGTGCACGACTTAATGTTTATCAGCCGGATAACGTAGAACAGTATTTGAAGGAAAGAAACTAAATGTCAGAGTGGGTTTTAGTTACCGGTTCCAGTCGTGGTATTGGCCGGGCGATTGCACTTCAGTTAGCTGAAGATGGCTACGATATTGTTTTACATTGCCGCAGCCGCCGTGATCAAGCAGAGGAAACAGCAGAAGAGATTGCTAAGTTAGGGCGAAAAAGCAGAATTTTGCAGTTTGATATTGCCGACCGGGAGCAAGCACGGGATGTCTTATTGGAAGATGTCGAGAGTAATGGCTGTTACTACGGCATTGTGTGCAATGCTGGTGTTACTGCCGACAATGCTTTCCCTGCGATGCCTGCTGAAGATTGGGATTCTGTTGTACACACCAATCTGGATGGTTTCTACAATGTTTTACACCCCTTAACCATGCCAATGGTCAGGCGCCGTGCGCCCGGCCGTATTGTCGTGATGACTTCTGTATCCGGCATTGCTGGAAATCGCGGCCAGGTAAATTACTCCGCATCCAAAGCGGGTTTGATCGGTGCAAGTAAGGCATTGGCGTTGGAGTTAGCCAAGCGAAAGATTACCGTGAATTGTGTTGCTCCGGGCCTCATTGACACCGATATGTTAGATGAAGACTTGCCCGTTGAAGAAATTTTAAAAATGGTGCCTGCCCGCAGAATGGGTAAACCAGAAGAAGTGGCGGCAACTGTAGCGTTCCTGATGCATGAACGTGCTGCTTACATCACCCGTCAAGTTATCTCAGTAAATGGTGGTCTCTGCTAATGAAACGCGTGGTTGTTACAGGAATGGCCGGAATATCCCCTATCGGCCAAGGTTGGGACTCGGTTAGTCAGGCTTTACAGAGCGGTCTTTCAGGCATTTCCTACATGGAAGACTGGGATAAGTATGAGGGGCTTGAAACCCGACTGGGCGCGCCGGTAAAGGACTTCGAAAAACCGGCCCACTACAACCGTAAACGTGTGCGCAGCATGGGGCGCGTTTCATTAATGGCGGTTCGCGCCAGTGAGATTGCGCTTGAGGATGCGGGATTGTTGGATGACCCCATTCTCAAAAGTGGTGCTGTCGGAGTTTCCTATGGCTCGTCAGCAGGCACTCCGTCAGCAGTGGCTGATTTCGGCAATATGTTGATAAATCACCGCACCGACGGCCTCAATGCGACCAGTTACATAAAAATGATGTCCCATACGGCGGCGGTCAATATTGGGGTATTTTTCGGCTTGTGTGGACGGGTTTATACCACAAGCTCCGCTTGTACCTCTGGAAGCCAGGGGATTGGGTATGCCTATGAGGCAATTCGCAATGGTAGCCAAACCATTATGGTGGCCGGTGGTGCAGAGGAGTTGTGTGCAACTGAGGCTGCGGTCTTTGACACCTTATATGCGACTTCAACAAAGAACGACACCCCTGAATTGTCTCCTCGTCCCTTCGACCGCAACCGGGATGGATTAGTTATCGGCGAGGGCGCCGGTACACTTATCTTGGAAGAGTATGAGCACGCGATTGCCCGTGGAGCCAGGATTTATGCAGAGGTCGCAGGGTTTGGAACCAACTCTGATGGCAGCCACGTCACCCAACCTCAATCGGCAACTATGCAGGTGGCATTGCAGCAGGCAATAGCACAGGCTGGGGTAGAGACTAGCGAAATAGGTTATGTCAGTGCGCATGGCACAGCTACGGACCGAGGTGATATTGCAGAAAGCCACGCAACCCGTAATGCATTTGGGCGTGCAGTACCCATAAGCTCACTTAAGAGCTATACCGGTCATACGCTGGGTGCCTGTGGCGCATTGGAGGCTTGGGCAAGCATTCAGATGATGCGTAACGGTTGGTTCCATCCCACGATTAATTTGGCAGAGGTTGATTCTGACTGTGCGGAATTGGATTATATCCAAGGCAGTGGAAAGCACATCGATACTGAGTATGTGATGAGTAATAATTTTGCCTTTGGCGGAATCAATACTTCTTTAATATTTAAAAGACGTATTTAATTTTCCTCTTAGAGAGCTTTAACCTAGGGATAGCATATGAAGTGGGTACTGGCTGTAGT
Organism: Microbulbifer maximicatervae (SeqCode); assembly: GCF_052467825.1. Classification (NCBI taxonomy): domain Bacteria; kingdom Pseudomonadati; phylum Pseudomonadota; class Gammaproteobacteria; order Cellvibrionales; family Microbulbiferaceae; genus Microbulbifer; species Microbulbifer maximicatervae (SeqCode). Next base: position 1,504,767 of record NZ_CP174327.1, read on the forward strand.
TTCGACAATTATTTTGGCTCAGCCAGTTACTGCTGATGAACTCTTAGTGAGTTTTGGCGGTGGCCCGCAGCCTGATTCAAGTCAGAATAATAAAACCTACGGGATAGATTACTCCTTTAAAACTTTTGAAAAGAGTTACCGTCAGCACATTGATATAGGTGTTAGCTATACAGAGCTAACTACTGATGCCGATGAAAATAAACGTATAAGAGCGTTTTCTATCTATCCTCAATTAAATCTATATCCCAGGCAAAGAAGTTGGGGGCAACCTTATTTCTTTGTTAGAGCGTTGGGTCCTAGCTATATTTCCAGCAACCAATTGGGAAACCGTCGTCAGGATAATAACTTTTCTTTCCAGGCACAGGTTGGATATGCTGCGCGAATCAACTGGAGAAGAAAAGAAGATCTGGTGCTAATGGTTTCCTGGAAACACTTCTCCAACGCCAACTTGTTCAGTGACAATGATGGAATAGATGTACCGTTTGTTATTAATCTAGGTGTTAATTTTTAGCAATTATATTTTTTATATCCCAATTTTTTTTTAGTCTAGTAGTGATGATGGTGGCAAGTAATCTTATTTTATTTTTAATAACATTTGGAGCTACCCTCTCTTTTATTCCCTGTGGATTAAATGGCTACGATATTTGATATTTTCCTATTTAAGCGTTAATGAGTATTAAAATAATTGGTGCGGGGTTTGGCCGCACAGGGACTTTTTCATTAAAGTTAGCTTTGGAGGCACTAGGATTTAGATCTTGTCTACATATGAGTGATTTTGCATCATCTCATAGTCTTAGTCAGCACTGGTTAATAGAGTTGGAAAAGGAATTTCCCGACTGGAAATCTCTTTCAGATAAATATGAGGTAATGCTGGACTGGCCAGTCTGTATCTTTATAGAAGAATTTTTTTCCGAGAATCCGTCAGCAAAAGTAATATTCACTGAGAGAAATTTTGATGATTGGTATTCCAGTATGAGCAACACAATTTTCCCCGCTCTATACTGGGCGAACCATGTTGATTATGAAAGAGCTTCATATTTTATTAAAATTGTAAAAAAATACATAATTGATAAAACATTTGCTAATGATTTTTCAAAGGATCACGCCCGTATTATATACCATTCTCATATAAGTAAAATTAAAGAGATTATTCCAAAGGACAACATTTTGTTTTTCAATGTTAAAGATGGTTGGGAGCCTCTTTGTAGTTTCTTATGCTGCGATATGCCTAATTCTGAATTTCCGAATGAAAATAAAGCTGTAAATTTTTCTAGTATGTTAAAAAAGCAGAGTAAAAAATAAATCTAAGAGACTTCTACTCTGCTAAATCGTTTATTCATGTTGAATTTTAGTTGGCGTTGATCTCTTTAAAACTTGATCTGGCATATCTTCTTAATTTGTTATGTACATCATCTTGTGATAGATTTTGAAGTAAATTTTTATATTTTGTATTTTTAGAGGCTCCTAGAATTTTACAGAACCATGCTAAAGCATCTACCATATAGGGATCTTTACTGTGTTTCAAATCTAGTATCTTTTGAGCAAACAAATCTAGTTCATCAGTAGATAAATTAGAGTTTTTGTAGTAAAAAATTCCTAATTCGCGTAGATATATTGGATCATTATTGGTCAATCTTTCAGTTAATTCCAGTTTAATGTCACCTATATTCGGAACTATTTTTCTTGTATATAATGTTCCAAAAAAATTATAGAAGTGTATTTCACCTAGCTGATCATATTTATATATCGTTTGCCGAAAAGGTCTAAATAAAGTTGAAGGTAACTTTTCTATTCTGTCAGGATGACCAATTTTCTTAATAATTGTACCATTGGTTTCTCCCCCTTTGATTTGTAAATAAATCTCTTCTTTAGTATTAGCTGGTGAGTATCCCTTTAGTTCTCTGCTAGAAATATATTCTGACTTACCATTTATATATGTGTATATGCTCGAGACTATGCCACCAGTATTATCTTCAATCCATATGGCACGATAATTATTTTCTAGTATACCTTTTATTAAATAGTCGTGATTTTTTTTAGGGTTAATTTCTAAATCCGCTTGAATTGTATATAGATTATTAGAATCCATTAGCCCTAATATTGGGGCTGAGTATACGTTTTTACCGATGACATTAATCGTCAATGGTTGGGATGGGACCTCTCGAATGTATCCAGAAGGATATATTACTCGTCCTTTATTGAATGAAGTTTGGGATGTTATATCTAGAGCATTCTCTACTGGAATTCTATTTACTGATTCAACATAAAAAAACTGTGCTTCGCCTGAACCGACTTGGATAAAAGTGTCGCTAATAGTCGATCGATCTCCCGCATAGCCCTCAGGAAATATTGGTTGATAATTAGTACATCCGATCAACATAAAAACTATGATCAACAAATAAATTTTACTCATGTACTGCTTCATCCTTTACAAAAGTACACTTATGGAGACTAATGAAAATTCTACGCTAACCAGGAATGAATTCTCATATATTCATGTTAACATATAAAACTAATTACACCACCAATAGCAAAATCAGATTATAATTTAGTATTAATTGGTCTTAATAATTGTTTGAAGTTAATTTAATGCTAAATATGGTTTTTGGGGGTCTATTTAATATTAATTGAATTCTAAAAGATGAAAAAACCATTCGAAGAGAGAGGCCTTCCTGGTTTTCTGTAAAGGCGCGTATAGTGTCGAAAGTCTCATAGAAATTCTGATGTGTGATTCGCCAATAATATAGAACCTAGTCATCATAAAGCAGTTGAATAGTTTAAGTCGCATGAATTAGATATGTAAGTACCATATACTATTTATTCTCTGTTTTAGCAGATGATCTTTATTTCGACAGCCTCGAAGAAAGTTACTTGCGATATTTTTTAAATTAGCTCGCCAGAAGGAGAGTCTGATTGAGGTAGGCATTATACTTAGAGGCAAATACACATGATGATTTTAAGCTACTAATCTATACAGTATCTTAGGTGGTGGGATACATAAAAGGAAAGAGTGTTATGTATATAGTGATAACATTTATCGGAGAGAAGATAAACTAGTAGGTCAGTTTTTTTGCTAGGGTCTATTTTTTTACTGTAGACAGGAATAAAAAGGTAATTGGGAAGTACATCCATGTTCAGGCAAAAGATAATCGGTGAATAGATTAACTGACTTTAGTACGAGGATATAAGTGGTTTCTTTTGAGATTAAAGGGACAGTATTTCAATGTATTTCGCTATAATAAAGTCCTTGCCTGTGCCAAGAAATATTTACTTAAAAAATGTACTTTTTTCAAAGAAATTCAATATATGATTTTTGCTTGAGATTATAGAATATAGTAAAAAGAAATATATTTTTTTACGGTATACCCCGCTATAGTGTTAGCTATAGCGGGAGATAAATTATATTGAAAGTTCTTTAACAATCGCATCATTTAAATTTCTAACCCAGCGATTGTAGTTTCTGTGAATGGTGTAATATTTTTCACTATAGTCAAGCATATCGCTGTCTTTATAGGTGATACTATAACTATTAAGGTTATATATAATATCTGCTTCAGCATGATGCTTGCGAACGTTAATGGTGGCTAATATTTTCCCAGGAGCAACTTGTTGGCAAGTCCAGTTTCTCTCGATGCACCCTGCAATAATTGATTTTTTAATTGAATCTTGAGTTTGAGCTGACCCGTCAAGACGATCGGGAATTAATCTACTTTCAATATTCATAATCGGATTGCTTGTACAGCCAGATACTATTAATGCAAAGGCTGCAGCAGATATGGATTTAATAATATAATTCATGATGTTTCCTTATTTGGGTGAAGCTAAATTTTATGGTTTCTAGAGATCCACTTGGCTACGTCATTGCCAAGGGTGTGAACACAACGTTCAAGAACACTGCAGGAGCTTTTGAATTTATAAAATAAGCCTCCACTTGAATTTCTGGTGGTCTTGAGTGTATCTATCAAGTCGCCGTTTTTGTAGAGTTCAGCCTCAATTGAGACTGATTTTTGATGGCTACCTGAAATATATCTTCCGCTATATGCATTGAGAATTGTTAATTTAAGACTGTATCCCTCTGATTGAATATCCAACTCTGGGTCTAGTGAACTGGCAAATCCATGCTTACCAAGAAATTTCTTGGTTGAGCTTGAAAATTGATAACCAAGGTTATTACACTCTTTAACTATATTGGATGCAATTAATTCTTCGTCGTGATATTCGGCTTTTTCATTGATGGAAATCAGGCCATTTCCGTAAGCGGATAGTGAGAGGCTGAAAACAGCACAAAACAATAAAATTCCTTTAATCTTCATATAATCTCTTTGTAAGTAAGGAGCAGACCACTTAAAAAATCATAGATAAAACTATAGGTTGGGGAGGTCGTCTTAAGTTGCGTAATTTACCAAAATAAGTAGATAGGTAGTAGATCTTGGATTGATGATAGAGGTAGATGAGAATTCATCATACGCAAAACGCAGGGTTAGCCCATACGGCTTAAAGACTGGAATGATGTAACTTTACTGATTTTAAGCAAATTAGATAACTCTATGATTTAAATACAAATTTTCTCAAATAATTAATCTTTTTTTATCCTGCTGAGTCACATAATTCCATCCATCGCTTAATTCCGGCGCTTCTGTATTTTTGTCGATGCAGGACAAAATAGAATTCTCGATGAAAGTCTCTATCTGGTACGGGTAGCTCAATAAGCGAGCCGCGCTTAAGAGCATCAGTTAATGAAACACGGGAAAGGCAGCTGATTCCAAGCCCCGCTTCTACGGCCCGCTTGATCGCTTCTGTATGTTGTAATTCCAATAGGATATGTAGTTGTGGCAATAGCCCTACCATGGCTCTCTCAAAAGTCTGTCGCGTTCCAGATCCCGATTCCCGGGTGATCCAGGTCGCACCGATCAGGTCTTTATCGGCGAGGCGCTTGCGGCTTGCCAAAGGGTGGTTTGGTGCACAGAAAACAACCAGCTCATCATGGCGCCAGGGAATGATTTCCAGATCCGGGTGATTGATCTCTCCTTCAATTAATCCCAGGTCCAATTCAAAATTGAGCACCCTCTCGGCAATCGCGGCGGTATTGGCAACTTCTAGTTGTACTTGAGTACCGGGCTGCTCTTCCATATAACGAGCCATCACGCTGGCAGTCAGGTAGTTGCCAATGGTTAGGGTGGCTCCGATCTTCAGGCTTCCCAGTTCCCGGTGAGTGGCCAGTGTCTGCTCAAGTTCCTGGGCTCGCTCCAGGAGTTCTTCCGCCCTTGGCCACAACTGCCGTCCCAGTTCATTGAGGCGCAACCGTTTACCGGTGCGCTCGAACAGGCGTAACTCAAACTGCTGTTCAAACTCTTTCAGCGCTGTGGAGGCTGCGGACTGGGACATACTCAGGCTCTCCGCAGCACGACTGACATTCTCGTGATGGGCACAGGCAAGGAACACCTCTAACTGGCGGAGCGTGTAGCGCAAAGGGATATCTCCAGTTGATCGTTAAAATAGATAAGGAATATCGAAATATCCCACTTTGCCAATAGATCTTCTAGGGCTAAAATTCAACTATCAAGAGAGTCGTGGAATAACCGGTTTTAAGTTTATGTCCAAATTGAATATAGAGAAGGTGTTGGAAGTCCATCACTGGAACGACACACTGTTTAGCTTCAAGACCACCCGGGATTCGGGTTTTCGCTTTGAGAACGGACATTTCACGATGATCGGTTTGCAGCAGGACAATGGCCGTCCACTGCTGCGCGCCTACTCTATTGCTAGTGCCAACTACGAAGATGAGTTGGAATTCTTCAGTATCAAGGTTCCCGATGGCCCCCTGACCTCCCGCCTGCAGAAGATTGTGCCGGGCGATGAAATCTACGTGAGCCAAAAACCCACCGGTACTCTGGTGGCGGACCACCTGCTGCCGGGCAAACGCCTGTGGTTGCTGTCCACGGGTACTGGCTTGGCACCTTTCATGAGCATCATCAAAGATCCCACGGTCTACGAGCGTTTTGACCAGGTAATCCTTACTCACGGTGTTCGCTATGTTTCTGAGCTGGCTTACCAGGAGCAGATCGAGAACGAATTGCCGGAACACGAGTACTTTGGCGAGATGGTACGCGAGCAACTGCTTTACTACCCAACCGTGACCCGTGAGCCCTATCGGAATACTGGCCGCCTGACTGATCTCATGCTGTCCGGAAAGCTTTTCACCGATCTGGGTGTGCCCAAGCCGAATGTTGAGGAAGATCGCTTTATGCTGTGCGGCAGCCCGGCAATGCTGAAGGATCTCACCAATATCCTTGATGACTGGGGATTCAAGGAGACCCGCGCAGGTGTACCTCACGAGTATGTGATTGAGCGCGCTTTCGTCGAAAAATAAGTTGGTCAGTCCAGCGATAAAAAAACCACCCTCGCGGTGGTTTTTTTATGGGTGAAATACAGATTCCCGAAACTATCCTGATCTTGTGAAACCCCTGCCTTCTATTCTGACTTGAGGGGGAGCTTGCTGGGAGTGGCTAGATGAAGCTGTTTTCACTGGGTGTATTACTGCTTTCCTTTTTCTGGCTGGGTGCCTGTACCCGGGTGCCGGAGGGGGTTGAGCCTGTCCAAAACTTCCAGCTACAGCGATATTTAGGTCACTGGTATGAGATTGCTCGATTGGATCACTCATTCGAGCGCGGCCTGACCCAGGTAACTGCCGACTACAGTCTCAACCATGATGGTTCTGTCGCGGTGATCAATACCGGCTATTCAAAAGCGCGTGATGCCTGGCAAATGGCGGAGGGGAGGGCCGAGTTTGTCGGCCCGAAAAATGTGGGCCATTTGAAAGTCTCTTTTCTTGGCCCCTTTTACTCATCCTATATCGTGATTGCTTTATCGGATGACTACCAATATGCGATGGTATCCGGCTACGATAAATCCTATCTGTGGATATTGTCCCGCACCCCAACCATGCCCAAGGATGTATTAGAGCAGTTTTTGCAGAAGGCCAAAGCTTTGGGGTATCCCGTCGACCAGATGATATTTCCCAAGCAAGAGGCTAAGCCCGGAAATCAGCCCTCGGTGCAGTCCTCAGGGTCGTGATCTGTTCAAAAGCCTGCGTTCCCGCCACCAGCTTATACACACTAGTAACAGCAATATAAGGGCCGGCCATTGGCGCCCCAGCAGTACTCTGTTTGCGTGATTATTTGCTTCTGGCCCCAAACGTGCGGCAGCCATTAGTTGGGTTTCCCTGGCATTCAGGGACTGCTGCCATAGTGGCCAGTCCTCTTTGGCAAAGATATAGAAGTCTAGTACCGAGTCCCCTTCCAATTCAGTCCAAAGCTGGTGCCAACCTGAATTTTGGGGCCAGAAGCTGTAGCACTGACCCTGGGAACTTCTGCTTGCGGCGATTCCTCTGGTAGAGCGGGAGCTATCTTGAAACTCTGATAAGAATGGACTCTGATCAGAAAAAAGTGGGCTGCATAGGGTGATGCGTTCTTGTGTACGCGGTAACTCATTGGAGAGGATTATTGGCTGCTGACTACCCAAATGCTTGAGTTGGTAATCAATAATGGACTTCCATAGACTGGCGAATTCAGTAGCAAACCCACCGGTTAGCCAGCGATGGCTGTCACTAAATAGGATAAACCCCAGGTGTTGTGTCTCAGTCGAACGCCCCCAGAAAAGTGGGGACTCTCCATTGCCCAGTAAAAAGTCGTAGGAGCCGGGCTGTGTGACTTTGAAGCCAAGATTACGCAGTGGGGGAATCTCTGGATTGTCCGCTTTTTGGTAGCCAAAGCCGGAATGTAAGTGGGTGGCTTCTTCCTTTTGTAGAGGCATGGATTGGGCAGCAGCGTACTGGAGAAACTCTTCAGAGCTATCGCTAGTGACTAACCACAACAGTGACTTTGTAGTGGCCAGCTCGTTGAGCTGACGCTTTTGCAGAGCAGAAAATTGTGGCCACAAACTACTGTCAAGTATCACTAAATCGAAGGGACTTTCTTTCGTGAATAAATCCGCAGACTCGGTAAGTGGAATGCCGTTGAGAGTTTCTTTTCTACTAATTTCAGGTGCCAACTGGGTCATCACTTGTGCTGTTACACCGGATTGGCGCAGCCAGCGAGAGAGGGCTGCCGTCTCAAAAGAGGGGCGTGCCAGCCACAGTAATAATTTGGGTTGGAGCGGTTCTCGCACCAGGATGGGTAAAGGATCTGTATGGGTTTCGCCGGTTTCACTTTCCGTCCGTACTCGGTATAGCTGGGGGCCCGCGAGTTTTGGAGTGGCAGTGAGTTGTGCCTGAATTGCTTCTCCCACTTTCAGCTCAAGACTGTCTTCAATATGGCCGTAGGGATTGAGCAGACTAATTTGTAGGTTTTCAGTCAGTGGCTGGTTGTTGTGAACCTTTAATTTTAAAGAATCACCCAAGGTAATTCGCCGCTGCCAGTCGAATTCCCAGCTGCTACCAGCTTCCTGGATATTCGATAGCTCCAGGCGCACTGGTGCCAGGTCCCGCAGTTTGTCGCGGCCGAGTGGCTCCCCATTGAGGGAGAGACTTTCCACACCATTGAGATTTATTGGATGTAAGCTCGCCAGCTGTTTGCTGTCGATAGAGATATTGCGCTCGGCGGGAATGATTGCCGGCGGCTGCCAAAGCATCCAGGCGCTCAACCAAATCGCCAGTTGCAGGCCATAGTCGAATGGCTTGGCGCCTCGGCGGCGCAACAGTACCAATGATGCTAAACAGGCCAACAGGCACAGGCCGGGTATCAAGAAATCAATCACAGTGATTTCTCCCCTTGCTGGTGTAGCCAACGGCTGAAATGGCCGTCGGCCTCAGTTTGCAAAGGCAGTGAAGGCGCAGACTCCGGTGCTGGCAGTAGCTGATAGAGCAGCTGATTCAGGGAGTTCGTGCAACCAATGCAATTCGGTTGCTGGTGGCGCTGCTGGTATAAACGCAGCTGTTTGGACAGCTCCAGGCCAAGATCTAATGATTGCTCTGTGGCTAGTTCATTTATCTGCACCAGCAGATCGGTATTGAGTTCGGCGCCAGAGTCTACTTGGGCCATTAGGGCGAGCACCTGTGCTCTTTGTTTTTGTTCAAAGGCACTGTCGACAGTTTCTGGCGCTACGTCTTCCCGTTCACCGCTAAGCCGACGGCTCTCGTCTATGGGAGGCGCCTCGAAGCCGATTCTTTGTAAGTAAATACGCGAGGCCTGCTGTACCTCCTTGATAAAGCGCAGCGCCCGGTGTTGATGGGGCAGAGAGGCTTGGGGCTCTATAACCGACAGGTCGCGCCAGGAACTCCACATGGCGTTCAGAGCGTTTCGCAGTAGCTCCTTTGTTTGTGGGTCAAATAGGGTGGCGTGTTCAGAGCTGTCATGCTGATGCCCGACGGAAGCGACTATGCGCTCTGCCAGTTCGAAACGGGAGCCACGCTGGGCAAAGGGAGCGGTAGTTTCTTCACCATGTACCTTGTGCTCACCTTGTTCTGGATGATGGTGGTCATGGTCGTGTTCAGATTCCTCTTCATCCTCGTGCTGCTCACCATCTCCTCCAGAATGCTCCGCTTCCGAGTCTTCTTCGCCGAGAAAGCGGCCGTAGCGCATGCGCAGCAAATTCTGTTCATAGGCTAAACCCTCGGAGCGTTTGCGAAACTCCTCCGGATGCAGCTGCTCTTGCTCGGCTAGCAGGGCCTCGGTGTCAATAATCAGCTGGCGTTGGCTGCGGAAGTACTCCGGTAATATCTTAATCGCCATCCCCTCGCTGTCACTCAGCCCGAAAATCTCTTCTTGCGGCCAGCGCAAGATAAAGTGTTGGCTCTTGGCAACGTTGGCGCTGGGCTCGCGGTTATCCCTGGCCTCCAGATACCAGTAGAGTTCATCTCCCGCTTCCATGGGAAACTGGTGGATGGGCAGGAGGAAATCGTAGCGAGCTGCTTTCTTATCTTCCGAGAGGCTTGTTGATAAAGCAGTGGAGTGCAAACTGGCGAGCGGAATACGCTCTTCGCGAAAGCGTAAATTTTCCCCGGTGCCGCTGGCAAGGGTGACCAATAAATCCGCAGAACTCACCTGGTAATCATCATTAATGATTACTTTCACGGGAATACTTTGAGCGCTCCCTTTAATGGTATCGACGCGCAAGCTGGGTGCCTCAAAGGTAAACTCCGGAGCATTGTCTTTTTGCACCCGAATATTATGAATTTCCGGCAATAGCATTTGGCTCTCCGCGAGTTGCACTGAGAGCTGGTAAAAGTCTGCCTTAGCGATAGTGCGTTGTAATTGCCATTTTTTACTGGGTAGATTACCTAGCGGAGAAAAGGTGAAGCGCTCAGCTTCGGCCAACATTTCCAGCCCTTGCACCGGCTGATTCAATTCAACTTGCCACTCGACCGCAGACTGCTCCGGCACATCGATTTGTAAGGATTGGCTGTCGGCTGCGAGCCCAGTGTAGGCGGGCGGCTGGATATGGGTTGCCGCGCGCGTTATGGCAAGTTTTTCGGCAACGTGAATAGCTGTATTTTGTTGCGTGGTCTCAGTTTTATCCCCGGTGAAGTGAGAATCGCTCAGTACAAATAACAAAAGTCCCAGGCAGGCACCGAAGGCATTTGTCAGGGTACGGCGGAGTTTTTTTGGACCGAAAGACGACCGGTCGCCACTTTCCAGCAGTTGTTGCAGCTCTGTTTCGATACGCGTGCGCTGTAATTGCTGCAATGGACTTAGGTTGGTTTTCTGTTGGCTAAGCAACTGGCTGCTGTCTTGCAGCTGTGGATATTGCCCATCCAACTGTCGACAAAGGTTTTCAGGGCTTGGGCGCCAGCTGCGATCCAATAGAATTGCTACAACAATAATTCCGAGCCAGGCGAGCAATAGCCACTGTGGCCAGCCGAATACAAAAATGCCCAAGCCAGCCAGAAGGCTGAGGCCAGTGGCAAGCCAGAGATAGGGCCGCAGGGCTGTCAGTAGCCAGCGCCTGTGCACAGCGTTAAGGGTGGACTCACGCTTATCCATGGTCGGCCTCCCCGTTACTAACAGTTGCCATGATGACTGCGGGTCGCGATAGGACAATTAGGCGTTCAAAAGCCAGAAGTAACAGTAGGGCGGCTATTAACCAGGGTTGCAGTTGTTCAATACGGCGGTTTTCTACCTCGCTGTCTTCTACAGGAAGGCCTGCCCCAGCTATGTCTGCCACTACTTTATTGGCAGACCAGTGGCCACGATTTTGGTGTTGCAGAGCCCAGTCTTGCCCAGACCAGTGCTGCCATAAACGTTCAGGTAAATCTGCGCGGCGATAAAAGGCCTCGCTGTACCAGTCACTTTCGTAGCGCAGCCAACTTCCCCGTCCCATTGAGGCCGCTTGAGCTGACTGGCTGTTATCCACAGCAACGAAGTTGAGATCATCTGCAGGGGGGATACTGTTGTCGGTGATTAACAGGCCGCCATCTGAAACAAATTCCAGCACGGCTTGTGGCAGGGGCGCGGGGCCCGTGTAGATCAACCAATCTGCCTGCTCGGCATTGGGAGTCTCTTCTTGTTCCTGAATATGCACCGATAGTCCCGGCATATTGCCTTGCCAGTCTTTCAGCACCGGCGCCCACCAGCTGGGCGCTTTGCCCATTAAAGCGATACTCGGTAATGCCTGGCTCGGAGCTGTGGATGCTTTGTTGAGGCCGTGCCACTGCCAATGGGGACTGACTCTTAGTGCCTGGTGGGATGCTGGAACCCCGTTGTTTATCAACAGGATATGAGCCCTGCGCAAATCCGCCCGGCGTGATAGTGCTGATAGAGTTTTCCACAGGTCCACATTTTGTGGTGGGGGTGAGGTTACGGAAGACGTTTCTGGGGATAACCACAGCACTTTATTACCTTCCCCCACAAGCTGCGGCAGTGAATTGTGGATAAATGTATTCGCTTCGTCCGCCCCAATTCTGGGGTCTACCAGTATCACGCCCTCTTGGGGATAAATTTCCCGTTTAATCAGCGGCTGAGCCAATAAACTTGCCAGCATGGCGACGATTAGCAGGCGCAATAGCAGCAACCACTTGTTATCCACAATAGGGCGGCGCGCGCGACTCTGTGAATATCTTTGTACCCATTGCAGCGCAGCAAAGGAGATCTGTTGTGGATTACTTCGGCGCAGCAAATGAATGGCGATAGGGATAATCAGGGCTGTGAATAGCCATAGCCACTGTGGGGATTGAAATAAGTTATTTATCCACAACATCTCAGCACAACCTGCCGTGCAGCTGAACAAATTGTCGCAGTGACTTTTCCACAGGCTGCTCGATAAGGTCGGTCTGTAGTGAACACTCCTGTGCGGCAAAGCGTGCTTTTAACTCCCTCTGTGCTTGAGCAAAAGCATCCAGGTAAGACTGGCGTTGCCGCTCGGCGTCCACTTCTAAAGTTGCGGGAGTACTGGTGTTTACTTCTGGATTGAGCAGCTTTAGCTCTCCGCCAAAAGGAAAAGTCTGTTCTGCCTCAATTAACAATTGCAGTGGCAGGCAGGGGCGGCCGGCGCCATGCAGGCGTGCGGCAAAATCGCCGATCTCATTGTCCTGTTGAAAAAAATCACTCAGCAATACCACCTGACAGGGCCGCTCAAAGTATTGCCACAGCGGCGCCAGTTGAGTGTGATCTGGCCAGTGGTCGCTGGCGTCGAGTTGTTGTAGCTGAAGAGCGATTTGACGCGGGTGGCTCTCGCCCTGGCCTTCGGGCACATAAACCGTTCGGCTACTGTTAAATGCCAATAGGGAAAAGCTGTCTCCCTGGGCGTTGAGCAGCCAGCACAGGCTGGCAATCCAACACTTGGCGTAATGCAGTTTATTCAGGCTGGGCTCGACAAAGCTTGCCTGGCCCAGGGAGGCGCTGGTATCGAGCACAAAGCACACGTGCATACGGCTCTCCTGCTCGGTCTCGCGCACATAGTAGCGATCACTGCGTGCAAACAGTTTCCAGTCGATATGGCGGATGGAATCACCCGCTTGATAGCCTCGGTATTGGTGAAATTCCAAGCCGGTGCCACGGCGCTGGCTGTGTTGCACACCGAGCATCACGCCTTCGGCAATATGCCGCGATAGCCATACCAGATCGCGACAGCTGGCCAGGGTTTTGGGGGACAGGTATTCCACGCTGATCAGTCCCGGCCCGGTTCCGGCACCGCTGCCAGTAATTCTTCAATCAGCTGTGGCATCTGCACTCCATCGGCCTGTGCCTGGAAGCTGAGCAGCACCCGGTGGCGCAGTACCGGCAGTAACAAGCTGCGGATATCCTCGCGGGTGACGGCGAGGTGTCGTTGCAAAAGGGCCCGCGCCTTGGCGGCGAGAATCAGAGCCTGCCCCGCGCGGGGGCCGGCGCCCCACTTGATCCACTGTTGCAGGGTATCGCTGCCGCTGGTTTCCATACGGGTAGCGCGCACTAGTGTCGCCACGTAGCGGTAGAGATCGTCGCTGACATGAATTTCCCGCACCAGTTTCTGCATTTCGCGCAGTTGCTCCGCATCCAGGCTGGGACTGGGTTTGACCCTGCTGGCACCGGTGGTGGAGCGCAGGATTTCAACTTCATCCCGCTCATCGGGATAGTCGATATGAATATTTAACAGGAAGCGGTCCAGCTGAGCTTCCGGCAGCGGATAGGTGCCGGCCTGTTCGATGGGGTTTTGTGTGGCCAGTACGAAATAGGGATCGGGCAATTTCAGTGTTTTACCGCCCACGGTTACCGAGCCTTCCTGCATGGACTCCAATAGGGCTGCCTGGGTTTTCGGCGGTGTGCGGTTAATTTCATCGGCGAGCAGGATATTGGTGAAAACCGGGCCCTGCTGGAATTTAAAAAAGCGCTTGCCGGTGCTGTGATCCTCTTCGAGGATCTCACTGCCGAGAATATCTCCGGGCATTAAATCCGGGGTGAACTGTACCCGCTTAAAATCCAGCGCACTGGCATCGGCGAGGGTTTTTACCAGCAGGGTTTTACCCAGTCCCGGCACCCCTTCGAGTAGGGCGTGGCCGCCGGCCAACAGGCAGATCAGCATCTGTTCCACCACAGGTTTCTGGCCGACAATCACCCGCGCAATTTCCTGTTGAAGATTGTCGAGGCTGTGCAGTTGTTCTTCGATACTATTTTCCAGGGTGGTCAGCATAATCAGCTCGTCAGTGCGTAAATAACAATGTTCACCGCAAATTTTGTGTTATCGATGGCGAGCCAGCGTTTGTTGCGGTAGTCGTAGTCCCATTCGCAGCCGAAATCTTTGTTGCTGTAAAGCACGGCGATACGGCCGTTTACAACAATGGCTTTCAGGTAGTCGTGTACCAGATCATCACCCCAGCCATTTAATTCAAAGCTGGTTACCGGCAATTCATCGAATTGAAAGAAACAGTGGTAGAGGTCGTGATCGTCTGGGAGCTTTTGCAGGCAGTCTTCGCCAAATAGCTCGGCCATTTGCGCTTCGAAGGATTTGGCAAAGAGACCGTCGATATCGTGGTTGCAGTCGTCGACAAATACAAAGCCACCGCGATTTACGTAATCGCGAAAATTCTTTGCCTCTTCCGTGGTGAATTGCACCAGCTTGTGCCCGGCCAGGTAGCAGAAAGGCGCCAGCAGCATTTTCTTATCGGCCAGCGGCACTATGTGCTCTTTGGGATCAACCCTAAGATTGGTGTATTCCACCAGTGAATTGAGCAGGTTGGAAGGCATGCGCTGATCCACATCCCAGTCACCGGACTCGTACATCAAGCGGGTGAAATAAAAATCGTAGTGCTCCTGCGCACTACCCGGTGCGGTATTTTGTGCGTGTGTGCCCTGAGGCAGCGCAGCGGCGCAGCTACCCAGGATCAGGCGCTGAAGAAAAGCCTTGCGGGTGAGGGACACGGGATAACTCTGTTACTGCGTTGGTTTTTATTGTTGAGAGCAAAGGAAAGAAGGTGCTCCGTTCGAGACACGCGGTAAATACATCCCTGTACGCTCGTAATCGGCATCCATGCCTCATACGGTCTCGAACGGAGCACCTTCTTTCCTTCTACCTATTTATTTTCAATGCTGGGAGCTGACTGGTTTGCTGGCCAGCTCCCGCCTGGATCAATGGCTAGCCCAGCTTGCGCTTGGTGTTGATCACATTGATACCGTCAAAGCGTGCAGTGGAACTACCGTGGGATACCGCACTGGTTTGCATCGGCTGTCCCTTACCGTCAAAGAAGGAACCACCCAGACGGTAATCATCTTTGCCGCAGACCTGCGAACAGGCATTCCAGAATTCCTGGGTGTTGGACTGGTAGGCGACATCCTCCACCATGCCGGTAATCTTGCCGTCTTCAATCTCGTAGAACAGCTGTCCACCAAACTGGAAGTTGTAGCGCTGTTGATCGATGGAGAAGGAACCGGCACCCACAATATAAATGCCTTTCTCCACATCCTTGATCATATCGTCGACGCTTAGCTCCTCCTTGCCAGGCAATAGCGAAACGTTGGACATGCGCTGGAATTGCACGCTGGACCAGCTGTCGGCGTAGCAGCAGCCGTGGGATTTCTTTTGCCCCAGCATGTGTACCTGGTCGCGGGTGGCCTGGTAGTTCACCAGCACACCGTCTTTTACCAGATCCCAGTTGCGGGTCTTCACGCCTTCATCGTCGTAGCCGACGGCGCCGAGAGAGCCGGGCTGTACCTTATCGGCAAACAGGTTGACCTTGTCGCTGCCGTATTGGAATTTGCCGCTGCGCCATTTATCGATAGTGGCGAAAGAGGTACCGGCAAAATTGGCCTCGTAGCCGAGCACGCGGTCCAGCTCCAGTGGGTGGCCGACGGATTCGTGGATGGTGAGCCAGAGGTGGCTTGGGTCCAACACCAGGTCGTACTTGCCCGGTTTGACTGATTTGGCGGTGAGCTTTTCCTTGGCTTGTTGCGCCGCCAGGCGTGCGTCTTCGGCCATATCGTAGGAATCGCGGTAGAGCACTGTCTGCGCTTGGATCTTGTCTTCGGCGCGGCCATCCAGGTATTCAAAGCCGCGTCCTACAGGCTGGCTGAGGCCCTGGCGGGTACGGAAGCCGCCAGTTTTCTTGTCCACTGCGGTGACCGAGAAGGGCGCCCACAAACGGTGAACATCCTGGTCGATATAGGAGCCGTCGGTAGAGGCAAAATACTTTTGTTCATTCACCAGGTACAACATGGAATTGATATAACTGGCGCCGGCATCCATAGCGGACTTGTTCACGTCCATTAACAGGTCCACCTTGTCGGCCAGGGGGATCTGCATAGCGTTTTTCTGGATGGGTGTCTGCCAGCTCACCTCGCCGTGGCCTTTTACCTGAGCCAGCTGTACTGGCTCCTGCTGGTACTTGGAGTTGGCCTTGGCGGTAGCTACTGCCTGGCGGGTGGCGCGAGCGACGCCATCGGCTGTCAGGTCATTGGTGGCAGCAAAGCCCCAGGTGCCGTTGGCAATAACCCTAATCCCCATGCCGATAGATTCGGTGTTCACCACGTCCTGCACTTTCATCTCGCGGGTGATCACGTATTGGTTCAGGTAGCGACCAATACGCACATCGGCATAAGTGGCGCCGAGTTTAGTGGCGGTATTCAGGGCGACATCGGCAAATTCTTTTTTTACAGAGAGATCAATACCGCTTTGCGTCAGTTTGCTCTCGGCGACCAGATTGCCGGATAGCGGCAACATGGAAACACCCAGGCCGGCACCGCTGAGCTGGAGAAATTTTCTTCTTTCCATTTCGTTATCCTCGATGGGTGCTGGCTGTTATACGGCGTCGGAAAGGCTGCTGAAGGTGAAGTCGCGCACTTTCAACGCGGGAATCATGGCGGACATGCCCCACATACCCACTCGCTGGGGTACACCCATATCTTCGATATTGTTGAGCATGATTACCGGGCTCTCGTTGAAGCGGAAGTTCTTCACCGGGTATTTGATCTTGCCGTTTTCGATATAGAAGGTGCCGTCGCGGGTGAGGCCGGTCAGGAGCATGGACTGCGGATCGACCATACGGATATACCAGGTGCGACTTACTAAAATGCCTCGGCGGGTATTTTTGATCAGTTCTTCGGTGGATTTATCACCGCCGACCATAATCAGGTTGTTGGGCTCAGGGACCGCTTCGCCTTTGCTTTGCTCCGCCCAGTAGCGACTGCGCGCCAGGTTTTTCACTACCCCGTCTTTCACCCATTCGGTGCGTCCCAGCTGCATAAAATCACCGTCGGTCCAGGGTTGAGCCGGCACATCGAGGCTGGTGGGGTCGGAGTAGAAATTTACGCGCTTGTCGAACATCTTCTCGCCGGTCCGGTTGCCGCCGCCCTTTTTGCTCATAAAGCTGCGGCCTTCGTCGGCACTGCGCGCATCGAAGCCGCTCATCATGTAACCCATCAGGCCGGACACTGCATTGGGCTCCAGGATCACGGTGTACTTGCCCGGTTCCAGGGCGCGGGCTTCCTGGGACAGGACCGCCTTGTCGATAGCGACAGAAGAGGTGCTGCCGGTACTCATTGCACCGAAATCGGTAACGTCACTTTCGGCCCAACCAGAACCCAGGCCATTCTCGGTGCGCATAGTTACAGTGAAATTGGCAGAGGTAGAAGCGTGGTAGCCGAACAAGCCTTTACTGGTGGCGACTGCCGCAAAAGAGCGCTGGTCTTCCAGGTAACCTGCGGCAACCACTTTCTTTTCCTTGGCTGCAATAATGGAATCTGCCGCAGCCTTGGCGCGCTGGTCTGGAGTGATATCTGCAGTGGACTTGGCGAAGCCGTCTACGCTGACATATTTCTGCGGTCCCAGCATCGGCATGGCTTCCGGGTTTTCCGGAGATAGCTTGGCCAACTCTTCGGCGCGACGCATCACTTTTTCCAGGGAGGCATCACTGAATTCATTGATAGTGGCTACACCGGATTTCTTGCCGAAACGGGCCTCTACGGCCAGCTCGATATCGTTGACGATACCACTGGTGGAAACGCTGTTGCGCGCGTAGCGAATATTGCCGGTTTCGCTGCCGGCCAGCTGCGCGCTGGCTTCATCGGCGCGGCTGTATTTTAAAACCTTGTCGAGAATACGCTTCGCTTCACTTCTACTCAGAATGGCCATTGCCTTTTCTCCAATTACTTATTCTTGTGCGCCGCTCAGGAAATCTTGCGCTTGGTATTGATTACATTAATTTGGTCAAAACGGGTGGTGGAACAGCCGTGGGAGACTGCACTCACCTGGCTCGGCTGGCCCTTGCCATCGAAGAAGGTTCCGCCCAAGCGGTAATCGCTGCTGTCGCATATCGCCGAGCATGAATTCCAGAATTCCTGGGTATTGGACTGGTAGGCGACGTCCTCAACCTGGCCGACGATCTCGCCGTTTTTGATCTCGTAGAACAGCTGCCCGCCGAATTGGAAGTTGTAGCGCTGCTGGTCGATGGAATAAGAGCCGCGTCCGACAATGTAAATGCCTTTTTCCACATCGCGGATCATGTCTTTGGCTGAGTACTTCTTCTCGCCCGGAGCCAGGGAGACATTGGGCATGCGCTGGAATTGCACACTGGACCAGCTATCGCCATAGCTACAACCGTGGGATTCCTTTTGGTCGATCATATGCACCTGATCGCGGGTAGCCTGGTAGTTCACCAGGATGCCGTCTTTTACCAAGTCCCAACGCTTGGTTTTTACCCCCTCGTCGTCATAGGCGACGGCGCCGAGGGAGCCCGGTTGTACCTTGTCGGCAAACAGGGTGACCTTATCGCTGCCGTACTGGAATTTACCGCTGCGCCACTTATCCAGGGTGGCGAAGGAAGTTCCCGCATAGTTGGCCTCGTAACCCAGTACGCGGTCCAGCTCAAGAGGATGGCCCACAGATTCGTGGATGGTCAGGCACAGATGCGAGGGTTCCAGTACCAAATCGTACTTGCCCGGATCGATGGACTTGGCTGATAGCTTGGCTTGGGCCTGCTCGGCTGCAAGCACTGCATCCTCGGCCATATCATAGGAAGCTTTGTAGAGCGTGGTCTGACCGCGAATCTTGTCTTTGTCGTGACCGGCCAGGTATTCATAGCCTCTCCCCACTGGGTCACTGAGACCGTTGCGAGTCTTGAAAGCACCGCTCTGCTTATCAACAGCGGTCACCTGCATAGGTGCCCATAGGCGATGGACATCCTGGTCAATATAGGAGCCGTCGCTAGAAGCAAAGTACTTCTGCTCATTGACCAGATACAGGGAAGAACGAATATAGCTGGCCCCAGCTTTGAGTGCCCCATTGTTAACATCCATCAGGAAATCGACTTTTTCACTGATGGGGACCTGGAGGGCATTTTGTTCGATAGGTGTCTGCCAGGAAACCTCGCCCACCCCTTTTACCGGTGCCAAACGCACGGGCTCAGTTTGGTACTTGGCATTGGCCTTAGCTACGGCAACAGCTTGGCGCGCGGCAAGGGCAACGCCATCCGCTGTAAGGTCGTTGGTGGCGGCGAAGCCCCAGGTACCATTGGCGATCACACGAATACCTGCGCCAAGGGATTCTGTGTTGACGATATTCTCCACGTTGGTTTCGCGGGTCATAACGTACTGGTTCAGATAGCGGCCGATACGCACATCGGTATAACTGGCCCCGGCTTTGCGCGCGGTATTCAGGACTACATCAGCCAGGTGTCTTTTATGGGAGCTGTGCATGCCCTCATTGAGCAGCTGCTCCGCGCTGACCTGAATGCCCTGTAGAGGCAACAAAATACCACTGGAGCCGACGCCGGCGATCTTGAGGAATTTTCTTCTTTCCATTGGCTACCTTTACCCCACGAGAGCACGAGCACTCTCTGCGGGTACTTATTGTTATTACGACTGACGCTGGAGGCCTTATGTGCACGGAGGTCAGACTTTGGATACGCACAACTAACAGGACCAACCTAAAGTTGTAAAGTACTCGCTCGGTAAAGTGAAGTTTCGTAGGGGTAAGACGTTGTGAGGGTGGAAAGGGATTCAAAGGGCAGCATTTCTTCGAACTTTGTCGAAAGTAATATCTTTAAGCAGGATACCGTTGCGGTAAACGGGCCTCAGCAGGTTAGCCTCTGATTTTAGGTCGCTCTGCGCAATAGTTCGAAGTGCACCATCATCGCCGCGAATCAAGCCAAGGCGGCCACCCTTGGACCTTTTCTCGGGTCCGGTTCTCGGATTCTTAAAAATATCGTACCAACTGCCATTGATACAGATAGCACTGGCTTTCATTGCAAACCCCATCATATCGCGGTCAACTTTTTGTAGTAATCCTCCACCCATACCAAAGGTCAGATTTTCTGTGCTTTGATTGTTTTCTTTCATTGCTTGGAGAATTTTCGGGATTACAAAGCGGGTGATACCGTCTCCTTGTATAACGCGAATAAAGGGGGGTAGTAATCGATACCCTTTTTTATTCTTCTGCGAGCCAAATATCCGCATCAACCTTTCTATTGCTTCTATCACGACTTCCTCTGGGTTGCCGGAGTCAGGCCTTATTACTAATGTGCCGCCACTGTGAGTAACTTTATCCTTTAATTTTTTTCCCCAGATATTCTCTATAGCATTCCACAAATCGTAGCTATCGCTGACAACAGCCACAGTTTTTCCTTCCCCAGAAAATTGTTCAAGTATATTACGGTAAGCATCTTCCTCATGCTGTTGTCCCCAAGCGATAATAGTGCTGTGTTCAGCGGCGGGAATGGAAGCTCCAGGTACAGCGGCGTTGTAAAATTTTTTTGCGGCTAATATTCCGGATATCGTATCAGTCCCCTTAAAATTAACTAAGTGAGCCATACCTCCCAGCATGGCTGTTTCGAGACTGCTGGCTCCCCGAGCCCCGAAATCATGTAAACGAAATTCCAGCGTATCCAGATTTTCCGCTGTTTCAAATAAATACTGTGAGATAATTTTCTTTATTTCGCGGCTCTGGGTAGCTACGGTTGATGGATACCAGATGCTCCGTAAAAGTGCAGTTTCAATATAAGTGGTGAGCCAAAAGCAGGAGGGGCAGGTATTTACAACCTGAGCTAAAACATTGGTTACTGGAATGACTTGTCCTTCTTCTATCGCTGCAATTTCAAGGGGCATTAAACCATTGTGGTCATTTAAAATATGATTCCATCCATCACGGTTAAATGGTAGTCCATGGGGGTTTAAAATATTTTCAGCTTCATTAATGTGATGAGAACTGATGGGGGTGCTCAAGTATTGCTTGATAAACGCCTGCAAGCCAAGGAATACCGTCGACGTAAATTCTCCACCACGACACTCTACATAACTACTAATATGTGATGTTCCTGGGGGGTACTGCAGATAATGACTAGTTTTATAGCTATCGACATTGAGAATAGGATTTTCCAAGCACTGAAAGGATGAATTAGAACTGGGCGCGTTCATATTTTCAAAACCATAAGTTGGCGTTGATTTTATGTCACTATTTGCCTGCTGTTATAGCGTGTAATTGATTTTTGAATTGTATGCCAACCACAATGTTCAGTTTTACAGCGCTAATAGCTGCTACTTTAGCAAAGCATAAAAGCAAGCGACCCACGTTTAAAAACTTGTCATCCACTCATTTTACCTCCTATTGATTGACCTACTCTATTGGTATGTGTACATTTATATGCATGTGAGGCAAAGGAACGTCATGCTCAATGGACTCCAGTAAATTTCGGCGTGTTTACCGGCGGATGACTATGCCTACCATGGTGTCGATCGATCACAGTAGCGCTGTCACACAAAGTAAAAAATGCGTAAATTGGTTGCTGTAGAGAGAGGTTCGGCAGAGCAAAAAAATCTGCCCTATCATAACTTTCCTGTGTAGAAGCGTTCCTTCCATTAATGACTTGTTGTTTGGGAAAAAGTCATCGCAGTTTACTAATTTGAATGATATTGGAATTGCTCGTAGAGAATACGGCATTGATATAATTTAGTATTGATTCTAATCCTATTGAGCTACTTATAAAAACTCTGCTGCAGACTCGTAATGCTTTGCGGAAAAATTGTCTTGCCGTCATAGCAGGAAAGCATAAACAGTATCTATGGTGAGAGATTGGATACTGTTTCGACTTCACTTGAAGTTTGTAGCTAATAATAAGGTGGATTCTTCTATTTGGGAGCAGGAGATAAGTTATGAGTGAAGGGTTTATAAAGCGCATATCACGTTTAATCTCTGTGTCCGCCAATGCCGTCGTGGACTCGGTTGAAGCCACTGCTCCAGAGTCAGTGATGGAGCAGGCAATTCGGGAGGTGGATGATGCAATTGCAGATGTGCGAGATCAGCTAGGGAAGGTGGAGGCATCCAAGTATCTAAACAGTAGAGCGTTAAGCGATGAAAATGCTCGTCATAAGCGTTTAGCTGAACAAATTGATATTGCTATAAGTGAAGGTCGTGATGATTTGGCTGAAGTCGCCATTGCCAAACAAATGGATATTGAGGCGCAACTTCCAATTTTAGAAAAAGCGATCAATGAAAATGAGATAGAAATAAAGGAACTAGGTTCCTATATTCTTGCCCTGCAAGGTAAGAAACGTGAAATGCGTGAGCAGTTACAAGAATTTATTGCAGTTAATAAAAAGGTAAGTAGTAGAGTTACTGCCGATGAATATGGCAGAGAGAGAAAACCAAAAGCCCAGGTAGAACAAGCTACTGATGTATTTAATCGAGCAGTAGGTAATACAGCTATATCGACATTTGACTCTGGGATAGATGCCAGCAAATTAGCAGAGCTTGAGGAGTTCGCACGAAATAATCGTGTGAAAGAACGTTTAGCCAAGATTAAATCGGGGGGCTGATGATATTTTTATTGCAAGACCAAAACCTGATCTTTACCGGTGCGCTGATTTTAATGTTTATGATAGCGCTTCTTGAAGGCGTCATGACATTGATTGGTGTTGGTATTTCAGATTTACTGGATAATTTATTACCAGATTTTGATGTTGACGTGCCAGATACAGGGTTGTCTGGGGGGATGACTAAGCTGCTTGGGTGGTTGCGTTTCGGTGAAGTTCCTGCACTTATACTGTTAGTAACTTTTCTGGTTAGCTTTGGAGTGACCGGCCTGGTAGCCCAAATGCTCATAGAATCTCTTGTTGGATATTTATTGCCAGGCGGTTTACTTGCTGTGGCAGTCTTTTTTCTTGCGCTACCTCAGGTACGTTTTGTTGGCAACATTATGCGGCGCTTTGCTGTGGGTGATGAATCCGAGGCAGTTGAGAGAAATTCCTTTATTGGCCGTGTAGCTATTATTACGATCGGTAAAGCAGAAATCGGTTCACCAGCAGAAGCACGTTTTAGTGATGAATACGGAACTACACATTATGTGATGGTGGAACCGGATGAAAGTGAAACATTTAATCAGGGGGATAAGGTGTTACTGGTTGAAGAGCTGGGAGCACATTTTCGAGTAACACGCCCCAGCAGTATACATCTTATGGAGAATAACTAAATGGAGAATCTAGAAGTGATAGGAAACCTACCGGTTATGGTATTTATTGCCGGGGCTGTACTAGTGGCCTTAATTGTTATTGGAACTATTTTTGCGCGCCTGTATACAAGAGCCTCAAAAGAACGCTCATTTGTGCGTACTGGTATGGGTGGTCAAAAAGTCATAATGAATGGAGGTGCATTGGTACTACCGGTTCTACATGAAATTATTCCTGTGAACATGAATACTTTGCGCCTGGCGGTTTCCCGTAAAGAGCATCAAGCGCTGATCACCAAGGATCGTATGCGTGTTGATGTACTTGCTGAATTTTATCTGCGGGTAAAACCGGATGTAGATGCGATAGCCAATGCTGCACAGACTTTGGGGCTGCGTACTTTAGACCCCGAAGCATTAAAAGAAATGATCGAGGGTAAATTTGTTGATGCATTGCGCTCGGTAGCAGCTGAAATGGAAATGGCTGAATTGCATGAGCAGCGCAGTCAATTTGTACAAAAAGTTCAGCAGGTAGTTTCCGAAGATCTATTGAAAAATGGATTGGAACTTGAGGCTGTATCCCTTACTGGTTTGGATCAAACTCATAAAGAGTTCTTTAATCAGGATAATGTGTTTGATGCTGAGGGCCTTGCCAGTATGACCCGCTCTATTGAAGCGCGTCGTAAAGAGGTCAATGACGTTGAGCAGGAAACTATGGTGCAGATCGAGAAGAAAAATCTCGAAGCTGAACGCCAGAAATTGGAGATTGATAAAGAGAAACGCTACGCATATCTGGAGCAGCAGCGAGAGCTGGAAAATCGCGAAGCTGCACAGAAAGCGGATATGGCTCGCGAGCAGGCTGAGCAGGAGCGCGCCGCACGCAAGGCTGAAATTGAAGCCCAGCGCGAAGTGAGCCAATCCCAGATCGCCGCTGAACAGGCGACCAAGTTACTGGAGATTGAAAAAGAGCGCCGTTTGAAAGAGCAGGAAATCGAGGGAGATCGAATCCTTGATGAACAGCGTATTTCCAAAGAGAAGTCGGTAGAAATTGCTGAACAGGAACGTGCCATTGCCGTTGCGGAGAAATCAAAAGAGCAATCCCTTGCTGACCAACAGGCAAACGTGGCCCGGGCTGAAGCCGTAAAAGCCGAAGAACAAGTCCGCACTGCCAAAGATGTTGAAGTTGCAGAGCGTGATAAGCGCATTGAAATTATTGAAGCTCAAAAAGTAGCGGAACGTCAGGCCACGGGTATTAAAGTAATGGCCGATGCGGAGAAAGCGGCTGCTGAAGATAAGGCCGAAGCGTTGCGCTTGCAGGCTGCAGCTGAAGCTGAGGCTATTCGTATTAAAGTTGAAGCTGATCGTGAAAAATATGCAGTGGACGCTGAGGGTCAGCGCCTGATGAATGAAGCCTATAACAGCCTGAATGAAGCCCAAATTGCCCTTAAGAAGGTGCTCAGCTTGCACGAAAATCTGCCCAATATTATCCGAGAAAGCGTTAAGCCGATGGAGAGTATTGAGGGCATGAAAATTATTTCTGTTGAAGGCTTAAATGGTGTTGATGGTAGAGCAAGCAGCGGCATTTTAGATGGCGAGGCTGAATCCAAAGGACAAAGCTTGCCTGAGGCTCTGGTGGGTAGTGCTCTAAAACATCGGGCTATGGCGCCGCTGGTAGACTCGCTCTTAAAAGAAGCTGGAGTTGGCGACCTCAATAAGACTACTGAGATTGATAGTTAAAACAACGTACATTTTTTAAATTATATAGTACAAAATTAACTATTGTTTTTAGAAATAAATGATTCTTATAGCCCGGTTCTAAATAGGTAGATCCGGGTTATTTTTTATTAAGGTACAAAATATGAAGCGCTGTACCAGCTGTAAAGATGGCGTTCTTAAACCAGGATCTATCGAAGAGTTATTTCGTGGATATACCTGTTCTTCCTGTGAGGGTAACTGGATTCTTATTGAAGATTACTTAAGCTGGAAAAGACAAAATCCTGAATATAAATTTTCAGAAGACATTAGTAATCTGCATGATGTAGTTGCCGAAGATACTAAACGAGCTATCCTGTGCCCATTGTCTGGCTCCATAATGCAAAAGATAAAAATTATTGCTAGTAGTGAGCACCGTATTGATTACAGCACTGTTGTCGGTGGAGTTTGGTTAGATAAAGGCGAGTGGGATTTACTAAAAGCTGAAGGACTTGCTGGCTCACTTAACTTTTTAGTTACTCATGAATGGCAGAAAAAGATCAGGGAGAATAAGGCCCAAGAGACTTTTTCTGAAATGTATCGGAGTAAATTTGGCGATGACTTATATGATAAAGCTAAAGAAGTTCGCAAGTGGCTTAATTCAACCGAACAGAAAGCAGATGTTTTGGCCTATTTAAATGCGGAAGATCCTTACTCTGCTGAACGTTAACGCCTAATCAATATGTCCTGTTCCAGGGAGGCTGGCTAACGTGGCTTCCCTGAAATATTAGCTCCATTGTGCTCTCATGTAAAAACAGATTTATTTTCAATCGATCATATCCGGAAAAATTACAGATTTAATTTGATTACATTGTTTTTTTGAATTAATGGAATTTAATTGTCTTGATTTGATAACTGGTTAGCTTATTTTTATGGCGTATTTTTGGAGTCGTATAGGAAGTGCAACTGTTCAATGATAACCTTAATTTCGTTGTTTACTTAAAAAAATAATAGAGACATTTAAATTTAAGGTTAGGTATATGGATATCAAAAAATTATTACTGGCAAGTTTACTATTAGTGGGTGCATCTATTTCGTTGCCTGCGCTATCTGCTAATCTTGTGTGTCAGCTCAATGTAAAGTCTGGAGGTCAAGTTTTTGGCAATGGCACCTCTAGCTGCACGGGGATAGATTTTAGTTTTGGAAATTCCACCTCTGGAAAATGGACTATTACGAATATAACCAAGTCTATTGATCGAATAAATTGGATAAAAGGTTGTAGTTCAGGCCTCTCATGCAATGTGACAGTAAGAGCCTATTCAACAAATCAAGGCCAAGCATATATTCACTATGTTGATGGCAGTATTGAGTATGTGAGTGCTGATATGTGGTATGAAACAGGTCATTAACCTGTGGTATTTGGCGCCGAATTTTATGTCGGCGTCAAATATAATATATGTATTGCGGTATACCTGCTGGACTTAAAGTATAAATGCGCCATATCGAAGTTTAATAATTATCCTCAGTGTCTTCACCTTAATGCTGTTTGTTCCGCATCCTAATGACTCTTAAATTAGGTTGGCGGATTCACTCATCACTGACATATTCTTCTGCTAGTTAATTAAATTATGCATGGCAAAATGCACCATCTTTGGCTTTTATTAAAGCCATGGAATACAAGGACTATTACAAAATACTCGGCCTGGATCGGAGTGCGGATCAGGCACAGATTAAGCGTGCCTATCGAAAATTAGCACGTAAATATCATCCGGATGTCAGTAAAGAGGAGGGCGCCGAAGAACACTTTAAGGAAGTAAATGAGGCCTATGAAGTATTGAAGGACCCAGAGAAGCGAGCTGCTTACGATCAGCTCGGCAGTGGTTTTCAGTCTGGCCAGGATTTCCGACCTCCCCCCAATTGGGACCAGGGTTTTGAGTTTCACGGTGGTGGATATACCGAAGCTGATCCTGAAGCTTTTAGTGACTTCTTTGAAAGCTTGTTTGGCCGCGGCGGGTTTCGTCAGGCTTATGGGCAGGGGCAGCGCCGCTCTTATAGTGCCCAGGGTGAAAATACCTATGCCCGCATCACAGTAGACCTCGAAGATAGTTACCGTGGCGGTACACGCCAAGTAACCTTAAAGCACTCGGTATTGGGTTCAGATGGGCGACCGCAACTGCGTGAGCGCACTCTTAATATAAAAATTCCCAAGGGGATCACTGAAGGGCAACAGATTCGCTTAGCTGGACAGGGTGAGCCTGGCATTGGAGAAGGTAAGCCTGGTGATCTCTACCTGGAAATTGCTTTCAACCCCCATCCCCTTTTCCATACAGAAGGTAAAACGGTTTACCTGGATTTGCCTTTGGCTCCCTGGGAGATAACGCTTGGAGCCAAAGTTCAGGTACCCACTCCCGATGGTCCCATTAAAGTGACCATTCCAGCAAACAGCACCAACGGTAAAAAACTGCGCCTCAAGGGCCGCGGTATCCCGGCAAAGCAGCCGGGGGATATGTATATAGTGATGCAAACTGTTACGCCGCCAGCCACTACTGATAATGAACGCGAGGCATACCGTCAGTTTGGCGACGCATTCAACTTCAATCCCCGCCAGTCCATGGGAGGATAATTGTGATGCCTAAAAAGGTTGAGCAGCTTAGCGGTGTTCTCCTGGATGAAGAGAGTGAGTTAACTTTGAGTGAACTGTGTCGGGCTTGTGGTGTACCGGCGGAGCGTATCATTGCCTTGGTTGAGGAGGGAATTATTGAGCCGCGTAGCAGGGAAGTGCAGTGGCGCTTTAGCGGAATTTGTGTGCGCCGGGTGCGCCGGGTTTACAGCCTGGAGCGAGATCTGGGGGTAAATCTTGCCGGCGCTGCATTAGCGATAGAGCTGCTGGAAGAAATAGAGCGTCTTCAGGCGCATCTGGCACGGCTGGAGAAAGGTCGAAAACGCTAAGGTTATCTATTGTCTTGCTTGTAGATATGGGCCAATCAGCTCGATCTTCTCAATCCAAATAGCTCCGCTGTACCCTTCGGGTAGAAAACTGAGTTCTTCCGGTGTGTAAATACCGGGCAAGCCCCGCTTGCCATTTTTATGGTCCACTGCCATAACCAAGCTATTGGCTTTGGCCACTCGTTCAGAGTAGCGATTGGGCCAACCCCACAAAGCCCATCGCCAGGTATTGGGTGCAACAACGATGCTGTTTCGGCAAGCCTCGGGAAAGTAGCCGCTCCAACCGAATAGTGCATATTGCAGAGCGCATTGTTTGGCACTTGTCTTACTGAAGGCCAATGCACTTGGTCGCAACTGCCGTATCCTTTTAATTGGGCGATCGCCACCGTAGACCATAAGTCGGGAATTAATAGGCAATTGGTGTTGCCGAAGATAGTTATCCAATCGCTCTGCTTCTGTTGGATCATTACTCTTAATATTGATCAGAAACTGCTTGCCGGGAAAGTGCAGCAAGACCTCTTTTAAAGTGGGAAGTAAACCTACCCCCTGGCCACGGAAGGGAAATGTCTTGCCGCCATCAAAGGTATAGCCGTAACCAATATCCAGCTTCTTTAAGTCCTTTATGGACTGTTCCCGGGTAACACCTGTTCCATCCGTGCGGCAGTCTATGGTCCAGTCGTGAAATACCGCGAAGTCGCCATCAGTGGTGGGATGGACATCGATTTCGACAATGTCCGCGCCATGGGAAAAGGCGGCTTCCATAGAGGGAATCGTGTTTTCCAGATAGCGGTGTTCCGGGGTATAGATACGGACTGCGGTGCATTCGTCACGGGTCAGATTATCCCGGTTGTAAGTTTGGTAGACGCCGCGATGGGCAATCAGGATTGGTTTTCCTTGCTGGGCTGTCGCTAGCCAAGAGGCATTGAGTAGGTAAATTGCACCGAGTCCAATTAGGGCTGTTATAGCTACGGTTTTGCCAATGGTGCTTCTCTTCATCTAGCTGCTCTGCACTTTTCCTTGGAAGGTGTTGCAGATATTAGTCAGTTTTTGGGAAGAGAAATGGGCGCAGAGGTGGCGAATTATGGTGAATTCAGGCAGTAACTATGGGGTGGTGCGGCACCACCCCGAATATTATCAGAGTGCAGCTTTGGTAATGGTTCCCACCAGGTAGCCGGTATATACGAGGTAAGCCATTAGCAGCGCGGAGCCTTCCCAGCGATTGATTCGGCCCTGGCCTTTGAAGCCGTAGGCAAAAATAAACAGGGCAATTGTGAGGCCCAGAACCATCGGCCAGTCCCGGGACAGCACCTCGTGGGGTACGTTGTTCATGGGAGCAATGGTGCCGGCAATGCCAACCACCGCCAGCAGATTGAACATATTGGAGCCGACAACGTTACCGATGGCGATATCGTGCTCACCTTTTCGTGCGGCCACTAAAGTTGCTGCCAGTTCCGGCAGTGAGGTTCCCAGGGCAACAATAGTCAGGCCTATCACCAGGTCACTGACCCCCAAAGATTCGGCAATGGTTACTGCTCCCCATACGAGAATTCGGGAACTGACAATCAATAGCACCAGTCCTGCTACCAACCAAAATATGGCAGTTCCGAGTGGCATAGGGTTGTCTTCCAGCTCAGTTTCTACTTCTCCCTCAAGCTGGTCACCTTTATTGCGCATTGCAGAAAATATACTCCAGCCGATCAGGGCGAAGAAACCGAATAACAGAACAATACCCTCCCAGCGCTCCAAGCGGTCATTCCACAGGAAGGCACCACTGAGAAGGGTGATTGCCAGCAGCAGTGGCAGCTCTTTACGCACAATCTTTGAGTGTACCGATAGTGGGATCAGCAGGGCACTGAAACCGAGAATCAAACCGGTATTGGCAATATTGGAACCGTAGGCATTACCCAGGGCGAGGCCGGGGTTGCCATTCAAGGCGGCAATGGCTGAGACCACCATTTCCGGAGCGGAAGTACCGAAGCCGACGATCACCATGCCAATTAACAGAGTGGGCATGCCGCAATGTTTAGCAGTGGCGGCAGCTCCATCCACAAAGCGATCGGCACTCCAGACCAGCACAATAAAGCCAGCAATGATGGCAGCAGCGGCGAGAAGCATAGGGGGTCCTCAATAAATACATTCAGGCGGGGTTTTTACCCGACAAACGGGGGCCGATTGTACCGGCTCTGGCAAATACAAAAAGGTATTCAGTTATTTGGATGGGCTGTCAGGGGCAAATTAACGTAAATGTCCCGTCAGTCAGATGGTTTCGCTGCCAGTGTGGGCTACAGTCAATGCATGGCCCGGTAAATCTGCAGGGTGATAATGGGATGGCGCGCCTAATCGCAAAATCCCTGAGCTGGTGGAGATGTCGGGTAAATCTACGCGGGTCGCACAAAGCAATGCGCGGCAGATTCCGCGATATCCATGTCACCGGCCGCTAAGCCGGGTATTTAGGAGGCCTTTATGAGACTCAAAGCTTCAATTGGGATACTGGCCGCGGCGATGGTTTTGACCCTGTCTGCCTGCGAACAGCGCAAGAAAGATGAAGGGATGGACGGCAATAAAGGAATGGGCACCGCTGAAACCGGTTGCTGCCAGCATGCCGAAAATGCCTGTGCTGGAGATGTGAGCAAATCCCAGTGCGACCAGATGACCGGCAAGTTTCACAAGGATCATATGTGTCGTACCGATACCGGTAAATGCACGCGTAAATAAGGTCGGCTGTGCACGGGTGTGGCGCAACCACTGTGTCGCACCCGGCTCCCGATTACTCTCCCGATCCTGTTCAAGGACCCGTTGCCAGCTGGTTATTCTCCCAGGCGCTAGCTTTGGAGGCTGGTGACTAAAAGAACTCTTCTAGTACTCATTTTTTAGCTGATCCAGAGTTTCTTGACATTAGTTACATCTGCAACTAACTTCGTTTGCGCTTTAAATCCACAATCCGCAGCCCCGCTTTGAAGTGCTGCGATGATAAGAAATGGAGGACCGCATGGCCGACTTATTTGAAAACCCGATGGGACTTAACGGCTTCGAATTCGTAGAGTTTACAGCGCCGGAAAAAGGCATCCTTGAAACCGTTTTTACCGCCATGGGCTTTGAGAAAATCGCCCGTCACCGCTCCAAGGCAGTGGAGTTGTGGCGCCAGGGTGATATCAACTTTATCACCAACTACGAGCCCAACAGCCACGCTTATTACTACGCCCAAGAGCACGGTCCCTCCGCTTGTGGCCTTGCCTTCCGCGTAAAAGATGCCAAGTTCGCCTACGAAGAGGCCCTGCGTAAAGGTGCACAGCCTGTTCATGTGAATACCGGCCCGATGGAACTGCACCTGCCGGCAATCAAAGGTATTGGCGGTGCGACCCTGTACATGATTGATCGCTACGAAGATGGTGAGTCCATCTACGATATCGACTTTATCTGGGAAGAAGGCGTAGAGCGTCGCCCTGAAGGTTGTGGTTTCCACACTCTGGATCACCTTACCCACAACGTGTATCGCGGCCGTATGGATTACTGGGCCAAGTATTACGAAGACCTGTTCAATTTCCGCGAGATTCGTTACTTCGATATCAAAGGCGAATACACCGGCCTGCTGTCCAAGGCGATGACTGCACCGGATGGCAAGATCCGTATTCCGCTGAACGAAGAAGCAGCTGGTGGCGGCGGCCAGATCGAAGAGTTCCTGATGAAGTACAACGGCGAAGGTATCCAGCATATCGCCTTTGCTTGTGATGACTTAATTGCCTGTTGGGATCGCCTGAAAGAGCGCGGCATGGAGTTTATGACCCCGCCGCCGGACACCTACTACGAAATGCTGGAAGAGCGCCTGCCTGGGCACGGTGAACCTACTGAAGAATTCCAGAGCCGTGGCATCCTGCTGGATGGCACCACTGAGGGCGGCCAACCGCGTCTGCTTCTACAGATTTTCTCCGCTAATATGCTCGGCCCGGTATTCTTTGAGTTTATCCAGCGCAAGGAAGATGAAGGGTTTGGTGAGGGTAACTTTAAGGCCCTGTTCGAATCCATTGAGCGCGACCAGCTCAAGCGTGGCGTCATTAAAGAAAAGGAATAATAACGGAGGCTTCAATGGGCATTAAGCGCATTCACCACGTGGCGTATCGCTGTAGGGACGCCAAGGAGACAGTGGAATTCTACCGCGATCTTCTCGGCATGGACTTCCAGCTGGCCATTGCCGAAAACGAGGTACCCTCAACCGGTGAGCCGGACCCTTACATGCACGTCTTTATGGATGCGGGTATGGGGAATGTGCTTGCCTTCTTCGAAATCCCCAACTCCCCGGAGATGGGGCGAGATGAGAACACACCCAAATGGGTGCAGCACATCGCTTTCGAAGTGGAGTCCATGGAAGAAATGCTTGAGACCAAAGCACGACTGGAAGCGGCCGGGGTCGACGTACTCGGCCCTACCAATCACACTATCTTCCAGTCGATCTACTTCTTCGACCCCAACGGCCATCGTATCGAGCTGGCCGCCAATACCGCCAAGCCCGGTATGCACAAAGAGCTGAAGCGGGTTGCTGAGGATATGTTGGAAGAGTGGTCACGTACTAAAAAAGCCCCAAGGCACGCCGCCTGGATGCATGGGGAAGAAGAATTTGTGGAAAAAACTGAAGGGGAGGCACAGTGAAGTTAGCCAGCCTTAAATCCGGCCGAGATGGCCAATTGGTTGTTGTTAGCGACGATCTTACCCGTATGGTGCCAGCTGGCGATATTGCCCCCACCATGCAGAGTGCGTTGGACAATTGGGCATCAGTCAGCAGCGAGTTGGAGAAGCTACACGAACGCCTGCAAAGTGGCGAGATTCAAGGGGAAGCCTTTGACCAAACTCTGTGTGCTTCGCCTTTACCGCGCGCATATCACTGGGCCGACGGTAGTGCTTACGTGAATCATGTTGAGCTGGTGCGCAAAGCCCGCGGTGCCGAGGTGCCGGAGAGCTTCTACAGCGATCCGCTCATGTATCAAGGTGGTTCCGATACCTTCCTGGATCCACGCGAGCCGGTAAAGATGCCGCAAAGCAATGGCTTTGGCATCGACTTCGAGGCAGAAATTGCCGTGATCACCGACGATGTTCCTATGGGGGTGTCCGCTGAGGATGCACTGTCCCATATCAAGTTGGTAATGTTGGTCAATGATGTATCCCTGCGCGGATTGATACCTGCGGAACTGGCCAAAGGATTTGGTTTTTACCAGTCCAAACCCTCTAGTGCTTTCTCCCCTGTTTGCGTAACCCCTGAACAGCTGGGTGAAAACTGGAGCGAGGGTAAATTGCATCTGCCACTGGTTTCCCATCTGAATGGTGAGAAGTTTGGCGAGCCCAATGCCGGTGTGGATATGACCTTCCACTTCGGGCAACTGGTCGCCCACGCGGCCAGAACTCGTCCACTTTGCGCAGGCACCATTATTGGCTCTGGAACGGTGTCCAATAAGTTGGATGGCGGCCCCGGTAAGCCTGTAGCAGAAGGCGGTGTTGGTTACAGCTGTATTGCCGAGATTCGCATGATTGAGACCATCCAGAATGGCTCTGCAAGCACGCCATTTATGGACTTTGGAAATACCATTTCCATCGAAATGCTCGATGATCAAGGGCAATCTATCTTTGGACGTATTGAGCAGACTGTAGAGCAGGTTTAACACCGCTTAGCCAAACCTCGACCGGATTTCATCCCCTGGAGTTAACGACCTAGGGGCAGAATTTGGTCGAGGCATTTTACTTACCATTCTGCTGTTGAATTATTCCTCCCTAAATTTTTCACAACCAACTTAGTAGTGCTGCCTTGAATGGCTAAAAGTGTGTTGGCAAAGAGACCGGCACAGATGTTATTGCTAAGTTTATATATGCAACTTATTTCATAGCTTTTGTACTTGCCCATCTGCTTTAACAGCTTTTTGTTGTTACAAGCCACTTTTTTAAACTGGTGAGTTTTGTAAAAGTGTACTTTCTATAAATTGCTATGCGTCCTATTTGAGATTAAGAATGATAAATATTTATAAGTAAAAATATCTTCTTATCTCTATTTTGTCTTCGCAGTTGGAAATGGCTAAATATTGTTTGTTGCCAGATTATTATCGGCTAATAGATTTCAACAAAGTAGGATTCAGGCAAGATTAACGCTAGATAAAAAAATAGTGCCAGAGTCGATTTAAAAAGCGCTTTTATACTCTGTTGGCCCTGGAACTTTTCTGGTTCAATGCCCGCCCAATTCAAAGGCGCTACAAATTTTCAGTTTTTAAAAAAGGATTTGTGCAGCGTTTTTATCTCATAAAATGAGGGATCGAATATGCCTATTTGGGTCGATAAAACCGTTCTCGCTGTAACTGGAACACGCGTAAACCCCGTGCAACAATCTGTAGCCAATCATCGGGGTCAACTGACATACAACTTCAGCCAGTGTAAGGATCCGGTAAAAGCACAAATCACTATTCACGAAGATACTTCCGGTGGCGTTTGTGAAGCGCTTTCCGCTTTTTGGATCAAGTATCACTCTGATGGAGGGAGCTTGTGGGATTGGTTAATGCCGGCTGGTGCACTGGATGAGCAGCACTTATTTCACGTAATGACCCTGCAACAGGCGGGCACACAGAATGACCAAGACGCAACTACTGAAGCCTGGCTGAGCACACAAAATATTTTCCCCACCAGTCAAAATGTATTTGGTGGTGCTTTCCCGAATGGCCGGGGAGGAAATACTATTCGGGGTATTCATCATTCCCGCAGAGCGCAAGGCCAGAGTGGCGTTTTCTCCCCCAATGCTTTGGCAAGGGAGATTATTTTGGATCAGACGGGCGGTGCTGGTTGCTATAAGAAGATAGGTCTTGATGGCACTTTTGCTGGTCATGCAATGGCTGCCTGGGTTGCGCAGGACATTACTTTTTTTGACCCTAACTTTGGTGAATTCTGGTTCGAATCCAGAAATTCATTCTTTAATTGGTTTACCCAATCATTTTGGCATAACTCTATGTATTCTGTAGGGCTAAGCGGTGGCTATGAAGTTCGCTCTTACGCTCGCCGCACATAAATTGGCAGTAGCTGTTTTTAGTGGTTAGCAATCCACTACCAATTTTTTCCTCTTAGCCCTTCCCCCATGGGCGCTCGGCAGCCGGGTTCACCCGGCTGCCTTTTTTAGTTGTCACCACTTCTACCTATTTCACTTCTTATCATTGACTCATTTTCAAGTCGCAATTATCTGGAGGTAATAAGCTCTATCTCTGGAAAGATAAAACCAATTGTCACCAACTACAAAAAAACATTTCCATTTAGATAGTTTCCATGTCATAGGTCAATTTTTTTGCACCAAAAATAGTTCCAGAGTCGAATTAAAGGACCCGTGTAATCTGACTGGCAAGCGTAGCTGGGTCTGTTCTAGCGTGGAATTAATCGTAAATAGCCGTGATATTCCTACCCATAAAAAATAGTGCCAGAGTCAAATAAATACTTGCGCCTCAATCTATTTCGAGTTGCTATCTATGGCCTGATAAAAGAGTGCCAGAGTCGATTTTAAAAAAAAATGGACATCTATCTGCCCTGTAAATTTTCTGTTTCAATCTAATGCATATACCGGAAAGCACTTCTCAGAAGCCGTTAACTAATCGCTGAATAAGTGTTTCTACATTGTGAATACAGGGGAGATGGACATGCCGATTTGGTTTGATAAAACAGTACTTGCACTTACCGGGACAAGGGTTGGTCCTGTTCAGAGATCTGTGGCCCAGCACGGTGGCACACTACAATATAATTTCAGTCAGTGTTTGGATCCGGTGAAGGCACAGATCACCATACACCAGGATACTGCTGGAGGGGTCTGTGAATCCCTGAGTGCCCACTGGATTAAATTTCACGCAGAGGATGGAAGCCTTTGGAATTGGCTCTTCCCCAATAATACATTGAGTGAGCAGCATCTTTTCCATGTGATGACCTTGCACCAGATTGGTGGAAATGCACCAAACCAGGATCAGGTCTCAGAGACGTGGCTGCAATCTCACAATATTCTGCCTCTTCAGAATAATGGCGGTGTGGGTATTGCTGGGCCAAATGGTCAGCGCCAAATTCACGTGGTCACAGGCCCTCGGTTAGATCGTGGGCAAACTACTATGCGCAACTCTGCAGCGCTTGCTGATGAAATTATTAGGGAGCCGACGAGAAGCGCTGGCTCTTACAAGAAAATCGGTATTTCAGGTAAGGTGGGGGCCCACGCCATGGCAGCTTGGGTTGCGGAAGATGTGTTGTTTTTCGACCCAAATTTTGGAGAATTCTGGTTCCCAACCAAGAACGCATTCCGCAACTGGTTTGTAAACTCTTTCTGGAATACATCTATGTATGCCATTGGTCTGAGTGGGAGCTATGACGTGCGCTGTTATGCGCATGCCACCTAAGTTACCAGCCAACTGTTTGACGACTTGGTGGAGGAAATTATACTCCTCCACCTCACTTATGGCGGTATGTTTATTCCGCTGAGTCACTATTATCCATCCTTCGTGTATAGTGCTGGTACAAGCTTGCCACGCCTACTCTGTAGGGTAACTAAAAGAGCAAGCTCTGTTGTTCTTTTTAGATACCAACAGCACTACGGAGCCAAGGGTGAAATTCAAGAAATCACTTACTTACTACCTCAAGTCCCTAACAGGACCGCTTATTGCCACTAGCCTATTGATGCCCTCAGCCTGGGCAGCAACTGCTACAGAAGAGCTTCAAAGTGTTCTTAACGATCACTGGCAATACACGCTGAGAGAAGACCCGATTACTGCCGGGCGAGTTGGCGTTTCCGATTACAATCGAGAACTGCCCCGGGTAACTGCAGAGGATCGTCAACGTCGTATAGAGGCTGAGCAGGCCTTTATCCGGCGCCTTGAGGCTATCGATCAAAGTAAGTTAAGTGCTTCAGACCGCGTCAATAGCGAGCTTCTCTCTTGGGTTCTTGCCAGCTCAGTTGAGGAAGAGGAACTGTTTCTCGACCGAATTCCCCTAAACACCTTCTCAAGTTTTTACGCAAGTGCGCTTGAGGCAAATAGTGGTTTGGCGATGAGGGATATCGCCGACTACGAGGACTATATTGCCCGTATCGGTGAATTTGGTCGCTACTTCGATGAGAACATTGCCAATATGCGCGAAGGTATTCGCTCTGGCTTTGTGTTGCCCAAAATCGTTGTAGAAGGTATAGCGCCAACTGTTCGCGCTCAAGTATATAAAGATCCCAGTAAAAGCAGCTTGTATAAGCCTTTTGCTGAGATGCCGCAAAGCATCGCGCCCGATGAGCAGAAGCGTCTGCGAGAGCAGGGCTTAGCTGTGATTAAGCAAGTAGCTATACCCGCATTTGGACGGGTAGCGGATTTCCTTGAGGGCGACTACCTAAAGGCGGCCACAAAGACTTTGGGTGCTGAACAGATGCCTGGTGGTAGCGACTACTATCGCCACAACATTCGCTACTACGTGACCCTGGATCTGGACCCTGCGGAGATTCATCGCACGGGCCTTGCCGAAGTGAAGAGAATCCGTGCGGAAATGAAAGCCCTGATCAAGGAGTCAGGCTTTAAGGGCAGCTTTACAGAATTCACCCAATTCCTGCGCACAGACCCACAGTTTTACGCTAAAACACCGAAACAGCTGCTCAAGGAAACGGCCTATATATCCAAGCGTATTGACTATGTATTGCCGGAGTTCTTTAACTTACTGCCGCGTACTCCCTATGGCGTGGTACCAGTTCCCAGTGAAATAGCACCTAACTACACTACGGCCTCCTATAATCCAGCCGCCATTGGCGGTACTCGCGGTGGTGCCTACTGGTTGAATACTCACGGGCTGGACCAGCGTCCCTTGTATGAGCTACCTGCTCTTACCTTGCATGAAGCAGTACCGGGCCATCATTTACAAAATGCTCTCTCGCAAGAGCTTGAGAATGTACCGGACTTTCGTCGCAATCTTTATCTGAGTGCTTATGGAGAAGGTTGGGCCCTTTATTCAGAGCGACTGGGTAAAGAGATGGGACTGTACACCACTCCCTATGAGCACTTTGGGCGACTCAGCTATGAAATGTGGCGTGCCGCACGCCTTGTAATTGATACTGGCATTCATTCTCAGGGGTGGTCACGACAGCAGGCATTAAACTTTCTTTCCAATAATACATCCCTCTCTCCGGCTAATGTACGTGCAGAAGTAGATCGCTATATATCCTGGCCGGGTCAGGCGCTATCTTACAAGATGGGGGAAATTAAAATTCGACAGCTGCGAGCTCTTGCGGAAAAAGAGCTTGGCGATAAGTTTGATTTGCGATCATTTCACGATGCACTGCTAAGTAATGGTGCTTTGCCTCTTTCGATGCTGGAAGAGCGGATGCAGCGCTTTATTGAAGAGCAGAAGTCTGCCTAAGCCTACCCTGAATCCCATTCACAACCTGTGGGTGGGATTCAATCTTTTCAAGATGTCCTCTGTCGTAAGCAAAACTTTCTTTTAGATAGCTGAAAACACAAGCTCCTTTAGTGGCACAAACTGCAATATTTTTGTCTCATATTTGGAGTGGAGGTTGTGTTGGCAAAAAAGGTCTAATAATCACACAATAAGCAATCTTTTCAGGTTGAATA
The DNA here is from genome assembly GCF_052467825.1 of Microbulbifer maximicatervae (SeqCode). Taxonomy (NCBI): domain Bacteria; kingdom Pseudomonadati; phylum Pseudomonadota; class Gammaproteobacteria; order Cellvibrionales; family Microbulbiferaceae; genus Microbulbifer; species Microbulbifer maximicatervae (SeqCode). Next base: position 1,543,329 of record NZ_CP174327.1, read on the forward strand.
CCTGGTTATTCTTCTCTTTTACATTTTTATGAGAGGTAAAATGAATATCTTTAAGTGGGTGATTTTTTTAGGCTTGTCACTGATAAGCCTTATGGCTTTTTCCTCAGCGAAAGTAACTGATAATATAACAATTGATTTTGAGAGTGCTGATAGATTGGTTGATATTTTATCTGGAGACAAAGTACCTGATAATCAATTAGATAAGCTGATGAGTTTGCAGGGTATACAAGCAATGATCCATCAAACCTCAAGATTTGACAATAAAGCCAATGCTGAGTCATTTCGGTCTAGTTTGATCGATGTTGTTGAAGGTAATCCAGTTAAAAATGATCCCTTTAGATTTCAACAGTTAAATGAACGATTGTCCGAAGTTGAAGATATACTCAAGATAATAAAGCGCAATCCTCAGCAATACTTAAATAGTGTAAAGAGGGGAATTGGTGATTATTCTCCTAAAGATATTTTCTTTGATACCAATATTTTTATGGTAGTCGGGGGAACTTCTGACGGTTGGTCTCAAGATGATAACTTTTATATTGCGCTGCAGTATTTTAAAGGAGATTATGAAGGTTTACTGACACTTTCAACGCATGAGTTATATCATGTTGCTCAGTCCAATTTTTATGGAAAGGGAAAAAATCCAGACTCTAATTGTGAGAAAATCTTAAATCAAACCCGTCTGGAGGGGATAGCCTCTATTGTGGGTTCTCCATTAAGTGTTACAGACGGAAAAGAGTACACAGAATGGTTTAAGAAAAAATTTAAAAGAAATTTACAGCGAATAGATAGTAACTTTGTTTTATTTGAAACAATGCTTTTTCGTGCATGCCGTGACTCAAGTTTAGACTTCAACAAAATCTATCATTTGGGTTTTTCTGCAGTATGGGATAGCCCTCTGTATTTTGTAGGTTTCTATATCGGTAACAGAATCGAAGAGTTAAAGGGTAGGGATTATCTGATTTCACTTTTGCAGGAATCACCTTCAGCTATGTTTAAAGCCTATATTAAGCTTTATAAAGATGAGAAAAATACAGATTTAATAACATTTGATAAGCCGATTGAAGATATTATTCTTGCCATATAGCACCTAATCAAAACTCTAAGAGTTGGTTTTGGAAAATCTAGGCGCCTTGAGTAGGCGTCTAATTCTCTTTTTACATACCCTAGTCTTCCCGAAAGCATCTAGCTTAAGCAAATTATCGATTAATAAGTTTGAAAAAAGGTGTATAGCTGTCTACTTTAAGTGGTACAGCCTTTATCAGACTTGATTATATTCAAATTAATTTACTTATTGTGTTTACATTTAATTCTGCTGTTTTGAGAGAATTATAAAGAGAATTTGTATGCCTAACAGTAAAGTTGGGGTGGTGATACCAACATACAATGAAAAAAATAATATTGTTAATACATTGAACTCTATTGTTCATAATAATACGACTGATGTAAAAATTTACTTATCTGACGATAATTCCTCAGATACCACGGTTGGGTTGGCCGCTGATTTTCTTCAGAAAAATAGAATCCCATATAAAATTATTTTAAACGATGGTAACAATGGGACAGGCTATTGTAGGAATAGTGCTCTCGATCAAATAGCTGAACCGCTGACTTTATTTTTTGATGCCGATGATCTAATCCTCCCAAATATGTTGGATCGAGCTGTTTCAATTGCTGTAAAAGTTAACAGTGATGTTTTGTTGATGGCCTATCAGTGTAGATTTCCGGGAAGCACTATTAATCTCGGTATGGCAGGTGATGACAATTTCATTTTCTACAGAGCGCTTAGAACCTTTGGTAACAGGGCTTTTTCCACTTTTGATCATGATAGAATTCTATGTTTAACACCCTTCCCTTGGAATAGATTGATTAAAACCAGTTATGCGAAAAGGGTTTCCCTTAGATTTTCACAAACGCCTGTACATAATGATGTGTTAGCACATTGGAATTTGCTCACAAATGCTAAAGATATTGCATTATTTGAATCCCCTTTTTGTATTCATAATGTCGATTCCACAGGAAATAGGCTGTCAAATATTTCAGATGCACGGCGTATATCTGTATTACAGGTTTTTGATGAGGTTGAAGACTTCTTTAATAAGAATGTTAATCTTAGAGATAGATTTTACCACTTGTATGTCAAAAGCAAGTTAGCATTGTTTAACTGGTGCTGGCGTAATCTTGACGAAGAGTATAGGGAGAGCTTTCAATCTCAGTTTACAAGATCTTTTCTATCATTGAGTAATGCGGATTTGAGAATGCTCTTTGACAAAGATCCAGATACTGCTAATTCTGTATTAGATTACCGAACTTCAGTGGTATGCGCATGATTTCGATTGTCGTTATTTCAAAGTCTAGCGGTGTCTATCTCAATACCTGTCTGCAGAGTATTATTCGACAGCAGTACAAGGACATAGAGATACTTGTTCTTCATTTTTGCGAAAATGATGAGCGAAGCCGGATTAATAACTTTACAGGTTCAATGCCCATAATTCGAAGTATTCATATTCCGAGTACTTCACAGATTGATGACCAGCTAATTTTTGAATTTGGAGTAAAAAATACTTTAGGAGAGTATGTTGGATTTATCGATGAAGGAGATTGTTGGTACCCTACATTGATCCCTAAATTACAGGATATAGTCAATAGTGAGAATCCAGATGTAGTATTTTTTAGCCATAATAAACCCCTACAAAAATTCTCAGAATCCATTGATGATAAATCCAGGTTTGTTTTAAAAATAAATTCTATAAATGTCAGGAGGTTTTATCGCAGGGACTTTGTTTGTGGAAATAAGCTATCCGAATTTATTTTGGGTTCCTGCGTTAATGGTCACTCTCTACATTGGATAACAACCGTCAAGGCTAAATCAATATTAGTTTTACCAGAAATTGGGTCGTATAGTTTAGTCAACATGGATGAAAAGAAAAGTGATCTAATGATTCAGCGATTGGTGAATCAATACCATTTTGTATTTGACTACTTAACAAAAAATGCTAGAGGTGCGGATTATAAGAATGATCTTCTGGGATGTTGGTTGCTGTATTTGATAGAATTACGACCGCTTTATGGTGATAAAAAAGTAATTTCTCTATTAATTAAGTCAAAATTAATAGAGAAATATACAGAAAGAGAATTTAATGAAGCTTTAGGCGCTCTGAAGTTAGACAGAGATAAGCAGAGTTTGGTGAGAGAGTGGTATTCTGACTGCAATAAGATGGATAAATATTTAAATCTATTTTATAGGTTGCTGCCATCAAAGCTATCTAGCTATATACGGCTAAATGGTTTTAGATACTCCATGAGCAGAGGGTTTAAAAATACTTATTATCGACTGCCTGACTGGGTAAAGTCACTGATAAAATTTACCAGGGAAAGAGCCAAGAGAAGAGTTTCCAATGATGAATTGCTAGAGAGATTAGAATATCTAATAAAACAGGGACGGTTTGAGCAGTATATGTCGATAATCAATGAAGATTTTGAGAGCAAGCTATCGAATCAAATCACCGAGATCAAGAAGGAGTTGATGGAGCTTAAAAAAGAAGTTCATTAAAGATCTTTTTAGATACTCCATAAAACAATCCAAAGTCTTAATATTTAATCTGATTTTTCTGAGTTCCAGCCACCTCCATACCTTTCAGAAGATATAATCTATCCATCCCATAGAGTGGATATATTTTATTAACATTCCACCACACATAAGAACTACCATTCCCCGTAAATAACCAGGATTAATTTTAAATAGAAAATGAGATCCCAGCCAGGCACCTATAACTTGTCCAATCATCATTAAGATTCCCGCAGCCCATAAAACTTGACCGGCAAATAAGAATACGATTAAAGATGCGATATTAGTGGAAAAATTGAGAGGTTTTGCATTGGCCGTGGAGGTTAGTAAATCCTGTCCCCTACAGGCAACGCCTGATAAGGCAAAAAATGATCCAGTTCCGGGGCCAAACATACCATCATAGTAACCAATAAATGGGATTACGCCATATTGGTATTTCTTTCTTGAGACCTTGGGTTTAGTACTACTATGAGTAAAGGATGGAGAAACTATAAAATAAATAGCGATAAATAAAAGAACAGCAGGGATAATAAATGACAAAACATCAGTATTGATGAACTGTACTGCTATTGTGCCCATGGCTGCGCCAATAAAGGCAAATAGCATTAGATTTTTAATTCCATCCCAACTGATCTTGTTGTTTTTAAGCATCATGTAGGTAGCAGTTGCAGTACCAATACTGCCTTGTAATTTATTGGTGCCCAAGGCAGCTAGTGGCGGGACGCCACTAAGAATAAGGGCCGGTACAGTTATCAGGCCGCCCCCACCTGCTAGTGTATCAAGTAGGCCCGCAATAACGGCGACGAAAAACAATATAAACAATAACTCTACAGAGAGGCTAGCGAACTCCAAGAAGGTATCTCCTTTCGCTTGGTATTATGGTAGATAGTGATTAGTACCAAAAATAATTTTTTAGTCGGTTTGCACCGGAATTCCAAAATTAATAAATCGATTTTTTTCCATGCCACCACATTAGGAAATTCTCTCCCACTGAATATTGGGGCAGGGAGTGGCGGCTTCTTTTAATCCCCTGTTCCTGTTCCATCTCGGTTACTTTTAACTTGGCGGCTTCAAACCATGCCTCAGGATTATTCACTCCCTGATTGAGGGCTTCACCGTAAAGCGCGGAACTAAACCAGGTGCGCTCGGAATCATCGCTACATCCAAAGGAGCTGCGATCCGCAGCGGCCGAAGTAAAGATGACCCGATTGGGGCTATGTAGGGCTTCTACCCATTGACCGGAAAAGCAGGCTGAAACAACGATCCACTGGTACTGGGCGTTAATATTGTCCAGCAATCGTTGCCCATCTTTCAGTGAGAAATCATTTAGGGGAATCTCCCCCTCGGCAATTTTGAAATCTCCATTTCGAGCACCATGGCTGACCAGGTGTATGACAAGTAAATCTTCTTTGGGGTCCATTAATTGATCAATTGCATTAAGGCTTTCCTGGATACTGGTGCGGGTAGCCAGGGGGAAACCGTATCCGCCGCCGTTACTGAGGCGCAGCATACGTTGGTCAATGCTAAAGGCTTCATCGAGGCGCTCTGCCACCCAGTCCAGCTCCCTGGCAAATACTGGAGAGGTACCGTCACCACCTATCAGTAGGGTGTAAATATCGCGTACGCCGGGCCGCTGTGAGGGGAGGGCGGCTATGGCGCTTTGTAAGCGCTCACTCTCGCTGTAGAGCCTGGCTTCTGCTTGGGCACCGGGAATATCCGTCTGTGCGCGCCAGGCGTCTTCGCTGGGGTAATAAGTGCCATCGGAGAAATAACCAGGCTCTTCAATTGTGTTGCCTTCAGCATCGGCAATAATTCGCACACCTTCACCTTCTGCTTCTCCATAGCGGAAAGTAGCACGGATAATCGTACCGTCGGGCTGTGTGAGTTCACCTTCGCCGGAATAGGAGCCGTATTCGAAATTGCCGGTATAACGATGACCATCGCTATCCGAATAGCTACCTTGTATTAAAAAACCGTTTTCAAAGCTGCCCTGATAAAAGCTGCCATCTTCTGCAGTGAGTTTGCCTTTGCCGTGGGGATCAAAGTTTAAAAACTCACCATGATAACTCCCACCTTCATCCCAATTTAAAGTACCGCTTTGCAGCTCCCCTTCATGGAACTCTCCCGCCCACTCAGTTTCATCGCAACTATAGCGACCTTTGCCGTGGGGCTCTCCATTGAGGAATTCCCCTTCATAGCTACAGCCATCACTTCCAGTTAACTCACCTTCACCTGTCATGCGACCTTTTCGAAAGTCGCCACGATAATGGCTGCCATTGGGCCATTCGAGCTGACCCCGTCCATGAAACAGACCGTTAAGCATCTCGCCTTTGTAAACAGAGCCATCTGGCAAGGCGGTACCACCTGCGAATTGGGTTGGCTCACATGCGCTGAGAAAGAAAATAAGCGGCGTTAAATAGGTGTATTTCATTCCATGATCCAGCATCCGGCTTTTGGAATCAGACTAACAAAAAATAATGCCAAGTGGCCTCTATGTTTTATTCAGCTGGTCGAATTTAAGACCGTATTTATCTAAAAGTTGGCGTACCCGGTGTGAGTCGTTATTGGATTTTTTTGAGGTGCGGCTTACTTGAAATAATTTGCGTCCGGCCTCTGCCATCGAATTGGATTCTTCACAAACCTGAATTAGCCCAGCTAGTTTGATTTGCTCGTAGTAATCCATCTGTTCGGTGTGGTCACGACCCAACAGTGCTTCGATACGGGCAAGGGATAGTGATGAATCTGTTACTGGATTTTGCCATTTAATCCGCAACCTATGGATTTCCTCTTCTACTACCTGAGTCGTGATACGCCCACCATCGGCGAGGGTACCCATACGCAGGATACTGGCGTTAAGGTCGCGAAAGTTCGCAGACCAGCTGGCCTCGCGGGAGCGCCCAAAACTCAGGTACTTTTCCCGTGCTGCTCTATTAAAGCTGACAAGATGCCCGGATTTCCTGGAGAAAGCCTCCAGCTCAAAATCTATATTGGGTTCCAGGTCTTCAATACGCTCTCGTAGAGAGGGCAGTCGGTAGGTCCACAGATCGATACGGGCGAGCAGGTCCGCGCGAAATTTACCTTCTTGGCAGAGCTGTACCAGATCCCGGTTGGTACCGGCGATCAGCTGGAAGTGACTGCTTACTTCTTTATCAGAGCCGAAAGGCATAAAGCGTTTGTGCTCAATCGCACGCAATAACATGGCCTGCTCGTCCAATCCCAACTCACCGATTTCATCGAGAAACAGCAGGCCCTTATCTGCTTCCATTAGCAAGCCTGGCCGGTGGGTGGTGGCACCGGTATAGGCGCCTTTACGATGGCCGAACAGGGCGGACATGGCATTTTCGCCGCGCAGGGTGGCGCAGTTAACGGCTACCAGGCCACCCTCCAGCTTGCCCCGCTGCTTGCGTAGTTCAAAGACACGCTGGGCCAGCTGGGATTTACCTGCCCCTGTGGGACCGGTAATTAGTATGGGGGCGTCGGAGCGAATCGATACCTGCTCCAGCTGCTCGATCATCTGGTTAAAAGCGAGATTGTTGGTCTCGATTCCCCCCTTCAGATAGGTGGTGCCCTCCTGGTGTTCCCTCTGGAAGCGCGAGGCAATCTGGTCGTATTTGGACAGGTCCAAATCGATGATTTGGTATTCGCCCGGCAAGCTACTGTTCTTTCGCGCCGGGGAAGTTTGCAGCAGACGCCCGGGGAAATACCCCGCCTCTGTCAACAGGTACAAGCAGATCTGGGCTACATGAGTACCGGTGGTGATATGCACCAGGTACTGCTCGTCATCCGGCTTGAAGCTATAGGCGCGGGCGAAATCCAGCAGATTGCTATACACGCTCTCGAAATCCCAAGGGTCATTGAAATTCACCCGGTGGTGGACCACTTCGGTCTCTGGAGAGACCCGCGCAATATCTTCTGTGACCTGGTCAGCCAGGCTTCTCGAGTGGTTGTCGAAAAGGAGCTCCAGCCGATCGATCAATAGGTCATCGTGCTGGCACATGGAAATGTTTGGGCGCCATTTATCCCAGCGCTTGTCGCCTTTGCCGCGCCGGTCCTTGCTGGTACCGAGAATACTGATAGCGATTGTCTTCATGCTATCTAAAATATGATTTAACTATCAAAAAAGATAGATATTTATGAATCCCCTGTCTCAAGAATTCTACTAAAAAATCCTGAGATAAAAAATAAATCGTTAAAAAACAATAGGTTACAAGTATTTTTCAGTTGTCTGCAAAAGTTGGCACCCAATTCGCTATATCAATAACTAAATGAAACACATGAATACCAAGCGCGGTTTCAAAAGGAGTAGAAGATGAAACCAATGCCATATGAAGTAATGCAGGCAGGTGGGGTACCGATTAAGTCCTGGACCCTGGGTGTGCCTTTTGAAGATGAAGCCAAAGCGCAGCTCAAAAATATCTCGCAGATGCCATTCGTCCATAAATGGGTCGCGGCGATGCCTGATGTACATCTAGGCAAAGGCGCCACTATTGGCAGTGTGGTCCCAACTCTGGGGGCAGTAATTCCCGCTGCCGTAGGGGTGGATATTGGTTGCGGCATGATGGCGGTTCGCACCAGCCTGACGGCGGCGCAACTGCCGGACAACCTGGCTGGAGTGCGCAGCGCCATCGAACGCGCCGTGCCCCACGGCCGCACTGGCCGGCACCGGGGGAGAGGGCGGGACAAGGGGGCCTGGGAGAATCCACCGGACGATGCACTTGCCGGTTGGGCGCCTCTAGCCGCCCAGTTTGAACTGCTCAAAGAGAGGCATCCGGCATTAAAGAATACTAATAATATCAATCACTTGGGAACACTTGGTACAGGCAATCACTTTATCGAGATGTGCCTGGATGAACAGGGTAGCGTGTGGTTGATGTTGCATAGTGGCTCTCGGGGAGTGGGAAATCGAATAGGCACTTACTTTATTGAGAAAGCCAAGCGGGATATGGAGCGCTGGCATATCCACTTACCGGACAGTGACCTGGCCTATTTCCCGGAAGGTACAGAGCACTTTGATGACTATGTGCAGGCGGTGGAGTGGGCGCAGGAGTTTGCCCGTATCAATCGTGAAGTAATGATGGTGCGAACTATTAGCGCGGTGAAGCAGGCCCTGGGGATGGATTTTGAGGCACGGATGGAAGCGGTGAATTGTCACCACAATTACGTTTCCCGCGAGCATCATTACGGCAAAGATGTATTGGTGACCCGGAAAGGCGCTGTAAGAGCGCGTGCCGGCGAAATGGGCATTATTCCCGGTAGTATGGGGGCCAAGTCTTTTATTGTGCGGGGGCTGGGTAATGAAGAAAGCTTCTGTAGCTGTAGCCATGGGGCCGGACGAGTGATGTCCCGTACCAAGGCTAAAAAGCTGGTCTCCCTGGAAGAGCATCGCGCGGCCACCGCCGATGTGGAATGTCGAAAAGACGAGGGCGTGATCGATGAGACCCCATCGGCCTACAAACCTATAGAAAAGGTTATGGCAGCACAGAAAGACCTGGTGGAAATCGTCTACACCCTCAAGCAAGTGGTTTGCGTCAAAGGCTGACGCGTTTTAGGCCAGGGATCGGCCGAACTAAGGCAATTGCTAAAGTATGCAGGCCGCCGGGCGAATTCGCCGGGTTGCCGCAACCGAGTTTGAGGCCTTTAGCCCGTCAGCGGAGCCGGTTCTGAATCCCGGCCCGGCACCACCGCCTATGGCGGCAGGTGTACCCACGGGATAGAAGTTCAAACGCCTACTTTGTAGCTCATTTGGTAGAGCAGTCGATAACTTATCGATTTGTAGCAGGTTCGATTCCTGCCAAAGTCCTATCGTTATCCAAACGACCTGGAAAGAGGCGAGAGCCTGGGGTTCGACTCCCCATTAAAAATCTACCTGGGGTCCGATAGCCTCTCGATACGGTAAATAGGGTTTAGCGATTTACTGCGGAGGCACTCTGGCAACTGTGTCGTTAATTGTGGGTCTGCCCTGTGCGATCCAGCGGCAAGATTTACGGTTGTGTCTCCTGGCCAAGGATTTTGGCTGCAGGCTCAGGGGAGCCATGTGGGGAAAATCGTATTTCCTCTGCCGCTGGGCCCCGCTCGGCACAAACGGTTTACCACCTGTCGCTGGACGGGCCCCACCCTTGCGGCCCATTGGGGTAGCGCAGTATGAAAATGGAATAAAAGATAAGAACCATGATATCTCTGTTCAAAATATGGAAGAACGTGGATGTTGCGGATAGCGAGCGAGTGTTGCTATTTCGCCGCAACCGTTTTGAAGGGGTGCTGCCACCTGGCAGCCATCGTATATCCCTATTGTCCGGTGATGTACGGGCAGAAACTTATGATATTACCGATGTGGTATTCGGTGAAATCAAAGCCAAATTTTTGTTAAACACCTATGGTGAGATCCTTGGTGAATACCTGCAATCCTATGAATTGTCAGACCATCAGGTGGGATTGTTTTACCGGGATAATCATTTGATCGATATTTTGCCACCGGGTACTTTTCGCGCTGTGTGGAAGGGCGGTGAATCCGTGCGGGTGGAAATCGTGGATATCTCTGAGGAATACGCCATCGATAAAAAAGTCCTGGGCTTACTGGGGCGAGGTGTACGTGCTGGACAAATGCGCACCGCCCTTCAGGCGGTAAACTACAACGAGATTCCCGATGAGCATGTGGGCCTGTTAATGGTCAACGGTAAGTTGGAAAAGGTGTTACAGCCCGGCTGTTATGGCTACTGGAAATACAACCGCTCTATCGAGGTCAAGGTACTGGACTTGCGGTTGAAAACCATCGAAGTCAGTGGCCAGGAAATTCTGACCAAGGATAGGGTCAGCCTACGTGTCAATTTAACCGGCGCTTACAAAATTACTGATGCAAAAAAGGTGGCGCTAAAGCTCAGCGATAGTACAGGCTTTATTTATCGCGAATTGCAGCTGCACTTGCGCGAGGCCGTGGGTACCCAAACCCTGGATAGCCTTCTGGCCGATAAGGACAGGCTGAATATTGTGATTGCGACTGGCATCCGTGACAAGCTGGCGGAATATGGTATCGAGCTTACTAGTGTCGGAGTCAAGGATATTATTTTGCCCGGTGATATGAAGATGATCCTTAATCAGGTTGTAGAAGCGCAGAAGGAATCTGAGGCAAACCTGATTAAGCGCCGAGAAGAAACCCAAGCTATGCGATCTCTGCACAATACCGCCAAGCTGATGGATAACAACCCGGTACTGCTGCGCTTGAAAGAACTGGAAGCTTTGGAACGGGTCAGTACCCGCATCGATAAAATTTCCGTATATGGCGGTCTCGATGGGGTGATGAATGAGTTGGTGAAGTTACGTCCTACGGCTTAAAGGCGCCATTCACCAAAAAAAGATGTAAATTTTAAGGAATTAAACAGTGATTGAGATAGACGGCGCCCAGGGGGAGGGCGGCGGACAGATTTTGCGGACTTCCCTCACCTTGTCTGTTTGTTTAGGGGTACCGGTTCGAATTAAGAATATTCGAGCGGGTCGTAAAAAAACCGGTTTGTTGCGCCAGCACCTAGCCTGCTTGCGAGCAGCCAAAGCAATTAGCCATGCCGAAGTTAGCGGCGAACAATTGGGTGCTTCGGAAATAACTTTTGCACCGGGAAAAGTGCGTCCCGGTAAATACCACTTTCCTATTGGCTCGGCCGGTAGTACCAGTTTGGTGTTTCAAACCGTGTTGCTACCGCTGTTATTGGCCGATGGTGTCAGTGAGCTGTGCTTTGAAGGCGGCACTCACAATACAAGTGCTCCCAGTTTTGATTTTATAGCTCAGGCCTATTTGCCCCTGTTGGCTCGTATGGGCGCTGGTGTGGAAGTGGCCTTGGATGATTACGGTTTCTATCCTGCCGGGGGTGGCTTATGGCGTACACGTATCCAGCCGCTATCGCAGTGGTCAAAACTAGAGCTGACAGAACGGGGTGAACTTCTGAATGCTGAAGCTGTGGCGACCTCGGCCCATATTCCTGCTCATGTGGCCCAGCGGGAGTTGGCGCAAGTACGTAAGAAGTGCGAGTGGCGATCGGAGCGTCTGCATCAAAGGCAGGTGAAGTCCCAAGGGCCTGGCAATGTGCTGTCCCTGCGTCTGCAATCCCAACAAGTGACTGAGGTGTTTGAGGCTATGGGGCAGCAGGGTGTTAGCGCTGAGCGCGTTGCCGATCGCGCGATTCGGCAGATGCAGCGCTATATACACGCTGGCGTACCTGTGGGCGAACATCTGGCCGACCAATTGATACTCCCATTGGTGCTGGGTGCCGGTGGAAGCTTCACTACCCTGAAGCCGAGCCTCCACCTCTTGACCAATATCGAAGTTGTGCGTCAGATAACAGGAGTGGCTATCGATTTGCACCAAGTGGGAGAGGGCCAGTGGCGAGTGGTAATAGGTAAGCTTTAAAAGGGAATGCAAGCCAATCAATGGTACTCAGTTATCCCTTGCCTAGAGATGCCAGATCTGCCCTGTCAGAGTATTAAAGCATTTTTTAGTCTGTCTTCCTCTAAAGACCGCAATCTGTGGGGGAAAATTCCTTAAGATGATAAAGGGGTGATCTATATCGCTGATAGACATTTGTCTTGAGGTATTCCTGAAAGTTGCTAAGTAAGTAGCGATATCTACCGCTTATATATTTTTCAGTATTTCACCTCCTTGTGTGTCAGTGCTAAATGCGTGCCTAGAAATCTTGTGAAACTGAGTCCAACAGATCGAATGAAAGGGTCAATATTATTTAGTGGTTTTAAAAAGCTAACTAGCAATTGAGATAGGTAAAGCCCCAGAATTTTGAATAAGGTCCTTTAGGGCAATTTATCCAGTATGGGTTTGGTGGCTTATTCTCAGACTGATTTAATAGCAGTGTTAAGCGTGCTGCAACAACTAAATTTATGACCGTTGCAGAAAAGGAGCGCTATCTTAAAGAAGCTTTCGAGCAACCCAAATAGTCTGTTTGGGAGATGCCTGAGAACATGGTTGTAGTCGCTGCGGTAGGGCTGCCGGATATGTGGAGGACTCCCCAGATTATCTGGCAGCTGATAATACTAGTTGTATAGGACCAAGCCGATATGTAATTTAGAATATTATTAATTGTTATTAATAAACATACACGGCGCCTGGAGCAGTCAAATCATTATTGCTTTGGTCGCCATTGATTCCAGTGGCATTACTTCTTTCGACCCTGGCTCCTATTGCGAGGGTGCTGCCATCACCACTTAGGTTGAGGTTACCCCCAAAGTGATCATCTTCATCGGTATTGCTGGCTTTGATGTAAGCCTGCTGAGCCCAGATAGTATCAGTGCGAGTAAACATATATACGGCACCGGCATCAGGAGTATCGTTGTTAGTCTGATCGCCATTGATACCGTTAGCATTACTGCTCTCGTAACTGGCCCCCACGGCGAGGTTATTACCATCATTGCTGAGGCTAACATAATTGCCAAAGCGATCATCTTCTCCGGTATTGCTGGCTTTGATATAAGCCTGCTGAGCCCAGCTACTATCAGTGCGGGTATACACATACACGGCACCGGCTCTATCTAAGCTGTTATCGCTCTGATCGCCATTAATACCTGTAGCATTACTTTCCTCTTGTTTTACTCCAACCGCGAGAGTATTGCCATCCTCGCTGAGGCTGACCGATGTACCAAAATAATCGTACGAATCTTCATGGTTGTTACTGGATTTCATGTAGGCTTGCTGAGCCCAACTGGTGTCAGTCCGGGCGAATACATACACGGCACCGGAATAGGGGGCATCATTATTGCTTTGGTCGCCGTCAATACCTGAGGCGTTGCTGTCTTCATTTGCTCCAACGGCGAGAGTATTGCCATCGCCACTGAGACTGATCGAGCTGCCAAACTGATCATGTTCCTCAGTGTTGCTGGCTTTGATATAAGCCTGTTGATTCCAGGTATCAACAGTGCGGGTGAAGACATACACAGCGCCGGCATGATTTGCATTGTCATTGGTTTGATCACCATTGATGCCTGTGGAATCACTGCTTTCGCCATAGGCTCCCACTGCGAGAGTATCGCCATCGTTGCTGAGGCTGATAGAACTACCGAAACGATAGTACTCTCCGGTGGTACTGGCCTTGAGATAGGCCTCTTGAGTCCAGGTGGCGTCAGTACGAATGAACACATATACAGCGCCGCTACTAGTCACGTCGTTATTGCTCTCGTCGCCATTGATTCCTGTGGCATTACCATCTTCGTTAGGAGCTCCTACCGCAAGGGTATTACCATTGCTGCTAAGGCTAACAAATCCGAAACCATCACCTTTTTCGGTATTACTGGCTTTTATATAGGCCTGCTGAACCCAATTAGTGTCGGTTCGAGTGAATACATACACGGCGCCGGAAGAGGGTGCATCATTATTGCTCTGATCGCCATTAATGCCTGTGGCATTACTATCCTCGCTAATTGCTCCTACGGCGAGTACAGTTCCGTCATCGCTAAGGCTGATGGAAGAGCCGAAGAGATCATATTCATCAGTATTGCTGGCCTTGAAATAGCCGATACTGTCAACAAGTGTACCGTCTACCGTAACAACTTGAGAGTCCGAGCACCCCCCGGTATTACAGGCCTGTAATAAGTATTGGGCGTTAATTCTGGCATAGAGTGGTACTTCCAGGGCATAGCTTTCGGAGTCTTGGGGGATATCCTCTCCAACTTGGCTAAATCCGGAAATACCATTTGGGTTCTCTTGAAGACGATAGTACTCGGCGCCCTCAGCAGCATCCCACTTAAACTGGAAGAGCTTGTTTGCTTCGAAGCTCAGGCTGAAATTCTGTGGTTGGCTTGGTGGGGCTGGTGGTTCCGGTTCTGGTTGAGTTGGCTCAGGAGATACAGAATTCCCCGAACTGCCACCACCACAAGCAGAAAGCAGGGATAAAAGTAGAATGAAGATAGAGGTCGTTAGGATTTTCATGTTGGAGTTTGATTTAATAAATACCATTTAAGTAAGGCTGTACATGCTTGTGTAAATCGGGACTTAGATTGTGCCAAAAGAATAGTTTTAAACCAAATAATATATAAAATAGTTATTTATATAGGTATCAGGCGGACGATACTTGAATAATATCCATTAGTGGCGGTTTTTTTTTGCTGTATTAACTGCTACAGAAGTTCCTGTTGGAGTAATGCTAAAAGTATTGCTTGCACGTGAAACATGTTTCCATTGGCGCAAATAAATTTTACTAACCTTGTCTAGTATGGATCTCGCACTACATGCATATATATGTGGATTTAAAAACTGTTAGGCCTGCCTTCACCAATTTCTAAATAAGACTTAAGGCTGCCGAGTAGATAGTGGTCCCAACCACTCTTACACATATCCCAGCATTTAATGTCAGGGGATAGGCCAATATGAGTGAATATGATTTCGGTTCCATTGTTGGCACTGCTAAATTCAAAACGTAGTGTGGTTCCTTCCCACTCTTTGGGATCATCAACATATTCTGAGATCATAAAAGACTGTATACATTCGAGTTCTATCAGCTGCATAGGTATTAATTTTTTGACGCGAAATATACAATATGACTTCCCTGTAAATCCAGTTTTGGCGATATCGTCAACTGCCAAGAACGGAGCGCTTGTGGGAGTCCACCACTTAGGCATTTGTTCAGTTACTGCCAGATAAGCTCTTTCCTGTGTAACTGTACTAAAGAAAGATACGGTATAGTCAGACATAACTCTCCTCCCACTTAGGTTTTTTCTTTGGATAGATTTTAAATATTAGTTTTAGCGTTAAATACTATTCTTGCAAATGTTTAAGTTGAAATTATTTGGTTTATTGAGCCGGCCTAATGGTATTACTCTTTTATTTCACTCATAGTAACTGGTGTTTATTATGATTTTTTAATACCTATATTAGTTAAATTTGTTCAAAATGTTCCATTAAGCTGTTTTTTTTCTATTTTATTTAGCTATGGAAAATCTTATTTCAAGTGGTTGATGTGTCTCAGTTAAATTAAATTGTAAAAGAGCTGAATATATTTAGAAGAAGACAATTTCACTGATTTATATCAATAGCTAAGTTGCTACTTGAGCTGCATAATGCTCCCCGCACCTGGGATGGCTGCTGAATATTGGAATTATTTTATGGAATGAATCCTGTTTCAGCGGTTGCCTTCTACTTAATCTTTTGCAAAGGAACGGCGAATGAAACAACAGAAATTGTCCACCGTAATCGCGGCCATCATCCTTGGCATTTCCGGCTCTCAGGGAATTGCAGCAGAGAATGAAAGCGCCACACTCACTGATGCCCTGACTTCAGGGCAGGCGGGGGTAATTCTTCGTTACCGGATAGAAAATGTTGATCAGGACAATATGGACGATGTTGCTATCGCCTCAACCTTGAGAACCCGACTGAATTGGACCAGTGGCAGTTACCGTGGTTTTGATGCGTTTTTTGAAGTGGATAACATTAGTGAAATTGGCAACGACAATTACAATTCCACCGTGAATGGCAATACCGAGCACCCCGTGGTTGCCGACCCCCAGGGCACAGAGGTTAATCAAGCTTACTTAAAGTACAGTGGTTTTAACTCTATGGTGATTGCTGGTCGACAGCGCATTAACCTGGATGATCAGCGTTTTGTCGGTGGTGTGGGCTGGCGCCAGAATGAACAGACGTATGACGGCCTGCGTTACCAATTTGGCGGGGAAGGGGAGTTACAGCTGGATTACAGCTATATCTACAACGTAAACCGTATTTTTGGTGAAGACAGTGACTTATCGGACCTGGATGGGGATATTCAACTGTTTCATGCCAGCTATCCACTGGTAGAAGCGCATAAGTTAACTGCCTTCTTCTACAACTTGGACCTGGATAACGCTGAGAGATTCTCATCCCGTACTTTCGGTGCCGCTTACCGGGGAGATTTTGGCCTGTTTGAAACTCAGCTGAGTTATGCCCGCCAGGAGGATATCGGCAATAATCCCAGTAATTTTGCAGCCGATTATTATCTTGCTGAAGTTGCCGCACCATTGGGGCCGGTAAAAGGCAAGTTGGGTTATGAAGTTCTGGGTTCTGACGACGGTGTGGGTTTTAGCACACCACTGGCGACACTACACAAATTCCAAGGCTACACAGATAAGTTCATTGAAACTCCAGCAGATGGTGTTGAAGATTTATATCTCGGTGCCAGCTTGGCGCTTGCCGGGGGAGATTTGGGAATTACTTACCACAGTTTTGAGGCCAATGAAGGTTCAGCAGATTACGGGACTGAGTGGAATATCAGTTACGGTCACGAGTTTAATGAATATTTCTCAGCGTTGGTAAAGTATGCCGCTTACGATGCAGATGAATACAGTGAGGATACCGATAAGCTCTGGTTGATGCTTACAGCAAAATTCTGATTTTTGTTAATTAACAATTTTCAGGTAGATATAAAAAAGCTGGGCTTCTACATAACGAAGCCCAGCTTTTTCTTGTCTCAGCAGTAAATTTTGGCTTATAGACGCGTCAGTAAATTTACAATCTATTTGTCCATTGTTAACAGGCCGGAAACCTCACCCTTGGGGTCCAGCTGGGTATGCAAGTTAACAAAGACCTTCCCATCCATTAACGCCTTGCGATAGGGCTCCTCCACCATCCATTTACCCATAATATATCCACTGGTGCCTTCAGCACATTTTTTTGCCAAGCCGTGCTTGCCTTTGTCAGTTTTAGTCTCGGGCCAGTCGGGAACCATACCCGGATGATTGGGCATTCCGCAGATGGTTTGAATAATCGGGCCACTGGGTTTACCCGGTTTGCAAATAGGGGGCTCTTTGCCATCGCCTGCACATTGCATATGGAAGTGCGACATTGCCACCCCGCCCTTTGATAGATCGCTGTAGCCAACCATAAAGTGCAGCATATGTGACTGTTTGTCGTAGGCGCCAATAAAGAATCCATCAGCATCTTTGGGGGTTTGCGGATTCACCTTCTTTCCGAGCATATTCTCATTAGCGGTGGTTAGGTCAGATTTAAAGATGGTGAACATCTTGTCATTGCCCGCTTTGGACCAGGCTTTCTCACCACCAGCCCCATGCTTGGCAGCTGATGGATCTTTCTCTTTTTTGTTATGGCTATCGGAAACCGTGAATGCAGAATAAGCCAGCAGAAATACTGCCAACATTAAGAAAGTGGCTCTGGGCAATGAACTCAGTTTCATAAACCTCTCCTCTCTATTAAATCGATATAGTCATTGCTTGATGGAATGGTTGGATGCCAGGCCATCGAGGAGGCTGATATTCACCAATGTCATCGGTGTGAATCACGGGATAGGCTAGCGATAAGTACTTGTAGCATATGGGCTCGCGGTTGGCCCTTGGGGGTCAATTTAAGAGTCAGAATTTTTGACGATAGCTACTTGGGTGTTGGAGGAGCTTCAGGATGGAAGTGCGCTTGGATAGGTAATAAGGTCGTTGAAGATAGTTACTACTGGGGTGGAAGGAAAGAATACACCGCACTCGAGACACGCAGTGAATACATCCCTGTAAGCTCCTAATCGGCATCCATGCCTCATAGGGTCCCGAGCGCGGTGTATTCTCTCCTTCTCCCTTTTTAGTAATAAAGATACTGGCGGATTTCGAAAGATAGGGGCGGCAATTATGTGCTCGCCCCAAGTGACCTTTCATAAAGGTAGAGAGTTATCACCCCACGTCCTTCCACACCAACTCCCGCTCACGGGCGTAGAGAGGAATAAAGTTGAAACGCACTTCGGTGCCCCCTTCGTCGCGGCGGCGGATATTCAGATTGCCATTTAGGTTGCTGGCGCGCTCTTGCATGATCGACATACCGAAGTGATTGCGTTTCTCCGGCGCGTTGCTGATACCGATGCCGTTGTCGAGGATACGTACATTGAGGGAGTGGTTGTCGGCCTGGGTCAGGCTGATCTGCACCATGTCGCCCTGGGAGTGGTACACAGCGTTTTGCGAGGCCTCGCGCACCAGTTGTAACAGGTGAATTTCCTCGTGGGGAGTGAGGGGCACCTCGTCCAGATGGTAATCCAGCAGCACATTAATTTGCGGGTGCTGCTCCCGGTAAGCGAGGATAGATTGCTCCAGGATACTGCGCAGGCCGCCGGGACCTATTTGCAGGCGGAAGGTGGTGAGCAGTTCGCGCAGCTGACGGTAAGAGGAATCTAGACCCTCTTTCAGCTCGGTAATAATCTCCTCTACCTTGGACTTGTCCACCTGCTCACTGCGATTGGCGCGGTTGAGTCGGGTAACCTGAATTTTCAGATAGGACAGGGATTGGGCCAGGGAATCGTGTAGCTCCCGGGCGATGATCGCGCGCTCGTCCAGTAGGGCAACACGGCGCTCCTGAGCCTCTCGCTCATTAATGGCGATGGCCGCAGTGACACTGTCGGCAAAGGTAGCCAAGCGCTGCTGCTGTTCTTCATCAAGGCTCTCACCTCGGGGCAGGGTGCAGGTGAGTACGCCGTAATTGCGTTTGTCCACCTCCAGTGGGAATCGATACACGCGCTGTTGGTCTTCATCAGAGGGGCCGCAGGTGTTTACACAGATATGGCATTCACTACCAGTGCACTGAGTGTTGCCGAGCCCCTGTACCAGATGCTCGTAGGGCGCTTCGCCCTCCGGGGTCATCAGGCACAGATCCAGGTTGTCCAGGCTGGCGACATTGGCGAACTCTCCCAGCCACTGGCCCAATTCCGCTCCCGAGAGGGGACCCTCGCTGATCCGTCGAGCCAAGCGGTACTGGAAGTCCAATGCCTCATGGCTCTTTTGTAACTGTGAGGTTTTCAACTCCACGCGATGGGCAAGATCCCGGTGAGTCGCATGAATTTCATCGCTCATATAATTGATGGTGCGCGCTAAAACCCCCAGCTCGTCCTCGCTGTTAATCTCCAGGCGGTTTTGGTTGAAGTCTCCCTGGGCGATGCTCAGGGAGCGGTTGGTCAGCTGCTTGAGAGGCTGCTCCACAGAGCGGTGCAGAATGCACAAAGAGAGATAAACCAGGGTCACAATGGCAAACAGTGAGCCCACCTGGACCAAACGCAGCAGGCTTATTTTTTCCTCGGCGATGGTCTGATAATCGAACACCAATGTATCCACATCACCGATAAAGGGCTCCAGGCGGTTGGCCAATTGCAAGGAGTCCATGGAAGTGCGCCCGGCGGCAATGGACTCCAGCAGTGGGCGGATTTCTCCCTCCCAGCTTTCGATTACTTTGCGGTAATTGCGCGCTGCGGGCAGGTTATCGCTGGCAGTGAAGTCGGAAATACTGAGCACCCGGGTCAGGCGTGCGGTCACCTCGTCTGCCAACTCAGCTGTGGCTTCGACATCCCCAGAGGGTGCAGTGGCCGCAAGTCGGTAGCTCATAGCCCGCAATGATCCGGCCAGGTTAACGGCGGCGGCATCGTTTTCGGCGGCATCGGAGATAATATAGGACGCCACCATAGAGCTCAGTGCTACCAGCACAGTGAGCAGCATCAGGGTGCCGATGCGGTAGACGATGGACTGTCGAATTCGGTTCAGCATATCGGATTCACTTCGCCCAGGGGCGGTTGTGGATGGCTGATCTCTATTGTGCCGTCCATTGGCGCACAAAGTTGTGGGTACCACTAAAGATCGCCAGTTTTGCACATAATTTAACCTGACGCCTGTTTTTTGCACAGAGGCCCTGTTATTGCTGGGATAAGGCTCCACCATAGCGGCCCCCTGGCGTCGTTTCCCTACCTATTCGGGGGTAGTTCGTCGCTTTTCTACCCCTTTTTGGTCAGGTGATCCCGCCGTCCCTCCCTTTTATATTCCCGGTAAACCGATGCTTTAACCGCATGCCGATGCCCTGGGAGTACCGCATGAGCCATTTCCTGGACCGACTGAAATATCTGAAGAAACAAAAAGAGCCCTTTTCCGGAGGACACGGGGAAAAGACGAATGACGACCGCAGCTGGGAAGATGGCTACCGTCGTCGCTGGCAGTTCGACAAGATTGTGCGCTCCACCCACGGGGTGAACTGTACCGGCTCTTGCAGCTGGAAGATCTACGTCAAAGACGGCCTGGTCACATGGGAAACCCAGCAGACCGACTACCCGCGCACCCGCCCGGACCTGCCCAACCACGAGCCTCGTGGCTGCCCCCGTGGTGCCAGCTACTCCTGGTATATGTACTCGGCTAACCGCCTAAAGTACCCGAAAATCCGCAAACGTCTGGTAAAACTCTGGCGCGAAGCCAAGTTGAGACACAGTGATCCGGTGGAGGCCTGGGCCAGTATTGTCGAAGACCCGGCCAAGGCGCAGTCCTACAAAGAGCGTCGCGGTATGGGCGGCTTTGTGCGGATCAAGTGGGATGAAGTTAACGAGCTGATTGCCGCTTCCAACGTCTACACCACCAAGAAATACGGTCCCGACCGGGTGACCGGCTTCTCGCCGATTCCCGCCATGTCCATGGTTTCCTACGCCGCTGGTGCTCGTTATCTGTCTCTGATCGGCGGCAACTGTCTGAGTTTCTACGACTGGTACTGCGACCTGCCGCCCGCCTCACCGCAGGTCTGGGGTGAGCAAACCGACGTGCCGGAGTCCGCCGACTGGTACAACTCCAACTACCTGATCGTATGGGGCTCCAATGTGCCTCAAACCCGTACCCCGGATGCGCATTTCCTCAGTGAAGTACGTTACAAGGGCGCCAAAACCTGTGTGGTCACCCCTGACTACTCAGAGTGCTCCAAGTTTGGCGACACCTGGCTAGCACCGCGCCAGGGTACCGATGCGGCCCTGGCGATGGCCTTCGGCCATGTGATCCTGAAAGAATTCCACGTCGACAAGCCCAGCGCCTACTTCACCGAGTATGTGCGCACCACCACCGATATGCCGATGTTGGTGACCCTGGAAGAGCGCGACGGCAAGCTGGTACAGGGCCGATTCCTGCGCGCCTCTGACCTGGCGGATAACCTCGGCCAGGATAACAACCCAGAATGGAAAACCATCGGTGTTAATCACGATGGCCAGCTGGTTTCCCCTCAGGGCTCTATGGGTTATCGCTGGGGAGAGCCCTCAGCGAAAGAAGGCCGTGGCAAGTGGAATATTGAGCAACGCGATGGTCGCAGTGGCGAAGAGTTGGAGCTGAAGCTCAGCCTCAAAGACTGCGCCGATGAAATTGCACAAGTCGCCTTCCCCTATTTCGGCGGCCAGACCCACGAGCACAATTACTTCCAGCACACCGAACACGATGAAGTAATCGACTACAAGGTGCCGGTGAAGCTTGTTCAAAACAAAGATGGCGAGATTCTAAAAGTAGCCAGCGTCTACGACCTGACCCTGGCGAACTACGGTGTCGAGCACGGCCTCGACGACCCCAACTGTGCTCAGAACTACGACGAAGACAAGCCCTACACCCCCGCCTGGCAGGAAAAGGTGACCGGTTGTCGTCGTGAGAATGTCATCCAGGTAGCCCGTGAGTTTGCCAACACCGCCGACAAGACCCGTGGACGCTCCATGGTAATTCTGGGGGCGGGTCTCAACCACTGGTACCACATGGATATGAACTACCGCGGGATCATCAATATGCTGATGATGTGCGGTTGTATCGGCCAGAGTGGCGGTGGTTGGGCTCACTATGTGGGACAGGAAAAACTGCGTCCGCAGACCGGCTGGACCCCACTCGCGTTCGGTCTCGACTGGCAGCGTCCACCGCGCCATATGAACGGTACCTCCTTCTTCTATAACCACGCCAGCCAATGGCGCTATGAGAAGCTGGAGATGGATGAAGTGGTTTCACCGCTGGCCGACAAGAGCAAGTGGCAGGCTTCCATCATCGACTACAACAGCCGCGCCGAGCGCATGGGCTGGTTGCCCTCCGCGCCGCAGCTGGGGATCAACCCCCTGCAACTGACTAAAGATGCCGCCGCCGCCGGTATGTCTGCCAAAGACTACACGGTGCAGCAGCTCAAGCGCGGTGCGCTCAAATTCGCCAACCAGGACCCGGATAACCCGCAGAACTTCCCGCGCAATATGTTTATCTGGCGTTCCAACCTACTCGGCTCCTCTGGTAAGGGCCACGAGTACATGCTGCGCCACCTGCTCGGTACCAAGCACGGTTTGATGGGCAAAGACCTGGGTGAAGAAGGCGGAAAAAAACCAGAAGACGTGGCCTGGCATGACGCCCCCAGCGAGGGCAAAGTGGATCTGCTGGTGACACTGGACTTCCGTATGTCCACCACCTGTCTCTACTCCGATATCGTATTGCCGACGGCCACCTGGTATGAGAAGGACGACCTCAACACCTCAGACATGCACCCCTTTATTCACCCGCTCACCAAGGCGGTGGACCCAGCCTGGGAAGCGCGAAGTGACTGGGAAATTTTCAAAGGCATAGCGAAGGAATTCTCCAACCTGACCGATGGCCACCTGGGGGTGGAAAAGGATCTGGTGACTCTGCCGATTCACCATGATACGCCCGGAGAAATCGCCCAGCCGTTCGGTGTACAGGCTTGGTGGAAAGGCGAGTGCGACCTGATCCCCGGCGTTACCGCGCCGAGCATGATTGAGGTGGAACGCGATTACCCCAATACCTACAACCGCTTTACCTCTATCGGCCCATTGTTGGAAAAACTCGGCAACGGCGGCAAGGGCATCAGCTGGAATACTGATGATGAGGTGGACTTCCTCAAGAAGCTCAACCGCACTTGGAAAGATGAGACTGCTCGCGATGGCCGCGCTCGTATCGACAGTGCGGTAGATGCTGCCGAAATGATCCTGTCACTGGCCCCTGAAACCAACGGCCAGGTAGCCGTGAAGGCCTGGGAAGCCCTCGGTGAGATTACCGGTCGCGATCACACCCATTTGGCCAAGCCCAAGGAAGACGAAAAAATTCGCTTCGCCGATATCGTGGCACAGCCCCGCAAGATTATCTCCTCGCCCACCTGGTCTGGCCTGGAAGATGAGCATGTGAGCTACAACGCCGGCTACACCAATGTGCACGAGTTGATCCCCTGGCGCACCATCACCGGCCGCCAGCAGTTCTACCAGGATCACGAGTGGATGCGTGACTTCGGCGAAAACATGTGTGTGTACAAGCCGCCGATCAACCTGAAAACCGTGCAACCGGTGTTGAACCAGAAGCCCAACGGTAACAAGGAGATCCTGCTGAACTGGATCACCCCGCACCAAAAGTGGGGCATCCACAGCACCTACTCCGACAACCTGCTGATGCTCACCCTGTCTCGCGGTGGACCCATCGTTTGGATGAGTGAGTACGACGCCAAGTTGGCAGGTATTGAAGACAACGACTGGATCGAAATCTTCAACGTTAACGGCGCCATTGCTGCCCGCGCAGTGGTATCTCAACGAGTGCCCGACGGTATGGCGATGATGTATCACGCCCAGGAGCGCATCGTGAATACACCGGGAGCGGAAACTACCGGCACCCGGGGCGGTATCCACAACTCCGTAACCCGCGCGGTGATGAAACCCACCCATATGATCGGTGGCTACGCCCAGCAGTCCTACGGCTTCAACTACTACGGCACTGTGGGCTGTAACCGGGATGAATTTGTGGTGGTCAGGAAAATGAACAAGGTCGATTGGCTGGATGGCGAAGACGTCAAAGAGCCGACGCGAGAGGAGGTGTAGCAATGAAAGTTAGAGCCCAGATAGGCATGGTGCTGAACCTCGATAAATGTATCGGCTGTCACACCTGCTCGGTGACCTGTAAAAATGTGTGGACCTCCCGCGAGGGGGTTGAATACGCCTGGTTCAATAACGTCGAAACCAAACCCGGTGTTGGCTACCCCAAAGAGTGGGAGAACCAGGACAAATGGAACGGCGGCTGGACCCGCAAGAAGAACGGTAAATTGCAGCCGAAGATTGGTGGCAAGCACCGCGTACTAGCCAACCTGTTTGGCAACCCGGATATGCCGGAGATCGACGACTACTACGAGCCGTTCGACTTCGACTATCAGAACCTGCACAAGGCACCGGAGCAGAAACACCAACCGGTAGCCCGTCCGCGCTCGCTGATTACTGGCGAGCGCATGGAAAAAATCGAATGGGGCCCCAACTGGGAAGAGATTCTCGGCACCGAATTCGAGAAGCGTAAAAAGGACAAAAACTTCGAGCAGGTGCAGGCCGACATTTACGGTGAATTTGAAAACACCTTCATGATGTACCTGCCGCGCCTGTGCGAACACTGCCTCAACCCGGCCTGTGTTTCTGCATGCCCCAGCGGCGCCATCTACAAGCGCGAAGAGGACGGCATTGTTCTGATCGATCAGGATAAATGTCGCGGCTGGCGCATGTGCGTATCCGCCTGCCCCTACAAGAAGATTTACTACAACTGGAAAACCGGTAAATCTGAGAAGTGTATCTTCTGTTACCCACGTATCGAGGCGGGTCAGCCAACCATCTGCTCCGAGACCTGTGTGGGCCGTATCCGCTACCTGGGCGTACTGCTCTATGACGCAGACCGCATCGAGGAAGCCGCTTCTGTAGAAGACGAAAAAGCGCTCTACCAGGCCCAGTGCGATATCTTCCTCGACCCCAGCGATCCGAAGGTCCAGGAAGCTGCCCGCGCCGAAGGTATCCCCGAAGCCTGGCTCGAAGCTGCGCAGAAATCTCCGGTGTACAAGATGGCTATCGACTGGCAGATCGCCCTGCCGCTGCACCCGGAATACCGCACCTTGCCCATGGTTTGGTACGTGCCACCCCTGTCTCCGATCCAGAACGCAGTACAGGCCGGCCAAGTGGAAACCGTTACCGTGGGTCGCGGCGCCGAGATCCCCGATCTCTCCACCCTGCGTATCCCGCTGCAATACCTGGCCAACCTGCTCACCGCCGGCGACGAGAAGCCAGTGGCCCGTGCCCTGGAACGCATGATTGTGATGCGCGCCTATATGCGCGGCATCCATGTGGACGGCATTCAGGAGCGCGAATTGCTGGAAGAGGCTGGCCTGACCGTAGCCCAGGTAGAAGAGATGTATCGCTACATGGCACTGGCCAATTACGAGGATCGCTTCGTGGTGCCCTCAAGCCATAAGGCCTACGCCGAAAACGCCTACGACATGAAGTCCTCTTGTGGTTTCAGCTTCGGCAACGGCTGTAGCACCGGCAACGACAGCACCAATATTTTCGGTGGCAAGCAACAAGCGGTGCGCGAAGTAATACCCGCCAAAGTAGTCGACTAAGGTCGAGCGGAGAATACCGATGAAAGTACTAAACCTGATAGCCCGCCTGCTGGATTACCCGTCCGATGAGCTGGTGGCGCACCTGGATGAGCTGACCAGCTGGTTGGCTGAATCCGAGGATCTGGATGTTCCGTTGCGCGACAAGCTGCTGGCATTTATCTCCCATTACGAGCGTATGGATGCGCTCGATTGGCAGAGCGAATACGACGGTTTGTTTGAGCGCGGCCGCGCTGTATCCCTGCATATCTTCGAGCATATCCACGGCGAATCCCGTGATCGTGGCCAAGCCATGGTAGACCTGACCGCGCGCTATCGCAGCGCCGGCCTTGAGCTGAATGAGCGCGAACTGCCGGATTACTTGCCCACCTACTTGGAGTTCTGTGCCACCCAGGGGGAAGCAGCCTACGGCTGGGTTCACGATATTACCCATGTGATTGCCCTGTTGAGCGCGCGCTTGTCCAAGCGTGAGAGTCCCTACCACCTGTTGATGGATGCGCTCTTGCAGATGGCCGGGGTATATGTCGATCTGACAGCACTCAAAGAAGAAGTCGCCAACGAAGAACGTGACGATACCCCCGAGGCGCTGGACAAGATCTGGGAGGAAGAGGCCGTTAGCTTTAGCGGCGCCAACAGTTGCGACCAGTCAATAACGCGGCCCAGCAATGCGCAGCTGCGCGACGGCCAGCCCCTTAACTGGGCCAACGCCGCGCAGAATTCTGCCCAGCCCGCACCACAGGAGTAACAAGATGAACTATCTGAATACGCTGCTCTTCGCCATTTATCCCTTTGTCGCCCTCACGGTATTTCTGGTGGGTAGCCTGATCCGCTACGACCGGGATCAGTACACCTGGCGTACCGGCTCCAGTCAGTTGTTGGAGCGCAAGCAATTACGCATCGGCAGTTACCTGTTCCATATCGGGGTGATCGCCATTCTCGCGGGCCACTTTGTCGGCCTACTCACACCCAAGGCAGTGTGGCACTTCCTCGGCATTGAAGCTTCCACCAAACAGATGATGGCAATGGGGATCGGTGGTTTCTTCGGGGTGATCTGCTTTATCGGCCTCACCATTCTGGTGAAGCGCCGCCTCACCAACAAGCGCGTACGCGCCACCACTTCCAAAATGGACTTGGCCATACTGCTGATGCTCTACGCGCAATTGATCCTCGGCCTGATCAGTATTGTGGTATCTGCCGGCCATATGGACGGTGCTGAAATGCTCAAACTGATGGCTTGGGCTCAGTCCATTGTCACGCTAGATGGTGCCGGTGCAGCTGCTGCAATCAGCGGAGTGAACATCATTTACAAGCTGCATATTTTCCTCGGCATGACACTGTTCCTGCTGTTCCCCTTCAGCCGCTTGGTACACGTATGGAGTGTTCCAGTGCAGTACTTCCGCCGCAATTACCAGGTAGTCCGCGCCAAAGCTGCGCGCTAATCCCTGCAACTATTAAATGGCCCGCCATGAGCGGGCCCAGTGTGGAGTTGAGTCATGAATACATTACTGGCCACTGATGCTGCCGGCGGCGAATTTGAGATGGCCGAGGTAGTGGCCGTCAACGGGACTGAAATCCCCGCCGACCTGATCTACCAAGAGATGCAGTACCAGCCTGCCGATTCTCCGCGTCAGGCGATCTACTGCGCCGCACGCGCTCTGGTTATCGGCTGGTTGTTACGAGATCGAGCCGCAGGGCAGGGGCTCTGCGCTGCCGACGAAGACTTGCACAGTGAGGCTTTCGATCGCGCAGTCTCAGATCTATTAAAAGGCGAGCTACAGGTGAACCCGGCAACCGACGCCGAGTGCCGCGCTTACTTCGAAGCCCACCCGTATAAGTTCCGCTCCGATCCCCTTGCAGAAGTACGCCATATCCTGATCCCGGCCGCACCGGATGACTCCGAGGCCTGCGCCAAGGCACGCACCGCAGCCGAGAATATGCTGGAACAGATTCGCGCCGACTCCAATCCGCTTCAATCTTTCGCTCGTTTGGCCCAATCCCACTCAGCCTGCTCCTCCTCCGAAGCCGGTGGCAGCCTCGGCCAGGTAGGGCGCGGTGATACCGTCGCCTCCTTCGAACGCGCAGTGTTCGAGCAGGGCACCGGATTGGTAGCGGAACCCGTGGAGACCCCCTACGGTGTGCACCTGATTTATGTGGAGCAATGCGAACCGGGCCGCCCACTGGAATACGAATATGTCTCGGAGCGTATCGAGGAATACCTGACCGAAAAACGCCGCCGCCAAATGACCAGTGACTACCTGCAAAAAATGGTGCAGGCCGCGCAAATATCCGGCCTGGACTTATCGGGGGAGGCCCACTGAGGTGGCAGAGATTCGCCAACTGTTCGCGCGCAATCGCGATTGGGCGGAAGATAGGACGGCACAGGACCCGGAGTTTTTCCAACGCCTGAGCCGCCTGCAAGTACCCAAGTATTTATGGATCGGCTGCTCCGATTCCCGCGTGCCCGCCAACGAGATTGTGGGCATGGCACCGGGGGAGCTGTTCGTTCACCGCAATATCGCCAACGTGGTGGTACACACAGACTTTAATTGCCTCTCGGTGCTGCAATACGCCGTAGAAGTACTCAAGGTGGAACACGTGGTGGTGTGTGGCCATTACGGTTGTGGCGGCGTACAGGCCGCCATGGGCCACAGCGAATGTGGCCTGGTGGATAACTGGCTACGCCACATCAAGGATGTCTACGCCCGCCACCGGCAAGAGCTGGAATCCCTCGATAAAGAATCCCGCTCAGCGCGCCTTTGTGAATTAAATGTGATGGCACAGGTAAAAAACCTGGCCATGACCAAAATAGTCCAGCACGCCTGGGACCGAGGCCAACGCCTCAGCCTGCACGGCTGGATCTACGATATTCGCGACGGCCTGATTAGAGATCTGGGAATGCGGATGGACGACCGCGGCCAGGTGCCAGAGATTTATCATGTTTATGGTGAGGTGCAGGAGGAGGGGTGAGTTTATAACTGCTTTACCCCCTTCGAGACCATAAGTATAAATAGCGCAGTTGCGTTTAAATATTTTTTAGTAATACTACGTTCGATTCTACTTGGCTTCTGCTAAAGCAGACGGCTATCAGCATCAGGTGGGGCGGAGCGATACCGCCGTCTCTTTCCAAACTGCAAAGAGGGTAACCATAAATACCGTTATCCTCAATCACATGTTCGCCCCATGCTTATCTCTATTTCTTCTAACTCCCAATACTGCACTGAGTGCAAGACACAGTGATTAAATCCCTAATATGATAAATAAATAGCGGTTTATTACTGATAGGGCCCTCAAATACCTGAATTACTTAAGCTGCGAAATAAAGCCAATGCACTCAAGATCGCGGGATACTGGCGTAATAAGAGCTAGAGATAGATTTTGGTGAGGAGATAATCAGTTGGCAAAAAAAGAAGGCTAAACCCTAGAACGAGCTGAACAACTTTTAGAAGTACAAAATCAAATTGATCATTTGAACATCAATTTAGATATGTGAGTTATACGCTAAAATCTCTCTTTCTCCTATTCTGCGCTTGCTGCTCCCCGTAGCACTCTGCTTTTCCTAAAACGCTACTTTATATGCCACTTTATCGTCTGAGTTCTATCTGATTTTCGAACATCGATAGGAGACAAAAAGATTTATCTTAAAACCTTCGATTACTGAAGACTCGATATTTAAAAATTATTCAAATTTAGTAACAAGAAATTAAGGATAAGCAGACAAAGATAAAGAGTTTTACGCCCCCAGATTGTGGCTTACTTATTATAAATAAATATATTCGCGAATAAATGAAAATCATTAAGTAATTTATAAATTCATAAAATTAATAAACACTCCCGATATTTATCCTCACGAAAAAATATAACTAAAACTGGCATCAAATACCATGTTTATCAAAATTTGTATCCCTCCGAACTGACGGAGAAAAGCGTCTTATAGGAGTGGAGATAAGAGGACTTGGAAGTTGAATATTACTGCAGTTTAAGTGGGCCCAATTTTTTGCTTCTCCAGCGATGATTAATGTAGATGCATTACCCGTAAGGGATGAATACTCAGCGTATTCATGCTTCTACCTATTCTAATTACTAAAAATAGGAAATAATGAACATGAAAAAGATCCTTACCGCGCTCGCCCTGGCAATTGTTAGCACCGGTGCAGCCGCTGACACCTGGTCTCCCCAAGGTACCATTGGCCTGGCCAATGTCGGTGATATAAAAGTATCTAAGGGTATAAACCTTACTTGTGGTCTATCTGGTAGTTCTACTACAAATTCAGCAGGTAACGCCTCTGTGGGCAGCTTGTCATTGAATACTGGTTTCCTTTGTGGGTCAGTTAGCTTTACCAATCTGCCCTACACATTGGTAGGTAATGCAGGGAATACCGTTACCCTAAAAGATGTAACTGTTGCAGCTATTACCGGCAATTGTTTTGGTGATATTACCGGTAGTTTTAACCAATCTACCGGAGAAATTACTTTTAATGCCGCGGTACTCCCAAGCGTAGGTTTTGGTAGCGACTGCAAAATAACCGGTACTATCTCCACAAATCCCCAGGCATCTTTCGTGCCATAAGTAACCTTTAAAAGGCCAATATCTAAAGTAGAGTAGTCAGAAAGTACTGGCTACTCTACTTTTTCCCCGGCTGTATATTCATAAAAAAACAAGATTTTTGTTTCTAAATATCAATCATTATCTGCAAAAAAATTCTCATCCTCTTTTTTTAATATGCCTGCAATTAGTTTACCCGTTCGCTTCATTAACTCTGCACGTTAATAATTTACCAAATGTACAGATTTATAGTTTTTGCCAAACTATTTGTCTATAGATTGTATAAACTTGCATTTCGGCTCAAAGTTACTTTAGGCCTTAATAAGAAGACAATGCAGAGAGACTAGGCTATTCCCAAAATAAAGTACAATTGGGAGGTGTGTGGCTAGTCCTAGCAAACAATCATCAACCGCCCGCTACACGATTGGTCGATGATTTATATGAGTGAAAAGAAGATTAGAAATGGAGGTATTTTCAGGCATAGCCAGTCTGAAAAACCAGTAAGACACTATAGAACTATTAGTGCCTTACTGGAAATATAAAAATCAGAAACGCTTATTTAGACTAAAGCCTATAATACGCGGATCCAGGGTGAATACATTGGTAGTAAGGCCGGAGTCATCACTATTGGTAAAGGCGCTTGTGATAGGCGTATCATCAAAGATATTTTTCACATATAACTGCATTTGCAATTCTGATTCCGGATGGGTTAGGGTCGCTGATGCATTGAAGTTATCCCAGGCTTTTAAGCGGTCATACTCGGTATTATAAACCCGCGCATAACTCTCAGACTGTCGATAGTAATCTGCACGTAAAGCTAATTCCCAATCCGAAAGTGGAATAACATGCTCCACTGCTAAGTTAAACGTTAACTTAGGAGCATTTGGTAATTCATTGCCACTTAGGTCAGCAGAAAAACCACGCCCGCCATTTGGGGCATCTGTTAGCGGGTTATATTGGGGCAGATCGTAACCGAAAAGAGCTAAAATTTGATCATATCTTAGGGGAGCTTCAATCGCATCAGAGTATGAGCCCCACTGCTTTGAGCCTGCACATAATGCCCATAGGGGTGTCATGAAAAATATAGGCTCTAAAGCAATAGCAGCTTCAACATACTCGACTGGGGCAATACAGTTGGAAGGTACCTGTAAGGAGGGCCGCAGAACGGTCCAATCTTCATTCCCCTGGGTACGATCCATGACATCTATGGATTCCTCCCCTTCCGCTATGCGGGTTCTTAAGTAACCCACATTCATATTCATCCTGGTACTCTCTGTCATTTGCCATGCCAGCTCTAACTCCAGTCCCATACTTTCTGCATCAAAGTTTTCGT
Organism: Microbulbifer maximicatervae (SeqCode); assembly: GCF_052467825.1. Lineage (NCBI taxonomy): Bacteria > Pseudomonadati > Pseudomonadota > Gammaproteobacteria > Cellvibrionales > Microbulbiferaceae > Microbulbifer > Microbulbifer maximicatervae (SeqCode). Next base: position 1,574,890 of record NZ_CP174327.1, read on the forward strand.
TTAATGCGATACGGTCAACAATCTGGGAAACCTGGTAGTCGGTATAGTCGTAATAGAAGGCAGTTGCGTTTAAGTTTAGGCGGCCATCCAGCAAAACATTCTTGGTGCCGAATTCAAGGGAATTTACGAATTCCGGCTCAAAAGTGTTGTCTAGTGGTTGATATTGAACCCGCGCAGGGTCAATCTCCGCCCGTGGTGGGTTGGAGCCGCCTCCTTTATAACCGTGAGCAAAAGAAACATAGAACATTGTATCATCGGTAAAGGGGGTATCTGTTCGCCAGTCCAGCACCGCTCGTCCGGTATACTCCTTCCAGCTTTGAGAAAACTTCTCCCCTTCAGGATATCCCATATGCGTATAGCCACCTGAGCTGTTACCTGGAACAGTAATACCATCTTCATGATACGTACCAAGTAATAACTGGCTGGATATAGGGGTGGTAGTTTTTTCGTCATCAGTATACCGGAGGCCTGTGGTAAGTTTTACATCGTCCGTGATTTGCCAATATGCCTCCCCAAATACAGCCCAGGAACGGGTATCTACTAAGTTACGACTGAGGAAGTAGTTGTGTCCCATTTCATCAATATTTTCCAGGGAATTAGGGTCAATATATATACAGTCTGACCCAACTAAATCTGTGGTGGGGTCAACGCAATTGATCGGAATATTATTGCCATCCTCATCTGTTCCCCGGCTGTAAACATATTCAGCAATCATGGTGAACATATTATTAAAGACAAAGTAGTCATCCTGGGTTTCAAAATTCAGGTAGTTCGCACCGAAGGAAAAATTCCAGGGCCCATCAAATGCAGTCTGCAACCGGAATTCCTGGCTCCACTGTTCATTATCGGAACGGCTGATATCAACTCCTAAAATACCGTCAGAAGGACCAAGTTGTGGGTCAGTATAAATGCCTCCGGGGGTGGGGCCCAATGACCACTGATCACCTATTTCTGCTAGGTCATTAAAGGCCGCGCCAGTGGTAAACCGATTATAATCCTGTGAAGAATAGTAATCATCCTTAGCATAGGTAGACTGGGAGTAAAAGGTGAGGGTATCAGATAAAGCCCATTCAAAATTCAGCTGTACCAAGTCATTTTCCGCACGAAATACTGGGTCAAAACTAGTAGATATTTCACGTAAATCTCGCGACTGCTCTACACCGCTGTAGGGATCTTTCCAGTCTGATAAACTACCTCCAAAAAGGTATGGGTCAATCAGCCCCGCTGCTGAAAGTATATAGGCGAGCCCCGTTCCATTGGGTGCATCAAAAGCATCTGCGCTGTATAGTGAACCAGGCAAACAGCCCTGACTTGTCATACCTTTTGATAGACTTGTTGTCTCTGTGTTCCCGACCATGTCGTCACCGGGGTCAGTAGTACAAAGCTGCTTACCGGTGCGGGATCGCTTGTCATCTTCATCAAAGTGTTGCCAAATCAAATTAGCATTAAACTTATCACTGGGAGTCCATTCAAAAATGGCACGCGTGGAGTAGAGATCCCGGTCGTTAACATCATTCTTGGTATAAGTATTGTAATCAAAGCCATCCCGCTTGGTCATGGCTCCAGAAAAGCGGAAAGCCATAGTTTCACCCAGCGGTATATTCAACATACCCTTGGTGCGCTTACTATTATAATTGCCCACTTCAACCTCAATCTCTGAGGCGAATTCATCTTCCGGCATGATTGGTAACATATTAACCACACCAGCAGTGGCGTTACGACCATATAATGTGCCCTGAGGGCCACGCAGAACTTCTACCCGCTGTACATCAAAAAATTCCTGCTCAAACAGACGATTCCTGATTAAAGAAGCATTATTAAAGCTTACTGCAACGGCAGGATCACTACTGGCAGAAATTGACTGAGTTCCCACTCCTCGAATAGAGAAATTGTATGAGCTAAAGTTTGTTTTGGAGAAGTTAACATTGGGAACGGCTCGTAACAGTTCATTGCCCCCTTCGATCTTTAAAGCATCCATGTTATCCCCAGATAGCGCAGAGACTGCAATAGGCACATCCTGAATGCTTTCCTCAATTTTCTGTGCTGTAACCGTTACTTCTTCAATAGCCGAACCAGAATAGTTACTGGGCTTGTCCCCTTGCCCCTCCTGGGCAAATGCTGCCACAGATGCAGTATTTATTACCAAACAGGCAATTGCCACACTGTACCAGGGGGTTGAATAGTCGTTTGGGTTTGTGGCGGGGATTGCTTGAGCAATCAAATTTTTTTGTTTACGAAGGCGCATCATCATACTGAGTTTCTCTCTCTTATGCTCACTATTATTTTTTTTTCAAGGCCAAAACTGCCTTCCTTGGGGCCCAACTAGATTGAAGACGTAAAAAAAAGATATTAGGGGGGATAAAAAAGAAGATAGAAGTTTAAAAATTTTACTTTTTCTAAGTAACGCACAAGAATTGGGCACAATCGAAGTCTGAGCGTTGAAAACAGTGCCTGAATGGTTGGTGGTATCTATATTAAATAGAAATTTTTCAACAAATAATTACCTTCAGGATCTCATATTTACATTGTAGATATAATGTAAGTCCTCACAGAATGTTGACGTAGAACAGAATTGTATAACATATGAAAGAAAGAGCTTTTCATAGATATCATAAGGTTAATGTCTAGCTTGATTCAGCTTATTGTCCGTTAAAGAAGCATGGAAATTAAATGTGGTTACTATTTGGTAAACCTAAGTCTTACTAGATAAGTATGCTAGTAGTGAGAATGGCCTTGTCTAAAGTAGGTAGAAAATATCAAAAAAATCATAAAACTCTAATATTTAAAAATTTTTAATTTAAATTCTGGCGTTTGTTTTTCCTTTGACAGATATTTTTCCAGGTAAGCTTATTCTATTAAAAGCATGTCATTCTATTTGGTGAGTTTAGATATATATTCTATAGAATTTGATATATCACTCATCAAATAAATTTCTGTAAAAATTCTATCTATTAAATTTATAGCATTTTTCAGGTATGTGATTTTTATGCTCTGATCTGGTGCATGTCTTCCGTTCTTGATCCATCAGTAGGGTCCTAATCCAGTCTTTTGAGGGGGAACTTATACCGATATTTCTTAGCTCTTAGAGGATCAGCTTGAGTTCAAAATACTTATATAAAATCTTCAATCAACAGAGGCATAACAATGAAATTTATCACCACATTAATTGCTGCGGTAATTTATATATTACAGGCAACTATTCAAGATTATAAAATCAGAGAGCGAGAATATTCCGTTCCACTTTCAACTATGCCAGATAACGTACAGGCACTTGCAGATGAAATGTTTGAAGAAGCAACTAAAGATAAGCAGCTTACTGCAGAGCAAGCTCAACAGATTGAAGCTGGTATTTGGAAGATGTTAGGTGAGGGCGCTGTACTTCAGAGAAATCATGAGCTGAAAAAAACAAGAGAAAAAATATCTTACTTAGGGCAACTCTTATCTTGGTTTATGAAGGCAAAAGGGCTGACCTATGCACAGATTGAAGAAAAATATAGAAGCGAATTTACTGAATCTGAAAAGGAGCTACATAGAGCAATTGTAGAATCTGCCTCTCGTTCCAATCAGGATCTAGTCGGCAAACTCTGGAAGTCAATCTGCAAAACCTTTTGGGGGCAGGCAAAGCTATAATCAGAAATTTGCCATGTAAATTTACTTAACTGACAATCTTATTAAGTCCCTAAAATATTAGGGGCTTTACCGGTCAAGCACTTTTAATCTGACTAAACTATGGCTCTTATAAAGAGCGACAATACCAGAGAAATTAGATTCTTATTCTATTTGGTAATTGCGAGCCAAAATGTTGACCTCTTTCGGTGCGCTGAACGGTACGCACACTGAGCCATGTAATCTGTGCTAATCGCTCCTGAGTCATGCCATGTTGCAACCTTAACTTTCGTATCAGCAATACATTGTACTTTTATCTCAAGTGCTCTGTAGAACCGTATGACATAAAAAATTCAGTGTACTTGAGGGCCATTAATGAAGTGTTGATGAAGATATCTATAACAATTAGATCTCTCTATCTATGGATAGAGGATACTGGCCTTTTATAAAAAAGACCGTAACCTAAACCGCTAGTGGTTCCAAAAAGGAGGCCTACTGTAAGTACATGCTTTAGGTAAATTAACCAACCCCAAAGCGTTGGATAGCTATTAATTGCTTTGATCACATCTATGCCCATTAAAGTATCTTCAACCTTACCAATGTAACTTCCATCAGGATACGGCCAAGCATTAACTCCAGGGTATAGTGAGCCAACAATTAGGCCTAGACAAATACATTTGAATAGATTTAACCCAAAGTATCTTTCTATGATTAATGCAAGTGGTACATAAATAATCATGTGTGCTAGTGATATAGAGATTGAAAAAATAAAAATAAATGCTGGGCCGGCTGAATTTATTTTAGAAAATCCTAACGTTCCGGCCATTAACAAAAGTACTATCGAAGGAATAAGAATTGCAGCAATTATTGATGGTATATGTCGCACAGGAATTAAATTTTAAATAAATTATAAACTACTATTGTGTGCTGAAGCTATGTCGTTTTTTGGCGCACTATATCCATATAGCATTTTCGTGCCAATGGGTCGAATGATACCTATATGCGTTAGTGTGACTGTCTTCGCAAAGACCACAGAGAAGCAATTATTACTAATCCACAAAAACCCAAATATATTATTTTACCGCTTAAATCTTCAACATTAATACATTTCCAGTTTTCACACTGACGGACTATGAAAACATTTCTCTGATCAATCCAGAAAATTATACTTGCCGTTAGTGCGGAAAATATAACTGGATAGGATCTTACTTTGGGGATAACTTCTGCCAAGAAGGCCGCAAGCCAAAAAGCGAAGAGTGAGGCTAAATATATCTTTAAGTAGCTCTCACCAGAGAAAATCAAGCTGGCGATTGTACTGAAAAAAGCACATAGCCCGATAAAGAAGCGGAGTCCACTCAATCTAGATAGCCCGCCATCATCTTTGGCGAATTTGTAGCCGTATCTTTTCATAATTTATATAACTTACTTGTAAGTGACTTAATCATAAAATGGTCAGCCAATAAATACGAAGCTAATCTTAGTTTTATACTTACACCAGCTACCCGACCAGTCGAACTTCCAACTTCTTACAGCTTTTAAAACAGATCGATCAAAAAAATTATCTGGCACTGATTCTACAATGTCGATCTCTTCTAACTCCCCATCTGGATTAAGCCGAGCGGTTAGAACTACCCAGCCATCTACAGGTTGACGGCTCTCTCGGATTGGATAACTAGGGTCATACCCTTCAATTCGTTGAAGTTGTTGGGGGCAATTGGTAATCTCTTCAGAATAGCTAAATGTAGCGAAAAAAAGCAATATAAATAATGTGGCTATTCTCATAACGTATTGATTCCTTCTTGCCGTATCGGAATGAAACCGCCCTGCTTCAGTATGGCGAAAAGAGTGTATACAATCGGATACAGAAATTCGCTATGCTGCCGAACTTCGAAAATATATAGTTTCTTAGGCTCGCCTTCAATTGGGACCCAAACTTCTTTCACGCCCTTAAAATCCAATACTAAATCTGCTTCTTCTAGGACCTTTTGAGCATATAGGGATTCGTCCCAGTAAACCCCACCGCATGCATAGTAATTGGGTGCTTCTTTTTCCGGTATATTTACGCTGAATTCGCCACTATTTGGCCTGCTAATTTCTAATTCATACTCTTTGAATATATTTACAGAAATAAAATTATTACCATCAATATACATGATTTTAGGTAACAAAATTTCCTTTGGCTCTTGAGAAATACAGCCACCAATGGTAAAGAAAATAAGAATCAGGAGTAGATATTTCATTTTTCTTTAGTTTAGGTATGGTGCTAATAACTGATTAAGATTTAGCTATTCAATAGTGCCATTGTTTTGGAATTTCTATTAACCGCGTTCACTGAAGTCCCACCATGTTACTTTAGTGCCGGCGACAACAACAAACTTCATGTGTTGGGTATCGGATTTATAAAGAAAGCTTGCTTGGCAACTGCTATTAGGATTATCTGTTGGAGTCAGATGCTTTACTGACCAACCTTTAGACTCAATATGTTTTACAACAAGCGATTTTTGGAACTCGTAGTCTGTACTGCAAGCTATAGGGGGTGAAAAGAGAAACGCCCCCCCAGCTGACAAAACTGCAAAGCAACTAACAATCGTTGATATTTTAAGCGGCATTTTCATTGATACATATGACCTTTTACTTAGCTGCCCCTAGTAAGGAGCAACTCTCTTATAGCTTAGCAAAAAGGGCAAAGCAAGCAGGAATGTAAACTGTCAGACATCAGATCAGCATGCTACCTACGAACTAGCGTTTTAAGCTGGATAGCAAACTAGAAATGATATTGTGTTCCAAAAGAGGCTGAGTAGGATGAATCAGCGGGGGTCATTTAGAAATCCTTTTATCATAAATCGTGTAGAAGTATTTTTGCTGATATTGTATTATCGATTTATAAACTGTAAGTAAATTAACAATATTTTTACCTTGATGATCTTATATATATCCCTGTGATCTTCAAAATCATCTCTCCTACTTACTGTGTTATAAGTTTTGTATTTCTTCTATTTCTGACCAAATGTTGTCACAGAGGTTTGGCCGATAGGCTGATCGACGAAAGATTTTGTATTCTGCTCGATACATATTAAGAAAAGCTTTATCACCTGATCGAAGACAAGCTCTTATGTTAGCTAGGCGGTCAGCGGCCTTTACTAGTAAAGCAAGCACTTCTGATCCCGATACCTTGGCCATTTTTTGATATGTTGCAGATTTTCTTATTTTCCTGGTTTCTCCTGGCTCATCACTGAGTATGCACACACACCTGGATACCAGCTCGCCAAAGATATCTTCAATCTCTTTAGCTGTTACATCGGTATCCTCAATTACATCGTGAAGATATGCTATCACTTCGGCCTCTTCACCATACTCGCTAGCGATTTTAGCTACTTCATCAAGGTGAACCGAGTATGGGAGGCTACCATACTGCTGGTCCCCATGTGCCTGAATAGCAAAACTACGTGCTTTATTTCTCATATTCACCTTATCGCTCAATGAAATATATCTCCTAAAACTGGTTACGTTAAAATCAAATTTACAGAAGCTTCTGATGATTCTGTCTTATCTCTTGGATAATGTACCCAACCATTAGAAACTTGTGATGGTCTAGAAATAGAGCTGATCTTAAACCGGATGAATATAGTCTTGCTATGATGAATAGAGTAGCTATCCAGATTCTATAGAAGTAGTAATGCAAATGACAAATCTATGGGGCTCTGGGTTGCTACTCTAATTTACATAGCTAGTTACTTTCATTGCTTAGGTCGATAACTTCTATTCTTACCCCTTTATCAACCATCTCGGATAAATGGAATTTACCGTTAGGTTGTTTCACTATGGATTTTTCAATATCACCAGATACAAACTCCCATAGCTCAGGGTTCAGTGCATTTGGCTTTGGTTTGTAAACTTCCGCAGTGAAACCGCGTTTTGGCTCATTTTCACGTAAAATAACGATATCACCCTTGTAATCTGGAGCTGTTATTATCGTTAGTGTAGTTGTTTCAATCTTATCGCCGAATCCCTTTTTGTTCCACTCTCGTAAGACAACATTAACTTGAGCTTTGTCCAGTTTAACATCATCCGTTTCCGTGCTAGCACAGGTGAAGGATGACAATGTCATTAAAAATATTAGTAGGATTTTTATAGGTTTTAGCATAGATATAATTACTTACAGTTAGTGGAAGTAATAGTTAAAAGGTTGTGCGTGTCTGGTGGTACAACAATAATTCCTGAGAGCCAGGGAAACATTTTTAATTGTGTCTTAGTATATAATCCATCGCCAGCTTCTTTTTCCCAGTGTGATTCGTACACAAACTCTTTTGAATAAAGCCATACATGCCTGCCGCCACTTGACATTCCCAGTCCAAATGGAATATTTGAAAATGTGTTGTAATCTGCGTCTTGTTTCTTGGTTAAATCCAAATAGGTGGTCACTTTATTTTTGCTCGGCTTATAGTTTATAACAGTATTGCTGATCGGCACACGACTGACACTATAGGTACAGTTTTTCTTTACCTGATTGTAGTAGCTCGCAATATGTTCACCAAGACCATCACTAGGGTGCTTAACGTCAGGATTATAATATACGCCTTTCCAGTTATGAGTATTAATCAAGTATTTTGCTAACTCGGTACCTTTTTCTCCAAGTCCACCCACTCGCTTGCTGGAATTAAGCTTTCCAAGCTTCTCAAAACTATATTTAAGAACCCAAATTGCCATTGTTATACAATCGCTAGAAATATGATTTTTATATTTTGTGGGGTTACCTATTTTAAGCTGGCTACCAACATGATTGCTGTGATCATTCATAATAGAATTAATCTTGTCTACAGCATGCTGTGAAAATGTCTTTGTCATACCTAACTTCCCAGTTGTTATTATTGTGGAATTTCCTTATCGAGAACGATTTGATTAGATGACAATAGCTAATTAGGGTCAAGGAAGTGAAAATAGAGATCCTGTACTGCTGAGTTTGTTATAGTGTATTTTGGGCTGATAATATCGCTCTAAAAACGGAGCTATTTCACATCTTCTATTTTTGATATTTATCAATCACAGACATAAATCATTAAGAATCAGAAAGTTAGTACTGTGTATAGTAGGTATGCACTTGGAAGCCTTTGGACCTTGATGCTACTAACGCAAGAAATAACATAGCATTACACCGAGTATAAGAAATAAAAAAATGGGGTGTGATAGATAATCTTCGCCCAAAGTTTTATGTTAAATCAGAGCGCGTTATCTATATTTGGAGCTACATTTCTGAAAAGTGGACTATCGTACCGGGTATGCCTGGTGTTAAGTGTTGGAGTAAACGGCCCTGCTATCTAAACCTTGTAATATTATCTTGATGGCTTGCTGGATACTTAGATAATTAAATAACCTATGGATGTTGCGTTGAAGAGGTTTGTTCTGTGATTGCTGGGGCTTTAATACCTTCAGACTCCAATCTTATGCTCAATAATTTCTTTGATAATGGGTGCAAAGTTGCTGTATCAATCTCTTTGAGTCTGCGCTTGCCTAAACGCTTATCCAGTGTGGCTAGGGACTGAATCAATGGGTTTTCGGAGTTTAGAGCCTCATCAATTTTGAGGGTATGAACGAATTCCCAGCAAGCTTGATACGCATCTTGCCGAGATAACTCTCCATATTCCATCTCACCATAGGATATTTTCTGCTTTTCACTTACATGCTCAGGCACTTCGGAATCAGTAACCCAGCGATTATCCTTTCGATAGTAATCACCACTCGCTCTATTCCAAAAAGCCCTTGTACAGAAATTTGCTATGACTTCTTTATCAAGTGTCAACCAGGCATGTCCACATGAACAGTTTCCATAACTGGTACTGTTGATAGAGATACGGCCATCCAAAGATGGAGAAAACTTTTCTTCAACTAGAGATTTCAGCTTGCTCCATTTCATTGGGGGATACTCCTACTTACTAATAACATCTAATTAATAAATTGATTCGATTGCTGTGGCCAATCAAAGATTAGGGTTCTGATAACTGCATCCTTCTACACGAGAACACCAGAACTCTACGCTTTTGTTATAAGTTACTTTTATAGGGTTGTCTATTTCTAAATGTTTGATCCATGGAGCATATAGATACTTGTTAAGATTAATACCGAGTTGAGAATAAGCCAAAGCTTGAGTAAAGAAGCCTAACGTATACAAACTTAACATCATTAAAAATAAGGTCATTATCTTCTTCATGGGAGCAGCAAATATATTAGTAGAATTTTGATTGGTCTTAAATTCATCAATACTTATATATCCTATTGGCTTAGATATTTACGGGCATTCAATATCTGTGCAGGTCTAGGTTGTATGTGATCTCCCCTTACTGGTCATTTGCTGTACTGTCTTGGACTAAGCTCTTTATACCTTCTCGCTTAATTTCATCTCTTTTTGTTTCAAACAAGTTAAGAATCAATTCTAATATACTGTTTGATTCTTGCGAGTCGGTGTAATAGTAATCATTAAATGATACTGTGTAGAATTTACTGCCCAGATGTATTCCTTTGCTATATAGCCTCATTTCATTCTTTAGGTCTATACCATCAAGCTCGTAATAAGCATTGCCGTTTTTTTCATAACTCTGCTCTTTTTGAAAGTCAAAAAGATACCCCGGCCTTGAATATTTTCCAGACTTAAGATGCTTAATCTCCTCGTTGCCCCAGGCTATGCTGGATGCAGGTTCTGAGGCGGTATAAACCGTTATATAGAGCGCATATTGACCTTCTGGAGATGTTGCGATGATCATCCCCTCACTATCCTCATAGCTCCACTTGCCTGGCAGTGAGACGCTCCAGTATTCATGATCAAGGTGTGTTCTTGCTTCTAAACCACTTAATTTTTCTACCGGTATATTTGTAGCGCAGGCAGATACAAATATTAACGCTAATAACCCGAAGTACTTATACACTTTTACACCCTACCGAAGGTAAATCAGAATACTCAAAAGAAATCGCATCATATCATTTGGTCCACTGATTCCAAAAATCGAAAGCTTTTCTATCCAGAAAAAAACTATCTACCGATAGGATTGTTCGGGTGGAAAAAAATATTACTTATGAGTAGAAAGGGACTTACGTACCGGATATTCATGCCTGAAGCACTTAGTGGAAAGGGCATCGCCATTAAAAATATAGGCACAAAAATGATCTTATTGGATTTTATTCAGTTTTTTTTAGTGTCAAAGCTGCGTAAAATCGATTGATATTTATTGGTATTTTGGCCGGCCTTTTGTAGGCCGATGGCCAAAGATCAAAGGGATTCGAGAGAATCAAGACATCTAAAGTTTTCTAAAGAACCATCTTCTCACAGGAGAACGGTAGCGTGACGTAAGAGACAGTAAAAGGCGCTGACCCAAGGTGCAGCAACACCAGGGGCCAGCTGACCAAATTGATAACATGACTATCAAAATGGCTATATGGATCATACGCTAGAAACCCGTTCGTCTTCAATAAAGTGGAGTCGATTCAGCGACTTGGTGCGATTCCCCAAGCTCTGGAAGCGTTGTGCCTGCCTTTTCTTCTTCTATGCCTATCGTTCCCGCGCACCACCCCGTATTTCCTCAAAAAGTTACTTTCTCAGCCTTCCATCAGAGAAGGTTTACCCATGATTTGAGTATCAGTAGGAAATCAATATGTTGATCTTAAAGCGCCGGGCAGGTGAAAACTTAAGAATTGGGGCCAATGTTTTAATTACAGTCTTGGAGGTTAAGGGCAAGCAGGTGAAGATAGGGATACGTGCTCCCAAATCTTTACCTGTGTATCGTGAAGAAATATATGTACAAATAAAAAAGAACGTGTACTGAGGGATTAAAAAATTTAAGAATATATTGGAGACAATAGAATATTTGATTTAGGGATGGATTGAGTATTTTTGTCCTATTCCAGCCGTGCATCTAAGCCGGCTGCAATACTTTAGTATTATTCATACATAGATCAACAAAGTTTCTTGAGTTCTTTCATAAAGGTTGTCATCAGCTTCCGAGATAAGATCATATAAAAAGTTTATATCTTTCTTGCATATGACAGTAATTTTGATAAATTTCTTTGAAATTGCTCATAACCTTTGTTTGGAACACCATCTATAGAGTGTTCTCCATATTTGAAGAAATTAGTATTCCGGCTGAAATAGTCATCTTGATCAAAGCCTCTAAAGTTGTTCCAATCTTTATCAAATTTAGACCGTTTATACCAGGGAATAAATGGTCGGAATTTATGAATTTCTGCATTTAGACTAGGATAATTTCTTTTATATCTTTAGGCTGCCTTTCAGGCGTAGGATAAACGTCTCTAAATATATCCATTACATTTCTTCTGAAATTATTTGAAGCTTCACTAGTTCGATTGACTCTAGGGACAAAAACTGCAAAAAAACCTCCAACTAAGGCGCTTAATATAATAAATGTACTCGTTGGTATTTCATTTAATAAGTGCATATTCTCCCTTTATCAACTGAGTTTGATGAAAAATATATTCCTGACAATTATCATAGGTTGAGCGAATAGCTATAATTTAGCAGTAATATGCACTTGTTATGAGCTATTCGTAGTTTGTTAAGTGTATCACTCATAGAACCCCCCGTTACAATACCAATCATTGTTGGCTAGTGCCTGAAACATGGCCGTTTGCCAAGAGTTCTTGTGCTGTTTACTGCTTGTTTCTGCTTCAACTATTAGGTGTTTTCTAACTCCCTCTGTACCCAGCGACTCTCTATAATGCGATAAGGTATCCCTTAAACAAGCAATTTGGTTGCTGGCTTCTATCGAATAACGAGCTGCTAATTTGAAGTCTTCAAAATGTGATTGGACCCTCATTTTAGAAGTATTATCCCAATGATTCGGTGCTAGAACATAGAAACGGATAGTTGCTGGCTTCGTGTAAAGAACCTCAGCATAAAGCCACTGCTCATCAATAAAATACTGATGATCATAGTATGGGTGCAAGTTCTGCTGTCCAGCAGTAGAAGAAATAGAAGAGCTTTTACCAGTATTACAATCCTTACAGGACGGTACTAAATTAATTGGCACAACTGACAACTGAGGATACTTGGTTTTAGGTAAATAATGATCGAGTGTAGACGCATATCCTGTGCCACAAAATGGGCATCGGCCTAATGGTGCTCTGGATAACAATGAATCATATATATATCTTGCAGGCTTGGTTTTTCCCACCATATGTGAACTATAAACGCTTGTTAGCTCCTTTTTACTTACGGTACCTAAAGCTATTTCTTCATTGCTGCAATTATTTGAAGGAAGAGTGTAAAGCTGCTTAGACGTGGCCCTGTTATGGTATTCAAGAGCTGCGGTACCAATAGCATTAGTTATTTCGTTAAGCCTATAGCGTAAATTTTCATCAGTAATGCTATTAACACAAGTTTGATAAACCACTTGTGGATCTTCATTTGGAGCGATTATGGCTCTCATTCTTAATTATCTTCCTGTAAACCTTTAATCGTTATCATTGATCGCAGTACTGCTTTCCCTTCAAAACCCAATTGATGTTGATACTCTTCCTCTATTTCTTCAAAATTCTTGCCTTCATCTACTGAGCCTGCGAGTAAGTCATGAAAACCAGATTTTGAAACTTCTAATCCGAATACTTCCCTAGTTAATACACCTACATTCTCCGCAAAGGTTTCGCCTTCTGGTCTATCTACATTTAAAACCAGTCGGGTTCTTCTGAGAATAGATACACATGATTTAGGCACTTCCTGTAAAACGACTGGAGAGTGAGTAGCGATAATTGCTACACCATTACGATTAACAAGTAAATCAGACAATGCTCGAGTAAATGCAGAAAGTAATGGCGGGTGAAGATGACTTTCTGGTTCGTCAATTAGGACTAATGTTTTTTCTTCAACGGTTTCAATCAACTTTGTGATAGTTAAAAGTACTATGGCATGACCTGAACTCATTCGATCAAATAATTTTTTAGCTTTTTTTGAAAAATTAAATTTTTCATTCGAAACATCTTCATCATAATCGTTAATTAGTTGGCGAAGGCTCATTTCTGCAAAATTAAAATCTGACTCTAATTTTATAACAGCATTAATCCATCGGTTACGTTTTGCCATTAGCGCAAAACATAGTTTTAAACTCTCTGTAAAATCGATACATAAATCATTTTTTTCCTTGAGGTTCCACTGATCCAGACCTTGTAGAGTCACTCGTTTTTTTAGTCCAATATAGTAATAACGCATACCCGCACTATCATTAGGCTGGTCTGCAGGGGGGGTAAAGGGATCAAACGCACTAAAGGCTACAGATACAACTCCTGAGAAATATCCTTCATGAAGGGTGGTGGTACCTATGAAATCACTGGGAGTAGAGAAATAGCCTGTTTCCTTTGTATCTCCTCGATCAGGAAGTAATGCATTTACCATATTATTCAATAGGGTTGTTTTCCCTACGCCATTACGACCAATCAATATGTGAATATTGGAAGAAGGCTTGCTATTTGGATTAACGCGAAAGTTTACCTTAATCCCCGAGTAACGTTCACTAGGTGGCTTCTCGTAGGAAAAGTTATAACTTGTAAGTGGGGCTTCGTATCTTAGTATTCTGCGAAACTGATGTTCTATAGTTGAACGATTTAAATTTCTCATTAGTGAGATGTTAAAAGCATTTTCACTTTCTGCCATAGACAAGTGTTCTGGATCATGAGTAACATCACCTAGAGCCGTTAGTACATTTATTGTCATCTGATTAGAAAGTTTACTTACAAGATTTCGGTAATAGTCGGCATCCTGGCCGAGAGAATAGAAATTTCTTGGCAATACATCGAAGTTTTGTTGGATTTTTTCTTCAGTCCATTCTCTATCTTGACCGATAAAACCAATTTTAAGATTACCAATTTCTTGCTTATTTCCCTGCTCATCGAAGACGGTAAGTGTAAATAGCGTCTTATGGCCAAAATCATCCCAATCTTCAGGGTGTAAATAGGCCGTATTTCGAACTTGAGGAGGCAAGTAACCTAGTCTAGAAACCTTTTGAAATTTGATTGCCATTAAAATTATCCTTTTTTGAGAGCCTCAAAAGACAAAGCAAACTGCACGTTCGCTTACAAGCTATAATATCATATAGATTGACCAGCTCTATTAAGTTCGAGTATCTGTAATTTTTAGGTTACACTGATATATAGCTCCGAAAACCATTTTTATATTTTTCAATTTTGTCTATTACTTGCCCAGTTACTTATATACTTCTTTCGCTTACTTCGTGATTATTACATACAACATCTACTGCTCCCCTTAAGTCGAGGTTTGCAAGGATTAGTGCACCCTCTTGGAACACGAGAGGTACTTCTTTATAAATTCTCCCCACCAGACTTGGTAGGTAGTATTCTTCGTCTAGAACTCGTTGGCCTTTCTTTAATCAAAGATATACATTAATGGATGTTGAAATTTCCCACGTATCTTCGCTGATTTGACAAGCGTGCACAATTTCTTGGTATATACCCCGAAATGACTTAGTGTTACAACCTAAGCATTGTATTATATGGAATGATTGATTAAAGGTGTATTTATCAGGAGAAAATTCAATTTACTTTGACAAGATATTGTGGTTTGTTTCGTGTCCACAGAATCTACAGTGGCTTTTTATTTTCTCGCTCGATATCCATTTTCATTCTTAAAGATTTAGCTAACACCATCTTTAAAAGAAATTGCATTATATCACTAGTTAACAAATATCAAGAACGGGATCAGCCTTCTCAGTAAAGAATAGATCGATCAGTATGCTAGCCAGCGCTGCAAAACATTATTCAAAAGTTAATATAAAGTCGCTTGTGACCTTTGGCATTAACAAGCTGTGAAATCACCAACTACAACACTGAGCATAAAGGCAGATAGAAAAGCATTCGGATGTTATCTATTCAAAAGCACCTGCTGAATCAGAACGATTCATAGATATGATAGATCAGTAGATTTGTAAACAAGACCTATTACACCTAAAGTGCTAATCTCAAGCACTAGAAGAAAACAACGCCGCCACCGCCAATAAAGTAGCCACCCAAATCCCACAAAGAATCTTCCAGAACAAAGAGGCATCCCCTTTCTCAGTAGGATCTTCCCTTAGGTAATCCGGGTTTGGGTTAGCCAGGTCGCGCATAAACTCTGTAAGCGTGGAATAGCGCTGTTCCAGGTCGATACTGCATCCGCGCTCCAGGGCACGGTCGAACCAGATGGGGACTATGGGATTAAACTGGCTGGCGGTGCGGTAGCGCAGGCGTTCGAAGTCGGCGTGGGAGCGGCAGTTTTCAATTTCTTCGCCGTAGGGCAATTCGCCGGTAAACATTTCGTAGGCAATAGTGGCGAGGGCATAGATATCGCCGCGAATACCGCTGTTGTGCCCGAGGATATAGTGGGGGTCGGAGTAGCTGGCGGTGCCCAGCGCTTCTGGGTGTTCCAGGGGGCGGAAAATCTCGGCACTGCCGGCTACATACACTGAACCGAAGTCGATAATTTTTACCCGCCCGTCGCCGTCGATCATGATATTGGCTGGACGCAAATCCTGGTGAATGGTTTCCTGATCGTGGAAGGCCTGTAGTCCGGTGGCAATCTCCTTAAGGATGCGAAACGCCTCCGCCGGTTTGGGAAAGCGGTTGTGGGTGATCCACTGCTCCAGGGTGTTGCCCTGCACATACTCCATCAGGTAATAGAGCGCGGTGCGCGGGCGGGTCTGCCGGTGCAGGCGCACTACCTGGGGGCTGCGAATACGCAGGCCTATCCACTCCTCCTGAATAAAGCGGTCGATATAGTGGATATCGTCCTCGTAATTTACCGAGGGGGTTTTCATTACCAGGATTTCCCCGGTGGCACTGTCGCGCACCAAGTACAGCTGGCTGCGCTGGGAGGAGAACAGCTCCCGTTCCACCTGGTAACCATCCAATACCATGCCCGGTTCCAATTCCGGTGGGAAGGGCAGGCGGGTAAGCTGGCGGCTGTAGTCGTCCAGGGTAGTTTGTGGCAATGCTTTTACCTTTACCACTAATGCGGAGAGATTATCGTCACTGCCGTTTTCCTCGGCGAGGCGCACCAGGGTTTCCGCTGTTTCCTGTTCGCTTATTTCGGTATCTGCCAGCAGCTCGCGCAGCAAATCCTGTTTGATAAAGTCGTGCACGCCGTCGCTGGTAATCAGCAGTACATCGTCCTTAGCGAGGCTTAGCTGGCCGTAATCCACTTGTAGGCCGGTATCCATGCCCAGCGCGCGGGATAGCATCTGCTGGCGGTGGGCCAGGGTGATGTTGTGGTCCCGGGTGAGGCATTTAAGGTTGTCACCGCGCAGGTGATAGATACGGCTGTCACCGATATGGAAATAATGGGCAGTGCGGGATTTAAAAATCAGGGCAGAGAAGGTGCAGAGGAAGCCCTTTTCCTGTTGGGGAAAGTCGTGGCTCTTGCGGTATAGCTTGCTGTTAATGGAGGCGAGAATTTTCTGTCCGGCATGGGCGACAGACCAGGTATCCGGCACCTTGTAATAGTCCCGCACAAACTGCTCAGTGGCGGTTTGGCTGGCTTGGGCACCGGCTTCGGCAGAGCTGACTCCATCGGCCAGTGCGGCGACTGCGCCTAGGTATTCCTGCAAGTGCGGGCTGGCTGGCCAGTGATAGATTGCCGCGTCTTCGTTCTGCGGTTTGATGCCGGCACTGGTGCAGAGGCCGTGGCTCAATCGCGGTGTCTGGGCTTCGGGGTTTGCCTCAGTTTCTGTTTGCACCCCGGAATTGGTTTCGCTCACAGCTTTCTCCTATCTCTTTTCGTCCCCTCAGACCAACGGCGAAAAACAAAGAAGGGCCATTGGCCCTCCTTTGCGTTTGTTGCTTGATAACTGCTGTCCAATCACTCCACGCTGATCAGCTGCACTGTGCCATCCGGTAGCACTTCGGCGATATTGCCTTTGGGCTCTTCCAGGAACAGGCAGGCGAAGAAGATCACCGCTGCTGCGCCGCAGATAATCAGGAAGAACTGGCTGTAGCTGACATAAGACAGGGCGGTAAGGAAAGTAACCGCACCCACGTTGCCGTAGGCTCCGGCCATACCGGCGATCTGCCCGGTCATGCGACGCTTCACCAGGGGTACGACGGCGAATACGGCACCTTCACCGGCCTGCACGAAGAAAGAGCAGCACATGGTGGCAATTACCGCAGCGGGAATCCACCAGCCGCCGTTGATCTGGCTCAGTACAAAGTAACCCACTGCCAGGCCGCCGATCAGGAACATCAGGCTGCGGCGGCGTCCCAGTTTGTCAGAGAAGTATCCACCGGTTGGGCGAGCCACCAGGTTCATAAAGGCGAAGCCAGAGGCGAGCAGGCCGGCCTTCACCGGGCTCAATCCTTCAAAGGTTTCCAGGAAGAACAGAGGCAGCATAGAAACCACGGCCAGCTCTGAGCCGAAGGTGACGAAGTAGGCCAGGTCGAGGATGGCTACCTGCTTGAAGTTGTATTTCTCCAGCTCGGGCACACCTTCGCGTAGGTGGTCTTTGTTTACATTCCAGATCATACGGGTCTGGAAGGCGAACAGTGCTACCAGCAGTCCCCACATCACGTAGGTGGCATTCTGGCTCAGCAGGGCTACGCCGCTGGGAGATAGTTTGTAAGCCAGCGCTGCCAGTGCCAGGTACATGGGCACATTCATCAGCAGGTAGAAGTAGAAATCCCGCTTGCTGGTCACTTCCAGGCCGCCGCTTTTCTTCGGCTTGAAGTAAGTGGAACCTTTAGGAGTGTTGCGGGCAACGCGGTAGTAGATGATGCCGTACAGGCCGGCGATGATGCCAGTGAGGCCCAGGGCATAGCGCCAGCCGTCTTCACCGCCGAACAGCAGGGCGATGGTGGGTAGGGTCATGGCACCGGCAGCAGAACCGAAATTCCCCCAGCCGCCGTAAACACCTTCTGCCAGGCCGACTTGTTTGGCTGGGAACCATTCACCCACCATGCGGATACCAATTACAAAGCCGGCACCCACAAATCCCAGCAGGAAGCGGAACAGGGCCAGGGATTCATAACTGTCTGCGGTGGCGAAGCCCAAACAGATTAAAGATGAGGTCATCAGCAGCCCGCTGTACACCAGGCGCGGCCCCAATTTATCCACCAGCATACCGATAATGATACGGGCGGGGATGGTGAGTGCCACATTGAGGATTAACAGGGCTTTTACTTGCTGGCTGGTGAGGTCGAACGCTTCCTTGATAAAGACCATCAGCGGAGCGTGGGAGAACCACACCACGAAAGTCAGGAAAAACGCAAACCAAGTAACGTGCAGCGTCTTTATTTTGGGATCGCCCCAATTAAATAAATTGAGGCCGCTGGATTGACTCATGACTATTTTCTCCGGCTTCTCAGAAATTTTTAGAGGTGGATAGGGTCATGACCGATAGTATTTGAGCAGCGCCAGAGGGAAAGTGCGCAAAAGGGGTAAGTGGAAGGGAAATCGATTTGTATATGGAAGGGAGTAACCCCTTGGGGTTAGTAGCTCGGAGTGGGTAGGGGCGGTTTTTAGTGTGTTTCTACCCCTGTGGGGGTAGTTGGCGGAAATTGATAATGATTAAAAAGGGTTTTTGGGAGTAATTGTCGCTAGCCGATTTTTTGTGCATCTTGCCAGTAGCTTGCCTCTATAGATTTCTCGCCCCCGCTGTAATTCTGTGATCACTTTTCTTGGGCGGGGGCTCAATGCGGTGAATAACCGGGGTGGCAATTAATTTTCGACAGCCAATATTTTGGAGATGCCTGCCGTGCAATATACACAGCAACTCGCCGGGCGCGCGCTGATATTTGCCTCGGCCATGTTCGCCGCTAACTTTTCTGTTTGGACGCTCTACGCGGTATTGGGGGTAGAGATTCGTGGGCAGTTGGATCTGTCTGCAACTGAATACGGGGTTCTACTGGCTGCGCCGATTTTGAGCGGGGCGCTGTTGCGTTTTCCGGTGGGATTACTGGTGGAATATTTTTCTGCGAAAAAGCTGATTTTATTGCAGATGCTGCTGTTGCTGCCGGTGCTATTTTTGTTGCCCTTTATCGATAGCTACGGGGCCCATTTGCTGGCGGGGCTGTGGTTGGGTATTTCCGGGGTGTCTTTTGTTTTGGGGATTCGCTATATCAGCCCGTGGTTCGAAAGAGGGCGGCAGGGTACTGCGATGGGCATTTTTGGTGCAGGAAATGCCGGAGCTGCAATTACCCTGGCATTGGCTCCAGCCATTCAAAATTGGTTTGGGCGCGAGTGGATAGGGCCGGCTTATGGAGCCGGGATTATCCTGATGATGGTTTTATTCGAATTTTTTGCACCAGAGGAAACCCGCTATATGCGCAGCCGGGGAAAACCGGATCTGCGCAGTCATTTAAAGCCGTTAACGCAAATCCGGGTTTGGCGTTATGGGCTCTACTATTACTTTGTTTTTGGCAGTTTTCTCGCGCTTTTATTATGGTTGCCGAATTACTATCTGTCGGTGTACCAAGTCAGCACACCAGTAGCAATGGCACTCACCCTGCTGTTTGTGGCCCTTTCCAGTTCACTGCGCGCTTTAGGGGGTTGGTTTGCCGATCGCTACGGTGCGCGCACCGTCAATTGGAGTGTTTTCTGGACCTGCCTGGTCTGTCTTTTCTTCCTCAGTTACCCGCCCACCAGCATGACAATTCACGGGGTGGAACGGGATGTGCATTTAAATATTGAAGTGGGTATTGAGCTGTTCACTTTACTGCTACTGGTTATCGGTATCGCCCAGGGATTTGGCCGCGCGTCTGTTTACAAAGCGCTGCACGATAATTTCCCCGCGCATATGGGGAGTGTTGGCGGTACCGTAGCCACTATTGGTGCCCTCGGTGGTTTTACCCTGCCTGTTCTTTTTGGTATCGCTCAGGACTTAGTAGGTATCCACAGTGCGGCCTTTATGCTGCTCTACGGTGTGCTCGCTATTTGTATGTTGGTTATGTATTTGGCGATTCAAAGAGAAAATTATATGCAGCGTTTACAGTACGCACAGCAAAATAATTTCCTGCTTGAGGAAACCAGCGAAACCGAGGCTTTGCCGGATAGGTAGTGCCCACTACCAATAAGGGATTACGCCTGAGTAAAGGCTAGGGAGTAAAGATTAATTAAGCAGGAAAAAATCTATGGTTTCAGTCGAGTCTGAAAAATTGTAATTTGTCACTGTTCACTCCGTTGTTGCAAAGGAAAAGCGTCATGACCGTTTCCAAATTCCCAAAAATTCTCGGTGCCTTACTGTTGGGGGCATGCAGCACTGTCGCATTGCAGGCCGCTGCGCAGGAAAGTGAAAATGCCACTCTGGTGGATGCGTTGAAATCCGGTGAAGTCGGATTGAATCTGCGTTACCGCGTAGAGACTGTTGATCAGGATGGTATTGATGATGAAGCAGTTGCATCCACTTTAAGAACCCGCCTCAACTGGCGCAGTGGCAGCTACCGTGGCTTTACCAGTTTCCTGGAAATGGATGATGTTACGGCAGTTGGCAATGACAGCTACAACTCCACCGTTAATGGTGAAGGCGAATACCCGGTAGTGGCTGATCCGGAAGGAACTGAAATTAACCAGGCCTATATTCGCTACAGTGGTGGAAATTCCATAATTACCGCCGGTCGCCAGCGCATTAACCTGGACGGGCAGCGATTTGTCGGCGGTGTTGGCTGGAGACAAAACGAGCAGACCTACGATGGTGTTCGTTATCAGTACGGCAGTGCTGATAGCTTCCAGTTGGATTATAGCTACGTCTACAACGTTAACCGTATTTTCGGTGAAGACAGTGCTGGTTCCGATATGGGCGGCGATATCCAACTGCTACACGCAATTTATCCAGTAGCTGAAAACCATAAAATCAGCGCTTTTGTTTACAATCTGGACCTGGAAGATCTCACCGATAATGCCAGCCGCACTTATGGGGTAGATTACAAAGGTAAATTTGGTCCGGTAAAAGCCAACCTGAGTTATGCGCACCAGTCAGATATTGGTGACAACCAGTATGACTATAGTGCCAATTATTACCTGGCAGAGCTTGGCGCTGATTTGGGTCCAGTTGCGGCAAAACTCGGTTATGAAGTTTTGGGTTCCGACAATGACGTTGGTTTTAAAACCCCGCTGGCAACCTTGCATAAATTCCAGGGCTTCACTGATAAATTCCTGGGAACCCCTGCTGATGGTGTCGAAGATCTGTATGTTGGCGGTTCCATGAAAGTGGCCGGCGGCAAGCTGGGTTTGACCTATCACAATTTTGAAGCGGCCGAGGGCTCCGTTAGTTATGGTGACGAATGGAACCTGAGCTACGGGCACAAAATTACCGACGACATTTCTGCACTCGTTAAGTACGCAACTTATCGTGCTGATGAGTACAGCACTGACACCGACAAGCTTTGGATCATGGTAACCGCTAATTTCTAAGCGGTTGAAAGAACTCCTTAGCGAGGCCCCCGGCTTCGGCCGGGGTTTTCCCCGCACCTTGAACCTGATTTTCTGATCTATAAATTATAATCGACTGAAGCTCCACATTTTGATGTCCCTAGAGGGACATCAATTCGAGCGCCAAGGGAGTACCACCTTTGCCCCAAGCATAAATTAACCAGCTTGATACACTGACATCAGTTTAAACACCGAGTCCCGCTACCTAAACCGCGTCGTTTTTTATTGACGTTGCAAGGTGCCGGGACCGTGGCCGTACCGGCCACCAGGGTCTAGCGGGAAACTGCGCGGCCTCCCGACATTGGAAAGGCGTTTAATGTTACAAGACAATTTTGGCCGTAGGTTTTACTACCTGCGCCTGTCCGTGACGGACATCTGCAATTACCGCTGCAACTACTGCCTGCCCGAGGGCATCGGTTGCGGACGTTCCCTGGAAGGGGAAAATCCTCTCTCAGTCGCTGAGGTGGGCACATTAGTGCGCGCTTTCGCTTCACTGGGTACGGAAAAGGTACGCCTTACTGGCGGAGAGCCCTCCCTGCGCAAAGACCTGGTGCCGCTGCTCGAAGCCGTGCGCGCTAGCGATAAGATTCGCCGCTTAGCCATCACCACCAATGGTTACCGCCTGCCCAGTCAGATTGACGACTGGCACCGCGCGGGCTTGGATCAGGTGAATGTCAGTATCGACAGCCTCGACCCGGCTCAATTCCACCATATCACCGGCCATAATCGCCTGGATAAAGCCTTAGCAGGCCTGGATCGCGCCCTGGCCTTGGGTATCGATACCAAGGTCAACGCAGTGCTGATGCGCCAGTACAACCTGGCGGAGCTGGATAACTTCCTCGCCTGGGTTCGCGAGACTCCGGTGACCCTGCGTTTTATTGAATTGATGCGCACCGGCGATAACCGCGAGTTCTTCGCCAGCAACCATGTCTCCGGTAGTGATATAGAAACCCTGTTGCTGCAGGAAGGCTGGGAGCAGGTGATCCGCACCCGCGATGCCGGTCCGGCGCGGGAGTATTTCCACCCGGATTACGCCGGCCGTATTGGCCTGATTACCCCTTACGGCAAAGACTTCTGTGCAAGCTGCAACCGCCTGCGGGTATCGGCCCAGGGCAAGTTGCACCTGTGCCTGTTTGCCGACCAGGGCTTTGATATGCGCGAAATCATCGCCGATGGCGATAGCGAGGCACTGGCAGCCCATATCCGTGAGTTGATAGTGGATAAGACTGCAGGCCACCAGCTGCACGAAGGTTTTACCGGCGCTACCCGCAACCTGGCGATGCTGGGGGGCTAGGGTTATGGCCAGGGCTTTCGTTGGCAAATCGACAATCGGCGTGGTGCTGGCCGGCGGCCGTTCCAGCCGGATGGGCCGTGATAAGGCCCTGCTGGCCCACCCCCAACGGGGCAATTTTTTGCAGCATGCTGAGGCATTGCTGAGTGAGCTTCCGCTGGAAAAAGTCGTCACCAGCGGCGCCCGCCCCGGAGCGATTGAAGACCTGGTGCCAGAGCGGGGCCCTCTGGGTGGCCTTTATTCGGTGGCCCTGGCAACCGGTGCTGATGCGGCCCTGGTGATTCCGGTAGATATGCCCCTGCTCGGGCATGAACACCTCGCAGAGTTATTGGCTGAAGGGCAGGCAAGTGGCCGGCCCTGTTATTTTGAAAACTTCTTTTTTCCCCTGTGGCTGCCTTTAAATGGCGACTGCCTGGATTATTTGCGCCGTGCCGTTGAGGGCAGTGCACGCAATTCTGTCGGCGCGCTGCTGCGTCACCTGGGGGCCAAATCCATACCCATAAAAAGTGTCGGCGATTGGCATCGCAATATCAATACGCCGGCAGATTATCTCGGCTTGAGTACGCCGGATAAAACTCCAGAAAACAGTTTTTTGAGAGACCACTGATTATGTCCGCACACGCTAGCAAAGAATTTGTACCGCTCAACATTGCGGTACTCACTGTATCCGATACCCGCAACGAGCAGACTGATACCTCTGGCCAGTACCTGGTGGAAGCCCTTAAAACTGCCGGCCATCAGCTTGCGGATAAGCGCATTACCCCGGACGATGTTTATCAGATGCGCGCGCTGGTCTCCGCCTGGATTGCCGATCCCAAAGTGCAGGTGGTATTGGTGACCGGCGGTACCGGTTTTACCGATCGCGACTCCACGCCGGAGGCCCTGAGCCCGCTGTTCGACAAAACCGTCGACGGCTTTGGCGAGCTGTTCCGCCATATTTCCCTGGGGGATATCGGCAGCTCTACCGTGCAATCCCGCGCGCTTGCCGGCCTCGCGAATCGCACGCTGATATGTTGTATGCCCGGTTCCACCGGAGCCTGTCGCACTGCTTGGGAAGGCATATTGCTGGAGCAGCTGGATGCCCGCCACAAGCCCTGTAACTTTATCCCCCATGTGCGCTTTGCCAGCGCGCCCTGCGAGAGCCGGGGGTAATTCATGAGTCAGTTAACCCACTTAAACCAGCGCGGCGAAGCCAGCATGGTGGATGTTACCGAGAAGGACATCACTGACCGCAGCGCCCTGGCCGAGAGCAGCATCTGTATGAGTGCAGAGGCTTTTGCACTGCTGAGTGAGGGGGCGCACAAAAAAGGCGACGTGCTCTCTGTAGCTCGTATCGCCGGCATCCAGGCCGCCAAGAAAACATCGGATTTAATTCCCCTGTGCCATCCACTGGCATTGACCAAAGTAGCGGTGGATTTCGAATTACAGCCGGAAAAGCATAATGTGCATATCACTGCTTTCTGCCGCTTGGCCGGGCGCACCGGAGTAGAGATGGAAGCGTTAACCGCAGCTTCGGTAGCGGCTCTGACTATTTACGATATGTGTAAAGCCGTGGACCCGGCGATGGAAATCGGCCCGACCCGCCTGCTGCAAAAAACCGGCGGTAAGCGCGGCCACTGGCGCGGCGATGCTGCGGACAAGGCGTAAAAATTTCAGAGGTGTAAAGCGATGGTAAAGGTTCTGTTTTTCGCGCGTCTGCGCCAGCAATTGGGCATGGGCGAGACTACCCTGGAGGACTTTTCCGGCAGTCTCAGCGAGTTGCGCAATACCCTATGTGAACAGCACCCGGATTGGAGCTCACATCTGCAAAGAGACGATGTCCGTATGGCCCTGAACCAGGAGCTGGCAGAAACCGGAGCCCAGGTGAAGGCTGGGGATGAAGTTGCATTTTTCCCGCCGGTTACCGGCGGTTAGTGGTGCCAATATGAAAGCCGTTGATCGTATTGAAGTCTGTGAAACGCCCCTCGACGTAGCGGCTGAATATACTGCGCTGCAAGGCAACAGTGGTGATGGTGCCTGCGCGCTGTTTGTGGGTTCGGTGCGGGACTTCAATGCCGGTAGTGATGTCTGCGGCCTGGCCCTGGAACACTATCCGGGCATGACCGAAAAAAGCCTGCAACGGATTATCAATGATGCCCGCGATCGCTGGTCCCTGGGGCGTGTGACTATCGTCCACCGTGTTGGCCCCATGCAGATCAACGATGAGATTGTTTTTGTCGGCGTCACCAGCCCCCACCGTCAGGCCGCCTTTGCCGCCTGCCAATACATCATGGATCGCCTCAAAACTGAGGCGCCTTTCTGGAAGCGCGAAGCGGTTGCGGATAAATCCGGTAAGCCTTCAGAGCGTTGGGTCGAAGCCCGGGCCAGTGATGCTGCGGAGATGGAAAAGTGGTCCGCCGGCTGAGCCTGCTGCTATCCGCTTTACTGGTGGCCATCGCGCAGCCGGTTAACGCGGATAACTGCACCTTGCGGGTGGCGGTAGCGGCCAGCTTCCGCCCGGCACTGGAAGAGGTACTGCCAGAATTTGAGCGTCGCCATGCTTGTGTGGTGCAAATCAGCAGTGGCAGCTCCGGGGTGCTTTACCAACAAATAGCGCACCGCGCGCCCTTCGATTTATTCCTGTCTGCGGATCGCGAGCGCCCCGAACTGTTGGAAAAGCAGGGTGGGGCACTGGGTAGCAGTCGCCAGACTTACGCCCTGGGTTTACTGGCCCTCTGGCACCCAAAATCGGAATCGAATATCGAGCAGTTACTGCAAACCTGGCCCGATAAAATTGTATTAGCCGATCCGAAAGTAGCGCCGTTCGGCAGTGCCGCACGGCAAGCGCTGCAAAGCCTGGGTTTGTGGAAGAAAAAACAAACTCAATTGGCCCGGGCCCACAATGCAGGCCAAGCCTATTTAATGCTGGATTCCGGCAATGCGCAGCTGGGCTTTGTCGCCGCCAGCCAGATGCAAGCAGCTAGCCGCGATAACTACTGGTTGCTGCCGCAGCATTTGTACAAACCCATTGAACAGCAGCTGCTGATTCCCACCCAGAGTCGCCGACCTAAAGAGGCACAATCCCTCGCTAACTATTTGCGTTCAGGGGAAGTGCAGGCGCAACTACAGCACTTGGGTTACGGTATTTTGCCGACTCAAGATCGAAGTAGAGATGGAGGGAGTGGCTTATGAATATCGCCGCTGCCGACTGGCAGGCCCTGTGGTTAACTTTAAAATTGGCCGGCTTAACCACCTTACTCCTGTTTATTATCGGCGTGCCCCTGGCCTGGAAATTGAGCCAATGGCAGAGCCGCTGGCGCCACGGTATCGAGGTATTAATTACCCTGCCGCTGGTACTGCCACCCACGGTGTTGGGCTTTTATTTACTGCTTTTATTTTCCCCCAACTATGCGCCCGGGCAGTGGCTGTCACAACTTTTTGATGGCCCTTTGGTGTTTTCCTTTACCGGCCTGGTATTTGCGTCAGTAATTTATTCCCTGCCGTTTATGGTGCAACCTCTGTTGGCCGCGTTTAATGCCAATGGTCAGCGTTTGACCCAGGCTGCCGCAGCACTGGGTATACCGCCCTGGGCGGCATTGTTAAAAGTTCTTTTGCCGGCGAGTCGCACCGCTATTGTGAGTGCCTGCGCTTTAACTTTTGCCCATACCCTGGGTGAGTTCGGGGTAGTGCTGATGATTGGTGGCGCTATTCCCGGTGAGACCCAGGTGGTTTCTATCGCTCTTTATCAACATGTGGAGGCGATGGAATACGGTGCCGCGCACCGGCTGGCTTTGATGTTGATGGGAATTACTACGGTACTGCTACTCGCTGCCCGTTGGCTGGGACATAGTTTGGCCCCGCGTGGATCAAACAACGAGCGCGTTAAACCGGTAATGGGGGTGCTGGGCTAATGGAAATCACCTTACCCCTTTTCGGTACTGCGTCTACCACTTCTGATTCCACCGGATTGAGTGTTACAGGGCTGGTGACTCCGCTTAACGCTGCGACTCCCTGGCAATTAGAGCTACCTGCCTCTGGAGTTTTTGGCCTTACCGGCCCCTCCGGCAGCGGCAAGAGCACATTACTGGCTGCTTTGGCTGGCCAGCGCCATTGCCGTGGCAATATCACTTTTGCCAATACGGTTTGGCAGCGCGGACGCCGCGCCCTGGCTACCCACATAAGAACGCTTTCTTTGGGCTTTCAGGACAGCCGCTTGTTTGCCGGCCAGTCAGTGGCAGATAACCTGGCACTGGCCCGCCGTTACAGCCGCAGGCCACTGCCTATGGAGGAGTGTGATCGGCTGTTAAAGGCTTTTGGTATTGAACCGCTACTCCATCAGCCGGTGGAGCTATTGTCTGGTGGAGAAGCCCAGCGAGTGGCTGTATTACGACAGCTTTATAACAACGCGCCGCTGCAATTATTTGATGAGCCGCTTTCAGCGGTTGACCGCGCCCAGGTACTTCGGCGCCTATTGCCGACCCTGCGGGATTTCTGGGCCCGATATCCGGCGCTGGTAATCTGGACCAGTCACGACTTTGATGAAATCCAGCTGCTAGCCCAGCGCTGTTTGTGGATGGGTTCTACCAATTTGTCCGCGCCACTTCCCTTACCTGAAGTTGCCCAGCGCCTGGATAGCCACGGCGTAGGGGATAGCTGTCGCAGCCGGATTGAAGCGCGAGTGGAATCCCTAAACGATGGTCTGCTGACTTTGGATTTGGGGGGGATTTCTATCTTTGCAGATAGGGTGGCAGGCCATTATCGCAAAGGCGATACCGCAGCTTTTCTGCTGGAAGCTGGAGATATTAGCCTCAGTGTAGAGAAGCCGGGCTTGTCCAGTATCCTCAATTGCCTGCCGGTAACTTTAGTTGCTAAGCAGAACCTTACCGACGGCCGCATTCGTTTACAGTTAGCCGCTGCTGATCAGGTGTTCTACGCAGATATTTCCCGTCTCTCCTGCGAGCGCCTAGAACTGCGTGAAGGCACTACCTACTTTGCCCAGTTTAAGGCCGGTAGTCTTGCTGGTTTGTAAGTAGTTCCAGGGCAATTTCTGAAAGTGCATTTCTTCGATCCCTAAAACCCCAGCAATTTTTTTGCTAAGTTTGAATATCAGCTAACTGAGTGGTGCTCCTATGGGCGTTGTGTTGGGAATTTCCCTCTTTAACGAGGGCGATAAGTTTTACCGGGAAAAAGCACAGGTCGAGGGCTTACCTGTAGCGAAAGCTGTGACCATTGAGGATCTACACCCAGTACTTACTCGCTGCATAGACGAAGGCGGGCACAACTATCGAGTAAGCCGCCTGGAATCAGGTGAGCTGGAAATTGCCGAGCTACTTGAGGATTGTGAGCCCTACCGGATCGATGCTTTCCGTTATCAGCTTCGCCGAAATGGCGACGCTATCGTTATCCACTCTACTTACAAAGACGATGCCTTATACTTTCATCTGGCTTGCCGCGCAGCCAGTGGGCAGAGAGTTAAGATAGATTTCCACGGCGAGCACCGGTTTTATAACTATGACTCCATAGCGGAATACCTGGGTGGTGGTAACTATCATCTGGCTAATCTCTTCGACCTTCAATATCTGCCCTGTTATATCGAAGAGCACTGCCGGCGATTTATTCACTGCCCGGAGTACTGGTCCTTTACCTTTTTTATCCCGTATTTGGGCAAGGTAGAGCTGAATAACCACACTTCCGATCCAGAACAGCCTCTCTACCACCTCGATTTCTATTGCCCGGAGCGCAAGCTAAAAATCTTCCAGTCGGCGCTTGAGAGAGAAGGCTCTTACTATTTTCGCGACGCTATCTCGGCAGAAAAGCTGGTGCAATTGCTAGAAGATATGGCGACAGAACTGCTGCCAGAGCTGCAAGAAGCGGGTGTTAAGTCTTGCTTGAGCTGCTTTGAAGCTATCCATCAAACCTACAGTGAAATTGAGAGCACCATTGAGACGGATGACAGTCTTGCCTCAGTTGCGGAGGATCTTGTTGGATACCAACAGAGTATCTGCGGCAGACCTGTCCAATACGAAGTCACTGAAAATGCAGATGGGTCTATTACTGTGCAGGCCTACTATTTTCAGCCGCCCATAGGTTACAACTATACGATTAGTGCTGAGGATATCGCAGGGTGCCATATCTATCTGGATAAACTGCACGATTTAGATTTTTATGAGCAGATGTGTATGGCTATTGCCAGGCATCTATGCCCGACGATGCCGACCGTTGAAGACTTGGATGAAGTGACGATCTACTATCGCAGGGATACCGATAGACAGCTGATTTCCAGCCTGCTTGAAGGTTCGGATATAACGCCGATATTGATTCAGGTGAAATAAAAAAGGGGAGGTTAAACCTCCCCGCAACTGCGGTTTCCCGCCCGTGAGACCAAATTATGGATTGTAGAATTCGCCGTTTTTGCGCAGGTAGAACCAGTAGTTAACCACCAGGCAAACCGCGTAGAAGATTGCAATGCCTGCTAGAGCGTATTCCGGGGTGGTGGCTTTGATCTGCTCGCCGAAGACCTTGGGAATATAGAAGGCACCGTAGGCGGCAACTGCTGAGGTCCATCCCAATACCGGGCCTGCCTGTTCTTTAGGGAACACCATGGCGATGGTGCGGAAGGTAGAGCCATTGCCGATACCGGTAGCGGCGAACAGCACCAGGAACAGCAGGAAGAAGGGCAGGAAGAACTCTTCCGGAGTGGCTGAGCCGTAGGCGGCCTTCATGTAGTAAGCCACACCCAGGGCACTACCTACCATGATTGCAGCACAGATTTGGGTAACCAGGGCTCCGCCGATGCGGTCGGAGATCCAACCACCTACCGGGCGAATCAGGGCGCCGATAAATGGACCCATCCAGGCGTACATCAGGGCGCTGGGGCCATTGTTGTTGATGGTATCGTGAGTCATAACCCCATCCACCATCACGTGGCTGTATCCGAAGATCACTTTGATAGCCAGGGGGAAGGCCGCTGCGAAACCGATAAAGCTGCCGAAGGTCATGGTGTAAATGACACTCATCACCCAGGTGTGCTTGTTGTTGAAAATACGGTACTGACGCTGCAAGCTGGTTTTGATCTCACCGGGCAACAGCTTCAAGCCGAACACAGTAGCGGCGATTACCAGCACCAATACGATTTCCTTGGGCACCCCCCAGCCTGAACCGTTAGCCGCTTCGGGAAGCAACAGCCACAGACCTGTGATTGCGGTGAAGAGGCCGATTCCCAACATCATGGTCATCTTCAACATCGCGCCGATAGAGCTGCCCACATCCGGGGTTACTTCGTCGGTGCGCAGGTTGTTCATACCGAACCAACCTACAAAGGCCAGTGGAATCAGGAACAGCAGCCATACAAAACCGGCATTTTGAATCCACGCTTCAGAACCGGCTGGTACTTTACCAATCAGGGAGCCAGAGCTGCTCACCAGGGTCATGGGGTCGCCGCCGGCAGCGCCGAAGGCACCGAAGGTCATAAACAGCGGTACCAGGATCTGCATGGTGGTAACACCGAAGTTACCCAGGCCCGCATTCAGGCCAAGTGCCAACCCTTGTTTTTCCTTGGGGAAAAAGAAGCTGATATTGGACATGGAAGAGGCGAAGTTACCACCGCCAATACCTGACAGCAGAGCCAGCAACTGGAATACCCACAATGGGGTCTCAGGATTTTGCAAGGCGATACCCGTGCCTAGGGCAGGGACCATCAATAGGGCCGTGGTAAAGACAATGGTGTTGCGCCCACCGAACAATCGAATAAAGAAACTACTGGGTATTCGAAGGGTGGCGCCGGTGAGGCCGGCAATTGCCATCAGGGTAAACAGATCGGCTTTGGCAATGGGGAAGCCAAGGTTGAGCATTTGAACGGTAATAATGCCCCAGTAGAGCCACACGGCGAAGCCGCACAGCAAACTGGGAATAGATATCCACAAATTCCGGTTTGCGATTTTTTTGCCCTTGGACTGCCAGAACTTGCTGTCCTCTGGGGCCCACTCGTAGATGTCAGACACGGCGGCCACTCCTCCTCGAAATGATTCGTCCGGCCACTATGGGCCGGGGCTTATCCCTGCTCAATTACCAACAGTAAGTAACCCCTTTGCCCCCGCGCGTAATAGCTACCCATTTGGGGGTAAGCGCAGGCACTGAGCCCTGTGTTAAAGTCACTGTTCAGAATTAGTACAACTTACAGCAATGAAGCAGGACACCCCATGACTTCTTCTGCCACGGTAATGATGGTTGATGACCATCCTCTGTTTCGTAAAGGTCTCAAGCAATTGTTTGCTATGGAGCCCAGCTTGGAGTTGGTAGCCGAGGCCAGCAGCGGGGAGGAAGCGCTGGAGCTGGCCAAACAGCACGAGCCGGACCTTATTCTATTGGACCTGAATATGCGCGGTATGGACGGGCTGGATACCCTGCGGGCAATGCGTGCAGCCGATGTAGCCTCTCGCATCGTGATACTCACGGTTTCCGATAACAATGCGGACGTAGTTTCCTGTATTCGTGCCGGTGCCGATGGTTACCTGCTCAAGGATATGGAGCCGGAAGATATTCTCGATCAGGTTATCCAGGCCACACACGGCAAGCTCGCTATCAGCCAGCGCCTTACCGAGATCCTCGCCTCCGCTCTGCGCAAGCCGGATAATTCCGGTGCGGATACCCTGTCGACGCTCACCAGTCGCGAATACCAGATCTTGCAATTGATCGCCGATGGCCTCAGTAACAAGTTAATCGCCCGTGAATTGGATATCAGTGATGCCACTGTAAAGGTTCACGTTAAACACTTATTGAAAAAGTTGGGCATGCGCTCCCGGGTGGAAGCTGCCGTGTGGATGGTTAATCAGAAGCGACCGGAATCCCAAAACCGCAGCCACTAGTTTGTCCCAACCGCAAAGGAATGAAGTAAGAGATATTGTCCATGCCCACTATCGACTGCTGTAGCCAACCGGGCCTTATGCCCATCGAAAGCGCCCGCGAAAAACTTCTTGAGGCACTGAGCCCAATCAGTGGCACTGAGACTTTGCCCCTGGCACAAGCCGCCGGTCGAGTATTGGCTGAGGATGTTATCTCCACAGTAAACCTACCGCCTTGCGACAACTCCGCAATGGACGGTTACGCCCTGCGCTTTGAAGACCTGGCTAGTGGCTTGCCGCTGGAACTGATCGGCAAATCTTTTGCCGGTGCACCTTTTGACGGTGTGGTGAACCCCGGCACCTGCGTGCGCATTATGACAGGAGCCGCAGTACCCGCCGGTGCAGATACGGTAGTGATGCAGGAAAATGTCGATGCCCAGGGGGAGTCGATACGAATAAATTGTGAAGTTCGCGCTGGCGACCATGTTCGCCGCTGCGGTGAAGACGTGGCTGAAGGAGCTAGCCTGCTTAAGGCCGGAGAGCGCATCAGCGTTCCACATATTGCCCTGCTCGCTGCTGCCGGTGTGGGCACAGTGACTGTAGTGCGCAAACCGGTAATCGCACTTTTCTCCACCGGCGATGAACTGCGCCAGCCCGGCGAAGCCCTGGGTAAGGGCGATATCTACGATAGCAACCGCATTGCCCTGTTATCCGCCCTGGAACAGCTGGACCTGGATATTTTGGATTTGGGTATATTGCCCGATAACAAACAGGCTATTACCAATGCCTTGCAGCGTGCTTCCGAAGAGGCCGATGCTATTATCACCTCCGGTGGAGTCTCCGTTGGCGAAGCGGATTACACCCGTGAAGTGTTGGAAGAACTGGGAGAGATCGGCTTCTGGAAAGTGGCGATGAAGCCCGGTAAACCTTTTGCCTTCGGTTTCCTACAAGGAACCCCTTTCTTTGGCTTACCCGGCAACCCGGTTTCCGCCCTGGTAACTTTCTACCAACTGGCCGTGCCCGCCCTGAGTGTGATGAAAGGTGATCAGTGGACTGGCCCGCAGACCTTGCAGGCAAAACTGTTAAAACCCCTGAAGAAAAAGCCGGGCCGTACCGATTTCCAGCGGGGTGTATATCGCAGTGATGAAAACGGGATATTGGTAGTAGAACCGGTTGGTACCCAGGGGAGCCATATTCTTTCCGGCCTTGCTGCTGCTAACTGCTTTATCGTTTTGGCGCGAGAGAGTGGCAGTGTAGAGGCTGGGGAGCAGGTGGTGATTGAGCCTCTGAGGGTGCCGTTGGGGTAGGTTTTTTATAGCTGCTTTCGTATTGAGTATGGGCTCGTATAAGCTATATCCAAATTAATTTGATTGAAATGGGTAAGGGCGATGAGGATTAGCTTCGCCCGTTGGGCTCGCTGCTCTGCGGCAGCTTTGCTGCCTCCGAGTCGAACCTGAGTTTGAGCGAAGCCTGGGAGTTAGCCATATACAAGAAAGCCCGCATAAGCGGGTGGTGTGCGTGAGGATTAGCTTCGCCCTTTGGGCTCGCTGCTCTACGGCAGCTTTGCTGCCTCCGAGTCGAACCTGAGTTCGAACAAAACCCTGGGAGTTAGCCATATACAAAAAAGCCCGCATAAGCGGGCTTTTTTGTATATGGCCCGCCCGAGAGGATTCGAACCTCTGACCTTCGCCTCCGGAGGGCGACGCTCTATCCAGCTGAGCTACGGGCGGTTTAATTGGCTATCTGTGCCAATGGGAGGCGGATTATACAGAAGCTGGGGGGCGGGTTAAAGGACATTCTGTTGGCTTATATAGTCTTTGGCAGGTGGCGATGCAGTGCTTATAATGCGCGGCGTAGGAGTTTGCGACGATATTTTGAACGTTTGTGGGCCAACTCACTTCGGTCCTTTTGGGGGAATATGATGAAGCGTATTTTGGGTATTGTGGCGGCATTGGCCGTCAGTGCGGCTACGGCAGTGGCCCAGCAGTCTGTTAATGAAGAAATCGCAGAGCGAATTGCTCCGGCAGGTGAAACCTGCATGAAAGGTAAAGAGTGTGCGGCGGCAGTAGCGGCAGCACCTGAAGGTACTAGCGGCGGCGCTGCTCGCAGTGGTCAGGATATCTACAACGCAAGCTGCCAGACCTGTCACGCAATGGGTGTTGCAGGTGCGCCAAAATTCGGTGATGCCGCAGCTTGGGCACCCCGTATCGCCAAGGGCATGGATACTCTCTACAATAATGCCATCAATGGTATCAATGCCATGCCGGCCAAAGGCCTGTGTATGGACTGTAGCGATGACGAGATCAAAGCTGCTGTGAATTACATGGTGGATAACAGCAAGTAAGCTGTTTCTCTGTTGGAAAAAGGCCGCTCATTGAGCGGCCTTTTTTGTTTTCTGCTAAGCAAAATATCTCCTCGTCTAACCAGCCTCATTTTTCTGTAATTTTCAAGTACGACTTGTACCTTCCAATGAAATTATAGGTATTATCAAAAAAAGCTGTCTTAAATGACAATTGGATAATTTGCTGGTAGGTAATTAGTAATTAGCAGTTATTCGACATTTAATCCCCCCTGATGCGCAAACTCTGTATTATCCGTGTCTGTTTGTAAGTCAGATGTATATAACAACATAAGGATATTGAGCATGAAGTTGGGGAAGCTTCTTTCATTTATTATTCTTTCATCTTTTTTGACTGCCTGTGGTGGCGGTGGAGGTGGTGATTCTCGTACAGATAGTGATGTTAATAACTCTAGTAATGGTGGCGGTGGCTCCAATAACGGTGGCTCAGGGGGGAGTGGCTCAGATAGTACTCCGGATGAAATTAGTTTTTTAGATATTGAAAATGCTCTTCCTGAAACATTAATAACTTCATTACCAGTAATAGTTACTGGAATTGATACCGCGGTACTTGTTGAAGTATCTGAGGGGGAATTTTCTATCGATGGCCAAGATTTTTCCTCTGAATCTCGTAATATAGAAAATAATCAAACTCTTGTAGTTCGACTTATATCTCATGTTGAGCTGGGGGGCGTAGTTTCTTCTGATATTAATGTTGGTGACTTCATGACAACATTCAATGTCACGACTAAGGGGGATTTGAGTAATCCATCTGTGCGTATAGACTTTCCTGTGAAAGATGGAGTTTATTTATTTGATTCTGAGCTCACAGTCAGTGGTGTGGCTGAAGATGATAATGGCATAGAAAGGATAGAAGTTAACGGAGTTCAAAGTGATTATGACAGTGAATCAAAAAAATGGCATGCCACTATTCCTCTAGTTGAAGATGGCTCTACCCAGATAAAGGTAGATGCTATTGATATTTACCAGAACAGAGAGGAAGTTTCTGGCGTTGAAGTGTATACCAATAAAGGCTATGAGCGTCTGCCAAGAAAAGGGTTTGCTTATTCTTCCTCCAACGGAGGAGAATTGTTATTTGGTAGCCCACTGAGCAGGTATAACCTTGGAAGCAAAACATTTATTTCAGTTGAAGTCGATGATTGGATTCAGAGCTTAGAGGGTTTTGTCTACGATCAGGCGAATGATTTTGTTGTTGGCTATATCAATGGATCTATCTATAGGTTAGATAATTTTTCAGCTGAGTCAAAACAGTCTGAGTTGTATTCTGGAGAATTAGGGGAAGAAATTTTTGACTTGGTGTTTGATAATTCCAAATCTAACATTTACTTCTTGAAAAAAGATGATGGGAATTATTCACTAGGGAAATTGGAGCTGGCAACAAATGCTGTTTCTGTTATCAAGGATGACCTCTTGAATGGTGATCGCTTTCAGCGAGTGACGGCTCTTCAGTGGGCTAATGATCAGTTGGTGTTTGCAACTAATAAAAGTTCTAGTGGAGAATCTGGAGCTGCATTGTTTTCTCTGAATATTCAAGATGGTACTGTTGTTGAACTGACTAGTTTTGGGCGCCATGTAGATTTTCCAATAGCATCTATCGAAGATTTAATTTATCGCCCCTTAGATGATAGCTTTGTGTTTATTGGTAGGCCCTACCGTATATCAAACTTTGTTAGATCAACATATGAAGAGGGTGAAATTTATCAATGGGAAGTTTTAAGTAATAGTTTAACGAAGGTCGTTGGTGTTAACTCTCTCGAGCCTTTCAATTTAAATTTGAGTGAAGCAAAAGTGGTTGAGAAAGGAGATTCTACTAATCTTTTATTAACAACCGAAAGTTCTGATGAGATATTTGAGGTTAATCTGACCTCTGGTGAAGTTGAGCAATTGACAGAACCATTTCGGGGTGTAGGGCCTCAGCTAGTTGCAGAATCTGTACTTGAACCACTCATTTATAGTAGCGAGGAGAAAAAGCTATACCTAACTTCCTCTTCAGCAGAAAGAGATACAGCGGGGAAAATTATTTCTGTTGACCCACAGTCTGGAGAGCGATCAGTCATTACTGGCCCTGAAAAAGGCACTGGTCCGTCTTTTTCCTTTATTTATGATTTAGCTTTTGGTAGCACAGGGTCGCTTTATGCTCTTGATGGGCATCGGGACGAATTTTCCCTAATTCATGTAGATATCCCATCGGGAAACCGAACTCTAATAAGTGACAATAACAGCTCTGACGCTCTAGTTTTAACTGATGCTGTTGAGGTGGAAATTGATCAGGTTAATGAGCGTGCATGGGTAATTTCAGATTTAGGGCGGCTAACCTCTATTTCTCTGGAAACAGGGGAGAAAACTGATCTTAAAGATACTCTTGGCCAACTCACCGGTTCAGGTAGCTGGGTGAATATTGAAACTATGGCTATGACAAAGGATGGGCAATACCTTTATTTATTGGGATATTCTTCTTGGAGTCAGCCGATTTCACGCGAAGTGTATACTGTAGATGTTGAGACTGGATCTATTGTCATGACCTCCCGTTTTAGTGATTCAAGTGAGCTTACGGGAAGTGTGGACATGATATTGAGTGCGGATGAAGAAACATTAATATTCGTTCATAGTTATGCTGGAGACGGGCTTAAATCTATCCCTGTGAATTTTTCCGCCCCACTAAAACATACCCCGTTAAATAGTTCACATAAGCTGGCTAGTATCGCGCTTGATCCAGATTCTGGATATCTATTTGGGTTGGATTTAAATACAAACTCAATATTGGAAATTAATCCTGAGAGTAATATGGCTACCGCTATCTCGTATTGATTTGATTGACTTAAGGTCAGGATATACGCCGTTATATCCTGACCAATATGTGCAACCTCAATCAAACATACTCAACAAAGACCCTAAAGTTTCCTCTCCCTTCGCCTGATTCTGCTCCGGCGTCGCCTTACCAAATCCTTCCAACAACACATCTTCTTCCGGCAATTCGTCAATAAAGCGGCTGGGTGTTGTGTCCTGGGTTTCGCCGAACTGTTTGCGCTTGCCTGCCAAAGTCATGGTGAGGGTGCGCTGGGCGCGAGTGATACCCACGTAGGTGAGGCGGCGCTCCTCTTCGATGTTGTCGTCTTCAATACTGTTGCGGTGGGGAAGTAAGTTCTCTTCCATACCGATCATAAACACGTGGGGGAATTCCAGGCCCTTGGCGGCGTGCAGGGTCATCAGGCTGACCTTATCGGTGGCTTCCTCTTCTTCCTGGCGCTCCAGCATATCCCGCAGGATCAGTTTGGAGATGGCCTGTTCCAGGCGAATATCCTGCTCCAGCTCATCGTCGGTGCCCTCCATAATCTTGTTGAGGCTCTCCAGCAGCCAATACACATTTTCCATGCGCTTCTCGGCCACCTTCTTGCTGCTGGCGTTTTGCGAGAGCCAACCGGCGTAGTCGATATCTTCCAGCATTTCACGCAGGGCGCCATTGGCGGTGGTATCGCGACAGTTGCGCTGTACCCCTTCGAGCCACAGGGCAAAGCGATTTAGGCGCTCGTAGCCCTGCTCGTTGATATGCTCCTTAAAGCCCAATTCCGAGCAGGCTTTGAACATGGAAATCTCGCGACCCTTGGCGTAGTTGCCCAGGGCTTCCAGGCTGCTGGTACCTATTTGGCGACGCGGGGTATTGATGATGCGCAGGAATGCGTTGTCATCATCCGGATTCACCAACAGGCGCAGGTAGGCCATCACGTCCTTGATTTCGGCGCGGGCAAAGAAGGAAGTACCGCCGGACATCTGGTAGGGAACCTGGTGCTCCTGCAGTTTCATTTCGATCAGGCGCGCCTGGTGGTTGCCGCGATAGAGCACGGCAAAATCCATAAACTTGCAGCCGCGGCGGCTCTTCTGCAGAAATATCTCGTTGGCGACCCGCTCGGCCTCCTCGTTTTCATTGGCCACCTTAAGCACGCGGATCTCCTCACCCAGGCCGCGATCGGACCACAATGCTTTGTCGAATTCGTGAGGATTGTGGGCGATCAGGTGGTTGGCCACTTTGAGGATGCGGCTGGTGGAGCGGTAGTTTTGCTCCAGTTTGATCAGACGCAGATTGGGGAAGTCGGTCTTCAGCGCACTCATATTCTCCGGGCGCGCGCCGCGCCAGGCGTAGATAGACTGGTCATCGTCTCCCACCACTGTGAGGCCGCCGCGCCCACCCACCAGCAGCTTCACCAGCAGGTACTGGGAGTTGTTGGTGTCCTGATATTCGTCCACCAGCAGGTAGCGAATCTTTTTGCGCCAGCGTTGCAGCAACTCTGGATCTTTGTCGAACAACTGTACCGGCAGCAGGATCAGGTCGTCGAAGTCGACGGCATTGTAGGCCTTGAGGGCTTCACAGTAGCGATCGTAGGCAACCGCGATGGCCTGCTCACCGGGGCTTTGTGCCTGCTCCAGGGCGCGGCGCGGGGTGAGCATATCGTTCTTCCAATTGGAGATCTGGTTCTGTACCCGATCCAACAGGTCTGTATCCAGGTCGCCATCCCTGAGCATCAGCTCCTTGATCAGGGCGCGGGCGTCTTCCGCATCGAAGATGGAGAAACCGGGCTTGAAGCCGGCGGCGCGGTATTCCTTGCGCAGGATATTCAGCCCAAGGTTGTGAAAGGTGGATACGGTCAGGCCGTGACTCGCCTTGGAGCGCTTGCCATCCGGGCCCGCCAGCAGTTTGCTGACCCGCTCTTTCATCTCCCGTGCCGCCTTGTTGGTGAAGGTGAGGGCGGCGATATTGCGCGCGGCGTAGCCACACTGCTCGATCAGGTAGGCGATCTTGCGGGTGATTACGCTGGTCTTGCCGGAGCCGGCACCGGCCAGCACCAGGCAAGGGCCATCGACGTACTTCACGGCTTCGGATTGGCGGGGATTGAGCTGGGTCATAGATGGGGCTGCATCTTCGCGTCGCGGAAAAGCGGGAGATTCTAGCAGTCTTGGCTCGAATCATCCCAGTACCAGTGCGAACCACCGGCCACACGTATACTTTGCCCTTGGGATTGGCTATAACTGCGCCTTATTCCCTGCTTGTGTAACCCCATGCAACAACCCATCGCCGGCTACCACCTGGATGAAGAGAATCACTGGGTGGCGGAGCTCGCCTGTGGCCACTTCCAACATGTACGCCACAATCCTCCCTGGACCAACCGGCCCTGGGTGATTACTGAACAAGGGCGCGAGTCCATGCTGGGATTCCAGCTCAATTGCAAGAAATGCGATGAGGGTGCACCGCCCGATACGCTCGAAAAGGTTGTATAGCCATGACAAAACTCTGGGTCGATGCCGACGCCTGCCCGGTCGCCATCAAGGAAATCCTGTTTCGCGCCGCTGAGCGCACAGCCACAGAACTGACTTTGGTGGCCAACCAAGCGGTGCGGGTGCCGCCGTCGCGCTATATTCGCTCCGTGCAAGTGACAGCCGGTTTTGATGTGGCGGATAACGAGATAGTGCAGCGCTGTGAGGCGGGGGACCTGATTATTACAAGCGATATCCCACTGGCAGCAGAGGTGATCGACAAGGGTGCTGAAGCCCTTAATCCCCGTGGGGAGCGCTATACGAAGGCCAATATCCGCGCGCGTCTTAATATGCGGGACTTTATGGATACCCTGCGCTCCAGCGGCGTGCATACCGGCGGACCACCGGCCCTTAGCCAGGCGGACCGCAAAGCTTTTGCCGATCAGTTAGATCGATGGCTGGCAAAGAGTCGCAAGTAACTTTAAGGAGAATTGCCGTGGATAATTTGAGACTGAAGCCAATGGAAGAGTGGCAATTCCCAACATTGATGTCTTGGCTACCTGATAGGGAGCAGTGCCAACAGTGGGGTGGTCCTGATTTCAGGTTTCCGTTCGAGGGGAGGTCCTTCTTGGAGGATTGTCGTTGGCCGGAGTTGCCCAGCTACGCACTTCAGGACAGCAGCGGTGATGTGCTGGCTTTTGGGCAGTATTACCAACACCTGGGTCGTTGCCACCTAAGTCGCCTAATTGTCTCTCCCAATCATCGCGGAGCCGGATTAGGGCGTGCGCTGGTAGTACAGCTTGCACAAACAGGAGCCAGAGCCCTGGATGCAATCGAGTGCTCTTTATTTGTCCTGCGTACTAATCTAGCGGCACGGACTCTCTACCAGAAATTGGGTTTTGAGGAAGCGGCTTATCCAGGGCAGCGAAAATGGCTGGATCAGTGCGATTTTATGGTCGCACCGTCTGTAGATTTTCAGCAGAAACAAAATATTGAATAGCGCGAATATTTCATGCCTGAATTAATACAACCCACGACCGAACGCTTACAGCTGCGCCAGTGGCGAGCGGAAGATAAGCCTGTATTCGCGGAAATGAATGCCGACCCAAGGGTGATGGAGTTTTTCCCCTCATTGCTGACGCGACAGCAGAGTGATGCCGGTGTGGATCGCAGTATTGCGCATATTGAGAAGTACGGCTGGGGCTTTTGGGCCTTGGAGCTGAGAGACACCAACGAGTTTCTCGGATTTGTCGGTATGAAAAATGTGACCGAAGATTTGCCCTTCACTCCAGCGGTAGAGATTGGCTGGCGCTTGGCCTTTCCCCATTGGGGAAAAGGCTATGC
Source organism: Microbulbifer maximicatervae (SeqCode) (assembly GCF_052467825.1). Lineage (NCBI taxonomy): Bacteria > Pseudomonadati > Pseudomonadota > Gammaproteobacteria > Cellvibrionales > Microbulbiferaceae > Microbulbifer > Microbulbifer maximicatervae (SeqCode). The sequence continues at coordinate 1,615,959 of NZ_CP174327.1, forward strand.
CAGTGAAGCTGCACAAGCATCTTTGGATGTAGCTTTTAATACCCTGAATCTCAGCGAAGTCGTTTCCTTTACTGCACTACAAAACCTTCGTTCCCAGCGGGTGATGGAGCGACTGGGTATGCGGCGGGATTCTCTCGTCTTTGAACATCCACTGGTCCCCAGCGAAAGCCATCTACAGCGGCACTGCCTTTATCGCTTAAGTGCTGATGATTGGAAAAAATCTTGATGTGATTAGCTTCAGTTAGCTCGGGAACCATTACTTTTTCTTGGGTTCGGAGAGGGGATAAATATGAGGTCCACCCCCTCTTCAACAATAACTAAGCAAATATAGCCCCACCATTAATTTCAGGTGAGGGCAGGGAGTTCTCGCTATGGGTTTTCTTAAATCGGCCTTTATAACGGCAACTGGTTTTCTGCTAGCGACTTTGCATATCGGCGTGTCCGCCGAACCTCTACTTAAAGTCAGTAAACGCCCTGATGGATCAACGCTTTACTGGTCTTTAGAGCAACCATCGGCTAAAGGGAAATATGGCTTGTTCCTGATAGCCCAGGGATCTGGCTGCCTACCTGCTGTTAAAAATACTACTATCCAGCAGGCTAAAGAGTTAGCGGCAGGATATGTTGTTTTAGTGGTAGAAAAATATGGTGTAACTCACTCTGACAGCCCGGAAGAGCAATTTAAAGATTGTTCAAAAGAGTATGTAGCTAACCATACCGTTGAGCAGCGTGCGGTAGATGTAGAGCAGATTGTCGACGAACTGCGCGGGGCTGATTGGTGGAATGGCAAGCTGGTCTTGTTCGGCGGTTCCGAAGGTGGTGATCTTGTTGCACGACTGGCGCCGAGGCTAAATCCCGATGCGGCAGTGGTCTTTTCAAGTGGATTGGGGGAATCCTTTGCTCAAGAGCTAAAGAGCTTGGTTCCGCCCCACGTAGCTAAAGAGGTAGATGCCAAACTCGCCTATGCCCGAGCTAACCCAGAAAGCGCGGAAGTCTGGGGTGGAAACTCTATGCGTTGGTGGGCCGATGTCGTCGATCGGGTACCGGTCAACGATTTATTGAACAGCCATGCCCCCGTATTATTGATCCAGGGCACAGAAGATAAATCTGCCCCGGTCAGTTCCGGCCGAGCAGCACGAGATGCCTATGCATCAGCCGGACGTTGTGAGCTGACTTATTGGGAGTACTCCGGTTACGATCACTATATGACAGATAGGGATGGCGTAAATCACCGGGGAGAAGTTTTTGAAAGAATTGCAGGATGGATTAACAAAGCTGCACTAAATGGGGCTCCCGGGTGTATTCCTGATGCCGGTAAAAGTTGAGACTGATAGATGAATATAAGAATCCAATTAGCCGCAATAGTGATGGCCGCTTATTCCAGTTTTTCGGCAGCGGAAAACTATGCTGTCTTACCACAACTGGAAACCTACAAGGTACCAGAATCCTGGCGTCAGCCAGTAGCGCCTCTAAAGATTGCAGGTAACACGTGGCAAATAGGTACTGAGGGAATTACCTCACTGTTATTAAAAGGCAAAGAGGGATCGGTTCTAATTGATGGTGGCATGGAGCAGACAGCTGAGCATTTATTGGAGAATATGCACAGATTGGGAGTCGCCCCCTCAGATCTCAAATTAATCTTGCACAGTCAGGCCCATGCAGACCACATAGGTTCCTTAGCGGAGCTAAAACGCGTAACTGGTGCACAGGTGGTAACTAATGCCGAGTCAGCGGTGTTAATGGCTCGCGGTGGTGCCAATGATATTCATTTTGCCGACGAACTTTTATATCCGCCAATAAAGGCGGATCGTATCCTGCACGATGGCGAGCAAGTGGTTCTAGGGGATTTGCGTCTACGCGTACATTTTATCCCAGGCCATACACCAGGCAGTATGGCCTGGACCTGGGAAGACAAAGTTGATGGTAAAACTAAAGATATAGCTTATGTGGATAGCCTTACAGCGCCCGGTTATCAACTGATTGATAACCGCCGCTACCCCAATATCGTAGAGGACTTCCGCACAAGCTTTGCCCGTGTGCGGGATTTACCTTGTGATTTACTACTTACCCCTCATGCACCTGCCAGCGGCTGGGAGTTTAAAAACAGAGCCATACAGAAAAAATTAGTCAGCTGTCTTCAATATGCAGAGAAAGCGGACGCAAAATTAAGTGAAAAGCTGGAAGCGGAGAAAGGTTCAGCTGACTAGATGTTGGCGCCACAAAACATGGCTCGGCATATTAATGCCGGGCCAAAAATTGATGTACCTTTGGCACAAGATAGAAATACATTAGTGGGACCAGAATAGCGGTCATTATTAGCGCTTTTAAACCAATTGCAATTTGCAATTCCAGTGCCTGCATCCCTAGAAGTAATAGAGTAACAATAGGGTAAACCAGTGCCCAGATGCACAGGGCGTGTAGAATCGGTTTCTTCATTTGTTCAATTTCCCCATAAATTTAGAAATTGTCTTAAAATATCCGGGCAAGATTTTCTGTAGAAATTGTTTTCCACTCTCAGTAAGTGCTACACATTTTGCCCTGCCATCGCTGGAGTCTGCTTCCATAACGATGAGCTCATCTTCCACCATGCTTTTCAGGGTTCGTGTCATTACCGGGCGAGAAACATTGATGCGCTCTGCGATTTCTGAAGCGAGTAAACTATCTCTTTGAGGCTCCCGGTCGATAACGATCATTGCCAGGAAGCGCAGCTGGGAGGTTCCGTGTTCAGAAAAGTAACCCTCCAGCTCCCGCAATAGGAGGCTCGCATCCCGCATCATGGTGAGGGCGCCCTGAATGGCAGTGGGGTCTTTTACAGAAAATCGTTTGGAATATCCCTCAACCATCTGTTGTGAGGGAAGTTCTTTGAGAAAAAACATAAGGGTATTAAGCTAACCTCACCAGCTTATTGATCTCCACAGGCTCTTTTAGCCACTCTTGATAGGCTTCGAAAATCGGGGTTATGTAGGGCATAGTGTAATGCTTATCGAGATCTTCCTGACTGCGCCACTCCTCGTATAAAAACAGGTTTTCCCCGTCCTCGTGCACAGAAAACTGCAGGCAGCCCTCTTCCTCCAATGTATTAGCCACTATGGACAGGATGGCCTGTTTGGCTTGTATGAAGAATTCAGCCTTGGGGGAAATCTTGGCAATAATGAATAGATGCTTGTTCATATATAGTGCCTTTATATATAGATGGTTACCGTGATAACTACCTGGATGATTATGTCAACTGATCGCCATGTCAATAATTGCAATGATTAATGTGAATGAATACAGGCCTATTTTAAGCGGGTTGGGTTTATAAAATACTGAAATCACTAGGGGGAGAAATAGCAAGAAAAATCAAAAATACAGTAAAGCCTCACTGTAGGATGAAGGTTAATTGTTCATGTACATGCAATCGGACGAAAAGTTGTCGACAAGTTGAGTTGCAATAATTTGTCGAATAATGATCGAAGCTTTTACTGGGTGAGGATAAATATGCCTTTATGGATGAATCGAACTGCAAGAGATACTCGCAGAATTATAGAAAGAGTTATCTTAGCAGCAAGAGCTCGGGGTTGTATTAGAGTCGTTGAGTTTTCACAATCCCCTGGAAGTAAAATTCACACTGTACTCACTAAAAGGGGAGTTGGAGATGGTATATGTATAGCACTAGCACTTTATTGGCTTGAGGGGCAAATTAAAAACAGGGGCTATCTAGACCCTATGGTCGGGCAGAATAAGAGAGTTATTGCTGATGCTCTTTCGCCGGCAATAGAATTATTTAATGCCACAAAAGCTGCGAATACTCAGATGAAGGATGCCCATTTGTGGATGAATACTCACGGTTTCGTAGGAAATATGCCCCGTAAAGAATATGTCAATAGACTTAGAAATTGGGTTGGTGATTACTGCTGTCAGGGGCCAGCTATAAATCAATTTCGAATAATTTCCACTCGAAGTTTTCATTCGCATACTATGGCCTTGGATCTTGAAAATTTGATATTTTTTGATCCAAATATTGGGACTTTCCAATTTAATTATCTGGCGCACCTGAGGAATTTTTTAAGCGATGTGATCTTTCCTTATGGGGTTGGGGGACGTGAACAAGGTGCACAATATTTGGGGCGTAAAGTGCTCCATGTTTTGGAAATGGGGTCTTATAGTCGGGATCCTAATTTAAATTACTTCATGAGCTGATATTGAGTATCCACCTCAGCTTACGAATAAAGGTATCGAGACCGGTATAGATTCCTCGGGATGTGTAAGTGTTCATATAGGCAAGTTATGCCGTAGCCGTTTGGCGCCTGTCCAGATTGCGGTACGCCAAAGCTTCAGCAATTTGAGTTGTGCTTATACGTTCAGAATTAGCAAGGTCTGCCAAGGTTCGGGCTACTTTAAGGACCCGATGGTAACTACGTGCAGATAGCCCCAGTTTTTCCACCGATTGACGTAAGAGGTGTTTCTCCTTTTCCCCCAAGGCACAGTGCTTTTCCAGCTCTGCGCCTTTTAACAAGTTATTTGTCTTACCTTGCCGCTGTATTTGTTGCTGGCGTGCGGCACAAACTCTCTCTCTCACGGTATCGGAAGTTTCTCCGGGAGCTGAATCCTGTAATTGCACAGCATTCATAGCGCCCACCTCTACCTGCATATCGATACGATCCAGCAGAGGGCCTGAGAGTTTGTTGCGATATCGATCTATCTGGTCTGGGGTACAGCGACAGCGGGGTTCGCCTAAATAGCCACAAGGGCAAGGGTTCATAGCCCCGACCAGCTGAAAGTGGGCGGGGTAGGTGACTTGGGCTCGGGCGCGGGAGATACGCACTTCACCATTCTCCAGGGGTTCCCGCAGTATCTCCAGGGCGTGCCTGGGAAATTCGGGCATCTCATCAAGGAATAGGACTCCCCGGTGCGCGAGGGATATCTCACCGGGCCGTGGAGTACTGCCCCCACCGACCAGCGCTGTTGGGGAGGCGCTGTGGTGTGGGGCCCTGAAAGGGCGCAGGCTCTGGTGAGGTAGGCCTGCGCTGGAGTAAACGCTCGCTACCTCTAGTGACTCTTCAGTTGTCAGCGGGGGCAATATTCCTGGCAGGCGGCTGGCCAGCATGGTTTTGCCGGTGCCGGGCGGACCGTAAAAAAGCAGATTGTGGCTCCCGGCTGCTGCCACTTCGAGAGCGCGGCGGGCTTTTAGTTGGCCGCGCACATCGGCCAAGTCTGCGCAAAGGTGCTCTTCGGCAATAGGCTCTACAACAGCTTTGGGCATAGATTCACGCCCATGAAGTTCGGCGCAAACTTCCAGTAGGGAGTTGGCAATGCTGACTTCGCCGGTTGCCAGCGCGGCTTCCGCACCGTTCTCGGTAGGCACAACGAGTTTACGGTCTTCATTGGTGCAGGCTACGGCTGCCGGTAAGCTACCACTTACTTCCCGCAAGGCGCCAGTGAGTGCTAGCTCGCCAATAAATTCATAACGTTCCAGAGTTTCGGTGGGAACCTGTCCCGAGGCGCTGAGAATGCCGATGGCGATGGCCAGGTCGTAGCGGCCACCTTCCTTGGGTAAGTCGGCGGGGGCGAGGTTGACGGTAATACGGCGCTGGGGGAAGTCGAAATGACTGTTGATTAGGGCGCTGCGGACACGATCGCGACTCTCCCGCACCGCCGCTTCCGGTAAACCCACAATATGAAAAGCAGGGAGGCCATTTGCCAGGTGGGTTTCTACGGTAACCAGAGGTGCAGAGACCCCGAGCTGAGCTCGGGAGTAGGTGACTGAGAGGCTCACGATTTCATCCTTGAAGTGGCTCCCTGGGCTTAGTCCTTGGCGGCGCTGTCTCTCTGCGCCAGGGCTTGCTCCAGCATTTCGACCTTATCTTCGAGTCGTGCCAGCTTTTCCCGGGTCCGGCGCAGTATCTCCACCTGAGTGTCGAACTCTCGCTGGGAGACCAATGGCAATTTATCCAGTGATACCTCCAGAGCACTGCGCAGGTCACTGGTCACCACGGCGCCCTGTTGTTGTAGCTCTTTCAGCAGCTGTTGCAGTTTATCTGCTGCCACGGGCATTTCCTCGCTAAATAAGATGGATATGAATAGCACGGGATTGTAACCCAGTGCATTTTTTGGAAAAAGCAGCCTAACAGCGCACCGTTCTGAGCGCACCTTAATCTTTACCTCCCCACTTCAGTGCAAAGGAAGAAAGGTAGTTCCATGTTGGTGCAACACTTCGCCTCCGAGTTTCTATTCGTACGAATTTTACTAATTCAATTACTCCTAACTTATTGATTTTGCTTGCGGTTGCAGTGTTGGCATCAAGTCTGCAAACAATCTGTGCAGGTGTCCCATTAACGATCATTGGGAGTCTGGGAAAGTAGCAGTTCACGAGACGCAAGCGACCCTCTGTCACACCCGACAGTGAAGGACTGATTACAGGCGGCGCCATAAAAGCACTCGAAAAAACAGCTTCAAAAGCCTTGGAGGATTAAAGTGGAAAATAAAATGTATAAAGTTGCCACTCTCGTCACCGGTGCCGTTCTCGCACTGGGCGCTGCAAATTTATCGATGGCTGCCGAGGGCGGTCCCAGCATTAGTGCCAATGTGGGTCTTGTTTCTGACTATAGATTCCGTGGTATTAGCCAGACTGATGGAGGCCCCGCATTACAGGGTGGTGTCGATGTCGATTTTGGAAACGGCATTTATATTGGCACCTGGGCATCCCAAGTGGATTTTGATTACGAGACTGATCAAACCGACTACGAACAGGATTTTTACGGCGGTTATAGTGCGGATATCAATGACAGCGTTAGCTTTGATGTTGGCTACATTTATTACGCCTATCACGGAGGAAGTGAAGATGAAGATTATCAGGAAATATACGGCAGCCTGAGTTTTTCAGACTTAACGTTGGGGTTTGCCTATTCCGATGATTATTGGGCGGATACCGGTGAGTTTTATTACCCTTATGCGGAATATAGTTTCGCTCTTCCCTCAGATCTTTCTCTCGATCTACATCTGGGATTAAACCTTTTTGAAGAAGAAGGTTTTCTCGATGGATCTGATTCCTATATCGATTACTCCGTTTCCCTCAGTAAAGAATTTGGCGGCTTGAGCCTGAGCGCTTCTTTCGTGGGCACCGATGTCAGCGATAAAGAGTGCTACGAGACCGACTGGTGCGAACCTACATTGCTCGCTGGCGCGACTTATACCTGGTAATACAAAAGGGCCTTCGCTAATACGAGGGCCCGTTTTTCTTTAGGGGAATACCATGAAATTAATCACTGCAATCATTAAACCCTTCAAGCTGGATGCTGTGAGAGATGCCCTGCGGGAGTCGGGGGTTAATGGTGTAACGGTTACTGAAGTGAAGGGCTTTGGTCGCCAAAAAGGGCATACGGAATTGTATCGCGGTGCAGAGTATGTGGTGGATTTTCTTCCGAAAACCATGCTGCAAATAGCGGTGGCAGATTCGCAACTGGATGCGGTTATCGAAGCAATTGGTTCCAGCGCGCAGAGTGGCAAGATCGGTGACGGAAAAATATTTGTCGCAGAGCTTGAGCAGGTCGTGCGCATACGTACCGGAGAAACCGGTAATGCAGCAATTTAATTAAAAACCGAAAACATAATTTTAATAAATATCCAGATTTGAACGGAGAGGAATATGGAGAACCAAATTTTTCAATTGCAGTATGCAATTGATACTTTTTACTTTCTGATGTGCGGCGCCTTGGTAATGTGGATGGCCGCCGGCTTTTCTATGCTGGAAGCCGGCTTGGTGCGCTCCAAAAACACTACGGAAATTCTCACCAAGAATGTGGCCCTGTTTGCGATTGCCTGCATTATGTATCTGCTGACTGGCTACGCCATTATGTACGATGGTGGCTGGGCATTGTCCGGTATTGAGGCGTTTAGTCTGGAAGGCGTACTCAGCGATTCTGCAGAAAATGGTTTTGAGGGTGACTCCGTTTATTCCGGAGCTTCAGACTTTTTCTTCCAGGTGGTTTTCGTAGCTACCGCCATGTCCATTGTGTCCGGTGCGGTTGCCGAGCGTATGAAGCTGTGGAGCTTCCTGGCCTTTGCAGTAGTTTTGACCGGTTTCATCTATCCACTGGAAGGTGCCTGGACTTGGGGTAGTAAAGAGGTTTTCGGCCTGTATAACTTGGGCGATCTCGGTTTCTCTGATTTTGCCGGTTCCGGTATCGTGCATATGGCGGGTGCAGCGGCTGCGCTTGCTGGTGTCCTGCTACTGGGCGCGCGCAAAGGCAAATATGGCCCCAACGGCCAAGTGTATGCCATTCCCGGTGCTAACTTGCCGTTGGCAACCCTGGGTACCTTTATCCTGTGGATGGGCTGGTTTGGCTTCAATGGCGGCTCCGTACTGAAGCTGGGCGATGCTGCCAGTGCACACTCTGTTGCCATGGTCTTTGTGAATACCAATACCGCTGCTGCCGGTGGTGCTATTGCTGCACTGATCACCGCCCGTATCCTGTTCGGTAAAGCTGATCTGACCATGTTGCTCAATGGTGCCCTGGCCGGTCTGGTAGCAATTACTGCGGAGCCTTCGACCCCGACTGCATTGCAGGCAACCCTCTTCGGTATGATCGCGGGTGTGTTGGTGGTCTTCTCTATCATCACCCTGGATAAGCTGAAAATTGATGATCCGGTAGGCGCTATCTCTGTACACGGTGTTGTCGGCTTGCTCGGTTTGCTATTGGTACCTGTGACTAATAATGATTCCAGTTTCAGCGGGCAATTGATTGGTGCACTGACCATCTTTGGCTGGGTATTCGTCAGTTCATTTGCAGTGTGGTACCTGCTCAAGCTCGTCACTGGTATCCGTGTGAGCGAAGATGAGGAGCAAGAGGGTGTTGACTTGACCGAATGCGGAATGGAAGCTTACCCGGAATTTATGAACAAGTAAGTTAACAGTGTCGGTGCTGCCCCATAGGCGGGGCAGTGGCCTGGGTAAGGTTCTCTCGACGAGGACGAATCAGGGGAAATACTCAAGATGAAATTGATTACGGCTGTAGTAAAGCCCTTCAAATTGGATGATGTACGCACTGCCCTGTCTGAAGTGGGCGTGCAAGGAATGACCGTCACCGAGGTAAAAGGTTTTGGGCGTCAAAAAGGCCATACAGAACTTTATCGTGGCGCCGAATATGTGGTGGACTTCCTACCGAAAGTAAAATTGGAACTCGCTGTTGATGATGAGATGGTGGACTCCGCTGTCGAGGCAATCACCAAGGCGGCGCAAACCGGCAAAATCGGTGACGGCAAAATCTTTATCACGGCTCTCGAAGAAGTCATTCGTATCCGTACCGGTGAAACCGGTAGCGAAGCTGTGTAACCTGTTTGATAACTCTTTCATAACGTAGCGATTGAGTATCATAAGCCCCGCAAGGGGCTTAATACGCACTTCTGATAAGTCCCGCTATCTCGCCTTCGATCTTTGTTATCTATTTTGCTTGAAATACCTGCTACCGGTGCAGGCGCAAAAATCTGCATAACTAACTGAAATATTCCCATTTCATTTCCCAACAAAAAACTCTACAGCCTCCTCCTTGTGTTACTGGCACGGGGGTGGGGAACTGCCTATAAATTAATCGCCGCTATTGACGCGGTAGGGGATCGCCACTGAAAAGTGGTTGTCAGTTTTGTAGATGCCGCGGGAAAGGGGCGGCACAGAGGTACTCCCTCTGTAACAGGAGTAAAGGTTACAGGGTTTTAGCTATGAAAGATGGTTATGAAGATCAGGGTAAGAACTCTCGCAGCAAGGACTCCGAGGAATTTGCAGAAGAACGCAGTATCACCTCTCGCCAGCGCGCCAGAAGCCAGTTAAGTTCCGATGTAGAGGAGTTTCTCGCCGGTGGCGGCGCGATTAGTGAAGTTGATCCAGAAGTTACCGCCGACCCCCCGCGCAAACCGCAGCCAAAATACGGCAGCCGCCCTATCTAATCTCTCTGGTCGCTGTTGCTCCTCCAGCAGGAGGAGTGACAGTTGGCCAAACCCCTCTCAGCCTCTCAGAGCTTTTACCGATTGAGCAGTTTCGGTAGCAGGCGCTCCAGGACTTCGCCGATATAGGATAGGAATAAAGTACCCAGGCTAGACCGGTAGTACTGGGGATCAGCAGAGCCTACCGCTAGAGCGCCAAGTTGATTGCCCAAAGGAACTACGGCAGCTGAAGCGATATATTGCGCTTTTTCCGCAAATAGGAATTCTTTTTCCCGCTGGCGCAAAACACCACAGATGGGGCGGCCGTTACGAATTATTCCGCCAATTGCCGTCTCGGCATCGGAAAATGTGCTGGTCTGAACTTGTCCCAGGCTTTGGCGGGGAGCAGATAATGGCTCGAACAGAGTCAGGCTGGTGAACTCAACATTGAAGTCAGCGGCGAAACTGGCATAGAGAGCTTCTGTGACTTCACCGATATTTTCAGCTTCCAGCAGTGCCAGGATAAGTCGGCGGCTATTGAAAAATAACTGGTCGTTGTCCCGGGCGTTGTGCAAGAGCTGGTCGAGGCGCTGGCGCATTTCGATATTGCGCTCACGCAGCAAATTCGTTTGGTGGGTCATCAGCGACACGGTCTTGCCATTTTCCCGCGGCAACTTGATGGTTTCCAGAAGTTCCATGCGCTCTTCAAAGAACTCCGGGTTTTGAATCAGGTAGCGGGCTACCTGCCGCGCCAGCAGTTTATCGTCACGCTGGGTTTCCTTGTGAGTGTCGCCGGCAATCTCTTCGGGGGGCTGATTGGCGTCTGTGTGTTCCATTGTGTTTGCTTTTTCTGGCACGGGGATGGGGCATCGGACAACTGATGTGGCGAAGCGTTCTGCTCTCTGAGTTATCCCGTACCCGCTTGTGGCGGGTTTACTGCCAAATACCCGGACAATTGTTTAGAGAATAATCTGCCCGTGAAAAACTGTGGTTGCGGGCCCGGTCATAGTAACTGGCTGGCCGGGTCCGCTCCAGTGAATTGTCAGTGTGCCACCTGGGAGCTGAATTTGGACTTTGTCATCCACCAGGTTTCGCAGGCGAGCGTATACCATGGCAGCACAGGCGCCGGTGCCACAGGCTCGAGTTTCGCCAACCCCGCGCTCAAATACCCTGAGCCGGGCTTCGGTGCGTGTATCCACTTGCAGAAAGCCAGCGTTGACCTTTTGCGGGAACCGCGGATGGCGTTCAATTAGGGGCCCGAGTCTTTCTACCGGTGCGGAAGCTATATCTTCCACCAGGAGAACCGCGTGGGGGTTTCCCATGGATACAGCACCAATGGTGAAGGTCTCCCCGTCCACTTCCAGGGGATAGGACTCTGCACGGCGATCGGCGGAAAAAGGTACTTTTTGGGGCTCGAGGACCGGTGCTCCCATATCGACACTAACCTGATCCCCGTCCAGCACTCTCAGGTGCAGTAAACCGGCGGCAGTTTCTACTTGGATATTTTTCTTACCGGTAAGGCGGCGTTCACGTACAAAGCGGGCAAAGCAGCGGGCGCCATTGCCGCAATTTTCCACTTCGCTGCCATCAGCGTTAAATATGCGATAGCGAAAATCCGCCTCGGGTGTGCGGGGCGGCTCCACCAGCAGTACCTGGTCGCAGCCCACGCCGAGGCAGCGGTCTGCCAGGCGACGAGTTTTTTCCGGGGTCAGCTTAATTTTTTGGCTGACGCCGTCGAGCATCACGAAATCGTTGCCGAGCCCATGCATCTTGCTGAATTTAACGCGCATTCCATTTCTCTGTTCGTACTGATTTTCCGCGGCGTTAGCTGCGGTTTGGGGCCCGGGCTGAAAAATGGACCCCACTGCGATGCAAGTAGCTGATCAGGCTTTTTTGGGGACAGTGGTTTCACCGCGAACCAAGTCAGCAAAAGTCTCCCGCTCACGCACCAGGTAAGTTTTGTCGCCATCCACAAGTACTTCAGCAGCGCGACAGCGGCTGTTGTAATTGGAACTCATGGTGAAACCGTAGGCACCGGTCGACAACATGGCTAACAGCTGCCCCTCTCGCAGAGATTGGGAGCGGTTTTTACCCAGGAAGTCACCCGTTTCGCATACCGGACCGACAATATCCCACAGGGTACTTTCACTCTCGTCCGGTGTCACTGGCACAATATCCTGCCATGCCTGGTAAAGGGCCGGACGCAGGTTGTCATTCATGGCGGCATCGACGATAGCGAAGTTGTGCTCTTCGGTACGCTTCAGGTATTCGACCCGGGTCAGCAGGGCGCCGCCGTTGGCGGCAATGGAGCGGCCGGGTTCGAGAATCAGGGATAAATTGCGCTCGCCGATACGCTTGTGGACCTCCGCCAGGTAATCCCCGACAGGGGGTGGTTCCTCACCCCGATAACGCACACCGAGGCCTCCGCCCAGATCCAGGTGTTCCAGGGTAATTCCCAGCTCGGCGAGCTGATCGATAAGAACCAGCAGGCGATCGAGTGCATCCAGGAAGGGGGCGACTTCGGTGAGCTGGGAACCGATATGGCAGTCCACACCGGTAATTTTCAGATGCTCGGAATCCGCCGCGTGCTGATAAACCTCGATCGCCTTGTCTATGGCGATGCCAAATTTATTTTCTTTGAGACCGGTAGAAATATAGGGATGGGTTTGTGCATCCACATCGGGATTGACCCTGATGGAAATCGGGGCGGTCTTGCCACACTCTGCGGCCACGCGCTCAAGGCGGTCAATTTCCGCTTCTGATTCAATATTGAAGCAGTGCACTCCAACCTCCAGAGCGCGCCGCATTTCCTCTGAGGTTTTACCCACTCCGGAAAATACGATTCGCGATGGGTTGCCGCCGGCGAGCAGCACTCGCTCAAGTTCCCCGCCGGAAACAATATCAAAGCCCGCCCCCAGCTGTGCCAGCACTGACAGAATGCCCAGGTTACTATTGGCTTTCACTGCGTAGCAGATTAGGCCGGGACGATTGCCGAGGGCCTCGGCGTAATCCCGATATTGCCGTTCAAAGTGCGCGCGGCTGTAGACATAAGTGGGGGTGCCGAAATTCTCAGCTATTTGTTCCAGTGAAACCTGCTCAGCCCACAGGCTACCGTCGCGATAACTAAACTCTCTCATATGACCGGTTCTTACTCTTCTAAATCTTCCTCGACATTGGAGTCATCCGCTGTGCCCGATTCGTCGTCGACTTCGATAGTCGGGCCGGTCTCAATGGTGTCATCGATATCAAAGTCGGGCCCATAGCCGTCTTCAGATTCAATTTCATCAACGGTTTCCACCGCTTGCTCTGCTGCAGAGCCGGGCTCGCCGGGTTGTGCTGCACCACTGGTGGGTACTGTCTCCGGCGGGCCACCTGGAATATTGGAGGCGGGCATGGCGGGGTCCTGTGGAAGATAGAGAGGACCTTTTTGGCCACAGCCCAGTAACAGTGCGGTGGCACCGATGGTGATGGTTAATAGAGAGAGTCGTTTTTTGAGCATCGATAACATCCTGAGAGTCGGAGATTCGCAGCGGCAACCGGCAAAAGCCTGATAGTATAGCGGCCCACCTGATTCAACACATTACACGGTAACAGAAGTAACCAAAGATGAGCCAAGCGGAATATGATGCGGCTGTGGAGCAGACTCTAATCGGTATTGAGGATGCACTCGATCACTGCGATTGGGATATTGACTACGAACGCAGTGATGCGGTACTGACCCTGACCCTGGAAGACAATGGCAGCCAGGTAATTCTCTCGCGCCAGTCTGCCAACCGGGAGTTGTGGGTCGCGGCCAAATCCGGTGGCTACCATCTTTCTTTTGAAAACCCCGGTTGGAAGTGCACCACGACCGGTGAGGACCTGCCGACTTTGCTCGACCGCGTATTGAGCGAGCAGCAAGGCGAACAGGTTTCCCTCGAATTATCCGCTTAAACGCGCTGCGAAATCTCTTCCCGTGCGCGCTTACAGGCCGCGCGCACCTGGTTCGGTGCGGTACCGCCAATATGATCGCGAGCCGCAACCGAGCCCTCTAAAGTCAGCACCTCAAATACATCTTCGCCAATTTCTGTTGAGAACTGTTGTAGTTGGGCCAGGCTGAGTTCGGATAAGTCTTTATCCTGTTCAATAGCAAAGGATACGGACTGCCCGACAATTTCGTGAGCATCGCGGAAGGCCACCCCTTTGCGTACCAGATAATCGGCCAGATCCGTCGCGGTGGAGAAGCCCTTGGCCGCAGCTTCCAGCATATTTTCTTTTTTTGCCTTCAGTGCTGGCGCCATATCGGCAAACGCGCGCAGGCAATCCAGTGCGGTATCGGCGGCATCGAATAGCGGCTCTTTATCTTCCTGGTTGTCCTTGTTGTAGGCCAGCGGTTGGCTCTTCATCAGTGTGAGCAGCGCAATCAGGTGGCCGTTAACCCGGCCGGTTTTTCCGCGCACCAGCTCCGGAACATCGGGGTTTTTCTTTTGCGGCATAATTGAGGAGCCGGTGCAGAAGCGATCGGGCAGGTCAATAAAGTCGAACTGGCTGGAAGTCCACAGCACCAGTTCCTCACTGGCCCGGGATAGATGGGTGAGCAGCAGCGCGGCGAAAGCACAAAATTCGATAGCGAAATCCCGGTCGCTGACGGAGTCGAGGGAGTTTTCTGTGGGGGCATCGAAGCCCAGCAACTCCGCTGTGCGTGCGCGATTGATCGGATAGCTGGTGCCGGCCAGTGCTGCGGCTCCCAACGGCGAGCGGTTAACCCGTTTGCGGCAATCCATGAGGCGCTCGAAATCCCGGCTCAGCATGGCATTCCAGGCCAGTAAGTGGTGGCCAAAGGTCACTGGTTGCGCGCTCTGTAAGTGAGTAAAGCCGGGCATAATGGTATCGGCTTCGCGCTCGGCTAAATCGACCAAGCCATTTTGCAGGCGGGTCAGTTCGGCAGCAATCAGATCGATGCGCCCACGCAGCCACAGGCGGATGTCGGTTGCCACTTGATCGTTGCGCGAGCGGCCGGTATGCAGTTTCTTGCCAGTGGCACCAATGCGTTGGGTCAGGCGCGCTTCGATATTCATATGGACATCTTCGAGCTGCACAGACCAGGGAAATTCTCCCGCTTTTATCTCTTCGGCGATGCCCTTCAGGCCGTCGGCTATCTTGTGATATTCATCAGCACTTAATACCCCCACTTCTGACAACATCTGCGCGTGGGCAAGTGATCCTTGGATGTCTTCCATGGCCATGCGCTGGTCAAAAGTCACCGAGGCGGTAAATCGCTCGACAAAGGCATCGGTGGCTTCACTAAAGCGGCCGCCCCAGAGTTTGGCGGCAGGATTGTTGGCGGACTCGGAGGGGGATTTTTCGTTACTCATGGTTTTCCTGGCTGCAGTGAGATGAAAGGCTGGGGAGCTTGGTGATATCTTGCGCTTGGAACTTTGGGACAATCAAGAATAACAACTGCATGTCATTCCCCTGGCCGTCGGGCATTATAACGCAGAAAATTCGAAAATATCGCACGGGAAATAAGGATTCTGCGCAATCTGGGCAGCTTCCGTTTCTGCCAGACCTCTGCAGTGTCACCTCTCTGGCGGTACTGGTGTTGATGGGGGAATTGCTGGCATTGGTGCTGGTCCTGGCCCTGGATGGTTTACCGGAATTCAGTTGGCAGCGCCTGGGGCTGATCTCTCTGGTGATCCAATGGGTGATATTGCCCTCGGCCGCGCTACTTTGCCGGCTTCGGCCGAGCCTGGCGAAAATGCCCCACAAACTCGCTGGAGGCTTGAGTTTTATTGCAGTGCTGTCGGTGCTCATATTGGTGATGGCAGTGCAGCGCTCCCTGCGCGCGGTGCTGTTACAGACCAGCTTTGACAGCTGGGGGTTTGCGGGCGACTGCCTGCTTGGGGCTATTTGTGCGGGGGTGGTATTGCGCTACGCCTATCTTCAACAGCAACTCTACAACCAGCAGCAGGCGGAGCTCGGCGCCCGAATCGAGGCACTTCAATCGCGGATTCGCCCCCACTTCCTTTTTAACAGTATGAACAGCCTGGCTAGTTTGATCGCTGTTGATCCTGATCGCGCGGAGCGGTTGGTAGAGGATTTATGTGCATTATTTCGTGCAAGCCTCGCCGATCCAAAGCTGGTGCCTTTAGCGCAAGAGATTACTCTAGCCAAACGCTATTTGGAGATTGAAGCCCTGCGTCTGGGGGAGCGTTTGCGCCAGAGTTGGCAGCTAGACGAGGGCCTGGATAAGGTTCAGCTGCCCAGTATGTTGCTACAACCCCTATTGGAGAATGCGGTGTTGCACGGTGTGGCACAGTTGCGGGCAGGCGGAGAGATCAGAGTACAACTCTCGCAAGAGGGGGGCATGTTCAAAGTTGTTATTGAAAACCCATTGCCACAGGACAGTGCAGTTCCTGCGAAGACTGGTAATGGCATGGCGACAGAGAATATTCGCCAGCGTCTCACCGCCTACTACGGCGATCGCTTCAAATTTACCGCCCGTCGGGAGGAGGGCCGGTACCGGGTCATACTACAGCTACCCTTATCTCCCCGGGAAGTGGACCGGCGGGAAACAGAGACCACCATAAAATCCAAGAAAACTATCGAGGTGATGGAGTGACCCAATTGCGCGTACTGATTATTGATGACGAGCCTTTGGCTCGTGCCCGTCTGCACCGGCAGTTGGAGAAGATTGATAATTGTATTGCTGTGGGAGAAGCGGCAGATATTGAAGTTGGATTATCACAGATCCGCGAACTCGACCCGGACCTTGTGCTATTGGATATTGAAATGCCCGGTGGTAGCGGCCTGGAATTGGCTCAGCAGTTATCCAGTTTTGCGTGTCCGCCGGCAATAATTTTCTGCACTGCTCACGATGAGTTTGCTTTGCCCGCTTTTGCCACCTCAGCGGTTGGGTATCTATTAAAACCTGTGAATGTTGAACAGCTGCGGGAGGCAGTTTCCAAAGTGCAGCGTTTGAGTAAGCCGCAGCAGCAGTTGTTAACTAAACAGGATCAGGTGGAGCCCAGTGGTCGGAGCCGCATTAAGGCGATAAGCCGCCTGGGGGTGGAGCTGCTGGATGTAGATTCTATCCGCTGTTTGGTTGCGGACAGCAAGTATGTTGTAGCCCATCACTCCGCTGGAGAGACCATTCTGGATGAGTCTCTAAAAGAGCTTGAGAGTGAGTTTGGACAGCGTTTCGTGCGTGTTCACCGCAGCGCACTGGTGGCTGTGCAATATATTGTTGGGTTGCGCAGGGACGGTACAAATTACCGGGTAGAGCTGGATGGCGTAACAGCAGCGCCGCTGGTGAGCCGGCGCATGCTGCCTTCGGTAAAAGGATTGATCGCAGAGATGTGTTAGAGCTTAAATGCTTCCGCGGATAAAAACAGCGAGTACGGCTGCCACCATTAATACCGCAAAACATACCCTAATTATTCGCGCCTGCCTGGGTTTATGAAAAACCGGCCTCAGGCTTCCTCCTAAGCACAACCAGATAAAATCCACCGCAGCGGCTACCAGTAAACAGACCAAGCCTGTGGCTAAATAGCTCAGGCCACTCTCTTCAATCGGTAGTAAGAATTGGGAGAATATGGCAAGGAAGGCGGCATAAGCCTTGGGGTTCAATAAGTTAAAAATAAACCCATCCAACAGCGACGGAGGCTGAGCTTCCGCCGATGCGCCCTGCTCCAGTACCGGGGCCGTGGCAATTTTGATCGCGATATAGCCAATATATAAGGCACCGCAAAGCTGAACCGCCAAGCGCGCTTCTGGCCAGGCTGCCAGCAGTGCGGCGATGCCGGCGGTTGCCCCGACAATGGCGACACTCAGGCCGAGCAGGATGCCGATAAGGAAACCGCCGCTTTTTCTCACTCCAAATGTCGCTCCCGATGCGGCCAAGGCAAGTGGTGCTGGGCCAGGGGAGCCGAGCAATAGAGCGGTTGCTGCAATTAGTGAAAAGAGTGCTTCTAACATATTTTTTGGTCCTACTTCCCGCCTGCAACGTCAATAAATGAACCGGTAGTAAAGGTGGATTCATCACCGAGTAGCCAAGCCACAGCTTTAGCCACTTCCTCTGCTCGCCCCCCACGCTTGAGTGGAATCGCAGACTTTACTCGCTCAATTTTGTCTGCTTCGCCACCATCAGCGTGCATTTCTGTATAAATAAAGCCAGGCCTAACACCATTTACGCGAATCCCTTCATCGGCAACTTCCTGGCTGAGCCCGATGGTCAGCGTATCGACAGCGCCCTTACTCGCTGCATAGTCGATGTACTCGTTAGGTGATCCCGAATGGCTGGCAGCAGAGGATATATTCACGATGGTTCCTCCAGTGCCCCCATTTTTGATAGACATTCTTTTGATTGCTTCCCGACAGCAGAGCAGGGTGCCAGTGATATTGGTACGCAGGATTTCATTGATGCGCTCAGAGTCCATCGTTTCGACACGCATTTGCGGTTTAATGATTGCCGCGTTGTTAACCAGGCAGCTAATTGGGCCTAGTTGCTCGTCGACCGTATTGAATAGCTGAACAATATCTTTCTCTGAGGATATATCGGCGCGAACGGCTATTGCTAAAACACCAAAAGACCGAAGCTCGGCGATCAGTTCTTCCGCTTGCTGCTTGCGCTGCCGGTAGCTAATGGCAATCTGGTACCCCCTGTGGGCAAGTAGTTTGGCTGTCGCGGCACCAATGCCCCGGTTGCCACCAGTGATCAACGCGACTTTTTTATTCATATTGATTGGTCACTCTTTTAACGGGATATTGCGCAGGAAAATAGAGACTTATTGAAAGGCTATTTTCTTCCAATAAAAATGCTGCAGAAAAGAGCCTGCGATATCATTCAATATCGGGCGGGATCAGCTTTTGCATTGCGGAAATATCCGCAGCGGATTATACCGGGTGAAAACCGTTTACAGGCTGGGAACCTTTGATATGTCTGTAAACGGTTTTGATCTGGCTGGATCGGGGGCTAGTAGAGCTGAGGACCACCGTCTCCGTACTCTGAATCATTTTGTAGACTCAACTCGCCAGCGGCACTATTTAAGTACTCGGCATCGGATTCGGATTTGAGCTTAATCATCAGGCGCAAATCATTGGCGGAGTCGGCGTGGGAGAGGGCATCCTCATAGGTAATTTCTCCCCCATCGTAGAGCTCGTAGAGTGCCTGGTCGAAGGTCTGCATTCCCTGCTCACCAGAGCGCTTCATCAACTCCTTGATCTTATCCACTTCGCCTTTGCGGATCAGGTCCGACATCAGTGGGGTATTGATCATGATCTCAAGGCAGGCACGGCGGCCATCGCCATCGGGGGTTGGTACCAGCTGCTGGGCCACCATCGCCTTCAGGTTGAGGGACAGGTCCATAAACAACTGTTTGTGGCGGTCTGCCGGGAAGAAGTGAATGATCCGATCGAGGGCCTGGTTAGCATTGTTGGCGTGGAGGGTACACAGACACAAATGGCCGGTCTCGGCGAAAGCGATGGCGTGGTCCATGGTTTCGCGGGAGCGTACCTCACCGATCAGAATAACATCTGGTGCCTGACGCAGAGTGTTTTTCAGGGCTACATCGAAAGACTCGGTATCCAGGCCCACTTCGCGCTGGGTCACAATACAGCCGCGATGCTGGTGGATAAATTCGATCGGGTCCTCAATGGTGATGATATGGCCCTTGGTGTTCTCATTGCGGTGGCCGATCATGGAGGCGAGGGATGTGGACTTACCGGTACCGGTGGCGCCCACAAAAATAATCAGCCCGCGTTTGGTCATGGCCAGGTCTTTGAGTACATCGGGTAGTCCGAGTCCATCGATAGTGGGGATTTTGGTTTCGATGCGACGCAGCACCATACCCACCAGATTGCGCTGGAAGAAGGCCGATACCCGGAAACGCCCCACGTTGCGCACTGCAATCGCGAAGTTCAATTCCTTTTGCTCGGCAAACTCGCGCCGCTGTTTCTCGTTCATGGTTCCCACCACCAACTCGCGCGCTTTCTCTGGCGTGAGCGCGGTGCTGCTGCAGGGCACCACTCGGCCGTGTAGTTTGATGGAGGGCGGGACGCCCGCCGTGATAAATAAATCCGAAGCGCCCTTCTCTACAACCAGTTGTAGAAGTCTTTCAATATCCATGGTGTTTACCGCGTTTTATCTCGACTTTTCTTCCCCAGATTGGGGGCGGGTTTTGGCCGTTTAGAAGTTCTCCGGCATCTTGGCTTTTTCGCGAGCCACTTCGCGACTGATGATGCGGCGTGCCACCAGGTCTTCCAGACATTGGTCCATGGTCTGCATGCCGACGCTGGCTCCGGTCTGGATGGCCGAGTACATCTGCGCGATTTTGTCTTCGCGGATCAGGTTACGGATGGCTGGGGTACCACGCATAATTTCGTGGGCAGCGACCCGGCCACCGCCGTTTTTCTTCATTAGCGTCTGGGAGATAACGGCCTGTAGGGATTCCGACAGCATTGAACGCACCATGGCTTTCTCCTGCGCCGGGAATACATCCACCACACGGTCAATGGTTTTGGCGGCGGAAGTGGTGTGCAGGGTGCCGAATACCAAGTGACCGGTCTCTGCCGCAGTCAGCGCCAGGCGAATGGTCTCCAGGTCCCGCATCTCACCTACGAGAATGATATCCGGGTCTTCACGCAGTGCAGAGCGCAGTGCTTCGGCAAAGCCGTGGGTATCCCGGTGCACCTCACGCTGGTTCACCAGGCATTTTTTGGATTCGTGCACAAATTCGATCGGGTCCTCGATGGTGAGGATATGCTCGTATTTGTTGTCGTTGATGTAGTCCATCATCGCCGCCAGGGTGGTGGACTTACCGGAACCCGTGGGCCCGGTCACCAGCACCAAGCCACGGGGAGTATCCGAAATCTGCTTGAACACCTGACCCATTCCCAGGTCTTCCATAGTGAGAACCTTGGAGGGAATGGTCCGGAATACGGCGCCGGCACCCCGGTTGTGGTTAAAGGCGTTTACACGAAAGCGGGCGACACCGGGGACTTCAAAAGAGAAGTCTGTTTCCAGTAGTTCTTCGTAATCCTTGCGCTGCTTATCGTTCATGATCTCGTAGATCAGGCCGTGTACCTGCTTGTGCTCCATTGAGGGCAGGTTGATACGGCGCACGTCGCCGTCGACACGGATCATCGGCGGCAGGCCCGCCGAGAGGTGTAAGTCCGAGGCGTTTTGCTTGGCGCTAAAGGCGAGGAGTTCAGTGATATCCATACTGCTACCTTATGGTTCTTGTTTGGGCTCAGGTAAAATCGCCGCTCAAATCGGTAAGGGCATCAGTATATGCGCAAAGAGACAATCGTCGAAAACCTGAATGCAGTAGGTGAGCGGATTGTGACATGCTGCAACAACTGCGATCGCAACCCTGCAGAAATTACCCTGTTGGCGGTTTCCAAAACACGACCGGCGGAAGACCTGCGGATTGCTTTTGCAGCTGGCCAGCATCACTTTGGCGAAAATTATTTACAGGAAGCCCTGCAAAAACAGGATGCCCTGTCCGACCTGGATATTCACTGGCATTTTATTGGGCCGCTTCAATCGAACAAAAGCCGCGCTGTGGCAGAGCGATTCCAATGGATGCACACGGTGGATCGCTTAAAAATTGCCCAGCGGCTATCGGCACAGCGTCCCAGTAATATGGCACCACTCAATATCTGCTTGCAGGTGAATATCGATGGCGAGCAGAGCAAGTCTGGCATAGCTCCACAGGATTTGGTGGCTCTGGCGCGTGAAGTGATGACATTGCCGGGACTATGCCTGCGCGGTTTGATGGCGATCCCCGCTGCTCGTGACAATGTATTTGAGCAGGAAAAACCATTTATCCAGTTGGCAGGGTTGCTGCAAAGCCTTCGCGAAGAATTTCCTGAGCAGACTTTCGATACTCTATCCATGGGGATGTCTAAAGATATGGAGGCTGCTATTGCCTGCGGCGCGACTATTGTGCGTATCGGCACAGATATTTTTGGGACACGAAACTATTCTGCATGACAGAATTAGTACGCAAGTAGATTTTTTTGGGATATGGGATGACAAAATCTGGGACTGTAGATGTATTGCTGCTGCTTTTATCAGTGAGCGCAGTGCTATCTCTGTCTGTAACGAATAGTGTACTGGTGACTTGGGTAGCGCTTGAGTGGTTGGCTTTTATCTGCCTGATTGCATTTGTTTCTCCCAAAATCTCATTGGTGACCGGCTTTTTGAATTCGGCAGTTATTGGGATATTCGGAGATAAGAGCCGCTATTGGCTTTGGATACTGGCGATTGCTCTGAACTTGATTGCGATTGTGGAAACATTTCCTTTTTTGTTTAGTTAATCAGGGGCTCCTTACATAGTTAAGTTCTAAAAAGAAAACGGCCCTAAAGGCCGTTTTCTTTTTCTGGGAACAAATAATTATTGTTCATTCAAACTGAGCTGCTTTTTTTGATCTTCACTCAGTAGGTGTTCGGCAAAGAAGAGAGCTGTTGCCTGGGTAAAGGCATCACTGTTCTCTTTCTTGCGATAGCCGTGCCCTTCATTGAGTGCGTTCATATACCAGACTTGATTGCCATTCTCACGAAGTGCAGCCACGATTTGCTCAGCCTCGGTGACAGGTACCCGAGGGTCATTTTGTCCCTGCACTACAAACATTGGCACCTGGATCTTGTCCACATTGTTGTTGGGGCTGATTTTTTCCAGGAAAGCGCGCATCTGCGGATCCCGCTCATCACCGTATTCGACTCGACGAAGGTCGCGACGATAGCTCTTGGTATTGGTGAGGAAGGTGACAAAGTTAGAGATGCCTACGATATCCACTGCTGCTTTTAAACGATCGGAGTAGTAAACACTACTGGCCAGCACCATGTAACCACCGTAGCTGCCGCCAAACACAGCAACGCGTTCCGCATCCAGGTCAGGCTGGGTAGCAATCCAATCCAGAAGAGCGCCGATATCCCTAACTGAGTCCTCTCGCTTGTAGCCGTTATCCATGGCTAGGTAGCTCTTACCATAACCAGCGGACCCGCGTACATTTGGAGCAATTACAGCAACGCCAAGTTTTTCTAGCCACAGCTGGTATGTGCTGGAAAACATGGGGCGGTACTGCCCTTCAGGGCCACCGTGGATTGAAATAACCACAGGTACGGGGCCTTTGGCATTGCGCGGCTTATAGACGAATGCGGGAATTTCACGCGGCTTTCCATCCACCTCGTCGAAAGTGGGATAGTGCACCAGTTCGGGTTCGACAAAGCTTTCGCTGTCGAGACCACCGACTTCACTAAATGTCCATCGGGTAAGGTCACCACTGGATAGCGGGCGGCGGCCAAGGTCCATTACAAAGGAATCGGAGGGAGTTTTAGGCGTGTTTAGGGTTAGGGCCAGCTTATCACCTTCGGGGTTAAATTCTATTCCGCCGATAAGACCGATCGGCAGCGAGTCGACCTTGCGGTAGCGGTCATTGCGTGGATCGTATAGATAGAGGGTGGACATACCATTTTCGTTGGCGACAAAAGCGCCGCGGCGACCGTCTTTACTGAGGATAAAGCTGCTGATATCCCAGGGGATATCGGAGGTAATTATCTTTTCATCGCCACTCTCCAGGTCTTTGCGGATCAGTTGGGTAAATTCGCGCCCTTTGTCAGAGATGATATAAACCGAGTGATTGTCATAACTGAAACCCGCTGGGAAATTGCGGGAATCAGCCTCTTCATCGCTCGTACCGGCGAGTAGTGAGACTTCTCCGCTGTCGAGATCCAGCAAATGGACATTGGATCGAGTGGAGGAGATATATTGCATGACCAAAATTTGGCTGCCGGATTGTGAGAAATCACTGGGCCCCCACCAACTGCCATCCTCAGACTTAAGGATCAAGCGGTCTTCTTTTTTGTCACCGTCGAAAGTGGTTAGCCATATATCATTGGCCCTGCCATCTCGGCGGGTACTCTGGTAAGCGATAGCTGAGCCCTGCTTATTCCAGAGAATACTGCCATTGCGAGACTCACCATCGGTAATCATCTCGCTAGTGCCATTTTCTGTATCAAACAGGAAAATCTGGGCGTATTCATTGCCGCCGGCATCCATGGTGAATGCCAGTTGGCGGTGCTCTGGGCGGGTAGAGATGCCGCCTATCGGTTCTTCGAAAAAGGTTAGCTGTCGGCGAGCGCCACCTGCATTCTCTACCTTGTGTAATTGAGAAACTTCGCCGAAGCGGGTACTGACATAGATACCGTTACCTTCAAGGTCCCAGCCCCGGAAGCTAGCTGAGCGTACGTTCTGATAACGATTGAGCTCATTGATGATAGTTTGGGGAATGTTTGGCACATCTTCGAGTACCAATTGGCCGTTGTTTAGCGTACGAGTTTCTACTGCACCAGCGGCACTGGTCGCAGTGATCAGTGTCGCTATAAGCAGTGAACGCCATCCTTTTTGCATACTGCCCTCCGTTAGGAGCCACTTGGTATGGCTCTCTTGTTATTTGAATCTGGCGGCCACATATTAGCGGAATGCCCCGAACGGGGAAAAGCAACAAAATTTTTGTAACCGCCCAAGGTGATATGAGTGAGTACAGCGAACCCTAAGATGGTTTTTATTGGTGGCGCCGGCAATATGGCGGGGGCAGTGATCGGTGGTTTGGTGGCCTCCGGTTATCCGGCGGACCAGATTACTGCTACAGGCCGTGATCGGGACAAACTCAATGCTTTTGCCGAGAGCCATGGGGTAGCTATTAGTGACGATAATGTTGCCGCTATTGTCGATGCCGATGTAATTGTACTGTCGGTGAAACCGCAAGTTATGCGAGAACTTTGTGAGGGACTGAAACCCCATTTGGTGGATCGCTCGCCCTTGATTATCACTTTTGCTGCGGGAATTCCGCTCGCGGCTTACCACCGTTGGATGGGAATGCACCTCCCTATTGTCAGGGCTATGCCTAATACCCCGGCCCTGGTGCAAACCGGAGTTACCGGTCTCTATGCCGATAGCAAGGTTACGGGTGAACAGAAGGAACTTGCCGAGCGCATCGTCGATGCGGTAGGTATCTCCTACTGGGTTGAGGAAGAGCGCGGCATCGATCAGGTGATTGCGGTAGCGGGATCGGCACCGGCTTACTTTTTCCAGTTTATGGAGGCCATGATTGATGCGGCTTCCGCCGGTGGCCTTGCTCGTGCAGATGCGGAGCGCCTTGTGTTGCAAACTGCTCTGGGCGCCGCCAAACTGGCGGTCGCCAGCGATGTTGACGTCGCCCAGTTGAAGCGCAATGTGATGTCACCAGGTGGAACCACTGAGCGCGCTGTTCAACGGTTCGAGAAGGGTGGGTTGCCGCAGTTAGTGGCCGATGCCATGCGCGATTGCGAGGAGCGGGCGACGGAAATGGCAAAGGAATTGGATCGGTAACAGGTTCCGGTCCAATTGGGTAGGTGCAGCGGTGGCTGCTGAAAATCTTTTTGTTTAGGGTTTATCCATGGTCAATACCTTCAGCGATATCGGCGTTTATGTCGTGGGCATACTGGGCATTTTGTTCCTTTTCGCCGTGTTATTGCGTTTCCTATTGCAGTTGGGCCGTGCGGATTTTTACAACCCCATATCTCAGGGAGTTGTGAAGGTTACCAACCCTTTGCTGCTGCCGCTGCGCAAAGTGGTGCCAGGACTTTTTGGCGTCGATATGGCCTCAGTAGTGCTGGCGTTGATAGTCGGTTGGGCGATGATTATGGCTTGCGCCATGATTGCAGGTTACGGCCTGGTTAACCCCCTCAGTGCCCTGCTGTGGTCGTTGATCGGCTGTGTTTCCACTGTGATAGCGATGGTGTTTGTCGGCTTATTGGTCTCCATCGTTGCCAGCTGGATTGCGCCGAATAGCGGCCATCCAATTCTAATTTTACTGCACCAACTCCTGGAGCCATTTTGCGGACCTGTGCGACGCATGATTCCGCCGTTGGGGGTGATTGATATCAGCCCGATATTTGTCTTTATCCTGCTCACTGTGATTAACAGGCTGCTTATTGGTTTTGCCCAAATGGCCAACATGCCGGCTTTCGTGTACAGCCTGTTTTGGCATATCCCCGGCTTTTAACCGGACTCTGATCACCCCAAAATATCCCCTGCACCTTTCAAGCCCCGCCCTCTGGGGCTTGCGCAGTTGTTCGAAGGTTTCTTAAATTGTGACCGGCTGAACATTTCTTCACCTGTGCGCACTAGATCGTATTTGGCGCGGTGTTAGACTCTTATACTATCGACTGACGGCTCTTTCTCTTGTCTTAGTAGGGG
Organism: Microbulbifer maximicatervae (SeqCode); assembly: GCF_052467825.1. Classification (NCBI taxonomy): domain Bacteria; kingdom Pseudomonadati; phylum Pseudomonadota; class Gammaproteobacteria; order Cellvibrionales; family Microbulbiferaceae; genus Microbulbifer; species Microbulbifer maximicatervae (SeqCode). Next base: position 1,642,076 of record NZ_CP174327.1, read on the forward strand.
CCGGTAGTTCCGGGTCTCAATAACAAGAACACCGTGAAATGGAAGACGCACTTTTACGCCAGCATATTTCTGACTACGACCGTTGGAAAAAGAATCTCGATCGCCAGTTTGCCCACTTCAGCCAATGGCTTGAACAGCACTTCTCTAATTCTGCTGGTGCCTGCCAGGTTGTACAGCAGGCCCGCGCCCTACTTGCAGATGATCAGTTCACCCTGGTTTTAGTTGGGGAGTTTTCACGGGGGAAAACTGAACTGCTCAATGCCCTGTTGTCGCAAACTTACGGACAGCGTCTACTGCCCTCAAGGCCGGGGCGCACCACTATGTGTCCCACGGAAATTTTCAGTGATGGCGGCGAGCGCGCCAGTTTGCGGCTGCTTCCGATTGAGACCCTGGCGACGAATACCAGCCTGGAGAGCTTCCGTCGAATTCCGCAAAAGTGGGTAACTCACGAGTTTGATGCCAATGATCCCGAGGCGACCCGAGAGACTTTATTGAAGGTTGCCTCGACCAAGTCAGTAATGCCGGAAGAGGCCGCTCGCTATGGCTTCGATCGGCGCCACTTGGATGGCAAAGGGAATCTAGTTGAGATCCCCGCCTGGCGTTTTGCTTTGATTTGTCTGCCGCACCCATTGCTGGATCAGGGGTTGCGTATTATTGATACCCCGGGACTGAACGCCCTCGGCAATGAGCCGGAGCTCACATTGAGTACACTGCCCGGGGCCCAGGCGGTTGCCTTTCTGCTGGCTGCCGATGCTGGGGTAAGTGGTACCGATATGAGCATGTGGGAAACTCACCTGGCGCCACTGCAAGAGCATCGCGGAACATCCGTGATGGCCCTGCTCAACAAGATGGATGTGCTTTGGGATGATCCGGAGGAGGATGCTGAGCTGCTGCTGCGACGCATGCGCAGCGAAGTGGCCGGTCTCTTGTCTCTGCCTCAGGAAAGTGTTGCCGGAGTCTCTGCAAAAATGGCTCTGTTGGGGCGCCAGCAGCGGGATGCGGATTTGGTGCGAAGCAGCCGCTTCGGTGAGTTTGAAAGGATGCTGGTTCAGCGCCTGCTGGAGCACCGGCATAAAATGGCCGAGCACCGCTCACTGCATCAAGCTCTCACCCTGATGGCTGATACCCGCGATCTACTCAAGCGTCGTTTGAATAGTGGCCGGGCAGCGTTGGCTCACCTGCAGCGCAATAGTGGCAACACCTCAGAGCAATTGGCAGAGTTGGAACAGTTGCAGACGACCGTGCGCGAGCAGCATAAGATTTGTCATCAGGAATTGCTGACGCTCAAATCCAGCCAGAGAATGCTTACACGACAAAGCACTTCTTTGTTGGCGCCGATATCCAGACAGCAGTTGCAGGCGCTGATTGACGATACACTGGCTACTCTCAATCGCCGTTGGACGCCCATGGGCATGGCCAGGGCTATCGATACTTTTATGGAAGGGGTAGACCATCAGATGTCTAACCTCGAGCGGGAAGTGGATCAGGCTAATCGCTTGCTCGACGCTGTCTTTGAGCGCTCCAGCTTAAAGAAAGTGGATGATGCCGAGCAGTATTTTACTATCCGCAAATTTCGCTTCGCGTTGCGTGGACTGCATCGCCAGGCCGCTCAGCTGAGGCGATCCCCGCAGCTGTTATTGGCGCGCCGCAGCCGTCTCAGCGAGCGCTTTATTACCACGCTTGCCAGTGAAGTGGGTCGGCTGTACGACGATATGGGTAACAAAGCGGAAAATTGGTTAGAGCAGGCTCTTGAGCCTCTTAAACAGCATGCGCAGTATCAGAAACAATTACTCAATCGCCATTTGATTAAGCTCACCGAGTTGAAACAGAAAACTCGCAGTCGTCGCACGGATCTTCGAACTCTCGAGGATGAGGTTCAGCGCAATGATAAGGCGCTGGTGGCGTTAGAGGATTTACTGCGGCACAACAGCTCTGCACCACAGCCGGTTGCGCCGGCGCCGCGCGCGCGCAATGTAACCCCCTTGAAGGCCTCCCATACCACCTGAATTGGGTGCTAATTGATATTGGTTCTGACTGGCATTTGTTATAAGTTGCAGTGATCTTATTCACTGACTGCTTCGGCAATTTGCCAGGCAGCACCTATCAACCTGACAGATACAGTGCTTTGTCAACGGAAAATCCTATCGCTTCTGCGGAAGCCCAAACCGCAACTACCGGTGACCCAGACTCCGTGGGCCTTGTTGAGCCTAAAAGCCATCACTTTAGTGAACCGCTGGAATTGGCCTGTGGTCGAGTACTGAAAAATTACACTCTGGTTTATGAGACTTACGGTGAACTCAATAGGGAAAAGACTAACGCAGTTCTGATCTGTCATGCTCTGTCTGGGCATCATCACGCTGCGGGGCGACACAGTATCGATGATAAGCGTCCGGGGTGGTGGGACCACTATATCGGTCCGGGTAAGCCGATAGATACTAATCATTTCTTTGTGGTGTCCGTTAATAATCTCGGCGGTTGCCACGGATCTACTGGCCCCGTATCCATCAACCCGGATACCGGCACTACCTGGGGGCCGGATTTTCCATCACTGCGTGTCCGCGACTGGGTCCACAGCCAAGCGCGTCTGGCGGATATGCTAGGCATTCGACAGTGGGCGGCGGTTGTTGGCGGCAGTCTCGGTGGAATGCAGGCGATGCGCTGGTCACTGGAATACCCTGAGCGCCTGCGTAATTGTGTGGTGATTGCCTCTGCCATGAAGTTATCTGCACAGAATATCGCGTTTAATGAGACCGCACGCCAGGCGATAACATCCGATCCAGACTTTTGCGATGGGCACTACCTCCAACAGGATAAGTTACCCCGTAGAGGCCTGGCCGTTGCGCGTATGATCGGGCACATCACTTATCTGTCTGACGATGGGTTGGGGCGCAAGTTTGGTCGAGAATTGCGCAGTGGCAGCTTTCAGCAGGGGTCGGATGAAGAGGTGGAGTTTCAGATACAAAGTTATCTGCGCTACCAGGGAGCCAGTTTTTCCACCACCTTCGATCCCAATACTTACATTCTGATGACTCGAGCGCTGGATTTCTTCGACTTAGCTCGGGAATACGGGGATGACCCGGTAGAGGCCTTCTCCCATGCCAAGTGCCGGTTTTTATTGGTGTCATTTACTTCTGATTGGCGCTTTGCGCCGGAGCGCTCGAGGGAAATCGCCGATGCCCTGATGCACGCGGATATTCCAGTCAGCTATGCCGAAGTAGAGTCAGCAATGGGACACGATGCCTTCCTGCTGCCCAATGGTCGTTATGAAGGTGTATTTCGTGCCTATATGCAGAGAGTTGCGGCAGAAATTGCTGAGGAGGTGTACTGATGCGGATAGATTTGGATGTGATCCAGGAATGGATCGCTCCCAACAGCCGGGTTCTCGACCTCGGCTGTGGCGATGGTGCACTGCTCGATCAGCTGGGGAGAAATAAAAATGTGAAAGGCTATGGCCTGGAGATTGATCCCGAGCAAATAGAGCGATGTGTGGCCCGTGGGGTCAATGTTGTCGAGCAAAATCTGAATACAGGGCTGGGAAACTTTGCTGATGGCAGCTTTGATGCTGTGGTGATGACCCAGGCACTGCAAACCTTGAGTCAGCCTCATTTAGTGGTAGAGGAAATGCTCCGGGTTGGGCGGGATTGCATTATTACGTTTCCCAATTTTGGGCAGTGGAAGGCCCGCTGGCACCTCGCATTCTCCGGGCGCATGCCAGTATCCGACTTATTGCCATACGAATGGTATGACACTCCCAATATTCACTTTTGTACTTTTACAGACTTTGAGGTGTTATGCCGAGAAAATGGCTGGGCGATTCTGCATCGGCAAGTGGTTTCTGAGTCCTCGGTTGGGCGGGCATTCAAAGACTTTTTACCAAATTTGTTTGGTGAGACAGCCATCTATCATCTAACTCGCTAAACTAAGATTTGCGCCAGCTCTTTTGTGGAGGACTTTGGCGCGATAAATAGATCGAGAGAGGCACTCCTGAGGGGGCCTGACTGGAATTGACCACCAAACCTACCGGGAGAGGTGGCGCCTATAACAACTGGAGGTGGAGCGTGAAACGCATCCTTACCCTGGCTGCTTCTGTGGCCTTGCTATTTTTATCTGTCGGCGCTGCCGCGCAAGAAGCGCGTACGATTAAGAACTACGCTGATTTTGGCGACTATCGAGTAGTCTATTCAGTGTTCAATAGCGATTTTATCCAGCCGGATATCGCCCGTCAGTACCAGTTGGCTCGAGCAAAAGATCGGGCGTATGTAAATGTCTCTGTCGTCAAGAAAGAGGGCGGAACCCATGGCCTCAGCGCTGAGATGTCTGGCACAGCTACCAACCTGATCCAGCAGTCAAGACCACTTAAGTTCAAAGAAATTCGGGAAGGAGATGCTGTTTACTATCTCGCACCCCTGCGCTTTGAGGATGAGGAGACCCTTACCTTTAACGTAGATATCAAGCTGCCCAATGGTAAAAGTGAGACGATCACTTTCCGTCGCAGATTGAACCGATAGACATCTGCCAAGGTTCCGCTGGCTGAGAGCTGGTCGAAACCCCTTCTTTAAGATTCACCGCGGGCCGAGGCCCGCTTTTTGTTTGAAGCAATATGGTAAATAAAATTGTTCTTGCCAGCGGTAATGCCGGCAAACTTCGCGAATTTTCACAGCTGTTCGCCTCATGGGATATACAGGTTCTTCCTCAGTCTGACTTTGGGGTAAGTGACGCTGATGAGACCGGATTGAGCTTTATTGAGAATGCTTTGATTAAGGCCCGCCACGCCAGCCGTATCAGTGGCCTGCCTGCATTAGCCGATGACTCCGGGCTGTCGGTAGATGCATTGAGTGGTGCGCCGGGAATTTACTCTGCACGCTACTCAGGTGCCGGGGCGACTGATGAAAAAAACAATGCGAAGTTATTGGAGGCCATGGTTGATGTTGAATCTAAGCATCGCACTGCCAGTTTCCACTGCGCACTGGCTTTTGTGCGGCAATGGGATGACCCGGTGCCTTTGGTATCTAGTGCAAAGTGGAGTGGGACAATTTTGCGGGAGCCGGCGGGAGAGCAGGGTTTTGGTTATGACCCGCTGTTCTTTGTTGAATCTGAGGGAATGACCTCCGCTGAACTGCCGAGAGACTTGAAGAATCGACTGAGCCACAGGGCCCAGGCTATGTCTCAATTTGAGCTTTTATGGCAGCAAAATATGCAGGGTGCCGACCTTGCCTGATCAGATTGCTGAATTACAGCTGCCACCGCTGAGCCTGTATATCCATATCCCCTGGTGTGTGCGCAAATGTCCCTACTGTGATTTCAACTCCCACCAGGCTGATAGAGACCGGGCTAATTCGGACTACGCCCTACCGGAATCCGAGTATGTGGCGCAGTTGCGCCTGGATCTGATCAGCCAGTTGCCCTGGGTGCAGGGGCGAAAATTGCAGTCCATCTTTTTTGGTGGCGGCACGCCGAGTCTGTTCTCCCCCCAAGCAATTGGGCAGATCCTGGAGGCTGCTGAGCAGGTGGTGGGTTTTGCTGAGGGGGTCGAGATAACCCTGGAGGCCAACCCCGGCACTTTTGAACAAGCCAAGTTCACTGGCTATCGATCTGCTGGAGTTAATCGTCTTTCTATTGGAGTGCAAAGCTTCGATTCCAATCAGCTACAACAGTTGGGACGTATTCACAGCGGAGAAGAGGCCGAAGGTGCCCTGGCAATGGCGCGTCGCGCGGGCTTTGACAATATTAACCTCGACCTGATGCACGGATTGCCCAATCAGACCGAGGTGGAAGCCCTTGGCGATTTGCGCCGTGCAATTTCCTTGGCTCCAGAGCATATTTCCTGGTACCAATTAACGATTGAGCCAAATACTGCATTCTACAGTGCGCCACCAGTCACCCCCGGCTCCCAGCTGATAGCCAGTATGCAGGGCAGCGGACGCGAACTACTGGCGTCCGAGGGCTATCGTCGTTACGAGGTGTCGGCTTATAGCAAACCCGAACTTGAATCCCGCCATAATATTAATTATTGGTCATTCGGAGATTATCTGGGGATTGGTGCCGGTGCTCATGGCAAGGTAACCCTAGCTGAAACTGGGCAAATTCTGCGCAGTCGTCGCACACGCACTCCGAGGGACTACTTATCTATCGCCAGGCAACATCCCGAGCTGCTGCATAGTGCCTTGTCTGAACCCCATACTGACAGGGTTGAGAATGAGGATTTGCCACTGGAGTTTCTTATGAATGCCCTTCGCCTGGCGGATGGTGTTCCCAGTGATACTTTTACCCGCTACACCGGGCTGCCGATGTCCGAGCTGCAAAAACAATGGCCTACCCTGATGGCAATGGAGCTTGTAGAGTGTCTCGATAAGCGGATTGCTGCCACGGCTTTTGGCTTTGACTATATCGATGAGATTTTGCAGCGCTTCCTGGAGCAGGCGTAAGTCTGTGGCAGGAAAGACTTGAAATCCCATTTTGCGCCCCAATTTTGAGGGCAATGGTGCATCGCAGCTGTATAACCACTGCTGTGACCGTGAGAAGATGCGTTGGCGGTGCCCACGCATCGAGTAACTAAAGAACAGGAATGCAATATGAGCGAGCACTCAATCGTCAACGTATCTGACGCTGAATTCGAAGCAGAAGTTCTCAAAGCTGAAGGCCCGGTGTTGGTAGATTTTTGGGCACAGTGGTGCGGTCCGTGCAAGATGATCGCTCCAGTGCTGGAAGACCTGGCAGGCCACTACGGCGATAAGTTGAAGATCGTAAAAGTAGACGTTGATGCGAATAAAGAGAGCCCGGCCAAATACAATGTCCGTGGTATCCCCACGCTGCTGCTGTTCAAAGGCGGCAATGTCGAAGGTACTAAAGTCGGCGCACTGTCCCGCGCGCAGCTGACTGAGTTTATCGACGGTCAGCTGTAAGACTGTCGTTTCCATCCTGCAAAGGGGGTAAATTTCTTTGCAGGATTGGAAACACCCGTTATACTGGCTGTAATTCTGAAATAGTTCAGCGGTCTTGAATTAAATGAGACGAGCTGACAAAACGCCCCTCCACAGGGTCCCTGACCATCCCCGGCGCGTATACTCCTCGAGTTGAACTTGTTCTGATAATGCTCCATAAATTGATTATGGAGAGCAAAAGTTTACTGAGTACTGTGGTCTTGGTAGGAAAAGGTACCTAGGTGTATCGGGTAAATAAACGAGCTAATCTCTAATATCAAACCCCTCCTCAAAATTTCAGGCGTGTCCGCGCCATATGACAACAGAAACATTAATAAGCAATTGGTATGAATCTCTCCGAATTAAAAACCAAACCCATTGAAGAGTTGATTGAAATAGCCAAAGGCATGGGCCTTGAAAACCTGGCCCGTTCGCGCAAGCAGGATATTATTTTCAATATCCTCAAGCGCCACGCCAAAAGCGGTGAAGATATTTATGGCGACGGCGTATTAGAAATCCTTCAAGATGGTTTTGGATTTTTGCGTTCTGCTGACTCCTCTTATCTTGCGGGACCGGATGATATATATGTATCTCCAAGTCAGATTCGCCGATTTAATTTACGTACGGGTGACTCAATTTCCGGAAAGATTCGCCCACCGAAGGAAGGTGAAAGATATTTTGCCTTATTAAAAGTTAACGAAATTAATTTTGACAAACCGGAAAACGCACGTAACAAAATTCTTTTCGAAAACCTCACTCCTCTTTTCCCCAACGATCGCCTCACCCTCGAGTGCGGAAACGGCTCCTCCGAAGACCTGATTGGTCGTATTATTGATCTTGTAGCTCCAATCGGGAAAGGCCAGCGCGGCTTGATTGTTGCGCCGCCGAAGGCCGGTAAAACGATTATGTTGCAAAATATGGCACAGGCCATTACGCGCAATAATCCAGAGTGCCATTTGATCGTACTGCTGATTGACGAGCGTCCTGAGGAAGTGACAGAAATGCAGCGCTCCGTGCGCGGTGAAGTTGTTGCCTCTACTTTTGATGAGCCGCCGGCACGTCACGTACAAGTTGCGGAAATGGTAATTGAAAAAGCCAAGCGCCTGGTTGAGCACAAGAAAGATGTGGTTATCTTGCTCGACTCTATCACCCGCCTGGCTCGCGCTTACAACACAACAGTTCCTAGCTCCGGTAAAGTATTAACCGGTGGTGTTGATGCTCACGCCTTAGAGCGCCCGAAGCGCTTCTTTGGGGCAGCGCGAAATATTGAAGAAGGCGGAAGTCTGTCTATTATTGCTACTGCACTTATCGATACCGGCTCGAAAATGGACGAAGTGATTTTCGAGGAATTTAAAGGTACCGGTAATATGGAATTGCAGCTGGATCGCAAAATTGCTGAAAAACGCGTATATCCGGCCATTAATGTGCGCAGATCCGGCACTCGCCGGGAAGAGCTGTTAATGCCTGAGGGCGAGCTGCAGCGAGTGTGGATTTTGCGTAAGCTGTTACACGATATGGAAGATGTTGCATCGACTGAATTCCTAGTGGATAAATTGAAAGATTTCAAGACAAATGACGAATTCTTCCTATCCATGAAACGGAAATAATTTTTGTATATAAAGTAGCGCCTAAAAAGGCGCTCTTTATTTATTAGGAGCAGAATAAGACGATTAATTGCGTCTATTACTGTTGAAAAGGCGAGCCATTAGGCATATAAAGTTCCACATTGTGGCGCTTGATATGGATTTTAGGCAACGCGCCTTACTGAATTGGCCCAGGGGTTTATTTCTCCGCAAAGGGCCAATCTCAAATGGTTAATCTGGTGGAGCTGGTTATCCATTTGTGACTGCACGACAGCCCACACACCTAGTGAGAACCTTTTGTGAATATCTATATTGGAAATCTGGCCTACGCGGTAACCTCTGACGACCTGCACGAAGCTTTTGGTGCATTCGGAGAGATCTCTCGGGCTACTGTTATCACCGACCGTGAGACTGGCCGCTCTAAAGGCTTCGGTTTCGTAGAAATGCCTAACGACGATGAAGCGCGCAAAGCTATCGAAGAGATGAACGACCAACCGCTGTCTGGCCGTAACATCCGCGTTAACGAAGCTAAGCCTCGCGAAGATCGTCCGCGTCGCCCCCGCTTCTAAGCTGTAAAAAGCTTATTATTTCTGCGGCTCGCAGCTTAGGCTTGCGAGCCGCGACTCCCTCCCGCCTCTCTCTTCATTCCAATTGGTGTGTTGTTACCCATCCTGCGCCTTCTGTTTTACACTGCGCTCTGGTTTATAGTCACGCCTTGTTAGCCCATGAAATATAAAGATCTACGCGACTTTATTAAGTTGCTGGAAAAGCGCGGCCTACTAAAACGAATCAAGCACCCTGTTGACCCCATTTTGGAAATGACAGAAATTTCCGATCGCGTATTGCGAGCTGAGGGGCCTGCATTGTTGTTTGAGAACCCGGTAGGCTTTGAGACCCCAGTTCTTGCCAATCTTTTCGGAACACCAGAGCGAGTCGCCCTGGGGATGGGAAGAGAGAGTGTTGCCGAACTGCGTGAAGTGGGAGAACTGCTGGCTTTTCTCAAGGAGCCGCAGCCACCGGAAAATCTCCGCGATGCCTGGGAGAAGTTGCCGGTCTTTAAGCAGGTCCTGAATATGGGGCCAAAAGTCGTAAAGGGTGCAGCTTGCCAACAGGTAGTCCTTGAGAGGGATCAGGTTGATCTGCATCAGCTGCCAATCCAAACCTGCTGGCCGGGAGATGCCGCTCCGCTGGTCACTTGGCCCTTGGTAATTACCCGAGGGCCTGAGAAGAAACGGCAAAATCTGGGCATATACCGGATGCAATTAATCGGAAAGAACCGCCTGATTATGCGTTGGCTCAGTCATCGCGGGGGGGCGCTGGATTATCGGGACTGGTGCAAGAAGCATCCCGGTGAACCCTATCCGGTAGCTGTTGCCCTGGGTGCCGATCCCGCCACAATTCTGGGGGCCGTTACCCCAGTGCCGGATACTTTGTCTGAGTATGCCTTTGCCGGCCTGCTGCGGGGGGATAAGACAGAAGTGACCGATGCCTTACTCAGTGATCTTCAGGTGCCTGCCAGTGCCGAATATGTTCTGGAAGGCTTTATCTATCCCGATGATATGGCTGATGAGGGGCCCTATGGAGACCACACCGGTTACTACAACGAAGTGGACAGCTTCCCTGTATTTACGGTAGAGAAGATTACGCACCGTAAAAACCCCATTTACCACAGCACCTATACCGGGCGTCCACCGGATGAACCTGCGATTTTAGGAGAGGCTTTAAACGAGGTTTTTGTGCCAATCCTACAAAAGCAATTTCCTGAAATTGTCGACTTCTATTTGCCGCCGGAGGGATGCTCTTACCGTCTCGCCGTGGTCACCATGAAGAAGCAGTATGCGGGTCATGCCAAGCGGGTAATGATGGGTGTTTGGTCCTTCCTGCGTCAGTTTATGTACACCAAATTTGTTATTGTCGCTGACGAAGACGTCAATGCCAGGGATTGGAAAGATGTAATCTGGGCGATGACCACACGTATGGACCCGGCGCGGGATACGGTGATGGTAGAAAATACTCCGATTGATTATTTAGATTTTGCTTCACCGGTCTCCGGTTTAGGCTCAAAAATAGGTTTTGATGCGACTAATAAATGGGAAGGTGAAACTAGTCGTGAGTGGGGTGTACCTATTGAGCGCGACCCGAATGTGGTTAAAAAGATTGATGAAATATGGTCTAAATTGGGCCTCGAATAAGCACGGCGACATATTCTCAGTACTCCCGTCCGAATAAGCGCCTCTGGTGGCGCTCAGTAGAGTGACCGCTTAGCGGTCACTCTTTATTTTTTCTTCCTTCTTTGCATCTATAGCTGTTACTGCTGGCGTCGCAGTCAGGTACGGGCTCAACCGTGGCCCTGAATTAACTATAAGGATTGCTTTAATGAGGAAAATTTATTTAGTGGGCCTGATATCGATAGGTATTTTCATATTTTTACTAGTCGTACCAAGTGAGCAGAAGCAAAGTGTCGGAATTGATAATATCGAAGATTTTATTCCTGCAGTTATGCATGAGGCAGCTATACCCGGAATAGCCGTTGCCAGAATAAAAGAGGGTGAACTTGCGCTTCAACAAGTATACGGGATGGCCGATATTGAGGCCGGCAAACCAGTTACTCAGGATACGTTATTTAATATTGCGTCGATAAGTAAGCCGATTATGGGCGTAACACTATTGCAATTGGTCGACGATGGTAAATTGGCGTTGGATGAGGATATTAATAGCTATTTACCATTTAAGGTCGACAATCCACATATAGAAGGGGAAAAAATTACACTGAGACATCTGGCGAGTCACTCTGCAGCAATTAAAGATTATTTTGACTACGCCACTTACACTGAAAATCGTGATCCCTCTATCAGTTTGGAGCAACATCTACGTTCCCTGCTGGTTAAAGGGGAAAGCCTGTACGGTAGTGGGGATTATTATCTGACAAATAACCCCGGGGAGCACAGACAATACAGTAATCTTTCTGCCGGTTTAGCTGGGTTATTGGTTGAGTCAGTAACCGGCCAGTCTCTCGCCAATTATAGCCGGGATACTTTATTTCACAGCCTGGATATGGAGACTGCCAATTGGAGACTCAATGGAGTAGATCTGAGCTCTATCGCAGTTCCCTACAAAGTAGAGCAATGTGTACCATATATCGGTCTGTGTGTAGATAGTGAAGCGGAGAAGATGAACTATTTAATTGGTCGATTTATTGATCCTCCTTTTGAGTACAAGCAATTTCATCCGTATGCACACAGTGGTAATCCGCAATATCCCGACGGTGGTGTTCGTGTAAGCATTGCTGACCTCAGCGATTTCTTGCTAGCGCTGCTTAATAATCGGGATAAATCTGGAACTCAGATCTTATCAGATGTTATGTATCAGGAAATGTTTCGTCTGCAATTACCGTTGTCTGTATCAGATTCGCAGCGCTTCTTTTGGCGCGATCGCAATGGCCTTACTGGGCACATGGGAACTGATCTGGGTGTATTTGTAGCTATGTATTTTGAGCCAGAAAGTAAGGATGGTTTTATTATCTTGATGAATAGAGATATGGATATTAAATCGGCCAATGCGATGAAGCGTATTGCTATTCGTCTTATGAAAATATAAAAACAACTGTAGGATGACCACTCCTGAAATTTTTATTTTAAGGAGGGTCTTTCTTGTTGTGTATTTTTCTAAGGTTGGATGAGAATATGATAGGGAATTTATCAAAACTAGTAGTTCTATTTTTTGGGACAGTAATATTTCAGCCTGTAATTGCCAGCCAGGGTAATGGTGCAGAGGCAATTTTTGAGAAGATCAAAGGGCTAGCTGGAGAATGGAGAGAGGAAGGGGCAAAAAATGACGATTTTGTTATTAGTTTTTCCGATACAGCTGGGGGAAGCGTAGTACTAGAAAGTTGGCTCTATAACGGGCGCCAACATTCCCTGACGGCCTACCACTTGGATAACGATAATTTAATAGTGACGCACTATTGCCCCCAGGGTAATCAGCCCAGGTTAAGCTGGCAAAAAAATAGCGCTGAAGATACTTTGGCATTCTCTTTCAAGGATGTAACTAATTTTACTTTGGACAGTAAGAGTCGTCTGGATAGCCTCACTTTTACCTGGTTAGGTAACGGCAAGTTACAGCGGGAAGAGACTTACTTGAAGAACGGGCAGCAGTTACCCTCATCCCTGACCCTGGTACGTAAATAAGCTGCCAAATCGTTATTAACTGATAGTTTAGATGTATTATTTCTCAAAGCTGGGGCGAAATTCGCGCCAGCTTTTTTATTTGTGAACTTTATTGTGGTTTTGGTTTATATAAGTATGATTCGCGACTGAATTTGCATGCTGCTGCCAGTATATTGGCACGGGGTGACAATGCAGGTTATGTCTGGGCTGTATTTTTGCGTATGACGACATGCTGCATTGAAAACAAGTGGATATCTAATTCCTGGGGTTGGGAAACGGTAGAAGTTGGAAGTGAGTAAATAACTAAAATTAAATGGAGAGGTAACAAATGGAATTAATTATTTTTGTAATTATTATGGTGGCAGTTCTTGTACTGCCTCTGAAGTTGGCAGCTGCCATGTTGGGGGCGAAAAATACGGGTGTACTTTATTGTCTTTTCGCTTTGCTATTGGCCCTAATTATTCAAAGAATTGTTGGCGGCATGTTGCCGGGTGTGACGGATAGCGCTGGAATTTTACTGACAATTCCTCTGGCTGCTATTGCCTATATGCTGGTACTTGGTACGGGTTTTTTAAAGGCTATTCTAATTGCCCTTTTACAAGGGGTAATTACTTATTTTGCTATGCTACTCTTTGTGGGATTGCCCTGGGCTGTTTAAAAACGAAATAAATTCTCGCAGAAAAGCTGCAAGCGGCGATTTGTTGAATGTTAAATCGCCATTTGCACTATCATTGATTGCTAATAGTCTCCTTGCGTGCAAGCTATAACTTTCTAAACAAATGGATGCTCTACACATCAGCCTCCGTGCCAATGATATGTTTCCTAGACTGGGTTTCTACTGAGCAGCCTGGAGGTTAGGCTTTTCAACAGGGGCCGTAAGAAACTTACTTAAAACATCAATATAAGTTGGAAAAGCTTCGAATTGGGGTAAATGTCCAACTCCTTCCATCTCGACTAATTCGGCTTTGGGGATTTTTGCTGCTGTACGCTTGCCTAATTGATCGTACCGGCCTAATTTTTCTTGTACAGCTTTAGGCGCGCGGGCGCGGCCAATAGCTGTTCGATCTCGGGTACCTATAATCAGTAGGGTAGGTACCTTGATATTGGCAAACTCATAAAGTACCGGTTGAGTGAATACCATTTCGGAGGTTAGGGCATCCACGGTTGCCATATGAGCTGCATCGGGTCCCAGGGTCCAGCCAGCTTGAATATCCAGTAGCGGGTTATATTCTTCGCGCCACTGCTCAAAAAAGTAGGCTTTACTCATGTAGCGTTTGATAGATTCTGGAGTTTGTTTTTTCTCGCGAGCAATGGCTTGGTCCAAAGGTTCATAGGGAACCCATCGCTTCCAGTCTTCAAGGCCTATAGGGTTTACAAGTGCTAACTTTTTGACTCGCTCCGGGTACATTAGGGTAAACCGGGTAGCCAGCATACCTCCCATAGAGTGCCCAACTACCATAACCTCTCTTATTTTCAATTTATCCAATAAAACTTTGGTATTGTTGCTAAGCCCCTGAAAAGTATATTGGGTAAGCGGTTTACTGGATTTTCCGAAACCGATCTGGTCCGGTGCTATAACCCGGTACCCCAGCTGACTGAGTTGGGAGATAGTCTCCTTCCAGTAGGCCGCCGAAAAATTCTTACCGTGTAACAGGAGTACCGTGCCTTTTGCATTTTTACCCTCTGCAGGCGGTACATCCATAAAGGCCATTGCCAGTGGCTGCCCCTGTTGTTCGAAATGAAAGTGATGAACTGGATAGGGATATTCGTAATCAGTTAAGGCTTTATCTTGAGGCGTTACTGAATATTCAGCAGATGCATGGCCGGTAAAAAACACACTGGCGGTAAAAAGTAAGGCAACTATGTAGCGCACACAGAGGGTCACAGCCGTGTCCTTATTGGTAAACGGGAGTTTACTATAGGTGCAATTGGGGAGTGGCTGAAAGGCCCGTCGGCCTTTCAGGGGAGATGACTCAGGCGTGAGCGCCTAGTAGGGGAGTGCCTTGACTGGGCATAGGCAACTGGGGCAAGTCCTTGACTGCTTGTAGCAAGCCTTCCTCATAGAGTTTTGCTGCTTTATCTTTTTCCCCAAGGGATTGAAATAGGCGAGCCAGTTCAGCGGAGGTAGCGGGATCTTGGCGCAACAACAGGCTTTTCTCAAAATATTGCTGAGCTTTGCCCCAAAGTTCATTGCGCATTGAGAGGCGTCCGAGACAGGTTAGCAGTGCGGCACTCTCCCCATACTCTTTGAGCCAACCTTCAGCTGCTGATATTTGTGCCGCAGGGGCGGCCCCCACCAGGCAGCCGTAGAGTTCGGCAAGCTTGGGGTCCCAAGCTCGATTGAGTAGCCAGCGCAAATGCTTCTCTGCCTCTGTATCTTCACCAATCCGATGCAGTTGCTGTGCATAGAGACTGCGCAGGGCTTCGTTGCGTTGCCAGCGGCCACTCAGGCTTTGCCAGGTATCGTGTAATTTATCGATATCTTTGCGATTAGCTGCTTCGGTCAGCTGATGTTGATACACCTCGAGTTCAAGCTGGTGCAGCTCAGCTTCGGGCATGTTCGCATGTTTCTCCAACTCGGGCAGTAATGCGCGAAGACGGCTCCAGTCACCCAGAAGGTAATAAGCCTGCTTGAGAAGTTGTAACAGGGCAGGATGTTTCGGCTCGAGTTGCTTGGCGCGCTCCAGGCTGGCAATACACTGCTCGTAATGTTTATCGAGGAGCTGCATACGAGCTTGGCTTAGGGCTACAGCCAGGCGGGTATCTTCACCACAGGCCTCCGCCTTGGCTAGCAGCTCATTGGCCTCCTCACGAAAGCCCAGCTCAAAGGCGCTGCGCGCTGCCGCCAAATAATTGATCAGCGGGGCTTCAGATCGAGGGGCGCTCTTCAGCAGCTGACGGCGCGCCCGGGACCAGTTGCCCTCCATAAATTCCACCAAGCCGCTGGTCAGGCGTCGGCGCGCTACACGCTGGCGACCAAATCTCAGCCGGTCGACACTACCTCGGAATCCGCGAAAGATACTGCGAGCCAGCCAAATGGCAAAGAAGAGGATGATTAGAGCTGCTGCCAGCGAGAAAATTGCGAACCAGAGGTTCATCTCGTAGCCTTTATTCAGCTCACCGCCAATACCGATTACCAGGTAGCCGGGATAATTGTTAATAGCCTCCGGTAGAAAAGCGCCGAGCAGCAGTAGTACCAGAGCGGTGAAGAACAGTTTTTTCACTGGTTCTCCTCCTGTTGCGAGGCAGTTGGTGTGGTGGTGCCGGATGTTTTGTGTAAACGCTCAATATAATTGCGCAGGGCAAGCTGGGAGGCGCTGAGGTCAGGCATTTCGACCTGGATACGTTGTTTGCTAAGTTCCGTTAGTTGTTGGGCCAGCGCATCGCGCTGCGGACTGGCAGTGCCATAACTGAGTAGTAGCGACCGCGCACTATCCAGAGCGTCCCTGTAAACCGTGGTATCGCCGCGAAGCAATGCCAGTTGGGCCTGCTCCATATAAAGGCGCAGAGTCTGGCGAAAGCGAGCTTCACTCTGTGGGGATAGCATTACCGGGTTGATGTCTCCATCAATGGGGCGCACCGATTCGCGCATGAAGCGGGTGAAGTTGTGCCACTCCCGCTTCCACAGGGGGGCACTCTCCTTAATGCTGGGCTGCTCTTCACTGGGTTGTTCTGCCGAAGCCATATCGAATTGTGGTTGGATATTTGTGCGGATTAGCTGTTCTTCCAAGGCGCTGAGACGGAGGTATAAACCCTGGCGATCGATGTTTTGGACCAGCTTCAGTGAGGTGATATCACGGGCAAGCTGTTGGCGTACCCCGTACAGATCCGGTAAGTCCACATCGCGCAATATCTCGTCCACGCGCTCGACCAGCCCCAGCGCAGCGCGACTATCGTCTTCGAGAAGCAGGCGCTGGTTGGCTAGACGCAACAGATAATCTGCCTCAGCTAATTGCCAATCGTCGCGGCTTACATTTCCCAGCTGACCCAAGCGGTTTCCCTGCGCGGTGACACTGCGCTGCATGGAAGCCAGTTGCTGTTGCAGTTGGGCGATAGTGCGATTTTGTCGCTCTAGTTGATTGCGTAAATTGGCATCGGCCTGCTCCAGCTGACTGAATTCCCCGGAATAATCGGGGGTTTGGGGTTCAATTGGGGCAGAGGTAGCAGCAGGGGTTTCCGAAGCGATATTGGAGGTCGGCGCTTGGGTGGTGTTTTCAGCGGCAGCCGGCACTTCCGTTGCAGGGCTAATAGTGGTGGTGCTCTCCGGGGCTGCCGTTTTTCCGGGTAGATAGTTGAGGTAAGCGCCAAGGTGTTCGCGCAGCTGAGGAGAGTTAAACCAGGCCAGTGAGGCCACAGCAATCAAAATGATGATGAACAGTAGCCACCACCACAGCCCATTGGATCTACTGGCCGCAGCACCGCCGCTGGCTTTACCAGTAGAGGCTTTTTCCTCTGAGGCTTTGGCGAAATTACTTTTGCCTTTTACAGGCTTTGTGTTTTCCAGGGGCTCATTGGTCGCGGCTATATTTTGATCTTTTTTATCGGTCATGGGTATGGCGGCGCAGGTGGAAAATGTCGTCAGATTATAACGAGTGGCGCGAGCCTTAATAGCGGGCTAAACGCCGTTTTAAGATTTTTAGCGCAAAGCGATCGAGAATTTGATAGCAAATCAGCCGAGGGCCTTACGCAGTGTTTCCAGCATAGCGTTATCGCCGGCATTTAGCGCGCTATAGCAATGGGCAAAACCAAGCTCATTTGCCCGAGTGGCAACTCGTATACTCGGGCAGATAAGAGCGGTTTCAAAGAGTGTATTGCGGTTTATCTGGCGGATACAGGTAACCAGGTTATCGAGTGTTTCACCGCTGTGCACACTGATAATATCGGGTTGGAATTTATACTCAGCCAGGGAGGTTGCAGCCTCCGGTGGCAGCACTCGCCGATAGAGTTCGCAATAAGTTACTCGCGCACCCCTATCACTCAAGGTGTCGCCGATAAGAGGGCGGCCACCGGAGCCGCGAAAAATAAGAACTCTTTTCCCGTCCAACTGCTGTAACCAGGGTAGGCGCAGCAACTCCTCGGAGTTCATCGTATTGCCACTTTGCTCGCAGGGTATACCGCGCTTTTCCAGGGCGCTTGCGGTTGCCGCGCCGATCGCCAGAAAGCGAGGACCCTGGGGAAACTGTGGCCAATAATCTTCAAGCCAGTCTACGCCGTAGCGCACGGCGTTCTGGGAAACAAAGATCGCGACATCCGTTTGATCGAAATCGAGGATTGAGTTTTTTAAGGCCTGCATGGCAGCTTGATCCTCAATTGGCTCTATGCCGAGCATGGGGATGTTATCTACCTGGGCCCCCAGGCTGCGCAGTAGCGCACACCAGTTATCAGCCTGCTGCGTTGGCCGCGTACTGAGAATACGTTTGCCCTGCAGCAGGTCGGAGGTGAGATCGCCCATATCAGATAGCGGCGAGGATTTTATCGGCACCATCGGCCAGTAACTGTTCCGCGAGCTCAGTACCCAGGCGCTCTCCCTCAGCGGCAGGGCCACGATTGTCGGCATGTATCATGGTTTTGCCATCGGGACTGCCAACGAGTCCGCGCAGCCACAGGGTGTCACCATCCAGCTCGGCGTAGCAGCCGATAGGCACTTGGCAGCCGCCGTTGAGGCGCTTAACCAGGGCGCGCTCCGCACTGAGTCGGGCTGCGGTTTCCGGACAGTGGAGCGGTTGGATCAAGGCTTCCAGTTCGCTATCGCGGCGCGATTCGATACCCACTGCTCCCTGTCCGCCAGCGGGGAGCAGGATGTCCGTTGCCAGGAAGCTGCGGATGCGTTCCGGCATTTCAAGTCGCAGCAGTCCGGCCGCAGCGAGGATGATAGCGTCGTAATCGCCGGCATCCAGTTTGGCCAGTCGAGTATTCACATTGCCCCGTAAAAAGGTGACTTTGAGGTCCGGGCGACGGGCAAGTAATTGGCATTGTCGGCGCAGGCTGGAAGTGCCGACTACTGCTCCCTGGGGCAGGTCATCGAGGCTGTCATAAAGATTACTGACAAAGGCATCGCGGGGGTCTTCACGCTCGCAAATAATCGGTAGGTGAAGTCCTTCGGGGAATTCCATGGGGACATCTTTCATCGAGTGAACTGCGATGTCCGCACGGCCTTCGAGCATCGCCACTTCCAGTTCTTTAACGAACAGGCCTTTGCCGCCCACTTTGGTTAGTGGGATGTCCAAAACCTGGTCACCCCGGCTGGTGAGGGGGAGTAACTCGATAAGAAGTTCGGGATGCGCCTGTTGCAGGCGGTCTTTGACATAGTTGGCCTGCCACAGAGCCAAAGCACTCTGTCGGGTGGCAATGCGAATACGATCTATAGACATGCGGCTCAATCACTTATTGGTTGAAGCGGCCATTCTAACAGAGTCGCAATGCCGTGAGGTTCTCTGTAGCCGAGGGGCTAGCCCCTGGTGCGCAGCCAGTCTTCGAGAATTATCCGTGCGGCTATTGAGTCCACTGGGTCTTGTGCGTAGTTGCCACGATGTCCGCGTTCGTTGGCCTCTTCCTTGGCGGCTCGGGTGCTTAAACGCTCGTCAATGAGCTCTACCGGTAGTCCATAGCGACCGTGCAGGCGCTGGCTGAATTTTCGCGCACGCACGCCAAATTCACTTTCGCTGCCATCCATATTGAGGGGGAGGCCAACCAGTAAAAGGTGGGGCTGCCACTCTTTGATCAGGCCTTCGACGGAGTCCCAATTGGGCTTGCCATCTTTGGCGGGCAGTGGGGCCAGTTCCCGAGCTCCACCGGTAAGGCTCTGGCCGTAAGCTACGCCAATAGAGCGGGTTCCAAAGTCAAAAGCTAGCGCTGTGACGGGTTTATTCATAGAGGTCAGTAGTTTTTCTGTTAGGCGTGGCCAGCTTGGGAGCCGAGGCCGGAAAGATCGATGCCGTGGCGGGCGGCGGCGCTTTGCCAGCGCTTTTCGACCGGTGTGGCAAATAGGGTTTCGGGCTCTGCCGGCAGTGTCAGCCAGGCGTTTTCTGTCAGCTCTTGCTCCAACTGACCGGGCCCCCAGCCTGCGTAGCCGAGGGCGAGTAGTACATCGTCAGGGCCGCGCCCTGCGGCGAGGGATTCGAGGATATCCTTGGAAGCGGTCAGGCTGATATCTGAATTGATTTCGGTTGTAGAGTCGAAGTGCATGCCGGTGCCGTGCAGTACAAATCCCTGCTCTGGTGACATGGGACCGCCCAGTAGAACTGGTTCGTCACCGCGCAAGCTGAGATCCTCCAAAGACAGCTGCTCGAATACCTCGTGCCAGTGTACCTTACTGGGCATATTGATCACTATGCCCATGGCACCGTCGCTATTGTGCTCAACAATCAGTGCGATAGCGTGTTTGAAGCGCGGGTCCTCCATACCGGGCATGGCCAGAAGGAACTGGCCGCGCAGGTTTCCGTGAGTCAAGTCGCTATCGATATTCGAATTAGGCATAGATCAGTAATAAACCGCCAGTTGAAAGCCCATTTTAGCCTCGGCTGGGCAGATCCCCCGCAGAAGTAGTAAGTCCCCCGGTTCTTTCGAATTGCCAGGTACGGATAATTTCCAGTCGATCAACCTCGTTCTTGATCTCTAATGGGAAGGGAGCGAAGGGAGCAGCCAGACGCACAATTTGTTGGGCCGCATCATCGAGAATGCGCTCCCCGGAGGATTGAAGAATAACAACCTTCTCGACGGCTCCGGTGGGAAGCAACCGCACCATCATGCGTAACTCGCCACTAATTTGTTTTTCCAAAGCCTCTTCGGGAAAGTTATCGCTGCCAACAGCTTCTACTTTCTGGCGCCATTCATGTAAATAAGCGGCATCGGCTGAGGCTCTGGTAGCTACAGATGTCAATCTGCGTACTCGGGGGCGCTCGGCAATAGTTTGGCGAATTTTATCGAGACGCGCCTCTAGGCTAGCTATTTTAGGGTTGCTCAATGGCAGGTCATTGGGTGCGTCGCCGCGCTTTTCCTCGGATAACTTATCTTCTGCCGAAAGTTCAGGAGCCTGAATCGGGCTCTCACCAACTGTGGTAATTAACAGGCGGCGCTGCTCTGCTGGCCGCGCAGATTGTTGTTGTGGCAAAGGCGTCACGCGATGAATTTGCGTATCGGCAAACTCGGCACGGCGTTTAGTGGATAACTCTTTCCGAGAGTCTGCGGTACCACTGGCTAATTGGTTGTGCTGTGCCAAGTAGTCAGCATCCTCTGGGGCCTGAGCGGAATTTTGCAAAGAAAGTGTGACTTCAAGTGTCGGTGGCGCCTGTGCACCTTTCGGAGCAGCAAAAGCCACTCCGAAAACAATTAGCGCATGTAACGCGGCGGCTAGAAATAATGAGAACACAAAGCGTTCACGCTGCATTGCATGAAACTGTGTCGCGTTGGCAGAGGAATTCATTATCTATTATCAACTACTACTTATTCGGGCGTGCGTTTCACACAGCCTTGTTCTCAGTGGTAAACCGCCCTGAGAGTTATCAAACGCCCAGTTTACCTTTTTTGTGCCAGCAGGTGTGTGATGCCGCTCATTAGTCGCGCGCCTATGTCCGTATTGTAAGCGGCATCAATTTCCCGTACACAAGTGGGACTGGTAACGTTAATTTCTGTTAGGTAGTCACCAATAACGTCCAGCCCGACAAATAACAGACCTTTTTCCTTCAAAGTGGGAGCGACTTGCTCAACGATCCAACGATCTCTATCGGTCAGGGGGCGTGCTTCGCCGCGCCCGCCGGCTGCAAGATTGCCGCGAGTCTCGCCCGCTTCCGGAATTCGCGCCAAGCAATAGGGAATCGGTTCACCGTTAACGACCAGGATACGCTTGTCACCGTCTTTGATTTCGGGGATGTAACGCTGCGCCATAATCTGCTGGCGGCCGTGCTCGGTAAGCATTTCCAGAATTGCTCCAAGGTTGGCGCCATCTGGTTTGCAATGAAAGATGCCTGCACCGCCCATACCGTCTAGAGGTTTAAAAATGACATCTTGATGAGTTCGATGAAATTCCCGCAGCTTGGCCATATCGCGGCTGACTAGAACCGGTGGGCAGCACTGGGGGAAATTTGTCGCAAAAATTTTCTCATTGCAGTCGCGTAGCGCCTGAGGCTTGTTGACTACCGTCGCACCTTCGCGCTCTGCCGCTTCGAGAATATAAGTGGAATAAATATATTCATTATCAAAGGGGGGGTCGACACGCATCAGGATTACATCCAGCTCGCCGAGAGGCATTTCTCTGGACTCTTCCAGAGAAAACCAACGATTCTCATCATCAAAAACCTGCATAGGGCAGCCGCGCCCAGTTGCGCGTCCATTCTCAAGGTAAAGATGGCTCTGCTCGAAATAAAACAGCTGGAAACCACAATCTTGTGCGGCTTGTAACAGTGCAAGCGTCGTATCTTTTTTAAAATTGATCTGGGCGATGGGGTCCATCACCACACCGAGGGAATAATTCATACGGGTTTCCAAATCGTTGGGTATTTCTATCCCAGTTATCACTGGTTTTGCTCCCAAATTTGTGGCCGCTACCAGCGTTGTTGGATAGATAAGGTAAGAGCAGCTTTGCGAAGGTGCAACCTTCTTAACGCAATACCTCCAATGAATGTATAAGTGGTGATAATTTGAACTGCGTCGCCTGCAGTGTGTCGACTCAGCTAGATTCGCCTGGGGTTCTGTGATAAAAGTTCGTCTCAGCGTGCGACCTTCGCCAGGCTAGGCGCCCGGACCCCGCAAGCGGTTTGAAAAAAGGGCGCAACTAAAGTTTTCGCGTGCCCGAAAATAAGTAAACAGGGGATTCAAAAAAGACTATGGAGCTTAACTGGGAAAGTCTGACTGTCATGGTGATCGACGACAGTAAGACAATTCGCCGCACTGCGGAGACGTTGCTGCAAAAGGCGGGCTGTACCGTGGTCACCGCGACAGACGGTTTTGATGCGTTAGCAAAAATCGCGGACTCCCGTCCGGATGTCATTTTTGTCGATATTATGATGCCGCGCCTTGATGGCTATCAAACATGTGCGTTAATAAAAAATAACAGCGAATTCCGCTCCACCCCTGTTGTAATGTTGTCGAGTAAGGACGGTTTGTTCGATAAGGCAAAAGGGCGTGTTGTTGGTTGCGATCAATATCTGACCAAACCTTTTAGTAAAAGCGAGTTGCTGGGTGCTATTTCCGCTCATGCCAAGCCGCACCATGCCGCATAAAAGTGGCCTACAGAAAAAAAATATAGATAACGGACTCCATTGTGGGCATTGTGCCCACAAGCTCGGTACCAAAATTTAATTAGAGTACAGATTTCCGGTTGTTATAGACCGGTTGATTTTTGTACCCACACTATCGGTAGTCATAGTGCATCTCGGCACATGCTAGCGAGGATAATCACAACAAAAACCGCCGAGCGCAGTAGTTGTTGCCGAAAAGATGTCATGGGGGAAATGATGGCAAGAGTACTAATAGTTGATGACTCTCCTACAGAAACACATAAGCTGACAACCATTCTTGAAAAGAATGGCCACGCAGTAATCACCGCTCCCAACGGTGAAAGCGGAGTTGAAGTAGCCCGCGCCGAACGCCCCGATCTGATCCTGATGGATATTGTGATGCCGGGTCTCAACGGTTTCCAGGCCACCCGCCAATTGAGCAAAGACAGCAATACCGGTGAAATTCCGATCATTATGGTAACTACCAAAGATCAGGATACAGACCGTGTCTGGGGTATGCGCCAGGGAGCCAGGGCTTACCTGACCAAACCTGTCGATGAGAGCAAATTGCTGGATGCGATCGGGGAGGTGTTGGCCTAATAGCCAGCTGCGAAAAGTGCAGTCACAAACACCTTATTTAGCTCTGGTTGATATTGCACGGCGCGCCAAAGCGCAGGCCACTGGCCTGCCTGGCCGCCGGGAAATCAAACCCTACTGGACCGGTATCGGTTTCTCTCTTCTGGATAACCACTTTGTCGCCTCCATGGATGACGTTGTGGAATTGCTCGAAGTGCCACAGCACACCTTTATTCCGGGCGCTCAGCCTTGGGTAAAAGGCGTCTCTAATGTTCGTGGTCGCCTGCTTCCCCTTATTGATCTCGCAGCTTTTTATGGCGGCTACCTCTCAGGTCCGCGCCAGCAACGTCGTGTTTTGGTGCTCGAGAGGGATAAGACCTACGTGGGGCTTATCGTGGATAAATTGTTTGGGATGCAGCACTTGGCGTTTGAGTATGCCCGTGAGGCACCGACAGATTTGAGTGAACCATTTGCGCCAATGGTGCACGGCCAGTTTGTTTTACAGCAGCATCGTTGGCTCGTTCTCGATATGCGGGCACTGATCAAGGATGCGCGTTTTATGGATGCAGCTTTACGCTGACTAATCCAGTTCTTTCTTTCCGGTAGCCGAGGGTGGTCGACCGGATGGCCCGCAATTAGTGCAGGGATGTACAGCACTGACTGAGGGGTCTTGTCATTAAAGCGTTAAAACTAAAGTGGTATTAAACCGGCCTAATGCAATGGCCCGCTAGGAGTAAATTATGAAACCAGGCTCCCAGAGTTCCTTTTCCGCGCTGCGCAGTAATCCTGCCGCGCTGGTATTAGGTCTACTGGTACTCGCCACGCTGGCGGGGCTTATTGTCAGTATTTATTTGGTACAGACTCGAGACGAGCAGGATAAAGAGTACCTGCAGCAAGTCGCCGAGTTGCGGGCCCTTTCCTATCAGGTAGTTTCCTATGCGCCGGCGGCAACCGCAGGCGATAGTGAGGCCTTTACCGAGCTGGAAAATGTTACCGAAGAAATGGCTAATGCCTGGAACCAGCTTCAGCGAATGGATGACAATAGTCGCCGCGCCCTGGGTGCTCAGCTGTCTGCTTACGATCAGGTTTGGCGCAGCTTGCGCGAGCAGGTCGACACGATTATCGGCAACCAGGAAACCATCGTATTTCTTAACGATATCGCTTCAACGCTGAGTGACTCGCTTCCGGAATTACAGGCGGAGCACAACAATATTGTAGAAATTCTGCTGGCTAACAACGCCCCGGCAAATCAGGTGGAGCAGGCCCAGTTGCAGGTATGGCGTGCGGAGCGTATTGGTCGAAATATCGATAAAATGCTCCAAGGTGGCGATGATGCCGAAGCCGCCGCTGACCAGTTTAATACCGACGCCAGTCTTTTCGGTAAGGTGGTTGACGGTATGAAGAGCGGCGATGTGGTGATGGGGATTTCCCGTATTACCGATGAAGAGGCTCGCCACTCATTGGATGAAATTACTGAGCTGTTCGGCTTCGTAAGCACCTCCGTACGGGATATCTTCGAAGCAACTCCAGCCCTGTTTGCTACCCGCCAGGCCTCTGACGGCATTATCGCGTCATCTCCCCAGCTGATCGAAGCATTGAGTACGCTGAATGACCGAATCGTAAACCTTTCAGATGATCGCCAGCCCAACAACTTGACCATTGCTGCACTGGCTTTGGTCTTCGTTTTGTTGATCTTCGGTATGATGGCGATGGCATTCTCCGGTACCCGCCGAAACCTGAAAAAAGAGGAAGATACCAACGAGCGTAACCAGCACGCGATTATGCAGTTGCTGGACGAGCTGGCCGACCTCGCCGACGGTGACTTGACCACCTCTGCAACGGTAACCGAAGCCTTTACTGGTGCGATTGCCGACTCCATTAACTTTACTATTGACCAGCTGCGTGTGCTGGTATCGCGGATTAATGGTGCTGCACAGGAAGTATCTGGCTTGTCCCAGGAAACCCAGCAGACTGCACTGCACTTGGCCGAGGCCTCTGAGCACCAGGCACAGGAAATTGCCGGAGCTTCTGCCGCGGTTAACGAAATGGCGGTCACCATTGACCAGGTATCTGCCAACGCCTCCGAATCTGCCCAGGTAGCCGAGCGCTCGGTACATATCGCAAGTAATGGCGCCAAGGTGGTACAGAACACCATTAAAGGCATGGATAACATCCGCGAGCAGATTCAGGATACCTCCAAGCGAATTAAGCGCCTGGGTGAATCCTCCCAGGAAATTGGCGATATCGTAAGTTTGATTAACGACATTGCCGACCAGACCAACATTCTTGCATTGAATGCCGCGATCCAGGCGAGCATGGCCGGTGATGCCGGTCGAGGCTTCGCGGTGGTAGCGGATGAGGTACAGCGACTTGCGGAGCGCTCTGCAGCTGCAACCAAGCAGATTGAAGGTCTGGTAAAAGCGATTCAGTCTGATACCAACGAGGCGGTAATCTCCATGGAACAAACCACCAGTGAGGTGGTACGTGGAGCTCGTCTGGCCCAGGATGCGGGTGTTGCACTGGAAGAAATTGAGAATGTATCCAACAACCTGGCATCGTTGATTCAGAACATTTCTAACGCTGCACGTCAGCAGGCTTCGTCTGCAGGCCACATTTCCAACACGATGAACGTGATTCAGGAAATTACCTCGCAGACCTCTGCGGGTACCCAGGCTACCGCCCAGTCCATTGGTAACCTGGCGCAAACCGCCAGTGCACTGCGCGAATCCGTTGCCGGCTTCAAACTTCCGCAAGAGGAAAGTGTTGAAAGCAACAGCGAGCTGTATGACGTGGAGTTGCCGGAAATGGATACAGATACTTTCGCTATTGAAGGTGAAGATACTCATTCATTGGAGTCCCGCGAAGACCGGGCCCTGGCCTAACCCACACAATAATACCCGGCCATTGTGAAAGTTGGCCGGGTGCAAAAGGGGCGCACGGAATTGCTTCCGATAAATCCGCGGGTTTTTCTCGCTGAAAACTGTAGCGCTTGAGTACTGAATAAATTATTGGGGACTTGGCGTGAGTCACGACAACCCGAACTTTATGGCCTTGGATTGGCTGATCGGTGAAATTAACGAGACTTTGGCGCAAGCGCGCCAATTTCTTGAGACGTTCGCTGTAGAACCCGATGCGGGTGCCTCTCTTCTGCAAAACAGCTTGTCGCTGGTGCACCAGGTGCACGGTAGCTTGCATATGGCACAGCTCAGTGGTGCCGCGATGTTAGCAGAAGAGATGGAGCAACTTATCCAGGCCCTGGCCACTGGTGCGGTTGAAAATACCGACGAGACGCGCGAATTTTTGATGCGCGCATTGCTGGAGTTGCCCCTTTACCTCGAAAAGGTTTCTTTTCAGCGTCGTGACAATGCCGTTCTCTTACTTCCCCTGATGAATGACTTGCGCGCAGTGCGCCGCGAGCGATTGATCAGTGAAGGAGCACTTTTCTCGCCAGAACTGTCTTCATTGGCAACGGTGATTGGAAAGCGCCAGCCCCTCGTCGCCGATAGCGCCCGCTTAAATGACCTGGTCACCAAGCTGCGCAAGATGTATCACGTAGCGGCTGCGGGTCTGATCCGGGATGTAAACAGCGGCGAAAGCCTGGCTTACCTCACCAAGATTATTGAAAAAATGCAGCTGCTTTACAGTGGCAGCTGCCGCCAATCCCTGTGGGAGGTACTGTTCGGTATTTTGGAGGCGCTCGGCGAGCACCGTATTAA
Source organism: Microbulbifer maximicatervae (SeqCode) (assembly GCF_052467825.1). NCBI lineage: Bacteria > Pseudomonadati > Pseudomonadota > Gammaproteobacteria > Cellvibrionales > Microbulbiferaceae > Microbulbifer > Microbulbifer maximicatervae (SeqCode). Next base: position 1,669,251 of record NZ_CP174327.1, read on the forward strand.
TGTACAGCCCGCACTGCGCCATCTATTGCGCAAGGTGGATATTGAATTCAGGCTGTTGCAGGGGCGTGGCGCAAAGGTATTGGATGCGCGCCTGGATCAGGACTTTCTGCGCAACCTACTTTTTTATGTCTACCTCGCCGGTCCGAATGGGCCGCACTGCGAGAAACTCTACCAGCGCTTCGCACTAGATAAGGCAGTTCCCGGTACACCTCGCCCGGATACTGAAGACGTATTGGCGATGGGGCCAGAAGCCTTAGGCAGTGCAATTGCTGCAGTGCGCGATGAACTGCAGTTGGTGCGTGAAGCACTGGAGCCCAGTACAACTGATACAGAACAACCCTCGCTGTCTGACACTGCCGCAGTGGCCAAGCGTCTCGCGGATACACTCGGTATTTTGGGATTGGAGGCGCAGCGGGTTCGCGCTCGCAGTGTCTACGAAGACCTTCGCGATGCTTCCCGTGGTACTGACGTTGAAGAGTACCTGATGCGTGCCGCCGGGGAATTGGTTCAGCTTGATTCAGCGCTTGCCGCCACCGTCGATCGCAATAAAAAAGTCGACGATGAGCAGCCCATTATGGGCGACGCCACTGACTCTGTATTACGCGAGGCCAGACTCGGTCTGGAAGCGGTAAAAGAAGCGGTCATGGAGTATGTGGCCAGCCATTGGGATATCAGTTACCTGAGTCGTGTGCCACAGCGTTTACAGGAAGTCTGTGGTGGTCTCGAAATGGTGGGTTACCAGCGAGCGGGTGAAATCATCTCCGCTTGCAACCGCTATATTGGCAGCTCCCTGATTGAGGCTGGAGAACAGCCCGAATGGACAATGCTGGATACTCTGGCAGATGCCATTACCAGTGTTGAATACTACCTGGAGCGTCGTGCGGAAGGTCTGGCTGATGCAGAAATGCTTTTGGCACTGGCTGAAGATAGCGTAGAGGCTTTGGGCGTTTCGCTGAAGATCGTCGACGAGAGTGAGGCCGACGCCAGTCTGGAAGCGCCCCCGATATCAGAACCCGAACTGCCAGATCTTATTGATTACGATTTAATCCCCGATGACGAAGCCACTGCGGTTTCTGACGAATCTCTGGACTCTCAAGCTGAAATAAATGCGGAAGAGTCATCTGCCATAACTTTGCAGCTGCCTGTCGATGAAGCAGATTCTGTTGTGGAGTCCGAGCTGGAAATCGATGGAGAGTCTGTTCCGGAGGAGTCTTGGTTCTCTGATGGGGCTCCTCAGGTTGAAGCTGCTCCGGTACTTGAAGTTGAAACTGGGATAGAGGCTCCTGAAGCTGAGGAAGCGCCTGCTGAGATTGCTGACTTCATTGAAGCTGCACCGATGGTAGAGTCTGCTGAGGTTGAGCCGGTTGCTGCAGTTGCAGAGGTCGCGGATACGACGGAGGAACTCGGTGATGACACTGAGAGCCTGATTGACGATGAAATTATCGAGATCTTCCTGGAAGAAGCCGGGGAAGTTCTTGCGCATATCAGTTGTTACTTCCCGGAGTGGGCTGCCAATTTTGCCAATCAGGATGCCCTGGTAGAGTTTCGTCGGGGCTTCCATACCCTGAAGGGGTCGGGCCGTATGGTCGAGGCCCTGGATATTGGTGAACTGGCCTGGTCTGTGGAGAATATGCTCAACCGGGTTATCGATGGCAGCGTGAAACCCGGGCCTGCCCATGTATACCTGATTGAGCAGGTGTATCAGAAGTTCCCCTCAATGATTGAGGCGTTTAAACACGGACAGAGCGACCCCGATCAGCAGCTTACCCTGCAGTTACAAGCTTGGGCTGAGCAGCTGAGTGCGGGAGAGATGCCCGCTGATCTGGAAGCCCAAAGTGCAGGCGGTGTCGCGGCAGTTGACGTTGTTGAGGACACCGGAGAAGACCTGGCTCAACTCTGGGAAATTTTTGCCCAGGAGGCAGAGACGCACCTCAATGTCGTAGATGAGTATTTGCAGGATATGCAGGCTGCCGCGCCTTTGTATGGTGTTCCCAGCGATCCAATGCACCGGGCACTCCACACACTTAAAGGCTCCGCACATATGGCGGAAGTCAAAGTGGTTGCCGAAATTATGGCGCCACTGGAGCGCTTCGCTAAAGAGCTGCGTATTTATCAGGTGCCTATCGATGCAGATATTTTTGATCTGATCAATGATAGCGCCACCTATGTGCGTGAAGTGCTGGAACAGATTCGCTCTTCAGAGCCTCTCGCAATAGAGAAATCGGAACAGTTCCTTGCTCGCGTTGCTGAATTGCAGGAGCGCTCTGTAGGCCACTTGATTCGCGAGCGCGAGGCGAATGAACCTCGCGCGGTCGATCCCCAGCTTCTCGAAGTCTTGATGGCTGATGGCATGCGGGTGCTACTTGATGCAGACCAAATGCTGACTGAGTGGCGCGCCGACCCGGCAGATAAAAGTCGTGTTGTATTGGTCGCTGACGAACTCAATGTTCTGCAGGAGGCGGCCAGCCGGGCGCAGTTGCCGATCCTGGCCGAGCTCGCTGAGCTGTTGCTGAATGTTTATCGCAAAGTCCTTGCTGGTGACCTTGAGCAGGAGCCCGCACTATGGGCCTCTCTTGAGCAGGGACACAACGAGTTGCTCGATTTAATCGATGCAGTAGCAGCAGCACAAGACCTCCCTGAAGTCAGCGAAGCTGTGGAAGAGGCGCTTCGCTACCTGGCTCAGGGTGAGGAAACCAGTTCATCAGCAGAAGATGACTACGACCTCGATGAACTGGGAATCGATAGCGAAGCACTGGCTATTGCCGAGCCTGAAGAGCAGGCGCCGGAGCCCACGGAAGTAACCGAGCTTTTGGTTTCAGAAGCATCCCCTGATGAGTGGATTGAGCCACCTGTATTACAGGTGTCGCACGATGGGGAATCTCTCGATGGCGAGGCTGAGGATTCGGAAATTCCTCAATTGCAGGCCATAGAAGTTGAGGCCGCCGTTGAGGACGTTTCTCAATTTGAAGAACCCTTCTCTGCACCTGAAGTTGAACCTGCTGGCGACCTGACTATCGAGCAACCGGGTAGCGAGGTGTCACCACAGGATTCCGCTCAATCAGTCGATTTACAGAAGTTGTTGGCAGACATTGATCCGGATGTTGTCGATGTCTTTATGGAGGAGGCGGGAGATCTTACCGATGAGCTGGAGGAACTGATCCAGAGTTGGGAAGAGCAGCCGGAAGGTCGCGAGCAAGGTGAGGCCCTGAAGCGTGTATTGCACACCTTTAAAGGTGGTGCACGTATGGCTGGCCTAATGGGGTTGGGTGAAGTAGCTCACCGTTTTGAAACGGTGATCGAAGGCATGCGCGACAACGATCGGCCCTCCGCAGATTTCTTCGCCAATGCCCATGGTATCCACGATCGTCTCGCCGATGGAGTAGAGACAGTTCGCGCGTGGATGGCTGGTGAACAGCTTGATGCTTTTGTACAGCTGGTCAGCACCGATTGGGCGGATCAGAAGCCGGCTAACTCGGCAGCTGCAGAAGCAGTTATTGAATCTGAAGTTTCAGACGAACAACCTCAAGAAACTGTTCTCGTAGCGGATGCGGAACAAGGTGATGAAGTCATTGCGGCCGAGAGTACTCAGCCGGATGCTGATGTAGTTGCTACGCAGCTGCCCGAGATCGCTGTAGGTCAGGAAAGCGATAACGTTTTGCCGTTTATCCGCAAGGCCGGTAATGCAGAGCAGGAGGTAGCGGCACCGACCCGGAACCAGCCCCAGGAGATGGTGCGTGTCGCTGCTGAACTTCTGGAGGAGTTGGTAAACCTCGCCGGTGAGACTGCAATTTCCCGTGGTCGTCTTGAAGAGCAGATGAGTGAGTTCGGTCTCGCCCTAGACGAGATGGATGTGACGCTGGTGCGTCTCAACGAACAGCTGCGCCGCCTGGACCGCGAGACCGAGGCTCAGATCCTGTTCCGCCAGGAGCAGTTGGCAGAACAGGACGGCGACTTCGATCCGCTGGAAATGGACCGTTACTCGTCTATTCAGCAGTTATCCCGTTCCCTGCTGGAGTCCACATCTGACTTGATGGAGCTGCGCTCCACTCTGAATAACAAGGCGCGGGATACAGAGACCCTGTTGCTCCAGCAGTCCCGAGTAAATACCGAATTGCAGGAAGGTCTGATGCGCAGCCGCATGGTACCTTTCTCCCGTCTGGTACCGCGCCTGCGTCGCATCGTGCGCCAAGTAAGTGCTGAGCTGGGCAAGCAGGTCGAGTTGGGATTCTCCAACGTTGAAGGCGAGCTGGACCGGTCCATGTTGGAGCGTATGGTTGCGCCACTGGAGCATATGCTGCGCAACGCTGTGGACCACGGCATTGAAATGCCAGAGGAGCGTTTGGCTGCCGGCAAGTCTGAGCGTGGGCGTATCGATGTGGCGCTGAAAAGGGAGGGCAGTGAAGTTGTCCTCACCATCCGCGATGATGGTGCCGGTGTCAATTTGATCCGGGTGCGTGAAAAGGCGGTGGAAAATGGCCTGATGAGGCCGGATGCTGAGCTCTCGAATAATGAGATTCTTCAGTTCATTCTGCAGGCCGGTTTTACCACTGCAGAAAAAGTTACCCAGATCTCTGGCCGGGGTGTGGGCATGGACGTTGTATCCGCCGAGCTGAAGCAGATCGGTGGCAGCGTCCATATCAACTCAGAGGCAGGCGCAGGAACAGAATTTGTCGTTCGTCTGCCGTTCACAGTTTCGGTTAACCGCGCTTTGATGGTGCGAATTGGCGATGACCTGTTTGCACTGCCGCTGAATACTATCGAAGGTATTGTGCGCCTCAGCCCATTTGAGCTGGAGCACTACTATCGCTCAGATGATGCGCGTTTCGAATACGCCGGAGAACTCTATCAGGTTAGCTATTTCGGTACTCTGCTGAAGTCTGGTGCTCAACCCAAGCTCAGTGTCGATGATATGCAACTGCCCGTTTTGTTGGTGCGCTCTGAAGGGCACGCTATGGCATTACAGGTGGATGCCATTAAGGGCAGCCGCGAGATTGTAGTGAAAAGCCTCGGCCCGCAGTTCTCCGGGGTTCAAGGGGTATCAGGTGCAACGGTAACTGGTGATGGTAGCGTCGTGGTGATTCTCGACGCTCACGCCCTGCTGCGTCGCCAGGCCACCCAGTTGGCAAGGCCGGAAGTACCACAGCTTCAAATTCAGGAAGAGTCTGAAGTGCAGTCCGAGCAGGAGGCGCGCCAGCAGACCGTTATGGTTGTGGACGACTCGGTTACAGTGCGCAAGGTAACGACACGCTTCCTGGAGCGAGAGGGCTATCTGGTTAGCACTGCAAAGGATGGTCAGGATGCTGTTATCCAGCTGCAGGATAAGATCCCGGATCTGATCTTGCTGGATATTGAGATGCCGCGTATGGACGGCTTCGAAGTTGCGCGCCATATTCGCTCCAGCAGCCGCCTGCGGGATATTCCTATCGTAATGATCACCTCGCGTACCGGTAATAAGCACCGCGATCACGCTATGTCCCTGGGAGTTAACCACTACCTGGGTAAGCCTTACCAGGAAGATGTACTGCTGGCGGCTATTCGTGAGTACGCGGATGCCGAAGCTGTCGGAAGCTGAGACGGCAAATATCAGGAATAATATAGAGATAGGCAATGAGTGAAGTTGAAGCGCTGCCGGTAGATGTCCCCCAGGAAGTGAGCAGCCTGTTATTGCCCCTTGAGCAGGGGCAGCTGCTGGTGCCGGTGGACAGCCTCTCAGAGGTTGTTGCAATGCAGACGCCGATGGAAGTTCAAGATGTACCCGAGTGGTATTTGGGAGATCTGATCTGGCGGGAACAGCGCCTGCCGGTGGTATCTTTTGAAGTGATGCGTGGTGGTGCCTTGGGAGCAGTTGCAGAAGAGGGGCGTATTGCGGTGCTGAGTACGGGAAATCCCGATGGTGAGCTGCCGTATTTTGCATTGCTCTTGCGCGGCACTCCGCGCCTGGTACGGGTTACCCCTGAGGAGTTGGCACTGCGAGAGCAGCCGCTAAGCCCTGGAGAGTTAATGCATGTGGCGCTTTCTGGTGAGGAGGCGGTTATTCCCGACCTGCAGGGATTAGAGAGGGCCTGCTTGCGCTATCGCAGTGACTGAGTTGTTTTGCAATGTATCACCAAAAAAGGGGCCTGAGGCCCCTTTTTTGATTGGGCTGTTCGCTTAGAACAGCTCTTCCGGTAAAGAATCCTCCCGGCCATCCTGGCTGGGCATATCCATATCTTCATCGGTGTAGCGATTGCGATATGGGTTATACACTTCGCGGCCGGGCACCCGGTTGGTCCTGAATATCTCAAACATGCCCCCGTAAGAGGTGCGCAAGCCATTTTGAGGGTTGATGCGTACCGTAACTATGCCATCTGGTTGAGCCAGGTGGCGCTCGGGAAGACCTTCGAGGGCACTGCTCATAAAATCGATCCAGATAGGTAGAGCGGCCGAGCCACCGTATTCATTTTTACCCAGTTCGCCATAGGAATCGAAGCCAACCCAGGCACTGGTAGCCAGGTAGGGGCTGTAACCTGAGAACCACGCATCCCGTGGACCATTGGTGGTACCGGTCTTTCCGGCAATATCACCGCGTTTCATCGCCAGAGCGCGGCGCCCAGTACCCTTTTTGATAACATCTTTAAGCATCGAATCCATTATGTATGCCGTCTCTGCGGACATGGCTCGCGGAGCGCGAGGACGCGCTTGGCTCTTGCTCGGGTCGAGGGGGCCAACGGGCAGTACGTGTAGTTCCGCTGGCTCTTCACCTTGATCGACCCCTTGTCCTTCCAGCTGTAATTCCGCGAGATCGACGGGTTCAGCGGACAGGGTTTCAGAGCCTGTGCCCGGCTCGGGACAGTTATCGCAGACCGTGAGAGGCAGTGCTTGATACAGGACTTCGCCATTAACATCCAATACCCGGTCAACCAGGTAGGGCTCCACTCGGTAGCCACCATTGGCGAAGGCGGCATAGCCTCGCACCATCTCCAGGGGCGTGAGAGCGGAGCTACCCAGGGCGATGGTCAGGTTGCGGGCAAGCTTGCTGCGCTCAAACCCAAAGCCTTCGACAAAGCCTAGGGCGTAGTCCAGTCCTAGGGATTGCAGCAACCGGATTGAGACCATATTGCGGGACTTGTACAAAGCCATACGCAGGCGAGTTGGGCCGAGGAAGGTCCCCCCGTCATTTTCAGGCCGCCATACATCTTGTAGGTTGGTTTCCTCAAAGATAATCGGGGCATCATTGATAATGCTGGCCGCTGTATATCCGCGCTCGATCGCGGAGGCGTAAATAAAGGGCTTGAAACTGGAGCCAGGTTGCCGGGCTGCCTGAGTGGCCCGATTGAAGTGGCTCTGGCGGAAGTCATAACCACCGACAAGGGCGCGGATAGCCCCATCTTCCGGCTCAATAGAGACCAGAGCGCCCTGAGCTTCGGGGACCTGGGCTAGAACCCACTCCTCGGTCACCTGGGGTTCGGCAGGCTCGATATCACCGCCCTCGGGATCCGCAAATGGATCGGCTTGAAGAGGCTCATCTGCAGCGGTGGCGATCATCTCGCTACTGGAGTTGCTCTCTTTCTTTTCCTTAACGACCTTGCGCAGCCGAATAACATCCCCGGGAGCAAACATTTTTTCAGCGGATTGAAGGCGTGCTCCCCGGGCGCTCTCAGAAATATAGGGCCTGATAGAACTAAGCCCATTGCTCCAAGGCAATTCAATTACGCGCCGATCTCTCAGTTGAACTTGAAGTTTCTTGGGTTCTACTGCAGTGACAACGCCGGGTTCCAGACCACCGAGAATCGGAATTTCGTTGAGTAAATCGATAAGTTGGTCGCTATCTTGCAGCAATTCCGGTGCTAGACGCTGCTCTGGGCCACGATAGCCGTGGCGCGCATCATAGGTTTCCAGACCGTGCTGAAGCGCATTGCGAGCCGACTCCTGCAGGCGACTGTCTACCGTTGTTATGACCTGGTAGCCATCGGTATAAGCGTTGTCGCCAAAGAGGTCTACTGCCTCCTTCCGTGCCATCTCGGCAATATAGGGTGCATCCAGGTCGAGGTCGCGGCTGTGATAGCTGGCTGTTACTGGCGCAGTAATAGATTGGTTATATTGATCTTGGTTGATATAGCCGAGATCGAGCATCCGCATCAGGATCCAGTTGCGGCGCACCAAGGCTCGGGAGGGGTTGGCGAGAGGGTTGAAGGTTGATGGCGCTTTGGGGAGTCCCGCCATCATAGCCCACTGGGCCAGATTCAGATCCTTGATATCTTTGCCGTAATAGACCTGAGCTGCAGCCTGGAAACCATAGGCACGGTTTCCCAGGAAGATCTTATTGATGTAAAGGGCTAGGATCTCGTCCTTGGTCAGCTCCTGCTCGATTTGCAGCGATAGCAAAATTTCATTGAACTTGCGCACAAAACGCTGTTCCCGGCTGAGAAAGAAGTTGCGCGCCACCTGCATTGTCAGTGTACTACCACCAGACTGGATAGAGCCGGTCTTAATCAGCTGCGAGGCCGCCCGCATCAAACCTTTGATGGAAACACCATTGTGGGAGTAAAAGCTTGCATCCTCAGCGGCGAGGATCGCTTTGATAAAGGGTTCTGGCGTTTGCTCGATCGTGATAGGGTTGCGCCGCTTTTCACCGAACTCACCGATCAGTTTCATATCCCGTGAGTAGACCCTCAGAGGGGTCTGTAAGCGGATATCGCGGAGGCTCTCCACCGAGGGCAACCCCGGTTTGAGGTAGAGATAGATACTGGCCAGCGCCATTGCTGTAGCGGCTACACCGGCAAGGCCGAGCCAAAGCAGTGCGAGCAGACGATTGCGGGCTTTTACGGTCATGAAACTGCTTCTGTGTACTTCATCAAAGTGATTAGGTGAATAATTATACGAATATTGTGCGCTATTACCTATGCAAATGCAGGTTGAAGCGTTAATTTAAAGTGCTATAACATCAAACCCTCATAACCCACGGAAAAGATAAGAAAAAATGGGAATTTTCCCTTTTCTGAGTAAAGGCCCCAAGGCCATGTTGGGACTCGATATTAGCTCTACTGCGGTCAAGTTGCTGGAGCTAAGTCGCAACGGCGACAAATATCGTGTCGAAAGTTACGCCGTGGAACCTCTCCCACCCAATGCTGTAGTTGATAAGAATATCAATGATGTGGGGGCGACGGCCGAGGCTATTCGCAAAGTTGTACGACGCTCCAAGACGCGCTTACGCGAAGCTGCCGTTGCTGTGTCTGGATCAGCGGTGATCACCAAGACCCTCGAAATGCCGGCGGACCTTACTGATGATGATCTAGAGTCTCAGATTGCTGCTGAAGCTGACCAGTATATCCCTTACCCGCTGGAAGAGGTCAGCCTAGACTTTGAGGTGCAGGGGCCTTCTGAAAAGGGCGAGGGCCAAATGGAGGTATTACTTGCTGCTTGCCGTACAGAGAACATTGATCAACGAATTTCAGCGCTTGGAGAAGCTGAATTGAAGCCCGGAGTAGTTGATGTTGAAGCGTACGCCATAGAGCGCGCTTATACTCTTTTAGAGGGGCAGCTTCCACCGCAAGAAGAGCTAGTAGTCGCTGTTGTTGATATTGGCTCAACAATGAGTGCGCTATCTGTGCTGGTGGATGGCAAGACAGTGTATACCCGAGAGCAGCTTTTTGGCGGGCGACAGCTTACTGATGAAATTCAGCGTCGTTATGGTCTCTCAGCAGAAGAGGCAGCTTTGGCAAAGCGTCAAGGTGGTAGTGGATTACCTGATGACTATTTTACAGAGGTGTTGGAGCCCTTCCGTGATGCTGTTGTCCAGCAAGTAACTCGTTCTCTACAATTCTTTTACTCTTCAACTTCATATAGCGATGTGGATTATATCCTTCTGGGAGGTGGTGTTGCTGCCATGGAAGGCATTGGTGAGTTAGTTGGCGAAAAATTGAGTAGGCCCACTCTAGTAGCTAATCCATTTTTAACGATGAGTGTTTCTTCCAAAGTTAACCAGAAAGCGTTGATGGGTGAGGCGCCATCTTTATTGATCGCTACAGGTTTGGCTATGAGGGAGAGGGACTACTAACATGGCGAAAATTAACCTTCTACCTTGGCGTCAGGAATACCGTGCACAAAAGCATAAGGAATTTTTGCAGGTAGCTCTGCTGGTATTTATTGCAGCGGTTGTCATAGCCTTTGTTTGGATGAAAATGGTAGATCAACAGGTCATTAATCAAAAAGAGCGAAACCAGATTCTTCAGACCAAAATTAACGCTCTTAATGTTCAGGTAAGAGAAATTAAGGAGCTAAAGAAACGCCGCCAAGAACTGATTGACCGCATGAGAGTGATACAAGAATTACAGGGTAATCGCCCTCTTTCAGTGCGTTACTTTGATGAGTTGGTACAGGCGACCCCAGAAGGGGTGTGGCTTAGTGATATGAAACGAGAGGGAAATAGATTAAATCTAACAGGCGTTGCCGAATCTAATAATCGGGTTTCCTCTTTCATGCGTAATCTTGATCAATCGGACTGGTATGAATCTCCAAACCTTACTGGAGTAACAGCAACACCGCAATTTGGTGATCAAGCAAGCGAGTTTAGGCTTACGGTGAATGTTAGTGAGCGAAAGCAAGACGCTAGTGAAAATAGTGCAAAATAGTTAAGGATTTTGATCATGGCACTGGCTGACTCGGTAGCACGGATTAATGAACTTAATATCAATGATATTGAACTCTCGCGGATAGGTGTTTGGCCTTTACCCGGCCGTCTAGCTGTATTGGCTCTGGCCGCCATAATAATCATCGGTGGCGGGTATTACTTTTTTGTAAAAGATTTATACAAAAAATTTGATTTTGAAGTTAGGAAAGAGCGAGAACTTTTTACTCAGTTTGAAAGAAAGCAATTTCAAGCATCAAATCTTGATGCGTATAGAGCTCAGCTGATTGAGATGGAAGAAACTTTTGGCGCTTTGTTAAAGCAATTGCCAAAAGATACTGAAGTTCCTGGTTTGCTCGAAGATATTGATGAGTATGGCCGTGGCGCAGGATTGACAATTAATAAAGTTGCTTTGCTCAAAGAGCGGGTAGGTGAGTTTTATGTAGAGTTACCGATTCGAATTGAGGTCGAAGGTGGTTATCATGAATTTGGAGCTTTTGTAAGCGGCATTGCTGGAATGCCTCGAATAGTGACCTTACATAACTTTAACATTGTAGGTAATCGCGGTGACAAGGGGCTTCTAAAAATGACAATCAGTGCGAAAACCTATCGCTATAAAAACCAAGGGGAAGAGGGATGACAAAATATCTGTATTTTGTAATACCCTTAATACTTCTGTCAGGGTGTGGTTTGAATTCCGATCATACTGATCTGAAGAGCAAAATGCGTGATGTTGAAAGGCAACCAAAAGGACAGATTGAGCCAATACCCACCTTCACCCCATATAGCCCATATGTTTATAGCGCTGCTGCGCTACGTAGTCCATTTACTCGTCCAGTAATTGAGTCAGAGCAGCGTATTGTAGGCCGTAGGCTCGATATTGCACCTGATCTAGCTCGTCAGAGAGAATTGCTTGAAGGTGTTAGCATAGATATGTTGTCAATGGTTGGCAGCCTTTCTCGAGAAGGGCAAATGTGGGCGTTGATTAATGATGGAGCCGGTGGAATCCATCGTATTACAGTAGGTAATTATTTAGGTAAAAACCACGGCCGTGTGGTTAACGCGACAAGCTCACAGCTCGATATTCTTGAAATTGTACCGGATGGCACTGGCGGCTGGATTGAGAGGCCACGGGCACTGGTGTTGGAAGAGAGGGACAATAGATAATGAACCAAAAACAGTTCGCCAATGTGATGGCTCGATTCCAACTTTTAATATTTGGGCTGCTAATATTGCCAGTTTTTGCAGTAGCTCAGGTCAATGAACTTAATGACATACAGTTTTCTGAGTTGCCAGGCGGCCGAGTACAACTACGCTTGAGTTTTAGCGATCTTCCTCCGGAACCAACAGGTTATACAATAGAACAACCAGCCCGAATCATCTTAGATTTTGCTGGTGTGCAGAGTGTTTTACCTCAGAAAAAATATTCTCTAGGTATTGGTTCAGCTAGAAGTGCTGTAATTGTTTCAAGTGAAGACCGTACACGTTTAATAGTGAATCTTGACCAGCTTCCGGTTTACTCCAGTGAACTAAAGGGAAATCAGCTTGTTATGGAGATCGGTTCTGGTTCTTCTGACAGTGCTGTGTCTATACCCAAGGATGTTAAGCACGATAGTGGCTTGAAGCATGGCAGAGAAGAGCAGTTTCAAACCTCCGGAAATATTGCAGTCAATAATGTTGATTTTCGACGTGGTGATGAAGGAGAAGGAAAGGTCATTGTTAGCCTTACTGATCCGGCGGTGAATATCGACGTTGAACGTACTAACGGTAAAATTTATCTAACTTTCTTAGGGGCGGATTTACCAGAAGCTTTACGCCAGCGGCTGGATGTGACTGATTTTGCAACTCCTGTAAGTAATATCACTGTGGACTTTGATGGGCGTAATACGGTAATTGCTGTAGATCCAAATGATACAGAATATGACTATTTGGCCTATCAAGCTGACACTGAATATGTGCTTAGTGTGAAACCCTTGTCTGCGCAAGAAATTCGTGAGAAAGAAAAGGAGTTTCAATTCAATGGAAAGAAATTGTCACTTAATTTTCAAGATATAGAGGTTCGCTCTGTATTGCAGGTGATAGCTGACTTCACGGATCTTAATTTGGTTGCAAGTGATACTGTGCAAGGTCGAATAACTCTTCGGCTCGATGGTGTTCCGTGGGATCAAGCGTTAGCTCTCATCCTGAAAGCAAAGGGCTTAGATAAGCGCCAGGAGGGTAGCGTTATAATGGTTGCTCCTGCTGCTGAAATCGCTGAGAGGGAACGCCAAGAACTGGAGACACGTAAGCAGTTAGAAGAGTTAGCTCCATTGCGTACAGAGTTTATTAGCGTACGCTATGCAGATGCTGGCGAGTTATTTGCACTTTTCTCTGGTGGAAGTAACAGCGGAGCTAGCCAGGGGGGGCTTGCTGGCGGAAACTCAGGCAACTCGAATAATCCAACTATTTTATCATCTCGCGGTAGTGCAATTGTTGATGAGCGAACCAATACAATTATCCTTACTGATACAGAAGAGAAGATTGCTCAGTTCCGTGAGTTGATAGAAGTAATTGATATCCCAATTCGTCAGGTAATGATCGAAGCTCGTATAGTAAATGCCAATAGTGATTTTCAAAGAGAGTTGGGAGTAAAGTGGGATTTTGTCAATGGCACTGAGATCAATGACAGTACTTATGGCACTGCTGGCGGAGGCGTCTCTCTAGATGAGGACCCCTTGGGTAATTTAGCTGTGACAGATTATGACCCATTAATGGTTGATCTTGGAGTGAGTAACCCTGTAGGTAGTATCGCGTATGCAATTTTAAAAAATGATTTTTACCTTGGGTTGGAACTTTCTGCATTGGAAGATACGGGCATGGCTGAGATCGTGTCACAACCAAAAGTAGTTACAGGTGATAAGCAGGAGGCTATTATTCAATCTGGTGTAGAAATTCCCTATCAGGAAACGACATCTTCCGGGGCTGCCTCGATTACATTTCGTGAAGCGGTACTTGAATTAAATGTTACACCGCAAATTACCCCAGATAACAATATTATTATGTCACTTAATATTGAGCAGAATAGTATTGGCGAGTATGTAAGTGTTGGGCAGGGGGAAGTCCCTTCTATCAATGTCAATACTTTGACCACCAAAGTGCTAGTTCGTAATGGTGAAACAATCGTCTTAGGTGGTATTTTTGAAAGTACTGCTGTAGAAGGTGAAACAAAAGTGCCGCTGTTAGGTGATATTCCCTACCTGGGCAACTTGTTCAAAAAGACTATACGCACGGACGATAAACGTGAGATCCTGATGTTTATCACACCGCGTATTCTTGAAGATGAGGCTTTTTACTCTAAGTGATCACCCGCTCTATTTTCCTGGTCGGCCCCATGGGGGCCGGCAAGTCTACTATCGGCAGGTTGTTGGCAGCGCAATTGCAGCTGCCTTTTGCCGATACCGACAAAGTGCTGGAAGAGCGCACTGGTGCGGATATTCCCTGGATTTTTGATGTGGAAGGCGAAGCGGGATTTCGCCGCCGTGAGACTGAAATATTGGAAGAGCTCTGCCAGGGTGAGTGCCAGGTTATTGGTACCGGTGGTGGAATAGTTTTGCTCGAGGAGAATCGACGCCAGCTACAAAAATATGGCCATGTAGTTTATTTGCAGGCCAATATCGATCAGCTTCTGGAACGCACTTCAAAGAATACCAATCGCCCGTTGCTTCGTGTACCCAACCCCCGTCAGCGTATTGCGGAAATTTTGCAGGAACGCGAGCCTCTGTATCGTGAGGTTGCAGATATTATTTGCGACACCAATGACCTCTCCCCCAAACAAGCATCCCTCCTGGTCACAGAACACTTAGGCAGCCTGCTGTCCGATTAGTCCCAAGCGTCTGTGCTAAAGTGCGTCTCACTTCTGTTGAGATAAGCACTAGGGGATTGAGAGCAGTATGCAAAGCCTTAACGTAGAACTCGGCGAGCGTAGTTATCCGATAATTATTGGTTCAGGTTTGCTCGGTGACCCGCAATATATCCTCCCTTACATTAAAGGCCGGCAAGTTTGCATTGTTACCAATGAAACTATTGCTCCTCTTTATTTGGCGACATTATTGGAAGGGCTAAAAGGGCTCGATAAAGTGGATGTTGTCAAGCTTCCCGATGGTGAAGCTTTTAAATCACTCGACACAGTGAATCGAATTTTTGATGTGCTGCTGGAAAAGCGTCACAACCGCACTACGACACTAATCGCGTTGGGCGGTGGTGTCGTTGGAGATATGTGCGGTTTTGCTGCAGCCTGTTATCAGCGCGGGGTTAACTTTATTCAGGTACCGACTACCCTGTTGTCTTTGGTTGACTCCTCTGTTGGGGGAAAGACCGGCGTTAACCATCCCCTTGGTAAAAATATGATTGGCGCCTTCCACCAGCCCCGCCTTGTCCTTGCGGATACCGATACCCTTGCCACATTGCCTGCACGTGAATTTTCCGCAGGCCTCGCCGAGGTCATTAAATACGGATTGATCTGTGACAGCCCTTTCTTCGAATGGATCGAGGAGAATTTACAAAAGTTATTAACGAGGGAGCCCGCAGCACTGGCTTACGCTATTGAGCGCTGCTGCGCCGACAAGGCGGATGTTGTTGCCAGTGATGAGCGCGAGAGTGGTCGTAGGGCGATACTGAATCTTGGCCACACCTTCGGCCACGCCATTGAGGCAGTGCAGGGGTATGGCAGCTGGTTACACGGTGAGGCCGTTGCCGCCGGCATGATTATGGCGCTGGAGTTATCCAGATTGCGCGGAGATATCGATGCAGAGCTGGTGGAACGGTTGCGAGTGATGCTAAAGGCGGCTGATTTGCCGCAGCAGGCACCGCAAGGTATGACAACCGATGAATTCCTCCAAGTAATGCAAGTGGATAAGAAGGTGCTGGACGGAAAATTGCGTTTGGTACTGCTAAAGGCGCTGGGAGAAGCAATTATTGTCGATGATGCCCCCAGAAAAATGATTATAAATGCACTGAAAAACTGTGGTGCCGAGTGATAACCCTGCTCTTATTGTCTTAAAAATAGGATTGGGTACCAGAAAGGTTAGTTGTTAGAAGATAAGTTTGGTTTTGTTTGATTTGACAGACTAATACACTGCTAAAAGTTGAAAATGTAGTGTTGGACAAGTAATATTGCGCCCCCCCGAAAGGAAAGGCGGGGCAAAAAACCGCCAATAACAACAAAAAAAGCCCCAGCAGAGGGCTTTTTTTATCTCGGGATCTTTTTCCAAGGGACCGCAGGAGAGCGTAGCGCGAAGCTTAAAGTGACATTCGCCCATAACAGGCACTTCTTTTTTTTAAGCGCCAGTGGTCCCCCAATCGATAGCGACGAGGAATTCTATGGGTAGCAGTCTGTATCAGTTGGATGAGTTTAAGGACAACTGCGGTTTTGGTCTGATCGCTCATTTGCACGGTGTGGCAAGTCACAAGTTAGTGCAGACGGCCATTGAATCCCTCACTTGCATGACCCACCGGGGCGGTATTGCCGCCGATGGTAAAACCGGTGATGGTTGCGGTCTTTTGCTGCAAAAGCCGGATGCTTTCCTCCGCGTAGAAGCCAAGACCCTGTTTGGTGCTGAGCTGACAGCAACCTACGCAGTGGGATCAATCATGCTCCCACTAGATCAAGCCGAGGCCGATAAAGCCCGCAAAATTCTCGAAACTGAGTTGCAAGCTCAGGGCCTAAAGACCGTCGGCTGGCGCACCGTACCGACTAACCCGGAATGCCTGGGCCCTATTGCCCGGGATTGCCTGCCGCACTTTGAGCAACTGCTGATCAACGATGCGGACGAGCCCCTCGGCGAGGCGAAATTCAATGCCCGTCTCTATGTGGCCCGTCGCAAAGCCGAGTTGCGCTTAAGTAGCGAAGTCTATATCGCGAGCCTTTCAACCAGTGTTCTCTCCTACAAAGGCCTGATGATTCCGGCTGATCTGCCCAAGTTTTTCCCAGAACTGGCCGACCCGCGCCTGGAAACCGCGATCTGTGTTTTCCACCAGCGCTTCTCTACCAATACCATGCCCCGCTGGCCCCTGGCTCAGCCATTCCGCTTGCTGGCACACAATGGCGAGATCAACACTATTACCGGCAATCGCAACTGGTCTGTTGCCCGCACCAGTAAATTTGCCACTGACCTGATTCCAGAGCTGAATGAGCTGGTGCCCCTGGTTAACCGTGAGGGTTCCGATTCCTCCAGCCTGGACAACATGCTGGAGATGCTGTTGGCGGGCGGCATGGAGCTGCACCGGGCCGTGCGCATGCTAGTGCCGCCGGCCTGGCAAAATGTTGAAGGAATGGATGCGGACCTCCGCGCTTTTTACGAATATATCTCCATGCATATGGAGCCCTGGGATGGGCCGGCTGGATTGGTGATGACGGATGGCCGCTATGCCGTGTGTACCCTGGACCGCAACGGCTTGCGCCCCTCACGCTGGGTGATTACCAAGGATGACCTGATCACTGTGGCTTCCGAGGTGGGCGTGTACGACTATGCCCCTGAAGATGTTGTGGCTAAGGGCCGCCTTGGACCGGGGCAGATGCTGTCGGTGGACACCCAAGAGGGCAAGCTCTACCACACCGCTGACATCGATAATATGCTCAAGCGGGCACAGCCCTATAAGCGTTGGCTCAAGGATAAGGCACGCCGTATCCGCTCTACTTTGGTTACTGCGCCGGTGGACAACAACTTCTCCCACCAGCAATTCAAGGTCTACCAAAAGCTGTTCAGTTCCTCCCTGGAAGAGCGCGACAAAGTCGTCCGGCCCATGGCTGAAGCGGGGCAGGAAGCAGTCGGTTCAATGGGCGATGATACGCCGATGGCGGTTTTGTCCCGTTACAACCGCTCGCTCTACGACTACTTCCGCCAGCAGTTTGCCCAGGTAACCAACCCGCCAATTGACCCCCTGCGGGAAACTGTGGTGATGTCCCTGGAAACCTGCCTGGGTCGAGAGAAATCCGTATTTGAGGAAACTCCAGAGCACGCGGACCGGGTAATCCTGTCTTCGCCAGTACTTTCCCATATGAAGTACACGGCACTCTTATCCCTTGATCGCCCGGGCTTCGAAGCGGAGATCTTCGACCTGAACTACGACCCCGCTGAACAGGACCTCAAGTCGGCGATTGAACAGCTCTGCGCCAAAGTTGAGGCCTCAGTGCGGGCGGGGGCTGTGATTGTAGTACTGTCCGATCGCGATATTCGAGAGGGGCACTTGCCAATCGATGCGCTCCTGGCGACGGGCGCGGTGCACCACCACCTGGTACATGCGGGCTTGCGCTGTGACTCCAATGTTGTGGTGGATACCGCCAGTGCCCGCGATGCACATCAGTTGGCCTGTTTGGTCGGCGTCGGTGCCACCGCAGTACACCCGTATTTCTCCTACAGCATTATCAATCACCTGATCGATACCGGTGAATTGCTGCTGGATGCCGCTGAGGCGCAGAAAAATTATCGCAACGGCATTATCAAGGGCTTGTTAAAGATCCTGTCCAAGATGGGCATTTCCACCGTTGCCTCTTATCGCGGCGCACTGCTGTTCGAGCTGGTGGGTATTTCCAGGGATGTGGTGGATCTGTGTTTCCCCGGAGCGCCCACTCGCATCGAAGGTGCCGGCTTCCCCGAGCTGCAAGCCGATATGGCGGCCCGTGCCGATATAGCCTGGAAAGCCCGTAAGCCTGTCTCCCCCGGCGGCCTGCACAAGTTTGTCTACGGCCAGGAGTATCACGCTTTTAACCCGGATGTGGTGACCACCCTGCGGCGCGCTGCCAGCACTGGTGACTATGCCGCGTGGCGGGACTATGCGGAGCTGGTTAACCAGCGCCCCGTGGCGACATTGCGGGACATGCTGGACTTCAAGGAGAACATCGAACAGGTAGCTCTGGAAGATGTGGAGCCGGCAGAGCAGATTTTGCGTCGCTTTGATACGGCGGCCATGTCCCTGGGGGCCCTGTCCCCCGAAGCCCATGAATCCCTGGCCCAAGCGATGAATCGCCTGGGTGGGCGTTCAAACAGTGGCGAGGGCGGTGAAGATCCTGCCCGTTTTGGCACTGATAAAGTCTCCAAGATTAAGCAAATTGCCTCCGGTCGTTTTGGCGTAACACCGCACTACCTGGTAAATGCAGAGGTATTGCAAATTAAGGTAGCCCAGGGCGCCAAGCCCGGTGAAGGCGGTCAGTTGCCCGGTGGCAAGGTCAACGAACTGATCGCGCGGCTGCGCTATTCGGTGCCCGGCGTGACCCTGATTTCCCCGCCGCCACATCACGATATCTATTCCATCGAGGATTTGGCGCAGCTGATCTACGACCTCAAACAGGTCAATCCCGATGCTTTGGTCTCGGTAAAACTGGTATCGCGGCCCGGGGTTGGCACCATTGCCGCAGGTGTTGCCAAAGCCTATGCGGATTTGATCACCATCTCCGGCTACGACGGCGGCACAGCGGCCAGCCCAATAACCTCGATTCGCTATGCCGGGTCGCCCTGGGAGCTGGGGTTGGCGGAAACCCACCAGACCCTGCGTGCCAATGATCTGCGGGGCAAGGTTCGGGTACAAACTGATGGCGGTCTGAAAACCGGCCTCGATGTGATCAAGGCGGCAATTCTCGGTGCCGAGAGCTTCGGCTTTGGAACGGCACCCATGGTGGCGATCGGCTGTAAGTATCTGCGCATCTGTCACTTGAATAACTGTGCCACCGGTATCGCCACCCAGAAGAAGGACCTGCGTGACGAGCACTATATCGGCACCGCAGAAATGGCGATGAACTTCTTCCGTTTTGTCGCCGAGGAGACCCGCGAGTGGATGGCCAAGCTCGGGGTGCGCAGCCTAGAAGAGTTGGTGGGGCGTGTGGACTTACTGCGCGTGCTGGATGGCGAAACTGACAAGCAGAAAAAGCTGGATCTCGCGCCTCTGTTGCATACGGATGAGCTGTTGGACAGCAAGCCGCAAACCTGTCAGTCCGCGACGAATGATCCCTGGGATAAGGGTGAACTGGCGGAGCGGATGGTGGCGGATATCCTGCCTACCATCGAAGGCTTTAAAGGTGGCGAGTTCAGCTACGACGTGACCAACTGTGACCGATCCCTGGGGGCGCGCCTGTCTGGTGAGATCGCCAAGCGCTACGGTAACCAGGGCATGGTTGAAGCTCCGGTGAAACTGCGCCTCAAAGGGGTCGCCGGCCAGTCATTCGGTGT
Organism: Microbulbifer maximicatervae (SeqCode); assembly: GCF_052467825.1. NCBI lineage: Bacteria > Pseudomonadati > Pseudomonadota > Gammaproteobacteria > Cellvibrionales > Microbulbiferaceae > Microbulbifer > Microbulbifer maximicatervae (SeqCode). Next base: position 1,689,057 of record NZ_CP174327.1, read on the forward strand.
GTGGAATGCCGGTGGTTTGGATATGTATCTGGATGGCGATGCCAACGACTATGTGGGTAAGGGCATGGCCGGCGGCAAGCTGGTTATACGACCGCCGCAAGGTAGCTCATTCGCCTCCCAGGAAACCAGTATTGTCGGCAATACCTGTCTCTACGGTGCCACTGGCGGCAAGTTATTTGCGGCGGGCTGTGCCGGTGAGCGCTTCGCCGTGCGTAACTCCGGTGCCTTTGCGGTAGTCGAAGGGGCTGGAGATCACTGCTGTGAATATATGACCGGGGGTATGGTCGCGGTTCTCGGGCGCACCGGATTTAACTTCGGCGCCGGTATGACCGGTGGTTTCGCCTATGTCCTGGATATGGAGCGGGATTTCTTCGATCGCTGCAACCATGAGTTGATCGAGCTGCGCCGAATCAGCAGCGAAATTCTCGAGCCACACCAGAGTCACCTGCGCGAAGTTATCGAAGAGTATGCGGCGGAGACCCAGAGCGCCTGGGGCGCCGAGTTATTGGATAACTTCGATGATTACTTGAGCCGTTTCTGGCTGGTTAAACCAAAGGCGGCGAGCCTTGCAGATCTTCTTTCCGACGTGCGCAAGCGCGGCGAATAAAGGCGGGGTGGAGAAACAGTATGAAAGACAGACTGAACAACGACTTCCAGTTTATCGACGTAAGTCGCATCGATCCGCCGAAGAAGGACATCATCACCCGCACCGGCGAGTTTGTTGAAATTTATGAGCCTTTCAGTGAGCGGCAGGTGGCCAGCCAGGCGCACCGCTGCTTGGATTGTGGCAACCCCTATTGCGAATGGAAGTGCCCAGTACACAACTACATCCCAAACTGGTTGAAGCTGATCAGTGAGGGCAATGTTATTGAGGCAGCTGAACTCTGCCACGAAACCAATACTCTGCCGGAAGTCTGTGGCCGGGTGTGTCCCCAGGACCGCCTCTGTGAGGGCGCATGTACCCTCAATGATGGCTTTGGTGCGGTCACCATAGGCAATGCGGAAAAGTATATTACTGATACAGCCTTCGCCCTGGGTTGGCGCCCGGACTTAAGTCATGTTGAGAAAACGGGCAAGCGAGTAGCGGTGATTGGTGCCGGCCCGGCGGGTCTGGGCTGCGCTGATATTTTGGTGCGCAACGGCGTGCAGCCGGTGGTGTTCGACAAGCACCCGGAAATTGGCGGCCTGATTACTTTTGGTATTCCCGAGTTCAAGCTGGAGAAGTCGGTAATGCAGCAGCGCCGGGAAGTGTTTACTGAGATGGGCGTTGAGTTCTGTCTCAATACTGAAGTAGGTAAGGACATCAGTTTTGAGCAGCTGCTCAATGACTACGATGCTGTCTTTATGGGGATGGGCACTTACAACTACATGAGGGGCGGCTTCCCTGGTGAAGATCTGCCCGGTGTTCACGATGCTTTGCCATTCCTGATTGCCAACGTAAATCGCAATATGGGCTGGGAGCGCGATGCTTCCGAATTTGTTTCGGTTGAGGGCAAGCGCGTGGTGGTTCTCGGCGGTGGTGATACCGCCATGGACTGTAACCGCAGCTCGATTCGATTGGGCGCTAAGAGCGTAACCTGTGCCTACCGCCGCGATGAAGAAAATATGCCCGGCTCACGTCGGGAAGTGGCCAATGCCAAGGAAGAGGGCGTACAGTTCCTGTTCAATCGCCAGCCGGTTGAGATCGTTGGGGATGGCAAGGTGGCCGGGGTTAAAGTGGTCACTACGGAGCTCGGTGAGCCCGATGAAAACGGCCGCCGTCGCCCTCAGGTGGTGCCCGGTTCTGAAGAAATTATCCCGGCGGATATCGTTCTGGTGGCCTTTGGATTCCGTCCCAGCCCGGCGGAGTGGTTTCCGCAGCACAATATTGAAGTTGCCGACTGGGGTGGCGTCGTCGCTCCAGAAAAACAAAAATACAAATTCCAGACCTCCAATGAGAAGGTGTTTGCCGGCGGCGATATGGTGCGCGGCTCCGACCTGGTAGTGACCGCTATCTGGGAAGGGCGCCAGGCCGGTGAAGGTATTCTCGATTACCTGGATATTTAATCGTTTCTGATTTGCAGTGGGGGCACGGTCCCTCACTGCCCAATTATTCCGTGCACATTTGTGCCAGTCCCAATAGGCACCTCGCAATATCTTTGCCACCCTGTGTATAGCGGCCAAGCCCCTGTACAATGCCCGTTTTTTTAGCCCGCTCGGTGTGCCTATGTCTGATACCAAACCGTCCGAATTGAAAAACGACCGCTTTCTTCGCGCCCTTCTGCGCCAGCCAGTGGATCGAACGCCCGTGTGGATGATGCGACAGGCGGGGCGCTACCTGCCGGAATATCGAGCCAGCCGCGCCGAAGCTGGCAGCTTTATGGATCTGTGCCGCAATACTGAGCTGGCCTGTGAGGTAACGCTGCAACCCCTGGAGCGCTACCCGCTGGACGCCGCCATTCTGTTTTCCGATATCCTGACTATTCCCGATGCCATGGGCCTGGGCCTCTATTTCTCTGAAGGAGAGGGCCCGAGGTTCCACAAGCCCCTGCGCACGGCGGCTGATATCGAAGCCCTGGAAGTGGTGAACAGCGAAAAGGATTTGGACTATGTGATGAATGCCGTGTCCACCATCCGCCGCGAGTTGAATGGTCGCGTGCCGCTTATCGGCTTCTCCGGCAGCCCCTGGACGCTGGCGACTTATATGGTTGAAGGTGGCTCCAGCAAGGATTTTGCCCGCTGCAAGGAAATGCTCTACAACCGCCCTGAGCTGATGCACCAGTTACTCACGGTGCTGGCCGACTCTGTTACCGATTACCTGAACGCCCAGATTCGCGCTGGTGCCCAGGCCGTACAGATCTTTGATACCTGGGGCGGGGCACTCAGCCACAGTGCTTACCGTGAATTCTCCCTGAAATATATGCAGAGAATTCTCCAGGGGCTAATTAAAGAAGTCGACGGTCGTCGAGTGCCGGCCATCCTGTTCACTAAGGGAGGCGGTCAGTGGTTGGAAGCAATGGCTGATACTGGCGCTGACGCCCTGGGCTTGGATTGGACGACAGATATTGGCAGCGCCCGCGCCCGAGTGGGAGACAAGGTGGCCCTGCAAGGCAACTTGGACCCTGCTGTTCTCTATGCGAGTCCCGAACGAATTCGCACAGAAGTGGCGGCTGTTTTGAAGTCTTTTGGTCAAGGTAGTGGCCACGTTTTCAATTTAGGTCACGGAATTACCCCGAAGGTAGACCCCAAACATGCCGGAGCCATGATTGAAGCTGTGGTAGAACTGTCAGCCCAATATCACGCCTAAACTGGCCACTGATCTCTGAGTCTGTGAATACAGTCTCACTTTGGGCGGGTGAACCTTAATATCTCTCCATGATATAAAGGTGAGCTTGCCCAGAGGACCGAGGATCTTACGCCACGGGGTCTTTCAGGGCAGCGTTTTAGCGTTAACTACAGTTGTCGGCACCTTCCCCAGTGGCAATCGAACAAGCAAAAATTTCTGTCGGTGATTTACAGCGCGGCATGTTCGTCTCCAAGCTTGACCGGCCTTGGACACGAACCCCATTTGCGCTGCAGGGTTTTTATATCCGCGATTTGGAAGAAATCCGCCAGCTACAGAAATACTGCCGGTTTGTTTATGTCGATATACACAAAACTGTCGGTAGTGCCGGTGTTACCCTGCGTCGATTGCTCGGAGGCAGCGACACTTCCGCAAGGGGTCGTTCTTCTGGCCGCACAGCGGTCACTATCCCTTGTAAGCCTGTCACTGTTTCCCATAAAAAATACCCCCCTCCGCAGCCGGCGCAGCGAGAAGCCAGTAACGCGCGTAAGCTTCACGGCCAGATCCTCTATGGTATGAGTGAAGTGATGGGGCTTGTTGCTAACAACAGGCCCATACCGGTACAGCAGGTCAACCAAGTCGTTGAGGATTTAGTAGAAAGTGTGCTGCGCAGTCCCGATGCGTTTGCCTGGCTGGCTCGTGTACGAGATAAGGATGAGCACACTTATAGTCACTCGGTACGTGCCAGTATTTGGGCGGTGCTATTCGGCCGCCATATCGGTCTTTCACGCAGTGATTTACTAAAGCTCGGGGTGGCTACTCTGCTGAAGGATGTAGGCAAGCTGGCTATCGACGGGGAAGTGCTGCAGATGAAGCAGCGCGATCCGCGCAGTGAATTGGAGTATCGAAAGTTTGTGCAGCACAGCGTCAAGATGCTGTCGGCAGACCCACAAATAGATCCCAAGGTTATCGAAGTCATTAGTGCCCACTGCGAGCGCCATGATGGTAGTGGTTACCCTGAGGGCTTGCGCGGTGACAGGATTTCAGTGTTGGCGCGCATGTGCGGAATAGTGACTTTCTATGATGAAGCCACTAACCCAAGAGGTTCCAGTGAGCCGGTAGCGCCATCCCGGGCAGTTGCCAAGTTGTATGACCTGCGGGGTATCGCCTACCAGGAGCAGTTGGTAGTGGAGTTCATTCAGGCAATTGGCCTCTATCCCACGGGTACCCAGGTAGAGTTGTCCACCGGAGAAGTCGGCGTGGTGGTGGAACAGACCTACGACCGGCGCTTGCGACCAAAGATAATGATCGTTCTCGATGGGCAAAAACAGACGCTCAGCAAGCCTCGCCTGTGTGACTTAGCTGAAGTTGAGGATCGAGAACAGAAGCTTATCGAGCGTGGCAAGATGAGCGTCGAGGAAAAGGTCAGTATCCTCAGGGATATAGAACCCGGAGCTTACCCCCAGGTGGATGCGGCGAATATTCGCGACAATTATTTATTCCGCGGTGGTCGACTGGGGCAGCTACTGACGCGCCTGACAAAATAAACGTTCTCTTTTTCAGAGGCGGCAGTTAAAACTGCCGCTGTCCCTTACTAATATCAGTCCTTGCCGGATAATAAATTACCGAAATGCTCACCCATGCGCACGGGCGACTCGGCTTCCAGCTGGTCGAGCCAGCTCACCTGGTCTGCGCCAAATAGCATAATGACGGTAGAGCCCAGCTTAAAGCGTCCCATCTCCTCACCTTTCTCCAAGTGGATGGGTGCCTTATCCAGATAATCTGTGTTGATGACTTTGCGCTGGATAGGAGCGACTTGTCCGGCCCAAACGGTTTCGATACCGGCGACAATCATTGCACCCACCAGGATCATTGCCATGGGGCCTGCTTCCGTATCGAATACGCAGACCAGACGCTCGTTGCGCGCGAACAGGCGCGGAACGTTTTCTGCAGTTACCGTATTTACAGAGAAGAGTTGTCCGGGCACATAGGTCATGCTGCGCAGGGTGCCGGCCATGGGCATATGCACACGGTGATAATCCTTCGGTGACAGATACACAGTGGCGAAGTGCCCGTCATTAAATTGCGCCGCTACCTTGGGATCACCGCCCACCAGTTCAACCAGGCTGTAGTCGTGACCTTTAGCCTGGAAAATACGGCCGTTATGGATCTGGCCCAGCTGGCTGATGGCGCCGTCGGCAGGGCTGGCGAGGGTGTGTTGCCCTTCGATAATGGGGCGGGCTCCGTCTACCAGCTCGCGGGTAAAGAATTCATTGAAGGTGCGGTAGGCAGTACAGTCGCTCTCTTTGGCCTCCTGCATATCTACACCGTACTTCTCAACAAACCAGCGGGTGAAAGGATCTTTGATCCACTTGAGCTCTGTATTCGCCAACCAGCCGGCAGCGCGGGAGAGTGCATGTTGCGGCGTTAGGTATTGCAGGGCGGCAAAAAGTTTAGGGTTCATAAATCTACGTCTTTTCTCAATGTATCTACTGCTGTACCGGAGTATTGGGCAAATTGCCCCACTCACTCCAGGAGCCTGGATAAGCGCGAATATCCAATCCCAGGGATTTGCCCACTAACCAGGTAAAAGCGGAGCGGTGATGGCTCTGGCAGTGGGTGACAATCTTGTGTGAGCTATCAATTCCCAGTGCAGCGAGGAATTCGCGGGCATCCGCACGAATACGCAAATCTTTTTGCGGGTCCATCAATTGGGTCCACTCGCAATTTATTGCTCCCGGGATATGACCGCCCTTCATGGCCAGGACCCGCTCACCGCGATATTCCTGGGGTGAGCGAGCATCCCAAACAAGGAATTCATCATTGCCCAGTTGATCCTGGATTTGCTGGGCGTCCATCGCAGCTGCGTTGTTGACGGTGATTTGAATATCACTCGGCTCGATATCCGGTGCCTCGGTAGTGAGAGGAAGGTCGGTGCCTCGCCAGGCCAACATGCCGCCATTCAAGTAGCTGTAATTGCGGTGGCCTATCATTTCCAGGGTCCACAAAAAGCGCCCAGCCCAACCACCGCCTTCGTCGTCACAGGCGACCACATGTTGTTCCGGCTTTAAGCCGATAGCTTGAAACACCTGGGTCAGCTGTTCGATGCCGGGCAGTTTTCCCGGTGCGGGCGCGGTGCCAGCCATCAGCGCCTGGAACGGCAGGTGAACGGCCCCTGGGATATGGCCGTTGAGGTAATTGTGGGGTGAGCTGAGGTCTACAATCAGCAGTTCTTCGCGCTCAAGCTGAGTCGCGAGCTCATCCGCTTCGATGATCAGTTTCAAAACTTGTTCTCCGATTCCAGGCTGTTGCGCAAATGCAGAAAACTATTCATACGGCGCTCGCTAATTTTTCCATCGGTCAGTGCCTTCTGGATAGCGCAACCGGGTTCGCCCTGGTGGCGGCAGTCGCGAAAGCGGCAGTGCCCTATAAACGGTCGGAATTCGACAAACCCTTCCAGTAGGGCGGCTTCCTCCATATGCCAGAGTCCAAACTCGCGAATGCCTGGGGAGTCTATCAGATCACCCCCACTGGGCAGGTGAAACAGTTCCGCCGCTGTAGTGGTGTGAGTCCCCTTCTGTGTGGCCTCTGAAAGGGCACCGGTGCGGGCGCCGGCACTGGGAAGCAGTGCGTTGACCAGGGATGACTTGCCCACCCCGGACTGCCCTACAAAAACGCTACATCCCTGCGCAAGGGTTTCCAGCAGCTCCGGCAGGCCCTCGCCAGTTTTGGTCGATAACCGTAAAACCGGGTAGCCGAGCTCCGGGTAGGGGGCGAGTAGCTCCTCCAATGAATCGCGATTGCGCTCATCGATCAGGTCGGTTTTGTTGAGCAGCAGCATTGGTGCTATGCCGGTGGTCTCTGCGGCTACCAGGTAGCGGTCTATAGCATTGGCAAAGGGTTCAGGGTAGGGGGCGATAACGATCAATATGCGATCGATATTGGCGGCGACCGTTTTCAAGTCGCCGTAGCGATCGGGTCTTTGCAGCTCGGAATTGCGCGGCAGGCGCGCGCCGATAACACCAATGCCCCCATCGCTGTCTTCGCTGGCGGGGTGCCAGGCAACGCGATCGCCGGTCACCAGGGTTTCGATATTGGCGCGCAAATGGCAGCGCTGGCGCAGGCTCGGATCACTCTCGCTCTCCACTAAAACCTGTGTGCCATAGTTGGCAATAACCAGACCGATCTGTTCCTGCCCCAGTTGCCCCTCTTCCAGGGCCTCTTCGGCAGATTGCTCGCGCTTGCGGGCGCGGGCTTCGCGTTCCTGCTGGATTTTGTTGATACGCCACTGTTGGCGGCGATTTAATTTGCGTTTACTCATGCACTAGCACCTGGAGACTAGCGGCGGATTATAGCTATTGCAGGGTAGTTGCGGTAACTTGCGCGGAAAGTTTGAGGAGACCCGTTGTGGATCAGAACAACCTGATCTGGATTGACCTGGAGATGACAGGCCTGAATCCGGACAAAGAGCGCATTATTGAAATTGCCACAATCGTGACGGATTCACGCCTGGATATTCTCGCTGAGGGTCCCTCAATGGTTATCCACCAGAGCGATGCCTTGCTAGATGCAATGGATGAATGGAATACCGAACAGCACGGAGGTTCCGGGTTGGTAACGCGGGTTAAAGAGTCCAGCATTTCCGAAAGGGACGCGGAAAGGGAGACCCTGGAGTTCTTACGACAGTGGGTCCCTGAAGGAGCATCTCCCATGTGTGGCAACTCTATTGGCCAGGATCGCCGCTTCCTGGTGAAATATATGCCGGAGTTGGAATCCTATTTCCACTACCGCAATCTGGATGTCAGCTCGGTGAAGGAATTGGCTCGTCGCTGGCGCCCAGAGGTTTTGGATGGAGTAAAAAAACACAGCAGCCATTTGGCGCTCGACGATATCCGCGATTCTATTGAGGAATTGCGCCACTACCGCGAGACTTTTTTCCGCCTCTGACCCCCACTCTCGATTAGCCAGCGGGCTTGCGTTTGATTTTACGCTTGCGCCTGCGCCTGCGCCCGCTGCGCAGCCGCTCCAGCGCCCAATCGATATGCTCTAGCACCAGGGGCGTGGCGTCGGCGCGCGCACTCTCCAGGGTATTGATGACTTCGGGCGTGGCCTCCCCATTGCCTAAGGCAACAGCCAGGTTGCGCAGCCAGCGCTCGTGGCCGATTCGGCGAATCGCCGAACCCTCAGTCTTGCGTAGGAACTCCTCTTCGCTCCAGGTAAACAACTTCAGTAGCTCACCATTGTCCAGTCCGTGTCGGGGATGAAAATCTTTTTCCTTGGTGGGCTTGGCGAACTTATTCCAGGGGCACACTATTTGGCAGTCGTCGCAGCCGTATATTCGGTTGCCGATGGGCTCGCGAAATTCCTCAGGGATTGGGCCTTTGTTTTCAATAGTGAGGTAGGAGATGCAGCGCCGTGCATCCAGGGTGCGGTCATCGATAAAGGCATCGGTGGGGCAAACCCTGAGGCAGGCGACACAGTCGCCACACTGATCATGCTCCTCGCTGATATCTATGGGGAGTGGCAAGTTGGTGTAGATTTCGCCGAGGAAAAAGTAAGAGCCGGCGGTCGAATTCAGTACCAGCGTATTTTTACCAATCCAGCCCAGGCCGGCCTTGGCTGCCAGGGCCTTCTCCATTACCGGGGCGCTGTCGGTAAAAGCCCGACCTTTCGATTCAATGCCCCGCTCGGCGCAATAGGTATCAATTTGCTTTGATAGATTGGCCAGGCGTTTGCGGATCAACTTATGGTAATCGCGGCCATTCGCATAGCGGGATACATAGGCCTTACTCGAATCCTTCAACACTTTAATCGGCTGGGTGTCCGGCGGCAGGTAGTCCAGACGCACGCTGATTACCCGCAGTGTTCCCGGCTCCAATAATTCGGGGCGCCAGCGTTTCTCACCGTGAGCGCCCATCCAGTCCATGTCAGCGTGATAGCCCGCATCAATCCAGGCGCGCAGGCGTTCCCCTTCCTCCTCCAGCTGGCAATCGGTAATACCCACTTGTTGGAAGCCCAGTTCTCTGCCCCAAATTTTGATCTGTTGGGCTAAGTCGGCGAGCAGTGATTCGGTCATAGATAAAGCGGCTCGATATTCCCTGCAAGCACAATGCCTGGCCGGGGCGGTATACTTTGCGGTTGGCGCAAACGATGGCGATGTAATTGCCTATTTTGCCACAGATGAATTCTTGACCACATCGCGGGAGCTGCATGGACACGCCTCAACCTCTATACAGTGCCGAGTCGGTACGTGAGCTGGATCGACAGACGATTGCTGCACTGGAAATCCCCTCCATTCAACTGATGAAGCGCGCCGGTCGCGCGGCTTTTTCACATCTACGCAGGCACTGGCCGGAGATCGGCCGCCTCCAGGTTTTCTGCGGTGGTGGGAACAACGGTGGGGATGGCTATGTGATTGCCGCCCTCGCCGCGCAAAAGAAAATCCCGGTCACCGTCTATGCGTGTACCGATCCTCAGCACCTGAGTGGCGATGCCCGGGAGGCCTATGAGTACGCCTGCCGGGAAGGTGTCCAGGTGGTGAACTCTCTCGCAGAGTTGGATACGGCAGACGCCAATACACTGATTGTGGATGCATTGCTGGGAACGGGCTTTAGCGGTGAGCTGCGCTCCGGCGTGGCGCATGCGGTTGAGCGAATCCGCAAAAGCCCCGGCCCGGTGTTGGCGGTGGATATCCCCTCCGGTCTGAGTGCCGAAACCGGCAGTGCCGGCGAGGCGGTCAGTGCCGATATGACAGTGACTTTTATCGGTCGCAAAATGGGGCTCTATTGCGGTCGCGGCCCGGCGCTCTGCGGAGAGGTAATTTTCGAAGGCTTGGGGGCACCTGAGGCTGCCTACCGAGCAGTTGAGCCTTTGGCTATGCGTTACGAGGCTGATGCCATCCGTCGCCTGCCAGCGCGTGCTGCCGATAGCTTTAAAAACCAGTTTGGCCATATTTTGGTTGTCGGCGGTGATACCGGATTTGGCGGTGCTGCATTGATGGCTGCGCAATCCTCAGCGCGCTGTGGAGCCGGGCTGATTTCCCTGGCGACCCGCCCTGAGCATTTGTCCGCAGCGTTAACTCGCAGTCCAGAAGTGATGGCCCATCCGGTGATTTCCGGGCAGGAGCTGGAACCGCTGCTCGAAGGCCCCAGCGTAATTGCAGTGGGCCCCGGTTTGGGACGCTCCCCCTGGAGTGAGCAGCTGCTGGCGCGAGCCGGCCGAGCTGAGGCGCCCTTGGTCGTAGATGCCGATGCATTGAATATTCTCGCCGAGGGCCGGGTTCTGGCCGGGGTCCGGCGGGATGACTGGGTGTTGACCCCACATGTGGGGGAGGCCGCCCGCCTCCTGGGTTGTGATACCGCCGAGGTGCTCGCCGATCCGCGCGCAGCTGCTATTGCAGTTCAGCAAAAATTCAGTGGCGTGGTGATATTAAAAGGCGCCGGCACCCTGATTGCACATGATGGTGGTGTTGACCTGATCAACAGCGGTAACCCGGGCATGGCTTCCGGTGGTATGGGAGACCTCCTCACCGGTATTGTTGCAGCATTGATTGGCCAGCACTTGCCGCTGGTGGAGGCTGCCCGACTGGCGGTGTGGTTACACGGAGAGGCGGGTAATCGCGCTGCCGAAGAGGGTATGCGGGGATTACTCGCTACGGACTTATTGCCCTGGATTAGACGTTTGGTAGATTGATGGCGAGTGAATTGAAATTACATTTGGCTGATGAAGCAGCCACCGTATCCGGCGGCAACTCGCTCGGGCAGGCCTGTCTCGCGGCGGGCCTGCAACAGGGGCTGACGCTGTATTTAAATGGCCAGCTGGGTGCGGGAAAGACAACTTTCTGTCGGGGGGTACTGAGGGCCTTTGGGCACGAGGGTGCGGTAAAGAGCCCCACTTACACCCTGGTGGAACCCTACGAACTCGAGGCTCACCGGGTTTACCACTTCGACCTCTATCGTCTGGGTGACCCGGAAGAGTTGGAGTTTATGGGGGTGCGGGATTATTTCTCTGCGCAGAGTTTGAGTCTTGTAGAGTGGCCCGAGCGGGGCGAGGGCATATTGCCCGATCCAGACTTGGAAGTTGAGTTGGAAGTACCGGAAAGTGGTCGCCAGCTCAGGTTAATTGCGCACTCGTCCGAGGGTGAGCGCGTAATAGACCTGCTGCAAAAGCTGCTGCGAGCATCCTGAAAACGCCTGAACACAGGGAAATACTGATACCAATAAGCAAAGGGGCTGGGAAGTAATGAGTTTTATGTGGCGGTCTCTGTTAGTTGTCGCGCTGTGGTTGGCAGTTTTCCTGCCGGCTTCTGCGACGCAAGTGGAAGGTGTGCGCGTCTGGAGAGCACCCGACCATACGCGTCTGGTTTTTGATTTAAGCGACCCGGCAGAGCACAAGTTATTTACCCTCAAGGACCCCCACCGGGTGGTTGTCGACCTCTCTGATACCGAGTTGAAGGCTGAGCTGGACAAGTTGGATCTGGACAAGACGCCGATCGCCCGGGTGCGCCATGCCCGTCAGAATAAAAAAGATCTACGGGTTGTATTGGACCTAAAGCAGCAGGCCAATCCGCGCAGCTTTGCTTTGCGGCGCCATGAAAACCTGCCGGATCGATTGGTGATCGACCTTTATGACGAGGTTAAAGGCAGCGAGAAGACGCTGGAGCAGGTCAGTAGTGAACGCAATATCATTGTCGCTATTGATGCAGGGCACGGCGGGGAAGACCCCGGGGCTTCCGGTCCCGGTCGCTTGCGGGAAAAGGATGTGGTGCTGGCGATTGCCAAACAGCTGCACAAAAAGATAAACGGTGAGAAGGGCTTTACCGCCAAACTGGTGCGTACAGGGGATTACTATATTCCTTTGCGGGAACGGGTAAAAATTGGGCGCAATATGCGTGCGGACCTTTTTGTGTCGATCCACGCCGATGCCTTTACCCGTAAAGATGCCCGTGGCGCCGGGGTTTATGCGGTCTCCTCCCGGGGCGCAACCAGTGAAACCGCCCGCTTTTTGGCCGCGAGGGAAAACGAGTCCGATCTTATCGGTGGTGCCGGCAGTTTGAGCCTAGGCGATAAGGATGACACCCTTGCCGGCGTATTGCTCGACCTCTCTATGACTGCCACCATGAATGCCAGCCTGGATATCGGCGCCAGTGTGCTGTCACAGATTGGCACCGTCACTCACCTGCACAAAAAACAGGTGGAGCAGGCCAATTTCTCGGTGCTGCGTTCGCCGGATGTGCCTTCAATTTTGGTGGAGACGGGTTTTATTACCAATCCCCAGGAAGCGAAACGCCTGCGCGATCCCAGTTTCCAGCGCAAGCTGGCGCAAAAGCTCAGTGACGGTATAGTGGCGCACTTTAAGAGCCGCCCCCCGGCGGATACCTGGCTCGCCGCCAACCAGAGCGATAAGTCTCGCAACCACGTTATCGCTCGCGGGGAGACCCTTTCGGGTATCGCGGCGCGATATAATATCTCCGTCGCCGCCCTGATGAGAGCGAATGGCATCAAGAACTCCGTGATTCGAGTGGGGCAGACCCTGAGTATTCCTTCCGGCTGAGACCTCAGTGTCGAGCGGTCCTTGCAGCATTAACAGGCCAGATTCATGCACGATAAAATCCAGCAACTCTCTCCCCGCCTCGCCAACCAGATTGCAGCTGGTGAGGTAGTTGAGCGCCCAGCATCAGTAATCAAGGAGTTGCTGGAAAACAGCCTGGATGCGGGCGCTACACGGCTAGAGGTCGATGTGGACGGCGGTGGTAGCAAGCGCATGAAAGTGCGCGATAACGGCAAGGGCATAGAGCGGGAAGACCTGCCAATGGCCCTGGCCCGCCACGCGACTTCCAAGATTCATGCATTGGAAGATCTGGAGGCGGTGGCCACCCTGGGCTTTCGCGGTGAGGCCCTCGCCAGTATTTCCTCGGTGGCGCGCCTGGCATTGACCAGCAGCCGCGATGAAAGTGGCAAGGGTTGGCAGGTAAGTGCGGAGGGCCGCGACATGCAGGCGCAGCTCGCGCCCTCGGCTCACCCCCGTGGCACCACTGTGGATGTGCGCGATCTGTTCTTCAATACGCCCGCTCGGCGGAAATTCCTGCGCACAGAAAAAACAGAATTCAATCGCATTGACGAGACGATTAAGCGCTTGGCGCTGTCCCGATTTGATGTCTCTATCAGCCTGCGCCACAACGGCAAGGGTGTGCATAATCTGCGTGCGGGCACCGGGCGGGTGGAAATGGAGCGCCGTGTCGCCCAGGTGTGTGGGCCGGCGTTTATGCAGAATGCGCTGCATATCGATGTGGAGCGCAGCGGCCTGCGCCTGTGGGGGTGGGTTGCGGAACCCGCATTCTCGCGCTCCCAGGCCGACTTACAATTCTTTTATGTCAATGGCCGGGCTATTCGCGACAAGGTGGTCAGCCACGCGGTGCGCCGGGCGTTCGCCGATGTTTTGTACCATGGTCGCCATCCGGCATTTGTACTTTATCTGGAGCTGGACCCGGCTTCCGTCGATGTGAATGTGCACCCGACCAAACACGAAGTGCGTTTTCGCGATAGTCGCCTGGTGCATGACTTCCTGTTTGGCAGTTTGCACCGGGCCCTGGCGGATGTGCGTCCGGGGCAGAAAGAGGAAACAGAAAGCGAGCCGGAGCAGGAGCGCCAGGAACAGGTCACGGGTTTACAGGCCGGTGAATTTGCCGGGCAGCATAAAATGCCACTCAGCAATCGCCCCTCGCCCTCAAATCTGCGCGAGCAGATGAACGCTTATGGCGCTCTGCACCAACCGTATCAGGACTCATCCCCGGCGACACAACAGCCGCGGGGCGCCCCTAGCAGCCGGCCAGTGCCCGTGCCCCAAGCATCTTCCGGGACGACCATAGGGGCCAGTGCGGGCATTGAAGGCGAATCAGAAGTGCCGCCGCTGGGCTTTGCTCTGGCGCAGTTGCATGGAATCTATATTCTCGCGCAAAACGAGCACGGGATGGTTGTTGTCGATATGCACGCTGCCCATGAGCGCATTGTCTATGAGCAGATGAAAGTGGCTTATGCGGCCGGTGGAATTCAGGCTCAGCCCCTCCTGGTTCCAGTGAGTCTGGCTGTCAGTCAGCGGGAAGCGGACTGCTTCGAGGAGCGCAGCGAGGTGTTTACCGCGCTTGGTTTCGTATTGCAGCGGGCCGGTCCGGAGACCTTACTGGTGCGCCAGGTACCCACAATGCTGCACGGCGCGGAAGTGGAACAGCTTGTGCGCGATGTACTCTCGGACCTGCTCGGCGAAGGCGACAGCGCCCGTATTGGTGAGCGCATCAACGAAGTGCTGGGGACAATGGCTTGTCACGGTTCTGTTCGCGCAAACCGACGTCTGACAATCCCGGAAATGAATGCTCTGCTGCGGGATATGGAGCGCACGGAGCGCAGTGGCCAGTGCAATCACGGTCGCCCGACCTGGACCCAGGTTAAACTGGCAGATATGGATAAGTGGTTTATGCGCGGCCAATAGGTACGCGGCAGAAGTGGGTGGTAGTTTGAATAACAGCTTGCCGGGTGATAAGCCCCGTGTAATTTTCTTGATGGGTCCAACGGCCTCCGGCAAAACGGATCTGGCCATGGCGCTCGCCGATCGTTTGCCGGTGGAATTAATTAGTGTTGATTCTGCTCTCGTATATCGAGGCCTTGATATCGGCTCGGCCAAGCCCTCAGTGGAAGAACTAGCTGCTTACCCTCACTGTTTGATCGATATCTGCGACCCATCCGAGTCTTATTCGGCAGGCCGCTTCCGCAAAGATGCGCTGGAAGCTATGGCAGAAATTACCGCTGCTGGTAAAGTGCCATTACTGGTTGGCGGAACTATGTTGTATTTCCGTGCTCTGTTGGAAGGTATGGCAAAATTGCCTGAGGCGGACGCAGCGGTGAGAGCAGAAATAGAAGCTCGCGCAGAGCGTGAAGGGTGGCCTGCATTGCATGCAGAGCTGGCCCAGGTGGACCCGCAGTTGGCGGCAGAGCTACATCCCAACCATTCGGTGCGTATCGAAAGGGGACTGGAAGTTTACCGCCTCACCGGTGTTCCGCTCTCGCAGTTGCGTCGCGAGCAGGAAGCTGGGGGAATACAGGAGCAGTACCAGGTGTGCCAGATGGCCATTATGCCCCGCGATCGCTCCCTGCTTCACCAGCGAATTGAACTGCGTTTTCGCAAGATGCTCACAGCGGGCTTTATTGATGAAGTCCAGGGTCTGCTGGACCGAGGAGACCTGCACGAGGACTTACCGGCAATTCGCGCGGTGGGATATCGACAAGTTTGGCAACATTTGCAAGGCCAAACCGATTACGATGATATGGTGGCCGCTGGAATTGCGGCGACGAGGCAGCTTGCCAAGCGCCAGTTAACCTGGCTGCGGCGCTGGCCAGACCTGCTAACTTTGTACACTCAGGATGAGCAAGGTGGGGTGCGTGAGAATGACGAAATATTGGCAGAAGCCTTGAAATTTCTCGCTTAAGCATCCATAACGTGGTTGGGCTATTAAACGACAAGCCCGTTCAGTCAGTTTTCACAGAGTCCGGCCTTTTCCGGCTCGCTACTACACTACTTATACGCGTATTCAACCTCAGTCGTTTTTTGATCCGCGCTCTTCGCGGGTGCGATTGCGGCCTGCATACCGCATTCAGCTTTTTGACAAGGAGAAAAAAGATGTCAAAAGGGCACAGCTTACAAGACCCTTACCTCAACGTATTGCGCAAAGAGCGTATTCCGGTTTCTATCTATCTGGTAAACGGCATCAAGCTCCAAGGGCAAATTGAATCCTTCGACCAGTTCGTGGTGTTACTCAAAAATACTGTGAGCCAAATGGTGTATAAGCACGCCATTTCTACGGTTGTTCCGTCGCGTGCAGTGCGCGTACCGCTATTGAATCCCGCAGCCCAGCACGGCGGCGAGGGTAATGGTGAAGGCGGTGAGCGCGAATCCTTTAGCTAAAAGATCCGTATCAATTTCACCTGCACCCCGTTTTGCCGGGGCGCCAGCAGCTCGGTGAGCCCCTTGCAGGGCTTGCCGGTTGTCACCTCAGTCAGGGCTTATCGCGCCCTTTTCGCAATAGAGAATTCCCATTGTTTTTCGATCGACCGGAATCCGGTGAGCTCGCAGTACTGGTACACCTAGAACTCTCCGCCATCGACAGTCCCGACGACCCTCGTGAATTTGAGGAGTTGGCCCTATCTGCCGGAGCAGATCCTGTCAGTTTTATTTTTGGCCAGCGCGCCACTCCAGACCCAAAGACCTTTGTTGGCCGAGGTAAATTGGAGGAGATTCGCCAGGTGGTCAAAGATCAGGAAGCCGCCCTGGTTATCTTTGATCACATCCTGTCTCCGAGCCAGGAGCGCAATATTGAGCGCGAATTAAAGTGCCGGGTGCTGGATCGCACAGGACTTATTCTGGATATTTTTGCCCAGCGTGCGCGAACTCACGAGGGTAAGCTTCAGGTGGAATTGGCCCAGCTGCGCCATATGGCAACGCGGCTGGTGCGAGGCTGGACCCACCTGGAGAGGCAAAAGGGTGGTATCGGCCTACGTGGACCCGGTGAAACCCAGTTGGAGACAGACCGGCGACTGCTGCGCGCGCGCATAGACTCCATCGAGAAGCGGCTGGAAAAGGTACGCCGCCAGCGGGAGCAGGGGCGCCGCGCGCGCTCCCGGGCAGAAATGGCCACAGTATCTCTGGTTGGCTACACCAACGCGGGCAAGTCGACCCTGTTTAATCGCCTGACCGATGCAGATGTCTATGTCAGGGACCAATTGTTTGCCACCCTCGACCCGACCATGCGCAGGGTTGAATTACCCAATGTTGGCGCCATGGTATTGGCTGATACGGTGGGATTTGTTTCCCACTTGCCGCATAAACTGGTAGAGGCATTCCGGGCAACCCTGGAAGAGGCCGCCAGTGCGACGTTGCTTCTACATGTGGTGGATGCCGCGGCAGATGATCGGTTACACCTGATGGAAGAGGTGCAAACGGTTCTGGAAGAAATTGATGCTTCGGAACTGCCGCAACTGGTGGTTTATAACAAAATTGATCTGCTGGCAGATTTTGAACCGCGTATAGACCGGGATGATCAGGGTGTACCCCGGGCAGTTTGGCTCTCTGCGGTAACAGGTGCGGGTTGTGAACTTTTGATTGAGGCTATTGCCGAGCGCCTGGGCGAGCAAATGGTGCGCGGGCAACTGGTAGTGAAGCCTCATCAGTCCAGGCTGCGAGCGCAGCTATTTGAAATTAATGCGGTGCAGTCGGAAGTCTACCGCGACAATGGTGACTGCGAATTGCAAATATTATTGCCGCGTAGTGATTTCCAGCGTCTGCTGGCGCCACATATTGCTGGCAATGACGCGCCGGAATGGGTTTTGGAAGAACCCATTGCTGAGTAGTTGTCGTATAAACATTGATTTTAAAATTCAGGTCATATTGCGACCTTTAGTCGAATTTGTTCGGGGTTGGTCTCCGCAGACTGCCCACTTGCCTCAGGCTAGGGCCTGTCGGCAATATTTTGTCGGCAATGGATGCTAGAATCCGCCGAAGTAAAAGATTAAGTGATCATAGTTGGAGTAAGTTAAATGGCCTGGAATGAGCCGGGTGGTAACAATAAAGACCCCTGGGGTGGTGGCGGTAACCGCAATAACGGAGGCCCGCCCGATCTCGATGAACTACTGCGAAAAATTCAGCAGAAACTAGGTGGCCTGTTTGGTGGTGGTGGCAGCGGCAGCCCAAGTGGCGACTCTGTCAAATTTCCCTGGGTACTGGTTATTGGTCTCGCCGTATTGATTTATGGCGGCCTGGGGATTTACCAGGTCAACGCCAACGAACAGGCGGTTGTTTTGCGCCTGGGCAAATACCACTCCACGGAATCTGCCGGCCTGCACTGGAATCCGCCGCTTATCGATAACGTCACCAAGGTCAATATGACTGAGGTGCGTACCGAGCGCACTACCGGTCAGATGCTGACCGAAGACGCCAATATCGTAGAAGTGGTACTCACTGTGCAGTGGCAGGTTGGGGATGCTGAGTCTTTTGTACTGCGTGTTCGCGATCCGGTGAAGAGCTTGCAGGAAGCCACCGACAGCGCCCTTCGTCACGTGGTGGGCTCTCTCACTTTAAACGGTGTGATTTCCCAGAACCGGACCCAAGTATCTGCCGATACGCAGGAGCGATTACAGGAATACTTGGACCTGTACCAGACCGGTATACGCATTGATGTGGTTAACCTCACTGATGCTAAGGCGCCGCGCGAAGTGCAGGATGCGTTTGACGATGTGACTAAAGCCCGTGAGGACGAGGTGCGTCTGCAAAATGAAGCTCAGGCTGATGCTAACCAGATAATCCCGGTTGCCCGTGGTCAGGCTCAGCGCATTATCGAAGAGGCCGAGGCATACAAAGCCCGCGTCATCGAGAGTGCCCGAGGTGAAGCTGTGCGCTTTGAGAAACTGCTGGCTGAATATGAGCGTGCCCCGGAAGTTACCCGCGAGCGTCTCTACCTGGATGCGGTACAGGATGTGATGGCCAACACCTCCAAAGTGATGGTGGATGTAGAGGGTGGCAATAACATGATGTACCTGCCGCTAGATAAATTGGCGCAAGGCGGCGCTGGAGCAGCGCGAGCAGCCCAAAGCCAGGACACCTCGCCTGTAATGATTGAGGAAGTCTATCAGCGTGTTATTGAGCGCCTTCGTCGGGATGACGCCAGCACCCGTCGCAGTCAGACTATTCGCTAGGAGGGGATGATATGAATAACAAAACACTGGGTATCATTGTTGTCATCCTGGTTGGAGTATTGGTACTTTCTTCCAGCGCCTTTGTAGTGAAAGAGACTGAAAAAGCCGTGCTACTGCGCTTTGGTGAGCTGGTGCGCACCTACACCGAGCCGGGTCTCTACTTCAAAATCCCTTTTGCGGAAAGGTTGCGCAAGTTTGATGCGCGTATTCAGACGGTGGATTCCAGCCCCGTTCGTATGCTCAACAGTGAAAACAAATTCATGATGGTTGATTCGTATGCCAAATACCGAATCTCTGATGTGGATAAGTTTTATATCGCCACTCGTGGTGACGATCGCAATGCGGTGCGCCTGCTGTCGGAGCGGATCAATGATCAGCTCCGGAACGAGTTTGGTGTGCGTGATCTGCATGAGGTAGTCAGTGGCGAGCGCGATGAGTTGATGGCGGAGATCACTAAAAACCTGAATAAGGTGGCTCAGGATGACCTGGGAGTGCATGTGATTGATGTGCGCGTCAAGCGGATTGACCTGCCGCCGGAAGTCTCCGAGTCTGTGTTCCAGCGTATGCGCGCTGGTCGTGAGCTGGAGGCGCGGGATCATCGCGCCAAGGGTCAGGAGGCCAGTGAGCGTATCAAGGCTAATGCCAATCGCCAAAGAGTGGTGATTGAGTCTGAGGCCTACCGCCAGGCGGAAGAGTTACGCGGTGCGGGTGATGCAGAGGCGGCAGCTATTTACGCTGCGGCCTACAGCAAGAATCCGGAGTTTTACCGCTTTACCCGCAGCCTGCAGGCTTACAAGGAGTCCTTCCGAAGCAAGTCAGATATGCTGCTGGTCGATCCAGATAGCGAATTCTTCCGCTACCTGAAAGACCCGAAAGGAGAGTAGGGCTGAAAATGCTGTGTAGCACTGGGCAACTGGTGCTATAGGCGCCGGGTTAGATTCGATAACCCTACCTTCCTGTTAGCACTTGATGCTAAAATCACGCAAACCGGGCCCAGCCCGGTTTTTTTGTGGGAAGTGCTGCGGCTCGTTTGTGGCAAGCGCTGTGGCACCGCAATTTCTTCGCTGACGAATTCATTTCATCATGACTCAAGCCGATCGCTGGATGTTACCGGATGGCATTGCAGAAATTCTGCCTGCGGATGCCGTGCAATTGGAGACTCTGCGCCGCCAACTACTGGACCTCTACCACTGCTGGGGGTACGAGTTGGTGATACCGCCGATGTTGGAATTCACCGAGTCCCTCCTGATTGGGATGGGCCATGATGTAGATCTGAGCACCTTTAAGGTTACCGACCAGATATCTGGACGCACTTTAGGTATACGCGCGGATATGACTCCGCAGACTGCTCGGATTGATGCCCACAGCTTTCCCCGCAGAGGCGCCAACCGCCTCTGCTATGCCGGTCAGGTGGTGTACACCAAGCCGCGAACCCCGATGGGTTCGCGAGCGCCGATACAGGTTGGTGCCGAACTGTTTGGTGTGGACAACCTCGGTGCAGACCTTGAGGTGATCTCGCTGATGCTGCAAAGCCTTCAGGTAGCGGGTGTCAGCCAAGTGCACCTGGACCTGGGCCACGTCGCGATTTACCAGAGTCTGGTTGAAGCGGCGGGCCTCAATGACGAGCAGCGCAGCGCCCTGTTGGCTATGTTGCAGAGCAAGGCGACTGCTGATCTGTGCGAGTGGGTCGAGGAGAATGTTGGCGACCAGAAGGCTGCCGAGTGGCTGAAGGCGCTCCCGGGGCTGGTTGGGGGACGGGAATGCCTGGATAAGGCCCGCGAACTCTTTTCTGGAGCCCCGCAAAATTTGCTGGCGGCAGTCTCCGATTTGAGGCAGGTAGCTGAGGCTCTGAATGAACGCTATCCAGAGGTGACACTGTTCTTCGATTTGAGTGAAGTACGCGGCTACGACTATGAAACCGGTCTGGTATTCGCCGCCTATACACCGGGCCACGGCCAGGCATTGGCCAATGGCGGACGTTACAACGGTATCGGAGCCGTGTTTGGGCGCGATCGCCCAGCAACAGGCTTCAGTAGTGACCTGGTGGCATTGAGTAATCTGGGCAGCGCCGCTGTTGAAGAGGGCGCTGCGATATTGGCGCCAGATGTCAGAGGCTCCCAGGGCGCTGAACTGTGGAAGGCGATTCACGAGCTGCGGGCTCAAGGCGAAGTGGTCATCACAGCCCTCGCTGGTGGTGCCGATAGTGAACTGGATTCCCGCTGTGACCGCGAGTTGGTTGCTGAGGGTGATTCGTGGGTAGTAAAACCACGAGACTGATTTTTCGGGCGCAGTGGATGTGCCTATTATCGCGCGGGCCTACCCGCAGACATCCATTTATGTGGGGCCCCGGCTCCCGCAGAGAAAAACCTGAGTTTAGAGATTTATACAGATGGGCAAGAACGTAGTAGTACTGGGTACCCAGTGGGGCGATGAGGGCAAGGGCAAGATTGTCGATTTGCTAACCGAGAAGGTCTCGCTGGTAGTGCGTTTCCAGGGTGGTCACAATGCGGGCCACACGCTGGTTATCGATGGCGAAAAAACCGTACTGCACCTGATTCCCTCCGGTATCCTGCGCCCCAGCGTAACCTGCTTGATCGGCAATGGTGTGGTGCTCTCCCCGGAGGCGCTGCTGAAAGAGATGGCTGAGCTGGAAGAGCGCGAAGTTCCTGTGCGCGAGCGCCTGCGTCTTTCCCCGGCGTGTCCGCTGATCTTGCCTGTGCATGTTGCCCTCGACCAGGCCCGTGAAAAAGCACGCGGCGCCAAAGCGATCGGTACTACAGGTCGCGGTATTGGTCCCGCTTACGAAGATAAAGTTGCTCGTCGCGGTCTTCGCCTGGGTGATCTGTGCAACTGGGATAACTTCTGCCACCAGCTGAAAGAGCTGATTGATTACCACAACTTCGCTCTGACCGAATACTATAAAGTTGATCCGGTCAGTTATGAGGACACCGTTGAGCAGGCCAAAATCTGGCGCGAGCAACTGGTGCCGATGATCACCGACGTTGCCGATCACCTGCACAAAGCGCGCGAGAGCGGAGAGCATATCCTGTTCGAAGGCGCCCAGGGTTCCCTGCTGGATATTGACCACGGTACCTACCCGTTCGTAACTTCCTCTAATACCACTGCTGGCGGTACCGCTACTGGTTCTGGTTTTGGTCCTCTGTACCTGGATTATGTATTGGGCATTACCAAGGCCTACACCACCCGCGTTGGCGGTGGTCCTTTCCCAACTGAGCTGGACTGCGAAGTTGGTCGTCACCTGGGTGAAAAAGGTCACGAGTTTGGCGCTACCACTGGCCGCCAGCGCCGCACCGGTTGGTTTGACGCTGTTGCTGTGCGCCACGCGATCCGAATCAACAGTATTTCTGGCCTGTGCCTGACCAAACTGGATGTTCTCGATGGCCTCGAGGAGGTAAAGGTTTGTGTGGGCTACCGCAACAGCGCTGGTGAAGAAGTACCAGTACCTTTTGATGCTGCAGGTTGGGAAGGTGTCGAGCCGGTTTATGAGTCTATGCCCGGTTGGACAGAGAACACTTTTGGTGTGCGTCGTGAAGCAGATTTGCCGGCCAATGCACGCGCCTATATCGCTCGAATCGAAGAGCTGGTGGGCGCTCCGGTAGACATTGTTTCTACAGGCCCCGATCGCAACGAAACCATTGTTCGCGAATCTTCCGCTTTGTGCGAAATGGGTATTCACAACGCTAGCGTTTAAGCCCTGACCGCCCGGTTGTGAATGTGCAGTCTGGTGATGGCCTTGCTATTTTAAGTGAGGCCTCTGATTATTAGACCTGTTCCAAGTTATTGGTCGTGCACTACACGCAGGCTTATGACCTGAATTTAACCGGGCTAATTTATGTCATCTTCCGTTTCCGTTGCCAGTCGTTACAGTTTTGCTGAAGAGATCGCCAACAGTGTGACACATGGTGTTGGAGCTCTTCTGGCGATTGCCGGTCTGGGTGTATTGACCGGATTTGCTGCCCTGCGCGGGGACGCCTGGCATATTGTCAGCTCCAGCGTCTATGCCTCCACCCTGATACTCTGTTTCCTAGCCTCCACGCTGTACCACGCAGTCAGCCATATCGGCGCCAAAGCGATACTGCGGACCCTGGACCACTCGTCAATCTTTCTATTGATTGCTGGAACCTATACTCCCTTCACCCTGGTCACCCTGAGGGGCCCTTGGGGTTGGTGGCTGTTCGGTATTATTTGGGGGCTCGCGCTGATCGGATTGATTATTCAGTTCACCCCGCTGAAGAAGATCCGAGCCCTGTCCATCACTCTCAGTGCCTTGATGGGGTGGGTCGTGGTGGCTGCGATCAAGCCGCTGTCGGACAGTCTGGAAACTGGCGGTTTGTGGCTGTTAGTTCTCGGTGGTCTCTGCTACACCGGCGGAATCGCTTTTTATCTCTGGCGCAGCCTGCGCTTCCACCATGCAATTTGGCATCTCTTTGTGCTGGCGGGCGGTATATTGCACTTCTTTGCGGTGCTGTTTTACGTCATTCCCTAATCTTCCCGTTTTGCGGCAGAGCTCACTCTAAAGGTGAGCAGCACGAACTTCCCTCTCATGTGACTGTCCAGTTTAATAGTGGGTGGGAAGTTCAACGGTTACCGGCCAATCCACCTTTCGGATAAGAGTGGCTCGTTCTACCCTTGAGCGAGCAAAAGTTGTGTCGAAGGTAACTCCATGCCCAAATTGCAATGGTTTCAATATCTGTCTGCCATCCTCGTGATAAGCGCAGTTCTCCTGGCTTCCAATACCCATGCACAAGAGAAAGCCGATCCGGCCTTCGAACAATGGGTAAAGGAGTTCCGCAAAACCGCGATTAAGAGTGGAATCTCTGCGGAGGTTTACGACCAAGCCTTTAAAGGGATCACTTCTCCAGACCAATGGGTTCTGGATCGTGCAGCCTATCAGCCCGAATTCAAAGCACCGGTGTGGCAGTACTTTGATAATCGGGTGCAAAAGAGAGCGATTGAACGAGGCAAGCGGGAAAAAGAAAAAATGAAGCCCTGGTTGGACAAGATCCAGAAGCGTTTTGGGGTGGACCCCAATATCCTGCTTGCGATCTGGTCTGTGGAATCCAGTTTTGGCGGCATCCTCGGTAATGACAAGGTAATGCGCAGTGTCATTCGCTCACTGGCAACACTCGCCTATGCGGATCCCCAGCGTAAAAAGTTTGGCCGTCAGCAACTGCTGGCCGCGCTAAAAATATTGCAGGCAGGAGATATCGAGGGTGAGCACTTGCTGGGCTCATGGGCTGGAGCTATGGGGCATACCCAATTTATTCCCACCAGTTATCAAGCCTATGCGGTGGATATCGATGGTGATGGTAAACGGGATATCTGGAACTCCATTCCGGATGCGCTCGCGACTGCCGCCAACCTGTTATCCAGTAACGGTTGGCAGCGAGGAAAACCCTGGGGCTATGAGGTCAATATTCCCGCTCGTAAAATGCCCGCGGGAAAGATGTCGGTAGCCGAATGGGAAAAGCTTGGTGTCACACGAGCTAATGGTGAGCCCTTTCCCAACAAGAAAGCCATTGCCGAATTAAAGTTACCAGACGGCCGCAATGGCCCGGCATTTTTAGTGTTCAAGAACTTCTTTGTCCTCAAGCGTTACAACAATTCAGATCGCTATGCGATAGCTATAGGCCTGCTGGCAGATCGGATTGGCGGCGGTGCGCCTTTGGTAAATGATTGGAAGCGTCCATTTACTCTACTGGATAGTGTTCAAGTGGAAGAGTTGCAGAAGTTGCTCAAACAGAAAGGGTTTTACACCGGAGAAATTGATGGCAAGGCAGGTCCGGGTACCCGCAAAGCGGTGAGTGAATTTGAAAAGAGTGCCGGCGTTGAAGTTCAGGGCTACCCGAGCAAGGAAGTCCTGGAGTTGTTGAAGAAACAATAGGGACTCCCTAAAAGTTCTCATCCGGTAGGAGCGTATCCTGGAGTAGCTCCAGGTTCTCGACAACACCCTCGGGTTCACGGAAATAGGCGATGTGGTACATCGCCTCGCCTTCCTGAACCAGGGGGATATTCTGTCGCCCAATAATGATTCCATCCTCATTGCAGATCAGCTGGTCCAGTTCCTGGCCGTATGGATCTGCAATGGTCGCCAGCAGGTCGCCCCGGTAGACCTGATCCCCGAGTGCCTTAAGATGATTGGCGATGCCGCTATCCCCCGCGCGAAGCCAACCGCTGCGTCGAGCAACACATGGCTCTATCACATTTGTCTTTCGGGTTTGCGGCAACATCTCCAGGTGTTTCATCACATTGATCACACCTTTAACACCGGCGCGGATACTGAGTTCATCAAAGCGCAGGGCTTCACCAGCTTCATACAGTAATACTCTTACCCCGAGATCCGCGGCTGCTTGGCGCAGGGATCCATCGCGAATAGAAGCGTTGAGTAGCACGGGAACACCAAAGGCCTTGGCGAGTTTTCGGGTTTGCTCATCGTCCAAGTTAGCGCGAATTTGGGGGAGGTTACTGCGATGTACGGCTCCTGTGTGTAAGTCGATGCCATAGTCGCATTTGGTGACAATCTCCTTGAGGAAGACGTGAGCCATACGTGCGGCGAGAGACCCCTTTGCCGACCCTGGGAATGAGCGGTTTAGGTCGCGCCTGTCAGGTAGATAGCGAGTGTGCTGCAGTACCCCGTAAACATTAACCATTGGAACTGCAACCAGGGTCCCGCGCAATGACTTCAAGCGGCCGCTTTGGATAAGCCGGCTTATTACTTCAATACCGTTGAGTTCGTCACCGTGTATGGCGGCACAAACGAACATCTTGGGACCATCTTTTTTACCGCGCTGCACATAAACTGGGATTGCCATTTCTGTGCTTGTGTAAAGCCGCACAACGGGCAGATCAATATGGCAGGACTCGCCCCTGGCGACATGGACCCCACCGATCTCAAAATCCGAGCGCTCTTCCATAACACTCACGGGCAAATAGACATACCCATAGTGTATAGGTAGATAAGAGTTGACCCGGGCAGCAAATGTTGATGCAGCTGCCCGAGTACTTCGCTACAGCTGCCCGATTGATTGGGCAGAAGTCGTCAGGTTATGAGAGCGCTCCCCATTTAGCCAGATACCGAGGGCAGGGCTCCAGTAGCCTGAGGGGTGGTACCACAGCCCGGTCTCTACATCCGCGAGTAAGTTAGTTCCCCGCCAGGCACTCGGCCCTTGATTGTGGGGGTCTTTTCCTTTCTCTCCAGCCTCCCCACCTTGTGACCACTGAGCGGCACCTTGAGTATCAAAAATCGCGAGTGGCTTGCCGTCGGGGTTGGAAAGGTAATGCTCAATATTGTCGGCAGTCCATTGGCAGAGAATGGCATTGGTTTGGGGTTGGTGAATCCAATGGCTTAAACCTCGGGACTTGCCGTCAATATTGTGAATTTCCCCCCAGATACCCAGGCTGCTCCAAATAGTGACAACGCGGCGCTGGCGGGTTGATTTTCGGTGGGTACATGTCTTGCTTAAGCGCCGACCGAAGGGGTCGTAGCGGAAGTAGGTTTTAAATTCCCCGCACTCCGCATGGCTCATCAGGCCCCAGCCGTCGTATTGGTATTGATAATCCTTGCGGCCTGGTATGTTGCTTTCACTAATAATATTGCCGCGCTTGTCACTTTCTGTTTGAGGTTGAGTCGGACTTTGCTGTGCCCGCAGCGGGTTGGTCATTTGCAGGGGAGGGGATTTATCAAAGTGCCAGGAAAATGCTTGACCGGACTCCATACCTACCAGGCGCCCAAATAAATATTTGTGATTACTGCGAACCTCTCCTTGAACCTGGAGCATATCTTGGCCTTTGGATTCGGTGCGAACAATGGCTTCACCATTGGCATCGATGCCATACAGGGCTCCACAAGGGGCGAATGTATAAGACAAGTCGAGATTGTCGGAGCTGGCACTCTTTAACCAGCCGCGTTTGTCATATTGATACTGAAGACTGAAATCCCGGATATCGGCACTGTCGTGATGCTCTGCGGTTACCCGACCGCGGCTGTCGTATTTAAAGCGCACTGAGGAAAGGGCATTATCTGCCTGTACCAGCCTGTTATGCTGGTCGTAGTGGAACTCACTATTTTGGCCACTGTTATTGCGAATACCGGTTAATACACCGCTGTTGTTATAATTAAAGTACCAGCGAGAGTCATTATCACAATATTCATGCAGGCTGCCGTCTATATTGTAATGCCAACGCCAAGTTCGATCCTGTGGTGCCTCGTGGCTAACTAATTGCCCGTAGTGATCATATTCCCAGTAGTAATTCCCTACGGGGCTCTCCAGGCTGGTGAGTTCATCCCTAGGGCTGTAGATTAATTCCCAGTTGTTACCATCAGCGAAATTGATATGGCACGGGCGGCCCGCGTTGTCATAATCACAAAGAATACTCTGGCCACTGTCTCCGTGGATAGCATTGGGCAGGCCGCGTTCAGAGTAGTCCAGACCGTACTGGTGAATACCCAAGTGGGCTTCACGCAATTCGCCCGCATTGCCATAACTCCACTCACGCCATACTTCGCCATTCATTTTAAGCGAAGTGATTCGTTGCCAGTGGTCGTACTCAAAGCTTAGGACTTTATCGTCTCTACGAACGGACTGCAGCTGGCCTTGCCCATCCCAGCTGAAGTCCACTTTGCCTCCCTCTGGGTCCTGAATCTGTGTGATCTGCCCCCTATCTGTATAGAGAAACAGCCAAACTTGTTTTGCCGGGTCGACGATACGTTCTGGGCGTCCCTTCTCGTTAAACTTGTATTGCCATAGGGTCTCTCCATTGATAACTGCCGCTTGTAAATAGCCGCGATCATCATAGAGATATCGATTACTAATATTGTGAGAGGTGTATCGGACAAGCCGGCCGAATTCATCGTGACGGAAGAAAAGCCTATGGCCGCTGGCCTGAATTTCTTCACTGAGATTGCCGTAGGAATCAAAAAGCCAGCTAAGGCTACGAGATTGCTGCTGTTCAGAAATTCTCTGGCCGAACTTGTTAAAGCGTATAAAAATGGGACCGGACAGCTCTGACTCGACCGTACAGGTATTATGACTTGCGTGCCAGTTTAGACTGGTGATTAATTCATTGGACT
This sequence comes from Microbulbifer maximicatervae (SeqCode), assembly GCF_052467825.1. Taxonomy (NCBI): domain Bacteria; kingdom Pseudomonadati; phylum Pseudomonadota; class Gammaproteobacteria; order Cellvibrionales; family Microbulbiferaceae; genus Microbulbifer; species Microbulbifer maximicatervae (SeqCode). Next base: position 1,717,147 of record NZ_CP174327.1, read on the forward strand.
GTATTAGCTGGCACCGGCCGTGTGCATCGTAGGTAAATTGATAAATTCCAGATTGGCTATTATTTAACTGTACTAACTGTGTATTGTTATATTGGTATCTTTCTTTTTTAAGGCCGCTACAACTTTCGAGTAGTTGACCATCTTGATAATTGTAGCTGCAGAGATCACTTTGTCCTTCGGCAGCGTGGCTATTTATTAAATTATGGATATGACCGTTCTGGCACTTAAATTCAATAACACGACCCCAGGAGCTGACCATTTTCTTAGGCAGGCCCTCCTGATAGTCGATTGTTATGGCGTTACCAAATTGATCCCTGATTTCTACAAGTGGTAGAGCGCTATTTACACCATCAGCGCGAAATATTTTGTGATGCTGATTGAATGTCGTCAATCGATAACTGTGCAGGCTTTGCCTGAATAACATCAACCGCTCAAAGCGGTTGTAGCACCCGTGACCAATGGCGGGTAATTTGAATTTTACAGACCTCCCTTCGGCAGAAACCAGCTTTACAACGTTATCGTGTACGACAAGCTTTTCACTGAGAGAGTGCCGCCAGCCCACACCAATGCCAGTATCCTCATTGAGAGAGGAGCGAAAATATCGTTTCCATTCAAACGGCAGCGGTCCAGGAATAAGTACGTCTGTTCGCTCGAAAGCGACTTCCCCTGTTGCGGTAACGACGTGCCCGTTAATTCGATGGCAACGATCTAAAGCTGGTACCACCTCGTTCTCGGGGTTAATACCAGGGGTATTGGTGAATTGCGTGGGGTTGTCTTCAGCTTCATACAGGAGGGGTAATATTGGTGCTGAATCGATACTAAAGCGATTAGACGTGATACTTGGCAGCTTTGGCCAAAAGCCCTCATTCACTGGAGTGGGTGAGATGTTTTTTAAAGTATGTTCGACCTGAGAGAGCCAGCGCACAGCCGATGCAGGGCTCTCATGAGAAAGAGTAATTGTCGGAGGGGTAAGCGTATTGAGTAAGTTAGGTATTAGCTGGGTTAGACGTTCCGGTGTCATATTACAGTATCCGGTAAATCAAATTAGCGGTGTAACTTTCTAATTGTTACGTCAGAAGAACTGGGACGTTCGGTAACACTTTGTTCGTGGGGGAGTATTTGACGCAATGATTGTGAAGAATATTCCAATATTCCTGCAGTAATATTGTCGCGCCCACCTAGGCGATTAGCATCGTCAATAAAACGATATACACACTCTAATGCCGGACGATGAGTGGCCAGTACGCGCTCTATCGCATGATCATCAAGATATTCAGTGAGCCCGTCGCTACATAACAAAAGGAGTGCGTTTTGCGTGAGTTTCCAGCTATTTATATCCGCCTCTACACTGCTGGAAACCCCCAAGGCACGGGTAATATGGTTGCGGACATTGGACTCTTTGGCTTGCTCGGGGGTTAATTGACCTGAATCAATCATCTCCTGTACAACGCTGTGATCTCGTGTAAGGCGCTGCAATCCATAATTGTTCCACAGGTATGCGCGAGAATCGCCAATATGTGCAACGATTAAAAAGTCGCGCCACATGACCGCGGCAACCAAAGTTGTTCCCATATTGGAAAACTGGGGGTTCAGGTTTTTGGTATTGATTAGAGCTGTATTTGCGCTGTTGACTGCGTCGATTAGGGTGGCGCGCAATATAAGCTGTTGCTGTTCAGACGTGCAGGAGAAAAAAGTGTGTTTCAGCAGGTCATCGAGATGGGCTTGAACCGTCTCAGCTGCAATTTTACTGGCGGTGGCGCCACCGGTGTAACCGCCCATCCCGTCGGCTACCACAATATAGGCAAAAGGCTGCTCCGCCGACGCGTACCAGCGAATGCTATCTTCGTTTTCCTCACGAACCTGACCAATGTCAGTGCGCCCGTTGACCGCCAGACTAATTTGATCCATGTCTGGTGCAACTCCCCTTTAATAAAAAGCAATACAATGCGGCGTAATATTATTACAACCGATCACCGAGGCTAATGTTAACTTGCTCGCATACCAAGTTTGAAATACTTTTCACTGATTTGCGATAATAAGAGCCTTACCTCTCTACAGAAAAGGCTTTAAGCCAGCTAAAAAAGGACCCATAGGCAAAATGCCCCGTTTGCCCAGGCTCAATTTGATAAATGTTCCCCAGCATATTGTGCAGGTAGGCCACAACAATCTGCCCTGCTTCTTTGACGAGGAAGATTATCAATATTATTTGATTAGTTTGCGTAACGCGTCAGACCAATATGGCGTTGATGTTCACGCATATGTTTTATTGCCCAATATGATCCAGATCATAGCTACGCCCACGATACCGGATGGGATATCATCTATGATGCAATCCCTTGGGCGTCGCTATGTGCAGTTTGTCAATCACCGTTACAAGCGCTCCGGAACACTATGGCGAGGACGCTATAAGTCCAGCTTGATTGATTCTGATGCGTATTTGTTGACCTGTTACAGATACGTAGAGTTGCGCCCACTGTATTTGGGATTGTCAGACTCCCTTGAGGATTACGAGTGGTCAAGTTTTAACCATCACGCAAACATTAAGAAAGATAATTTGATCAAGGATCACCGCTTGTATCTATCTCTTGGGGATACAGTGGTGGAGAGAGCGCAATCTTACAGGAAGTTATTTCAGTATAGCTTTGATCGAAAGTTGCTCGACTATATCGCTGAAACGATTAAGTTAGGTCATGTGCTCGGCGGGGATGCGTTTAAAGAGAAAATTGAGCAGATTGTTAACCAAAGAGTACGACCGCTTAAGCGTGGTCGCCCTAAAAAAGCAAATAAAGTCGAAAAAGAACCAAAAGAAACTGCCTAGCGAAAACCTAATGTCGGGTTGAGGGCGTTAAAAGGCCATAAGAAGTAGGGTAATTAAGCCCTGTCAGCAGGTGACAAATTGTGAGTAGGCCCAGCATTTCAACGGGATTTCAGATCCTTGGCGATAACAATAAGGAAAAACCAGTTATGGATTTTGGCACTGATAGATTGAAAGTTGCGATCCTGGGTGATTTCAGCGGGAGAGCGAGTCGCCGCCAGTGTGAACCCGAAACGATTTCCAGTCGAAGGGTATACCTGTTGAACCGCGATACCTTTGAGGGCGTTTTTGCTGATCTAGGTGTGAGTTTGCAGTTGCCCGTACTGGATCGCCCTCTGGGATTACCATGCTTTGATGATTTACACCCAGATTACCTTTATAGCCGTTTGCCACTGTTTAAGAAGTTTATTGAGCTGGAGCGCAGGCTGCTCGATCCGCGTCAGTTCCAGCAGGCAGCTGAGGAAATTCAACAGTGGAAACCAGAGTTGGCCGCTCAGCAGGGCTTGGGTCAGCGAGATAGCGAGCAGTCGATATTGGATGAAATCCTGGCTGCCGGTCGAGAGCGTAATGCAAAGGAAGGTCAAAACACCTTCCAGGTTGACCAGCTCATCAAAGATATTGTCGCTCCTTATGTGCAGAAAAGTGAGGACCCCCGCCAGGGTGAATATCTAAATGCCCTGGCTGAAGCTACGTCTGATGCGATGCGTAAACTGATGCATCACAGTGATTTTCGTCAGTTAGAGGCTAGTTGGCTGAGTCTGCAACTTTTGTTGAGACGTGTTGAAGAGCACGGGAACCTGGATTTTTACTTAATAGACGTCAGTAAAGAAGAGCTTCTAGCTGATTTTGCTGAAGCCGAAAGCGACTTGGAAAAATCGCAGACATTTAAGTTACTGGTTGAGCGTGAAACAGCTTCTGGGAATATCCCCTATAACCTGGTCATTGGGGATTACTTTGTTACTGATGAGGAGCGAGATCTTCACCTGCTGATAGATTTATCCACGATTGCAGAGGCTGCGGGAAGTGCACTTTTATTGGGTGGGGATCCAAAATTAGCAGGCTGTCCAAATTTGTCAGGTTCAGTAGATCCCGATGATTGGTACTATCCGTTGAGCGATCAGTTTGCGGAAAGTTGGCAGGCAGTCCGTGAATACTCCGCTAGTGAGCATGTTGCGTTGGCAGCTCCCAGATTTATGCTGAGACTCCCCTTTGGGAAAAATACTTCTACAACAGAGTATTTCAATTTTGAAGAATTAACCCCAGAGCAGGGTCATGAATATTATCTTTGGGGGAATAGTGTTTATTTATTGGGGTTAGCGGTTTGCCAAGGCTTTTCTCAAACTGGCAAATTACAGCCCCCTTCGTCTGCAAGCTATGAAGACTTACCCCTTCATTTACGCAAGTTACCTAATGGCGAATTATTGACGCCTTGTGCAGAAGCGCTCCTGACAGATAGGGCAGCTGCAAAATTTATGCAGGCTGGTATTAGCACTATGCGTTCGGTGCAAGGGCGGGATCAAGTCATTCTTCCGAGCTTTAGCTCTCTGGGTGGCGGTACCCTCAAAGGCCCTTGGGTGTAAGTGTAGGGATTGGATCTTTACAGGTATACGCAGGCAAAAATCTACCTGAAGACTATGAATAAACCACTATTGTGAGTCAGGAATAAATGGATCTAATTCTATCAGTATTGGCCGACCCTTCTGGCGCCAATATGCTTAAACATACAAAACTGTTCACGAAAGCTGGTGGCAGTTTGGGTCGCTCTGCCGATAATTATTGGGTTTTACCCGATCCAGATCGAGTGGTTTCCTCAAAACACGCACAGATTTCCTTTACCGATAATCAGTTTTTTCTGGTAGATACTAGTACTAATGGAACCTATTACAATGATTCAGAAAATCCGTTAGGAAAGGGAAATCAAGTCCCATTAAAAGAGGGCGACATGATCGTTCTCGGGGAATATAAATTGAAAGTTTCACTGCGACAGCCTAAGGAAGAGGGAGATCTTCCCAAAGGTCTGGGAAGTGCAGATTTTCTCGATACCTCGGATCGAACAACATTCAGCGCGGATGCCATGGCAAAAATGCAAAGCCAGGCAGAAGCGAAAGAATTGGATAGTTGGCTTGAGCCGGGTTCCAGCCCGCAGTCAGATGTGGCTCAAACTGGGGAGTGGGGCTCGATTGGGCTGGGTAATCAGGCTAACACCCCAACTAGCGATAGTCTTCTCACCTCGGAATCGGGCCCTCTGGACCCACTTGCTGCCTTTGGCCAATCTGACCCGTCTGGTCTTGTTGGTGGTGCTCCTGAGATGTCACCCGTCGGTGGCTTAGTGGGTTCTACGGGTCAGCAGCAATCCAGTAATCAATGGTCTGATGATGAGTGGTGGAAAGATGGTAGTGACGATGATCATGTGCCAGCTGACCAGCACTCAATGCAAATAAATCCCCAGCCGGTACCGGAACTTGTCGTTGAGACGGTTGCGGTGCCTGAATCTCAAGTGGTATCTCCGCAGCCGCAAGTTCCTATGGGTGGTTTCCAGGGGATTTCACAGCAACCTGTCGCAACTCCGATACCACAACCTCAGGCTATGCAGCCACAGCCACAGCCACAGCCACAGCCACAGGCACAGCCACAGCCACAGCCACAGCTACAGCTACAGCCACAGGCAATGCAATCTCAGCCGTTAGGGCAGCCCCAAGGGTTTAATCAGCAACCAATTTCTCCGCCTGCTCAAGATAACCCCTTTGCAGACTCTTTCGCTGCTATGCAGGGGCAACAAGTTGATGGCGCTCCAGGGTTTGGTTCCGGGCAATCGTCCTCGCAACCGCAACCGCAACCGCAACTACAGCCAAAACCAAATCCACAACTGGATTTGGCTGCCCAAGCTCAGCAGTTTTCGCATTTACAGCAATCCCCAGTAACTCAGCCCACAGGTTCTTCAGGGGGGAGCGTTTTTGCATCTACTCTCGGCCTGAATATGAACACGGTCCAGTTGCAACAGGCGGACCAGCAAGCAGCTGAAATTGTCCGGGAAACAGTAGCTCGTCTTATTGACCTTTTGCGCGCAAGAAACAGCATAAAGAATGAGCTGCGTGTGCAGCGAACCATGATTCAAACGGAAGCTAATAATCCGCTGAAATTTAGTGCTACGGAACGGGATGCATTGGAAGCCATGTTTGCGGGTACCGGTGCTTTTATGAATCCCGCTGAGGCAGTGAAGGATAGTTTTGATGATTTGTCGGATCATCAAGTTGCGGTTTTGGCTGGAATGAGAGCAGGTTACAACGCCATGCTCAAATTCTTTAGCCCAGAAAATATTGAGCGCAGACTGGGGAATACTTCCGGCGTTTTTGGAAACAAAAATGCAAAAAAATGGGAAGGATTTACTGCAATTTACAGGGAGCTAGTTGGTGATCCGGATAATTGCTATCGCAAGTTGTTTGGTGATGAATTTGCAGTTACTTATGAAAATCAATTATCAGAGTTAAAAAATGCGCGAAGCATTAAAAATTAATAAGTTGACGGAAAAGAGGGAATTGCTTGTGTCGATAAAAAAATTATTTCAGGTCAGTTTAATCGCTGTTTTGGCAGTTGCAGTTGTTGGTTGCCAAACAACGAGGCGGACTCTAAATCTGGATACCAGTCTCGAGTTGGTTGTAGAGACACAGAATGACGTGAACCCAGATGATGATGGCCGAGCTTCTCCCGTTGTTATACGAGTGTTTATGCTCGCGGACGAGCGCCAGTTTGCCCGTGAAGATTTTCTTAACCTTTACGAGAATGCTCAATCCCGCCTCGGCAAGGATTTGATTGATACTGTAATCCTTAAAGAGTTTGCTCCAGGGGAACAGCGTATAGAAGAACTGGCTTTAACGCCGGACGTAAAATATATCGGGCTTCTAGCTGAGTTTGTACAGTATCAGGATGCAGAGGCACTAATGGTGCTGCCAATTACAGACCACAAAAAAAATGAATATGAAGTATCGCTGGCTGATGTACGAATTGGTTCACCAGATGATATTGCCAAGCGTCGTCGAGCAAAATTGACTACTCGTGGCAGTGAAGATGATAGTGGGGAAACAGTAACAATCTCCAAAGAAGATTATGAAAGAATGAAAAAAACGCTCCCTGATATGCAGCGGTCTCAATAGGGCAGAAATTATTGCCCGGGCAATAAAAATTGCTGCCCTGGAAATATTACGAGAGCTTTTTAAGGAACATTTATGTCGGCAAACAATAAAGTGATCTGGAGCGAGGGCATGTTTTTACGCCCTCAGCATTTTCAACAGCAGGATCGCTATCTCGAACAGCTTGTCGAAGCGCGCACAGCTCCGCTCGGGCCTTATACCTGGGGGATTGTAGAGCTGGCGATCGATAGTGAGCCATTATCGATGGGAAAAATTTCTCTATCGAGAGTGAAAGCTGTTTTTCCCGATGGTACCCCGATACTTGCCCCTGAAAATGAGCATTTGCCGGATGTTCTGGATGTTCCGGTTAATACTCGTGATGAAATAGTCTACTTATGTGTGCCGATGAAGCGCCCAGGTAGCCAGGAGTCGATTCGAGATCAAGAGGACTTCCCGCAGGCACGTTATCAGGCTTCGAACTTTGATGCCCGTAATAGTGCGGCGTCTTCTGGTGAGTCCGCGCGTATCCAAGTCGGAAAGTTAAGAGCTTGTCTCAAATTAGGTAGTGATGATCTGAGTGGCTATGCTGCGGTTGGAGTTGCCCGAATTAAAGAGCGCCAACCAGAAAAGCCGGTAGAGCTTGATTCCGACTATATCCCACCGCTGTTAAATGCGGAGACTTCTGCGGTTATCAATGCATATATTGAAGAAGTAAAAGGATTGCTCGACCATCGAGGCTCGGCTCTGGGTCATCGTTTGAGCGACAGCGGAAGAAGCGGATCTGCAGAAATTGCTGATTATTTGTTACTGCAGGTTATTAACCGCTTTGAACCCTTATTAAAGCAGATCACGGCTCAGCCCCGATTACATCCGCACAACTTATTTCTTGAATTATTGCAGTTGGCAGGCGAACTTTCGACGTTTACTGCTCAGTCTAAGCGCCCTCCAGAAATTCCGGTGTATGCACATGAGGATCTGCAAGTAAGCTTTGCTGGGCTGTTTTCAGCACTTAGGCAGTCGCTCTCCACAGTACTGGAGCAAACAGCGATTGCAATGGAATTGGTGCAGCGCAAATTCGGGATATATGTTGCTCCGGTTACCGATCCTTCATTATTAAAATCAGCCAGTTTTATTATGGCCGCAAAAGCGGATATGCCTGGCGATCTATTGCGCAGCCGCTTCCCCACGCAGGCAAAGGTTGCCCCAGTTGAGGCGATTAGAGAACTTATCTCTGCGCAGTTGCCTGGCTTGACTCTGCGCCCACTTCCCGTGGCTCCTCGACAAATCCCCTATCACGCAGGGTTCACTTACTTTGAGGTGGAGCGCAGTGGAGAGTTATGGCAGGCCATGACTCGCTCGGGTGGTTTTGCAGTGCATCTGGGCGCAGAGTTCCCTGGATTAACTATGGAACTCTGGGCCATAAGGAATAATTAATATGAGTAATGACAGCTTTACTCCTCCACGGGCCCCTAATGCTGGGGATAGAACGGTTTTGATACCGACACCCGGTGCCGCAGCAGCACCGGCAGCAGCTCAGGCTCAGCCACAATTCTTTGCCAGCCAAGATGCCCCGGTCGAGGCTCAGGTCCGCAACAGTCTTAATCCATTGGTGTCTGCGGCTTCGAAATTGTTAGGCGTAATTATCAAATTGCGCACAACGATGAATCACGCCAACGTACCTGATCTGCACAAGCGACTTACTACGGAAATCCAAAGCTTCGAGCGTGAGGCAAAGCAACTGGCTTTAACACCTGAATCAGTGCTAACAGCCCGTTACTTACTATGTACCGTCGTGGACGAGGTTGTTTTGACCACGCCTTGGGGTACAGCTAGCGGTTGGAGCCAGCACTCTCTACTTAGCCTATTTCACAAAGAGACTTTTGGAGGGGAGAAGTGTTTTGTCATTTTGCAGCGCATGCTGGAAACTCCCGCAAGTCATTTGGAACTCCTTGAGCTTTTTTACCTGTGTTTGAGCTTGGGCTTTCAGGGTAAGTATCGGCTCGTACAGCGTGGACACGAACAAATAGAACAGATTCGTGATGAGCTCTACAGAACAATTGAACAGCACAAGCAGCCAATGGACCGAGATCTTTCGCCGCGTTGGCAAGGATGCGTAGAGCGAAAATCCCGGCTGATTCACTATATACCCCTCTGGGTGATTATGAGTGTTGTCCTGGGATTGTTACTTGCAACTTATAGTGGTTATCGCTGGTGGCTCTATGAAACGACGACACCGGTCGCGGACCAGATTTTAGATTTGTCCAAAAGTGATGATGAGTCTCCGCAAGGAGAAGGGTAACACTCGGGCTGATATTGATCCTGGGTATGGTCGATACCCTGGAAGACGGAGCAATTCATGAAACGCTTGCGTAACTTTTTTACCAATAAGTGGGTGTTGGGGCTCATAGGGCTCTCAGCTCTTTCCCTCCTCATTTGGTTTGCGGCTGATTACATTAAGTTTGGTAGTGATAATGCCACGCTTTCTCACTCTGTCCGGCTAACTATTATTGTTTTTATTTTTGCTATTTGGCTTGTGTGGAATATTAGCCAATGGTTGGTAGAGAGACGCCAAAACCAGGCTTTAATAAAAGGCATTGAGGAATCACAAGAAGCCGATTCTACAGATCCAGACGAAGAACGCTCGCTGGAAGAGTTGAATGCTCTTTCTGGTCGCTTCCGTGAAGCGATGGGTGTATTACGTAGTGCTCGGTTTAAATCTGACAAGGGACAAGTTTCCCTTTATCAGCTTCCCTGGTACATCATTATTGGGCCTCCCGGTTGTGGTAAAACAACAGCCCTGGTGAACTCCGGGTTGGAATTTCCTCTGGCGCAGAGTCATGGGAAGGAAGCCCTGGGTGGGGTAGGGGGCACCCGTAACTGTGATTGGTGGTTTACCAATGATGCAGTTTTAATTGATACCGCAGGGCGTTATACGACTCAGGACAGTCACCGGGTTTACGATAATAGCGCTTGGAAAGCTTTTCTGAGCTTATTGAAAAGATACCGCCGCCGCCGCCCGATCAATGGTGCTCTGGTTGCAATTAGCTTGCAAGATTTAATGGTGCAAACTGAAGAGCAGCGCCAACACCAGGCAAAAATTATCCGCCAGCGTGTAAATGAACTGCAACAAGAGTTGGGTATTCGCTTCCCGATTTATCTCACTTTCACAAAATGTGACTTAGTTGCAGGTTTTACAGAGTTTTTCGACAACCTCTCTCAAGCTGAGCGTGAGCAAGTTTGGGGAATGAGTTTTCCCCGTGAAGCTAACGCCACTGTAGGGGCCCCTCTCGATAATTTCAAAGCAGAATTTGAGCAGCTGATAGAGCGTTTGAACCAACGCGTATTGTGGCGTGTTCATCAGGAGAGGAATGTAGAGAAGCGGGCGTTGTTGCAAGGTTTTCCTGCCCGAATGGAAAGCCTTACAGATATTTTGACAGATTTTGTAAAGCAGACTTTCGGTCCAAATCGTTACGAAACCGTCCCTATGGTCAGAGGGGTCTACTTTACTAGTGGCACTCAGGAGGGCAGTCCTGTTGACCGTATGATGTCCTCCGTAACCGCTGATTTTGGACTAGAGCGTAGCGTCGGGCCAAAATTCCAGGGTGTTGGTAAGAGCTTTTTCTTGCATCGACTATTGAAGGATGTCGTTTTCCCCGAGGCTGAATTAGTAGGCGTTAATCGCCGGATTGAGTCAGCTAACCTTTGGTTACGCCGGGGAGTTTTTGCTACTTTGGCGGGAGGCTTTGTCGGAGCTATTTTCTTATGGAGTGGCAGTCTCGCACAGAATAAATTATCCATGGGAGAGGTTAGCGATAATCTCAGCGCGTACCAAGGTGCAGAGAGTGAGCTGAAAGGTAAAAATATTACGCCCATCAGTGCCTTAAATTTGTTAGAGCCTTTGAAGCGGGCTAGTGCGGTCTACGATCGTGAGGAACATCCGTGGATTGGCAATTTGGGACTTTATGACACCAGAATTGATACCGCGGCAAATGATCTCTATCGCCATAAATTAGAAACTATTTATCTTCCCGCTTTACTTCGTGATATAGAGAGTGACTTAAGTCGTCTCGGAAGTAATGATCCCGCCTTGGTAAGTACTCTCAAAACCTATTTGATGTTTTTTAATCCAGATAAAATGGATTTGAAAACCATAGAGGCTTACTACACTGCTCGCTGGGAGCGTCAGCTACCCGGTGAAGCTGGGAGGCAGGAAGAACTGCGCTACCACCTAGATCAACTATTTATTCAGCCTCTACCCAATTCAATGGAAGAGAATGAGAGGGTGGTAGCTCGCGCGCGACAACAACTGCGTCGTATCCCTGTGCCTCAGCGGTTATTTGCTCAACTACAAAATAGTGACTTCGGATTGACCCCTGTAGATCTCTACCAGGAAATTGGTGGAGACACTCAGCAAATTTTTGGTATGGGAGCCAATAATCCAAACTTCACGATTCCCTTCCTCTATACAAAGGCGGGTTATAAAGAACTGGACTTTGGAGCAGACTCTCAGCTGATGACAAATATGGCTGAAGAACGCTGGATTTATGGAGGAGATCTGAGTGGTGAGGACTTTACCGAAGCCGACCGTGAAAAGCTTGGTGAGGAAGTAAAACGAATCTATCTTGGGGAGTACTTACAGCGTTGGCAGGGCTTCCTTGGCGGGTTCAAAATACAGAGGTTTGGTAGCACTTCACAGGCATTGGATGTGTTGTCAAAGTTGTCTGATCCTATTTATTCACCCCTGCTTGCGATTACCGAGATAACTTCAGATAACACTCGTCTGACCCTTCGTCCTGAAGTGCCAGTCGATGCTTCTGGGGTACCTCTACCTGTATCCAGTACTACTCGAAAGCTGGGACAAGCCGCACTGGGTAGTGCAACCAGTGCCTTGCAGGATCATTACAAGCCAAACATTGTTGATGTTAGGTTTGAGGAGGTTCAGCGAATCACTCAGAGTGAGAAGGGGCGGCCAGCGCGTATCCAAGAATACCTGGATACTATTAATAAAATTCAGGAATACCTCACTGAGATCGACAGCGCTCCCGATTCGAATCAAGCGGCCTTTGGACGTGCCAAAGCGCGTTTTGCCGGCGGTAGCGATGCGATTAAACAGTTAAGGGTTAAGGCTGCCAATGCGCCAGCACCTTTTGACCAGTGGCTGACAGATATTGCTGACAGCGCTTGGGGGCTGGTAATGGCCAAGACTAAGGCGCATATCAACCGTGTCTGGCGTGAAGAGGTTTATCAAAGCTATAGCAATAGCCTGGCAAACCGGTACCCACTGCGCAGCGACCGTGACCAGGAAGTGCCGGTGATGGAGTTTAACCAGTACTTCAAACCAGGTGGTATTGAGGAGAAATTTGTCAATCAGTATCTGAAACCATTTGTGGATACCAGAAACTGGAAAATCAAATACGTTGAAGGGCAGGGTATTAGCCTTTCAAGGGAAGCCCTTTCCCAGTTGCGTCGAGCTGAACGTATTCGAAAAACTTTCTTCAGTGCCGGCGAAGGAGCTTCTTACTCCTTCCGTATTGAGCCCACGAAACTGGATTCCAGTGTTCGTTTGTTTGAACTTGAACTTGGAGAGCAACGAGTTCCTTACTCCCATGGCCCTAAAACCACTAAAAAGCTGACTTGGCGTGGTGGTGAAAGTAATCGCGTCCGCATTATCTTTGAAGATCTGAATGAGACTGTTCATCGCAAGCATTTTGAAGGGGACTGGGCATGGTACAGACTGTTAGCGAGCTCAGATTTGGAAGCCGGGCGAAGTAATGCAGAACACTTTGTCACTTTCTCTGAGGAAGGGCGAAAGGCTCAATTTAAATTGATTGCATCTAATGTAAACAATCCGTTCGACCGCAGTTTACTGCGCGGATATCGATGCCCTGAGACCCTGTAGACGGAGTAGATGATTTGCAAAATACAGTTGGTATTTTTGGTAAGTTGCCGGGTCACGGGGACTTTGTTCAGCGGCAGCTGCCAGGTAGTTTTGTCACTGTATGGGATGGCTGGTTACAACGAGCGGTATTTGGATCTCGTGAACTCGTTGGTCAAGAGTGGTTGGACTACTACTTGACCAGTCCTGTTTGGAGGTTTGTCCACAGCAAAGGCATCATTGATGCCAATGCGTGGGCCGGAATTTTAGTACCTAGTGTGGACAGTGTTGGGCGCTATTTTCCGTTGACATTTGCTGCTCCGCTATCCCCGGTAGTGGATGCATTTGCTTTTATGTCTGATGCTAAGAGCTGGTTCCAGAGCTTGTCTGAATTAGCAATTACATCGCTGCAAAATATGCTACATGCAGACCAGTTATGTGAGGCATTTAGTGCTCCCCCTGACAGGGCGGGCATTATCTCTCTGCCTCCAGCACAGGGAGACTTTGTCGTCTCCACAGGTCAATCGAATAGTCTGGAAAGAGGTTTTGCAGGTCTATTAGGGCAGATGAGCAAAAGTAGCTACTCCGCATATAGTCTGTGGTGGAGTGAGGGGTCTCAACACTTGGCCCCGACAACCTTGCTGTGCCCATCACTGCCAAGCCCTGAGCTCTATAGCTCAATGCTTGGTGTGCAGTTACAGAAGAATATAAGTTAGGATTTGAGGGCACAGCGTGAGACAGCTGGTTATCTTGGACAAGAAGAAGCACCGTAATTGTAAATTAATCAAAAGTGATCTTTCCCATAGCAAGAGTTTACATGTCTGTCCAATTTTGTTGCCTGAGTTTATACCGGTAGCGCGTGCCTGCCCTATTATATTTACTCGATCAAAAGAGACGGGAAAGCTTGAGAGCTGTGCATTACTTGGCGTAACTCCTGGGGAAAATCTTTTCTGGCAAGAAGATCAATGGTTGGGTGAGTATATTCCCACGACTATCCGCACTTATCCTTTTTATTTAAAATACAAACAGAGTGACTCTTCTAGTGCTTACATTTGTGTTGAATCTTCTTTGCTTACCGCAAACGAAAATAGTTCTCAAGCTATAAGGCTGTTTGAAGAAAATGGAAAGCCAAGTAGCTACTTGTTAGAGGCGCAACGTCGTTTGGAAAATATCCACCTTCAAAAAATACGGGTCACTAACTTTGTAGCTCTTTTAACGCGGTTTAAATTGCTGGTAGAAAATCAAATAAATGTAGATTTGCCAGGTGAAGTTAAGCATAAATTAACAGGTGTTTATTGCATTTCAGAGGAGAGATTGGGGGAGCTTGATTCTAGAGCCTTCCTGGAGTTGCGTGAATCAGGTTGTTTACCTTTCATTTATGCGCATTTGTTTTCCTTGCAGCAAACTTCAGCTCTGAGCGAGCTGCATAAAAGATATCACGCAAAAATTATTCATTAATACTAAGAGTGGAAATTTACTTTTCACCCGTGGATCTGTTTAAAAAAATCAATCTCAAGAAAACCTATAAAATTTAATTGAGTTTGGATGGTCGTATCAGAGATTCTCGGTTGTAAAGAAATTGTCAGAGCAGGAAGCTAAGGTTACAGATATGTCTTACGGAGTAATTTTTACCGGAGAAATAAGAGGTTCTGTAGAGAGACGCTATGCAATAGCTGCATTGGGGCGTGAATTTGGTTTGGCCTTTAGTCAGATAAAAGGGCTGCTGGGCGGTACAAACTCTCAGGTTAAAGTCACAGAAGATAGGAGAGAAGCCTGCCAACTAATGAAAAAATTCTGGGAGGCGGGATGGCATACACAGCTCTGTTTGGGTGATCAATTAATACACTGTACTGAAAAGTCTAGTAATTGTGGAGACCCTCCGTTACCTCCTGCTCTGGAGTTTTTGGAAAGTACAGATGGCACAGCTTCTATTGGTATTCCAGCCGGTTGGCAAGGGTTTGATAATCTGAATAGGGAAGCTGTGATTCAGGCCGGAAGTTCAGAGTTAAGTCGCTATTTGATAGTTCTAAAGCAAGATCGATCCCTGCTTCCCCATGACTTGTCGATCGAGCATTTTGGTAAAGCACAAATACAGCAGTGTCTGGCTAGAGTGGAAAATGGCGTTATTATATCTGGGCCTGAGCCACTGATAAGTAATAGTCAAAATGGTCATATTTATGAGATGTCTGCTGAGGTTGTAAAAACACCAGTTCGCTATTTGGTCACTTTCTTCCAGAGCCAGGAAAGTTTCTATTCTGTGTTTTTGTGGTCATCTCTTGAGAACTTTGAAAAGAGTAGGTCTGAGTTTTTGCATATTTTTGCCACATTTAAACTTGCGACTAGTATGGGGAGTTGCGATTCAACATCAGTTCCTATGTAATGGCTTGGAATAAGAAGCCAAAATCTAACAAAAATAAATAGCGTAAAATTGTCAACTGAACATGTTTTTTAAAGTAATAGGTACCAAGCGCATTATTTGCCTTGATTAGATATCTACAACGTGTACTCTTCTCAGAATTCTGATTAAAGGATTTGATTCGGTATAAGGGCCTTTATTGATGGCATTCCCAAACACGATAAATATCGATGAATTAGTTGCTCCAATCTCAGAGGATAATCCCGTAGGGGAAGATATCCGAGAGGATCGTTCGCCAACTTCTGACTATTACTCGATCAAAGATGCTCGCAACAGTGCAAGAGCTGCTGAACGCTCCGCAATGTTCGATGATGCAGATACAGACCTACTCGCACCTTGGAGGGATGTAGCAAAAGCTGCAGAAAATATCCTAGGGAAAAAGAGTAAGGACTTAGAGGTTGCCAGCTGGTATACCGAGGCCTTAATTCGCTTACATGGCTTTATTGGCTTGAGAGATGGCCTGCAGGTGATCGACTCGTTAGTAGAGCAATATTGGGACGGCTTGTATCCCTTACCAGACGAAGATGGCCTTGAGACAAAAGTAGCCCCCCTGACAGGTTTGAATGGTGATGGTGGTGATGGCACTTTGCTAATGCCCATTCGCAGTGCCGGTATTACTCCCGAAGGGGATTATGGGGACTATTCATTCTTCCAATTCCAGCAGGCACGGGATGCTGACAGAATTGCAGATGACGATGCCAAGGCTGCTCGAATAGAAACGTTGGGTTATAACCTTGAGCAAATTGATCAATGTGTAAACAGTGCGAGCGGTGAGTGGGCCCAAAACCTCGTCCAGACAATCGAGGCTGCGCTGGGGCACTTTAAGACCATAAATGATAGCCTGCGACAAAGCTGCGGCCATGATGCCCCCCCATCCACGAATATTTCATCTCTACTGGATGAAGTGTTGCGGACAAGCCGCTTCATTTATAAGGCTCACTTAGAGTCTTTGGAGCAGATTCAAGAAGATGTGGCGCCTGAATCATCAGAAGAGCCTACAGGGGAAGTTCAGGCTGGAAATGCAGCTGCAACAGTTGCTTCTGTGGCTGCCACTGCTGTAGCTGTTCCTACCGGTCCGGTAGTGTCCAGAGAGGATGCTTTAAAATTGCTTGAACAGGCGGCAAAGTATTTTCGTACCTATGAGCCGCATACGCCGCTGGCGCCCGGCCTGGAGAGGCTGATAGGCTGGGGACGAATGACCGTCTCACAATTGATGTCTGAATTGCTACCCGATGACCAGTCGAAGGCGCTTTACTCCCAGTTGACGGGAGTTCGTCTCGATGGCACGGATACGCAAAAATATATAACCCCACCAGTGACTACGAGTGGCACTTCATCAGCTCCTGCGGTTGCCGCAGATACACCTACTGAAAGTGTATCCGCGCCAGTCTCTGATGATGGTTGGGGTGAGCAACCGCAAGAAGAAGCCAGCACTGGTTGGTAATTAACTGAGAACAGCAGTCCCTAAAGTCGGAAAGGAGACCTTAGATGTCTGAAAGCATCCACAACAAACTTAAGCGCGTGCGTAAGCCGCGTGTACATATCACTTACGATGTTGAAACTAACGGAGCCGAAGTCAAAAAGGAGCTTCCTTTTGTAGCCGGCGTTATGGGTGATTACTCTGGCGATAATGCAGAGAATCGCAAAGCTCTAAAAGATCGCAAGTTTATCCAGATTGATCGCGATAACTTCAACGATGTAATGGGTAAAGTTAATCCGAAACTGGATCTCCAGGTGGAAAATACTTTATCGGGTGACGGCAGTAAAATGGCTGTTAATCTCGACTTCAACAATATGGACGATTTTTCGCCAGAACAAATTGTTGAGCAGGTTGAGCCCCTCAAGCAATTGCTCGAAGCACGCAGCAAGCTACGTGATCTGCTGAGTAAAGCTGATCGCTCTGAGGAGCTTGAAAAAGTACTTGAGGATATTCTCAAGAGCACAGAAAACGTCAGCGCTATCTCTGACCAGTTGGGCTTGAATGAGGATAAAGGAGAGGACTCAGAATGAGCACTGAAGTAGAAAATGTTGCAGGTAGTGAAGCTGAAGAGCAATCGGCGAGTCTCCTAGACCAGGCGATTGCGGCAACTAAACAAACTGAGCCTCAAGAAGCACAAGACTTGCTTGCGAATTTAACAGAGCAAGTAATGAAAGGGACGGTCACCTGGGATCGTAACCTGACCCAGACCATCAAGAAAGCAGTTAGCGCGATTGATAAGGCCATGTCCCAGCAGCTATCTGCTATTTTGCATGACGAGAAATTCCAGAAGCTGGAAGGATCATGGCGTGGTCTGAATCACCTGGTCATGAACTCGGAAACTGGCGCCACCATGAAAATCCGCATGCTCAATCTGAGCAAGCGCGAGCTCTTCCGCGACCTGGATAAGGCAGTTGAGTTCGACCAGAGCCAGACCTTCAAAAAAATCTATGAAGAAGAGTTTGGTACTGCGGGTGGTGAGCCATACGGCGTAATGATCGGGGATTTCGAGTTCACCAGCCACCCTGAGGATATCGAGCTTCTGAGCAAGATGTCTAATGTAGCTGCGGCTGGCTTCTGTCCGTTTGTTGCTGCTGCCGGTGCCGGCATGTTTGGTTTTGATGATTATACGGAGCTTTCTAAGCCGAGAGATCTGGGTGGTATTTTTGAATCCGCCGAGTACATCAAGTGGCGCAGTTTCCGTGACAGTGACGACTCCCGTTTTGTCACTTTGGTAATGCCGCGCACTTTGGCCCGTACCCCTTATGGTGCTAACACCAAGCCGATTGAAGCTTTTGACTTTGAAGAGTTTGAAGTGGATGAAGCTGGCGTTTCCCGTCCGGCAGAGCACGATCAATACTGCTGGATGAATGCTTCTTATGTTATGGGTACCACCATGACTAAAGCATTCGCTGAGAACTCTTGGTGTACTGCAATTCGTGGTGCTGAGGGTGGTGGTAAAGTAGAAGGGCTGCCATCTCACGTGTTCAAGAGTGACGATGGGGATCTCGATCAGAAATGTCCCACAGAGATTGGTATTACCGATCGCCGTGAAGCTGAGTTAAGCGCTCAGGGCTTCTTGCCTCTGTGTCACTACAAGAATACGGATTACTCTGTATTTTTTGGTGCTCAAAGTGCGCAAAAGGCGAAGGCATACGATGACCCTGACGCCACTGCTAACGCAGCTATTTCTGCCCGCTTACCTTATTTGATGGCGACCTCTCGTATTGCACATTACCTCAAGGTAATGGCGCGCGATAAAGTGGGTTCCTTTATGGAAGCTGGTGATTGTGAGCGCTGGTTGAACAAGTGGATCTCCCAATACACTAACTCCAACCCCGACGCGAGCCCTGAAATGAAAGCGAAGTACCCGCTTTCTGAGGCGCGTGTAGAAGTAAAAGAGATTCCGGGTCAGCCTGGATGTTACAGTGCGATTGCCTATCTGAGACCCTGGTTACAGATGGAAGAATTGACGACGTCCTTGCGCATGGTGGCAAATATCCCATCTGCGGGATAAGGCTCCGGGCCCGCCTCTAGGGGCGGGTTCTCTCTTCACATGGCCTTGTTCAAGGCCTGCGTTTTACCATTATTTATTCAAATAATAATTCTTGTTGGAGTATACCGGTGCCCCGTGCAGCACATGACCAAATATCGGAAGATCAATCAGATGTTCTACCGGAGAAATTGGCGAGAGGGCAGCAGAGAGAGCTACATAAATTTCTGCAGGAACCGGATGACCTTTTTGCATTTGAATATTGGCTCACAGAGTTATCCCCCTGTACAAATAGGGATAATTATTCCGTTCGCCATTATCTGAGTCGAATTATCGCCGAGTTGGACGAACTAATCTGTGACCAGCTGAATTGTATAATTCATCACCAGAAGTTTCAGAGACTTGAAGCGAGCTGGCGGGGGATATCCTTATTGGTGTTTGATACACCCCACGCTGAAAATATTAAAATCAAACTCTTAGATGCCAGCTGGAAAGACCTCGCGAAGGATATAGAGCGAGCCCCGGATTTTGACCAATCTGGCCTGTTTCATCTTATATACAATGAAGAGTTTGGCACTCCAGGCGGCGAGCCATTTGGTTTGTTACTTGGAGATTACTATGTATCCCATCGGCCACTGCCTGACCACCCCTATGATGATGTCTTTACTTTGCAGGGCATCGCACATACTGCTGCCGCAGCCTTTGCACCGTTTGTTTGTGCATCAGCACCGCAACTTTTTGGTGTAGACAACTTTTCGGATCTAGCAAAGCCTATCAATTTTTCAGAAGTGTTCCGTCAAAAAGAATACATTCGATGGAATGGCCTTCGGGACCTGGAAGACAGCCGATTTATTGCTTTGACACTTCCTCAAGTTTTGATGAGAGAACCTTATAATCAGGAATTTTCATCCTATCGTGGTTTGAGGTTTCAGGAGCAGGTACGGGCATCCCATAACCAGAATTATTTATGGGGGAATGCCTGCTTTGCATTGGGTGCCGTACTGTTAAGAGAGTTTAGTGAAGTTGGCTGGTTTTCACATATTAGAGGGGTTGCACGTGACCATCTGGGCGGAGGGCTGGTAACCCAGCTACCAATGGTGCCTTATAGGCCAGATAGTACTCCTGGCATGATCCGAATGGCCACTTCAATTTTGGTAACTGATTTTGCTGAGCGGGATTTAAGTGACTTAGGGTATGTATGCTTGAGTCATTGTTACGATACTCCTTACAGCGCCTTTAATAGTGTTCCATCACTTCAAAGGCCGAAGCAATACACATCTAAAGCAGCCACGGCTAATGCGCGTATTAGCTCTATGTTACAACAAATACTTTGTGCATCCCGATTTGCTCATTATATCAAGGTAATGATAAGGGATAAGGTGGGTGCCTATATGAATGCTGCAGATTGCGAACGGCAGTTGCAGCATTGGTTGGATGAATACACAACGGGAAGGGATGACCTTTCCTGGGAAATGCAGGCTCGATACCCTCTACGGGAGTCTCGGGTGCAAGTAACGGATGAGCCAGGCAAGGCGGGTAGCTATCAAAGTGTGATTCATCTCAAGAGTCATTACACCGTTGACCATCTTGTATCCGAGCTAAAACTTACAACCGCATTGGCAACAATCGGCGTCGGAGCTACCTAATTATTATGGTTAGAGAAAAGCGATTATTGGCCCCGGTATTGGATCGATTATTACAATCATCTAGTAAATTGGATGTACATCAATCCCATCAAGTGTTGAGGCAGTTGCGTGAAGGGGTGCGTCGTGATTTGGAATACTTGTTCAATACAAGGTTTAAATGTATTTCCGCACCTTCAACTCATGAAAGTTTAGAGCAGTCAAATATTAACTACGGGTTACCAGACCTATCAACAGTCAATCTTTCCTCTGCCGCAAGCCGAAAACAGTTTTGTCGAGATATTGAAAAAACAATTTTAAATTTTGAGCCCAGAATACGTTCGGTAAAAGTAACCACCCAAGACAAAGTGGATGTCGAAGATCCTAGTATACGCTTTCGTGTTGAAGCTGTATTACATGTAAATCCAGCGTCGGAAGTTATTGTATTTGATTCGGCACTCAACCCAGTTACCCAGCTGGTGGATGTCTCTGAGATTATGTGATGAGTGAAAAATTAATAGATCTCTACGAGCGAGAGCTCGCATTCATTCAGCAAACTTCTGCTGAATTTGCAAAGATGCACCCAGCTGCCGCATCCCGACTTCAGCTGGATGCAGACACAGTTGATGATCCTTTAGTAGGGCGACTGTTGTCCGGCTTCGCTTACATGAATGCTCGGGTGCAGCAAAAGCTGAGTGATGATTTTCCGGAGTTAACGGATGCAATGCTGGAAACTCTGTATCCTCATTATCTTCGTCCAATTCCCTCTTGTGCCATTGTTCAGTTTGAGCCGGAAAAGGATTTGGATGCGATAACCCGGGTAGAAACGAAGACGTTACTCGAAAGTGACAGCTTTCAAGGGCAAACCTGCCGCTTTACAACTTGTTATCCGGCAGAAATTTGTCCATTTCAGGCGGTAAGTGCCACCCTGATGCCAAGGCCATTTATCGCTCCGGGCTGTAATGACATTCAGGGCGCTAATGCAGTTTTAAAATTGTCCCTTAAAACTTTTAGCCCAAGCATTAAATTTTCTGAGTTAAACCCTGAGAGTCTCCGCTTTTTCCTTCGTGGCCAGCCATCTCATATCTATAGTTTATATGACTTGCTACTAAGCAAGTGTGTAAGGTTGGTTGTTGCCAATGGAGAGAGTGATCCAAAGCCAACTTTTCTTTCTCCTGATGAAATATGTCAAGTAGGGCTAAGTCCAGATGAGGGTTTATTGCCATATCCTGATACCGCATTCGTAGGATATCGACTCCTAACTGAATATTTTGCTTTTCCAGAAAAGTTCCTTTTCTTGGATATGTTGAACATTGGTGAGGCGTTAAACGAGAGCTTTGACGACACGTTAAATCTGTATTTTTATTTATCCGAAACTCATGAAGAGTTGGAAAAACAGATTTCTCCAAGCATGTTTGCTTTGGGTTGTGCTCCAGTTGTTAATTTATTTAAGCAAAGTGCAGATCCTATTCCACTTAATCACTCGCAGTATAGTTACCATGTGGTCCCGGATGCTCGCAGGAGTGATGGCTTGGAAATATACTCAGTGGATGAAGTCGCGGCAACTAACGGTGATGGAGAGACAACCAGTTATCGCCCTTTCTATGGAATTCGACACAGTCAACATCATGCTGATCAATCTGCCTTTTGGTTTAGTCGTCGCAGAGATGTGATCGAAGGAGAGCATCGGAATGAACAAGCATCTGAGATTGATATAAGCTTAGTCGATCTGGACTTTAACCCACATAGAATTAGTGATCAGACATTAGATATTAAGTTAACCTGCTGTAATCGAAATCTGGCCAAAAAATTACCTAGTGGTAGCGCCCAGCCTTATTTAGAGGTTGTTGACGGTGATTTGCCAGTTAGCCGAATTAGTTGTGTGGTTTCCCCAACGGCAACTATACGGCCACCTCGACGAGAGCGAGGGTATTGGAGGTTAATCTCCCACCTTAACTTAAATCATCTTTCTCTATCGGGTGCAGAGGGATGTAATGCGTTAAAAGAAATTTTTAGGCTTTATGACTTCCGTGACTCTGCTAGTACGCGCAATTTAATCGAGTCATTATTAAAGCTTAATACTAAACCGGTTACTGCTCCGATTCAGATTGATCAAAGTGTAGTTTTATGTCGCGGCACAGAAGTTGAGATTGAGCTTGATTCCATGATGTTAACAGGAACAAGTCCATTGTTATTTGCTAGCATCATAGAGCGTTTCCTGGGCTTATACTGTTCAATTAATTCATTTACAAAACTGATTGCCACTATGAGTGGTCGAGATGGAGAGTTGAAGCGATGGCCACCTCGCGCCGGCGAAAAAGCTTTACTGTAATTGAACGTTTACGCCGAGAGCCTTATAACTTTGATTTTTTTCAAGCGGTAAGGCTGGTAGAGCGTGCAGTACATCTGGCAGGTACAGGTTTCAGTAAAGAACCTATAGCGAGCGCTGCCCCTCCGAATAAAGAGCTGATTCGGTTTAGTGCTCAATCTGGGTTGTCTTTTATTGGCTCGGATGTTTTACGTCTAGAGAAGAAAAACGTTGAACATGAAGAGCCCGATGAAAATGAGACTCATCAGTGGCATATGGAGGTGGGTTTTACAGGGTTAATCGGTAGTCAGGGGGTGATGCCCTATTACCTGACAGAGTTAGTGCAGAGGGAGCTTAGGGAGAACAATACGGCACTGCGTGATTTTCTGGATATGTTTAATCACCGAAGTATTTCCCTTTTTTATCAAGCTTGGCATAAATACCAGTTGCCTGTGAATTATGAGCGGCAACGCCTGCAGAATTCTCGAGAGCCAGATAAGTTTACCCAGGCTCTTGCGTCCCTTGCAGGGCTTGGTACAAATGAAATGCGCTATCGAATGCCGATACCGGATGAAGCACTAGTTGGAATGGGAGGACACCTTTCCAGTGGACGTTGTTCCGCTACCGCTTTATCCAGCATGATCAAGCATTATTTTGATTTAACGGTAAGCATCGAGCAATTTCAGGGACAGTGGGATGAGTTACCGGATGATATTTTGTGCCGATTGCCCAGTGCTCAGGTGCCGAAGGGGATTAATAATTGCTTGGGGGTAAATACCATTCTGGGTACGCACTGTTTTCAGGCCCAGAATAAATTTCAGGTAATTATTGAGTCAATGCCTTATGAGCAATTTATGACTATTGCTCCCGGTACGAAAAAGTTGGAATCGCTTAAGGAGTTTATTCGCTTTAGTGCTGGTATTGAATTGGATTTTGAGTTGTCGGTGACGCTTTCAACCAGCCAGGTAGCACCTATCCAGCTAAATAGAAAAGCTGATAATGAACCTTTACTGGGATGGAATACTCACATGGCTAGTGAACAAGATGGTGAAAGGTTAGTACAGATAACCTTAAGTGCAGACAATATTTCACCTGATGAAGCTTTACCTGCTGCATAAGTAAAATTAACAACATTAATATTTAGGAAAGGATATTCAACGTGATCAATATCGATTTGAAGCGATTGGTTGATACCATGACCCCGCATATGCGTGACTCACTAGAGGGCGCTGCTGGGCTTTGTCTATCACAGAACCAGTACAATGTTGAATTAGAGCATTGGTTACTGAAACTTTTGGATCAGTCTGATACTGACCTTTACCATCTGTTGGAAAAACACGACTGTAATCCAGCAAATTTTGCCAAGCAGCTGGCTACAGCGATTGCTGGATTTCGGGCAGGCAGTAGCCGTCCACCAGCCCTGTCCCCAACTATCGTAGAAGCAGCGAAGAATGCTTGGATGTTGGCTTCTATTGATTATGGACATAGAGCAATCAGTTCCGGACACTTTTTGGCTGCGCTTTTACTGGAAGAAACTTCTCGTCGCCAGATTTTAGAATCCTGCCCAGAACTGAAAGAGATTGCTCCAGAATCGATTCGTGAAACCGCTCGTGCAATGTTTGGGCAAAGTGGAGAGTCTAGCCATATTAGTGCCACGGCGGATATGGATGATGGCGCAGCTGCAGTTGCTGCAGCTGCTTCTAAAGCTCCAGCTTTGGACAAATATACAATCAACCTAACTGAAAGAGCGAAGAAGGGAGAGATTGACCCTGTACTTGGTCGTGATGAGGAAATACGCCAATGTATCGATATCTTAACTCGCCGGCGTCAAAATAATCCAATCCTGACTGGTGAAGCAGGTGTTGGTAAAACTGCTGTCGTTGAAGGTTTTGCTCTTCGAATAGCTAGTGGTGATGTACCTGAGCCATTGCGCGGTGTAGCCGTACGCACGCTTGACTTGGGACTTCTTCAGGCTGGTGCCAGTGTAAAAGGTGAGTTTGAAAACCGCTTGAAGTCTGTAATTTCAGAAGTGCGAGCATCTGCAACGCCAATTATTTTATTTATTGATGAAGCGCACACCATGATTGGCGCGGGCGGTAAAGAGGGGCAGGGTGATGCGGCTAATCTCCTGAAACCAGCACTGGCTCGTGGTGAATTGCGTACTTTAGCTGCCACAACTTGGGCAGAATATAAGAAGTATTTTGAACGCGATCCTGCTTTGACCCGTAGATTCCAGGTAGTAAAAGTGGAAGAGCCTGATGAGAGCAACGCGATTGATATGATGCGTGGTATTGCAGCCTCGTTGGAGGAGCACCATAAAGTACGCATTCTGGATGAAGCTATCATAGCTTCGGTCAAGTTATCTCATCGTTATATTCCCGGGCGCCAATTACCAGATAAGTCTGTTAGCTTACTGGATACGGCCTGCGCGCGTGTCGCTCTTAGCCAGTCTGCTACTCCTGGGGCGATTGAAGATGCTCGTATCAATATAGATCGCACTAATACTACCCTGGCTAAACTTGAGCGTGAAAACGCAGCAATGGGTGAGCATGAGGAGCAACTGGCAGAGCTAAAAGAGTTTAAAGCTTCCGAAGAAAAGCGTTTGGAAGTTCTCGAACAGCAATTGCTTAAAGAGAATGAGCTAATCGGACAGATTCAACTACTCCGCGATCAGATTGATGTAGAGTTTATGAAGGCCCAAGGTGGTGAAGGTGAAGATACACCCGACGAGGCCTTATTAGCCGACTATCGGCAACAGCTCAAAACATTAACTGCGGACTTGGAGGTTATCCAGGGGGATACCCCGTTAATGCAGCCAGCTGTCGATGAACAGGCTATTGCCGCAGTAGTTGCTAACTGGACTGGAATTCCTGTCGGCAAGATGGTTAGCGATGAAATTATTGCTGTGAAAACTTTGGCAGAGCGTCTGAATAAACGTGTTATTGGTCAGCCCCATGCTATCGAGGCTGTAGCTCAGGCAATTCGCACTTCTCGAGCAGGCTTGACAGACCCGCGTAAACCGGTGGGTGTGTTTATGTTCTGTGGTACTAGCGGTGTAGGTAAAACAGAGACTGCCCTTGCCTTGGCTGATGAGCTATTTGGTGGTGAGCAAAATATCACGACCATCAATATGGCTGAATTCAAGGAAGAGCATAAAGTATCTATGCTGTTGGGCTCTCCTCCCGGCTATGTAGGCTACGGAGAGGGCGGTGTTCTTACCGAAGCTGCACGCCGTAAGCCATATTCGGTAATCTTATTGGATGAGATGGAAAAAGCTCACCCAGGTGTACAAGATGTTTTCTATAACCTGTTTGACAAGGGGACCATTAAAGACGGTGAAGGAAGGGATATCGACTTCAAGAACACCGTAATAATTATGACCTCCAATGCAGGAGAGGATGCAATTAGAGCTATCTTCAATCAGGTAGAAGAAAAGCCCGAGCCGGATGTATTGATGGATAATATCCGCCCACATCTGCTACAAAAATTCAAGCCTGCTTTCCTCGGTCGAACAAATGTGATTGCTTATTACCCTCTCGATGATGAGAATCTGGTAGAGATTTGCAGAATCAATATGCGTAAGATTGAAAAGCGCGTTCACGAGCATTACGGTGCTTCCTTTAGCTATGACGAGGATGTTTTGATTAACATTGTTGCTCGTTGTCACGAAGCTGATACAGGTGCTCGTAATATTGAAGTTATTCTGAATAAAACATTATTGCCTGAATTGGCTAGCGAATGTTTGGATAAAATGGCGCGCGGTGAAGAAGTGAAAGTAATTAAAGTATCCGCAGCTGAGGATGGGGAGTTTGTCTATAGCGTAGCTTAAGTTTAGTGAAGGCTCGGTGGTGTAAAAACCACCAAGCCTTCAATAGTTTAAGTGTCGTATTTCTAAACAAAATATATTGCAAGCTTTCGCTCTAGCGATTTCTAAGTTTATTCATCTCTAAATATTGATCTTGCTGCTTTTTCGACAAGAAGATCAATTTTTTGTTTTAATGAGGTAAGGATGTGTCGAATAAACTGATATGTTAGGTTTATATCTTTTTTGATCTTCATTCCTAGCATAATCATTATCTTCTTGATCAAATTATATACCCAAGAAGATAGACTTTTGGAGAAGTCAATTCCTTGTTGTAGAACATAAGCTAGCATGTCTAACAGCGTCACACCTGTCGCTATGCCGAATTGAAAGGCAATTCCAGTTAGTTTTAGAATTTTCAAGATCACATAAGATATGGCCTTATTGATCATGTCCATTGTATTAATTGTGAAGCTTATTGGGCTGTCAGACTTAAGCCAATTTTCAATTTCTGATGGAGAGGTGGGTGGTTCTAGTTCATACATAGTATCCCAAGAGCTAGCCTTATTTACACTCTCTATATATCTAAACATTTTATGGTATTCACCTGAAGGTGAGTTACCCGGGCTGTTCAGACAATATGCTTTCTCCCCATATGGTAAATGATAAAAAGGCCACATTGGCACCATAGGAACAACATCCGTTTTATGATACACCCGATATATATCTTTACCTTTATTTAACTCACTGGTCACCAGTTTAACAAAACTTAAAGCCCCAACTCTTGGACTGCCGAAAGTATAAAGTTTTATATTGTTAGTTGGAGATAGCCCTGATTTTTTTAACCATTCACTGGTAAGTGTTGCTAGAGCTCCTCCAAGGCTGTGTCCAACACAGTGGATCGTTCTAACGTTATGACCTAGAGAAGAAATTTTTTCTTTAATTTCTGGCAGGATACTACCAAAACATTTATTGAAACCGGTGTGAACAATTCTTCCAGTTTCTGATGGGGAAAATCCAACGGTTGCATCCGTTGCCCAATCGAAGTTATTGTCAGTTCCTCTTAGAAGAATGAGTACATCACCCTTAAATTCTCCTTTTCCTTTTGCTATAACTCCAAATCCGGTTCTTTTCTTTATAACCCATAATGTGCCAGAAGAGCCTTCAATTACATCATCATGATTTGAAAGATCCCACTGGTTTTTAAAGCGATCAATAGTTGGTGGGGTGAATTTATCGCTTTGAATTTCGTAAACTGAGCTTGCTAATAATGCAGCATCTTTATGCGTAATTGTACTTCCCATCTTAGTCCTCCTAACCGTGATATGAAATACCTCGGTGGTTTGTTGCTAATTAACTCCGATAAATACGTATGAAATACAACATATCTTGACCAGATGGTTTTCTGCTCATGATTAAATTTTAACACGTAGCACACGTGCTGATGATTAGGCCTTTATTGTTAAAGGCTTATTATTTTTATGAGTGGTAGATGTTATGTAGGTGATTGATTAATAGTTTAGGGTTGTTAGCTTTCTTGTGCTTTAAGTTTGCAGTTGGTGCCCACAGAATTGAATGTCAAATGAATAAATTTGTATTCATCCGTTATTTCGCATTGAAAATCTAGTTTTTTACCCTCAAGTTCAGAGTTCAGTTCTTCGCTTCTCTTTACTGTTTCCCAAATCAAATAATCTTTCCCATTATAGTTAACTATTATTTTCTGATGAGA
This sequence comes from Microbulbifer maximicatervae (SeqCode), assembly GCF_052467825.1. Classification (NCBI taxonomy): domain Bacteria; kingdom Pseudomonadati; phylum Pseudomonadota; class Gammaproteobacteria; order Cellvibrionales; family Microbulbiferaceae; genus Microbulbifer; species Microbulbifer maximicatervae (SeqCode). The sequence goes on from NZ_CP174327.1 coordinate 1,745,311, forward strand.
GACGAACTCTTTGGGAAGCAAATTTCTCTCTAGTTTTGTGAGTGGTTCAAAAGAAAAGTGGCCGTAACTATCAGTTATAGTGATATCTTCATAAGTTTTTCCATCACACTCCACTACTCTTTTTACTGATGTATTTTGAGTTGGGGAGTTTTCATATGTTAAATAGCCATTAACGGGAGAAAAAAGGAAAACCTCATCTTTTGTGAAAATTGACATAGATACTCCGCTAGTGGATGACAGTATTATTACAATAAATAAAAGAAATCTAGACATTTTCAGCCGCCAATTAATACCGTCGGGCAGCCAATAACTATTTTTCCACCATGCCCTGTGGTATCTCCCATCCTTGCTGCGGGTTTCTTTTGCAACATTACTGTAGTGCTTCCCATAGCGACCGTATCGGGCGGTCCAACACAGGTACAAGTGCTACCAACGGTTGCTGAAGGCATCCCACCGATGATAACGGTGGGTGCTCCTGGGCTTACTACTGGGCCACCCACATGGGGTACTGTGCCGGTGACCATTGGGCATACATGCATATCACCAATACGGGCAGCTGGCTTACCCATAGTTTATCCCTCAACCCTACCGTTTCCGCCTCGTGCTAGATCGAGACCTTGCTCCATATAGCGCATGAACCTTTTGTTTGGATCGACTGGGTCAGATAGCACGGCAGCAAGGGTAACACTGCCTGCGACTGCATGAGCATAAAGGTGTTCTGGCGGCTCTACTACCGGCTCACCTTCGGCTGCTAAGCTCCCATGACACCAACTCGCTGCAGTAGCTGCCCAGCTCGCTGGAGTTTTATGTTTTGTTTTATCGCCGAATAGTTTGCAGCGTAAGCGGGCTTCTTCACTGGGCTTTTTTGCCCAAGTCTCAGCTGCATTAAGCGCATTCACATTGTCATCGTCAGTTTGAGGGCCTTGGATATCTCGGGCCGCGAGGCAAGCCCACCACACGGCTTCCCGCTTTGGTAGACCATGAGCAAGCAACTTGATCGCGTCTGGAAATAGGCCTGCTTCCACTAGGCGGTTTATGCTGACTTCTGGTGCTGTATCCGGTACCAGATGATCTTCTGCCTCGTCACTAACTTCAAAATTCTTAAGTAGCTCATCTGCGGTGAGAGCTTCTACTTTAATGAGGTCTGTCATTGGTATATCCCCATCAGTTAATCATGGTTACGCCGCCTTTCAGGGTCAGCATTCCGCCACCTTTAACTTCTGCAGTAGCGTCGCCCTTACAGGAAAGCATTGTTCCTTTGATGGTGATACCAGCTGGAGTCAGTTTAATACTGCTACCGCCGACTTTTAGTTCAATGGATGCTTTGGAGGAAATCTTAATTGCACCCATTGCATCAGTAGTTTGAGAACCTTTACTGATCTTGAGTGTGTGATTTCCTGACCCGATAGTTACAACTTGATTGCCTTTACTGACATTAAGTTTCTGATCACCTTTTGAGATGGTGACAACTTCACTGCCATCGGTAACCGTAATAGTCCGGTCTTGCTTAACCTCAAGGGTTTGTTTGTTCTCTATCTTACCTGTTTGGTCATTATGGACGACAAAGTTATGGTCTTTGCCGGCTTCCATATAAAGCTCTTCGCTTCCGCCTTTGTCATCAAATCGAAGTTCGTTAAAGGCACTACCTTCATACTCAGTTTTCCAGCCGCTTTGAGTCGCAGTGTAGTTGGGACCAGGATTGTCGCCGTTATATACGGCTCCAGTTATCAGTGGTCTATCTGGATCACCATTAATATAAGTAACAATAACTTCTTGATTGACTCTGGGGACAAAGTTGGCGCCCCAGTTTTTTCCGGCAAATGACTGCATCACCCGTACCCAACAGCTGTTCTGCTGTGAATTCCATGGAAACTTCACTTTGATTTGGGTGTAGGGGTCTTGTGAACTGTCAGAAGTGGTGGCCTTAACTTCAAGGACGCGTGCGACTTGCGGAGAGTGTACTTTCTTCGCAAAAACATTCGGTTCAGGTCTTGGAGTTACTGATGATGGGATACAACTGAAAGTATTGTGGAAATGTGTTTCCGCACTATTGCCGTCTGTAGCAGAGATATGTAGGGAAGTAATCAGGTACTTCCCTTTCTCTGACGATAATGTGTGGTCAAAATTAAAACGGCCGCCCGCTGTGAATGAGGGGCAGTCACTGCGCCCATGGCTCACATCAAACAAAGCTTCTTGTGCTTCCATTGAGCGCTCGGCTAGCGCTTTATGGTAACTATCTGTAAATTTGTGCTTATTTTCACCGTCAGCCTGGAAATGGTTTAGCCCATAAAGGCCGCGCATGTAATTGTTGACATCATTCAGTTGGCTAGTGGTTTTAACTTGCTGTTTATTATCTTTTGTTGCGGTGAACTCACAATAATCTTTCAATTCAAAACCGCCACCATGATAATTGAAATTTCGCTGCCAACTACTTACGGTGTTTTTTGTCGGATGACTGCCGCTCCCATCGTACTCTATCTGTTCGCTTTCACAGTCATAGAAATCCTGGCTATCATCACAAAGTACAAGTTCGTGTTGCCCATTTGAGTGCTTGAAGTAATAGGAGATACCCTCTTCAGCCATAAGGCGATTGATGAATTCAAAATCGCTTTCATCAAACTGCACACAATATTCACGAGTTATATATTCAGCATTTAATTTGACGCTTAGTTTAACAACTTTGCTGTACTCACCCAAAACTTCTTCAAGAATCTGTTTAGCAGATTTCTTTTCAAAGATTCTGTTGGAACCTCCGAGGCTCGTAAACCAAAGGCCTGGTTGAATTGTGGCGCTATAACTCCGTACTCCCTCAGCGTTTACATCGCGCAGAGAAAGTTGAGTGACGTAACCATTGATATAACGAGGAGTTTCTGAGTGGTGAACAGAAATGGTAACAGCCTTCCCGACGATATCTTTCTGGCTTATTGCATGGTCATCGGACAGGAGCTGAACTTCATAGCGGAAGAGTTTGGAAATGTGCTCTTCGCCTTGCAGGCTGGTAGCGATTACCGCATCCGTGCCGAGTGGGCTGTCGACTTTAATCAGTCTTCTATCTTGATTTAATGTAGTCATGGGCAGCCCCTACTATCCCTACGGTGCCTTGGAGAATAGTACTAGTTATTATACGTTCAGTTATTTAGCTGAAAACTCAACAAGCGTTCAGCTAAATAACTGCTAAATAATGGTCTGCAGTTTTCCTGCAGACCATTATATATGCAGATCAGATTCTGCTGGCTTACAGCGGCTTGGCTGTTTCCAGATCGTATCCAACACGCATATTTTTGGGGTTCTTGTTGGTCTTGTCTGCGTGGTTGAGATCTGCTTCGATTTTAGCGTAGCTCAGGGATACAGACTCAGCCGGAGCGCCACCAGCGGAAGCACCGATGCTGTAGGAGGAAATCAGGGTGTTTTCCAGTTTGTAAACAGCGTACTTCTCTACAGAGTTAGCACCAGTTTGTACTACGTGGATCTCAACGGTAACACCTTCGTCACCGGTTACAGAAGATTTGAACAGGCCGCCGGAAGCAGCGTCGATGCGCTTGGTGAAGCTTACTTCGCTCAGGCTTGGGCGAGAAGCTTCGCGGTTTGACATGGCGCCAGCTTCCATGGTAATGCCGCGGCCAACACCGAAGTTGAAGCTGTCAATTTCGATCCAGTCCTCGTAGCCGGAAGCAGTAACATTGCCTTTGATGGCCTTGTTGTTGTAGTTCATGTAGATAGCCATGGGATGTCCCTCATTAGTTGGCGTGTGATGTTGGTGGTTAATCCCTTACCACCGCGATTCGCAGTAGTTCAGGTGGTCGTCGCGGTGGCAACTGTGATGATTTAAACAAAGAGAAAGCTAAAAACAAACTAATTTTCGAGTTATTTAATCGACTCTGGCACTAATTTCGAGAGGTGTTTTTATGCTGTTACGATTTATGCCTGTTTGCCCTAATTGACTCTGACACTAATTTAATATTGTTAAAAAGTAACAAATCTCTAACGGGGATAAATAAGTGGTTTGAGTCATGGATATTGATTGACAGTCAAATATCTATTTGAAAGCATTTACTGGTATTTTTTTGATAAGCTTGCTTTGTAATAATATGTAATTCAGCCTTATATCGGAGCGATACTCAGTGTTTTCGGGGGCTGGATCAAGATAATAGTTTGATGGCGTGTTAAGGCAAATTTATTTGAATATTGATTCATTGTTGCCACATAGGCTGTTCGATATACTTCGCACCCTACTTTATTGCCTTGCCCATTAGATCAATAACAAAGTTTTTGCGGATTTGGATGTGTCGTAATGGTTTCCCATGGAGGCGGAATTGAACGATAAGACGCGTATTGTTCGGCCGAGTGACACTCCGCCGGGCTCAGGCCAATCAACCAGCGGGCTGACAGAAGATGGTGATATCACCGTTGTTGTGCAGCAGGATAAGACTGGAGCAAATGATCACCCCCCGGTTAAAGGTGCCCAACCGGTAATCCCTTCGGCTGCTGCCAGCTTTAGCTCAGATGCTACTGTCTTTGCGCCTTCCCCTAATCCTAATCGGATGGGAAGTGGGGCTGGGGCCAATGAAGTTTTGGGTGGGGTTTCTGCCGATTCGGCAGTAATACCTGAACCCTTTGAAGCTTCCGGCTCAAATGCAGTGACCAAAACTGTAATCAAAGGTCGATTTGAGCTTGACAAACTCCTGGGTATAGGGGGAATGGGGGCAGTTTACAAAGCCCTTGACCGCCGTAAATTAGAAGCCAGTGACAGCGAGCCCTATGTCGCTATCAAGCTGCTTAATGATGATTTCCAAAAGCACCCCGATGCTTTTATTTCTCTCCAGCGGGAAGCGCGCAAGTCACAAACGCTTGCTCACCCTAATATCGTAACGGTTTACGATTTTGACCGCGATGGAGATCGCGTATTTATGACAATGGAGTTCCTTGAGGGTGCTCCATTGGACAAGTTGTTGCGCGATCATGCCGATGTTGGTTTGGAGCCTGAGCGTGCCCGCTCGGTATTTTGGGATATCTCCCAAGCGCTGATATATGCCCACTCCCATAAAATTGTTCACTCGGACTTTAAGCCAGGCAATATTTTTGTCACCAATAAGAAAGGTGCAAAAGTATTTGACTTTGGTATTGCCCGAGCTGTTTCTGAGGGGGGAATCGCAAATAAAGCTGGTGAAACGACAGTATTTGACGCGGGCACTCTCGGAGCCCTGACTCCGGCATATGCGAGCCTTGAGATGCTCAAGGGAGCTGAACCGGCACCGAGTGATGATGTATTTGCGTTGGGTTGTGTTGCCTACGAACTATTCTGCGGGCGCCACCCTTATGACAAGACACCTGCCGATAAAGCCTTGGAGCAGGGCCTGCGGCCCAAGCGGATCAAAGGGCTTAATCGCAGGCAGTGGCGCGCACTTGAGTCAGCACTTGAACTAAAGCGCGAAAACCGCACCAGTACCGTAGAGAAGTTTGTACAGGCGTTCTTTGTTAGCCATGCCTGGAAGTGGGTACTAGGCAGTGCGTTTGTCTTGGTCTTGGGCGGAGCTGTAGTGGGCTATAGCCACTTGCAGCAACAGAATGCAGTAGAGCAGGAGCGGGTCAGGATAGAGCTTGAACGCAAACATGAGCAGGAGTTGTTGGAGCGCCGTACTGCGGACAAGAAAGAAGCGATATCTAGGCTAATCGCTTTGAGTATTCTGACCCCCGCGTGGGAGGAGGACCTCAAGCTTGAACTGGATGAGTACGCTAAGTTGAACCCCTCTGATACAGAGTTTCAAGATTCTTCGCGTCGCCAGATATCAGAGCTGTTCTTGGCGGCGGCCACAGGTCAGTTGAATTTAGGTAATCTTGATCAGGCAGATGTAATGCTCAAAGGCGTGGCTAATTGGTATGGCGATTCCAGTGAAGCAGCGGCGATCAAGTCGCAGCTAGCTGCAGATAGAGAAAGCTTGCGGGAGAGGCTAGAAGCTGAACGAGTAGCAGCAGAACGAGAGGCTGAGCAGCTTCGGCTGGCTGAGGAACAGGCTGAACGCCGTCGTGTAGCCGCCGCTAAGCAAAAAGAAATTGATATGGTGCTTGATGATATGGAAGTGGCACTTACTTGCAGCTTTGAAATGAAAGTTTCAAGTATTGGTGCACAGCTATCTCGGCTTGCGCGCCTCGATGCGATAAAGGGAAGGAAAATCCGACCCGTTGTCGGTGCAGAGCTGGCGAAATGTGCGTCAACCCTGGGAGCTAAGGATCCAGTTCAAGCGGAATCTCTGGTCGATCAGTTTAGAGCCCTTGTACCCACTTATCGGCCTTTGAGGGAGTTTCGTCTGGACTTTTGCGGGCACCTCCCGCCGGGTAGTGGTGGGAGAGGTGAGCGATATAGCTGTCGCGATCGCTTAGCAGATGGAAGTCAAGGTCCTGCGATGGTTGTTATCAAGGGAGAAGGGGGGCGCCATCTTGCTGTAGGTAAATATGAGGTGAGTAACGGAGACCTCCAAGTTTATTGTGACACTATTGACGGATGCGAGGCATTGCAACTGGGTTTATCAGTGTTACCAGCAAATAACTTAGCTATTGAGACAGCTGAAGCTTACCTGAGCTGGTTGAGCGATGAGACTGGGTATAATTATCGCTTGCCCACCGAGCAAGAATGGTTTGCCGCTGCAAGCGCTAATGGATTGGGTGAAGTTGCTGATCGCAATTGTCATTTGAAGTACGGGGGCATTGAAAAAGGTGCTGAGCTAGTGCCGGTTGGTTCTGGTTCCGCAAATGGATTTGGACTGGTAAATCCTGTGGGGAATGTACAAGAGTGGGTTCGAGGCACGGGTGAAGAGATAATGGCACTTGGTGGTAGCCGAGAAGACCCTATGAGTCGTTGTTTGGCAATAACGAAAAAGCACCATACAGGTGAGCCAGATCGGTTAACAGGCTTTCGTATCGTTAGAGATGTGAATTGATTATTCATTTTGACCGAGACTGATATAAGTACACAACAGCTTGGTATACTAAAAATTTTTTAATTAATTGTCTGGGGGCAAAATGCTCGGGCTTAAAAAAAATAAGCTGGCACTCGTTGTGGGGGCTAGCTTTTTACTATTTCATTATCCTGGCTATTCTCAGGGTGAAGGTTCGAGTTTTAGAAGTCAGGTTAGGCAGGCTTTTGATCAAGATACAGCTACTGTTACTGAGGCTGATGTAACCAAGGATTTTTTGCAGCGTACATATGAAGCAAAATCTCCTAATCTAGATGCCGAAATTCCGGAGATATCTCAAAGAAATCAAGGGCCACGAATTACAATTAAAAAATTTCAATTCCACCGATTGGAAGAGTACCCAGAATTCGGGATTGATCGCGAAACAGTCGAGAAGATGGCTGAGGAACTCCGTATACGATTTATGAAGGAGGATAAAATCCTCGCTAGTGGCTATACGGTAGAGGACCTGGAAGAGCTAGCAGTATTACTGGACAGTATGGATGCCCGGTCCAACCCGGGAGGGTTAGGCCCTGCAGAATTGAGAAAACTGACTAGTGTTATCGAAAAGCAAAATAAAGAACGAGGCATTAGTTATGCGGATCTTGAAGAAATAGCCGCTGAACTTACTAACTTCTATCGCCGCCAAGGTTTATTTCTAGCGCAAGTTCAGATTCCTGCGCAGGAAGTTGAAAATGGTGTGGTTACTCTTACGGTTCAAGAGGGTTTGTTAGGGCAGGTTGTTGCAGAAGATAATAAAGGCTATGCATTAGAGCAGTTAGCAGAGCCTTTTAAGGAGCAGCGTGGAAAATTAGTTGATCATGAGAGTATTGAGGAAGGGCTTTACCTGCTTAATGACTTGCCGGGCTTAAATGTTACTGGCTATTTTAGTGCAGGGGAAAATCCAGGTGAAACACGGCTTAATTTAAAGGTGCGAGATGCAAAAGGCTGGAAAGCCACCTTTAGAACGGATAACCATGGTTCAGCTTATACCGGCGATCAAAGATTCTACACAACCATTGATTGGCTAAACCCCTTAGGAATCGGTGATGCTCTTACCGTCGGATACTTAAAATCAACTAGTTTAACTAATTATGAATCAAATTTTGGTTCAGATTTGGGGCAATTTAAATATAGTTTTCCAATTTTTGGTCCTCGTACTAGAGTTCAATTTTCGGCCGATCATAATGAATTTATTTTAAAAGATGTGGAAGATCCAGATAATACTGTAAATAAACTAGATATACATGGCGATAATAAGAGTTACGCGATTACGTTAGATCATAAATTCCGCAGATCAAGAGACTTTAATTTTACCAGTTCTTTTAGTTTAACAGAGAAAAAATCTAACCTTTTGGCAATCACTTCTTTTGATGAGCCGGGTGATCACGTATATGGTAGCGAGTTGGGTCTTTACTTTGATCATCTCTCTAGCGGTGTGATTCCTATGCTTAATATATTGAGTACAAATATTCAGTATGGAGAGCACCAAAGAGAGTTAGAGGAATCACTAGAAAAGGCCCGTGGTGACAATTTTACTAAATTTTCTTTGAATGGTAGTTCTCTCTTATTTTTGCCTATGCCCTTCAGTGATGATCAGTCACGTCTGATACTCAAAGCTCGAGCACAATATAGTGATAATGCCTTACCAGCCTTTGAACAGTTGTCACTCGGTGGGGCAAATGGTGTGCGGGCTTTTGATGTGAGGGATTTTTCAGCCGATACAGCAGGGCTTTTATCTGCAGAGTGGTATATGGCTTTCCCTGATATGGTAAACCCGATCCTATTTGATCAGCGCTTAAATGATATGTTTCAAATGGCATTATTTACAGATTTTGGTTATGGCATCGTAAATAATTACAAAGAAGGCAAAAAAGATGATTGGGCAAAATTTGCCGGTGGAGGTTTACTCTTTAAGTTTAACTGGAATGATTTCTTTGCCAGCAAGCTATCGGTAGCTTGGCCGATAAAAACGGCCTCATCAGTCGAGGGTACAGGGCTTGATATGGATGAGCCCACGGTATATGCGGATTTTTCTGTATTTTATAATTAATTGGTTAAAATATTTATTAGCTGAAGTTGAGCAGGAGCTCTACGAAAGGTGCTGGTATGAAAAGCGATAAAAATTCTTTGAAAATAAAGCGGCTGGCCTTGGCGGTCAGAATGTCACATTTGGCATGTTTTGGAATTGCAGCTGGAATACTAAGCCCTTTGGCTATTGCCGCACCAGAAGGTGGCTCGATAATTGCCGGTGAAGGGACCATTGATTATAGTGGTGATGTAACTACCATTGATCAAGATTCTGGTCTTTTATCCATCGACTGGAACTCATTTAATGTTGAGGCAAATGAGACAGTTATTTTTGATCAGTCAAGTGCATCAGATATTGTTCTTAATAGAATTCTTGATGAAAGTGCAAGTAATATTCATGGCTCTATCCAAGCAGATGGCCATGTTATTTTGGTGAACCCTCGCGGAATTCTATTTACAGAAACTGCGACAGTAAATGTAGGGGCTCTAACTGCTTCCGGCCTTGAGATTACTTCAGAAGATTTCATGGCATTGAATACGGATTTTGTACTTGAAAGTGTTGGCACTGATAGTGAAGCAGGTTTCGTTATTAATAGGGGCACTATTAATGCATCTAGCGCCGTTCTTGTAGGTAAATATGTAGAGAACAGTCTTGGTGATACCTCTCTTGCCGACACAACTGGATTGATTCAAGCTGAGTTAGTGATTTTGGCTGCAGGGGACACAGCTGCCTTAACTTTTGATACCGATGGGTTAATCGGGGTTGAGGTGACATCTGCTGTAGCAGAAAATGCTCTAGGTGTTGATAGTGCGGTTCTCAATAGTGGTTCTATCGAGTCAGCCACTGTTTTAATGGAGGCAAATGTATCTAGTGATTTGTTCACGGCTGCCGTGAATAATGAAGGTACTATTCAGGCTAGGGGTATTGATACCAGCGATGGAAAAATTCGCCTTTTCGGTTCTGGTGGGAGTGTTGTTAATAGCGGGAATCTAGAAGTTTCTCTAACGAATGGAGGAACCGAAGATGTCAATGCACAGCTTGAGGTTGAAACAACAGATTCATTTGTTAATACCGGTTCTATCGATGCTACAAATTTCTCTTTCTCAGTGGGGCAGTCGGGTGATGGCTCGGAAAACGAACTTGGTGAAATAGAATTCTCTGGAACTGCCGTAATCACCGGTGGGGCAGGTGAGGATAAGTATACGCTTTCATCCGAGGCTGAATATATTAGCTCTGGGGATGAAGAGCATAGCTTTAGTGTTTCCCAGAGTGAAGATTTCGCCGCTAGTATATCTTTTAGCAATGTAGAATTAGTAGATGCTGGCTCTAACACTGGTATCACTGATAAATTAATTACCGCCAGTCAAGTGGATTTAACCGGTCTTGAAAAAGAGCTTATTAATAATGGGACCACTTTCCAAAATATGGACAGTGTGGCGTTTAGCGATGCCACAACCGGTATTATTGCGGGCTCCAGTAACAGTGATACTTTCGAGATAGTCAGCAGTTCAGAAATTACTGCAAACGATATTAGTTTTACGGGCTTTAACAGCACCATTGACGCAGGGATCGAGTCGGATGCCAGTGATGCGGATACATTGATTACCGCGTCTCAAGTAGACCTCACCGGCACCGCTAAAGAGCTGATTAATACCGGTATCACTTTCCAGAATATGGACAGTGTGGCGTTTAGCGATGCCACAACCGGTATTATTGCGGGCTCCAGTAACAGTGATACTTTCGAGATAGTCAGCAGTTCAGAAATTACCGCAAACGATATTAGTTTTACGGGCTTTAACAGCACCATTGACGCGGGAATCGAGTCGGATGCCAGTGATGCGGATACACTGATCACCGCGTCACAAGTAGACCTCACCGGCACCGCCAAAGAGCTGATTAATACCGGCATCACTTTCCAGAATATGGACAGTGTGGCGTTTAGCGATGCCACAACCGGGATAATCGTTGGTTCGGAAGAGAGCGATACCTTTGCTCTGGTGAGTGATAGTGAAATCACTGCGAATGAGATTGCGTTTACCGGCTTTAACAGCACTATTGATGCTGGCAGTAAAGGGGATGGTTCAGATACAGATATCCTGCTGGGTACTGATGGGGTTGATGAATTTGCCATTACTGATAGCGGTGATTTAGAAGTTGGTGGCAACCTTGTCTTTAGCAATCTGGAAACCGTTGATGCTGGGGCGGATAGCGGTGTTATAGACACTTTAACTACGGCAACACAGGTAGATCTCACCGGCACCGCCAAAGAGCTGATTAATACCGGTATCACTTTTCAGAATATGGACAGTGTGGCGTTTAGCGATGCCACAACCGGGATAATCGTTGGTTCGGAAGAGAGCGATACTTTTGCTCTGGTGAGTGATAGTGAAATCACTGCGAATGAGATTGCGTTTACCGGCTTTAACAGCACTATTGATGCTGGCAGTAAAGGGGATGGTTCAGATACAGATATCTTGCTGGGTACCGATGGGGTTGATGAATTTGCCATTACTGATAGCGGTGATTTAGAAGTTGGTGGCAACCTTGTCTTTAGCAATCTGGAAACCGTTGATGCTGGGGCGGATAGCGGTGTTATAGACACTTTAACTACGGCAACACAGGTGGATCTCACCGGCACCGCTAAAGAGCTGATTAATACCGGTATCACTTTCCAGAATATGGACAGTGTGGCGTTTAGCGATGCCACAACTGGCATTATTGCGGGCTCCAGTAACAGTGATACTTTCGAGATAGTCAGCAGTTCAGAAATTACTGCAAACGATATTAGTTTTACGGGCTTTAACAGCACCATTGACGCAGGAATCGAGTCGGATGCCAGTGATGCGGATACACTGATTACCGCGTCTCAAGTAGACCTTACCGGCACCGCTAAAGAATTGATTAATACCGGTATCACTTTCCAGAATATGGACAGTGTGGCGTTTAGTGATGCCACAACCGGTATTATTGCGGGCTCCAGTAACAGTGATACTTTCGAGATAGTCAGCAGTTCAGAAATTACTGCAAACGATATTAGTTTTACGGGCTTTAACAGCACCATTGACGCAGGAATCGAGTCGGATGCCAGTGATGCGGATACACTGATCACCGCGTCACAAGTAGACCTCACCGGCACCGCTAAAGAGCTGATTAATACCGGTATCACTTTCCAGAACATGGACAGTGTGGCGTTTAGCGATGCCACAACTGGCATTATTGCGGGCTCCAGTAACAGTGATACTTTCGAGATAGTCAGCAGTTCAGAAATTACTGCAAACGATATTAGTTTTACGGGCTTTAACAGCACCATTGACGCAGGAATCGAGTCGGATGTCAGTGATGCGGATACACTGATCACCGCGTCACAAGTAGACCTCACCGGCACCGCCAAAGAGCTGATTAATACCGGCATCACTTTCCAGAATATGGACAGTGTGGCGTTTAGCGATGCCACAACCGGTATTATTGCGGGCTCCAGTAACAGTGATACTTTCGAGATAGTCAGCAGTTCAGAAATTACCGCAAACGATATTAGTTTTACGGGCTTTAACAGCACCATTGACGCAGGAATCGAGTCGGATGCCAGTGATGCGGATACACTGATCACCGCGTCACAAGTAGACCTCACCGGCACCGCCAAAGAGCTGGTTAATACCGGCATCACTTTCCAGAATATGGACAGTGTGGCGTTTAGCGATGCCACAACCGGGATAATCGTTGGTTCGGAAGAGAGCGATACCTTTGCTCTGGTGAGTGATAGTAAAATCACTGCGAATGAGATTGCGTTTACCGGCTTTAACAGCACTATTGATGCAGGCAGTAAAGGGGATGGTTCAGATACAGATATCTTGCTGGGTACCGATGGGGTTGATGAATTTGCCATTACTGATAGCGGTGATTTAGAAGTTGGTGGCAACCTTGTCTTTAGCAATTTGGAAACCGTTGATGCTGGGGCGGATAGCGGTGTTATAGACACTTTAACTACGGCAACACAGGTGGATCTCACCGGCACCGCTAAAGAGCTGATTAATACCGGTATCACTTTCCAGAACATGGACAGTGTGGCGCTTAGCGATGCCACAACTGGCATTATTGCGGGCTCCAGTAACAGTGATAGTTTCGAGATAGTCAGCAGTTCAGAAATTACCGCAAACGATATTAGTTTTACGGGCTTTAACAGCACCATTGACGCAGGAATCGAGTCGGATGCCAGTGATGCGGATACACTGATCACCGTGTCACAAGTAGACCTCACCGGCACCGCTAAAGAGCTGATTAATACCGGTATCACTTTCCAGAACATGGACAGTGTGGCGTTTAGTGATGCCACAACCGGTATTATTGCGGGCTCCAGTAACAGTGATACTTTCGAGATAGTCAGCAGTTCAGAAATTACTGCAAACGATATTAGTTTTACGGGCTTTAACAGCACCATTGACGCAGGAATCGAGTCGGATGTCAGTGATGCGGATACACTGATCACCGCGTCTCAAGTAGACCTCACCGGCACCGCCAAAGAATTGATTAATACCGGTATCACTTTCCAGAATATGGACAGTGTGGCGTTTAGCGATGCTACAACCGGTATTATTGCGGGCTCCAGTAACAGTGATACTTTCGAGATAGTCAGCAGTTCAGAAATTACTGCAAACGATATTAGTTTTACGGGCTTTAACAGCACCATTGACGCAGGGATCGAGTCGGATGTCAGTGATGCGGATACACTGATCACCGCGTCACAAGTAGACCTCACCGGCACCGCCAAAGAGCTGATTAATACCGGCATCACTTTCCAGAATATGGACAGTGTGGCGTTTAGCGATGCCACAACCGGGATAATCGTTGGTTCGGAAGAGAGCGATACCTTTGCTCTGGTGAGTGATAGTGAAATCACTGCGAATGAGATTGCGTTTACCGGCTTTAACAGTTCTATTGATGCAGGCAGTAAAGGGGATGGTTCAGATACAGATATCCTGCTGGGTACTGATGGGGTTGATGAATTTGCCATTACTGATAGCGGTGATTTAGAAGTTGGTGGCAACCTTGTCTTTAGCAATCTGGAAACCGTTGATGCCGGAGCTGATAGCGGTGTTATAGACACTTTAACTACGGCAACACAGGTGGATCTCACCGGCACCGCCAAAGAGCTGATTAATACCGGTATCACTTTCCAGAATATGGACAGTGTGGCGTTTAGCGATGCCACAACTGGCATTATTGCGGGCTCCAGTAACAGTGATACTTTCGAGATAGTCAGCAGTTCAGAAATTACTGCAAACGATATTAGTTTTACGGGCTTTAACAGCACCATTGACGCAGGAATCGAGCCGGATGCCAGTGATGCGGATACACTGATTACCGCGTCTCAAGTAGACCTTACCGGCACCGCCAAAGAGCTGATTAATACCGGTATCACTTTCCAGAATATGGACAGTGTGGCGTTTAGTGATGCCACAACCGGTATTATTGCGGGCTCCAGTAACAGTGATACTTTCGAGATAGTCAGCAGTTCAAAAATTACCGCAAATGATATTAGTTTTACGGGCTTTAACAGCACCATTGACGCAGGGATCGAGTCGGATGCCAGTGATGCGGATACACTGATCACCGCATCTCAAGTAGACCTCACCGGTACTGCCAAAGAGCTGATTAATACCGGTATCACTTTCCAGAATATGGACAGTGTGGCGTTTAGCGATGCCACAACTGGCATTATTGCGGGCTCCAGTAACAGTGATACTTTCGAGATAGTCAGCAGTTCAGAAATTACTGCAAACGATATTAGTTTTACGGGCTTTAACAGCACCATTGACGCAGGAATCGAGTCGGATGCCAGTGATGCGGATACACTGATTACCGCGTCTCAAGTAGACCTTACCGGCACCGCTAAAGAATTGATTAATACCGGTATCACTTTCCAGAATATGGACAGTGTGGCGTTTAGTGATGCCACAACCGGTATTATTGCGGGCTCCAGTAACAGTGATACTTTCGAGATAGTCAGCAGTTCAGAAATTACTGCAAACGATATTAGTTTTACGGGCTTTAACAGCACCATTGACGCAGGAATCGAGCCGGATGCCAGTGATGCGGATACACTGATTACCGCGTCTCAAGTAGACCTTACCGGCACCGCCAAAGAATTGATTAATACCGGTATCACTTTCCAGAATATGGACAGTGTGGCGTTTAGTGATGCCACAACCGGTATTATTGCGGGCTCCAGTAACAGTGATACTTTCGAGATAGTCAGCAGTTCAAAAATTACCGCAAATGATATTAGTTTTACGGGCTTTAACAGCACCATTGACGCAGGGATCGAGTCGGATGCCAGTGATGCGGATACACTGATCACCGCATCTCAAGTAGACCTCACCGGTACTGCCAAAGAGCTGATTAATACCGGTATCACTTTCCAGAATATGGACAGTGTGGCGTTTAGCGATGCCACAACTGGCATTATTGCGGGCTCCAGTAACAGTGATACTTTCGAGATAGTCAGCAGTTCAGAAATTACTGCAAACGATATTAGTTTTACGGGCTTTAACAGCACCATTGACGCAGGGATCGAGTCGGATGCCAGTGATGCGGATACACTGATCACCGCATCTCAAGTAGACCTCACCGGCACTGCCAAAGAGCTGATTAATACCGGTATCACTTTCCAGAATATGGACAGTGTGGCGTTTAGCGATGCCACAACTGGCATTATTGCGGGCTCCAGTAACAGTGATACTTTCGAGATAGTCAGCAGTTCAGAAATTACTGCAAACGATATTAGTTTTACGGGCTTTAACAGCACCATTGACGCAGGGATCGAGTCGGATGCCAGTGATGCGGATACACTGATTACCGCGTCTCAAGTAGACCTCACCGGCACCGCCAAAGAGCTGATTAATACCGGTATCACTTTCCAGAATATGGACAGTGTGGCGTTTAGTGATGCCACAACCGGTATTATTGCGGGCTCCAGTAACAGTGATACTTTCGAGATAGTCAGCAGTTCAGAAATTACTGCAAACGATATTAGTTTTACGGGCTTTAACAGCACCATTGACGCAGGAATCGAGTCGGATGCCAGTGATGCGGATACACTGATCACCGCGTCTCAAGTAGACCTCACCGGCACCGCCAAAGAATTGATTAATACCGGTATCACTTTCCAGAATATGGACAGTGTGGCGTTTAGTGATGCCACAACCGGTATTATTGCGGGCTCCAGTAACAGTGATACTTTCGAGATAGTCAGCAGTTCAGAAATTACTGCAAACGATATTAGTTTTACGGGCTTTAACAGCACTATTGACGCAGGAATCGAGCCGGATGCCAGTGATGCGGATACACTGATTACCGCGTCTCAAGTAGACCTTACCGGCACCGCCAAAGAATTGATTAATACCGGTATCACTTTCCAGAATATGGACAGTGTGGCGTTTAGTGATGCCACAACCGGTATTATTGCGGGCTCCAGTAACAGTGATACTTTCGAGATAGTCAGCAGTTCAAAAATTACCGCAAATGATATTAGTTTTACGGGCTTTAACAGCACCATTGACGCAGGGATCGAGTCGGATGCCAGTGATGCGGATACCTTGATTACCGCGTCTCAAGTAGACCTCACCGGCACCGCCAAAGAGCTGATTAATACCGGTATCACTTTCCAGAATATGGACAGTGTGGCGTTTAGCAATGCCACAACCGGGATAATCGTTGGTTCGGAAGAGAGCGATACCTTTGCTCTGGTGAGTGATAGTGAAATCACTGCGAATGAGATTGCGTTTACCGGCTTTAACAGCACTATTGATGCTGGCAGTAAAGGGGATGGTTCAGATACAGATATCCTGCTGGGTACTGATGGGGTTGATGAATTTGCCATTACTGATAGCGGTGATTTAGAAGTTGGTGGCAACCTTGTCTTTAGTAATCTGGAAACCGTTGATGCCGGAGCTGATAGCGGTGTTATAGACACTTTAACTACGGCAACACAGGTGGATCTCACCGGCACCGCCAAAGAGCTGATTAATACCGGTATCACTTTCCAGAATATGGACAGTGTGGCGTTTAGCGATGCCACAACTGGCATTATTGCGGGCTCCAGTAACAGTGATACTTTCGAGATAGTCAGCAGTTCAGAAATTACTGCAAACGATATTAGTTTTACGGGCTTTAACAGCACCATTGACGCAGGGATCGAGTCGGATGCCAGTGATGCGGATACACTGATTACCGCGTCTCAAGTAGACCTTACCGGCACCGCCAAAGAGCTGATTAATACCGGCATCACTTTCCAGAATATGGACAGTGTGGCGTTTAGCAATGCCACAACCGGGATAATCGTTGGTTCGGAAGAGAGCGATACCTTTGCTCTGGTGAGTGATAGTGAAATCACTGCGAATGAGATTGCGTTTACCGGCTTTAACAGTTCTATTGATGCAGGCAGTAAAGGGGATGGTTCAGATACAGATATCCTGCTGGGTACTGATGGGGTTGATGAATTTGCCATTACTGATAGCGGTGATTTAGAAGTTGGTGGCAACCTTGTCTTTAGCAATCTGGAAACCGTTGATGCCGGAGCTGATAGCGGTGTTATAGACACTTTAACTACGGCAACACAGGTGGATCTCACCGGCACCGCCAAAGAGCTGATTAATACCGGTATCACTTTCCAGAATATGGACAGTGTGGCGTTTAGCGATGCCACAACTGGCATTATTGCGGGCTCCAGTAACAGTGATACTTTCGAGATAGTCAGCAGTTCAGAAATTACTGCAAACGATATTAGTTTTACGGGCTTTAACAGCACCATTGACGCAGGGATCGAGTCGGATGCCAGTGATGCGGATACACTGATTACCGCGTCTCAAGTAGACCTTACCGGCACCGCCAAAGAATTGATTAATACCGGTATCACTTTCCAGAATATGGACAGTGTGGCGTTTAGTGATGCCACAACCGGTATTATTGCGGGCTCCAGTAACAGTGATACTTTCGAGATAGTCAGCAGTTCAAAAATTACTGCAAATGATATTAGTTTTACGGGCTTTAACAGCACCATTGACGCAGGGATCGAGTCGGATGCCAGTGATGCGGATACACTGATCACCGCATCTCAAGTAGACCTCACCGGCACTGCCAAAGAGCTGATTAATACCGGTATCACTTTCCAGAATATGGACAGTGTGGCGTTTAGCGATGCCACAACTGGCATTATTGCGGGCTCCAGTAACAGTGATACTTTCGAGATAGTCAGCAGTTCAGAAATTACTGCAAACGATATTAGTTTTACGGGCTTTAACAGCACCATTGACGCAGGGATCGAGTCGGATGCCAGTGATGCGGATACACTGATCACCGCATCTAAAGTAGACCTCACCGGCACTGCCAAAGAGCTGATTAATACCGGTATCACTTTCCAGAATATGGACAGTGTGGCGTTTAGCGATGCCACAACTGGCATTATTGCGGGCTCCAGTAACAGTGATACTTTCGAGATAGTCAGCAGTTCAGAAATTACTGCAAACGATATTAGTTTTACGGGCTTTAACAGCACCATTGACGCAGGGATCGAGTCGGATGCCAGTGATGCGGATACACTGATCACCGCATCTCAAGTAGACCTCACCGGCACTGCCAAAGAGCTGATTAATACCGGTATCACTTTCCAGAATATGGACAGTGTGGCGTTTAGCGATGCCACAACTGGCATTATTGCGGGCTCCAGTAACAGTGATACTTTCGAGATAGTCAGCAGTTCAGAAATTACTGCAAACGATATTAGTTTTACGGGCTTTAACAGCACCATTGACGCAGGGATCGAGTCGGATGCCAGTGATGCGGATACACTGATTACCGCGTCTCAAGTAGACCTCACCGGCACCGCCAAAGAGCTGATTAATACCGGTATCACTTTCCAGAATATGGACAGTGTGGCGTTTAGTGATGCCACAACCGGTATTATTGCGGGCTCCAGTAACAGTGATACTTTCGAGATAGTCAGCAGTTCAGAAATTACTGCAAACGATATTAGTTTTACGGGCTTTAACAGCACCATTGACGCAGGAATCGAGTCGGATGCCAGTGATGCGGATACACTGATCACCGCGTCTCAAGTAGACCTCACCGGCACCGCCAAAGAGCTGATTAATACCGGCATCACTTTCCAGAATATGGACAGTGTGGCGTTTAGCGATGCCACAACTGGCATTATTGCGGGCTCCAGTAACAGTGATACTTTCGAAATAGTCAGCAGTTCAGAAATTACCGCAAACGATATTAGTTTTACGGGCTTTAACAGCACCATTGACGCAGGAATCGAGTCGGATGCCAGTGATGCGGATACACTGATCACCGCGTCACAAGTAGACCTCACCGGCACCGCCAAAGAATTGATTAATACCGGTATCACTTTCCAGAATATGGACAGTGTGGCGTTTAGCGATGCCACAACCGGTATTATTGCGGGCTCCAGTAACAGTGATACTTTCGAGATAGTCAGCAGTTCAGAAATTACTGCAAACGATATTAGTTTTACGGGCTTTAACAGCACCATTGACGCAGGGATCGAGTCGGATGCCAGTGATGCGGATACATTGATCACCGCGTCTCAAGTAGACCTCACCGGCACCGCTAAAGAGCTGATTAATACCGGTATCACTTTCCAGAACATGGACAGTGTGGCGTTTAGCGATGCCACAACTGGCATTATTGCGGGCTCCAGTAACAGTGATACTTTCGAGATAGTCAGCAGTTCAGAAATTACCGCAAACGATATTAGTTTTACGGGCTTTAACAGCACTATTGACGCAGGAATCGAGTCGGATGCCAGTGATGCGGATACACTGATCACCGCGTCTCAAGTAGACCTCACCGGCACCGCTAAAGAGCTGATTAATACCGATATCACTTTCCAGAACATGGACAGTGTGGCGTTTAGCGATGCCACAACTGGCATTATTGCGGGCTCCAGTAACAGTGATACTTTCGAGATAGTCAGCAGTTCAGAAATTACTGCAAACGATATTAGTTTTACGGGCTTTAACAGCACCATTGACGCAGGAATCGAGTTGGATGCCAGTGATGCGGATACACTGATCACCGCGTCTCAAGTAGACCTCACCGGCACCGCCAAAGAATTGATTAATACCGGCATCACTTTCCAGAATATGGACAGTGTGGCGTTTAGCGATGCCACAACCGGGATAATCGTTGGTTCGGAAGAGAGCGATACCTTTGCTCTGGTGAGTGATAGTGAAATCACTGCGAATGAGATTGCGTTTACCGGCTTTAACAGTTCTATTGATGCAGGCAGTAAAGGGGATGGTTCAGATACAGATATCCTGCTGGGTACTGATGGGGTTGATGAATTTGCCATTACTGATAGCGGTGATTTAGAAGTTGGTGGCAACCTTGTCTTTAGTAATCTGGAAACCGTCAATGCACTTGACGGAGCAGATACCCTAAATGTTGATGAAGCTTATCTAGAAGACGGTGAAATTAATGGAATTCTATTCCTTAATTTAAGTAGCATCGCTGCGAGTTACTTGTCGATTGGAGCAGATCAGTCAGGTGACTTTCATGTCCTCGGAAGTGGTCATATTGCTTCAGATACTGACGGTGATTTGAGCAATGGATATGAATATAACTTCACAAGTGTGGAAAATGTAATAACCAACGGATTTGCAGATAGCGTTACAGGTTATACCGGTGAGGATTGGATTGTTACAGCAGAAAATGCAGCAACTAATTACGAAATAAACTTTGAAGGTGTAACCCTTCTAATTGCTGATGATGCGGGAGTAATAGGTCTAGATGGTTATGAGTGGACGCTAGCAAGTAGCGATAACCAGGTAGTCCATGCTGGAATTACTATTGCTGATGCCAGCACTGTAAGTGGCGGCAACGGCGTCCTCAGCAGTATCTATGATGACCACTACAGCTTTAATGCCGACGCCGACGAAGTGACCGTCGATAGCATGGTCTTCGCCGACCTCAGCAGCATCGCCGCCAGCGGCAGTGCCGACAGTGTCAGCGGCGGCGCCAATTACGGCTGGAGCCTGACCGCCACCGACAACCAAGTGGTGCACAACGGCGTCACCATCACCGGCGCCGAAGCCCTGAGCGGTGGCGACGGCAGCCTGAGCAGCAGCGAAACCGACAGCTACAGCTTTAATGATGATGCCGACGAAGTAACCGTCGACAGCATGGTCTTCGCCGACCTCAGCAGCATCGCCGCCAGCGGCAGTGCCGACAGTGTCAGCGGCGGCGCCAATTACGGCTGGAGCCTGACCGCCACCGACAACCAAGTGGTGCACAACGGCGTCACCATCACCGGCGCCGAAGCCCTGAGCGGTGGCGACGGCAGCCTGAGCAGCAGCGAAACCGACAGCTACAGCTTTAATGATGATGCCGACGAAGTGACCGTCGACAGCATGGTCTTCGCCGACCTCAGCAGCATCGCCGCCAGCGGCAGTGCCGACAGTGTCAGCGGCGGCGCCAATTACGGCTGGAGCCTGACCGCCACCGACAACCAAGTGGTGCACAACGGCGTCACCATCACCGGCGCCGAAGCTCTGAGCGGTGGCGACGGCAGCCTGAGCAGCAGCGAAACCGACAGCTACAGCTTTAATGATGATGCCGACGAAGTGACCGTCGACAGCATGGTCTTCGCCGACCTCAGCAGCATCGCCGCCAGCGGCAGTGCCGACAGTGTCAGCGGCGGCGCCAATTACGGCTGGAGCCTGACCGCCACCGACAACCAAGTGGTGCACAACGGCGTCACCATCACCGGCGCCGAAGCCCTGAGCGGTGGCGACGGCAGCCTGAGCAGCAGCGAAACCGACAGCTACAGCTTTAATGATGATGCCGACGAAGTAACCGTCGACAGCATGGTCTTCGCCGACCTCAGCAGCATCGCCGCCAGCGGCAGTGCCGACAGTGTCAGCGGCGGCGCCAATTACGGCTGGAGCCTGACCGCCACCGACAACCAAGTGGTGCACAACGGCGTCACCATCACCGGCGCCGAAGCCCTGAGCGGTGGCGACGGCAGCTTGAGCAGCAGCGAAACCGACAGCTACAGCTTTAATGATGATGCCGACGAAGTGACCGTCGACAGCATGGTCTTCGCCGACCTCAGCAGCATCGCCGCCAGCGGCAGTGCCGACAGTGTCAGCGGCGGCGCCAATTACGGCTGGAGCCTGACCGCCACCGACAACCAAGTGGTGCACAACGGCGTCACCATCACCGGCGCCGAAGCTCTGAGCGGTGGCGACGGCAGCCTGAGCAGCAGCGAAACCGACAGCTACAGCTTTAATGATGATGCCGACGAAGTGACCGTCGACAGCATGGTCTTCGCCGACCTCAGCAGCATCGCCGCCAGCGGCAGTGCCGACAGTGTCAGCGGCGGCGCCAATTACGGCTGGAGCCTGACCGCCACCGACAACCAAGTGGTGCACAACGGCGTCACCATCACCGGCGCCGAAGCCCTGAGCGGTGGCGACGGCAGCCTGAGCAGCAGTGAAACCGACAGCTACAGCTTTAATGATGATGCCGACGAAGTAACCGTCGACAGCATGGTCTTCGCCGACCTCAGCAGCATCGCCGCCAGCGGCAGTGCCGACAGTGTCAGCGGCGGCGCCAATTACGGCTGGAGCCTGACCGCCACCGACAACCAAGTGGTGCACAACGGCGTCACCATCACCGGCGCCGAAGCCCTGAGCGGTGGCGACGGCAGCCTGAGCAGCAGCGAAACCGACAGCTACAGCTTTAATGATGATGCCGACGAAGTGACCGTCGACAGCATGGTCTTCGCCGACCTCAGCAGCATCGCCGCCAGCGGCAGTGCCGACAGTGTCAGCGGCGGCGCCAATTACGGCTGGAGCCTGACCGCCACCGACAACCAAGTGGTGCACAACGGCGTCACCATCACCGGCGCCGAAGCCCTGAGCGGTGGCGACGGCAGCCTGAGCAGCAGCGAAACCGACAGCTACAGCTTTAATGATGATGCCGACGAAGTGACCGTCGACAGCATGGTCTTCGCCGACCTCAGCAGCATCGCCGCCAGCGGCAGTGCCGACAGTGTCAGCGGCGGCGCCAATTACGGCTGGAGCCTGACCGCCACCGACAACCAAGTGGTGCACAACGGCGTCACCATCACCGGCGCCGAAGCTCTGAGCGGTGGCGACGGCAGCCTGAGCAGCAGCGAAACCGACAGCTACAGCTTTAATGATGATGCCGACGAAGTGACCGTCGACAGCATGGTCTTCGCCGACCTCAGCAGCATCGCCGCCAGCGGCAGTGCCGACAGTGTCAGCGGCGGCGCCAATTACGGCTGGAGCCTGACCGCCACCGACAACCAAGTGGTGCACAACGGCGTCACCATCACCGGCGCCGAAGCCCTGAGCGGTGGCGACGGCAGCCTGAGCAGCAGCGAAACCGACAGCTACAGCTTTAATGATGATGCCGACGAAGTGACCGTCGACAGCATGGTCTTCGCCGACCTCAGCAGCATCGCCGCCAGCGGCAGTGCCGACAGTGTCAGCGGCGGCGCCAATTACGGCTGGAGCCTGACCGCCACCGACAACCAAGTGGTGCACAACGGCGTCACCATCACCGGCGCCGAAGCCCTGAGCGGTGGCGACGGCAGCCTGAGCAGCAGCGAAACCGACAGCTACAGCTTTAATGATGATGCCGACGAAGTAACCGTCGACAGCATGGTCTTCGCCGACCTCAGCAGCATCGCCGCCAGCGGCAGTGCCGACAGTGTCAGCGGCGGCGCCAATTACGGCTGGAGCCTGACCGCCACCGACAACCAAGTGGTGCACAACGGCGTCACCATCACCGGCGCCGAAGCCCTGAGCGGTGGCGACGGCAGCCTGAGCAGCAGCGAAACCGACAGCTACAGCTTTAATGATGATGCCGACGAAGTGACCGTCGACAGCATGGTCTTCGCCGACCTCAGCAGCATCGCCGCCAGCGGCAGTGCCGACAGTGTCAGCGGCGGCGCCAATTACGGCTGGAGCCTGACCGCCACCGACAACCAAGTGGTGCACAACGGCGTCACCATCACCGGCGCCGAAGCTCTGAGCGGTGGCGACGGCAGCCTGAGCAGCAGCGAAACCGACAGCTACAGCTTTAATGATGATGCCGACGAAGTGACCGTCGACAGCATGGTCTTCGCCGACCTCAGCAGCATCGCCGCCAGCGGCAGTGCCGACAGTGTCAGCGGCGGCGCCAATTACGGCTGGAGCCTGACCGCCACCGACAACCAAGTGGTGCACAACGGCGTCACCATCACCGGCGCCGAAGCCCTGAGCGGTGGCGACGGCAGCCTGAGCAGCAGCGAAACCGACAGCTACAGCTTTAATGATGATGCCGACGAAGTAACCGTCGACAGCATGGTCTTCGCCGACCTCAGCAGCATCGCCGCCAGCGGCAGTGCCGACAGTGTCAGCGGCGGCGCCAATTACGGCTGGAGCCTGACCGCCACCGACAACCAAGTGGTGCACAACGGCGTCACCATCACCGGCGCCGAAGCCCTGAGCGGTGGCGACGGCAGCTTGAGCAGCAGCGAAACCGACAGCTACAGCTTTAATGATGATGCCGACGAAGTGACCGTCGACAGCATGGTCTTCGCCGACCTCAGCAGCATCGCCGCCAGCGGCAGTGCCGACAGTGTCAGCGGCGGCGCCAATTACGGCTGGAGCCTGACCGCCACCGACAACCAAGTGGTGCACAACGGCGTCACCATCACCGGCGCCGAAGCTCTGAGCGGTGGCGACGGCAGCCTGAGCAGCAGCGAAACCGACAGCTACAGCTTTAATGATGATGCCGACGAAGTGACCGTCGACAGCATGGTCTTCGCCGACCTCAGCAGCATCGCCGCCAGCGGCAGTGCCGACAGTGTCAGCGGCGGCGCCAATTACGGCTGGAGCCTGACCGCCACCGACAACCAAGTGGTGCACAACGGCGTCACCATCACCGGCGCCGAAGCCCTGAGCGGTGGCGACGGCAGCCTGAGCAGCAGTGAAACCGACAGCTACAGCTTTAATGATGATGCCGACGAAGTAACCGTCGACAGCATGGTCTTCGCCGACCTCAGCAGCATCGCCGCCAGCGGCAGTGCCGACAGTGTCAGCGGCGGCGCCAATTACGGCTGGAGCCTGACCGCCACCGACAACCAAGTGGTGCACAACGGCGTCACCATCACCGGCGCCGAAGCCCTGAGCGGTGGCGACGGCAGCCTGAGCAGCAGCGAAACCGACAGCTACAGCTTTAATGATGATGCCGACGAAGTGACCGTCGACAGCATGGTCTTCGCCGACCTCAGCAGCATCGCCGCCAGCGGCAGTGCCGACAGTGTCAGCGGCGGCGCCAATTACGGCTGGAGCCTGACCGCCACCGACAACCAAGTGGTGCACAACGGCGTCACCATCACCGGCGCCGAAGCCCTGAGCGGTGGCGACGGCAGCCTGAGCAGCAGCGAAACCGACAGCTACAGCTTTAATGATGATGCCGACGAAGTGACCGTCGACAGCATGGTCTTCGCCGACCTCAGCAGCATCGCCGCCAGCGGCAGTGCCGACAGTGTCAGCGGCGGCGCCAATTACGGCTGGAGCCTGACCGCCACCGACAACCAAGTGGTGCACAACGGCGTCACCATCACCGGCGCCGAAGCTCTGAGCGGTGGCGACGGCAGCCTGAGCAGCAGCGAAACCGACAGCTACAGCTTTAATGATGATGCCGACGAAGTGACCGTCGACAGCATGGTCTTCGCCGACCTCAGCAGCATCGCCGCCAGCGGCAGTGCCGACAGTGTCAGCGGCGGCGCCAATTACGGCTGGAGCCTGACCGCCACCGACAACCAAGTGGTGCACAACGGCGTCACCATCACCGGCGCCGAAGCCCTGAGCGGTGGCGACGGCAGCCTGAGCAGCAGCGAAACCGACAGCTACAGCTTTAATGATGATGCCGACGAAGTGACCGTCGACAGCATGGTCTTCGCCGACCTCAGCAGCATCGCCGCCAGCGGCAGTGCCGACAGTGTCAGCGGCGGCGCCAATTACGGCTGGAGCCTGACCGCCACCGACAACCAAGTGGTGCACAACGGCGTCACCATCACCGGCGCCGAAGCCCTGAGCGGTGGCGACGGCAGCCTGAGCAGCAGCGAAACCGACAGCTACAGCTTTAATGATGATGCCGACGAAGTGACCGTCGACAGCATGGTCTTCGCCGACCTCAGCAGCATCGCCGCCAGCGGCAGTGCCGACAGTGTCAGCGGCGGCGCCAATTACGGCTGGAGCCTGACCGCCACCGACAACCAAGTGGTGCACAACGGCGTCACCATCACCGGCGCCGAAGCCCTGAGCGGTGGCGACGGCAGCTTGAGCAGCAGCGATAGTGATGATTTCACTATTAGTACTGAGAGTGGTGTTGCTTTGGTTAAAGTCGACAATATGGAGTTTTCCACGTTGCTTAGCATTGCAGCATCGGGAACCTCAGATTCGATTATCGGCACGGCGAGTGTTAGTAGTGAGAGTTGGACCTTAGGTGAAAATGACGGTGATATCTCTATAACGAGTATTGACTTCAGCGGCATTGAAATGGTGTCTGCTGACAGTGCAATTGTTGATGCAGCAACCTATGACCAGTCGGATGTATTTGAGCTAAGTAAGTCAAGGCAAGAACTGAAGGTTCGCGGAATTACTTTCAGTTCGGTTTCTCAAGTAACCGCAGGCACTGGCGCTGGAGATCAAATTTCAAGTGATGCAACAAGTTGGGAACTCAATGGTGTCAATGGCGAAGTTACAGTTAACGATGTTGAGTTTAGTGGCATAGATGCAGTTGCAACTAATAGTGCTCAATTATTTGGCACAGGGGCTGATGATACTTTTGAGCTAACTGAGAGCGGGCTTGAGTCAGCAGGTATTTCTTTTACCGGAATTGATTCGGTTACAAGTTATGATGGTGCGGATAAGTTAATTGGTACTTCAGGTGATGACCAATTTACCCTCTCTTCTGAGGGTGATATCAGCGTTGCGGGTATTAATTTTACAGGCCTAGAAATACTTGATGCTGGAACTGGAGATGACACTGTAACTGCGGACGGAGCAACCTGGACTTCTAGTGTCAATGATAATTCGCTAGTGAACGGCGGCGCTGTGGCTACTGTTAATAGTATTTCTGTTGAGTTTGATAATTTAGAGCTTGTTGAGGGTGCCGGTGTTTATGTTGGCCAAGATGTTGCTAGCAAGTACGTATTTAGCAGCTTGGATACGATGACTGTAGGCGGGGTAACCTTTGCTAGTTTGGAAAGTTTATCTGCCGGTAGTGCTGAAGATTCACTTTATGGCGCTAATGTGGATGCAAACTGGGACATAACGGCCTCGCAAAGTAGCGTGTCGACAAGCGAGAAGTCACTTTCATTTAGCGGTATAGAATTTATTTATGCTGGTACTGGGGTAGATATCTTCAACTTATCTGGGGGGCAGCTTAGCGGTATAGACAGTGGAGAAGGCGACGATACAGTAACGCTTTCTGGCACTACTATCGATAGTATTTCGCTAGGTGACGGTGACGACTATTTACAGGTGGATGCTGTGGGAGATCGTGCTGTTGCACTTTCCGGTGGCGAAGGGAATGATTCCTTCCAGTACAGTATGTCTGATGACGTTTGGCAGATTTTCTCTACGGGAAATAGTGTAGGTAATTACGGCTTTTCAGAGTTTGAGTTGCTTGATAACACTGCGAACAATCTGTCATTGGAAACAGACTTGAGTTTCGATTTTGTTGATGGTGGCGATTACTCTGGACTATTTAATACTAGCGGGGCGGGATTATCTTTCCATTCTAGTGGTATGAGACTGGGCTACGATGGCACTGGTGATATTAGTGTGGTCAGTAGTTCGAGTGGCACTATTGGAGGTTTGTTAAAAGCAAATCGTGCGGAGCTTACCGTTGCTGGAGATGTAAATATTGAATCTGATGTTGGCGTCCTTGGGATAGCGACTTCTGGTCCTGATGTTGATATTACTGTGCTTGCCCAAGAGGACCTGGTAATTGATGAAATTGATGCTGGGCGAGGTAATGTACAGCTTGCGAGTTTGGGCTTTGGGGCACTTACTGCTGAAACCTACGGAGACACACATATTACGGCGGCCAATGTAGCTCTGGGTACTGATACAGAACTTTGGAGTGTGATTGGTAGTGAACTGATTCCATTACGTATGGATGCGACGCAAAATGTTGAAGTCGTTTCTATCTCTTACTACGAACCTGAATTTATAGGTCAGGTGCCTAGCTTTACGAGTAAGGGTGATGAACTCCAATCTATCGCTGGCGCCCAAGCGGCCCAAGGCCTCAGGTCTGCGGTGCAAAATAGTGTGGAGGACTTCACGCAATTAGATCCTGCAATTTTCAGTGCTGTTAACCCATATACGAGTGGCGTGGATGCGGTAAATTCCCCGGAGATGCGATTGAAATCTGGGGAGCTGCAACCGGCGGCTGCAGCAGTAGAGGATGTACCTGAAGCGAACTCTGATTTTGATGCGGTGCTAGATGAAGGGGCTTCAGACTCAACAGCAGATCAATCTGATCGCACAGGGCTCTCGGGCAATGCGGGCATGTAATAAGATTAATTGAGTTTAACTTTATTTAGAAAAAGCCGGCCCATGGGGCCGGCTTTTTTACATCGGGTGTTTTATCTTTTGATGTAATCGAAAAGAAGCGGGGTGATCTTGGCAACTGTAAAATCCACAAACGAAAAAAGGCCGACTATTGCGAGTCAGCCTTTTTGGAATTGGTGCCCAGGAGAGGACTTGAACCTCCACGACCGTTAGGTCACTAGCACCTGAAGCTAGCGCGTCTACCAATTCCGCCACCTGGGCAAATCAACGTGTGCTCCGTTGAGGACGCGAACTATAGAGATCTGCCCCCCCTGTGTCAACGGCTGCGTTGCGCTTTTTTCATCATTTTTTTCTTAGGTCGGGAAAATTGGCGAAATCGCTTATAATGCGTCCAATAGCGGCGAATTATTGACCAGAAATCCACCACCAACGCCGCCTTTCTTTATGGCCGGATAATCTCCGGAGGTTGCCAAACTTGGCAACTGCCCAACAACGGATGCTGTTTTGACTCAAAAAAATACCTCAGACCCCTTCAATATTGACCCTCATGCCCAGCGCGAGGCGGAGAAATATGAAAAGCCCGTGCCCAGTCGGGAGTACTTGTTACAAGTTCTTGAGAATCAGGCGGAACCTGTGCCCTGGGAAGCGGTGGCCGATTTACTGGAAATAACCGATGAGGATCGTCGCGAAGGGGTAAGGCGCCGTTTGATCGCCATGTCCCGGGATGGGCAGATTGCAAGTAACCGCGCCGGTGATTTTGGTGTACTGGATAAAATGAGCCTGATACGCGGCCGGGTTATGGGGCACCGGGATGGCTTTGGTTTTGTTATCCCCAGTGATGGTGGCACCGATCTATTTTTATCCCATCGACAGATGCGCAAAGTCTTTGATGGTGATGAAGTTTTAGTGCGGGAAACCCCCGGAGGTTTTCGCGGTAAACGCGAGGGCGCTGTTATCAGGGTGATCAAGCACAATACCGAGCAGCTGGCCGGGCGTTTGTACCGGGAAAACGGCATTTGTTTTGTGCGCCCGGATAATCCGCGCATTAACCTGGATATTATGGTGGCCTCTGAGGACACCGCCGGAGCTGATCACGGCCAGTATGTTGTAGTAAAAATAGTTACCCAACCGGGCCGGGATAAAGTGCCGCAAGGTGAGGTCAGCGAAATTCTCGGTGATCATCTTGCACCGGGTATGGAGATCGATGTTGCTATTCGCAACTACGGAATTCCCCACACCTGGCCCAGTGCACTGACAGCGGAGGTCAATGAAATCGCCGATGAAGTGCTTGAGGATCACAAAAAATCCCGGGTGGATCTTCGCCAGCTGCCGCTGGTTACTATTGATGGTGAAGACGCGCGGGATTTTGATGATGCGGTCTATTGCGAACTTTTACCCGATGGCAATTGGAAATTGCTGGTAGCCATTGCCGACGTTTCCCACTATGTACGTCCGGGTAGTGCGTTGGATGAGGAAGCGCACGGCCGTGGAAACTCGGTTTATTTTCCGGATTTCGTTGTACCCATGTTGCCGGAGAAATTGTCCAACGGCCTTTGCTCCCTAAACCCCGATGTTGATCGGCTGTGTATGGTGTGCGAAATGCACATCAACCGAAGCGGTGAAATTCAGGACTATCGTTTCTTTGAGGCGGTTATGCGCAGCCACGCGCGCCTGACTTACACCCAGGTAGGGCAAATACTCGATGAGCGGGATAACCGCGACAGTGGTGCCCGCAAGCAATTTGCGACCCTTACCCCACACCTGGACAACCTCCACGATCTTTACCAGGCGTTGCGCGAAGCGCGGGAGCGCCGGGGTGCTATTGATTTTGAAACGACTGAGACCCGGATAATATTTGACGCCCAGCGAAAAATTGAGCGGATTATCCCGGTGGTGCGCAACGATGCTCACAAGCTGATCGAAGAGTGTATGCTCGCGGCCAATGTCTGCGCGGCGAGTCTGATGGAGCTATCGGAACTGCCCGCACTCTACCGGGTGCACGATGCACCCAAAGAGGAAAAGCTCAGTAATTTGCGCGAGTACCTGGGTGAATTGGGGCTGCGCCTTCCCGGTGGTGGTGAGCCACAGCCCAAAGATTTCCAGGACCTGATGGAGCAGATCGAGGGTCGTGCAGATGCGCATATTATTCAGGTGATGCTGTTGCGCTCTATGAACCAAGCGGTTTACCAGCCGGAGAATCGCGGACACTTCGGTTTGGATTACCCGGCCTATGCCCATTTCACCTCCCCGATTCGCCGCTATCCGGATTTGCTCCTGCACCGGGCGTTGCGCTGGTTGATACGCAACGGCAGTGCCAACCAAGCTGCGGTGGCAAAAAAAGTTTACTCGGTGCCCGGCGCCAAACCGATTGCACGCGAGCAGATTTTGCCCTACGACATGCCGGCCATGTTGCAACTTGGGGAGCAGTGTTCCCTGACCGAGCGGCGCGCCGACGATGCGACCCGGGATGTGCTCAGCTGGCTAAAATGTGAATACCTGCAGGATCATGTAGGCGAAACCTATTCCGGCGTTATCAGTGCGGTAACCGGCTTTGGATTATTTGTGGAGTTGGATGATCTCTACGTGGAGGGGCTGATTCATGTCACCGCCCTACCCAAAGACTATTACCGCTTTGAGCAGGCGCACCAGCGTCTTATCGGGGAGCGCAGTGGCAAGCGTTACCATTTGGGCGACTCTGTCACCGTGCAGGTTGCACGGGTGGATCTCGAAGAGCGCAAGGTGGATTTCACCTTGAATGAACTGGTCCCACGCGCAAAGCGTGAGTCGAAGAAAAAGAAAGAGAGTACGCGGGTGAGTGCCCGCGCTATGGAAATGGCAGTAGAACATCAGTTGGAACGCGAGCGCCGGGGCCGCGATAAAAAAGAAAAACCCAGCAATACCAGTGCTAACCCCTGGGCCAAGCATACCGAGACCACAGCCAAGTCCTCGCCTTTCCGCAAGCGCAAGGTGGGTTCAGATGAGGCTGTGCCAGTAGAGGCCAGTGTTGAAGCCCCTGTAGCAAAACCGGAAAAAGAGCGGCTCAATAGGCGAGGTGAAGGCGGGCAAGGGGAAGATGCCCAGCCCAAACGCAAGATTAAAAAGCGTACCCCGACACGCAAGGGCGGAAAGCGGCCTGCAGTGGCTGCCCGTAAAGCCGCGCAAAAGGCTGAAAATGCCAAAACCCGTTCGGGTAAACTAAAAAAGAAGAAAAAGATTTCTTCTAGCAGTAAAAAGAAAAAGTGATCGAGGAATAAATTGAGTCAGGAAGTTATTTATGGCCTGCACGCAGTGCAGGCCCTCCTAAAAGGTTCTCCGCAGAATGTATCGGAGCTTCTGTTACTGCGTGGCCGCAAGGATCAGCGCCTGCAAAAAATAATCCAGCAGGCGGAAAAAAATGATATTGCCGTGCGCTTTATTGACCGGCGAGCGCTGGATGAAAAAGTTGAGGATGGCGCTAATCACCAGGGTGTTGTTGCTATCTGTTCTGGCAAAACAAAAGTTCACGATGAAAAATTCCTGTTCGACCTGCTAAAACAACTGGATCAGCGCGGCGAAGCGCCTTTCTTGTTGGTGCTGGATGGCGTGACTGACCCCCACAACCTGGGTGCCTGCCTGCGCTCGGCAGAGGCTGCCGGAGTACATGCGGTGATTGCGCCGAAAGATAAATCCGCCGGACTGACACCAATAGCCCGCAAAGTGGCCTGCGGCGCTGCCGAAGTATTGCCCTTTGTCACCGTGACTAACCTGGCTCGCGCGTTACAGCAGTTGCAGCAGGCGGGAGTGTGGATATATGGTGCAGCCGGTGAGGCGACACAGGATGTATACCAAAGTCAGTTAACCGGCCCTCTGGCGCTGGTTATGGGTGCCGAGGGCAGCGGCTTGCGTCGCCTGACTAGGGAACACTGCGATCATCTGATCAAAATTCCCATGGCGGGAGAGGTAAGCAGCTTAAATGTTTCTGTTGCCACGGGTGTCTGCTTATTTGAGGCCGTGCGTCAGCGCAACGGCTAATAGTTGGTCTATTCTGCGCGTGCCAGGGATGATCTTCACTGGCCGTGCAATCTGGTGGTTATAACAAATCTGGCCTCTATAAAGCTTTCCAAATAACCTCTGGATGGTGATGAAAGTATCTACCATGACTTTTATTGTTAATTGGATTCTGGAGTCGACTTTTTAAGTATCTTTTGATTGGGCACACTTAAATCATTTGAAGTGTTGATGTTTTAATGCGTTTGTTAGCCGCTTCTAATATACCAGTCTGGATTTTCTTTGGTGTCTTTGTGTTACAGCGAATCGGTTAGTTATTCGGAGCCCCTTAGGGCTTTCTTATTAATATTTGCTGAAATAAAAAGCAGCAATTTGACACTACTCTAAAAGTTAAAGTGTCACGGCACTTATATCATAGGTATAGAATGATACTAGGAAAATAATATATTTATGAGAATGAAAATTATTTGTTGGTGGCTGATAGTAGTACCATTTGTTGTCCTGGTAGATTTTGCTAAGTGGACGGGTTGGCAATCGAAGTAAATAATGGTAACTGGCTCTTACCTAATAGATGTAATGGTTTCTTTAAACTCATCAGTTAGGTCGTATAAATATCTACAGATAATTTTCCCCCATTTAAGATTTAGAGAATTGCTCAATATTTAAAATTGCGGTGTTCCCATATTAGGTTGGTGAGCGGAGAATTATTTAGTTCTTTCGAAACTTTGATCCACGGGGTTACTGTAAGTCCTTACAAGCCGGGTATAGAAATACCCGGACATAAAACTTCTTTCCACATCCTTTAAGTAAATGCGGAGTTCATAGTGCCGTAGTCCAACGCCGTGCTAAACAAATTAGTGTCACTTTTAACCGCTGCCAGCTGTTTTAATGATTCGCTTAAATGGCCATAGACAGATTGGAATAAAGCTGGCCCGGTACTAAAGCGCTTTATGCCTGCGGCAAAAAACTCCGATATAGGAGCAATTCCCGGAAGCAGCATAATATTGATTGGCAGGTTGATACCCGTTGCCAAACTCCTTGCCTCCTCAATTGAAGAGAGCCCAGGCACAAAGCCGCAGTCAGCACCGGCACTCTTATAAAGCTCTAACCTCTCTATGCACATATTTACCGCTTTATCACCGCTTGCGAGTGCATTGAGATAAACATCGGTACGGGCATTAATAAAAAGCGGGCGGCCGTTTAGTGCTTGGCGAATAGCGCCGATCTTTTCGCCGAGAGATTCGGGGGTGTCGTTACCATCTTCAATATTGATACCCACTACGCCCAGCTCCATCATTTTACAAGCCAGCTCAGCTACCTGTTCGGGGTTTTGAGAATATCCATCTTCAATATCCACACTCAGAGGTAATGAGGTCACCCGGGCAATCCGCGCGATAGCGTTTAGGTGTTCCTCAACTGGCAGGGCACCGCCATCGGCATAACCCAGTGACCAGGCGACGGCGGCACTGCTGGTACCTACCGCTTGGGCGCCTGTGTTTTGGCAGATTAAAGCGCTGGCAGCATCCCAGGCATTTGGCAGGATCAGTGGGGCGTCAGTTTGGTGCAACTTGGTGAAGGTATTGAATGGGCTGTTGTTCATGGGGATAACCTACTTGAGCGATGTCGTTTGAGTGGTGAATTTACCGCTCAAGAGATTGATTCACTGGCCACAAACGGAACTGAACCGTGAAAACCGGAAAGACAAATAAGATTGTTGGCTGCGATGTGGGAGGGAGGTGGAGCGGGCAGTTTTTATTAATACATGGCTAAGAAAGCTGTGAATTGCTTTCTTGGCCATGCAGGAAAGACAGAAAAAAGGAAAATCAGTTGAGAGCGGGATCTTTATGTAGCCACTGCTGTACTGCCTCAACTACGGGGGCGGGATTCTTGATCCAGCTGAGGTGAGGGTTGCCCTTGGGATAAGTGGATTTCATCTCCCGGGTTTCGCCGCCGACGATCGCCGCTAATTTACGGGCAGCCTGAATAGGGGCGAAGGGGTCGCCGTCCAGCGCAATATGCAGGGTGGGCTGGCTTGTCTTTTCCATTTGCCCAAAGCGATCCTCTGGAGCAAAGCGGCCGCTAAATATGGATCGGGCCCAGTCTTTCATTAGCCTGCGCGCTTCGCGCCAGCCGAATCCCATGCGCGCACCGGGGAAATAACCCAGCAGGCTTGAGGTCACACTGGCAATTGAGGCGAAGAGCAGGATGGCGTACTTGTGCAGGCCACTCCAGCTGCGGTGGTCCACATGGCCGGAGGCGATGCTGACAACCTTGGCGTTACCAGTGAGGCCGGCGCGGGCTGCCAGGGTGCTGGTTTGACCGCCGATACTGTGGCCGAGAATCAGCGCTGGCCCCTGGGGAAATTGCTGTTCCAGCAGTTGGATTAACTGTGGGATAAACGAAAATACCAGATCGTTGTAACCGTAGTCGGCATTTCGGTGGGGGCGCGGCAGGCTCTCCCCGGTGCCGGGCAATTCGCTGATGGCGGTGTTGTAACCGAGCTTTTGCAGTTCTTCCAAGAGCAGGCGGTAGCGGTTGGCCGGTACGCCCATCGCGGGAAGTACCAATACCAGGGGGCCTTCGCCGTTGTGTACTGTGGTTACTGGTACCTGGAAGGCGCCAAATTCTAATTGGTGGGTTTGTTGGGGCATGGTACTTCTCCCTTTAACAGTCCGGCATCATAGGCGAAGCCAGCTTGCCAAACCCATGACCAGACCGCGCAGTGCTGTGTCCCAATCCGCCAAATCTCAGAGACAAGGCGAGTGGCAGGGTAGTCATTTTGATCAACTTGCAACCGGGCAGACGAAGGCATTGGGCTTGATGCAATTGATCAACTTGCAACCAACCCCACAACTGCCTAGAATACGCCGCCCGCAATGGGCCCGGTTTATCCGTGCCCGTTGTACTCCTTGCCTCATCGGACTGTCCGAGAGGCTGATTAACCCGTAAGGAGCTAAAATGCGTCATTACGAAATTGTATTCCTGGTTCACCCGGACCAGAGCGAGCAGGTACCTGGCATGGTGGAGCGCTACACTGCGTCCATCAAGGAGAGCGGTGGACAGGTTCACCGTCTGGAAGACTGGGGCCGTCGCCGTCTGGCTTACCCGATCAACAAGATCCACAAGGCTCACTACATTCTGATGAACGTAGAAT
This sequence comes from Microbulbifer maximicatervae (SeqCode), assembly GCF_052467825.1. Lineage (NCBI taxonomy): Bacteria > Pseudomonadati > Pseudomonadota > Gammaproteobacteria > Cellvibrionales > Microbulbiferaceae > Microbulbifer > Microbulbifer maximicatervae (SeqCode). The sequence continues at coordinate 1,781,053 of NZ_CP174327.1, forward strand.
GTTCTGAAGAAGCCCTTGAGGAACTGACTACCAACTTCCGTTACAACGATGCGGTTATCCGTAATCTGGTAATTCGTGAAGACGAGGCGATCACTGAAGAGAGCCCGATCATGAAAGCGGAAAAAGAAAGCCGTGAGCGCAAAGCTGCCCGTGCAGAGCGCACCGAGCGTCGCGAGCGCGCCGGAGAAGAGAAAGCTTCTTCCGACGCTGCAGAAGCTTCTTCCGATAACGCTGAAAGCGAAGAGTAAGGGGATTATCAGATGGCACGTTTTTTCCGTCGTCGCAAGTTCTGCCGTTTCACCGCTGAAGGTGTTAAGCGTATCGACTACAAAGATCTCGATACCCTGAAAGCCTACATCTCCGAGACTGGCAAAATTGTTCCAAGCCGTATTACCGGTACCAAAGCCAAGTATCAGCGTCAGCTGGCCTCTGCGGTCAAGCGCGCTCGCTACCTGGCCCTGCTGCCGTACACGGACAGCCACGAAGCCTAAGCCGCAGTTTGCTTAGACTCATTAATAGAGAAGCTATCTAGATATGCGCGCCGTAGCTGAATTTATTATGCGCGGACGCGTCAGGGCGGTAATCCTCACCATGTTGGGGATTCCGCTGATAAGCCCGGCAATTCTCGCTCTGGTGAGTTTGCGCCGAGGCAGCAGTGACGGCCTGATGGTTTTGGCCTGGGCTCTGTTGCCGATTGTCGTTATGGGTATGAGTGGTCATGTACCACCACTGGTGACTGGTATATCCGCAGGCCATTTTGTTGCAGTTTTTTGCGGCGCCATGGCATTGCGCAGCAGTCGCTCCTGGGCCGCTGGCCTGGTGGCTGTAACGGCGGCATCAGCAGCAGGCATATTGCTGACCTCTCTCTTCAGTGGAGGACTGATGCAAGGGTTCTTGCAGGCAGTCGAGAATGCAGCGGAACAGCCCAATACTGTTCCAATGGATGAACTGAAGCAGATATTTTCGGGTGAATTGCAAATTACCGGTTACCTGGGCCTGATATCGGCGATGAGCGCCACATTGGCTCTGGTACTGGGGCGTTACTGGCAGGCCCTGCTGTACAACCCCGGCGGTTTCCGCCAGGAGTTCCACCAGCTGCGCCTGCCCCTGTGGCTGTCAGCGACAAGCATGTTGTTGTGGGTAGTCAGCTTGGTAACCCCAGGCTACGCATTTTGGGGAGCGGTGATTGCGTTCCCGATGGTAGTAGCTGGTATTGCCCTGGTCCACTGGCTGGTTGCCAGTCGCGGTTGGGGAGTAGGTCCCCTGGTGGCGATGTACATCATGCTGGTGATTGGAGGGCTGCCCCTGGCGGGCTTCCTCTGCGGCCTGGCCCTGGTAGATAGCTGGATAGATATTCGCGGACGCTCTTCCAAATAAGCGCGCCCGCACAATACAGAAATTGAGGAAACCGAGATGGAAGTTATTCTGCTCGATAAAGTAGGCAAACTGGGCAACGTGGGTGACCGCGTTGATGTTAAAGCCGGTTTTGGCCGCAATTTCCTGCTGCCGACTGGTAAGGCAATTGCTGCTACCGCCGCAAACATTGCTGAGTTCGAAGCTAAGCGCGCTGAACTGGAAGCCGCTGCTGCCGCTAAGCTGGCTGAAGCTGAGAGCCGCGCTACCAAGCTGGCCGATCTGGTTGTTACCATCGCTGCTAACGCTGGCGACGAAGGCAAGCTGTTCGGTTCTATCGGCACTCGCGATATCGCTGAAGCGATCTCTGCTGGTGGCGTTGAAGTAGCTAAAGCTGAAGTTAAGCTGCCGGAAGGCGCGCTGCGCGAAGTGGGCGAGTACGACGTAGACGTACAGCTGCACTCCGACGTAATTGCTGCAGTTAAAGTCGTTATCGAAGCCGAGTAAGGTTTTGCTGACGAACGGTTGGTGCTTCGGGCGCCAGCCGCGCTACAATCGGGCGCTGCACCCTATCGGGTCCAGCGCCTGTTTTGTTTTTACTATCCAGTAAAGTTCCATGATCGACGAATACGCCGCCCCTGAAGAAGAGATCCACAGCGAAGAGAGTTCACCCCTGCCGCATTCGGTAGAGGCGGAGCAGTCTGTGCTCGGCGGCCTGATGCTGGACCCGGGCCGTATTGATGCCGTTGCCGAACAGCTGAGTGAAGAGGATTTCTTCAGCGCCAGTCACCGCAAGATCTTTGCGGTTATGGGCGAGCTGAGTAATGGCGAACAGCCCCTGGATATCGTTACCCTCGCCGAAGGCCTCGCCAGCCGCGACCTGCTCGGTGAAGTGGGTGGCCCTGCCTACCTGGCGGAATTGGCCGAAAACACTCCCTCCGCAGCGAATATCGTCGCCTACGCTAAGATCGTGCGTGAGCGCTCCATGCTGCGCCAGTTGATCGCCGCCGCCGGTGAGATCAGCCGCACCAGTTTTAATCCCGGTGGCCTTGCCTCCGCCGACCTGCTGCAGATGGCTGAGCGCCGCGTGGCGGAAATCGCCGAGGGGCGCGCCAAAGAGGGCGGCTTTGTCGGCGTGGATACCCTGCTGAAAAAGACCGTCGAGCGTATCGATGAGCTGTTCAAGACCGAGGGTGATATCACCGGTATCAGCACCGGTCTGACCGAACTGGACCAGCGCACCTCCGGCTGGCAGCCGGGCGAACTGGTTATTCTCGCCGCACGTCCCTCCATGGGTAAGACCGCACTGGCATTGAATTTTATCGAGAGCGCCATGCTCTGCCAGGAGAGCCCGACTCTGGTCTTCAGTATGGAGATGCCCTCGGACAGCCTGGTGATGCGGATGTTGTCCTCTATTGGTCGTATCGACCAGGGGCGCATCAGGAACGGCAAGCTGCAGGAAGAGGATTGGCCCAAGCTATCCAGCGCCGTGCAGAAGATGAAGGGCAAGTCCCTGTATATCGACGATACGCCGGCACTGAGTCCCAGCGAGGTGCGCGCGCGTACCAAGCGCACAGTGCGCGATCACATCAACAAATTGATGCGCGAGAACCCCAAGTTAAGCCGCGAAGACGCCGAGGCGAAGAGTATGCCCGCCATGATTATGGTGGACTATTTGCAGCTGATGCAGGTGAAGGGGTCTACTGAGGGCCGCACCCAGGAGATCTCCGAGATCTCCCGCTCTCTCAAGGCGCTGGCGAAAGAATACGAATGCCCGGTGATTGCCCTGTCGCAGCTCAACCGGGGAGTAGAACAGCGCCCCAACAAACGGCCGATGAACTCGGACCTGCGGGAATCCGGGGCGATCGAGCAGGATGCTGACGTGATCCTGTTTATCTACCGCGATGAATACTATAACGAGGACAGCCCGGATAAAGGGATGGCCGAGTTGATTATCGGCAAGCAGCGTAACGGTGAGATTGGCACCTGCCGCGCAGCGTTTGTAGGCAAATACACTCGCTTCGATAATCTGGCGCCGGAATACTACCAGGGCGAATAAGCCTTTCTGCTAGGTTCGCGGCTGTCGAATATCCGAGCCTAGGGGAGCCACCTCTTGTTATCCGAACAAAAGATCCGCGCACTGGTGCTGCAACGCCAATTTATCCACAGCTCCTGGACTGAAGGATTGCCGGGGTTGTTGCAACATCTTGGCGCCCTACAGTTGGATGCTATCCAGCGAATTACCCGGGCCCATCACCACCAGCTCTACAATCGCCTGCCCCGTTACCGCGAGTCACACCTGGCTAAAGCTGAAGAGCGCCGCGAAATTTTCGAGTACTGGTCCCACGCCGCTGCCTACCTGCCAATGGCCCACTACCCCTATGCGCGGGTGCGTATGGATCGTATCCGCGCCGGTCAGCGCCACTGGTTTGAAAAGAATGCCAAGCTGTGTCGCTATGTTCTCGATCGTGTGCGAGAGGAGGGTGCCCTGCGGGCCAGTGATTTTGTGCGCACCAAGAGTGGATGGTGGGAGTGGTCCGATGAAAAGAAAGCCCTGGAGCAGTTGTTTCATGAAGGTGAGCTGATGGTCAGCCACCGGGAGGGCTTTCAAAAAGTCTTCGATCTCCCGGAGCGGATACTGCCAGCAAAAATCTCGACCAATGCCGCCTCGGAAATTGAGCATGGTAGCCATCTGGTGCGCACTTTTCTGGGGTGTCAGGGGATTGGCCGAGCGGAGGAAATTGCTTACCTGCGCAGGGACGACAAACCCCTTATCCAGCTGGCAATTAAGCGCATGTTGGCAACCGGTGAGCTCACTCAGTGGGGGAAAGAGCTGATGCTCACCGAGCATCTGGACTGGGAGCCGGTACGACCATCGCGCAAAGTGCGCCTGTTATCCCCATTCGACCCAGTGATATTGCAGCGCAAACGCCTGCGCCGGCTGTTTGATTTTGAATATCAATTGGAATGCTATGTACCGGCGGCCAAGCGCCGCTATGGCTATTTTTGCCTGCCGATTTTATACGGCGATCAATTCGTGGGGCAGGTGGATTTGAAGGCTGATCGGGATGCGGGTGTATTGCGGGTAGAGGCCCTGCACTGGGACAAGAAACCCGGTGTCTCGCTGGAGGCGAGTTACCACCGGGCTCTGGGGCAGTTTGCCCGCTTTCACGGGCTGGAAAGCGAAGCCGCGCTTACAGCTTGACGACTACGTAGACTTCCTGGCCATCGCGCTGGGTCGGCATAAAGTAATTGCCGCCATAGCGGTAGTACTGGATGCCATTGATAATTTCAGCGGCATAGCCATTGGGTAGGGTTTCCACCACTTGTCCGGGCTGGAAGCCCTGCGGGCCAGGGTCCGGGGTTGCAGGCACAGTAGCGGGAGCTGCTGCCGTTGCAACAGGAACGGCTACAGCCGGCGCAGGCGCTGGAACAACGGCTACGGGTGCTGGAGCTACAGCCACTGCAGGTGGTGCTACCACGACATAAGTTCGGGTAGCCGGGTGCCACTGATAGTAGGCATCGGCGTACTGGTAATAAGTAATTCCGCCCACATGGACTCTGACAGCACTAGTTGGCAGGGTGACTACCGAGGCGCCCAGAGGGGCAGCGACAACGACGTAACCACGGGGACCGTGGCGGTAGAAGTGCCCGCCATGGTAGTAAAAAGGACGTCCGCCAACTGCCACACGCACATGGCCAACGGGTAGTACGGGCGCAACAAATCCGATCGAAACACGTGGTCCGCGATAAACACCGCCACGGTGGTGGTGGCGATGATCTCCCCCGCGCTCATAACCGCGCGCATCGGCCGGTGGGCTAAAGGCAAAAGCGGCCAGCGCCAGGAACGCACTGGCGCCAATTACGACATTCAGTTTATTCACAGTCTCTCCAGCGAAGTGATTACTCACATTTGACATACTAACCCTTATCCTGACATTAAAGACAGGTTAATTGGTTAAGAATTGTCAAAGTGCCGGAGGCTGGATCAGTGGTCAGCGGTTGCGCTGGATGATTCCCATCAGCTTGTACATCAGCTGTGCAGCGGCAAAGTCATAGGCGTGAAAGCCCTCGATCGGCGCAAATTCCAGCAGATCGAAGCCAATTATCTCTCTTTGTCGCGCAACAGATTCGAATAAGTTGAGGGTCTGGTACCAACCGAGACCGCCGGGTACCGGGGTGCCGGTGGAAGGGAAGACCGATGGATCCATACCGTCCACATCCAGTGTAAAGAAGACTTTCTTGGGGAAATTCTCCGGTAACTGGAATTCCTGCACGTTGTTGGGCACCAGTTGGTGGGCATCCAGATAGCCCACGTTGTGGTCCTTGCGGGCCTGCACTTCCTCTTCGCAATAGGCGCGGATACCCAGCTGGAACAGGGGGACACCGGCTTCTACCACTAGACGCATCACGCTGGCGTGGCTGTGTTTGTGGCCCTCATAGCGATCGCGAAGGTCGGCGTGGGCATCGATCTGCACCACGCCAAAATCGGTTTCACCGGCGTCCAGTAGCCCTTTGATAATACCCCAGGTCACCGAATGCTCACCGCCGATACCCACCGGCATCTTGCCAAGCGCCAACACTTCTTTGGTGGCGGCGGCGATATTCTCCATCACCTGTTCTGCAGGGCCGGAAACCGAGACCGGCGAGCGGGTGTAGATGCCCAGGTCACAGGGGTTGGAGAAGTTGTCAAAAGTTTCCAGTTGCCAGGATGCTTCCAGGATGGAGGCCGGGCCCTTGCCGGTGCCGCCACCGTAGGAGACGGTTTCCTCATAGGGGATGGGGATAATGTGAAAGAGGGCGTCTTCCGGCTTCGGCTGCTCGATTTCGGAGCCGAGAAAAATGGGGTATTCGTTTTCTGACAACATCTACTGGTCCTCTGGCGGAGGCAATAACTCATTGCCTGCCGCATCTATCTCTATCGGCACTGTTTAGGAGAGGCGTTCCTTAAAATCTTCGTAGCCGAAAGTTTTGATCATCTTCAGGTCGTCGGTATCCGAATTCCACAGGGCGATAGCCGGTAGGGGGATACCGTTAAAAGTATTGGTTTTCACCATGGTGTAGTAGGCCATTTCCTCGAATACCAGTCGCTCGCCAATCCGCAGTGGTTGACTGAAGCTGTATTCGCCGATGCTGTCGCCGGCCAGGCAACTCTGTCCGCCCAGGCGATAGGTGTGGGGTAAGTCACCGGGGCGAGCGGCACCGGTAATTTCCGGTCGGTAGGGCATTTCCAGCACATCGGGCATATGGCAGGTGGCAGAGGCGTCGAGGATGGCTTGGTTTTCACCATTCCAGGCGATATCCACTACCTCAGCCACAAGGACTCCTGCGAACAGGGAGATGGCCTCACCGGGTTCCAGGTAGACCTGTACATTGTGCTTGTCGGAAAAGCTGCGCACCGCTTCGACCAGCTCATCCACCTGGTAATCCCGGCGAGTAATATGGTGGCCGCCGCCGAAATTAATCCACTCCATTTGTGGTATCAGATCGCCAAACTTCTCCTCCACGGCAGCGATTGTGCGCTGCAGAGGTTTGAAATCCTGTTCGCATAACGTGTGGAAGTGCAGGCCGCTGATGCCCTCGAGGGACTCCCCTTCAAACAGCGAGCGCACGATGCCCAGGCGCGAACAAGGGGCGCAGGGGTCGTAGAGATCGGTGTGGCCCTCGGAGTGCTCGGGGTTGATACGCAGGCCAAAACGCAGCTCTGGCCGCTGCTGTTGCATATCCAGGCACAACTCCCGAAAACGCTTCCACTGGGAGAAGGAATTGAAAATTACATGGTGGGCAAATTGCAGTATTTTCCGCAGTTCCTCATCCTTGTAAGCCGCACTGAAGACATGAACTTCCTTGCCTTTGTCGCGACCGCCGTACTCTTCGAACCCCAGTTTGGCTTCGTGCAGGCCACTGGCACAGGTCCCGGATAGATATTCAGCCACGATGGGCCCGGTGCTGAACATGGAAAAGGCCTTGAGCGCTGCCAGTACCTTGGCACCGCTGCGTTCCTGTACATCGGCGAGCAATGCCAAATTATTGCGCAGGGCAATTTCATCGATCACAAAACAGGGAGAGGGAACGCGGTAGGGATCGAAGCTGCCGAAATAGTCAACGGGGGGAGTGAGGTCCATGGTGCGTTATATCCTGGTGCGGCGGGGCGGGCACTGGAGTCCGCCCCGCTAGGTCGGGAAAGAAGCGATTTACTGGAAGGGCTTATCCAACCAGGTTTCCTGCCAGGGCAGGCCGTACTTGTTCAGGTCATCCATAAAGGGATCTGGATCCATCTGCTCCATATTCCAAACGCCGGGCTTCATCCACTTGCCTTCCAGCATCATCTTGGCACCGATCATGGCCGGGACACCGGTGGTGTAGGAGATCGCCTGGGATTGAACTTCCTGGTAGCAGTCCTGGTGGTCGCAGGTGTTGTAGACGTAGTAGATTTTCTCTTCGCCGTCTTTGGTGCCACGGATAATGTTGCCGATGCAGGTCTTGCCCTTGGTCAGCGGGCCGAGGCTGGCGGGGTCTGGCAGCAGCTCTTTAAGGAACTGGATAGGTACAATTTGCTGGCCCTGGAATTCCACCGGCTCAATGCCGGTCATTCCGACGTTTTGCAGAACTTCCAGGTGTTTCAGGTAGCTCTCGCCAAAGGTCATCCAGAAACGCGCGCGCTCAATTTCCGGGAAGTGCTTGGACAGGGATTCCAGCTCTTCGTGGTAGAGCAGGTAGATATCCTTATCGCCAATGCCTTCGGGGAAGTTGAATACGCGTTTCTCTTCCATCGGCTTGGTGGTAACCCACTGGCCATTTTCCCAGTAGCGACCGTTGGCGGTGATCTCGCGGATATTAATTTCCGGGTTGAAGTTGGTGGCGAACGGCAGGCCGTGGTCGCCGGCATTACAGTCGAGGATATCCAGGGTGTGGATACGATCGAAGTGGTGCTTCTTGGCGTAGGCGGTAAATACGCTGGTGACGCCGGGATCGAAGCCGCTGCCCAGCAGTGCCATCAGGCCGGCTTTCTCAAATTTCTCCTGGTAGGCCCACTGCCACTTGTACTCGAACTTGGCCTCTTCCGGCGGCTCGTAATTGGCGGTATCCAGGTAGTGCACGCCGGTTTCCAGGCAGGCATCCATAATGTGCAGATCCTGGTAGGGCAGGGCCACATTGATGACCAGGTCCGGCTTCACTTTTTCGATCAGCTTTACCAATTCAGGCACATTGTCCGCATCTACTTCAGCGGTGTCGATTTTGCGCGGCAGCATAGCGGCAATCTTGTCGCACTTGCTTTTGGTGCGGCTTGCCAGGGTGATATTTTCAAATACCTCAGCAACCTGTGCGCACTTGTGCGCAACCACCTGGCCGACACCGCCGGCGCCGATGATCAGTACGTTGGCCATAAAGATCTCCTTAAATCTGCGGCTAATGTTACCGCTATATTCTCAAAGGCGTTGGCGCCTCATTTTTAAAATTTATTTTTCAAAGTAGGTGTAACCGCTCATGCTGGCGGTATAGGTTTGCAAAATCTGTTTGCGTTGGGCAGCGGTAATCAACCCTTGCTTGACGGCGCGTTCTGCCAGGCGGCGGAAGCGCTCAAACAGCGCCTTGGGCTGGTATTCCACGTAGCTTAACACGTCAGAAATACTGTCACCGTGAATCTCGTGGCTGAAGTCTATGCTGCCGTCTTCCTGGATGCGCACACTCACGACATTGGTGTCCCCAAACAGGTTGTGCAGGTCACCCAGGGTTTCCTGGTAGGCGCCAATTAAGAAAGTGCCGAGAATATAGTCCTCGCCATCCTTTAGCTCGTGTAAAGGCAGGGTTTTCTGCTCTTTTTCCCGGCCAATAAAGCGGTCGATCTTACCATCACAATCACAGGTGATGTCGGCGATGATGGCGGAGCGCGTCGGAGCTTCGTCCAGGCGGTGGATCGGCAGCAGTGGGAATACCTGATCGATAGCCCAGATGTCCGGTACCGATTGGAATACGCTCACATTGGCGTAGTAGATATCCGACAGTACCTCCGGCAGGGCTTGCAGGTCTGCGGGAATCTCTTCGGCCTCATCCAGTAATTTGCGAATATCCTGGGCGCTCTGCAGGAACAGGTTTTCCGCATTGGCGCGTTCGCGCAGGCTCACCTGGCCGTGCAGATACAGAGAGCGCACTTCATCGCGGTAGTAGAGTGCGTCGTTGTAACTCTCTTGCAGGTTTTTGGGGGTGATACTGCGCACTGCGTCCTGCAGGTTGAGCAGCATCTGGTGGTCGCCTTCGCTGATCTTGGTGTGCTCCAGTTCCACCGGCTCGAAACGGGTAGTGTCGAGAATATCGAATAGCAGTACAGAGGAGTAGGCTACAGTGGCGCGGCCGGATTCGGTGATAATCACCGGATGTTCGACTCCCTCGCTATCGAGGGTGCCCATAATGGCTTCCACTACATCGACACAGTACTCGTCCAGGGAGTAATTCTTTGAGTGGGTGTAATTGGTCTTGCTGCCATCGTAATCCACCGCCAGGCCACCGCCCAGATCCAGGTAGCCCATGGGTGCGCCTTCTTCCACCAGATCGGCGTAGTAGCGGCAGGCTTCCAAAACTCCGGTGCGGATGTCGCGGATATTCGGTACCTGCGAGCCCAGGTGATAGTGCAACAACTTGAGACAGTCGAGCATATCGTGGTTGCGCAGTTGATCGACCATGGCGATCAGGTCGTTACTGCCCAGACCGAAAATACTGCGGTCGCCACTGGTCGCATTCCAGTAGCCGCCCACCTTGGAGGCGAGTTTTACCCGTGCGCCGATATTTGGGCGCACCTGCTCGCGCTCGGCGCAGCGGATAATGGTCTCCACTTCCGAGGGCGTTTCCACGACGAAGAAAACCTGTACGCCCAGGCGTTGGGCCTGCAGTCCGAGGTTAATAAATTCCTCGTCCTTATAGCCGTTGCAAACGATCAGGGATTCGGTGTTATCCAGAATGGACAGGGCAGCGATAAGTTCTGCTTTACTGCCCGCCTCCAGGCCGTGGTTAAAGCGGCGGCCGGCATTGGCAATTTCTTCAATGACCTGACACTGCTGGTTCACCTTAATGGGGAACACGCCGCGAAAAACATTGCCGTAGCCGCAATCGTCGATAGCGCGAGCAAAGGATTCGTTAATCCGAGCGATCTGCGCTTCGAGTAAATTCTCAATACGCAATAGCAGGGGCATACCCAGGCCGCGCTCGGTGGCGCCTCGGGCAATGTCCATCAGCGAAACACTGTGTGTTACCCCGTTGGGGCCGTCGACTTGCAGTGAAACTTCACCATTTTCGTTCAAATCGAAATATCCGGCGCCCCAATTGCGGATGCCGTAGAGCTCGGCCGAATCTTCGCAAGTCCAGTCTTTTACTTGTTGCTTTTTCATGGCGCCTTTCTGTTGATATTGGCGGGCGCGAATCTTGGGCCCAGCAGGGCCGGAAAGCAATAACTATAGATAAAAAAACGCTAATTTTTGCGCACTGAAAAGTAAATGGGGAGCGAGTGGATGGCCAGCTCTTTTGCACTCTGCGACAGGGGGCTTAAGAAGGTGATTGATCTGCGCAAATTTGAGTAAAAAAAGGCGGCCCGAGGGCCGCAGGGAGGGGGGGATTGGGTAATCAGTAATAGGTCGGCTTGGGGACAACCCGGTAGCCGCGGTGGCTATGGTCCCACAGGTAGTAGGTGTCATAGGCCACGTAGTAATTGTGTCCACCGGCTACCACGGTCAGTGCTGATGCTGGCAGGCTGTGCACGATGGCGCCGTGGGGGGCCTGGGCTACTACGTAGCCGTGAGAAGCCGGGCGATAAAAAATTCCATCGCTATAGTAGAAGCCCGCTGTTCCGATACTGATACTGACGAAATTACGCGGCAGGTGGCGCCAGCGGTATCCATAACCGTAGTGCGAGGGACGGTAGTGGGGGCGGTGGCCGCGATAACCGTGGCGGTAAACCGGTCTGTGTGCCGCGCGATATTCGTGGCGGTGGCCCTGCTTGTGGCCTTTTCTATGCCCTTTGTTATAGCCTTTGTTGTAGCCCTCTTTATAGGCGTGGCGAACTTCGCGGCGGTGCTGGCGCTCCTCTCTGCGTTCACGTCTGCGCTCTTCTTTCTTGCGCTCTTGTCTGCGGCGTTTCTTTTCCTGCTGGCGGTCGTGATGCTTGTCGTGCTGTTTCTTTAAGTGGCGCTGCTCGCGTTCGGCTCTTCCATATTTGTGGTGGTCGACCATGGCGCGCTGGTGCCCGCGATGTGACTCGGACAGGGCGGGTGCTGCGATCAGCAGCAGGCTTAGGGTGGCGATGGCAGTAGTGAGGTGTTTCATAACATCTCTCCCGAGCGTGGGGCTCTTTTCTTTCAGATCAGGTCTTTTGTGTATCTTGGCGTGAAGTTTGCCCTGGCGGGTCTGAACACTTCCTGAACTGAATGGGGTAAAATTCGGCGGCAATCGACGGCGTCGATAGTGACTAGCAGTTCAGGTATGGGCAGAGATTGTCTGGCGGGGCCACAGGCTGGATTCTGCGGCGAAATCTTATTGAGAGCGGCAATTTTGCTATGTTGAGACACCAGGTCTCAGCGAGTATGATGCCGCGCTGATTCATAGTGAGCGGTAGCAAGATGCAAGTCTTCCACCACGTAGCAAGTCTGCGCGAGGCGCTGGCCCAGGCCCGCAAAGACGGCAAGACCGTCGGCTTTGTGCCAACCATGGGCAATCTGCACGATGCCCATATAGAGCTGGTCAAAATCGCCCAGCAACACTGCGATCTAGTTGTGGTATCCATCTTCGTCAACCGACTGCAATTCGGTTTGAATGAGGATTGGGATAAGTATCCGCGCACTATGGAGCGGGATATGGCCAGCCTGCGGGAAGCGGACTGTGACTTCCTGTTCCATCCGGATGAGAGTGAGATTTACCCCAACGGCATGGACCAGCAGACCCGCGTGGTTTGTCCGGCGATGACCGATGTCCTGTGCGGCGCCAGCCGACCGGGTCACTTTGAAGGGGTCACCACCGTAGTTTCGAAGCTTTTCAACATTGTGCAGCCGGATAAGGCTATTTTCGGGATTAAGGATTTCCAGCAGTTAGCAGTGATCCGCCGTATGGTGGAAGACCTGTGTATGCCGGTGGAAATTGTGGCGGCGCCGGTGCACCGTGAGGAAGATGGCTTGGCAATGAGCTCCCGCAATGGTTATATCACTGCGGAAGAGCGACCGAAGGTTGCCGTGCTCAACCAGTTACTTAACTGGGCTAAGGATGAAATTGTGGCTGGACGCCGGGATTTCGCCGACCTCGAGACAGAGGCGCGCAAGAGAATTGAAGAGAGTGGCTTTCGAGTTGACTACTTCTCCATCTGTTACAGCAAGGATTTACAGCCAGCGGCAGATGACGATAAAGAAATCACGATCCTGGGAGCTATGTACACCAGTGCAGCGCGCCTGATCGACAATGTTTCCCTGAAACTCTGAGGGGCATCCAACTATGCAAATTGAAATGTTGAAGTGCAAGTTGCACATGGCCGCAGTGACTCAGGCCGAACTCTGGTATGACGGTTCCTGTGCAATTGATGAGGACCTGGTAGAACTGGCTGGCCTGCGCGAATTCGAGAAAATCGATATTTACAATGTGAGCAATGGTGAGCGCTTCCACACCTATGTGATCCTCGCCGAGCGCGGTTCCGGTATTATCTCCATGAACGGCGCCGCTGCACGTAGAGTGCAGGTGGGTGACCGCATTATTATCGCTTCTTATGCGCAGATGACAGAGGGCGAAGCCGATAACCACAAGCCCAAGCTGGTCTACCTGGATGAGAATAACAAGGTAGAGCGCAGCACTAATACTATTCCGGTTCAGCTAGCCGAAGCCTGATTCTTTTCGCTACAGGGCGTTGTGCCCTGTAGCATCCCCGCCGCTTATTGATCAGACATTAATAACACTTCCTGATTAAACCTCTTTTCCAGGTAGGACTCGTCCAGGGTGTAGTGCCAGAGATTTTTCTTTTGTCCTTTAGCTAGAGCGATTTCGCCAATTCTGCCAGGGTTATATTTAATCGGTTGGGCGAGTTGGTATTTGGCGATGGGGTCCCGATAGGCCTCCTCTAAAGGAATTATCTCCCAGCCTTCCTTCCTCAGTCGTTCAGCCAGATCACCAATAAACAGGGCTGAAATATCCATTTCATGCAACAGTATGACGTGCTTTGGGGAGCGCCCGAGATATTTAATTGCCATATCGTCGTAGTACTTAATGCTCGCCATAAGAACGTCGACATAAAAGTTGGAGAGTCTTTCCATATCAACTGCTTTCCCATCTTTTACTGCCGTTTGGAAAAGTTCTTCGATATACCAGTCGTAGTTATTTAAGGTGATATAGGCGTTTTGATAGTTATTTTTCTGTAGTAGATCCCGGATACCATCGCGTTTTTCGACAGTTTCGCCCTCGCGCAGATAGGGAAAGCGAAAATAGGGTTTAAAGTTGTCAAATTGTTGAAGCAGCTGGTGGGCCTGCAAAAAATCCGCTTGATAAGTGGATAGCCCTGTTTCCAGAAAATTGGGATGGCTATGGGTGTGATTGCCAATAATATGCCCAGCCCTATCGTAGCGGTGCATCCGCTCCACCCCTTCCTTATCGAAGGATTGAGTATTGGAAAAGAAGGCTACTTTGCCAACTTTATATTCTTCTATGTTTTCAATTAATGTTTTGGCCCGGGTTGGTCCATCAAAATAACCATCGGCTTTACGGGGGGCATCATCGAAAGTAATTGCCAGTTGTTTGGCGTTAGCGACTGGGATTGCCAATAAGTAAATTATCAATAATATGACTGAACGCTGCATGGTTTATTACTCTAATGAGTTTAATTACGAGCTGTTCGCCAGGCTGGGATTTAGTTGTCCTTCTATTCAGGTTTTCTGTCTTAATTTACTGGTCAGATAACCTGCGTTGTCCAGTAGCCTAGGCTCAGTTGCGGTAGAGTACGGCTTCCTATTGTGTCCACTATAGCTTCAGATGTATATGGCCAAAATACTTGTTAGTTCCTGCCTTTTGAACTGCGCCGTGCGCTATGACGGTAGTAGTGTTGAGGCTTGTAGCGATGATTTTGAGTGGCTTGTGGATACTCAGGAAATTGTTTCCTTGTGTCCGGAAGTGGTGGCGGGATTGCCTATTCCGAGGGTGCCGGCTGAGATCTGTGGCGCAAATGGAACAGAGGTGTTAGATGGAACTGCCGGGGTTATAGGTAGTGATAGAACAGATCTAACTGAGCAATTTATGCTGGGGGCCAAACTGGCTCTGGAATTATGCAGGAAACACAATATCCAGTATGCAGTGCTTACGGAAAATAGTCCCTCTTGCGGAAGTAACTATATTTACGATGGCAGTTTTTCAGGAACAAAAATAATGGGTTCTGGTGTTGTATCTGCCCTTCTTCAACGGGCGGGAATAATAGTTTTTAGTCAACATACTGTTGGGCAACTTAGAGAATTGATAAGTGCATCCAGAGCTAACTAAGTTGTTAGCATTAATAAAATTAGATCGGCAAAAAGGGCATTGGTCATAGTTAGGCCCTGTAGGTTGATTAATACCGGCGAAGCCGGTGGCTGCCAGATGTCGGTACGATTAGCGCAGTGTCCCTGAAAATTATCCTTTTGTGACGCAGCACCCAGCCTGTTAGGTTTTGTCATTTTTAGGGTCCAGATTGGCAGTGACTGCTGTGGCAATAAACAGGTAAGACTGAATACCCTGTTGGCTATTTAAATGGCTGCAGGAGGCAGTGGTGGAAGGCAAGTTTTTTAAAGCCGATAGCAAGTTTATCAAAGCCGCATTGGTACTGGCGATCAGTTCCGCGTTTTATGGCTGCAGCGGTGGCAGCGGTGGCAGCGGTGGTGGTGAAGATCCTGCGCTTGTGGATACCACTCCGCCGAGCCTGACACTGACTCCCGCCAGCGGGGCCTCTATTGCAGCAACCGACACCCTACGGCTGGATTTTAGCGAAGCGGTGGCATTGGAGGATGTGTCCTTAAGTGGCGCCATGCAGGAAATGGGAGAGCTCTCTCAAGTCGATCAGGACACCCTGATCTTAACCCCGATAGCGGAGTGGGCAAAGGGACTAGAACTCTCCCTGACAATTGCCGCGCAGGATGCGGCTGGCAACCAGATGGCAGAGGTTGATGCTCACTATACCGTGGATGAAATTGCCCCTTCCGTAGTCAGTGTATCCCCAGCACAGGAGCGTTTGGAGAAGGATGGCGCAATCACGGTACAGTTTTCTGAGTCGATGGATCGCGACAGCCTGCAAATTAGCGGTTTGTTGCTGAATGATGAATACACTTTGACCTGGTCCCAGTCGCGCTTTAATGACGATACCTTGGTGATAGCTCCCAAGAGCCGCTGGCTGTCCGGGGAGAATCGCAGCCTGCACCTTGAAGCCAAAGACCCCGCTGGCCTGGATCTCCCCGCTGAACAGCACAATTTTACTGTGCCATTGTACTTTGAGAATTTTGACAGTGCGCAGGTCGTGATAGGCCAGGATGATTTTTCCAGTACTTTGACCGCCATCAATGCAAAAAATCTTGGCGAGGGGCCCCTGGGTTCCGCTGCCGTTACTGATGAGGGGAAGTTGTTCGTACCCGATTATACAAATAATCGGGTGTTAATTTTTAATTCGGTCCCCACAAGCAATGGAGCGCCGGCCAATGCGGCGCTTAATAAAGATAGTCTTGACGATAGCAGCGGGGGAGAGTTTGGTGGCGGGCCCACAAGCATAAGTTTTGATAGTGGAAAACTTTTAATAAATTACTTGTTTGGTACTCGGGGCCACAGTATTTTTGTTTACGATACTATTCCCGAAGATGGTCGGGCACTGCCTAGTGCCAAACTGCCGCAGGACAGCTGCCAGGGTAACGGCTCCGTATATTCCAGTGCAATGATTGCCGAGGGACGCGTATTCGCGGCCTCGTGGTCTAAAGCTCGAATGGTGGTGTGGGATGACTTGCCCTCAATGGAAGATGCGGCACCGGATTGGCTGCTGGGCCAATCCACACTGGAAAACTGCACCCCTAACGACCGTGAGCAAGATGGCTCGGTTATGCAGGCCAGTGCTCGCACATTGGCTACGCCCGGAGATGTGTGGAGCGATGGAGAAAAGTTAGCTATCACCGACTCGGAAAATAACCGGGTACTTCTGTGGAACTCAATGCCTACTAGTAGCTTTGCTCCGGCGGATATAGTTTTGGGGCAAGCAGATTTTGTCAGTGATGAAAGTCAGCCCCCGAGTCGACAAACCCTGAGTTTATTCGAACGGGGTATCTGGTCGAATGGCATTCAGTTATTTGTGGCGGACAGTGGTAATAACCGAGTGTTGATCTGGAACCAGTGGCCACAGGAAAATTTCGTTCCAGCAGATATTGTCTTGGGGCAGGGAGATTTTGATCGCAGTGCCTTCAACGACAGCAACCAAAATGGCGTTACTGACGAGGGGGAGTTGCCAAGTGCTGCTACGCTGAAATGGCCCGACGGTATTACCGCTTATGAAGATAAGTTGATTATCAACGACTCGGGTAATAACCGCTTTCTTATTTTCCAATCTCGCTAGTTTTCTCTGTTAAATGTACCGGGCTGGTAACCCGGTACAGGCAAACTTAAGTTGATTTGTTTTCTGAGGTTGCAGCCGGACTGCCTGTTCCCAGGGTTCCGGCTGAGATTAGCGGCGGTAGAGGTGCAGAGGTTTTAGCTGGCTCAGCCAAAGTTTTAGGGATAAATAAAGAAGACTTAACTGAGCAATTTATACGGGGAGCTAAACGGGCATTACAGCTATGTCTGCAGCACAATATTAAATACGCAGTACTTACGGAAAATAGCCCATCATGTGGTAGTGATTATATTTACGATGGTAGTTTTTCTGGTGCGAAAATAGTTGGTTCTGGCGTTGTGTCTGCACTACTGAGGAGGGAGGGTATACAGGTATTTAACCAGAATATTGTGGGCAGGCTTAGGAAGCTTTTGGAAGTATCCAGAGATAACTAAGCTTTCCAGATATATAGTCATATTAAAGGTAGGTATAAAAGTGAATTCTAAAGTTATCAATTTTAAAGAAAAATTGAACCTGTTCTCGGAGCACTGGTCCCCTAAAGTGATTGCCGAGATGAACGATTACCAGTTTAAATTGGTTAAGATCCAGGGTGAATTTACCTGGCATGATCATCCCGATACCGATGAGGTGTTTGTTGTAATTTCCGGGCATATGCAGATCGAGTTTCGCGATAGTGTCATATCCCTTGGACCTGGTGAGATGACGGTAGTACCAAAGGGTGTGGAGCATAAACCCAGAGCTGAACAGGAATGTGAAGTACTATTGATTGAGCCTAAAGGGGTCGTTAATACGGGCGATGCCGGTGGAGATCTAACTGCGAAAAATGATGTCTGGATCTAAGTGATTGAGCTGTTAATCAACTTTCTTTTACTGTTTGCTTGTCTGATTAACTTGCACCTTTCAGGGCCTGCGTTGGATTGTCCTCGGCCCATGCCAAATTTTGAGATGAGGGGACTGTTTCGCAGCGGCTATGTTATAAAGTGACAAGAATAAAGCTCTAATAAACTCAGATTTCTCTAGGCTAGCCATGCCGCGCTAATAATAAAGGAGAAGATGATGTCTGAAGTGCATACCCGCCCAGTCTCCCCCGGTTTTGCTGCCAATGCGCTTATTAGCGCCGAAGACTACGAGACAATGTACCGCCAGTCGGTAGAGAGCCCAGAGGCGTTTTGGGCACAACAGGCCAAGGACTTTTTGCAGTGGGACAAGCCGTTCACTCAGGTTCTTGAGGAGGATCTGCACAAAGGCCATACCGCCTGGTTCTCCGATGGCCAGTTGAATGTGACCGTGAACTGTATCGATCGGCACCTGGCCAGCCGTGGCGAGCAGACCGCAATTCTGTGGGAGGGAGATAATCCCGCTGACAGTAAGGCGATCAGTTATCAGAGCCTGTACGAAAATGTGTGTCGCTTGGCCAATCTGCTGAAATCCCGGGGAGTTAAAAAGGGGGATCGGGTGTGTATTTATATGCCGATGATCCCCGAGGCGGCTTATGCGATGCTCGCCTGTGCCCGTATCGGCGCTGTGCACTCGGTAGTATTTGGTGGTTTCTCCCCGGTGTCCCTGAAAGACCGTATTCTCGATTCCGATTGTCGCCTGGTGATTACTGCTGATGAAGCGGTTCGCGGCGGTAAGCGAGTACCGCTTAAAGCCAATGTGGATAAAGCGCTGGTGGACTGCCCTAATGTGCATACGGCCATTGTGGTTAAACACACGGGCACACCAGTAGACTGGGATAGCAAGCGTGATATCTGCTATGGCGAATCCATAGGTGAGATGGAGCCGGACTGCGCGCCTGAAGTGATGGGAGCGGAGGACCCGCTGTTTATCCTTTATACCTCGGGCTCTACCGGTAAACCCAAAGGGGTCCTGCATACCACTGCCGGCTATCTGCTGATGGCCACCATGACCTTCAAATATACCTTTGATTATCGCGAGGGAGAGATTTTCTGGTGTACTGCCGATGTGGGTTGGATCACTGGACACAGCTATATCGTCTATGGACCCCTGTGCGCTGGGGCCACCAGTCTGATGTTTGAGGGCGTGCCCACTTTCCCGGATGCCTCACGCTTCTGGCAGGTTGTGGATAAGCATCAGGTCAATATTTTCTACACCGCGCCGACAGCGATTCGTGCGTTGATGGGAGCGGGTGACGAGTTTGTAAAAGCCACCGAGCGCAGCTCCCTGCGACTTTTAGGCACCGTGGGTGAGCCGATAAACCCGGAAGCCTGGGAGTGGTATTACAGCGTAGTGGGCGATGAGCGCTGCCCGATTGTGGACACCTGGTGGCAGACTGAAACCGGTGCGCAGATGATCACGCCACTGCCCGGTGCCATGGCTCTGAAACCCGGGTCGGCAACCCGGCCCTTCTTTGGCGTCCAGCCCGCGCTGCTGGATAGTGAAGGTCGGGAGATTGAAGGGGAGGGCGAGGGCTCTCTGGTGATTAAGAAGAGCTGGCCCTCCATGATTCGGGATGTGTATGGCAATCGCCAGAGAATGCTGGATACTTATTTTTCCGCATTCCCCGGTTATTACTTTACCGGCGATGGCGCCCGTCGAGATAGTGACGGTTATTACTGGATTACTGGGCGTATTGACGATGTGTTAAATGTCTCTGGACACCGCCTGGGAACAGCGGAAATTGAGAGCGCTCTGGTACTGCACAATGATACGGCGGAGGCGGCGGTGGTAGGTTATCCCCACGATATCAAAGGGCAGGGAATCTATGCCTTTGTGATGCTTAAATCCGGCCATAAGCCCAGTGATGAGCTGAAGACTGAATTAATTGAGCTCTGCCGCAAGGAGATAGGGCCAATTGCCAAGCCTGACTTTATCCAATGGGCGCCTGCACTGCCAAAAACCCGTTCCGGCAAAATCATGCGGCGTATCCTGAGGAAGATTGCCTGCAATGAGCTGGACAATCTGGGAGACGTTTCCACTCTTGCCGATCCCACTATGGTTGACGCATTGATTGATCACCGCGAAAATCGCTGACCATAGGTGTGGCGCGTGAAGGTTTTATTGGCCGGGCATAGCCCGGCCTTTTCATTGGGGCAAGAGGTTAAATTCCTCCCCGATTTTTGCGCCATTTTCAGCTAAATAGACAAGTAAATGCCTGCTGCTTTGCACAGTTAGTAACCCTCTAACTCCGGATATTGTTTTAAGGGTATTTACAGTTAAGGAGATTCCGTTTGGAACAGGGACAGTACCTCTGCGATCACTACCGCTTCGCCGCCGATCAGCGCCTCAAGGTTTTTAATTTTTTTGTTGTGTTAACCATGTTTGTTGAGGGCGGAATTTTCACTGCCATGGAGAAAGACTTCCACCCTCTAATCCTGGCGTTGCTGGGAGGGTTTGTGGTCATACTGGTCACTGTATTTTGGCTGATGGACATTCGCAGCCGCCAGCTTCTCAAGCTTGCAGTTCCGGCACTGAAAACCCTGGAAATGGGATTCCCGGAGGAAGCGAGAATTTTTTCCAACGATGCCATTCGCCGAGGTGACTTGGCCCGTTACACTTTCGCTTTCAGGGTTTTGTTGGTGGGGCAGCTGTTCTTTGGTCTGGGCGTCGCTTCTTACGGTATTTATCACTGGTATATCTCCCCCTAATCCCAACCTTGCAGTGGCGGGTATGATTGTAAGATGTGAACCACCCGCCACAACCTCCTCTTTGTCTCGCACGTTTAAAAGTCGGCGCTGCCGGCCTCTCTAGGCTATCTTGCAGAAGTATCCGCTTCCCTCCCGAGGTTTATACGATGCTTGATCATATTCGCCTTTATGTGCACAGCTATGAACGCAGTAAGGACTTCTATCAGCAGGCGCTGATGCCGCTGGGATACCAGTTAGTGATGGAGTTTGAGGATTGGGCGGGCTTTGGCTGGGCAGATAAAGCGGAACTCTGGATTCGTGGAGGGACCAGCACCACTCCACAATTGCATATCGCCTTTCGCGCTGAAGAGCGGCAGGTGGTCAGGGAGTTCTATCGCTTGGCCCTGGAGGCCGGGGGTAAAGACAATGGCGCACCGGCTGTCTACGAACAATATCACCCGGATTATTACGCCGCCTACGTACTTGATCCCGATGGACATAACCTGGAAGTGGTGTGTCATTTACCAGGGGACTTACAGGAATAAGTCGATTGAGATTTGGGAGTAATTTATGAACGAGGTAACTCGAGCAAAATACCTGCCAATAGCGCTGGTCGTTGTAGGAGTGCTTTTTATTCTGGCGATTTACCCGATGATGATGTGGATTTGGCCGGAAGGATGGGGCTGGACTCCGCGGCAGCCAGAATACGAGCAAATGATTATCGGTATTTATGTTACCTTGGGGGTGTTTTTAATACGTGCTGCAAAAAATCCCGCCGCAAATGCCAGTTTAATTTGGTTCACTATATGGTCTAGCCTTGTACACGCCGTCATTATGTTGGTGCAGGCATTGGTGGATAAAACAGAGCGAATCAATTTGATGGGAGATATTCCCGCACTTTTTTTGATTGCCGCTGTGCTTTGGTACCTTATGCCCAGGCGAAAAAAATCTGATTGAGCATTTACTTTATTTTGACTTGCTAAAAAATCTGAATAGCTCTTTCTGACTCACCGTTATTGATCCCTGCTATAAGAGCGATAACAAGGTCTAATTTCCCGCTTATTGTTCTCCCCTATAAGCTCTACTCCTGTAATAGAGATGGCAGTAGAGATAAATAATCCCATGAAATACTTACCCTTATTTGCATTAACTATCGGTCTGATAGGCGGTGCCAATGCAGAGACATTGACTCGCGATAATGGCGCCCCTGTCGGAGACAACCAAAACGCACAAACCGCCGGCGAAAATGGCGGTAATTTGCTGCAAGATGTTCAACTGATTCAAAAATTGCAGCGTTTTGCCCGTGAACGTATTCCCGAGCGTGTAGTTCATGCTCGTGGAACTGGTGTTCACGGTGAATTTGTTGCGACGGCTGACCTCAGTGATTTAACCCGCGCAGCGGTGTTTGAGCGCGGCAGTAAAACGCCAGTGTTTGTGCGTTTTTCAACAGTAATCCACTCAAAAGGTTCCCCGGAAACTCTGCGCGATCCCCGTGGATTTGCCACCAAGTTTTATACGGAAGAAGGCAACTGGGATTTAGTGGGTAACAACCTGCCGGTATTTTTTATCCGCGACGCGATTAAATTCCCGGATATGGTTCACTCCCTAAAGCCCTCCCCGGTGACTAATCAACAGGACCCCAACCGTTTCTTTGATTTCTTTAGCCATGTGCCGGAATCCACCCATATGCTGAGCTGGGTCTATTCCGATTACGGTACACCGGCTAACCTGCGCCAGATGGATGGCTGGGGTGTTCACGCCTATAAATTTATCAATGACAAGGGTGAAGTGAACTATGTGAAATTCCACTGGAAAACTCGCCAGGGCATTAAGAACCTGACTGCGGAAGAGGCAGCGGAAATTCAGAGCAAGGACTTCAGCCACGCAACTCGCGATATGTATGCCGCGATTGAAAAAGGCGAATATCCGCAGTGGGATCTGTTTATTAAAGTACTGAAGCCCTCACAGCTGAGCAGCTTCAATTACAACCCCCTGGACGCCACCAAAATGTGGTTGGACGTGAAGGAAACCAAAGTTGGCACCATGACACTCAATCGTGTGCCCACAAATTTCTTCCAGGAAACTGAGCAATCCGCATTTGCGCCAGCCAATATTGTGCCGGGTATTGAGCCTTCGGAAGACCGCTTGTTACAGGGTCGCGTGTTCTCATACTCCGATACGCAAATGTATCGTCTGGGAGCCAACCACCAGCAATTGCCTATCAACCGTCCCCGTGTTGCAGTAAGTAACTGGAACCAGGATGGGGCGGGTAATTACGGCCAACAGACTTCAGATGTGAACTATCAGCCGAGCCGTATCGATGCGCGCACCGAGGACCCCAAAGGTCTTTATAGCAACAAGGCATTGAATGGCAGCACCCAGCAAAAGGCCATTGAAAAGAAACTGCCTTTTGCCCAGGCGGGTGCTTTCTACCGCAGCCTGAGTTCTGAAGAGCGTCAGAATCTGATTGAAAACCTCGCTGGTGATCTGGGTAAAGTGAGTGATGAAAACACTAAGCACATTATGCTGAGTCACTTCTACCAAGCGGACAAGGACTACGGACAGCGCTTAACCAAAGCAGTTGGTGGAAATCTGGATCGCGTGAAAAAACTGGCCCGGTAATTTTTACCCAAGTGCGGGCGACCTCTGTCGCCCGCTAAATTTATACAGGTGAAATTATGAGATCATTTTTATTCGCACTACTCTTTCTCACCCTGGGGGTTCAGGCAGGGAAGCCGGAAAAAACGGAATCTGATTTTACCGAACTCTCCCAGTATTATTTTGCTGCAGCCAGGATTGGCGATACCGAGGTGCTGCGTGAATTTTCGCAAGCGGGTTTTCCCCTGGATGTCCGCAACCCGAAAGGTTACACCGCACTGATGATTGCCACTTACAACGGCAACGGGGAAGCTGTGGATTACCTGTTGCAGAGAGGTGCAGATGCCTGTGCCCAGGATCGCCGTGGCAATACTGCGCTGATGGCAGCGATTTTTCGCGGTGAGTTTGCCCTTGCACGAACCCTGCTAAAGCAGGATTGCGATTCGCAACAGGTGAATAAGGCCGGCCACTCCGCAGAGGATTTTGCCGAAGTCTTTGGTCGTGACCAGATGGTTCGACTATTGGAGCAACAGCGGGCAGATGGCGACTAAGACAGTTTTTTGTGCGGTTGGCATTGGATGGTGTCACCGCTCCTATCCTGCGTGAAATCCCCTTGAGTTGGCTGCTTTAGCTTGCGGCACATTTCTCAGTTTGTCCCCGCCCCCGCGACCGCGTTAGCATAGCCAGCTGCAATCCAGTTGGTACCCACTATGACTTCGAATCATCATCCCTATGAAGCCCTCACGCCGGACGTGGTGATCGACTGTGTCGAGACTACCGGACTGATTTCTGATGCGCGTATTTTCCCTCTAAACAGTTATGAAAACCGCGTCTATCAGGTGGGTATTGAGGATGCCGAGCCGTTGATTGCCAAGTTCTATCGCCCGGGGCGCTGGAGTGATGAGCAGATAATGGAGGAGCACCAGTTCACTCTGGAGCTGGCAGAGGCCGAAATTCCTGTGGTGGCACCGATACAGTTTGATGGGCGCACCCTGATGGAGTCCGCTGGATTCCGTTTTGCGCTTTTCCCCCGACGGGGCGGTCGCCAGTTGGAGCTGGATAACTTTGATCACCTGGAGCAGGTGGGGACCATGTTGGGTCGCATTCATGCGGCCGGCAGCGCCAAACCTTTCAGCTATCGCCCATCCCTCACTTTGCAGCGATTCGCAATTGATAGCCGGGAATTTATCCTGAATGGAGATTTCCTGCCACGTGAGAACCGCGAGGCCTACGCTTCCGTCACGGGCCACATTATCGAACAGATAGCCCCGCTGTTTGAGCGGGACTGGGATATGCTGCGCTTGCACGGTGATTGTCACAGTGGCAACTTCCTGTGGCGGGATGAGACTCCCTGGTTTGTGGACTTGGACGACTGCCTGATGGGGCCGGCGATCCAGGATATCTGGATGTTGATTTCCGGCAATCGCGCAGAGCAAACCGCTTACCTGGATGCAGTGTTGGAAGGCTATGAAACCTTCTATAGTTTTGATCCCCAGCAGTTGCAGCTGGTGGAGCCTCTGCGCTGCCTGCGGCAGATGCACCACGCCGCCTGGTTGGCGCGACGCTGGCAGGACCCGGCTTTTCCCCAGGCGTTTCCCTGGTTTAATACTGCCCGTTACTGGGCAGAGCATATACTGGCATTGCGCGAGCAGCAGTCGGCACTGCTAGAACCCCCGTTGACCCTGGGGGCTGTGTAACATGGAGAAAGCAATAATGGATGCGACATGCACCGAGGCCGAGGCGGATCTGATCTGGGAGAAGATTCGTATAGAGGTGGCGCAGCAGGTAGAGCGGGAGCCGATCCTGGCCAGCTTTCTACACGCGACCATCCTGAACCACAATTCCCTGGAGGCGGCGCTCAGCTTTCACCTGGCCAACAAGCTGGACAATGCGGTGGCACCGGCGCTGTTAATTCGCGAGGTTATCGATGAGGCGCTACAAGCTGACCCCTCCATAGGGCATGCGGCGCGAGCGGATTTGAACGCAATTTACCTGCGGGATTCCGCCTGCCACTCCCTGCACGAGCCCTTCCTGTACTTTAAGGGCTTTCACGCCTTGCAGGTTCACCGTGTGGCCCACTGGCTGTGGCAGCAGCAGCGCCGCTCCCTGGCTATGTTCTTACAGCACCGTGTCTCTGTCGTATTCAGTGTGGATATCCACCCGGCTGCGCGTATGGGTGACGGTATATTGCTGGATCACGCGACCGGTATCGTTATAGGTGAAACGGCTGTAGTGGAAAACAATGTTTCCATCATGCAGTCCGTTACACTGGGCGGCACTGGCAAAGAGAGCGGGGACCGCCACCCGAAAATCCGCCATGGGGTTTTAATCGGTGCGGGCAGCAAGGTGCTGGGCAATATTGAAATTGGCGAGTGCGCCCAGATTGCTTCCGGAAGTGTGGTTCTTAAAACGGTACCGGCAAAGGTGTTAGTGGCTGGAGTGCCGGCAAAAGTTGTCGGGGCCGCCACCTGTGCTGAACCGGCATTATCCATGGATCAGTGTGCCCTGTCGCAAGTACAGAAGTAAGGCTTGTCGCCCCGTAGCGAACACCGGCTGCGGGGCTGGGATCACTGGGGAAATGATGCAACGGCACTGTTCTTGGCACTATCCTTTGACCCATGAAATATAGTCTCAGCGCTAAAAATCTTACCTGCCGAAATTTGGAGGCTTATGCGGATTACCGCGCGAGCCTGGTAACTCCCGATTGCACCAAGGAAATTACGGGTATTGTCCGCAGTGATAGCGGCCTGCCTTCCATTGGGCTCAATCAGGTGATTTCCAATATGGTAATGCCGCCGCGCATTATTCAGCGTTTTGCGCTGGACTATTTTGCCGAGCGGCACAGCCCCTTCACCCTTTGGCACAGTGCCTCCAAACCCCTGGACAATGACGCTTTGGATGAGCTTGGGCTAAAGCGGCGCCAGTCCCTGGTAGCTATGGCCGCCGAGATACCCCGACTCAGCGCTGCCGAGGTTCCGGTAGTGGAACAGTTAGCTATCAGTGCGGTGAAAAAAGAGGCCTTGCCTGATTACGGCGCGGTGCAGGCAGCGGCGGCAGGGGAGCAGGAGGGGGCGCAGTTGGCGCACTTCTATCAGGGCCTGCAGGAAATCCCCGAGCAGCGACGCGGGCGACTGAAATTATTTCTCGCTAAGCTGGATGGTGTGCCGGTGGCCGCCGGTTGCCTGTTTGCGGCAGCGGATGCATTGGGGCTCTATGACCTGGTGACACTTCCGGGTTACCGGGGTCGCGGGATTGGTCGGGCCCTGTTCAAGCATCTGCTAACCGCTGCCCAGGGTAGCCACCATAAAAATCTTGTAGCTTTAGTGCCGGCGGATCGTCAGCAGCTACTGCTCGATAGTGGCTTTTTTGCAGTTGGCGAGGTTGCCCGCTATCAATACACTCCGGCGCCGGCAGCCGCTAAGCCCGACTGAAAGGGAAGGCGATAACTTCATCAATCGATTGGTAACCGGTTTTTAACATCAGCAGTCGGTCGACTCCCAGCGCGACCCCTGCGCACTCGGGCATGCCTTGATCCAGGGCCGCAACCAGACGTTCTTCAAAGGGGTGTACAGGGCGCTGGTTAGCACGGCGGTATTCCAGATCCTTTTCAAAGCGGCGCTGCTGTTCCGCGCTGTCGGTCAGCTCCCAATAGCCATTGGCCAGTTCCAATCCACCCACATAGGCTTCGAAGCGCCTGGCGACGGACGTCCCCTGTTCGTCCTCCACTACTTTTGCCAGAGCCGCTTGCTCTGCGGGGAAGTCGTAGAGCAGGGTGATGCCCTCACTCATGGTGGCTTCCAGGCGGTGGCTCATCAGCAGGTCCAGGCACTCACTGCGTTCACGGGGCACAAAAGACAATTCCATTTCCCGTTTAACGCAGGAAATCAGCTCGGCTTCGCTGGCACTGTGGGGGTCCAGTTGCAGCTCTTGTAAAAACAATTCCCGGTAACTGAGGGACTGGACCTGGTCCGTCGCCAAAATACCGCAGAGCAGCTTGGCGACCTCCTCCATCAGTTGGTGATCGTCCCAACCGCAGCGGTACCACTCCAACATGGTGAACTCGGGGTTGTGTCGACCGCCGGATTCGCCCTGGCGAAAAGCCTTGCCCAAGTAGTAGCAATCTCCGAGTCCTGCGGCGAGTAAACGCTTTAAACCAAATTCAGGGCTGGTGGCCAGGTAGGCGTTTTTGCCCCGGCACTCTGTGGTGATGGACTCGATATGGGGGTCGCTGGTGGCGCGCTGGGATAGCACCGGAACTTCGGCCTCTACAACATTTCGCTCAGCAAAAAATGTGCGTATTTCAGCGAGTAGTGCAGCGCGTTGGCGCAGGGCTGCAATAGTGGCGGTGGGGCGCCAGGTATCTGTGCTCATGGGGGGTAGCTCTGGAGACGAGCGGCCGTAGGCCGCTCGAGGGGAGGAGGTACTTAGTCTTCCTTGGCACGGCCCAGGTATTCGG
The DNA here is from genome assembly GCF_052467825.1 of Microbulbifer maximicatervae (SeqCode). NCBI lineage: Bacteria > Pseudomonadati > Pseudomonadota > Gammaproteobacteria > Cellvibrionales > Microbulbiferaceae > Microbulbifer > Microbulbifer maximicatervae (SeqCode). The sequence continues at coordinate 1,808,618 of NZ_CP174327.1, forward strand.
CGGTGCGGGTGTCTACCTTGATGGTTTCACCGATTTCCAGGAACAGAGGAACCTTCACAACGGCGCCGGTAGCCAAAGTGGCCGGCTTGGTGCCGCCCTGGGCGGTGTCTCCGCGCAGGCCCGGATCGGTATCGGTAATTTCCAGGATAACGTGGTTGGGCGGAGTAACTGCCAGCGGAGAGCCGTTGTACAGGGTTACAGTGCAGATATCCTGCTCTTTGAGCCATTTTGAAGCATCGCCCACAGCATCGCTGCTGGCTTGGTGCTGCTCAAAAGTCTCGGGCTCCATGAAATGGTAAAACTCGCCATCGTTGTACAAGTATTCCATTTCGCGATCCATCACATCCGCCGCTTCCAGGCTTTCACCGGAGCGGAAGGTGCGCTCCCATACGCGACCGGTTTTCAGGTTGCGAAGCTTCACGCGGTTGAACGCCTGGCCCTTACCAGGTTTGACGAATTCGTTTTCCACGATTGAGCAGGGGTCGCCGTCCAGCATCACCTTGAGGCCGCCCTTGAATTCGTTAGTGGAGTAACTAGCCATAGCAAATAGAGCCCTTTAAGTCATTTATCTATATGATTTTTAACGAGTTTTTTGTTTCTAGCCGATTCCGGCCAAGGCCGGGCTAACGCCCTCCGCTTCCGCCACAAATGGTAGCCGCAGGTAACTCGTCTGGCTGGGGAAAAGAGACTTCACCGCCAGCCCTGCATGATGGAGCGGGATTATACAGGAGGGTGGGAGCTTGAACGAATACCAGAGAGAAATGGAGGGGAGGCGTTCCGGTTGTTATAGCCAAGCTGCAATTATTGGGGCAGCCGGCAGTGCAATGGGCTTTAGCCCATTGCACAAAAGCACTTAACTTAATGGGTCGTCCCCGCCGCCATAACCTTTTCTCTGCATGCGGCGCACAAAGTAAGCAAAAGTCGCTTGCGTGCGTTTTTCCTGGAGGATCCAGTCGTGGGCTTCGCGGCCCAGTTCGGGATCAATATCCTGGATGGTGCCGGCGGATTCAGCCAGTATTTGCAGTTTGGCAGCGCGCTCACACTGAACCGCCATTACACAGGCTTCCTCAACAGAGCGACAGGCCATAATCAGGCCGTGGTGTCCCAGTAGGATTGCGCGCTTGTCCCCAATAGCGGCGGAAATCAGCTCGCCCTCGCTGTTACCCACGGGTACACCCGGCCAGTCTTTGAGGAAGGCAATATCCTCATACAACATGCAGGCGTCCATATGGGAAATCTTTAGCGGGCGCTCCAGCATGGAAAGTGCACATACGTGCATGGGGTGGGTATGCACGATGCAGTTCACATCGGGGCGCGCCCGGTAGATCCAGGAGTGAAAGCGATTGGCCGGATTGGCCATGCCCTCTCCGGACAGTACTTCGAGGTCTTCGTTGACCTCCAATAAGTTGGATGAGGTAATTTCATCGAAGCCGAGGCCCAGGCGTTGGGTGTAATAAGTACCGGGCTTTTCCGCGCGGGCGGTAATTTGCCCAGCCAGGCCGGAGTCGTGGCCATCGTTAAATAAAATTCGGCAAGTCAGCGCAAGCTTTTCTCTCAGAGACCACTCGGGGGTGCTGAGGTGCTGTTTCATTGCTTCACTGGCTCGTTCAACCAGTTCGTTTTTTGCCAGTGATAGTGTTTCAGCCATTGTTATCTCCAATTCTCACAGCAAGTCATATTAATTCTGCGATATTTAATAAATTTTCCTTTTTTATTTTCTTATCGCAGAATAATTTTTAAAAACCTAACTCAAAATGATTCGATCTCTGTCGAATTTATGTTTGTGGCATTTCCCTATGCCCGTGCTTTCTCCAACAACACCTGTGAGTGGGTTGATAAGTGCTTGCTCATTAAGCTGTAACAGCTTCAGCTTTTTTATGTTTAGTGGAGTGGTAGGCGGTTTCAATAGAATCGAAGAATTGTAAGCGGGCCTCTACAAGGTGGCGCCCGGCTTCAAGCATTATGTCCAGTTGGCTGGGATCCTTGGAGCCGATATCTACCATAATATCGCGAATGGTTTCTGCATGGCCGTCATCACATTCAATATGCAGCAGGAAAAATTGCATTTCTGCATCGGTTACGCCGCAAGAGCGGAATCCGGCAACAATATCTGTATATAAATCGGGTACCAGGGCTTCGGCTCCCAGGCATAGGGCGCCCAATCCTGCACTGGCCCTGAGGTCCCGGCAGTTTTTGAACATGGTATCGATCAGGTGCTGAGTGCCTGGTAAAACTTCTGCGTTTTCCAGGGTCAAACCAAAATGCTCGAGGGTTTCGCGATAGATTTCTGCGTGGGGTTTGGGGCTGTCTGGTTCCAGGCCCAGCTCTTCCATTAGATTTTCGGCAAGCTCCAGGACTTCGTGGTTACTCGGAAGGTTTGCCATCATTGCACAGAGATATCTAACAAAGAATCCACTGTAAATACCTTGTTGAACCAAAAATATTTTTAATTCGTCCAGCGTAATGGAGCCTTCACGGCAACGCTTCAAGAAAGGATGTGCGCGAGTTTGCTCAATCAGTAGGTCTTTATTGGCTTCAAGCAATTCAAGCTGCATTTCCATTGGGTAATTCCTTTTTGTAATTCTAAACTTACTGTTTGAACACCTTTTAGGTGTTTTATTTATTTCTTGATAGTGCCCGCCTTTGGCGGGGTCGGCAAAATGGTTTTTCTTTGCCGGCGTTTAAATTAACACCGAATTATCCCTATTGTGAATAAGGGAATTATGAATTTTTTGATATTTGTTGATGGTTTTTGGAGGATGTTTCTTCTAGTGATAAAAATTTTATTAATAAATAATTTTTGCTTTGCTTTATCCTTGCCGAATTTCTCAAGGAAAATGTTTTTTGCTCCCTGAATTCACTGTGGAAATGTCGACTGTGTAGATTTTCTTTGTTGCAGTGGAGTGTTTTGTGGGGTAAGGGTTTTTATTGGTAGGTAGAGTGAATACTTGCTTCGCCGATAATGAGTCTATTCCTAAATTCGGGTAAAGAAGAGTTAAGGAGCCTATGAATAATTCCATGATACCTCTGGCATGCAGAGCGATTCACAATCAAGGTGCGGCTTCGCAGGAATGTCTAGACCTTTCAAGAAGTCGCAACGCGGAGTGTGAATCGCTCTGCAAGCCCCGAAGGGCGAGCCTTGAAGGCCACAGCTGCTACGTTGCAGCTCTTGCAAAGGGCTACGGCCATTCGCGGCGAGCTGCGCCTAACATCTGCAGCCTTCAAGACCCGCAGAGGCATTACGGAATTATTCATAGGCTCCTTAAGGCTCTGGTTGCTTAAAGATACAGTCTAACTATCCGATATTTTTCCACAGAAGATTGGTGAAGGTTTTTTGATTATGTTTATAGGGTTTCTGCAAAAATAAATTCAGTTTATGTAATTACCCTAGGGAATCGATTTGAGGGTTCAACTAACTCACTAGATAGGGTCTGAAACAGATGCCATTTCTCTAATGGGTTTGTACGCATTCCCATGTCTACCTGGTCACGGCACCCTTTGTGGGGCATCACTGTCAGTGGTGGAGGGAGATTGCAGTGGGGGATCTGATACAATCTCTTATTTTGTAGTGTATCTCCATGATGGCGTCATCATCGGCCCCCGGTATAGAGCTTATCGACACACAGGAATCCCGCTGCTGGCAGGATGAGTTGTCTGATCTGGTCACTGATCCGGCAGAGTTGATTCAATTACTACAGCTAGACCCGCGTAACCTCCCGAAGGCCTTGCAAGCGGCTTTTGGCTTTTCCCTACGCGTGCCGCGCCCCTTTGTCCGGCGCATGCGTTGCGGCGATCCCGAAGACCCATTGTTGTTACAGGTTTTACCCGGTGCGGATGAGTTGGAGAAAGTGCCGGGATTTAGTTCAGACCCCCTTGAAGAGGCAGAAGCTAACCCTCTACCTGGAGTTGTTCACAAATACCACGGGCGCCTACTGCTGATCACTGCGGGCCAGTGTGCGGTTAATTGTCGTTACTGTTTCCGACGTGAATTCCCCTACGGCGACAACCACCTAACTCGCAGACAGAGCCTGGCAGCTCTAGACTACATTCGCGCGCGCACTGAGCTGCGCGAAGTGATTCTGAGCGGCGGTGATCCTTTGGTTATGAGTGACCGTCAACTGGCCTGGCTCACCGATGAACTGGCCGAGATTCCCCATGTGGATAAGCTGCGAATTCACAGCCGCCTCCCGATAGTTGCTCCTAGCCGGGTAAACCAGAAAATGTTGGATTGGTTTACTGGTTCCCGCCTGAAGCCCGTGCTGGTGTTGCACTGCAACCACGCCAATGAAATTGATAGTGAGGTGCGGGAGTCTCTGCAAAAGTTGCGAAGTGGAGGGGTCACCCTGCTCAACCAAGCGGTGCTATTAAAAGGCGTCAATGATAGTCGCGAGGCGCTGGGTGCGTTGAGCGAATCCCTCTTTGCAGCAGGAGTACTTCCGTACTATTTGCATCAGCTGGATCGAGTAAATGGTGCCGCACATTTTGAAGTCTCTGATGCGAAAGCGCTGGAACTAATCGAACATCTCCGCCAGCAGTTACCCGGTTATCTGGTACCAAAACTGGTGCGTGAAATCCCCGGCGTCCCATCAAAATCCCCGATAGTTGCTGAACATAGCTAAACCTCAGCTGATAGCTGTATGGGTTATCTTTGTGTATTCGACAGGGATTTTCATAAAGAGAGATAGGTTGGACGAATAAATACCGCCAAATTGATCTAGGCTAACCCCGTAACGCCAGTGCCAGATATAGTTGTCCGGTCGACCTATTCAGCAGCTGCTATTTCGCTTTATAGCGCTGTATTCAGGGGCTTCTTAGGTTGGGAAAGTTTGATTAGCGGCTGTGGTTTCGCAAATAGGAAAGGCGGAAGCTTTTATAGGGGAGCGTTGTGTGATTTAGATCACAGGTACCAGTTTGATCTACCCTTGTATGCCATCCTTGACGCCCCCTAAAATTACCGCCAGCGGTAGCTGTGTGCCGCCATTAAAAAAATAGAGCAAATAATGAGTAGCAACGACACAATACGACTTCTCCTGATTCACGATACCCCGTCGGAAGCCCAGCGCCTTGTGAGTATGCTGCACAACGCAGGCCGTCCCAACCGAGCACAGCATGTGGCCAGCGAGGCTGTGTTTAACCGCCTGCTCCAGGATAAAACCTGGGATTTAGTGATCGCGGCTGAAAGCAGTACTCAGGTGCCCCCCTCAGTGGCGTTGCGCACCATCAGCAAGCTGCAAAAAGATGTCCCGGTAATTATGCTGACCGAGCGCACCGGTGCCCAACCCGTGGTGGAAGGTTTGAAGCTCGGAGCCCGCGATGTTGTAGTGGTGGATGAAGACCAACACCTTCTCTTTGTGATACAGCGGGAGCTAGGGGCGCTCGCCAATCGCCGTCAGGCTCGCCTACACGACCGCCGCTATCACGCGACCCTTAACCGTGCCAAGGAGCTACTCGATAGCTCCAAAGATGCCATCGCTTATATATCTGATGGTTTGATCGTCTACGCCAATGACTCCCTTGCAGAGCGCTTTGGTTACGACTCTGGCGAGGACATCGAATACCAGCCACTGATTGATATGCTGGCTGAAAATGAGCAGGAAGAGGGGCGTGAATTCCTCAAAAGCTGCGCTATCGACAACAATGAGCTGGAGGCGAAAGAGTGGAAATTTACCGCTAAGACCGCCTCTGGCGAATCCCTGCCCACTCGCGCAGAGGTACTCAGTACCACCTACGACGATGAGCGCTGTCTGCAGGTGCGTATTGCCTCGCGCCGGGGTGATACGGAGCAATTGGAAGCGCAGCTCAGCGATATCAAGAACCGCGATCCGCTGACGGGGCTTTTCAACCGTCAGCACTTCCTGCAGGTACTGGATTCCAGCATCAAATCTGCAGCGGACTCCCACAATACTGGCGGTCTGATGCTGATAGAAGTGGATCGCTTTGAAGATGAAGTGTTGAAAGTTGTTGGAGTGGCCGGTGCCGACGCCCTGCAAAAAGGCATGGCGGAATTACTCAAGTCCTGCCAACGCAGTGGCGATACCCTGGCCCGGTACAGTGAAGATGCCTTTTGCCTGCTCAGCCCGAATACGACTCCGGACAGCATCGAGCAACGCGCGCAGGATATATTGAAGAAGATTTCCGACACCATCTTCGATGCAGATGGCAAAACCCTGCAAATTACCGCCTCTATCGGTATTTCCCTGATGAGTGAGGCCTCCAGCGGTGCGCAACAGGTGCTGGACCAAGCGCTATCTGCTCACAAGCAGGCCTTGGGTGAAGAGAAGAAAGGTGGGAATTTTGCGCTCTACGAGCCCGATAATGAAGGTGGTGCCGACGCCGATACCTATCACCGTGCACGGGTGGTTCAGGCCCTGGAGGCCGGCAGCTTGAAGCTGCTTTATCAGCCAATTCTCAGTTTGCAGGGAACTGGCGAGCAACTGTACGAAGTATTGGTGCGTATGCTCGATGACAAGGAAGAGCTGGCGCCGCTGGCCTTCCTGCAGGAACTCGGCGATGCGGGCCTGTCGGCGAAAATGGATCGCTGGGTAATTATTACCGCGATCAAGGCCGCCGCAGCCGCCAGGGCTGAGGGAAAGAATATTTCTTTGATGCTGCATATCACCACTGCTTCACTGGTGGACAGCAGCTTACCCGGCTGGCTGGGGGTTGCCTTCAAAGCTGCCAAGGTGGCGCCGGGAACGGTGATCTTCCAGTTGCGTCAGGAGGATATCAACAGCAACCTGCACGCGGCCCGGGACTTTACCACTCAGGTCCAGCAATTGGGTTGTCGCGTTTCGGTCTGTCATTTCGGCACCGGACTCAATCCGTTCAAGGCTCTTGAGCATGTGAAAGTGGATATCGCCAAGATCGATCCCTCCTTCGTGCGCGAGGTCCAGGATGAAGGCGAGAGCAGTGACTCCCTGGCAGGATTGGTACAGCGCTTGGGTGAGGCGGATACCAAGGTGATAGTGCCCCATATTGAGCAGGCCAGTATGCTGCCGACTTTGTGGCAGACCGGTACTGATTATATTCAGGGGTACTATGTGCAGGCGCCGGCGGAGGATATGAACTTCGATTTCAGTCTCGAATAATTTCTCTCTGAAAGCTTTTTAAAAAACCGCACCGCCTTAACAGGGGTGCGGTTTTTTATTGCCTGCAAATCAGGCGTTGTAGCGGCTGCGTAGGGCGGCGATGGTATTGCGCGCCAGGGCGCCGTACTGCGGTGCCGGTGCCGGTACCAACTCATCAGCTGTGCTTTCACTCCAGGCACGCTGGATATGGTTCTGCCCCGCTTCCTGCTTATAAATCCTTGCCAGGCTGGCGCTGTAATTCTGGCTGGTGACTGTATCCACGTGATACCAGTGGGCCTTGGCGCGGGAGTGGGAAACATCCATCAGCAGGTAACCGCGCTGGGTTATCTCCACCCACTTGAGGTGCGGTATTAACCCGTCCATAGCAATCGCTGCAACATCCGTCAGGTGGGATTTGTCCAGGAAGCTGGAGGTTACTCCGGGGGTGACAAATTCTCCGCCGAGGGCGCCGCGTCCGGTCAGGCGCCCGTATTTCAAAATACTGAAAGGATTGCTGGCCAGGTCCCAGGCCCAGGAGCTGTGGATATCTCCAGTGAGGACGACAAAATTGTCGATATTATTGTCGGCAATGTGGTTGAACAGGCGCTCGCGGGATGCGGTGTAACCATCCCACTGGTCCATATTCACAGACAAATCCCTGGCCAGGGTGAGTTGCGCCATCATTACCTGTTGCCCCAATACCCGCCAGCGCACGCCATCCGACTGGGACTGGGTCAGGCTACTGTGCAGCCATTGTTCCTGCTGGGTACCGAGGATGCTGCGCTCCGGGTCGTCGGCGGTCTGCTGATCGAACCAGTTGGCCTGCTCGGAGCGTGCGGCGATGCGGGTATCCAGCATCATCAGGTCCATGAGGTTGCCGAAGCGGAAGCTGCGGTAGATGGCCCTGTCACCAAATAGATCAAAGATGCCGTTATCGCGGATGGGCATCCACTCGAAGTAAGCCTGGTTGGCCACCGAGCGGCGTACAAACCAGTCGCCCTCGCCATCTTGGACATTGTGGTTCTCGGCACCGCCAGCCCATGCGTTGTTAGTGGTTTCATGGTCGTCCCAGACGCAGATAAACGGGTGTTGGCGATGTACTTCCTGCAAATCGGGGTCGGCGCGGTACTGGGCGTAGCGCAGGCGGTAATCCTGGATATCCACCATTTCCTTGGCGGGGATTGGCTCTCGCCCCAGGCCCGTACCGGTACCGTAGCCACCGGGTCCGTACTCGTAAATGTAATCCCCCAGGTGCAGTACCACATCCAGGTCTGCACGCAGGGCAATTTCCCGGTAAACATTGAAATAACCCATGGGATAGTTGGAGCAGCTGGTCACCGCAAAGCGCAGCTTATCCACATGGCCGATGGGCAGTGTGCGAGTGCGGCCTATGGGCGAGTCGATACCGTTAGAGTAGAAGCGGTAGTAGTAACTGGTGCCGGGTTGCAGACCGCTGGCATCCACTTTGATGGTGTAGTCCACATTAGGCCCGGTAATACCGCTGCCGCTATTGACCACCATGGCCATTTCCGGGTCCAGAGCGACCTGCCAGGTGTAGGGCACCATGGACTGGAATTCTGGATCGGCGGACGGAGTGATACGGGTCCAGAGAATTACGCGATCTGCCAGGGGGTCACCGCTGGCTACGCCGTGCTGGAAGGGCTCCTGGCCGGAACCGTAGGCTTTTAGTAGGGGCAGGGCCGCCAGGCTTGCGCCGGAAAATTGTAGAAACCGCCTCCGGGACAGAGACATGGGGTTCTCCTTATAGTGCTTGTTATAAAAGAGCCGCAGTCTGAATCTGGAAAGTGAACGATGTATTAATTCCCGGTCAGTATTTTTCTTCCCTCGCTGCTATTAGTCATGAAATTCGTCCTAAGGCGACGAAACTGAGACATTAATCTGGTTTATTGGCAAAACGCGGCATGACCGTCGGTACCGGTGGCTTGAGCGGGTGATCAGTGTGCCCCCTTGCGGCGGGTGCAGAGTCCCCTGTCGTTTCTCATCTGCGCTCTGTCAGGTATCCTGTGGCGCAAATTGAAAAGCTGAACTCAGGGAGTAGACCCATGTTGCCCCGTTTACTGTGTACCAGTCTGATCGTTGGCGGCCTTGCCGTTGCCGGTGGCTGTTCCAAGTCGGAGCCTTCCAAGGCCGAATTAGACAGTGCGAGCGCGCCGATGAAGGCGTCCGCTGTGATCGAGAAGAAGCCGGGTGTTAAAAAGGCACCTCAGTCCGGTGTGGATTACCACTCTTTCGCCAACAGCAATGACTACCAGGTGCAACACCTGGATCTGGATTTGACTGTCGACTTCACTCGCAAGGTTCTTGAGGGTGAAGCCAAGTTGGACTTCAAGCGTCTCAACGACAAGAACCTGCCGATGGTACTGGATACCCGCGAACTGGAAGTGGTTTCTGTATCCGCCAATGGCGCGCCAGTAAAATTCTCCATGGGCGAGAAAGACAGCCACCTGGGCACTCCGCTGAACATTGAGCTGCCGGAAGATGCCGACAGCATTACTATCCGCTACCGTACAGTGCCGGGCGCTTCTGGCGTGCAGTGGCTGGAGCCCCAGCAGACTGCGGGTAAAAAGCATCCGTTCCTGTTTACCCAGGCTCAGGCAATTCACGCGCGCAGCTTTATTCCGCTGCAGGACTCCCCGAAAGTTCGCATCACTTACAACGCCACTGTACGCACTCCGAAAGAACTGCGCGCAGTCATGAGTGCGAACAATGACCCGCAGGCGGCCAAAGATGGCGTCTACGAGTTTGAAATGCCCCAGCGCATCCCCTCCTACCTGATTGCCCTGGCGGTTGGTGACCTGAAGTTCAAGCCCATGGGCGAGCGCACCGGTGTCTACGCTGAGCCCTCCATGCTGGAATCTGCAGCGGCGGAGTTTGCCGATACCGAATCCATGCTGGAAGTGACCGAAAAGGCTTATGGCCCCTACCACTGGGATCGTTACGACCTGCTGATTCTGCCACCCAGCTTCCCCTTCGGCGGTATGGAAAACCCGCGTCTTAGCTTTATCACTCCGACGGTGATCGCCGGTGATAAGAGCCTGGTAGCCCTGATTGCCCACGAACTGGCCCACTCCTGGTCCGGCAACCTGGTAACCAATGCCAGCTGGCGCGACCTTTGGCTGAATGAAGGTTTCACCACCTACCTGACTAACCGCATCATGCAGTTCGTCTACGGTGATGAGCGCTACCAGATGGAAATGGCCCTGGGCTATGACGACCTGCAAGCGGATCTGGCTGATAAAGAGCCCCGCGATGAAATTATGGCGATCGACCTGCGCGGACGTGACCCGGATGAAGTTTTCTCCAATATTCCCTACGAGAAAGGCTCCCTGTTCCTGTATGAGCTGGAGCAGAAAGTAGGTCGCGAAGCGTTTGACCGCTTCCTGATGGAGTACTTCAACCACTTCTCCTTCCAGAGCATCACCACCGAGGACTTCGTTAAGTATCTCGACAAGACCTTGTTGGTTGAGCACGCCGATAAGTTGGACCGCGACCGCATCCTTCAGTGGATCTTCGATCCGGGTATTCCCGAAGGTGCGCCGCATCCGAAGTCCGATGCCTTCACTAAATTGGATCCAGTGCGTCAACAGTGGTTGGACGGCAAACTGGCGGCGAAGGATATCGATACCAAAGGCTGGACTTTCCACCAGTGGAAGTACTTCCTCGATGGTATGCCGGAAAAACTGACGGAAGCTCAGTTGAAGGAGTTGGACGGCGCCTTTGGCCTGACCGAATCCCGCAATAACGAGGTGGCTTTCAGCTGGCTGATGATTGCAGTGCGCAACGATTACGAGCCGGCCTTCGAGCGCCTTGAGAATTTTCTCACCAGTATCGGCCGCAACAAGTTCCTGCGCCCGCTATATCGCAATATGGTTGAGACTGGTAAAAAAGACGTGGCTGCACGCATTTTTGAGCGCGCCAAGGTGGGTTATCACCCGCTGACGGTAAAAGTAAATAGCCTGGTTATTTACGGTAAAAAAGAGAGTTAATCGCTCTCTTTTCCCGGTTGTCGCAATTCCCATAGGTCAATATGAGAGTTGCGGCAACTCTCCCCTTTCTTTTTCCCTTCCACTTTGGCTAATGCTAAAGTTTGCTCCACAAAATATTTTTTATGGGCATTCTTTCAGTTTGTTTTTATAGCTAAGTGAACTGGTACGATAGCGTGATTAATACGCCAGATTTCTGGCATAAAAATCATTAAACGGCTGTTCAAATGGATTGCCTTTGCGTACTCTGCTGCCCAGAGATTTTACTCAGGAAGGGAGGCACCTATGTATAAACGGGCTTTACTAATAGTCGTCCTGGGGCTTTTTCTTGCCAGTTGTGGGCAGAAACCCGGGCCCAGTGCTTGCACGGATCACAATAAGCGGCCGAGTTTCCCTTTTCCTCACGCGATGCTTTAAGAGCTAAGCCGGGTTATACCCCGAGCTTGGCAATTTGTTGGTCATTGAGACCAAATAAGTAGAGGGCGGCGTCCAGGCCAAACAGATTGATGGCCTGGGGGGCCTGTAGCCTCACCTTGGGCTTGGGGTGAATGGCGATACCCAGTTCCCCTAAATTCAACATGGGAATATCGTTGGCGCCGTCACCCATAGCGACCACACTTTCCAGTGCTAAATCTAAGCTTCCGGCAATTTCCTGCAGTAACTTGCGTTTGCGATCGCCATCAATAATGGGTTCCACTACTTCGCCGGTGAGGGCCCCTTCGGCAAATGTCAGTTCATTGGCATGGATATAATCCAGGGGCAGGCGCTCTCGCTGCAGGAATTTCGCGAAGTAGGTAAAGCCGCCGGAAAGCAGTGCCGTTTTGCAGCCCAGTGCGTGCAAGGCTGCCAGTAACTCATAGGCCCCTTCTTTTAACGGCAATTCCCGGGCAATTTCTGCCAAACGCTGCTCGGAAAAACCTTTTAGCAGGGCCATACGCCGCTTAAAGCTCTCGCAGAAATCTATGTCCCCTGCCATGGCAGATTGGGTGATGGCGGCAACCTGATCACCGATACCAGTAATTTTTGCCAGCTCGTCAATGACTTCAGCATCAATCAGGGTTGAATCCATATCAAAGCCCGCCAGCTTTGGCACTCTCTGGGTAACAGAAGCCTGGATTGTTAGGTCTACTCCCAACTCATCGGCCACTCCAAGGCAGGCCAGGCGCGCGCTGTCAAAATCGAGGTCGCCATCAATTTGGAAGCGGATAACGGTGCGATCGCGTCTTTGTGCCAAAGTATCAGCGGCGAATAGGCTCCACTGTTGCTCATCAAAAAATCGCAGAAGGTATTGGAGTTGGGATAGGGAGGCAGAGGGGCTCAGCAGGGTGATACACCAAATGGCTTCAAGTGCACTCGGTTCTTCGGGGGGCGGGGTAAAGTCCGTAGCCTCACCGGGAAAAGGGGCTACACCGGAATACTCCAGGCCGAGCTTGGCGACTTGATCTCGATAGCTCAGGTAGCGCAGGGTGCCACTTCCTGACGCCTGGGAAATCTGTTTCAGGGAGAGGTGGAATTCCTGTGAATTTATTTGATCACCCATAAGCTCTGTCCCGATTGAATTAAATGTCCGGCGCATTATAGCTCTTATGAGATTCTTCGCTAAAATTGCCGGGCTTTAATTTCATTGACTGCCGGTCAGCAGGGTTTTTAATGGGCTCAGTTCGAATGGAGAGTAAAATTCCTTTTCGAATTGTGCGAGTTGAATTGAACTATTTCGTCGTTTGCTTTACCAATCGCTCAGGAATTAATTGGGTATGCACAATTTTGGTGCCTACCGTTAAAATGCTCGCTGCTCCAAAACAGCTGGGGCAATAGTAAAAAAACAATACGCAAGATGTCTGCCGCCGTTTATGTCAGTTTCCATTGTATCTATTCTTCGCAAAATACCGGCTCAATTAGCACAGTTGTCCAAACGCGCCCGTCAGCGTTTATTGGCACTGGTTATCTGGCTAACACTGGCAATATTCTGTGCGGCGGCACTGGGGCATTTTTATGGTCAGCAGCGCACCGGCCAGATAGAGCGAGACAGAGTTACCGCGAAGGCGGCAGCGACTATTCTCGCGGGGCAGAGCCTGGAGAGTATTGTTGCGGGGGATCGTATCAGCTTACAGCTCATCGCTCGCCAACTGCTGGAGCTTCCAATGGTTTCCGGCATTTTAATTGAGGATGTGGAATCGAATTCCCTGGCCGAAGTGGGGGACCTGAAAGAGGGGGAGACGATCACCGAGCCAGTGGTCCTGCACGATAGTATTGCCGGCAATATTACCGTAGCGTTTGAGCCTGGTAATTCCGTTACCTTCCCTTGGGCCAGCTTGTTGCTGACCCTCGTTTTTGCCCTGCCATTTAGTGCAGCTGCGGCCCTGCTTACCGGTAGCTTGTCCCGGGAGCGCAAATTGCCCGCACAAGTTACTGAGTCTGCTCAAGCTGTAGCTGAAGTTACCGAGCCCAGCATTGGGCTTTATCTTCGCCCCCTTAACTGGGCGCAGTTGGGCAACCAGTTAAGTCGCAGTGCCCTGGAGGGTTTGCAGCGGGAGCTAGATGGACGTATGCGTTTGTTGCAGCGCATATACGGCGCCACCCCCTTGAGTTGCGCCGGGCCACAGATCGGCCTGGATTTCACTGGAACTGATGCGGCCTTCCGCGCAGTCTGCTGTGGTTTATTGCTGCGGGAGATGCAGAGCGTTAGCCGTGCGACCGGTTTGAAACTGGCTCTGGCGGTAGTCCCATCCCAGCCACAGAGTCCGGATTTCTGTGCCGATCAGCTACTCAACCAGTCCCGTGGCTTGTTTTTGCACCCGGAACTTCTTGAGGACAGTTCCCTGGTGGGGCGAATTGAGCATCACGGTGCCGGTTGGGCATTGGAGGTGACCGGCCTAACCCCTTCCTATCAAAAACTTCTCAATAATCAGCTACAACAGCTGCTCGGCGCTGAGTCTACTCCCCACAGGACCCCCGTAGGCTAAGTGACCGGAAGTGCCTTAGGGTTCTTTTTTGGCGCGTGCTTTACGTTTACGTTAACGTAAACTCTTGTTAGGCTTGATGGCATCTTGAGGAAGTCGTTATGAAAGCAGAAGCAAGCCAAATTGAGCCCCATAGTTACAGCATTTCCGAGCTGGCGCGGGAGTTCGATATCACTACTCGCGCCATCCGCTTCTATGAGGACAAGGGCCTGCTCAATCCGGAGCGTCGCGGCCAGACTCGCGTCTATAGTCCCGAAGAGCGTGTGCGCCTAAAGCTGATCCTGCGCGGAAAGCGGCTGGGATTCTCCCTGGATGAGAGCCGCGAAATTATCGATATGTACGACCCGGCCCACGGCAATGTAGAGCAGTTGCACCGTCTATTGGAGCGCATCGCGCAAAAGCGACTGCAGTTACAACAGCAACTGCGGGATATCGAAAGCCTGATGGAAGAGCTGGATGAAGCTGAATCCAGGGCCCGTGAGTCCCTGGCGCAAAGCGATGACAGCAGCGTTTCCTAAACAGATTTCGGCACTGTGCCAAGAGTGGCGCAGTTGCCTCATGTGGTATTGAACAGCCGCCAAGGCGGTTATTTGAATTAAAGACATTTTTAAATATCAGTGGAGCCGTTATGAACACCTCCTACCCAACCCTGAATTTCGGTCTCGGTGAAGACATCGATATGCTCCGTGACATGGTTTACAAGTTCTGCCAGGCGGAGCTGGCCCCGCGCGCGGCGCAGATCGATGAAGACAACCTGTTTCCAGCGGACATGTGGAAAAAGTTTGGCGAGCTGGGTCTGCTGGGCATGACCGTGGAAGAGGAGTTCGGCGGTTCCAATATGGGTTACCTGGCACACGCTGTGGCCATGGAAGAGATTTCCCGCGCCTCTGCTTCTGTGGGCTTGTCCTACGGTGCCCACTCCAACCTGTGCGTAAACCAGATCCGTAAAAATGGTACCCGCGAGCAGAAGCTCAAGTACCTGCCCAAGCTGTGTTCCGGTGAACATGTAGGCGCCTTGGCCATGAGTGAACCCAACTCCGGTTCCGACGTGGTAAGTCTGCAACTGCGCGCCGAGAAGCGCGGTGATCGCTTTATTTTGAACGGCAATAAAATGTGGATCACCAACGGTCCCGATGCCGATACCTACGTGATCTACGCCCGCACTGAGCCGGGCATCAGCTCCGGTGGTATCACTGCATTTATCGTTGAGCGCGGCTTTGCCGGCTTCTCCCAGGCACAAAAGCTCGACAAGCTGGGCATGCGCGGTTCCAACACCTGTGAGCTGGTGTTCGAAGACTGTGAAGTGCCGGAAGAAAATATCCTCGGTGAATTGAACGGCGGTGTACGCGTATTGATGAGCGGTCTCGACTACGAGCGCACGATTCTCTCTGGAGGCCCTGTCGGAATTATGCAGGCCTGCCTGGATGTGGTGGTTCCCTATATTCACGAGCGCAAGCAGTTCGGCAAGGCCATCGGTGAGTTCCAGCTGATGCAGGGCAAGATCGCCGATATGTACGCTGACCTGAATGCCAGCCGCTCTTACCTGTACGCTGTGGCCCGGGCTTGTGATCGCGGTGAGGACTCGCGCAAGGACGCCGCCGCTGTAATCCTGTTTACTGCGGAGCGCGCAACACAGATGGCCCTGCAGGCTATCCAGACACTGGGCGGCAATGGCTACATCAACGAGTACGCCACTGGTCGTCTGCTGCGCGATGCCAAGCTCTACGAAATCGGCGCGGGCACTTCTGAAGTGCGCCGTATGCTGATTGGTCGCGAGCTGTTTAAAGAGACCCGCTAAGGCTGGGCATTTCTTCTCGCCGCCGGCGCCTGCCGGCGGCAGCTGTCTCCAGCCGGGCACTGCGGCAATAAGCTGCGCCCTGTGGAGGTCTTTTCTCCGGGAAAGTGAATCGGACTTTATGAATCAGTTGCAGAGCAAAATAAACACGCGCGATACCGCCTTTGGCGAAAACCGCGAGCAGATGCAGGCGCTGGTGGCAGACCTGCGCGAGAAAGTGGAAGCCATCGCCCAGGGCGGCGGCGAGCGCGCAAGGGAAAAACACCTGGCGCGAGGAAAATTATTGCCACGGGACCGTATCGATGCGCTGCTCGATCCGGGTAGCCCTTTTATGGAATTTTCCCAGCTGGCCGCTCACGAGGTTTACGGTGAGGATGTTCCGGCTGCGGGTATTATTACCGGCATCGGCACCGTCTCCGGTCAGCCCTGTGTGATAGTAGCTAACGATGCCACTGTAAAAGGCGGAACCTATTATCCCCTCACAGTAAAAAAACACCTGCGCGCGCAGACCATCGCCGAGCAGAACAATCTGCCGTGCATTTACCTGGTGGATTCCGGTGGTGCTAATTTGCCGCGCCAGGACGACGTTTTCCCTGACCGTGAGCACTTCGGTCGCATCTTCTTTAACCAAGCCAATCTCTCTGCACAGAATATTCCGCAGATCGCGGTGGTTATGGGTAGCTGCACCGCCGGTGGAGCCTATGTGCCGGCCATGGCAGACGAATCCATTATGGTGAAAGAGCAGGCCACCATCTTCCTGGCGGGCCCGCCCCTGGTGAAAGCGGCCACCGGTGAAGAAGTTTCCGCTGAGGAGCTCGGCGGTGCCGAGGTGCACTGTCGCACTTCCGGGGTTTCCGATCACTACGCCAATAATGATGTACACGCCCTGCAGTTAGCGCGCCGCTCTGTAGCTCGCCTGAACCGTATCAAAAATCCTGGCCTGGATATCCAAAAGCCTGTGGAGCCGATTTATCCACCGGAAGACATTTACGGCGTGGTGCCCAAAGATTCGCGTCAGCCGTTTGACGTGCGTGAGATTATCGCGCGGGTTGTGGACGGATCTGAGTTCGATGAATTTAAAGCGTTGTACGGCACCACCCTGGTAACCGGTTTTGCCCGTATCCAGGGCTACCCGGTGGGAATTGTTGCCAATAACGGCATCCTGTTTGCGGAGAGTGCGCAGAAGGGCGCGCACTTTATTGAGTTGTGCGCGCAGCGCAAGATCCCGCTGGTGTTCCTGCAAAATATCACTGGCTTTATGGTGGGCAAACAGTACGAGGCGGGCGGCATCGCCAAACACGGCGCCAAGATGGTGACCGCTGTCGCTACCGCCAAGGTGCCCAAAATTACCATCCTCATCGGCGGCTCTTTCGGCGCCGGTAACTACGGTATGTGTGGCCGCGCCTACGATCCCAACTTCCTGTTTATGTGGCCCAATGCGCGCATCTCGGTTATGGGGGGTGAACAGGCTGCTGGCGTATTGGCCCAGGTGAAGCGCGACCAGATGGCCGCCCGGGGTGAATCCTGGAGCGAAGAGGAAGAGCGCCAGTTTAAGCAGCCGATTGTGGATAACTACGAACACCAGGGGCACCCATACTACGCCTCCGCGCGCTTGTGGGATGACGGCGTTATCGATCCGGCGGATACCCGCCGCGTGCTCGGTCTGTGCCTGGCGGCGGCCAGCCACAAGGAACCGGAAGAGACCAAGTTCGGCGTGTTCCGCATGTAAGGAACCGTGGTTGCGGCGCCAGCGAAATGTTCCGGTGCCGCTTTTGATAGACGCCCCAATCGAGGAATTACAATGAGCGATAAATTGCTGTGCGAAGTGGATAGCGAGGGCGTGGCCACGGTCACCCTGAACCGGCCGGAAATCCACAACGCTTTTGATGATGAACTGATCCACGAGCTGGCCACCACCTTTGACACCCTGGCGCAAAGCCCCGCTGTACGTGTGTTGGTACTAGCCTCCAATGGCAAGAGCTTTTCTGCCGGAGCCGACCTCAACTGGATGAAGCGCATGGCGACTTATTCAGAAGAGGAAAACCGCCGCGATGCAGCTGCGCTCGCCGCCATGCTGTACAAGCTCGACACTTTTCCTGCGCCCACCATTGCGCGAGTACAGGGCGCCGCTTTTGGCGGGGCCGTGGGCCTGGTGAGCTGCTGCGATATGGCCGTGGCCTCTGAGCGCGCCAGCTTCTGTTTGTCCGAAGTCAAAATCGGGTTGCTGCCCGCCACCATCAGTCCCTATGTCATCAATGCTATCGGCACTCGCCATGCGCGTCGTTACTTTGTCACAGCGGAACGTTTTCCCGCTGAACGCGCGGAACAGATCGGTTTGGTATCCGAAGTCTGTGCCGAGGCCGATCTGGACCTGCATGTGCAGAAATTAGTGAATGCCATTGCCGACAATGGCCCCAAGGCAGTCGCCATGGCCAAGCAACTGGCTATGTCCATGTCCAACCGGGTTATCAACGATGAATTGCAGGGCCAGACCAGCGCGCTGATCGCTGCCGTGCGTGTGTCGCCGGAAGGACAGGAAGGGTTGAGTGCGTTTTTGGAAAAGCGTGCACCCAGTTGGATGAATGGTAGCGAAGGGTAATTTTTATGATTCGCAAACTGTTAATAGCTAATCGCGGCGAAATTGCCTGTCGCATTATCAAGACCGCGCGCCGCCTGGGGGTGGCCACTGTCGCCGTTTATTCCGATGCGGATGCCGACGCCCTGCATGTGCAGATGGCGGACGAAGCGGTGCACCTGGGTCCGGCCCCGGCCAGGGATTCGTATCTGGATATCGACAAAGTATTGGGTGCTGCCAAGCAGACTGGTGCCGATGCCATCCATCCGGGTTATGGCTTCCTGTCGGAAAATGCCGAGTTTTGCCGCGCCTGCGATAGCGCCGGCATTATTTTTGTCGGCCCACCCACCGGAGCGATTGAGGCGATGGGCTCCAAGTCCGCTGCCAAACGCATTATGGAAGAGGCTAATGTGCCCCTGGTGCCCGGTTACCACGGCACCAACCAAAATGAAGATCTGTTGGAAGGCCACGCCAATCGCATCGGTTACCCAGTATTACTGAAAGCTGCTGCCGGCGGCGGTGGTAAGGGCATGCGCCGTGTCGACAGTGCCGATGAATTCCACGAAGCTCTGGCCGCTGCCAAGCGTGAGGCCATGAATGCCTTTGGCGACGACATTATGTTGCTAGAGCGCTATGTGGTGAGTCCCCGCCATGTGGAAATCCAGGTGTTCTGTGATCAGCAGGGCAATGGCGTCTACCTGTTTGAACGGGATTGCTCGGTGCAGCGCCGCCACCAAAAAGTAGTGGAAGAAGCTCCCGCACCGGGTATGACTCCGGAGCTGCGCGCCCGCATGGGTGAAGCGGCCCTGCGCGCGGCCCACGCGATTGGTTACGTGGGGGCCGGCACGGTGGAATTTCTGCTGGATGCCAGCGGTGCCTTCTACTTTATGGAAATGAATACCCGCCTGCAGGTGGAGCACCCGGTGACGGAAATGATCACCGACCAGGACCTAGTGGCCTGGCAGCTGTCAGTTGCCGCTGGCGATACCCTGCCCATGAGCCAGGATGAGCTGCAGATCAACGGCCACGCCATGGAAGTGCGCATCTATGCCGAAGACCCGGACAATGATTTCCTGCCGGCAACGGGCGTGTTGGTGCGCCACCAGCCCCCGGCGGAAGGCGAGGGTGTGCGAGTGGATACCGGTGTGCAGACCGGCGATGAAATCAGTGTGCATTACGACCCGATGATCGCTAAATTAATCTGCCACGGCCGCACCCGCAAAGAAGCCCTGGCCAAATTGGATCGCGCACTGCGTGATTATCAAATTGCCGGTGTGCGCCACAATATCGAATTCCTGCGCCGAGTGATCAATCACCAGGCATTTGCCAGCGGTTGTATTTCGACGCACTTTATCGAGGACTACGAGGCGGAAGTACTGCATCAGGAGCAGACACTGACGCCGCTGAAATGTGCTGCTATTGCCGGTTATTTGCAGCAGCGTGAAGAGCGCGATCTGCGCAATAGCGCACCTCAGCGGGATCCTTTCTCTCCTTGGCACAATGGTGATAACTGGCGCAATGCTCTGGCTGGCAGTCGCACCCAGACGGTGGACTACCGTGGCCAGCACGCTCAAATTCGCTTTGTTGCGGAGGGCGATAGCCTGCGCTGGACTTGCGATGCCTTGCCTGAGGAACAAAACAGCGGTGAGATTCGCCTGCTGCCGGGACGTGACTTGATGTTGGTGGATGGCCGCCGCATGAGTTTCTCCGCCGTGGATACCCGCGATGGCGGTGCTGTATTTATCGATGGCACTCAGGTGGAATTCAAGCTGTTGCCACCGGATATCGGTGAGAGCAATGACCAGGCCCACGGCCTCGATGCCCCCATGAACGGCACCATAATTTCGCTGCTGGTTGAGCCCGGCTCTACGGTGGAAAAAGACCAGCCGCTACTGGTAATGGAAGCCATGAAAATGGAACACACCCTGCGGGCTCCAGCCGCCGGTACCGTGCAGCAGTTCTTCTGTGCCGAAGGTGAATTAGTGGATGGTGGCAGTCTGCTGGTGGATTTTGCTGGGGAGGAGCAGTAATGACTTTGCCCAAGCAAGTCAAAATCGTCGAAGTGGGCCCCCGCGATGGACTGCAAAATGAAAAGCAGCCTATCTCTGTGGAGACCCGTATCGCTCTGGTGGACAAGCTCAGTGCCAGTGGGCTGTCGGTTATTGAAGCCGGCAGTTTTGTCAGCCCCAAATGGGTACCGCAAATGGCCGCCAGCGAGGAAGTGCTGGCGGGTATCCAGCGCAAAGACGGTGTTATCTACAGTGCGCTCACGCCAAACTTAAAAGGCTATGAGCGCGCAGTGGAAGCCAAAGCAGATGAGGTCGCCGTATTCGGTGCGGCCTCGGAAGCCTTCACCCAGAAAAATATTAATTGCAGTATCGCTGAGAGTCTGGAGCGCTTCCGCCCACTGGTGGAAAAGGCCAAGCAAGACGGCATACCCGTGCGCGGATACGTATCCTGCGTACTTGGTTGCCCCTATGAAGGCGATATTGACCCGGCCAAAGTGGCAGAAGTTAGTGCTGCTCTATTGGAAATGGGCTGCTACGAAATCTCTCTCGGCGACACCATAGGTGTCGGCACCCCGGAAGCCGCCAAGCGTATGCTGGAGCAGGTGATGGCCCGCGTGCCCGTGGAAAAACTTGCTGTGCATTTCCACGATACCTACGGCCAGGCACTGGCCAATATCTACGCGGCCTTACAAATGGGTGTTGCAGTAGTAGATTCCGCCGTAGCCGGCCTGGGCGGCTGCCCCTATGCCCGCGGCGCTTCCGGTAATGTTGCCAGTGAGGATGTGCTTTATATGCTCAATGGCATGGGTATTGAAACCGGCGTGGATTTACAGTTGCTGGCAGAGGCTGGGAACTTTATTTCTGAACAGCTGGGGCGGGAGACTAACTCCCGTGTGGCTAAGGCTTTGGTGCCTTGCTGAGTGAGTAGTGGGTTCTCTCCAGAGAGTGTTTTTTCTGGAGAGGACCTTTTAGAGAATTTTAGAATCATTTTTGTCAGAGCTAAAATAAACAGGGTTGCCTGTTCTAAGATATTTTGCCTCACCCCTTCTCAGTTAATTCTTAAATTTCAATTCTTAAGCGTCTGCTCAGCTTCCCGCTTAGAGAAATAATATCCCCTCTTGGTTGTTGATTTTTATTGACAGAAATTAACGACATGTAGAGTGATAGATTTAGAGACATGTATAGAGCTCTATAATCAAACATTTCATTAGATTCCTATTTCCAGTATTCAATAATCCTAGAAATCTGATCACCCTCAAATTCAAATACTGTTAAGTGGTTAGAGGTAACGCCTTGATAGGTTTGTTGCCGCTCAAGTGAGACTGCTTTGTAACCAGCGATGATTGATATAATTTTATATCTAGCGCCAGTCATTTGATATTCTCCCTCCTTTAAATACTTTATGGAGTTGTTGTATAGGTGCTCTCTGGTGTAGGTGCCGCCATAAACTTCATGGATATAGATAAAGTCGTCTGTGTAGTGAAAAAATAGTTTGTCGATATCTTCGACTGTCGATCCCTTCATCAGTATTTTGTTTTGTAGCTCATTGATAAGGACAGCTTTTTTCTTCAAGTTTTCCTTTGTTAATTCCGGTGTTTCAGCGGCAATTGCCCCTGATGCCAGTGTAAAAAATAATAATATTATTAGTGTTTTCATCGTAATTACTTGTTTTGTGCAGATCAATTCCGAGTTGTTTTTGGTTTTCTTGGATGATTGTAACCATTGATAATGTTGTTTTGTTCTATTCTTTTTCTTGCTGTCTTATTTATTGTTCGGCTTATCGATAAGTTTTTAGGTGTTTACTTTTTATCTGAGATTAGATGTTAAAGCTTAATAGATTACTGGTTGTTTATTGGCTTTGGCGCCAACACCCTAAACGGCCTCATCATATCGTAATCCTCATGGGAGAGCAGATGACAGTGCCATACATAGAGGCCTTCTCGATCAAAGCGCGCAATTACCCGTGTTACTTGGCCGGGAAGGGCGATGACCGTATCTTTGGGGCCGCTTTCTTCTGGTTGTGGTGGAAGGAGTTTCCCCTGTAGAGATTCTATTTCCAGTTGTGCACCCTGAAATATCTTATCGATATGCATAAATTTCTGTGGCTTAGGGATAAGCTCCATTTGAAGGTTGAGGGATTAGCACCTGAAATTTTACAAGGTGAATATGGATAGGATGGGCCGATACGGTGGCATTGTATAGTTCTCAGGTTTCTATGGCGTCGTGCTGAACTACTTCTTTAGTAGGGTCCGCAAAAAAAGGGACCCCTCCTTTACTGGACCTACCATCAGCAAGTTAGGGTCGTAGGGGCATCCAGGCGTATACTGAAACAGGTGATGGCCCGCGTACCCGTGGAAAAACTTGCGGTGCACTTCCACGATACCTGCGGCCAGGCCTTGGCCAATATCTACGCGGCCTTACAAATGAGTGTCGCAGTAGTAGATTCCGACGTAGCTGGTTTGGGCGGCTGCCCCTATGCCCGTGCCGCTTCCGGTAATGTTGCCAGTGAGGATGTGCTTTATATGCTCAATGGCATGGGTATTGGAACTGGCGTGGATATACAGTTGCTGGGAACTTTATTTCTGAACAGCAGGGGCAGGAGACTAACTCCCGTGTGGCTAAGACTTTGGTGCCTTGTTGAGTTTTTGATAGGTTCACATCGGGATTATATTTATCCTGATGTGAATTTAATCGCTAGAGTTTAGAGTGAAACACCTCTCTAGAAGCTATATCCTACGTTTTTTACTACTGGAATTACAAGTTTGTAGCAGTCTACATAACGGAGAATAATAATCCGTTATCTACAAGTTAAAATTTTCTTCACGGTGTACAACCCGCTTCACATATTAACAAGCCGTCTTTGTTGGGGCCACCTTTACCTGATTTAAAAATTATACTCCTGTGATTAAAGGCCGTTAGAGATAGATTCTGCCTTTATCTAGTGTCGATTAAATATTAGGTGGGTTGATGCTCACACTTTCTGTGGCTGGATTTTTTATTATCAACTTCATTGTTTGAGTTATGCTGACAATTATGACTATACAGCATCTCTTGTAGGTTCAGGTTGAATTCTTTGAATATTTCGTTGGGGTAGACCTTCCTTCACGCTTTTTATTACCTAACCTTGGGATGAGATAGCCATCAGAATTTCCCACAGAAAATGATAGTGATCTATAGAGTTTGTTGGGCGCACCTTCACTGCTAGTGAATATAATTTGATTTATTTTTTTGAACTTTTTTTGAGTGGATGGTCATACTCAGTGCTCAAAAAATAGGATATCAAAATGAAAATATATTTCGCAGCTCTCTCGTTGGTTTTTTTTATGGCTGTTAATGCCACTGCTGAAGAGTATAAGTCAATTACTACTGCCGGTTATTCTAATTTGGATTTCAGTGCAAGAGGTGGGAATGAACTCTCTACTGAATCAACTTATTATTTTTCTGGCAAGGAAACTCTTGGGCCTCTAAGAGAGTTTGAGTTTATTAATAAGGCAAGTAATTTGTCTGCGGCTTACTACCATCGAAGCATTGGGTCTACAAATAGCGATAGTTTTGCAGTCGCTGGTGAATATTTTGCCGAAAATGGATTTGTGCTGGGAGCTAACATTGCAGATCTTGGAGGTGAGAGCTTTAATACTATAGCTTTAGGTTACATGTTTACTCCTAACTTTTTGATGAAATTTTATAATACTGAGGGCAATACATATAGTAAATTTCGTTATAATTATGAATTAAATGAAACTGATTATATTGGTTTCGACTTTTCTGCCGATATTGTTTTTGACTGGCAGACTTTTTCCTCTAAATACTTTTCAAAAATTGGTGATGTCCAGTACATTTCTTTTGAGTTTAGCTATTTAAATTATAATGAAGGGGATGATTATTGGGAGGTTGGAAGCAATTACTATTTTACTGAGAGTACTTCCCTTGGTGCTAGTTATGATGAAAATAATGATTACAAGCTAGGTTTATCTCACTTTTTTAATCGGAACGTTGCGGTGGAGGCTTCTTATAGTACTAGGTTAGGAAGTCCATTTAAGTATTCCAGCTTTGGAAGTGATATCTACAAAGCCAGCTGGAATACGGATACGGAAGTAGATAAGTTTGAATTGGGAGTTACGATGCAATTTTAGTTTAAGAAGGCAAAAGGGGTTGATCGACTAAATCCTTTTGCAGTTATTTCTTGAAACTAAGGCTATCTCATGGTTTAGGCGGCAAAACCTCAAACGGCCTCATCATATCGTAATCTTCATGGGAGAGTAGATGGCAGTGCCATACATAAAGGCCTTTGCGGTCAAATCGTGCAATTACCCGGGTCACTTGGCCGGGAAGGGCAATCACGGTATCTTTGGGGCCACTTTCCTCTGGTTGTGGTGGCAGGGGTTTTCCTAGTAGGGATTCAATTTCCAGTCGTGCTCCCTGGAATGTCTTATTGGTATGCATGAATTTCTGCGGCTTGGGGATCAGTTTGCCTCTAAACGGCTGGCGGTCAAGCACCTGGAATTCAACCAGATGAATATGGATAGGGTGAGCCGATACTGTAGGGTTGTATATCTCCCAGATCTCAACGGCGTTGTGTTGGATTATTTCTGTAGTAGGGTCTTCAAAAAATAGGGAGCCCTCCTTTACTGGACCTAACATGAGCAGATTGCGGCCGTAGGGATCGTCCAATCGGTAGGTGGCAAGTTGTCGTGTACGACTGGCTTGGTTAAGCCTATTAAGTGGGGTGCGCAAGGGAGTATTTAGGGTGAGTTTTAAATCTCCAATGGTATTTTTAATCTCTGATTTCTGTTTATTAGAAGGGGGGGGGATCGGTGTTGAAGCAATATGAAATTGTAGGATCTGGCCTGTAGTATTTGGATCGGTAGCTGGTGTGATGCCGCCGCGTCCATCGCTTAATACGCGTTTACCTCCCGGGTTGTAGACAAGTGGAATCGAACTCTTTGGATCATTGGCCTCTACAAAGCCTTTAAAAGGGACATCCGGTCCAAAGTTTCGCAGTGTTTGTTCACGCCCTTCATAACCGCTGAAATCTACTAAAACATCTGCTCGCTCTGCGGGTGCCAATATCAACTCGTTCAATTTTACAGGGTAATCGAGAAATCCGCCGTCACCGCCGACTTGTACAAAGGGTGTATTTTCGTCGATCCTGAGTATCAGTGTGCGGGTATCGGATGCGTTGAGTAACCGAAATCGATAGACGTGTGGAGTGACACTGACTTTGGGCCAGGTCATGCCGTTTACCAGAATAATATTGCCAAAAAATTCGTCGAGATGGGACGGATTGGGCCAATTGGCTTTAACCACCTCATGGGAAACCGGTGATGGAGGCTGGTCCCTCCAGCCAGGAAAATACAGCTGCCCATCGGAGCTAAACAAGCTGTCTGTAATAGCGGCTACAAAAGTGCGCTCTTCTGCAGGGAGCAGTTTCTCCTGTATCAGACGGTCTTCATTGTCATCGCCAACCAGGTAAAAACCGAATAGACCTGCGTAAACATTAAGGCGCGTCATGCCCAGGGTGTGGTCGTGATACCAGATAGTGGCGGCATCCTGGGAGTTGTCGTATTCGTAAACCTTTTTCTCAAATAATGGTCCCGTCTCACGATAATTGCGGGTGTACCAAGCGAGGGGGTTGCCGTCACTTTTCCACTCTGTATGCCCGCCGTGAAGGTGGATAACCATAGGTACAGCTTTTGGATCTTTTACGTCGGCGAGGTGAATGGATCGATCCACAGGAAATAGATGCGGACCCGGTAGCTCATTGGCCCAGTGTACAAATACCGGTTGGCCTTCTCGGGCGCGAATAGTAGGGCCAGGAGAGTGGATGCGACCTGCATATTCAAAACCCCAGGCCTTTGTCATTAAACGTTTGCCTTCCTTATCCCGTAGCCCCATCCAAACTTCAGTGGGGCGGGCGGGTAGTTTAATTGGGGCTGAGCTCTGAGGGCGGATTTCTACGGGTATTGGCAGTTCATTGACGAACTTATCCACAGTTGCTGGATCCAGCAGCCGCAGGGGAGCTGCTTTAGCTACATCTTCAGCAGCAGTCAGGGCAAGGGGAATTAACAACAGCAGGGAAAAGATTACCCGAAACATTGGCTGTTTTTAGCAGTAAGTATTTAACAGTCAAGTATAGGTAAACAAGCGGTTTCGGTGGCGTTAACTTGGGGGCGGGGAAGAGTGTACAGGGCCCTTCCCTGATGCGACCCTTCATTAGATAAAGCGATTGATCGCTGTTTTGGCATTGTCTTGATAGGTAGGATTGTCCAGGTCCAGGAAAAGCTTCCGCTGTTCACCAAGAGGTCCAGTCAATCCGCGTTCACTGCCGTAAAAAATACCTGTGCGGAAGGATCTTGTATCCAGTAGGGCATCGATATAGCGCTTGGCGCCTATTTCTACTTTGTGGACTTTGCCAAGTAGCAGCATAATCTGCATCATGCCCTTCATCATATATTGCTTGAATAACGACAGTGTATTGAAGCCCTCTGTGCCTACCGTAGCCCCGGGACTCATGGTTACGAAGCGGATATGGGGGAATTCCCGCGCCATGGAAGACATCCATAGGGCGCCCATATACTTTATCGGACCATAGGGTACCGTAGCGTCTTTGGTGCTGGCATAGAGCTTTCCTTCACAGATCTGCATAAATTCCTCCACAGAGGCGCTTTTCAGGTTTGGTCGCTTCATACCCATCTCTTTTACGCCGCGAGCGGCCTCGGAGCCGGCATAGATAGCAGTCTGGGTTAATTTATTGGCTTTCAGTAACTCGTTAGTCAGTAGAGCATGCCCGAGCAGGTTGACGGCGAAAATTTGTGTGACTCCTTCGGGGGTCTTGTTGTAAAACTCTTTCCCCCCGGTACCGCCAGCATTCATAACCAGCGCATCAACTGGGGAGTCCAGGTTCTTAACTGCCTCTTTCACAGATTGTTGATCCGCGACATCGATCAGCAATACTTCGAAGATATTCCTGCCTGTTACCGACACCAGATCGGCTTGGGCTTCCTTGGCTTTGTGCAGATTGCGGCAGCCGAGATAGATCTTGTTAATTTGCTGGTATTCCGCCAGTTGCTTGGCGCATTCCCTGCCTAAGCCTGCATTCGCTCCGGTAATCAAAACACTCTTAATCATCTTTCTGTCTCTGTGGATATTGGGAACTGGTGCCCGGATATGGATATACCCGGCTGTTGGAGAGAAAGATAAGCGGTTAATCGCCTCGTCTTTTGACATTTCTTGCTGTCTTAGTGGGATACCAAGACCGCAAGAAATATCAAAAGTAGGGCCTTACTGGCCAATATGATTAGGTCATCACTCCAAATACGGCAAACTAAGGTGACACTATGAATCAGGCGAGTTCTATAGAAAGAAAAATTTTCCAATTGTTAGTGGTAGCGCTAGCGGTGATCTGTTTTGTACCCGGTGGTATCAGTGCATTTGGAGGGCTGAATGGCAGTGCTGCCCTGAGTGGTGGTGCTATGATTTTTGGCCCGGATAGCCCTTTGAGAGGATTTGGGGATAATCAATATCGATTTGCCTTTGGTGTTTTCTTTGCCCAGGGATTGGTTCTACTGTATTTCCTGAGCAATATCGAAAAACATAAAGCATTGTTTTACTTCGTGGCTTTATCCCTCTTTATTGGCGGTCTGGGCCGCTTAAGCAATATTCTGGAATTTGGATTGGTGGATGATCAGGTCTTACCCCCTACGATTATTGAGCTTGCGATAGTTCCACTTCTGGTTTTTTGGCATAGGCGAGTAGCCTCTCAAAGTTAGTCATTAGAAGCTCTTAGTTAAGCAACTAAAATTTATTTACACTTAAGAGGTTATTACTTTGTTACCAGTATTTTTACATATAGAGTCTTCACCAAACTTACAGGAATTGCAGGCTCTTCAGCAGTATATAGGTCTGGCACCGCAATTAATGCAACAGTATGGGGGGGTGCCTATTGCCTCTTATGATGTGGAAGAGGCCCTGGACGGGGGTCGGTCACCAAGGGCATTTGTTGTGGTATCTTTTCCGGATCGGGAGGCGATCTATGCATTCTTTAATGATCCAGCCTACCAGGCGATTATTCCTTTGAGGGACAAAGCATTTGCCCATTTACGCTTTTTTATCACTAGTGAGCGAATTTAATTTAAAGGCATACTAAACCGAGAAGGTATTGTTCGAAAATTTCACCGTCCCAACGTAGACTGGCAGTAAAGGAGCCTCTCATGCAGCGATTTTTTAAAAGTATTAACTTCGTAGAGCAGCATCTATATGACAAAATTTCTGTTCACGAAATTGCTGCTGCCTCTCATTACTCCACCTACCACTTCAGCCGTATTTTTAAGGCATTAGTGGGGGACTCACCGAAAGAGTATTTGCGTAAGCGCCGATTGACCGTCGCCGCAAAGAGGTTGTTGAGTGAAGATATTGGTATTCTTGAGCTTGCCATGGAGTGCCAATTTGACTCCCAAGAAGCGTTTACTCGCGCGTTTAAAGCTTTATTTAACGTAACCCCGGCACAGTATCGAAAGCAGCAGGATCCTTTTCGGTTGTTGTATAAGGATCAATTTAGCCCTCATATGCTGCACTTCTTGCAAAATGAGTTGTCCATGGAGCCACAAATTATTTCGCGGCCAGCGATGCAATTGGTGGGGGTAGCGCAGGAATACGACCATGAAAATCTCAGCTTGCCAAAGCTCTGGTCTGCATTTCGGCCCTACAGGGATAAAATCCCCAATCGTATCAGCGATGAATCTTTTGGTATCTATGAATGTTATGAGGAAGCGGGTGATGAAATTCAGTTTAAGTATGTCTGCTGTGCGCCGGTTGCCGACTTGACTCAGGTACCCGAGGGTATGGTGGCGCGGGAACTACCGGAGCAGCTATATGCAAAATTTGTTCACCGTGGATCTATTACCACCCTGGAACAGACATTGAAGTATATTTGGGGAAGCTGGTTGCCAAAGTCCAATTACGACTATATTGAGAGGCCAGACTTTGAGCTGTACCCACCCAGATATCAGGTTACCAGCCCGACAGCGGAAATGTTTCTCCATATCCCGGTCAAAGAAAGGCCGTAATCGCTTGGCACTAGCGTAGTTTTTTCGCTACTCAATCTTTTCGGTTGCCTGGCCGGCGTTGTATCGGTAATGCCCGGTAATTTTAAAGGAAAACAGCATGTCTTCCAGCACGGGTCCAGCCCCGATATTGTGTGCGACCAAGTACCGGTTGGTCTTTAGAGAGCGTTTCGCAGTCACAATACCGATATGTGGTAAATTACCGGGCAGCATCCAGGTAACGATGTCCCCTGGTAGATAATCCTCTGCCTTGTCACTTATTGAGAGTGATTGTCCTTTGCGAGTAAAAAAAGCCTGTAGATTGGGTACTCGCCGGTGATCAATATTTTTATCTGGCCTGGAAAGTCCCCAAATGCGTTTAGATGGGTAGGCTTGAAAATGACCCGATATATCCTCGTGAACTTCTTTTTGCAAATCGATCCCCAGCTTCCTATATGATCGAATCACTACGTCGGTACAAACACCGGTATCAGCCGGCACATCTCCATTTGGATAGGGAATAGACACATAAGCTGGATCGTAGCGTACCTTATGATAGGTTCGCTCCAGAGCAGCTTCGGCCAAAGTTATATTTTGTGCATAACTGGCGGCAGAAATCAGGGTACCCAAAAATAGAAATATCCGTTTCACTAGGGCTCCAGTTTTTTTGAGTCTAGGTTGAAATCCTATACTATCGTTTATTTACCCTGCAACACATCAATAACTATTTTACCTTTGGCTCTTCCCTTATTTAGGTAGTCGAGTGCGGCTTGAGTTTCATGTATGGGGTAGACTCTATCAATAACCGGTTTCAAAAATCCTTTCTCAAGTAATGAAGCAAGTTCTGCGAGAGTAGTGCCACTTGGCCATGAATAGACTAGTTGGAGACGCTGCCTCATCTTTTCAATTAAGGTATCTGACCCTTTAGTTTTGACGGAGACTGATACTAATAGACCATGTTTGTTAAGAACTTTGGCAGACCTTTCTAATACTTCTCCGCCTAAAGAGTCGAGTACAAGGTCATAATCCTCGAGTAATTCCTCAAATTTTTCGGTTTTATAATTGATAACAGTGTCGGCACCGAGTCGTTTGACTAATGTAAAGTTGGCATCACTGGTGGTTGTGGCTACGAAGGCGCCAATATATTTCGCTATTTGTATAGCGATAGTACCGACTCCGCCGGAGCCAGCGTGGATAAGAACTCTTTGCCCTTTCTGTAATTTTCCCACTTCAATGAGAGATTGCCAGGCTGTTAAACCCACGAGAGGGAAAGCGGCACACTCATTGTTGGAAAGATTGCAGGGGCGGATAGCTGCGTCCATTGCTTTGATTGAAGTGTATTCGGCAATCGTACCCGCTTGATTTGTATCGGGGCGTGCAAATATCAGATCGCCAATTTTAAAATTTCTGACAGCGCTGCCAATTTTTACTACTTTCCCAGTAACATCGTACCCGACAATATGCGGCATTTTTACAGGCATTACGTTTTGTAAAGCCCCCGATATTGCCCAGTTATCGAGGGGGTTGATACTGGCCGATTGTACCTTTACTAAAATACTATTTTTATCCGGTGAAGGTTTAGGCATCTGTGCAATTTCGATGGGGCTGCCATAAGACCTGATAATAGCTGCTTGCATATTTCACAGCTCTAAAATTAGAGGATTGATAGCTTTAGTGTGTTGAAAGACTTGCTAGTTTAGTAACTATAAAAAATAACGATTGAAAAAAGGGGCCCGAAGGCCCCTTGTAGCAGTAAATATAGCCACAATGGCTAGCGCAAGTTACTGATACAGCGGTTATATTCGCGAATATAAATCTTACCACCTACCGCAGGGTTAGCATTTGCCATATCTGCAGCGGCATTCATACAGCCTTCTACCTGGTCTCTAGTCAGACCCCAAGTTTGGGGGCGAGGTTGTGAGCCGCGGATATACATATCCCGGGGATTCTCATAACTACGAATAGAGGTGGGGGGCTGTACTCTGTAGAAATAACGGCCCTGCTCATTAAAGGCATAGAAAGTATTACCACTTTGATAATAAGTCTTGCCGAGAATTTGCACGGGTTCAGCGTTGGATGGGAGGCGCGTCATGCGGTCATCTGCATAACTGAAACCTGCGAGAGAACACAAGAGCACCATTGAAACAAGATATCGCATAACGTCTTCTCCTTCTCCTAGTTTGGCCACAAGTCTACTCAAACTGGGGGAGTGTCCCAACGTGCGGTAATGGAAGTTTCGGTTGTTGTAAAGGTATCTTTTAAGATCCGATCGAGATAACGGTTATGAATTCAATAATTATTTTTTACATGAATAGGTAGAAAACAAAAAAATTTCCTAGATAGCGGTTTTCTTATAGTAATCAGGACCTTTATTTTGCGGAGGTATTTGTAAGAAAGCTAAATCGTGGAGATAAGAATCTGGGTTAGATTGAAATACAAGAAAAATAGATTGTCACCTACCATTTTAAATTGCTCTGATTTAGGGGAAGTTAAAGAGTGGTTTAAAAAATTACATTGTTGTTTAAAACTGTCATCGAGCCATAAAATTACTCAGGCGTGCCACAGGAGATCAAGAGACTTGCGAGCTGATCTCTAGCGATAATGGTCAATTTCAATTTATGGCCGCTTACAACCCCCTCTTCTTAGGCTTGATCAGAGCTTTTGAAATATAGATTTACTAATTTACAAGCCGAGATTCTGCTCTTTAGAAATGGGTCGTAGGTCCTTATGCCGTGGTTGATGAATGTTCAGCACTCGTACCAAGTAACGAGGCTCTTGTCGCACTAATAGCCTCATAATCTGATACCATCGGCGCAAACCCCTTCGCTAGATGATTTTTTATGAAACTACTGCGTTCACTTCTATTTATTGTGCTTGCCCTAATGGTGATATCTGCCCTGGCTGCGCCGGGTTTTATCGGCCCCAAAGTAGAGGAAATTTGGAAGCAGCAATTGGGCCGCTTGCAGGGGGGGAATTCCACGGGTTACGAACGCGGATGGTTTGGTGCTGAAACCAATACTGAAGTGGCATTGCCGGATGGCACTACCCAGCTCAATACCGAGATCCATCATGGGCCGGTGTTGCTTACCTCCAAGGGGCCGCGCCTGGGTGTGGTTTATACCGAGACCCGGCTGGAGCTGGATCAACTACAGACTGAATTGCGCGCTCAATTGGAGTCCATTTATGGCGCTTTACAGGCGAGTCCGGTAGTTCTGGAAACCCTGGTTACCGCCGACAACCGGGTGCTGAATACCCTCCGCTTAGACCCTTTCAAAAATACTGGCCCACTCGGGGAGCTGGAGTTTGACGGTGGGGAGATTGCCGTATCTACGGATTACACCGGTGCTGTGCTGAACGGTGTCGTGGAGCTGGGAAGCTTGCGCCATATTCGCGAAGGTATCGAAGTACTGTTTACCGAGCCCCTTGAAGGCGAGTTTGAATATATGCCTGGCGAGGGCGGTAATGCGGAGCTGCGCTTGTCGTTGCTGAGGGCAGAATCAGATTCCGGACCGGTTCAATTGCGCGATGTTACCCTGGACCTGACCTTGGAAGAGTTGGCTGCCCAGACCCTGAAAATTATCAGTGACCTGAAGCTCCCCACCGTGGACTCGGCAACACCGATTACCTCTGTGCGCCAGCAGATGACCTTGCCGAGAATTAAGACTGCGGATCTGGGGCACTACCTGCGTGTATTGTTGCCGGCCCCTGAACGGAATTGGGCCCGTGAAATGAGTCGCCCGCTGCGCCTGGAGCAACAGCTGGCGATTCAATCCCGCAATGGCCCGGTGTTAGTAGATGCTGATATCGATTGGCGGGGTATGCGCAAATCCTCCCGCCGAGGTGCCAGTGAGATCGATCAGTGGCTCAAACCGCTGGTAGGTAGTATGACCGTTAGCGCTGCAGAGCAGGCGCTTTTGCAGTCTCCCCTGGTAGGACAGGCAATGCTTTTGCGAGATTATGGACTGCTGATCGAAGACAATGGCGAGCTGCAAATGTACCTCAAGGTCAACCGTGGCCAGTTGGAGGTGAATGGAGAGCAGTTGCCGGCAGACCTGTTCGTGATGGCACTTACCGGCAGGTTCTGATTGCTTGGGGGCCTGCTGTTGTGAAAAGAGCAGGCCTCAAATCCCAGTGCACCAAAGTGGCCGGAGTCTCCTTCTAACCCGTATTGCGCATACCCGCTGCAATCCCGGCGATAGTGACCATCAGCGCACTTTCCAATACTGCATCACTTTCCCGTTCGCGCAAACGTGCCATCAGCTCGGCCTGCAATAGGTGCAAAGGGTCAGTGTAGGGATCGCGCACGCGGATGGACCAGCGCATCACGGGATTGTTATCCAACAAGCTCTCCCGCCCGGTAAGCTGTTTTAGGGCCTCTACGGTGTGAGCCAGTCGCTCTCTCAAACTGACACCCAGTTGGATTAGGTCTGCATCCTCAGTGAGTCGTTCTTCGTACCAGGAGGCAACGCGGGGATCGGCCTTGGCCAGTACCATTTCTAGCATATCCACAACGCCTTGGAAAAAGGGCCATTGGCGACTCATATCCCGCAAGATATCGGTTTCATCTGCGTGCTTGAGGGCATTCTCCAAGGCGGCGCCAGTGCCCAGCCAGGCTGGTAGCATCAGTCGTATCTGGGTCCAGGCAAACACCCACGGAATCGCCCGCAGTGATTCGACACCGCCACCGGGTTTACGCCTTGCCGGGCGGCTGCCCAGGGCCAGGCGGCTCAACTCGGTTTCCGGGGTGACAGTGCGCAAGTAAGCCACCAGGGCCGGATCATCCTGCACGACTTCCCGGTAGTTGCCGACGGAGACTTCCGTGAGCCGGTCCATCTCCGCGCGCCACTCTGAACGTGGCTCTGCCGGGGGCATCAGTGTCGCTTCCAGAGTTGCGGCGACATACTGCTCCAGGTTGTAGGCGGCTACAGAGGGACGGCCGTATTTGAAGCGAATCATTTCTCCCTGTTCGGTAACGCGAATACGCCCGGCTATTGATCCCGGTGGTTGCGACAGCAGGGCCATACGAGTAGGCGAGCCGCCCCGGGATATGGAGCCGCCTCGGCCGTGAAACAGAGTTAGGGGGATACCGTGGTTGCGGAATATTCCGGTGAGAGCTTCCTGTGTGCGGTACTGTGCCCAGGCGGCGCCCAGGAAGCCAGCATCCTTGGCGGAGTCCGAGTAGCCGATCATCACTTCCTGGCCATCGAGCACACGCTGCTTGTAGAGGGGGATATTCAACAGGGTACTCATTGTGGTTGCTGCACCATCGAGATCGTCGAGGGTTTCAAACAGGGGAACCACTCGCATTGGCACCTGCACCCCGGCAATTTTTTGCAGTAGCATTACGGCGAGAACATCGGAAGGTGTGGTCGCCATTGAGATAACGTAGGCACCTAATCCCTCGGGACCCTGTTCGGCAATGACCTTGCAGGTCTGTAAGACTTCACTTACCTCTTCGTCACAGAAATCACTGCGGTAAAAGCTCTCGTCCACCAGTGGGCGGCGGCTGTCCAGCTCGGACACCAGGAACACCTGCTTCTCCTCTTCGCTCCAACTGCTGTAATTGCCCATACCCAGGTAGCGGGTAATGGCATCCAGGGTGTCAGCGTGGCGGGTGGACTCCTGTCGTATATCCAAACGCAATAGAGTGATGCCGAAGCAGTTGAGTCGCCTCAGGGTATCTTTAAGTTGGCCATCGGCGATGGCTGAGAGGCCCACATCGCGCAGGGAGCGGTCGATCAGGCGCAGTTCGTCGGCTAGCTGCTCGTTGCTGGTAAACGCGAGGCCGGAAGGCTCTGCGCGTCGACCAATGCGGGCCTCCATTTTTTCCCGGGTTATTTTGAGGCGGTCTCGAACCTGGCGCAGCACCAGGCGATAGGGCTCGTGGCTGGGGCCAGTGCGCTGTAAAAGCTCTTCGCTGGCGCGATGCATGGACAAGTCTGCGAGCAGGTTTTCCACATCGCGCAGATAGAGGTCGGCGGCCATCCAGCGGGCTAGGTGCAGAACTTCCCGGGTGACGCTCGCGGTGACATTGGGGTTGCCGTCCCGGTCTCCCCCCATCCAAGAGGCAAAGTGGATGGGAACCCAATCCACCGGTAATGGGGGCAGCTTGGCCAGGGCCAATTCACTGTCTATTTCCCGCATATTTCTGGGAAGTGCCTGCCACAGGGATTGCTCGATGGTGGCAAAGCCCCACCTGGCTTCATCAACTGGGGTGGGCCTGGAGCGGCGGATCTCGTCAGTGCTCCAGGCGGAAAGGATTTGCTCTTGTAGGTGGCGACGTAAATCCTGGGATTCTTCTGGGGTCAGGTCGGGCCTGTCCAGTGTGTTGAGCAGGTCTGCGACTCGATCGTATTTGCGAATTAGGGTACGGCGTGTCACTTCGGTGGGATGAGCGGTTAGGACCAGTTCTACGGATAGCTCTTTAAGTGTTCCGTGGATTTCCTCGGGAGACTTACCCGCTTTGCTTAACTCTGCCAGTACCTGTCGCAGGCCGCGGTCTGTATCGGGATCTCCGGGAAAGCGCTGATGCTGGCGGTGCAGTCTCTCGCGATGGCGCTGTTCGGCAATATTGGCTAGGTTTAGAAATTGGCTGAATGCCCGGGCAACTTCCAATAGGGTCGCATCATCCAGGGGGTCGAGTAGCTCTCGCAAGTGGTCGGCCTGCATAGCCCCTTTGCTGCGGCTTTCAACGGCCGCCTGACGAATATTTTCAACGGTATCAAATAGTGGCTCGCCAACTTGGTTTCGTAATACTGCGCCGAGTTCTTCACCCAGCAGGCGTACATCTTCCCGCAAGGGGGCATTCTGGTCCTGGTTCACGAATCTATTTCTCCCTGTTAACAACGCGGTGAAAGTCAATCGGATAGGCATATTCGCACACTTTGCGCTGAAGCATGCAATGTTGCAGCTGCAACTTTTGGCGGAAAAATAACGGGAAATATCGGTGCGTTAATGTCCAGCCAGATTGTGGCGGTTTTAAAGTGTCAACATTTCGGACAGTTTACTGAATTCGCTATATTCAGGTACAGATTCGGATTTCAGCCGATAGATCCATAGCTGCATAAGCATCATTGGATCTTTAAGCAGCAATCTATAGCGCCACAGCCACCATGCGGAGCATTGCCCACAAGAGCGATAAGTAATGGCTCAAAACCAGTTTAAGCTGCTCGGTACGCGGCGTTTTCTACCGCTGTTTGTAACCCAGGTTCTTGCAGTTTTCAGTCGTAATATGTACAAGAATGGGTTAATAGTTCTACTCGCATTCCGTATGGCTGAAGAAGAAGCTAACACGCTGATCAATATTGCCTTTAGCCTGATGATTCTGCCCTACTTCCTCTTTTCCTCCTTGGCAGGCCAAATCTCCGATAAGTTCGATAAAAGTAAGCTCATCAGAATCTACAAATTGGCCGAAATAGGCATAGGTATCGTGGGTATTATTGCTATGTTTACCCAGCATTATGCCCTGAGCATGGTGGTCTTTTTCTGCTATGGCACTTCCTCTACACTTTTCAGTGCGGCAAAATTTTCCCTGATACCCCAGCAATTAAATAGAAGTGAGCTACTCGCTGGCAATGCGTTAATCCAAATGGGATCTTTTATTGGTACCCTGACCGGAACAATTGTCGGTACTATATTGGTCGGATTCACCCATCCCGGCCAACACGGATTGACATTTATCGCGGTCATTTTGGTATTCATGGCCGTCATTGGTTTTCTGGCAAGTTGTGCAATTCCTAAGGCCCCGCCTTTATCTCCGAAACTGCACATCAATTGGAACCCGGTGGCACACGTCGTGCGTGTCATGTACTTGGCATGGCAGACACCTCCAGTGTTTTACTCCATTTTCGCTATTTCCTGGTTCTGGCTGACAATCACCGCATTCCTTGCGCAGATTCCCAACTTTACCCGCGATACTCTTGGTGGAAATGAAGATGTTATCACTTTGTTGTTGAGCAGCCTCACTGTGGGCACTGCCTTGGGGTCGTTGCTGTGCAACTGGCTATCCCGAGGTCGTATCGAATCGGGTTTAGTGCCATTGGGTGCTATTGGCATCACTTGCGCTGGATTGGCGCTGGGTCTCCAATCCAATAGTTTTCATACACTTCCCAACGCAAACCTGACTCAATTTTTTAATCATCATGGTTCCTATTGGATCCTTCTCAATATGGCGCTCCTTGGTATTTTTGGCGGTATTTTTACTGTTCCTTTGTACGCAATGATCCAAGACCGCTCAAGTGTAAAGATCCGCTCGCAGATTATCGCGATCAGCAATATGGTCAATGCACTGTTTATGGTGGCCGCTACTCTCGTGAGTATCACTTTCCTGGATATCCTAAAGATCTCTATCCCCACATATTTCATCATTATCGCTTTACTAAACCTGATTGTGGTCACCCTGATTTTTGCCAAGCTACCAGAGTTCATCATGCGCGGGCTGCTATTGCTGCCTGCACGAATCCTCTATCGGGTCAGCCTAAAAGGATTGGATCAAATCCCCAGAGAGGGACCCGCCCTCATTATCAGTAACCACATCAGTTTTCTAGATCCAGTAATATTAGCGGACACCATCGAGCGTTATGTGCGCTTTATCGCACACCCTAAAATCTATAAATCCCGCTTACTGCGATGTATATTGCATATGAGCGATGCTATTCCCATAGGTTTGGATCTCGATGATCCAAACAGCCGTGAACGCACTTACAAAACCATAGTGGAAAGTTTTGAAAATGGGGAATTACTCTGTATTTTTCCTGAGGGAAAAATCAGCGAAGATGGCGAGTTGCAGCCATTTCTGAAAGACCTTGAGGAAATTTTAAAGCGCAAGTCTGTTCCGGTTATTCCCATTGCCTTACATGGAGCCGGTTCCCAAGCCGAGAATTCAGTGCAGCAGTTTAAAAAGAAAA
Organism: Microbulbifer maximicatervae (SeqCode); assembly: GCF_052467825.1. Classification (NCBI taxonomy): domain Bacteria; kingdom Pseudomonadati; phylum Pseudomonadota; class Gammaproteobacteria; order Cellvibrionales; family Microbulbiferaceae; genus Microbulbifer; species Microbulbifer maximicatervae (SeqCode). The sequence goes on from NZ_CP174327.1 coordinate 1,846,975, forward strand.
GAAAACGACGCTTATTTCCCGAAGTTCTTGTTATCGCAGGGCAACCGGTAGAAAGTATTAATACAGATTCGGAAAGCCTACAAAAACAAATGCGAGATCTTAAGGAAAATTAATAAGGAAGGAACGATAGGAACGATAGAAACGAGAATGCGTACAGAGGCTTAGTTATTCTTAGCTCAGAAAATCAATAATTCCTTTATATTACCTGAAGCCAAGTTGTATATTTAACTGACTCATACTCACAGTAGGAAGCTACGCGCGCTCCTTCTATAGCATTCTCATGAGAGAAAGTGCTTTCTAGAGTTCGCCAATTTTCTATGTCTCGATCACTCTCATCACGGTGAAGCCACTTATAAAACTCCTGGGGTGAATCGCTCAAATATCTACATAGGTACCTGACACCAATTCCCTACGGATTAAGGGCTGCCCACGCGAATCTTTCAGAAATACTTCCCACTTTTTAGGGAAGCTTCCTCCTTCTATAATTTCTTAACCTATTTTCTTAAACATTTTATCTCATTATCATCATTTTGAGATTGAGATTGAGATTGAGATTGAGATTGAGATTGAGATTGAGATTGAGATTGAGATTTCGCTGTCTTTGTCATACTTATTCTACGGCTGGGCCTCTCGACCAATTTGCCTTCTCTACTTTCAGTTGATTAATGAGAACTACCACTCTAACTTTGAAATCCTTTGAGTATTCGATATACATGTTCTTCACTCTGTATTTTCACCATTTTTTTCCTACCCTATCCAAAAGGTTGGCGTCTACTCAATAGAGATAGATTTCCCACGCCCACGCCATAGCGTTGTAAATGTGGGCTACTAATCCGTTGCCGGGCGCGTACCTGTATCGCGGCTTTTGTATAAAACCTGCGAGAATGGCAATCCCTGCGACATTGGGCCCTGTTCATAGATCCATAGGACTGTGGTGGCCTGTTCGTTGCAGAGGCGGCAGACAAAGTGGAGCCCTGTGTGTGCGCACTACCGTAGAGAGTTGCAGCCAAGCCTCTATCATTGATGTGATCAGTAGCAATGAGAAGCCACACCCAAAGGTAAACCTGCGTAGAAATGGCTAATGACGGCAGTTACTTACCCGCGATAACGAAGCGGAACACAGCCAAGTGTGATAATCCCGTACTAGCCTAAATTACTTTATCGCCGTTAATTCTGAGTTTTATGACGTCAAAATTGACGCCGACAAGCACCTATATATAACAAGAGTTATAAAAAGATTAGTGAGTCAACTTTTTAAGTAATAAACAGGATGACCAACCTTCATGAAAAAGATTGTGATCATCGGTGGCGGAGCCAGCGGCCTTCATTTAGCAACTCGACTTGGACGCCATTTCAATTCTACTCGGATGTTTGGGCTTAAGCGTAAGGCCCCATCTGCTCAGATCACTTTAGTCGATAAGAATCGCACCCATATCTGGAAGCCCCTAATCTATCAGGTGGCCACTGGCACATTAGATACCAGCATGGATGCTCTTAACTACCAAATTCACGCCAGCTCTAATGGCTATGAATTCCAGCTCGGCTCACTACAATCCCTCGACAGGAAGCGCCAGATTTTGACCCTAGGGGCGGTGCTGAATGACAAAGGCTGCGAACTAATACCTCCGCGCGAGCTAGAGTACGACTATCTAGTGATCTGCGTTGGCAGCATAAGCGATGACTCCAATACACAGGGAGTGCGCGAGCACTGCATTCCTCTCGACAGCATTGAGCAGGCACACAAATTTCACAAGCAACTGCTCGATTACTTTTTATGCCTAGAAACACACCCCGATAGAACATTACAAATTGCCATTATCGGCGGTGGCTGTACTGGGGTGGAACTTTCTGCGGAGCTGATGGCTGCTAGTAGACAGGTTAGTCAATATGGGCGTATCCGAACCGGTGCCATTGACATTACATTAGTCGAGGCCGAGCCTCAGTTACTACCGGGATTACCGGCAAGATTAGGCAACAGCGCCGCGCGAGAACTATCTAAAATGGGGGTTCGTATACTTACCAACTGCCATATTAAGACTGCAAGTGCCAACAGCCTCACTACCGATGACGGCAAAGAGATCCCCGCAGCAATTCGAGCCTGGGTCACCAGGGTTAAGGCACCGGAGTTCCTCACTCAGTTGGATGGTCTCTTCACCAACCAACTCAACCAGATAGAGGTGAAAACCACCCTGCAAAGCAAAAATGACCCCCATGTCTTTGCTATAGGGGATTGTGCCAGCTGCATCGACGGTAACAAACGGCGTGTACCATCACGCGCACTCGCCGCACAACAGATGGCCAAGCTCTGTTCCACCAACCTGATCGCCCTGATAGAAAAAAAATCCCTGGGGCACTTCTATTACCGGGATCGTGGTTCGCTGGTTTCTCTTAGTACAAACACTGCTGTAGGAAACTTAAGGGGGTCTTTTGTAAGAAGAAACCTTACTCTTGAGGGCCGTATTGCCAGTTTGGCCTACCACTCCCTTTACCAAATGCACTTGGCGGCAATCCACGGCTGGCCCAAGGCCATACTGCTCTATTTACTTAGTCAAGCCAATCGAGCATTGAATCCCGGTCTTAAAATGCACTGATAAGGATAAATAAAAAACTATCACGACAAAAAGATGACTACACACCGAAGTCGCCCTGTTTAAGGTTAATCCTCACCGGGGGGCACTGAAGTAGTGACAATGCATAGGATACTGAGGCGCGAGCAGGGCAAAAGGTCTTCAGGGATCGGGGAGTTGGCTTATTAGTAATATCGACAGGAAGACAACCTCCCCATGAAAAAAATTATGATTTCTTTCTCCATACACAACTGCTTTACCTCACGTCGCAGGTATTGGTTCCTACAGCCTCTGCAGTCCTAGAAAATGAATATCCTTGCTCAGAGACTAGAACTCAGCCCCCTTTCTTGAATTCCAGCTTGAATTTCCTTCGTGTACTTTTTGTTTTCATACTTAACCTCGCTTGACAGTTTTACTATCTTAGCGAGATACCCGGAAGGGCCGAACCTTATTTTCCTCAGGGTCTACCCAAGGGCCGGCCTGTTTTACAGCCTAAAACTGCGCGAAATTTTTAGGATATGGCAAGCTATTCGAAATAGTTTAGACAGAAAACTAAATTCAAGATAAACCAACTCTAAAATATTGTTTATGGAGAGCCATGTGATACCCCCACAAAATACAAAATCTTGTGGTCAGCGATATAACCATAGCCATCTTTAAATATTGAAAGTGCATGCTTAGCAAGCTCACAATTGGCACTCCAAACAGCATCTTCAAAAACATACGTCTTGAAACGAAATGAAGCACTTTGTGCAGTAGCCAGGACACATATGTGTGTTTCCACACCGACAATAAAAACTGTATCAACCCCTAAACTTAGTAATTCCTCTTCCAGGGAGGTACCAACAAAGCCGTTATAAACATGCTTTTCAACTACAATTACCCCCTCTTCTGCCATCTGCCAAATAGGCTCTATAATTTCCGCACCCCAAGTACCTAACTTACACGGATAGTAACACCTACCTCTATTTTCCTCGCCACGAAGAAAAGAATTAAGATATTTATGATCTGGCTTAATAACTGTCTTTAACAGAAGAATAGGAATCTCTCTCTCTTTGGCAACCCTCATACATAAAATAATATTATTAACTACCTTTTTCAGATCATCACCTTTGCGGATGATCCGCGGACTCCAATCTCTACTTGGTGACGGAGTTTCAAGCTCAATATTGCTGGAACCCTGTCGCCTACGGTCGTAATAGCCCCCCGCGCAACAAAAATCGTTTTGCATGTCGACAACAACCAGAGCCGCGCTGATATTCGTTGACAGATAATTTACCACATTGTCATCTCCATCATCAGCCATACTCAAGTCTTAGTTGTTGGGGTTATCGATGAGACAAAACTGTTATAGCAGCCCCACAGCAGTACTATCTTGTAATTCTTAAATCGTAACACTTCGGAAGGCTTTATCCAGCTATAGCCCCGTAGTCACTATACCGTTCATAAATACTGGCAACTTTTCTACATCTTAGACCTAGATCTAAGTCGTTGAAAGTTGTGTCCATGAGACGTTAGGCAATACCTGCCCATAATTCCCACCCATTTCATCTCTTAAAACTGTCCGAAGTATTGAAGTGTGAAAGTGGATTAAATATTCGAAGTGGGGAATTTATTTAAATAACTCAGAATTTTACAAGGGCCCACAATCACTCGGGCCCCAAATTGAAGGCTTACTTTTAATAGGTCGGACGTCTGTCTACCAGCATCAGCCAGCCGCGAATAACCCGATAGATTACCCACACCCAGTTAATTGCCAGAATCAGATAGCCCAGCCCCAGTACCCAAATGGTTAGGGAGCCAACAATGGTCCACAGCAGCCAAAACCAGAAGGTGCGAATCTGCCAGCGGAAATGGGACTCGGCCAGGGTTCCGCGAACATCGCTGCGCTTAAAGTAGTTGATTAATACCCCGATAAAAAATGGTACTGCGGTAAATAAGCTGATCGCCTGGATCAGGTAAACCATGATGGCCAGGTCGCGCCCGCTTTGTTCTCGGGCTTCGTGGCTGCGTTCGGGATACTGCTCTGACATAACTTGTTCTCTCTACTATTCACTCCAATATAGTGTGGTGCAAATAGTGCATTTCAACTTAGCTGCGCTGGGATGTGTTATTTGCGCGGTGGACTGCAGACGCCTCTTCCGCCCCATTGTTTCCCAGTAAGAGTACTGTGACTCGAAATCGGGCCACAGTAGGGTGGTTTATTTTAATGCCCACTCAGTGTGAACATTGCGCTCGCGCCAGGCCTTTAGTTGGCGCACAGATTCGCGCATAAGCTGTAACAGCTCTGTGCGCTGTTGGCGACAGTGTTCTCTTTCACTATCGATAGAGAGGTTTGCGGCCAGGGTACGTAAGCGAGAAGCTATTGTTTCGAGGCCGACCTCAATAGCTGAGCGAGCCAGTCTTTGTGCCTGCTGTTCTGCATCAAGCCAGTGGCGTCCAGTAATAGCGCTGGTTAATGACGTTATTTGTTTTGGCAGGGTGGCGGTACGCTCGCTGAGTAATTCGGCAAACGTATGGTGGTCCAATGTATCCCGCAGGCGAAATAGGGTATTGGTATTAAGGAGTCGAGTGGGCTTTGCTCCCTGGGGGCCTGCAATGCCCTGGCTTCGGCGAACAGCCCAGCTCAATAATTGCATCAGCTGTCGGTCGCCGATCGGGTGGGTCAATACCCCGGTAAAGCCTCTGGCCTGGTAGCGCTCCTTATCGCCAGAGCTGGCATTTTGTAACAGGGCAAAAATAGGTAGTTCAGCACCTCTCTCCCTACGGATTTCCCGCACTGCTTCAACGCCATCCATCAACGGAAGATGGGTATCTGCCAAAATAAGATCGAAGTTTTTTTGCAGTGCAGCGCTGCTCCCATCGATCCCATTGCACTCCCGCTGTACGTTATGGCCCATGGTTTCCAGGGTGGGTTGAAGGGAGTCATGCTTACTGTTTTCAACGAGTAAAACAGAGAGCCGTTTGCCGGGCGCACGATGGCTTTCAGTGGGGAGTTTTAATTCTACTGTCTCAACATTACCGCACTGATGTAAGTTCTCCAGGGATTTAAGGGCGCTGTTTAATTGTCTTTTCCCGATTTCTACCAGGGCGCGCGTATTGTTGTCTTCGCTGCGAGCTAATAAATTCAAAGTGCCGAGAAGTGTATCCAGGGGATGCTGTAAATGGTGCCGGGTTATGGTGAGGAGATCAGATTTTTCCTGGCGCAATTGTTCAAGCTTACTAAGGGCATCAGCAAGTTGTTTTTCCAGTGCGACAAATTCGCTGTTACGACTGTGTACCTGTTGGAAAAGATTGCTATTTTCCTTGCTCAAATTTTTAAGCCGAGCATTGGTATCGAGGGTTAATTGGCGTAATTTAACTTGCCTATTTATTGCAAACGCACAAATTAGCAGTACAAGTACAGCGGGTATTCCCACCCAAAAGAGCGGGACCTGACTTTTTAGTGTGGTAATAACATCGGCCTGTGCAGTACTCGATAAAAATACCGAACCCGAGACCAATAGGCCGAGGCATATGGCACGCAAGAATACGTGACGAGAGGGAATTCCCCCAGACAAAGTGGTTTCTATCATCCTTGTAACCAACGTTATTTAAATTGGACTAAATCCTGCAGTCCAAAAAGGTTTTAATACGACTTGTTGTAATGGATACCCAGGCACATCGGAGATTTTTGATACTGCAATAAGCCCGCTTTTGGTACAAGAAAAATTTTCCTTCTGCTGTGGGGGGAGCAGAGGCGCTTCAGTGAACGTACCAATAGAGAAGTAGCCTGCCAGCCCCGTCTGTTCAGCCCTTGGATCGGGTAGCCGGGTTGTTGGCAGGGAGTTAATCCACAGATTGCATCTGATTACATAGAGGGATCTAGCAGCAATTTACTAGGTTGGATGGGTAGTTTAGCGACAGCTCCAGAACAAATTGCGCGGGAGCTGCCGTGAGGAAATAGTATTCAGGCGGCTTGGGGAATGCGCTCTTGCAGCAATTGCAACATACGCTCTGAGGGAAGGAAAAGGCGAATGCCATCGCAGTGTGCGAGCAATTCCCGATAAAAATAATCGAAATGGGTGCAGCCCAAAATCAGGATCTGTACGCCGCTTTTCACCAATGCCGCGACCAAGTCATCAAGGGCATGTTGGCGAACAATCATTTCTGCGGCGAGGCCGTCCTCGATATCTTCCACAATTTGCAAGTTGCCAATACCGATGACTTTGGCGGTTGTATTGCGCTCGAGTATTTCCCGCTCGATATTGGCGCAGCTCTGGCAGTTGGCGGCCAACAGTCCAAAGTTGCGATAGCGCTGGGTAAGCTCAGCGTAGACCTCGAGAGGGGATACCACCTCAATGGGGGAGGCAGCTTTTACCACCGTCATATCCACAGCACCGGAAAGAGAGTTGCAGTAGATCATGGCCGCTTCTGCACCGGCCTGGTACAGCTGCTCAATGGCTTCGATCAATTGTTGGGTAAGGGCGTCGCGCTCCAGCGCCTGCAATTGAGTCTGGGCCTGGGGAGACGAGGATAGGGACAGGCCCACGCCACGAAGTTGGCGCGCGGCGAGGAAGTCCAACCCGAAGCGGGTATCTGTGGGGGTGCCGGCGACCACGCCAACGGTCATGGAACTGTTTTCAATGGCGTTATCGGTCAACACAGTCATGTTCCTCTCTCGTAATGCCTAATCGAGTATCGGTGACCCCTCAGGCAGCGCGTTTGCTCCACAGGGGGACAAGCGTATTAATCCATACTCGGCGCACCCAGTCGAGATAAATTCCGTAGGGGCGGCCAAGAGCTCCCGCGATGAGCATAAAAGTAATACTGGCGGTGGCAATTTCGTCCCAGCTGGCCCCACCGAGGCGCATATTGGCCATATATAGCGGGAACTGGAAGCTGAGGAATACAAAGGTGTCTACCAGGTAGGCATTGATAAAGCCGCCACCCCCAAAACGGTTCACAATCCAGTTGCGATACATACTGAATGGGCGGGCGATAAGGGTATTGAATACCAGGGCCATCAGGCGAACTTTCAGGTGTTCGTTCCAACTCATACCCGCCAGAACCAGCTCGATGGGGATCGCTACAGCCCAAGAGAAGCTATTCATGGCGAAGATGTCCAGCATAAAGTCCCAGCGGCGCGCACCAGAAGCCTTTTCATCTGGGGCATCTGGACTGGATGGGGATAGTGCGGGCGCGGACATTGGGCAAACAACCTCGTAGACAGTGGTCGCCTAAACGACTTTGGCGACAAGCCGGCGATTATATCTCCAATTTGCATAAAAGCTAGCCTTACATCTCGACTGTTAGTTTTTGTCGATACATTTGTCCTATTTTTTAATGTTTTATTAATCTAATTATCTTGTTATGAAAACCCGGCAGCTGGTCATAAATGGCTGGCTCCGGTTAATATGCAACTCTTTGCATAAGATGAGTTGGAGTTTTCATGTCTCTGCGCTTTGCCGTTCTCACCTTGCTGGATATTGAGCCCGGCAGTGGATATGACCTTAAGCGGCGCTTTGAGCGCAGCGTCTCCCACTTCTGGAGTGCCAGCCATCAGCAGATGTATCGCGAGCTGCACAAGTTACATGAGGAGGGCCTGCTGGACTGTGAGGAGCAGGCCCAAGAAGGCAAGCCGGACAAGAAGGTCTATAGCCTCACGGATCTAGGCCGCGCCGAGCTGCGTGACTGGGTCATTCAGCCCAGTGCGCCGCAGAAGATTCGCGAGCCTTTTCTGGTGCGTATGTTCGCCGGTCACAACCTGAGCAAGGATGAAATGCGAGATGCTCTGGAGGGCCAACTGCGCCAACATCGCAGCTCTCTGGAAAGTTACCAGGAGCAAAATGAGCGCGTATTAAAGAGTGATACAGCGCTCCAGGAGCGCTACTGGTTGGCACATCAAACCCTGCTTTTGGGTATTGAGGCGGAAAAGACCTGGATCAGTTGGGCGGAAGGTCTGTTGAGTGAGCTTGAAGAGTCCGCAAAAAAATAACTGCTACTCACTTGGAATGACGCGCCCGAATCTGGCCAGCGATGCTGTTTGGTGTTCAGTAACCTCGTTCTTTTAGCAAGTGGGGTGACCTTAGCCATGACTTTTACCGTAACACCTATCCGCGAAGATTTTTTAGAAAAGGTTCGTCAAGCAGGTCTAGATGATCTAGGGCAGCCGGTACGGCAGCTGAGCGCCCAGGGCGGTGAGCCATGTCGTGATGTGCGGCGGCGCGCACGGCCCGGGGAGAAAATCCTCCTGGCCAGCTACTGCCCTTTCTCTTTTGCCGGTCCTTATCGGGAGTACGGGCCTGTATTTGTACTGGCGCAGCCACAGCCGGAACAAAACTTCAGAGTACAGAACAGCTTCCCCCCGCTAAATAATAATGCGGAAGATTATTTCAAGAATGGTGTGCCACTAGTGCTTCGCGCCTATAGCGCTGAAGAGCATATCGTGTCTGCGAAATTGGTGGGCCCTGAACAAATAAAAACAGAAGTGAGTGAATATTTTATGCAGGATCAGATTGATTTCGCTCTGCTGCGCTTCGCTGCTTATGGTTGCTATGCGCTGCGGCTGGATCGCGCATAGTTTTAATAGATATTTGTGAAGGCCAGGTCGCCGGTTAATAAAATCCTGGTGTCAGTGGTAGTGAGAACCACCGGTCTTTTTGGTGGTTGTTTCGGAGTTCAGTATTTATTCCCGAACTCCGAAAATATTTCAAAATTAAATGGAGATTTTTTCCAATACCAAGCTGCCAATAGAATAGCCTGCACCAAAGGAACAGATAATTCCCCGGTCACCGACCTGCAAGTCATCGCTGTGCAAATTAAATGCGATAACTGAGCCGGCACTTGCCGTGTTGGCGTAGCGGTCCAGAACGATGGGCGCGCGTTCAACGCTTGCATTGTCACCCATTAGCTTCTTGGCGATCAGGTTGTTCATATTGATATTGGCCTGATGGAGCCAGTAGCGGCGCACGCTGTGAGGATCGGTGTCTGTCTCTTGCAGGTGGGCCTCAATATGGGACGCCGCCATGGGGCAAACTTCTTTAAATACCTTTCGCCCATTCTGGCGGAACAACTTACCGGGGCCAAAAGGGTCCACATCGGCGGCGCGAGCGGTGTAGCCAAAGTTCGAACGGATATTGTTGGAGAAAACGGTTTTCGCTTTGGTGCCGAGAATTTCCCAGGCGCTTTCGACAGTACAGGTTTCTCTGCGCTCGATAATGCTGGCTACGGCTACATCGCCAAAGATAAAGTGGCTGTCTCGGTCGGTGTAATCCACTTGTGGTGAGGCCAGCTCGGCATTGATGACCAGTACAGTTTTGGCTGAGCCTGAGCAGATCGCATCCACCGCACGCTGAAGTGAGAAGGTGGCTGAGGAGCAGGCCACTTCCATATCAAAGGCAAAACCATCGATACCCAGTGCACCTTGGATTTCAATAGCAATAGCGGGGTAGGCGCGCTGCATATAGGAGGCACCGACAATGACCAAATCAATGTCAGACGCCTGCTTATCGGCTTTCTCCAGAGCTAGTCTGGCGGCCTTTAAGCCCATTTCGGCTTGTACACTCAGCTCGTCATCTGCGCGCTCGGGAATAAGGGGGCGCATGCGCTTCGGATCAAGGATGCCATCGCGGGTCACCACATAGCGGCTCTTGATGCCTGAGGCCTTCTCGATAAATTCTGCAGAAGAGAAAGGTTTTGCCGCGCACTCACCGGCCTCAATCTCTTGAGCATGCTCAAGATTGTACTGCTCGGCATGGGTGTTATAGGCATCTACCAACTCTTCATTGCTAATAGATTCCGGTGGGGTCCACAGGCCTGTGCCGCTGATGACAATGCCCCGTGGCAACTTGTATTCACTCATCGCTGAATTCCTGGCCCGCGACAACAGAAATGCGGGCAATTTAGTCGCTGTTAGAACCTTAGCAGTGCTGGCAGGTGAGGGACTGAGGCGCCAGAACGGCAAGGTAAGCTATTGTGACGTCGGGGTGACTATGGGTCTATTTGTAGTCGCGCCGAACAGTCATGGCGTTCTGGCCAAAACGAAGGCGCTGACCTGTTTTGCCCCGGCTGTGAGTAGCTGGCGAGTGATGATTTCTAGGGTCGCTCCCGTGGTTACAACATCGTCTACCAGGCCGATATGGGCACCCGATATTCCTCCACGCACGGCAAAGCTGTCAGACAGGTTTTTCAGCCGTTGGTTGCGGCTGAGTTGAGACTGGGTTTTGGTGGAAGTTGTTTTGCGCAGTAGTTGCAGATCTACTGGCAGGCACCAGTTTTGCCCCAGACCACTGGCAATAAGTTGAGCCTGGTTGTAACCGCGTTGCCAATAGCGACGCCAGTGCAGAGGAACCGGGGTAAGTATGTCAGGCATATCCTCTGGAAGCCCCAATTGGCGGGCTGCTAGCTGTATAAGGCTGTGTCCGGCGGCCAGGTCCCGGTGGTATTTGAAATGTTGGATTAAGTGGTTGATCGGGTAAGCGTATTGCCAGGCAGCACTGATCTTCTTTAAGGCGGGTGGCCTCTGTAAACAGGCCGCGCAAATATTATCTTTTGCCGCCGCCAAGGGTAGGGCGCAGTAGCGGCAGCCGCGGCCTAGCGCCGGTAGTTCCTGGGTGCAGGCAGAACAGATTCCAACCTCTCCCGATACTCCGCCGCACAGCAGGCAGCGGGCCAGACTTTGGGCAAGTTTTCTACTGAAAAGCTTGTAAACCATATCGTCTCTTCCGAGTTGACAGCGGTTTGGCCGTGGCTAAACTGGCCAGTCTGGTGGATTGAACGGCAGAGGCTGAATTAGAGCCCGCTGATCGATTCCACTAGAGCCTGCTAACAGGCTGTGAGTATCCGATTTTAATAAGCAACAGAGAGAGTACGCCCTGTGACTGCCGCCCAGCAAATGCCCGCCGCAGAGATCCGCCACGACTGGACCCGCCAGCAGGTACTGGACCTCTTCGCCATGCCGTTTAGCGACTTGATGTTTACCGCGCAGCAAGTGCACAGAGCTTATTTTGACGCCAATCGGGTACAGGTCAGTACCCTTTGCTCTATCAAGACCGGTGCTTGCCCTGAGGACTGTGCCTACTGTCCCCAAAGTGCCCGCTATGACACCGGGCTGGAGCGGGAAAAACTGATGAAGGTTGAAAAGGTGTTGCAGGAGGCAAGGGCAGCTAAGGCCGGCGGTGCTACCCGCTTCTGCATGGGGGCCGCCTGGCGCTCCCCCAAGAAAAAAGACATGCCTTACGTGACCCAGATGGTACGTGAAGTAAAGGCGCTGGGTATGGAAACCTGTATGACCCTGGGCATGTTAAATGATGATCAGGCCCAGGAGTTGGCGGATGCAGGCCTCGATTACTACAACCACAATTTGGATACTTCGCCGGAATATTACGGTGAGATTATTACCACTCGCACTTACCAGGATCGCCTGGAAACCTTGGGGCGAGTGCGCTCAGCGGGAATGAAGGTCTGTGCTGGTGGCATTGTGGGAATGGGTGAAGGCGATAAAGATCGCGCCGGGTTATTGATGCAATTGGCGAACCTGCCGGAGCACCCCGAATCAGTGCCCATCAATATGCTGGTAAAAGTCGCAGGTACCCCGCTGGAAGAACAAAAGGACCTGGATCCCTTCGAGTTTATTCGCTGCATTGCTGTGGCTCGTATCATGATGCCGAAATCCCATGTGCGCCTATCCGCCGGTCGCGAGCAGATGAGCGATGAGATGCAGGCAATGGCTTTCCTCGCCGGCGCCAACTCTATTTTCTACGGTGAAAAACTGCTGACGACCGCGAACCCGGAAGCTAACGAAGATATGCAGTTGTTCAGTCGCCTGGGTATTAAGCCAGAAGAGTATCAGCAGTACGCCGATGAGGCTGAGGTGGAAGCGGAATTGAACGCGCAGATCACCGAACAGCAAAATGATGCCTTCTTCTACGACGCGGCCAAATGACCCTGAATGAAGTCCTGCAACAGCGCCTCGCCGAGCGCCGCCAGCAGAATCTGTACCGGGAACTAAAAACCCTCGATCGCGCACCCGGGCCGCGAGCCCGGGTCGATGGGCGGGAGCTACTGGTATTTAGCAGTAACGACTACCTAGGGCTTGCCAGCCGCGAGGAAGTCATCGCAGCACAGAAGGCGGGAGCAGAGTGTGGTGCAGGCGCCACAGCCTCTCACCTGGTTAATGGTCACCTGGATATTCATCACCGCTTGCAGCAGTGCATCGCCGAATTAAGTGGGCGAGAAGCGGCGCTGATATTCTCGAGTGGCTACATGGCGAATATCGGCACTATTTGTGCCCTGTTGGGGCGAGCCGACAATATTGTTTCGGACAGGCTTAATCACGCCTCACTGATTGACGGTGCCCGCTTGAGTGGCGCCAACAGTCTGCGCTTTGCCCATAACGATCTCGCTGGCCTTGAACGCCAATTGCAGCGCGCTACTAGCCGGGGTGGCGCTACTTTAGTAGCGGTGGATGGCGTTTACAGCATGGATGGTGATTTGGCCCCTCTGGCTGAGATTGCCACTCTGTGTAAGCAATACAACGCCTGGTTAATGGTTGATGAGGCCCACGGCTTTGGCGTAATGGGTAGTGAAGCATACCCGCTGGCGGGCAGCTGTGCCCTGGCGGGGCTGACCCAGGAACAAGCCCCGGTTGTGATGGGTACCTTGGGTAAAGCGGTTGGCAATGCCGGTGCCTTTATTGCGGGCTCCCGGGCACTGATAGATTTCCTCACCCAGTTTGCGCGGCCCTATATCTATACCACCGGAATGACGCCAGCAGTGGCTGCCGGTGCCTTGGCTGCTATCGAATTGATTCGCGATGAGCCTCAGTTGCAAGGGCGCTTGCGGGTAAATATCGCTTATTTCCGCCGCAGGGCACTACAGCTCGGTCTACCTCTTCAGGCGTCAGCCAGTGCGATACAGCCGCTGGTGTTGGGCTGTGAAAACACTGTGATGGCGGTTGCCAGAGAATTGCAGGAGCGCGGGTTCCTGGTGGGTGCCATTCGCCCGCCTACAGTGCCGCTGGGCACTGCACGCTTGCGCATTACCCTGAGCGCGGCTCACCGGGCCGAGGATATTGATGAGCTACTAGGCGCACTGCAGCAGATTTTGCAGGGCGCAGGGGTACTGGATAAGTGACACGGGTTGAACACTTGGTTTTCCTGCACGGGTGGGGCGGGAGTGCAGATCTTTGGCAGCCGCTTATAGAATCCCTGGCGCGTCGTACAGAATTGCAACTCCACTGTATTGAGTTACCTGGATTTGCTACACAAGGTGCTGAAGACTGGCCCCCACTAGAAGCTTTGCTGCAGAAGCTTTACCAGCAACTTCCCCCTAGCTGTGTCCTGGTTGGCCACTCCCTCGGCGGTATGCTGGCCGTTCGCCTGGCTTCTATAGCGAAGCAGGACAAAGTTCTGGGTTTAGTGACCATAGCTGCCAATGCCTGCTTTGTGGAACGAGACGGCTGGCCAGGCATGGCCGAGAGCACTTTCAAGGCATTTTTCGATGCTTTTACATCATCTCCGGAGAGTACCTGGGAGCGTTTTTGCTCACTACAGGCGCGGGGTGATAGCTCCATGCGCTCTTTGCTTAAGGACCTTAAGGCACAAAAACCACAAATAAATAGTGATGCCTGGCGGGGAGCATTGTGCTGCTTGGCAGAGCTGGATAATCGCCAATACCTGGAACATCTGTCCGTGCCGGCACTGCACCTGTTTGGTGACAGGGATGCCCTGGTTCCCATTGAAGCTGCTCGGTCCATTGAGGCGTGTGGGGGCACCGTCAAAGTCATACCCGAGACGGGCCATTTACCCCATTGCACCAAAGCTGACATCGTCGCTGAATATCTATTCGAGCTTCTCGAGTCTATTGGAAATCCCCCGGCTGATCCGTTTGATAAGGCTGCGGTAGCTCGCTCTTTTACCCGGGCAGCACAGGGCTACGATGATTGCGCCCATCTGCAGCGGGCAGTCTGCCGGCAACTGTTGGCCCAAGCCGATGACAGCTGTGCACCCCGTATGATCCTCGATTTGGGCAGTGGCACCGGATTCGGTACTGAACTGTTGCGGCGGCATTTTCCTCAGTCGCAAATTATTGCCCTGGATCTGGCGGAGGGGATGCTGAAGTTTGCCCGGACGCAAAGACCCGAAGCTGATGGTTACATTGTGGCCGATGCCGAACAGTTACCCCTGGCGGCGGGTAGTATTGATTTGGTGTTTTCAAGTATGGCGCTGCAATGGTGCTACCGCCTGCCGCAATTGTTTGCTGAGTTGCAGCGAATACTGGCCCCTGAAGGGCGGTGCCTGGTTGCCACCCTTGGCCCTAAAACCCTGGTGGAATTGAAACAGAGTTGGGCTCAAGTGGATGGGGGTGTACATGTCAATCAGTTCCTGCCCGCCGAGCAATGGCGTGAAGCGGCACTGCACAGTGACCTCAGCGGATTGGTTACGGATGAATTGCGCCTACTGCACTTTGATAGCCTGCGGCAGTTGATGCGGGAGCTTAAGGGAGTGGGTGCACACAATATTAACCGGGCGGCGGATAAAGGTATGACAGGTCGTCGCAAACTGCAGCACTTGTCCGTAGCCTATGAAAATAAGCGGGAAGAGCGAGGATTGCCGGTAACTTACGAGGTGATCTATATGAATCTCACCGCTTGCAGGGCAAAAAAATCCGGCTGACCTGCGCCTATCGCAACGCAGGGAGCCGGGTGCAAGATTGAAGAGATCAGGGGTAGATGTCGATAGGGATTGGCGTCTTCACCAGAGCCCAGATTTCGTCCATTTCACGATTGGAGGCCACGGCGATACAGCCATCGGTCCAGTTGGTGCGGCGCAGGTGCCTTTCCATGTAGGACCACTGGGGCTTGATACCGTGGATCATAATGTCACCGCCGGGACTGACCCCCATTTTGGCTGCCCGTGCACGGTCCTGCTTGTTGGGATAGGACACGTGGATTGAACGGTAAAAGCGGCTGTTGGGATTCTTCCAGTCCAGTGTGTAGCGGCCTTCAGGGGTGCGCTCGTCCCCCTGGCGAACTTTGTGTCCCCTGGGGTTATCCCCAAAAGACACGGTATAGCTTTTCACGACACGGCCGTCCCGTATCAGCTGCATGAGTTTCTTGGACTTATAAACTACGACGTGGTCAACGGGATCAACTTTCGCTGAAGCAAAGATTGGCACCAGCAGGAGCAGGGCAAAGGTCAGGTATCGCATGGTCTTTAAGCAGTTCGGGTAGTTGTCGGTTATTTCGCAATGACACCGCATCCCTGCTGTCTGTCCCCTTTAAGAGGGGGTTATTGTGTGAGCGCAACCCCGTGCCTTCTTATCGATGTACGGCTTGATCTGTTCAAAATTTGCGCTACCGGGTTAATTTATCACCATCTGAGTGGCGTGAAAAGTCACGTTATGAAAAAAGTTAACTTTAATTGGAGGAGGGGGTTAGGCCTTGGCAAAAACCTATTTTATCGCCGGTACTGACACCGAGGTCGGCAAGACATATGTGAGCGCCGCACTGCTATCGGCAGCGGCGGAGGCAGGCTTGCAAACGGCGGCAGTGAAGCCTGTGGCATCTGGATGTGAG
Source organism: Microbulbifer maximicatervae (SeqCode) (assembly GCF_052467825.1). Classification (NCBI taxonomy): domain Bacteria; kingdom Pseudomonadati; phylum Pseudomonadota; class Gammaproteobacteria; order Cellvibrionales; family Microbulbiferaceae; genus Microbulbifer; species Microbulbifer maximicatervae (SeqCode). The sequence goes on from NZ_CP174327.1 coordinate 1,863,100, forward strand.
CACACGGATGATGGCCTGCGCAATGAAGATGCCCTTTTGCTCCAGGAAGCGATGACTCTGAAGCTGCCTTACCAGCAAGTAAACCCCTTTGCCCTGGAGCCCGCTATTGCTCCGCATATAGCGGCCGCAGAGGTGGGTAAGCAGTTAAATGTTGCGCGGATGGCTGGCGTCTGTCGGGGAGTGATGTCTGCAGGGGCCGACCTGGTTTTGATCGAAGGTGCTGGTGGCTGGCGCACCCCGTTGGGTCCAAGAAGCTTTCTGTCCCAGTTGCCCCGGGAACTAAACCTACCGGTCATACTCGTGGTGGGAATGCAACTTGGCTGTATCAACCATGCATTACTCACGGTAGAGGCAATCCGCCGTGATGGGCTTCCGTTAGTGGGTTGGGTAGCCAACTTTGTACGTGGTGAGGGTATGGCTCGCGCAGAGGAGAATCTGCATACCCTTAAGGCTCTACTGCCGGCTCCTCTTCTAGGATCCCTTCCATTCGATAGCGCCGCGAACTATCGCAATGCTGCCCAGTACCTGGATGTCGATGGGTTAATTGCCCAAGCCGATCACTGATGGGGCGGTAGGGTAAGGAGAAGACGCAGAATGCTGTTCTTACAAGGTGATATTACTAGGCCTGATTATATCTGATTTAAAAAACTAGTTCGCAGGGCGATATCATTTTCCAGAAGTTGGGCGATATTTCGTGTGTCATCGATACCGGAATGCTGTCGCCCTTTAAATTTAAGCCCCGATAGTTGAATAGCCTTGGCTAGGTCGACGCGGTATCCTTTATTGTCAGCGAATATTTGCTTCACATTAATGTGAGGCAGGTATTGTAAGGGGTTTGCTATTTCCTTTCCGCCTGTTTCCATGTGCAATTGCCATGCATCAAAATTTCCCCAGCTGCCCCATGCGGCTAATTCATAGTTGGAAAGCCAATCTTTGAATTTATCCAGTACCCCGGGTAACAACGAGGCCTTATCAACCTGCTCCTGAGTAATACCCGTTAACTCGGTACAAAATAGTGTCAATTCTCTGTGAATAGTGGGTTTTACGTAAAGCTGCCTTTCATCTAATTGAACAAAAGCTTTTTGTGTCAAACTTCCCACTATCGCACCCAACTCTATGGTTTCGGCTTCCTCTGGAGGGATGGGCGGCTCGTTATCACAAGTACATTCGAGATCAACCAAAAGAATGTAAGTTTGATTTTTCATCTTTAATTGAGAAACTTTTTGCAAGAATATTCATGGCAATGTTTAATTTATAGTCTATGTAGTTATTCTGATAAAACTGTCGTGATTTTTTCTAATTTTTCATTATTTCCTTACTCGGCTATTGCAGTTATTGAATTTTTAAAGGGGGAGCTAAAACACGCAGCAAAAATTTGTATCACCCGGCAGTAAAAAGTAGATGGATATATTCTTATGGGGATATCTCTCTGATTGGGGTTGTGAAATTGACTACGAATGGGCATACAAATGGCTGGCAACCACCGATTCTTGAAGATCCCAGCAGATATTTGAAACTCGCAAATAATCCTTGGTTTAACTTACTGGTAGATTTACAAGACATACTTACTCGAGAGACAGCTGTGTTTTGGTGGAACCAGGGGATTGGCACCGTTCACTTACCTGTTACGACTGGCAGTATTTCAAGTCCAGTTGGGCTGGGAAGTGACTCAATTCCTGTATGTATTCAATTAAATGGTCAGGAAACATATTTAGCCGACTCCATGCAGTTTCAGCTTGAGTTGTGTTGTCGAATGAAGCCCCGAGGCGCTTATTATCTAATGCCGTCATTTCGTGGGGAGGACTGGGACGCTACACATCTCTGCCAGTTTATGCACAGCGAGGTAGAAATTAGTGGGGACTTGGCTGAGGCTATGTCTTTGGCTGAAGGGTATATCCGCGCGCTCAGCAAAGCGATGCTTAGGGAGCAAGCTGAGTCGATTACACGAGCAGCCGGCAGTCTAAGTCACTTAGAGTCAGTGGCAAACGGAGATTTAACTTTTAATTCTGTTACTTTTGATGAGGCTGCCAAGCTTCTTCAGGACAAGCCTGAGTTTATCGATAAAACTGATTACGGGCGAAATCTTACTAGAGCGGGAGAACGAGAGCTTATCAGAACTATTGGCCCCTTTGTTTGGGTTACCAAGTGGGATCATGGGGTTGTTCCCTTTTATCAAGCCATGGATAAAAATGGCTATAGCGCATTAAATAGTGATCTCTTATTTGGGTGTGGCGAAGTGGTCGGTTGTGGCGAAAGACATGTTGACGATTTGGCTGTTCTCACAGCTATGAAGGTGCATGGGGTAAATCCAGAATCCTATAAGTGGTATACGAATATGAAGCGGGTTTATCCATTGAGAACTGCTGGGTTTGGCATGGGTGTTGAACGATTTTTAATGTGGGTGCTCCAACACGATGATATTCGGGATCTCCAGATATTGCCTCGCAGAAACGGATTTGAATTGTCACCATGAGTTCTTCCGATAGGGACCCTTCAAGTTACAATATTTCTAAGCAGGTAAGAATAAGCTCATTGGGATTACCTGAAGATAAATTGCCTCAGCACTTACGCCCCATATTTTCATTTATCAACTCATGGGCAAATGGACAAGATGCACCAGTGACTATAACTATTGGTGGAAGCATCGCATCTGGCGAAGCCGATGCTTTTAGTGATTTGGATGTCACGGCAGTCTATATGTCGACTAATCCACTCAATAGGGCCAGAGCTGAATTTGAGCAGATGTTCACACAGCATTTTAATATTTGCGTGACATTCTCTGCTGTGCATGCGGGAATTCCAAGTTTACTTGTTTTCTACACTCGAAAAGATGACTGGATTGTAAAGTTAGATATAAGCTTTTTGTATTGTGCAGATCCACCTTGCTGTATCCCAGAACCATTCATCGTCTTGCGTAAAGATATTCCTATCAGCCAAAACACCATGTCTGGTGCGAAATCAATGTCAGTGCAGGAGATTATCCCGCGCTACTGTGGCTGGCTTTGGTATACATTTGCAAAAATTAAAAGAGGTGAAAATTTGGCGGCTTGTGACTCTCTCGCCTTTACACGTAAACATGCCATTATTCCACTTATTCAACAGGCTACAGGTGTTAAATTACAAGGGGATCGGCGATTAGAGCAGCGATTGCCGACCGACTGGGTAGAACAACTTCATAACACTCACCCTCGTACTTTGAAGTCTGAGGATCTTTATTTGAGTCAAGCTAGTCTTCATCAAATTTTCCTGCGAGCGGTTAATGAAATAGGAAAGTCTGATTTGTTACTAGAGGGGCAAAAATATAATCAGCTTGTTGATGTGTTACGACGGCAGGGGCTAACCATTGACTGGCCTAAATAATGATGCAGTGTCGGTAAACTTTGGACGCTCTGGGCATAAGCCCAGAGAAACAATGTTTGAAATGAAAAGTTCACGCTATCAACATGAATAACAGGTTTTATCCTAAGCTAATACCGGGAAAGGCGATAGCAATATATTCACCCTCCTCAAATGTAGCAAGTAAATATCCTGACCGATTAATTCGGAGCGTTAAAGCCTTGGAGCGAACCTTGAATACAAAGGTTGTACTGCCGGAGCAGGTGTGCTTTTCAAGAGGGTTTACGGCAGGGACTGCATTGGAGCGGGCTCAGGCGCTTGAGAGTTTATTACTCGATCACTCGATTGCGGGAATCATGTGCTCAATTGGAGGATTTAACTCAGCTGAAATATTAGAACACTTGAATCGAGATATTGTTTGCCGACACCCCAAAGTGTTAATTGGCAACAGCGATGCTACAGCCTTGATTTTAGGTATTTATAGTTTGAGTGGATGGACTACTTATTTTGGCCCCACACTGTTACCTCAGTTTGGCGAATACCCACAGCCTTTTGCTTTTACGGACGAGAACCTTTTTTCTGCCATCGGTAATAATGAGACCTTGACAGAGCTAAGAGATCCTGCTGCATGGACTCGTGAATTTACGGACTGGGGTGAAAGTTCGCAACGTCGTCGTTTGATGGAAAAAGACAGTCACCGAATAGTTTATCGAGAAGGGCTGGGTGAGGGGATATTGTTTGGAGGGAATATAGAGACGCTAAATATGCTTGTGGGTACGCCATATCTTAATATCCCCTCAGATATTATTTTTTTCTGGGAGGCCCATGCTGAAGAAGCGCGACTAGAGAGGGTTCGTCGTGCCCTTACCCATTTGCGTCAATCAGGGATACTCTCTCACGTTAGAGGTATGCTTATTGGACGCTCGCCATATTGCACTGATATAGCCGGCGTCACGCTAAAAGATACGGTTCTTGAGGCTTGTGCGGATTTCGACTTTCCAATAGTGGCGAATCTAAGCTTTGGGCACACAGATCCCATGTTGACTTTGCCAATCGGTGTTTTGGCTAATGTTTGTGTAATGAAAGGTAGTGAGGCCCGTATCACAATTGTCTAACTTACTTTTATCAAAACAGGGATGCCCATGCGGTTATTGCTTGAGTACCCCGGGGGAGAGGTCGCAATTTATTGTCTGCCAAAATGATGTTGCGACCGCACTAATACCGATACGGCCGAGAATTAGGGGGAATGTGGTGGTGGTGCCTCACGTCTATCATACGGATTTTTCCACATTCAATCAGAGTGAGTTCCGCGATCTATTTAAGTGTGTCAGGGAGTCTACTTTTGCAGTAGAAAACCTCTATGATCCTGATGGCACCAATGTCTGGTGTGATTGGGGGGAAATTACGGGGCGATCCTATCTTCACTTAGTTTGGGAGATTGTCCCCAGGAGTGACAGGAGAGCGGGTAGAAAATATCGCTATACGGATATTTTTTCGTGTCCGCAATGGAGTTCGCCGGAGAGGGCGAAGGAAGCTGCACGTCTACGCGATGCTCTCAATTGCTCGAAATAGCCCCTATTATAAAACGATCATAACTTGTATTGAGTTTGCTGTGCCTTATACGTTTCGAGTTCGAAGGCCGTGCCCGCTATGTACACTGATGCATTCGAATGTTCCGCTGGTAAAGGAGATGAAGCACGCTTGCCTGGCGGTAAATCCGAGGCAGCGCAGTAAAGGCGCATTGTTAGTAATCCCTTCTTTGCACACGAATCATTTTACCGCTTGTGACTCGGTAGTTTTATCAGATGTCAGCAATTTGATCCTAACGGGTGTTGATATTCTGCGAGAGGCATTTCAGCCAGATGGTATTCATACATTCTGCAATTCCGGAGTGTCCGCAGGCCAGTCTGAAGATCACATGCATGTGCAAATCATCCCGCGATATGCAGCTGAGCCCTATTCATTTGTACCCAGTGATGAGATTCCACTATTAGCTGAGGATAAGTTAGCCGAACTCGTCAGCGTTCTACTGCGAAGGAGCGCCAATGTAGACTAGCAGCAGTTTTTTCAGCCGGCTCTAGTGAGCGGTACAGCACTCATTCAACAGATTGTTCCCACTCTTTAGAACTGAGTGCTTGTCAGGTTCCTCAAGGCCCGAGACTGTTGACATTAGGGCGCTTCGGCCCTAGATTCAAACGAGCGTTTGAAACACTTGAATGAGGACCGGGAGCATGGCCGACTATAAGGCGCCACTAAGGGAGATGAACTTCCTACTTCACGAGGTATTTGCTGCGGAAAAACTCTGGGCGGAATTGCCCGGGTTGGCTGGGGCGGTAGATCGTGAGACCGCAGATGCGATTCTCGAAGAGATGGCCAAGCTGGCTGCCAACACCCTGGATCCGATCAATCGCACTGGCGACGAAGAGGGCTGCCAGTGGAATGACGGTGTGGTGACCACGCCGAAAGGCTTTAAAGAGGCCTATGCCACCTTCTGTGAAGGCGGCTGGGGTGGACTGCTGGGCAACCCGGAGTACGGCGGCATGGGTATGCCGAAAATGCTGGGCGCTCAGGTTGAAGAGATGATCAATGCTTCAAATATCTCTTTTGCTCTCTACCCGGTTCTGACTAACGGCGCCTGCCTGGCAATTGATGCCCACGCCAGTGATGAGCTGAAAGAAAAATACCTGCCCAAGATGTATGAAGGCACCTGGGCTGGTGCCATGGGCCTTACCGAGCCTCACGCCGGTACGGACCTGGGTATTATCCGCACCAAGGCCGAGCCCCGTGGCGATGGCAGCTTTAGCATTAGCGGCAGCAAGATCTTTATCACCGGCGGTGACCAGGATCTGTCCGAAAATATTATCCACCTGGTATTGGCAAAATTGCCGGACGCACCCAAGGGGCCGAGAGGCATTTCGCTGTTCCTGGTGCCCAAATACAAGGTGAACGAAGACAACAGCATCGGCGAACACAACGATGTGAACTGTGGCTCAATCGAGCACAAAATGGGTATCAAGGCCTCCGCTACCTGTGCGATGAACTTCGACGGCGCCCAAGGCTGGCTGGTCGGCGAGGAGAACAAAGGACTCGCGGCCATGTTTACCATGATGAACTACGAGCGTCTGGGTGTCGGTATCCAGGGCCTCGGCGCTTCAGATCGCTCCTATCAAAATGCTGTTGAATACGCTCGCGACCGTATCCAAAGCCGCTCTCCAGCGGGCGCCAAGCAGCCAGAGAAAGCCGCAGACCCCATCATTGTGCACCCGGATGTGCGCCGTATGCTGCTCACCCAAAAAGCCTTGGTCAACGGCGGCCGCGCTCTGTCCACTTACGTGGCCAAGTGGTTGGATATTTCCAAGTTCGGCGAGGGTGAAGAGAAAAAGAACGCGGAGAATATGGTTGCCTTGCTGACCCCGGTGGCCAAGGCCTTTACTACCGATATGGGATTGGATTGCACCATCCTCGGTCAGCAGGTCTTCGGTGGCCACGGTTATATCCGCGAATGGGGCCAGGAACAGTTGGTGCGCGATGTGCGTATTACCCAGATCTATGAAGGAACCAATGGTATCCAGGCTCTGGATCTGGTGGGCCGCAAGACTGTAGCCACTGGCGGTGCTCTATTCGAATTGTTTGCTGCAGATGTACAGGGCTTTATCGATGCCCAGATTGATCGTGAGGAAATGGCCGAGTTTATCCAGCCGCTCATCGCTGAGATGCAACGCCTGCGTGAAGCAACTGAGAATATGGTTGCCGCCACTCAGCAAGACCCCCACGCACCGGGTGCGGCTTCTGTAGAGTACCTACACCTGTTCGGCTACGTCGCTTACGCCTTTATGTGGGCGCAAATTGTGTCTGCGGCGCTGCCGAAAGCAGAAGCGGATAGCTTCTACAACGGCCAGATAAAGACAGCGCGCTTCTACTTTGCTCGCCTGTTGCCACGTACCCAGGCATTGGCCGGCAGTGTCAATGCAGGCAGCGCTAGCTTGATGGACTTGGAGGAAGAGCTGTTCTAACAGCCCCCAAAGAAAGTGTTAAAAAGCCCCGCATCGCGGGGCTTTTTTGTGGAGCTGTAGAAAGCTTTCTCCTAAACTCAGGGCACAAAAATAACGAGCGAAAGTGCCCATGTTAGATCCCTCCGAAAAGAAACTCTCCGATGAAGACCAAGCCAAGGTCGATAAATACCTGCAGTCCGGCATCAACAGTGTCGAACGCAAGCCTTTCCGTCCCTGGGTATTGTTACTAGGCTTGTTAGCGTTATTGACGCTGCTATCGTTGCTGAGCCTGTACATCGCCCAGACAAAAGGTATCGTCTAGCGCGGTGTGGAGCTTCCCAAGTGCTGGAGTAGCTGCCATTCGTCACCGGAAACTGGCTGGATAGACAGGCGCCCCTGTTTTACCAGCACCATCTCTGCTAACTGGGGGATGCCCTTGATTTCTGCGAGGGGCACCGGCCGCTGGAACTCACTTCGCCAGCGAATATCGACGCAGTACCAGCGCGGTTTATCCTCGCTGGCCTTGGGGTCAAAGTACTTGCTTTCCGGGTCGAACTGGGCCGGATCGGGGTAGGCAGAGCGAACCACTTCGGCGGAGCCCACAACAGCCGGCACCTTACAGGCACTGTGATAAAACAGCACGCCATCTCCTTCCTTCACCTTATCGCGCAAAAAATTGCGTGCCTGGTAATTGCGGATACCATCCCAGCGACCGCAACCGCTGGATTCGGCAGCGAGGTCCTGAAGGCTGTATTCATCGGGCTCAGATTTAAATAACCAGTAGGTCATGCGGCAGTTTGTCTCTTTGCTGCGCCGGGTGGTGTTTCGCCGGCTTTCGGCGCCATTTAGTATGAAGCTGCCGATTAGTGTCAAATCGGCGCATAGATTTTTACCCAATAAGCGGGAGATTATGGGAAGCAAAACACTTCAGTGGCTTTCACAGAAGCTGGCCAGTCGTCGTTCACAATACTGGGCCCTGCAGTTCTCTGGTTGGGGGGGCTATACGCTGTTGACCTTTGTAGGTAGTTTTTTTTGGGTGAATGATCACTGGATTCACTCTGGCTACATCATAGTTGCCACTACTGCGGGAGTTGTTCTCAGCGAGAGTATGCGTTTGGGTTTTCACCGCCTGTGGAGTAAGCCTCCAGCGCTGCGATTAATAGGTTCTTTATTGCTAGTAGTGATGGCGGCGGTGATTTGGGCGGCAATAAAATTCAGCGGCTCTCTGTGGCTGTATGGTCACGATGGTGATGAGCACCCGGCACTCCTGGCCATCTATTGGTTCACCTATTCATTTCTGATTCTGATGACCTGGGCGGCGCTCTATTACGGCATCAAGTATTACCGCTCCTCTCAGGCGCAGCAGGAGAAGGCGTTGCGGGCGGAATCAATGGCGCATCAGGCTCAATTAAAAATGCTGCGTTACCAGTTGAATCCTCACTTCCTGTTTAACACACTCAACGCAATCTCCACCTTGATCCTCGATAAGGACGGGCGCACGGCCAACAATATGGTGACGCGCCTGTCTCAATTCCTGCGCCATTCCCTGGATAATGACCCCATGCAGAAGGTCACCCTGGCGAAGGAAGTTGAGGCGCTGATGTTGTACCTGGACATTGAAAAGGTGCGCTTCGCCGATCGCTTGGGGGTGAATCTGGATTTACAGGGGGAGTCCCCCCAGGCCCTGGTGCCGAGCCTGTTGTTGCAACCGTTGGTTGAAAACGCGATCAAATACGGGATTGCACAACTGGAGTGGGGCGGTGAGATTGGCATCAAGTCACGGGTTTTCGCCGGCGAACTGTTACTGGAGGTTATCGATAACGGCCCCGGTATGTCGGAAGAGGAGCTGCGCCTGATTGGCAAAGGCTACGGAGTGGGCATTCGCAATACCTGTGAGCGCCTTAAGGCCCTTTATGGCGATGACCAGAGAGTGCGTTTCCGCAATCGTCCGGAAGGGGGCTTGTCGGTAAATATTCGTATTCCCTTTGAACAGGAATAAAGAAATGAGTGGAGTAGAGATCCTGAGGGCGATCGTTGTCGATGATGAACCCCTGGCTCGTCGCGGCTTGCGGCTGCGCCTGGAGCAGATGGCTGATATCGAGGTGGTTGCAGAGAGCGGCAATGGTCGCGATGCATTGGAGAAAATACTGGAGCTGAGGCCCGATGTAGCATTTGTGGATATCCAGATGCCCGGCGTAAACGGTTTGCAACTGGTTCAGTTGATTCCGTTGGACTCTCTGCCTCATGTGGTATTTGTCACGGCCTACGACCAGTATGCGGTAGAGGCTTTTGAAATCAATGCGGTGGACTACGTATTAAAACCCATCGAAGAAGAGCGCTTGGAGTTGGCTCTTACCCGAGTCAGGGAACAGAGAGCCAACGCTGATATCGCTAACCAACGAGAGCAATTACTCGAAGCTGTTGCCGATTTGACCAAGGAATCCCCTGAGGTGCTGGAGCAGAAGCTGGTTAGCGGGCAATTTGCCGGCAGTGCCTATCCGGACAAAATTGCAGTGAAAGATGCGGGCAAAATCACTTTGGTGCCCTCCAGTGAGATCGACTGGATCGATGCTGCTGGTGATTATATGTGTGTGCACGCTCGGGGTGAGACCCATGTGATGCGTATCACCATGAAAGAGCTGGAGCAGCAGTTGGACCCGAAACTTTTCCAGCGCATACATCGGTCAACAATCGTCAATTTAAGTCGGGTAAGGGAAATACGTGCCCATATTAATGGCGAATACCATCTGGTATTAGATAGCGGCGAGTGTTTAAAAATGAGCCGCAGCTATAAAAATAAAGTCCAGCACTTCCTCTGATCCATAAATTTTTTATGGCTCTCAGGTGAGGCAGCAAAGCAGGTGGGTTTTCCACTGTAACGCTGCCTCTTAAGGCATGGATTTCATTTTGTGAATTTTTATTTTCTTTCCGGCGAATAAACGGGCTCTTCATGGCCTGATCGAATTTTCCTGGCAACTAGTCGCAACTGCCTTGTAAGGAATTCATATTCCGCTAGCCTTCAGTCCCAATAAAAAACTGGGGCTGAAGTAATGGCATTAACGCGCGCCGCTTTAAAAAATCCCGCTGCTGCGGGGGTCGCAGTGGTTATGGCTGTTCTGCTTGGAGCTTTCCTCGCCAGCCAGCTGCCGGTTCAACTTTTCCCCGATATCGACAATCCTCGTATCGCTATTCAGGCGGGCTGGAGAGCGGCCGCACCGAAAGAGGTGGAGGCGGAAATTGTCGAGCCGATCGAATCCGTATTACAGGGCCTCACTGGTCTGGAAATGATGCAAGTCAACGCCGGTCGCGGTGGCGCCTGGGCAAATCTGGAATTTGCCATGGGCACCGATATGAACAAGGTGCTGATTGATGTTATCAGTCGTATGAGCAGCCTGCCGCCACTGCCCCGGGATGCGGAGCCACCGCGAGTAATGCTGGGTGGCTGGGGTGGTGATGCCACAGCACTGACCTATTTCTTTCTGCAAAAATTACCTGATAACCAAAATAACCTGGATGACTACGCCGGCCTGATTGAAGATGTACTGCGCCCGGAGTTGGAGTCGGTGCCCGGGGTTGCCAGTGTCCAGGCCCAGTCTGGGAGTGCGGCACAGGAAGAGTTACAGATTATTTTTGATCCCTGGAAAGCAGCTGAACTGGGAGTAGAGCTGCCTACAGTGAGTCGGCAGCTGGCGTCGGCCAGGGATGTCTCCGGCGGATTTACTGACGTGGGGCGGCGTCGCTATACCCTGCGCTTTGTCGGCGAGTATGAACCCAAAGACTTATCCGAACTGGTGTTGGAGTGGCGCAATGGACAGCCGGTGCGCCTGGGCGATATTGCCGAGGTCAAGGTGGGGCCTTCCGAATCGCGCGGTGTCACCACGCAGAATGGCAACCCGGCAGTTTCTCTCCGTATTAACCGTACCAACAATGCCAATATGCTGGCTACTTTGGAGCGGGTTAAGCAAAAAGTCGCTGAGCTGAATGAAACTAAATTGAAAGCTGAGCAGCTTGTGCTGGTGCAATCATTTGATGCATCAGTATTTGTTTATCGGGCTTTAAACTTGCTCGGCGGTAATATGATTTTGGGTATCGTATTAGCTGTCGGAGTGCTCTGGTGGTTTATGCGACGCATGCGTGCGACCTTGATCGTTGCCGCAGCGATTCCAATTTCATTACTTTCGACCTTTGTGGTGCTGTCGGCCGCAGGCCGCAGCGTGAATGTAATTTCTCTGGCGGGACTGGCCTTTGCTACCGGTATGGTGCTCGATGCTGCGATAGTAGTGTTGGAAAATATTGTGCGCCTGAGAGAAAAAGGTCGGGGGGCAGAGGAGGCTGCGGAGCAGGGTGCAGGCCAGGTGTGGGGTGCACTGTTGGCCAGTACTGCGACAACCGTTGCGATATTCCTTCCTGTATTTTTCCTTAACAGTGTCGAAGGGCAGGTCTTCGGTGACCTGGCCCTGACTATTGCTGTGGCTGTGGTGTTTTCCCTGTTGGTTGCGGTGGCTGTGGTTCCCCTGGCTGCGCGTCTGTGGCTACCCTCTATCTCTACTGAAGACCGTCTCTCCCGAGTGTGGGAAAAAATAACTGCGCGGGTAATGGCTTTGACGAGTACCAGGACCCGCCGTTGGCAGGTGATCGGGGGGCTTTTATTAATGCCCATGGTTGCGACTTATTTATTCTTACCAAACCTGGATTATTTACCGCCGGTAAAAAGAGATGCAGTTGATGTGTGGATGAACTTCCCCGCATCCACTAATACCAAAACTTTAGAAACAGAAATCGTCAACGAGTTGGATAAGCGCATGGCACCCTACATGAGTGGTGAGCGCGAACCAGCCCTGAAGAACTACTACGTGATTACCTGGCCCAATGGCGGCACTATGGGAGTGCGGGTTAAGGATATGGATCAAGCCAAGGAGATGGAGAGAATCCTGCGGGAAGAAATCCTGGTGGATATTCCTGATTTCCAGGGATTTGCTGCGCGGGGTAATCTGTTTGGCCAGTTCGGTGGTGACCGCAACATTGCTTTACATCTGCAATCCCGTGATGCCGAAGCATTGATGCGTGCGGCTGCCCTTGGGGTGGCGGTTGTTGAAGAGGTGATGCCGGGAACGCCGGTGCAGACCAACCCGGGCTTATCTTTATCAGAACCTGAATTGACAGTGCGCCCCAATGATCGCGCAATGCTGGAGCAGGGCTGGAATCGCCAGGATATGGGCGGACTGGTTCGAACGCTGGGCAATGGTCTCTATGTCGGCGAGTATTTTGACGGTGAAAAGCGCCTGGATATTATTTTTAAAGCGCAGCCCTGGAGCACCCCGGAGCAATTGCAAAATACGCCGCTGGTAACGCCCCGTGGGGAAGTGGTGCCGCTCAGTCAACTGGCCAGTGTGGAGCGGACTGTGGGGCCGGGCAGTTTGCGCCGGGTCGATGGTCGGCGCACTATTACACTGAATATAGTACCGCCGGAAGATGTGTCCCTCGAAGAGGTGCGCGCACAGCTGGAGGCGGATGTATTGCCGAAGATTCGTGAAGCTCTGCCCGCTGACGGGAGTATTTTGGTGGGAGGAAATGCCAGTGACCTGGATAAGGCGTTGGCCTCGCTTTCCAAGAATTTCCTGTTAGCGCTGCTAATTTTATTCCTGCTGATGAGCGCACTGTTCCGCTCCTTGCGGGATGCCTCTCTGGTACTGCTCACCGTGCCCCTGGCGACAGTGGGCGGCGTGTTGGCGCTACAAATTTTAAACTTGATCGATTTCCAACCACTGGATCTGCTCACCATGATTGGCTTTGTGATACTGCTAGGCCTGGTGGTGAATAATGCTATTTTGCTGGTACACCAGACGCGAGCGGCAGAAATGGCGGGTAGCACTCGGGTGGACGCTGTAGAGCAGGCCTTGCGCCTGCGTTTGCGCCCTATTTTTATGAGTACCCTGACCAGTGTATTTGGCATGTTGCCACTGTTGGTTGCTCCCGGTGAGGGCAGTGTTATTTACCGCGGCCTGGCCGCAGTGATTGTGGGCGGCATGGCAGTGAGCACGCTCTTTACCCTGGTTTTATTGCCGGCATTACTGCAAACCGGCAGCCTGCCACTACCCAAATTTACGGCTATGCGCGAAAGGTTTGCCCTGAGGAGTTCACAATGAAGAAATTGCTCGCAGGTATCGTTTTATCTCTGGGCGCTAATGGCGTTTGGGCGCAGGGCGATCCTATTGCGGTATTGGTGGATCGGGCCCAAGTTCGGGAAATTGCTCCGAGCCAGTGGTCTGCAGGTGAGGTGGTGAGCCGACGGGATATCCTGGTTTCTTCTGAACTGGATGGTGTGTTGGAATTTGTCGCTGAACCCGGCAGCTTTATTAAAAAGGGTGAGCGCCTGGCCGAGCTGGACAGTACTCATTGGCGATTACAGCTGCGCAACAGTGACAGCCGTATTGCACAATTGCGTGCGCGGTTGACCTATATGGATGCTCAGTTAAATCGACTGAGTAAGTTGGCGGAAACCAATAGTACCTCCCGAGCCGCATTGGAAGAGCAGCAGGCTGAGCGCGAGGCAATGGCTCAGGACCTGATTGCGGCTCAAATTGAGCGCGACCGACGGGCCTATGAATTATCTAAAACAGCCATTGATGCACCCTTTGATACTTTAGTGGTGAGCCGCGAATTACAGGCGGGAGAATATGTGCGCACCGGTTCGGAATTACTGCGAGCCCTGGATATGTCACAGATGGAAGTGGAGGCGGATATTCCCCTGACGGCTCTGCCGCTGATTCGCATTGGTGACACAGTGGCGCTGCGCAGTGATTCTGTCTCTCGGCCGGGAGAGGCTCGGGTGGATGATCAATTATTTAGCGGCCGGGTACGTCAATTTGTGCCTGTAGCCAGCGATCGCTCCCGGCGAGTTAAGCTGATGGTAACTTTGCCACAGAGTGCGCCGGAGCAGTGGGACTGGATTGTCGGAATGCCGGTACAGGTCTCTGTGCCCATTGCGCAGGCCCAGGCCACCATGTCTGTGCCAAGGGATGCCTTGGTTTTAAGAAATGGCGATACCTTCGTATATCGAGTGGGCGAGGGGGATAAGGCAGAGCGATTATCTGTGCGTATCGGCAGTGGCGATGGTGAATGGGTGTCGGTAAGCGGTGATCTCGCCAAGGGCGATCGTGTGATAGTGCGTGGTGCCGAGCGCTTGCAGCCTGGGCAGGAAGTTAAAGTGCTGTCGGAAGTGGTGCGAGATAAAGAGCCATTACAGGCCGGTAGTGGTTGATTACAGATTTTTCCTGAAGACTTGCTGATCAAAAACAGGGTGACTCACTGCTTGTGATCGCCCTGGCCCTCCTAACATTTTGCCAAGCAATGATGTCCTCTCCCCATCCAAACTATTTGTGGGTATATCAACTAAATAATAATCATTCGCATTGACTGGTGTGTATTTCTTCAAATATCATCCGCTCCGTTTATGGTGCCCCTGCACCGTTCGCTGATTTGGAATGAGGTTTTAGCCGATGAAAAGTAACGGCTTAATGAAGAAAAAAGCGCTGTCAGCCTGGATTGCTGCTGCCGTGCTCGCCCCGCTTGGAAATTCTGCTTGGTCTGCTGAAAGCGACATTGCTGAAACCATGGAAGAAGTCAGTGTCTACGGAGAGCAGGAGGAGACCAGTACCGCCTCTCGCCTAAGTCTATCTGTTTACGATACTCCGCAAACGGTAACAACTGTATCCCAGGCTCAAATCCAGGACTTTGCCCTACAGGATATTAATGAGCTGCTGAAATATACTCCTGGGGTAACCGTAGAGAACGTAGAGACGGATCGTACTTATTACACCGCTCGTGGCTTTGATATTGTGAACTTCCAATACGATGGTATTGGTGTTCCCTTTTCCTCTGGTTTATCCCATGGGCATCAAGACACCGCGATATTTGATCAGGTTGAAGTGGTGAAGGGCGCAGCAGCTCTGACCACAGGTCTGGCTAACCCCTCCGCGACGGTTAACTTTATCCGCAAGCGTCCAACAGAAGAGTTCAAGGCGGGTGTAGATCTGGTTGTCGGTGAAGAGGGGCGTTTGCGCACCCAGGGAGATATCTCAGGTTCTATCAGCGATAACGTCCGAGGACGGTTGGTGGTTGCAGAGGATGAGGCCGACTCTTATCTTGACCGCTACGAAACTGACGGCAGTGTCTACTACGGTATTGTGGAAGCGGATTTGACTGATTCCACCACCCTGACCTTAGGCCACAGCCAAAATCGCAGTGAAGCCGATGGCAGCATGTCTGGTGCCCTGCCACTTTTCTATACCAATGGCAGCGCTACCGATTACGATAATTCCACAAGCACGGCACCGGACTGGGCTTTCCGCAATGTAGACAGAACCCAGACTTTTGTTGAACTGAAGCAGGATCTTTCCGCAAACTGGTCCGTCACTGCATTACTGACCCAGAATGAAATCGATATGGATGTCGAGGAGATGTATGTCTACGGTACTCCAGACAGAGAAACCGAACTGGGTTTACATGGTTATGCGTTTGGCTATAAGTTGGATGAAAAGCAAAAGATTGCCGATGTGTTCCTGTCAGGAACTTACAATTTGTTCGGCCGCGATCACGAGTTGGTGGTGGGAGCCAACTATGCGGATATCGAACTAACCGGCCAGTCTTTCTACAGCTACTCCGACGGTTATCCGGTTCTTGGCAGTGACTGGGCAAATGGCACAACGGCGCGGCCTGACTTTGTTGATTTTGATTCTTATAAAGATGGCCACGAAGACGATCAAGAACACAAGTCCCTGTACTTTGCCACTCGTTTGAATATTACCGACAGTCTGTCTTTATTGGCCGGCGCGCGTAAAATGGAAGTGGAACAATCCGGCTACAATTATGGTGTTGATGCTGACACTTCGGCGGATGAAACTGTTCCCTATGTAGGGGCCACCTTTGATTTGAACGATAGTTTCTCATTCTACGGTAGCTATACTGAAGTCTTTACCCCGCAGTCTTGGGTTAACCCTGAATTTAAACCACTGGGGGCCGCAGAGGGAGACAGTTCCGAGGTGGGGTTTAAGTACTCCCTTGCGGGTGGACAAGCAACGGCTAGTGTTGGGCTATTTGAATCCAACCTGAATAATCTCGGTGAATACCTAGATAAGGTTGATGGAAAGAATGTTTACGAGAGTGGTGATTTCACTACAAAGGGCGTTGAGCTGGAGCTAATCGGTTCAATTACCGAGAATTTCAATATCAGCTTTGGCTTTACCCACTTAAGTGAAGTAGTCAATAAAGACGGTGAGGAAGATCGCACTTATATTCCGCGCAACACCCTGAAGGTGGCCGTGGCTTACGATTTACCTCAAGTTCAAGGCTTGAAGTTCGGCGGCGGTATCAATTGGCAGGATGATATTTACACTGAGCCTGCCGAGGGTGTTCGTGTAGAGCAGGATAGCTATGCGTTGCTCAGCGCCTTTGCCAAGTACGATATTTCTGATGCTTTAACGGTTGGCCTCAATATTGATAACCTGACCAACGAGAAATATATCAACAGCCTCTATTGGACCCAGGGCTATTACGGCGCTCCGCGTCAGGCACAGTTGAGTGTGAGCTGGCGCTACTAAGGCGCCTAGTTAACTCCGTTGCAGTTTAACCCGGTACTTGTGCCGGGTTTTCTGTTTTTTAGTTTTAGGTAAATGTTATGCGTCAAACCCTGGTTCTTTTACATCGTTACCTGGGGCTTGCTACTGCGGTCTTCCTGATAGTCACCGGGCTAACCGGCGCTATTATCTCCTGGGATCACGAACTGGATGAGTGGCTCAATCCCCACTTATATAAAACTACTTCCAGCGGCGAACCCTTAGCCTCTATCGAGTTGGCAGAACGGCTTGAAGAGTCCTTGCCGCAAGTCCAAATATCCTATTTTGAATTAGTACAGGAGCCTGGGCATACCCAGTATTTCTGGGTAGAGCCTCGAATTGACCCCGCTACCGGTCAATTCTTTGCGGTGGATTACAACCAGGTATTTGTCGATCCGACCAGTGGGGAAATTGTTGGTAAGCGCGAATGGGGACGTGTCTGGCCGATAACAACTGAAACACTGATGTCGTTTTTGTACAAGCTGCATTACAGTTTTCATATTCCTGAATTTTGGGGCACTGACCACTGGGGAATTTGGCTGCTGGGCGTTATTGCACTGGTATGGACAGTCGATTGCTTTGTGGGGCTAGCGGTGACTTTACCTCGCCGCAAGAAATCCACTCGAAAGCCATCTCGGACTTGGTGGCAGCGCTGGAAGCCCGCATGGATGATTAAGGCCGGCGCTGGGCGTGCCAGGCTCACATTTGATTTACATCGTGCGTTCAGTCTGTGGACCTGGGCGCTGCTGCTGACAATTGCATTTACGGCCTTCTCACTGAATCTCTATCGAGAAGTGTTTTTTCCCCTGATGTCGCTGGTATCAGATGTGACTCCGTCGCCCTTGGAAGAGCGCACACCTAACGATCACAGCAATCCAATTACCCCGGCGTTGTCTTTTCGGGGTATAGCCGCGATTGGAGAAAACCAAGCTGCGCAGATTGGCTGGCAGCAACCGTTGAATTCCCTGTGGTATGCCCGGGAGTGGGGGATATATCGAGCTGAATTTTTTGATGCCAGCGCAGGGCATGGTGCCGGGGGGGTTGGTCACAAGGCTCTATTTTTTGATGGCCACAGCGGCGAATATCTCGGAGACTTTATCCCCTGGGAAGGGACGGCAGCAGACTTATTTGTACAGGCGCAATTCCCAGTGCATTCCGGTAGGATCCTCGGTCTCCCTGGTCGCATACTGATTTCAATTATGGGGGTGGTGATTGCGATGTTGAGTGTGACTGGAGTTTTAATCTGGTTACGTAAACGTCGTGTGGCAGTCAGTAGTCGGGTGGATAGCAGGTCTCCCTTGCAGAGTACAGCTGTATAATTCTATTGGTTAGACTAGTGGTAATTGGAGCAATTTAATGGCGCTCTAGTTACCGCTTGGGATAGCCTTGGAGATGACTTGTTCGCACCATACCCTTAGCGGATTGCAATTTGCTGATGATATTAGCCATGCGATCCCTGCTTACCCTATTTCTTGTATTCTTCTGTTCTGTTTCGGAGTCTCAGGTTCGATCGGACCACCTGCCTCCCGGAGCTGAGCCTATCGAAGTGAATAACCAGACAGTTTTTTATAAAAATGGTTATTTCTACCGCAAAGGCCCAGACGTCTATACCCGGATTGAGCCGCCTCTGGGAGCTCGGGTCTCCCGAGTACCTTTTGGAACCCCCATTAACTTGGGTAACAAGCATTATATGCTTGCGGGTAATGGTACCTTTTTCTTATTAGACCCCAGGGACAATCAATATGTGGTGGTCACGCCCCCTCCCAATTGGCAGCATGTTAATCGCAATCCCCTAGCTCCGAAAAAGAAAATATATCCCCGAGCGTATCCGCCCCGCCATTTGCGGCACCGCTCAGAGGGTAAACGAGTCGATCGTAAGGATTGGGATATTTACTGTGAAGCCCGGGCGGCAAATTTGCTGCGCCGTACGGGTGAGCCTGGTAAAACAACCAGGCGGGCTATGCGTGAATATCGCAAGATATACAGAAAATGTTTGCGTCAAAGTCGGCGCTTCAGGTAAATGCATGGGGCAGGGAAGTCCCTGGGCTACACTGAACAATATGGCCCAGTAGGCGCCTATTTTATTAGTGCCGTATTTTTTCACGGATAGAAGTATTTTATGCCGGGTGCCAGCCTTTTTATCCCTCGTTGTAGTGCCGGCAAAGAATTTTCTTTTCTTCACCTCGCCCTTTCATTTCTCCTTTTCTTTAGCGTCGCCTGTCTATCTGTTTCCAGTGTCGCGCAGCTTCCCGGTAGTAAACCCAAGGAGTTTAAGCCAGAAGTTCCGGATTTTGCTGACCCCTCTGCCGATTGGTGGACTGGGTGGACCAGTGCCTCTCCCGAAGAGCGACGAGAATGGCTTAGCTTGGTCACAAAGAGCTGGGAGGAGTGGGAAAAGGATTTGCCGGAGGATGAGGCCTTACAGGAAGGCGCAGAAAAGATTAGCCAAAGTTTACAAGGGATCGCAATTACCTGGAAAAAACGAGAGGAGTACCTGAAAGTTCCTTTAATGCCGGATGTGGATTTTCCAGAAAACCCAACGGTATTGAACTGGGCCAAGGCTGATTCTGCCATTAGCCGTGGCCGACGTAGGTTGAAAGGCGTAGAACTGGAGGCTCGCCAACTTAAATCAACCCAGTCCCAGTCTCTATCTTTACTGCGTAAACAAGTGATTGTGCTGCGCGATTCCAGTGGACGAGAGGAGGATGAGGCGGCGCAGGCTCTACTTTTAGCTCAAATAAATCACCTAAATATTATTGAGCAGCTGAGTACCGTTAATACTTTCCTGGGAACCTGGCGGGAAAAGATTAACAGCGCAGAAATTAAATTGCGGAGACTTCTCGATACCCTCGTCTACTCCAGTAAAGATGCAGAGGAAATAGATAAGGATATTGCCGCGAACGAAAAGAAAATCGAACGTATTTCTGCGACCCGCACCAGTATTCAAAGCACTACAGAACCCTCCACTGACCCCACCATCAATATGCAGAAAGACCTCACCCTGATGCAGCTTGAAGTGGACTTGTTGGAGGAGCAGCTGGAAAAACGCAAAAGTGAGTTGCTGCAATCCATCAATGAAGTCCTGAATGAAGAGGGCGAAGAGCGCCCCCTGATTATCAGTCGGGATTTATTGGAAAACGCCAACTCTGTGATTGAAAGTGCGTCACGGGAGCTGGCGGTGCGCCAGCGCCAGGTGGTGGCCTGGCGTGAAGATGAAGAGAATGAAGACCTGAGTCGCTGGTGGTCTTACTTTGAGCGTATTGGCAGTGGTTTAGCCCGCGCCAATGACCTCGAACAGGATATTCAGCGCTATGAAAAGGCTCAGCTGGAAGTTTACAAGGAGCGCCAGGGTTGGTGGGCAACAGTGCGCGAACGAGTCGCACTGGGCGCAAGACAAGCTTATAACCGCTGGCGTAAGTTGGCGGATTATCAGCTATTTACTGTTGCCCAGAACCCGATAACCCTGCGGTTGATCGCCAAGATGATTGTGGTCTTGGTGGGGGCCTGGCTATTGTCTGGACTCACCCAGGCCTTCCTGCGCCGGCTTGTGCGCAGGGAGCATGCCAGTGAATCCTCCATGTACAATCTTGGGCGGGTGTTGCATTACATCTTTATTTCCGCGGCCCTGATTGTGGTGCTCAGCATGTTGGGCCTGGATACCTCCAAGTTGGCCCTGGTCGCTGGAGCCCTGTCGGTAGGTATTGGCTTTGGGCTTCAGGCGATCTTCTCGAATTTTATCTCCGGTTTGATTTTGCTGTTTGAGCGCCCTCTCAAAGTGGGTGATCTGGTGGAGCTGGAGTCGGGCGTTTTTGGCCGCATCCGCGATATCAGCGTGCGCTCAACCCGTATTACCACGCGGGACAATGTGGATATCTTGGTGCCCAACACTGAGTTTGTTGCGGGCCGGGTTATTAACCACACACTGGATGATCCTGTGCGCCGTATTCATGTACCCTTTGGGGTGTCTTATGCCTCGGACCCAGATTTGGTGCGGGAAGCTGCCCTGGAAGCTGCTGCTCGAGTCAATATCACCCATACCGACTGGAAGCGAAAAACCGAGGTGTGGCTGATGGGGTTCGGAGATAATGCCCTTGACTTCAAGTTGGTGGTGTGGGTCAACAGCAATATGGTGACTTCCCTGGGAGACTCCTATGCCCTGTACAACTTGGAGTTGTTGCGGGAATTTCGCGATAAGGGTATTGAGGTACCTTTCCCTCAGAGAGATCTGCATCTGCGCAGTTGGGATGTTCCGGCGATCATTGGCCGTACTGCCAGGAAGTAACTGGGGTCCGGCTGGCATGACACCTCCGGGATTTCATAGTATTTTCAGCCCACTGGCCTTTGTGTCGGTGCAAGTTCATTTACCGGTGTTACTGCGTTTTCTCACAGGGCGCTGATGAAATCACAATAAGGGAAGCCCGTGCTGATCATCCCCATCCAAAACAAACCCGACTGGCGCCGGCCGCCATTAATGTGTTTTGCGTTGATTGCCCTTAACTTGCTGATGTTTGTTTTCTATCAAGGGGGGGATGAAGCACGCTGGCAGGAAGCTGAAGATTACTATTTTGAGAGTGACTTACCGGACCTCGAAGAGCAACGCTTTCTTGTGTATGTCAATGAAATGCACCCAGAGTGGAGAGCGCAGATGGGTGTGGAAGGGGAAGAGTTTTTTTACCGGGAATCCCTCGGTAACCCTGAATTCCACCACTGGCTGTTGCCGAAGCTCGAAGCAGAGGGTGAAACCGAGTGGTTACGACAGAGGCAGGAGTTTGCCCAACTGCGGGATAAGGTTAGTAGCAATGCACTGGGACTGATACCGGCAGATCCGAGTATTGCTGGGGCCTTTGGCCATATGTTTTTACACGGAAGCTGGGATCACCTTATTGGCAATATGGTGTTTTTGCTGTTGTTTGGTTTGTCTGTTGAACTAGCCCTGGGAGGGTTGTGGTTTATAGGGCTCTACCTGGTGGGAGGATTGGCGGCGGCAGGTCTGCATGTGCTGGTGGAATCCGGCAGCCATGTACCGATGGTGGGTGCCTCCGGTGCGGTCTCGGCAATTATGGGCATGTTCGTTGCAGTTTACGGTGTGCGCCGGCTGCGCTTCTTTTACACCATTGGTTTTATGTTTGGCGAATTCAGTGCACCAGCGCTGCTGGTGTTACCGCTGTGGTTGGGTAAAGAGATTTTCGGTTATTTGTATGGAGATGCCAGCATTGCCTACTGGGCCCATACTGGCGGTTTACTTGCGGGTTTTGCCCTGACTTTGGCGGTGTTGTACTGGCGCCCGATGGTGGAACCTATGCCGGAGGAAGAGGAGGCCCCGTCCCCCCAAAGGGTAGCCTTGGCGCGGATTGATCGTTTTTTGGAAGAGGGAAAAATCCTGGAAGCCACTGAAGCGGCAGCCTCAGCGGTGCGGCAATATCCACAGGCGTTAACACTGATTGAGCGCTATATAGAACTGACCTCAGCGGCGCCAGAGAGTGAAGGTTACCACCGGGCCAATCTCGCTTTATTTGCCCAGGCAGGAAATCTGGAGATCGATGGCCATACCTTGGCAAGTGGCTATCGCCGCTACTTGGCGGCAACAGAAAGTCCAAAGGCGCTCACCGGAAAGGCAAATTTATTGATGGCACGGCGTGCAGCGGAGGAAAAGGACTGGCCGTGGCTAGAGGAATTACTGCGCCACTTGAAACAGCAGCGAGTGAATCACCCCTTGATTCCCAAGCTGGGAATGGTCCTGGTCAATTACTATCGTCGCCTGGGTGAGGAAGGCCGCGCGCGCGAGGTGAAAGAGATGACCCAAGATATGGCTGCCTCAGGTTGAAGAACATAATTTGGTATGTCTTATAAATAATTAAGTAATGTATTGGGGGCAGAGTGAGTCGCTATATTTTGACCGGGACCGAAATTGCAGGGATGGAGGGGGAGCGCAAGGTACATTTCCTCAATGCCAATGCGGTGCGTAAAAACAAGTCCCTGGGTGATCTTACCGGCATATCCGGCTTTGGTTTTCATATGATCGAAATCGAGCCAGGTTATGAATCCACAGAATTCCATTGTCACTATTTTGAAGACGAATGTGTTTATATCCTGGAGGGTAGGGCCGAGGTGCGGATTGGTGACGATCACCACCAGGTTTCTGCAGGGGATTTTATTGGCTACCCCGCTGGTGGCCCAGCTCATGTGATGCGCAATGTGGGAGAAGTGACCTTGCGCTGCATAGTTGTAGGCCAGCGATTGCAACATGATGTTGCCGACTACCCAGAAAAAAATCAGCGGATATACCGAAATAATGGTTTACCCTGGGAGTTGGTGAACCGCGATGACATTGACCACCCGAAGTAGTTTTCGCCGGTAGAAAAAGAATGGATTTTTAGCTTATGCCTGAAAAGATTCGGGTTTTTTATAATTCCGCTTGTCCAGTCTGTAACGCAGGAATTTCAGCACAAAAGAAAAAGTCCGTCTCCTGCCAAGTGGATTGGGAGGATGTTCATCTTGATGAAGATAAAGCGAAGGAACTGAATACAGATTTAGAGTTTGTCCGTGAGCGGTTGCATGTATTGGATGCGGATGGAAATCTGAAAGTAGGCTACGAAGCTTTTATTACAATTTGGGAGAACTCTCCCAAGGAGCAATGGAAGGCTAGGGTGTCGAAGCTAGCCGGCCTTAGGTGGTTTTTGAATAAAGGTTACAACGTTTTTGCGCGAGGTTTGTATCTATGGAATCGGGCGCTAAAGCATTGGTAGCGAATGTCGGGCTAGGTTTAGGGAAGCCACCATAGATGGCTACCCATATTTTGCTATTTAGTGAATTTCGGCAGTGCTGTTAAGTACTTTCCACAGGGTATCGATTTCAGAACGCAAAGCACTCTCTGGAAATTTCTGTCGGACAAAGTGCAGTAGTTTTTTTGCCAAGTCCTCTCTACCCAATCCATCCATATACACTTGTGCCAATAACAGATAGGCAGCATCGAGTTGTGGATAGGCCTCTTTATGTAAATTATTGAGTAGCTGTGCTGCCAATTGGTACTTATGCTGTTGGTATAGCACCTTGGCTAGTGCATGGCGTATCTCGGGCTTAGCCACAGGCGGGCTGGGCTCTGTGGCCATATACAGTTCAGCTGCCTTATGTGGGCGATTTATCTGTACAAATTTTTCTAATAGATGTGGCCCCAGCTCCTGAAGGGCTTTTTTATCGTCGGTAGCAAGTAAAAGGCGGTAGTAGCGCTCATTAAGAGTTTCGTCGTTAGGGAAGCGGCGCAACCCTTCAACCAAAGCCTGGCGAGCGCCCTTGAAGTCCCCTTCGCGTAAAAATATTTGCGCTTCAGCCCGAGCGCGCTTACACAGGAATTCATTTTCCTCTAAGTAATTTTCATCATCTTCTTGTATTGAGGCTATTCCCAGTTTTTGCTGTCGAGTTAAGCAGATATATCCCATCACAGCACTTGAGACGATGGAAAAGTAAGAGACAATGGCTGCCGTGGTCGGGAAAATTGCCCAGGCCGGCAGTTTATCGCTGACCACGGCCATTAGTATATTGGGTGCGAAAGAAATGATATTGGTAATAATTAACAGCAACCAATAGGGCCAGCCAATGATTAAGGTAAATTCCAATAATTTGAGTGGGTTGATTGCGGACCTCAAACTATGGGTAAGCGCTAAGGCAATCATTGCAGCCGGCGCTAAAAATGACAGGGCGGCTGCATAAATCATTATGACATTGAGGCTTCCAGTAAATTGTACAAGTTTGTAGCCAACAAAACCGGCGATCAATGTCATTCCAATGACTTTCAGAAATAACATTGCACCATTGCCATCAAGTGCATCTGCCAGTGGAGGGGCTTCCAGTTGGCCTCCTGCGAGTCTTTCGATGACCAAGAGATTGTAGCGGGATACAACAGCTACAATGGCCACCAAAGCGACAAGGGTCAGAAGACCCATTGACGTTATTACCATACTGCCCGCTGCTGCAACAGCCATGATTGTTAGAGGGCCAGGCTTAAAAGCATAGAGAAAGTAAAATAGCCCCATTTGCCAAAAAGGCTTGGCGTTGTTACTGGCTCCGATATATTCCAGGCTATCGCGGCAGAGTGGGCATTCGGGACCCTGCCCATGGTAATTGGTACTCGAACCCGGAATACACTCGCCACAGAACTGACGGTTGCAGGGCTGGCACTGCCAGGATGCAGTCTTGCTAGTGTGATAGTGGCAGGAATCAGCCATTTATTCTTCCCTAACGAATTTCTCTACTTAATAGTTATTTTGTCTTGGTTCACAGTTTATCTGTCGACTCGGTGGCGGTGCAATCATCAAGTATTTTTAATGTCCTGTTAGAATGCAGGAGAAATACCGATAAAATTGGTACACAAGTTTCAAAATAGGTGTTGTATGACAAAGGCTATGCATATTCATTTGGTTGAGGGCTTTGCGCCGGAACCCTGGGGAGAATCAGCACTGCTGAGCTTTGATGGTAGCGCTGCCAATATTCATATTAGCGCTGCGAAAGGCGCTGTGTTGGTTGCAGCGCAGCGAGCTGCCCGAAAGCTCGATGGTATGGGGGTCAACGATGTTGTCCTCAAAGGGGAAAGCTGGAGCATTGAAAGCCGCTGGGCATTTTGGGCAGGTTTTTTTAACCCGCGTAAATCCAACAAAATTGACTGGGGGACTGATGACAGCGCCGAGTTAAAAGAACTCGCCGCCCGTGAAAATGCCAGTCGCTGGGTTCGTGAAATTACTAATGGTACTCCTGATGATGTGTCTCCGCGTGTATTGGCGGAGAGTGCTGCAGAAATGCTGCAAAAGCTGGCTCCCAGTGCGGTAACTTACCGTATAGTTGCCGGGGATGACCTGCTGCGTGAAGGGTTTGTCGGTATCCACAACGTTGGGCGTGGTAGTGTACGTGAGCCGGTGATGTTACAAGTGGACTTCAACCCGACGGGTGATGACCAGGCGCCGGTTGATATGTGTTTGGTGGGTAAAGGAATTACTTTTGACTCCGGCGGCTACAGCATTAAGCCGTCCAACAACATGGCCACAATGAAATCCGATATGGGTGGCGCGGCCATGGTAACTGGAGGCTTGGCTCTTGCAATAGCCAGAGGTCTCAACAAGCGGGTCAAACTCTATCTCTGCTGCGCAGAAAATCTGATCTCCGGTCATGCCTTTAAATTGGGCGATATTATTAAATATAAAAACGGAGTGAGTGTAGAAATACTGAATACCGATGCTGAAGGGCGCCTGGTGCTGGCCGATGGTTTAATTGCAGCTTCGGAAGAAGATCCTCGCTGGTTATTGGATGCCGCTACTCTGACCGGTGCAGCAAAGATGGCTGTAGGTCGGGATTTCAACTCTGTCTTTAGTTTTGAAGATGAAGCAGCCCAAAAGGTATTGTCTGCAGCTTCTGAGGAAAATGAAAAGGCGTGGAGACTGCCTTTAGAGCCTTTCCACCTTGAGCAAACCCCGTCCAACTTTGCCGATATCGCCAATGTTGGTATTGAGGGAAGTCCTGGTGCATCTACGGCAGCCTCCTTCCTGGCTCGCTTTGTACGGGATGAAGGTCGCAATTGGGTGCATATGGACCTTTCAGGCTCTTACCAGCCCAGTGGCAATGATCAGTGGGCGCCAGGTGCTAAAGGGCACGGCCTGCGTACAATTGCACGCTTCCTTTTGGATAATTAGCAACCGGCAATTTATGCCAAATTCCCTTCGAAACGCGCCTAATAGTCGGCGCGTTTCTTTTACCTCTCTCTTAATACCTATAAGTCATAAAAAAATTGTACTCCAGCTGATATTCGGGATATTAGTAGAGTTCTGCTAATTGAGGTATTTCGGTTCTGGTTCGTTAGCAGATACTTGGGCCTGGAAGCTTTTTCCAGGTGAATAAGATAATCAGTGATTCGGTGAGCGGTAATGAGCACTGCAACCTCTACAAATAATTCGGATTATAATCCAAACCATTGTGCCAATTGTCATGCAGAGCTATTGGGGCCCCATTGCTATGCCTGTGGTCAGCCGGTTAAAGGCATGGTTCGTCATTTCTCCTCAGTAATTGGAGACTTTTTTGATACCCTGCTTGCTTTTGATTCCCGCACATGGAAAACAATACCCTCTCTGTTTTTTAGACCTGGATTTTTAACCGCTGAGTATTTCTCTGGTCGACGGGTCCGTTATGTCAGCCCTGTACGCTTGTTTATCTTTCTATGTATCACCAGCTTCTTTGTAACCCAGATAAATAGTGATTGGGCTATTAATTTTGGAAATGTAGACGTTGAGTCAGTCGATGTTGAAAAAGCGAGCCAAGGTTATAACGACGCCATCGAAGATATTCGAAAAGGCAAAGAAAAGCACGTTAACAATAGTTATGCTGTCGCTGTTTTGGAAGATGTTGAGAAAAATCTGATTAGCGAACAAGAGAAGCTTACCGATGGTTTGCATAAACTCAATGAAGATTTAAGTGAGATTGATGGAGGCCAGAATGGATCGGAAAACCTTTCTAAAGAGGAACTGGCCTCAGGATTGAATGAGACTATTAGTGAGTTAGATAGAGAGTTTCTTCAAGTTGATTGGCTTCCCAAACCATTAGAAGATTGGGTGAACCGTAAGGTAGAGAGCGCCCATAAAAATGTAGAAAGGGTGACTGACGATCCAAATCGTTTCAAAAAAGCATTCTTGGGAGCTCTTCCGTCAACTCTTATAGTCATACTGCCAATATTTGCCATGATGCTGTGGGTGCTTTACGTCTTTAAACGCAGACTTTATATGGAGCACCTGATTGTAGCGTTACACAGCCAGGCTTTTATCTGCCTGAGTATTCTGATTGGCAACCTGTTTTATAGTATTAGTAGTCAACTGGAAGGATACGCATTTATATCCTCATCTCTTAACATCTTGATGGCACTATTAGTTCTTTGGGTTCCTATATATCTTTTTTGGATGCAAAAGCGTGTATATCAGCAGGGTTGGATCATGACCCTGTTTAAGTATTCTTTTTTGGGTTTAGCCTATCTAGTTTTATTATCTGTTGGTGCGGCTCTTACTGTATTTTGGAGTTTAGCAGAGTTATAAGGATATATTCTAATAGGATTCCAGCCATTAAACGCATAAGCGTTTAATGGCTGGTGTAGGTGAAACTGTGCTGTTTAGATGTTAAGTTGTTCAAGTTAAAGAGTTCGCTCGCAGCACCATCTATATTCAGAATATTGTATTGTAAATTTTTATATCCGTAATTCAGTTCAGAAAATTGGACTTTCGGATTACTGGTGGTAAGTAGTTAAAGGGAATGTCGAAGGAAGTAGGTCTTGAGTAGTACGACATCAATAGCAAGTGTTTGTAATGAAGATAATAAGTGCGCAAACTGCTGTACATATTTGTTAGGTCCCCATTGTTATGCTTGTGGTCAACCTGTTAAAGGTATGGTGCGGCATTTTTCATCTGTAATCGGTGATTTCTTAGATACCTTATTGGCGTTTGACTCCAGAACATGGAAAACCATACCTGCGCTATTCTTTCTACCAGGATTTTTAACAACAGAGTATTTTTCTGGTCGTCGTGTTCGATATGTAAGCCCTGTACGGCTATTTATTTTTCTCTGTATCACCAGTCTTTTTGTAACTCGTTTGAGTGGAGACTGGACAATTAATTTTACGGATGTTGATACTTCAAACGAAGGACCTCAGTTAGAAGCGTCGGGTGTCGACCTCCTTTTACAGGCGGATCGGCCAGTACATACGGAAATTCCTGAACGAAAAGGCCTGCTAGGAGAAATTAAGAAGGCTGAAACAAGCCTTATCGAAGCTAAAGAGGAGGTTGAAGAAGGTATTAAAAGAGGTATTAAAAATGAGATTGTTAAAGGCAGTAATGAGGGGCGAATAATTTCTCAAGAGGATTCGGAGCCGGTTTGGCAGTCATCAGCCAATGATCCAGATAATAAATTAATAAGAATGGATATCAAAGGCCTGCCAAAGCCCATGCAAGACTGGATGGATGCCAAGATTGAAAATGCCAACCAGAATATTAAACAAGTTACTGAAAATCCAAATCGATTCAAGAAAGCATTTCTTAAGACGCTTCCTTATGCACTGTTAATCATGTTGCCAATGTTTGCCATGATGTTATGGGTGCTCTATATCTTTAAGCGTCGACTATATATGGAACACTTAATTGTAGCTTTGCATAGTCATGCTTTTATATTTCTAAGTATCCTGATTGGAAATATCTTATACCTGCTAAGTGTTAACATGGCTGGGTATACTCCTATAACATTAGCTTTAGAGGCCCTGATAACCTTATTGGTTTTTTGGGTTCTGGTTTATCTCCTTTGGATGCAAAAGCGTATATATAGGCAAGGCTGGTTTGTAACCTTTTGTAAATATTCAGTACTGGGGATGGCTTACTTGTGTCTATTATCAATTGGAGCGGTTTTTGCCATCGTTTGGAGCTTGGCTGGATTGTAATAACGGTTTTAGCGATATAAATTGATGGACATTTAAAGTTTACAGTTATATATAATCGGAAGATATAGTGGGTATTAAAAGTCGAAAGGAAGCCTCGGTAGAGAGGCAAGATTATTGCTCTAACTGTAATACAATTTTATTGGGGCATTTCTGTTATGGCTGTGGACAGTCAGCAGAAGGTATTGTGAGACGTTTATCAAGTGTGATTAGAGACTTTCTAAATACCCTTGTGGCATTTGATTCACGCTTGTGGAGAACACTGCCGGCTTTACTGTTATCCCCAGGATTTTTAACGATAGAATATTTATCTGGAAGGCGAGCACGATATGTAAGCCCGGTAAAGCTGTTTATCTTTCTTTGCGTAAGTGCCTTTTTTCTGATTCGTATTAGTAGTGATTGGAGTATTGCTCAAGAGCAGTCTATCCGTACTAGTGAGAATGTTGCCGCAAAAATGGTTCCGTCATCCATAGGTGATACAGAAAAACAATTTGACTGGGATCTGCCCGGTGGCAGGAAATTGAAAGTTCGTGGAGTAGAAAATAAGCAAGAAGTATGGTCGATATCTTTTAATCGAGTACTCTCAATTATTGAAGAAAAAGTCTATGCCGTAGAAATTATGCCTCAGTCATGGCGTCATTGGTTTGATATCGAATTCAAAAAGGCGAGAAGTAATATTGAGCGAGTGTCGGAAAACCCTACAATCTTTGCCAAGGCTTTCTTCGGATCTCTTCCTACAATGCTGTTACTTATGCTGCCAATATACTCAGGTATATTGTGGCTACTTTATGCGTGTAGAGAAAAATTGTATATGGAACATGTTATTGTATCGCTCCATAGCCATGCCTATGTGAGCCTAACGTTGTTGCTAGGAACTGCTATTTTTCTCTTGCAAGAATTTGTTGAGCCTTTGTTCTGGATGGAAATTTTATGTTATGGGGTTTTGCTGCTGCTTTTCCTTTGGATGCCAATAAATTTACTAGTGATGCAAAAGAATATCTATAAAGAGGGGTGGGTCTCGACCTGTATTAAATACTCGGCTTTAAATTTTGTTTATCTGCCACTAATTATACTATGTACGGTAATGGCCGCATTTTATAGTTTGGCTGAATTATAAATTTCTGGTTATTCCAATTTGTGATTCTTGATCCAGCTGCGTAATTTTGTTATTTATAATTGTATGATAGATGGATTTCTATTCTAATTGTTATTAGAAATACGCGGTTTTAAGGTGTTTGTTTTTTGTTTCATTCAATAGAAAGCAAAATTAATGCCCGCCAGAATTTTACTGTCTCCATAGATATTCATTAAGCACAGTTTACAATCGCTCTGCCCATAAATTCAGTCTAAGTTACATGAATCTGGATGGGTAAATTTATAGGTGTATTCACTTAAATGGAGAGCGTTATGTTTAAATCTATATTGCGTGTAGTTATCTTAGGGATTTTAGCTTCTAGCAGTTATGCAGATCCAATTCAAGATTTAAGTATGCAAAACTATGAAGCGGGTTGGTTTCCAAATTATTGGCAGGGGCAGGGTCCACTGACATGTCGTCGGACTTGTGCAATTTGGGTTGGAGGGGTGCCTGAGTCAGAGGTTGCTACTGACCTGATAGATGATTTTGAATCTACCAGTGTTTGTAAGGTAACTCGCGACCCTGAAATAATCGAGAAACCTGTCAATGACCCATCATCTCACTGGCTCTATGGTAATCAGTTTGACGATAAGTCGGTTTGCTATGTCGGAACCCCTTATGGTGTCAAAGAAGATGATCACTTTATGTGTCTGTGTGTATGTAATAAACCTGACCTGATAGTGAGCCAAATCTATGATCCGATCTGGAATCCTGGAACCGGGCAATCCATCATCGTAGTCGATATCACTAATATAGGTGCTCTGGCAGCGCCAATCAGCCAGGCTCGCCTTTTAGATATTGATACACTAGCCAACGATGTACAGGCGACGCCTGCAATTCCAGCAGGTGGCACTGTAAGTATTGTATTTACTTTGGGTTACTGGGTTTTTGATCCGGATGCGGTTTTAGAGGTAACTGCTGACTTTACCAATCTCGTCGATGAGTGTAACGAAAATAACAATACACTGACTTATGCCGAGCAAGGGTAGTAGTAGATAGGGGGAGAGCTCCCGGAACTAAGCCGTAGGGAGCTTTGAGATACTAAATAAAATTAGCTAGAAAGAAACACATTAATAACCTGGCAGCTTTCTTTATCCACCGCGGCATTAGGCTGTTCATTACCGACTGTTTGCTCCCCGGGTATTTTAGGTAGCACGAGATACATTCGTGGATAGTCTCGGACTATATAATCTTTTTTATCTGCACTCAGCCAAGGGTATTCAGCGGCAATGGCTGTTACTCCACGGAGTAAAGCGATACCATCTGTGCAACTATTTGGAGTAGTAGCTGTGGTGAGCATGGCAAAAGCTAATGAAGAGAAGTTCATAATCTCTGCTATCCCAATGGGTCTTCAGACTGACGTTATGTTTATTCTGGGGACAGTATAGCTGAGCTCGATTATGAGCAACAGGCAGTTCTATTAAAGCGGCCAGCCGAAGCTGGCCATCTTCTTTACTATGCGTGCTTTACAGAGGTTTCTTCGACTTTCACCCAGAGGCGTGTCTCTGTCGGACTAATTAATTTGGACAAAAGATTCGGGGCCACAGAGGTTAGCCCAATAAAACCAACTATCGCACGGAGAATAAATGAGTCAAGCCAGTAGATAAGGCCAATTAACAGTATTGCTATCACAAGTGACGGTAGAGTGGCTTGCAAACGAGACCGCTGAATATGCTGATAATCCATTGTCTCAGGTAGTTGTTTCTCGATACGCTCTAATGCGTGCGCTTTTACTGTTTGATTTAAGAACTCAACAGAATGGGTCTTATCCCCGTGCTTGATAGTTATTACATCTGAATTGTGGTCACTGCTAAGTGAATTTATTTCATTGAGAGGGATTCGTGCTGCGGTATCAGGTTTACATAAATGATATATTTCTTCAGGGGATTTCCCCGCTTGATAGGCGGATTGAGCAGTTAAAGCCTGTTTTTTCGGGATATCAAAATAGACGAGTTCATCTCCTTCTAAGGCGACGAGGTAGTTATCATCAATATCAAGCCAGGACGTCTCAGTATAAAAGCCCTCGGGTAGTGCTTTTTTTGATTCCCTTACAAACAAGAAGCTTAAAATCCAATATAAGACGAGGCAGATACCTATAGTGATAGGTGCTGCTTGAATCAGGTTTCCTACAGGTGTGTTACTTTCGATATCTCTTTGAGCATTCTGCGCCAATACATGACCGTAGATGTCGCCCTCTGGAAACCATACTTCGATAGGTTGACCTTGTTCATATTGACTATAAATTCCTTTTGAAATCTCTGCGGAGGATTCAAAGTCCTCATCTTCATAGTTAAACTGATAGTCAATATAGTAATTTGTACGATAGCGCTTTTTACCTTTGCGGCCCCGGTACTCTTCTTCCTCCTCTCTTAACGCTACTACTTCAGCATCTAGAGCTTGATGATTTTCGACCCAACTTAATGATTCATTGTTGGCACGAGAGTAATAGTTTGACAGAAAGTAAGTCAGAATAAGGAAAACTAAAATACATACTGTACGCACCATCGATTTTCTTTTTTGTCCGGGGGACTTCTGTAACGCCATTTAATACATCCTTACTGTATTTCTTGTGCTTTAGGTATTGGTACTTTTGGAGTAATAAGTTGTTTTTTTTAGATTGGGAAATTGGTGTGGGTGCAAAATGCAACTGCAGTTTGTTTGGTAAATAAAACTGAAGGTTAACTCTAAATTAATTTTTATTACTTGACCGGCATCATGGTTGGTTCATTTGCATATTGAGTATTTTCTTAAAGATTATTTTTTATTAAGTAAAACTTCCTAATTAGGATAAGAGCTGACCAATTTGGTACAAACGGTTTAGGTAATACAAACCTTACAAACATTGAGTAGCTGAATGGTAGAGTTTTAATTGCTGTGGGATTTGGACTGACTAGCTAATTTTCTGTCAGCCTTATGAGATTGGGTGGTTCAGTTTCATGGAGGTAGTTCTATGTTGAACGAGTTCAGGTGAAGTACCAATGTCGTTTTGTGTCGTAAATGTGTCATAGCAGACGCGCCCACTGGAGTACAATTCCCTGTGTGGAGGAGATGCTATGACCAAGAAGATAGGTTTTTTTGTTGCTGATGGATTCCAGGCTTTAGACCTCTTTGGGCCCTTGGATGCCTTTATGGAGGCTAATAGTTTCGTTAGTGAGGCCTATAAAAGTTGTTTGATAGGTTTAACCAATGCATCAGTTAAAACCGCGTACGGCCAAGCCCTATCTGTGGATTTTGATATTTACCAGGATAGGGAAATTGATTACCTGGTCATTACTGGCGGTACTGGGATGCGGCAGCTGCGCTTAAGCCCTAAGCAGGTAAATGCGCTACGTGCAATCGCAGACAAAGCAGAGCGTGTCTTGAGTATCTGTACAGGTGCATTCTTGCTAACAGATATATTTCCGGAACAAAAGCACCGTATTACCACTCACTGGCGGCATTGCCGGCAGCTTGCCGAGCAAGCAGTCAATTATCAGGTTGAGCAGGACCCCTTATTTATTGAAAGCGGAAAACTGTGGTCTTCAGCGGGAATTCTATCTGGAGTCGACTTGGCCCTGGAAGTGATTCGCCAGGATTATGGTAATACTATTGCGGCCAGTGTGGCTAAAGACCTGGTGGTTTATCTACAGCGCAGGGGAGGGCAGTCCCAGTACTCTGATCTGCTTAAAGTGCAATCCAGTGACAGTATGAGGCTCAATCCTCTATTGGAGTGGCTGTCGGAGAATTACCAGAAATCAATCAGCGTTTCCGATATGGCGGAGCGTATTTCTGTTAGCGATCGCCAGTTAACTCGCTTGTTCAAACAACATCTTAATAGCACCCCCGGACATTATCTAAACCAACTCCGTTTAAACCGGGCGCGGGATTTAATCACCTGTGAATCAGCAAGCCTTGTTCAGGTAGCTCGGCAGGTGGGGTTTGCAAGCTATGATAGCTTTCGCCGAGCTTTTTATGGCCAATTTGGTGTGTCCCCCTCATATTTCAGTAGGAATCGTTAAGCCGCGCTCTCACAAGTGTCTTAGCTTTAAGAGTGCGGCGAGATTGAGAGCTATTCCATTACCACTCGACGCAGATCTTGCCAAAGTGCGACCCGCTGGCCTGGTACTCAAATGCCGCAGCCAGTTCCTCCATAGGGTAAGTCTTATCAATCACTGGCTGTATCTGGTTGGCTTCCAATGCGGTGACATATTCCCGTTGATCCCTACGGCTTCCAACGATCAAGCCCTGTAACCGGGCCTGCTTGGCCATTAACAGTGCTGTGGGCACTTCTCCCGAGCGGCCCGTTAAAACACCAATCAATGAAATATGGCCGCCAACTCTGACTGAATGGATTGATTGCTCTAGTGTACCGGGGCCACCGAGCTCAATAATATGGTCAGCACCCTTGCCTTCCGTCAGCTCCATAACCTTTTTTGACCACTGTGCATGGGTGCGATAGTTGACGCCATGATCGGCGCCTAATTTTTTGGCGCGCTCCAGTTTTTCATCGGAAGAAGAAGTAACAATAACTTTGGCCCCCAGTATTTTGGCAATCTGAATTACCGTAATAGATACTCCGCCAGTTCCTAGAGTCAATATTGTGTCGCCAGGTTTTACCTTGCCATCTACTACCAATGCCCGCCAAGCAGTAAGGCCCGCGGTAGTAATGGTTGCCGCCTGAGCGTGGCTCCAGCCTTTTGGGGCAAGGGTAAAAGCGCTCTGATCGCGCACAACAAACTCAGCGGCCATCCCATCGATACCGTCACCAGGCGTATTGGCAAAGTTACCCACGGAAGCCATAGGCGTACCTGCTGGCCACTGTGGGAAAAAGCACGACACAACAGAATCGCCGACCTTAAAATCGGTAACTCCCTCACCAAATGCATCCACGATACCGCCGCCATCAGACATCAGAATGCGGCCGTCTTCTGTGGGAATACCGCCGTTGGCAACCAAAAGATCGTGGAAGTTGAGGGAGGAGGCTTTAATTGCAACACGGATTTGGCCTGGGCCGGGTGCTCCCGGGTCAGCGATGTCGCTAACCGAAATATTTTCTAGTCCGCCTGGTGTTTTTAGCGCTATTACTTTCATTATTTCTTCCCTATGTGTTGAGTGATAGTTCCCTATACCCAAGTGTATGGAAGTTAATCATCGAGTTTAACAGACCTAAATTGATGTCTATGAATGAGGTCATTAAGCTGCGATGGCAATTATCTATGTCAATCACTTCCGCGATTCATAAGTCTTAGATAGACTGAGGTTAATTGTAGTGGCATATACGTAGGTAACCAGCTACCAGGCGTAATAAGCAAATTTATAGCTCTTAAATACCCAAAACCGAGGTCTATCAATGTATCAAATTGACAGGAATACTAATCGACTCGAGCCACTAAATTTGAAAAAGTTTTCTGATTTAGGCTTCCGTGAACGCGAACATCTGCAAGAGTGGTTAGCAGCCAACCCCGAAGTGCTGGGTGAGGAATTGCTTATTATTCAAAAAGAATTTGATGGTTTTAATGAGACTCGTGAACGCCTAGACCTGCTTGCCCTGGATAAACATGGTCATTTAGTAATTATTGAAAATAAACTCGATGATTCTGGACGTGATGTAGTGTGGCAAGCACTAAAGTACGCGTCCTACTGCGCCAGCTTAACAAAAAGTCAGATCATAGATATCTATCAGCGTTTTCTTGATAAAAGAGGTTGCGAGCAGAATCAAAGTGCGCGGGAACGTTTAGTGGAATTCTTTGCTGATAGGGATTTCGATGAGCTGATTTTGAACCCTGATGCTGAGCAACGCATCATTCTTGTTGCTGCGCATTTTCGTCGAGAAGTAACTTCTACTGCACACTGGTTGATGCGTCATAACCTGCGTCTTCAGTGTATTAAGGCTGTGCCCTACGCGAAAGGAGATCAATTATTCCTAAGTCTAGAGCAGATATTACCAATGAGAGAGGTCGAGGATTATGTGATCGGCCTGGCAGAAAAGAAGCAGGAAGAGCAGTCCAATGCTCGTGAGCTAGCTCAGCGTCACCATACACGGCGAGAGTTCTGGAAGCAGTTTATTGAAATTATGCGTGAAAGTGACTGTAGGTTGTTTGATAATGCAAATGCCGTGACTCAGAACAGTCTCCGAGGGGGATCTGGTTTGGCTAAGGTGGCTTACCAAGTTGTATTGAATCAAGACACCATCCGGGCTGAGTTTATCATAGGGCGTTCGGAGCGTGATGAAAATAAATATTTGTTTGATTCTTTGTTTTCTAAAAAAAATAAAATTGAGTCGCGCTTTGGTGATACTTTGGTGTGGGACCGTCTGGATAGTTATATCGGCTCCAGGGTATTTACAGAAATTTCAGCAAGTGGCCACAATAAAGAAGAATGGCCGACGCTGAACACCTGGTTATGCCAGAAAATTACAAGTTTGGAAAAAGCTTTTTCTCCGGAGATTGGGCATTGCAGGGAACTTCTGAGAACGCCTGACTACAAAGCAAAGGAACCTGTCACAATTTTAAATGAGGTTTTAGAGTGAAATATGGAGGCTTTATACTCCTTAAGACGTGCATAAATTTTTAAGCATATTGCCTCCTTTAAACTTGGTTTATGAATTCAAAAGTCAATTTCATCTGAGATAAATGTATTAAGACCTCACTGTATGTAACTTTGGGATACAAAAAGTGAAGACTCATTTCCAAGATTAGGAGTGGGTGTTACTACACCAGAAAAGAAGCTGATCTTTCGCAGCTTATCGACAAAACTTTAAATATATAAATCTTTTAACGAGTAAAGTTGCTCGAGCAACGATAAATCACGTATTTTTGATGCGAAATGGGATTGGAACCCAGTGGTTTGTTTTTTTCACTAGGTCTTAAGCAAAAATCACAACGTATTGTGAACATAAGAAGGTGGTGGGCCCTCCGGGACTCGAACCCAGGACCTGCCGATTATGAGTCGGATGCTCTAACCAACTGAGCTAAGGGCCCACACATTGCTTGCGAGGATCGTTGCAAGCGGTTGGCAAAAGTACAAGATTTTCCCTTGCAAATCAATGCCTTTGTTAGCACTCAAAGCCGATATGGGCAAATTCTAGAAATCTTCTTTCCCTGTTGCTCAAGCTTTCGCCAACAACTGATCTTTATGGAATAGATGCCCACCTTGAGAGAGCTTCCAAACAGCTTAATTGGTTCGAGTGTCTTAACTAGAAACTTCAATTGGTACGACTGTCTTGTTTATGCGAAATGGAGGCTAAAACCCCATACTAAAGTATTTAAATCGGCAGTTTGGGGATAAGGATACAGCACCAAACCAGGAATGCAGCGAAGAGGGCGACGGCCACGGCGGCGGAGCCTGTGTCTTTGGCAATCTTGGCCAGCGGGTGTTTCTCGGGGCCGATGCGGTCCACGGTCGCTTCAATAGCGCTGTTGATAAGTTCTATTGGGAGGACAAACATCACGGCTGCAATCAATATGGCGCGCTCAGTAGGTGTCTCCCCGGCCCAGAGTGCGAGAGGCACCATTAGGCAGGCGGCAATTACTTCCTGGCGAAAAGCTTCCTCATTGCGCCACGCAGCGACGAGCCCCTGGCTGGAGTAGCTAGTGGCAGCCAGGAGGCGAGCAAACCCCTTCTTGCCGGGCTTGTTGGCAAGCTCTTCAGATTTTTCCTGCTTATTCGCCATTTCTTTTTGCATGCTTATCTCCTGCTTTCACTAAGCCTGCGCGGGGAGGTCATCTTTATGTCACAAAAAAAAGCCCGGTTGAACCGGGCTTTAGTCTAGCGCTTACTCGTCGAGGAAGCTGCGTAAATGCTCCGACCTGGAGGGGTGTCGCAGTTTGCGCAATGCTTTCGCTTCGATCTGACGGATACGCTCGCGGGTTACGTCAAACTGTTTGCCCACCTCTTCCAGAGTGTGGTCGGTATTCATATCAATACCGAAACGCATACGCAGTACCTTGGCTTCACGGGCGGTGAGGCCGGAAAGCACGGAGCGGGTGGCGTCGTGCAGGCCAGTTTGAGTGGCGGTATCCACCGGCGAGGATTGATTTTGATCCTCGATAAAGTCACCCAGGTGGGAGTCTTCGTCGTCGCCGATAGGCGTCTCCATGGAGATTGGCTCTTTAGCGATCTTGAGGACTTTGCGCACCTTGTCTTCCGGCATTTCCATGCGCTCGCCCAGTTCTTCCGGAGTGGGTTCGCGACCCATTTCCTGCAGCATCTGGCGGCTGATACGGTTGAGCTTATTAATAGTCTCAATCATATGTACCGGGATACGGATGGTGCGGGCCTGGTCCGCAATAGAGCGGGTAATGGCCTGGCGAATCCACCAGGTGGCATAAGTGGAGAACTTGTAACCGCGGCGGTATTCGAACTTATCCACAGCCTTCATCAAGCCGATGTTGCCCTCCTGGATCAGGTCCAGGAACTGCAGGCCGCGGTTGGTGTACTTCTTGGCGATAGAGATAACCAGACGCAGGTTGGCTTCGACCATCTCTTTCTTGGCGCGGCGTGAACGGGCCTCACCAATGGACATGCGGCGGTTGATCTCTTTGATCTGGCCTACGTCCAGCTTGGCGCGCTCCTGGAACTGAGCCAGTTTGCGCTGGGCGCGAACAACTTCGTCTACGACGTGGCGCAGGGCATCGGAGTAATCGCGCTTTTTCTTGATGATTGCGGGAATCCAATCATCATTGGTCTCGTTGCCGGGGAATTCCTTGATAAAGGTCTTGCGCGGCATGCGGGCGCGTTTGATACACATGGCCATAACCACGCGCTCTTGCTCGCGCACGCTGTCGAGTACGTAGCGAACTTCGCCGTACAGCGGGTCAAACTGGCGGGGAGCCAGTTTAAAGAAGCGGAATACATCGCCAACGGCTTCGAGGGCCTGGCCAGCTTCTTTGGAATCGCGGCCGTGGGCGGCGATGGCCTCGTCGGCAGCTTTTTGTGCGGCGATCAGCGCGTTCATGCGCTCGGCGAGCTCTTCGGGGTCGATACCGCCGGTAGCTTCCTCTTCATCTTCGCTGCTGTCGTCATCGCTGTCGTCGTCTTCGGCGTCGTCATCGGAATCTGATGACTCCGGCGCGCTGGCAGCGGCGGCTTGGCCAGCCTGGGCTCCGGGCGGAACCTCGTCGGCGGGGTCGAGCCAACCAGAGATAATATCGGGGATGCGGCGCTCTTCTTTCTCGATCAGAGCGTACTCATCGATGATCTGCTGCACTGCACCCGGCCAGTAGGCCAGGGCGGCCATCAGTTCGCGCAGGCCCTCTTCGATACGCTTGGCAATGGCGATCTCGCCTTCGCGCGTGAGCAGCTCTACGGTGCCCATTTCGCGCATATACATGCGTACTGGATCGGTGGTTCGGCCTACGTCGGACTCTACGGCTGCCAGGGCAGCGGCAGCTTCGGCTGCGGCGATTTCATCAGCGGAGCTGTCGCCTTCAGCCATCAACAACTCTTCGGCATCCGGTGCGGTTTCAAACACCTTGATGCCCATGTCGTTGATCATGCCAATAATGTCTTCCACCTGATCGGGATCGGAAATATCTTCCGGTAGGTGGTCATTTACCTCGGCATAGGTCAGATAGCCCTGCTCTTTACCGCGGGCGATCAGTTCCTTAATGCGGGACTGTTGCTGGGTTTTGTCGGTCATGCACAACCCTGAATTCTGGGAATGAAAATACGGGACAAAGACGCGGGATTATAGCGTATTTGCACTAGCAATAACCACTCTAGCTGTCAAGTAACGGCGTAGGTGCGATGTTTAGGGTGCTGGGGTTCCCGATCCCGCCCGGCGGGGGTGAGTGAATATAGTGCTGAGCCCGCAGTTTTCAAGGGGTTGGCGCTTATTAATTCTGCTTTTTTCGCCAATTGGCTAATAGAGCCAGTTGTTCTTCGGGGCTCAACTGGGCGCTGTTCTTAAGTTGATCGAGTAAATCGCGGTTGCGCTGTTTGTCTGCAGCTTGTTTCAGGCGCAGCAGACAGTCGTTAAATTCGGTGTGCGGATCGTATTCCAGGTTGCTGTCATCCTGGGCGAGTTGCCGCGCGACCGATACCAGTGGAGAAATAGCGAGCTTGGCCAGGGTATCGCAAGATTCTGCGCTGTGGTGTGCACGCCAGTGGCCGATCAATTGATAGAAATTTAATTGGGGGCGGCTTTTGTACAGCTCTACCAGCTGGATAAACAATGCCAGGTCTGCATTGCCCTTGATGGGGAACTGCTGTGGATTTTCGATTTGTGCTGCCAGCTCCGGATGGTGCAATAGCAGGGCGATCAGCATGCGCTCTGGCGGCAGGAGATATTGGCTCTGGCGGCGCGGACTGTCGTAACTCGGTGCTGCACTTTCACTGAAGTTGTTGTCGCGCTGCCAGGGTTCCGGCGGTGTGCGGTGCTCCAGCTCTTCGTGAGGGGAGGGTGCTTGGTGTGGCTCTCCCGGTGCAGCTATAGGTTGCGGGTGGGGCTGCTGCGGCGTGCGAGCTTTTTCTGTACGGATAACCTCTTGCAGGGTTTCCTTATCGAGCCCGGTGCGCGAGGCCAGTTGTTGGAACATCAGCTGGCGGTAGACGCCATCGGGCAGCAGGTCCAGCAGGGGAGCGGCGAGCTTGGACAGGCGCGCGCGGCCGTCCATGGTCTGCAGGTTGATATCTTCGCTCAGTAGATCGAAGAGAAAATCTTCCAGCGGTAGGGACTGCTCCTTAATTAACTGCTGGAAACGTTCACCGCCCAGTTGGCGTACCAGGGTGTCCGGGTCCTCGCCTTCCGGCAGCAGCAGGAAGCGCAGGCTGCGCCCGTCCTGCATCTGCGGCAGGGCCGACTCCAGAGCGCGGCGGGCGGCAGCGCGGCCGGCGCGGTCGCCGTCAAAGCAAAACAGCAGTTCCGAGGTGTGGCGGAAGGCGAGTTGAATGTGGTCTTCGCCACAAGCGGTGCCCAGGGTGGCGACCGCGCAGCGGATATCGAACTGGGCCAGGGCCACCACATCCATATAGCCTTCAACCACAATCAGGCGCTCTAAATTGCGGTTGGCCTGGCGCGCTTCCCACAGGCCGTAGAGTTCGCGGCTCTTGTGGAAAATT
This sequence comes from Microbulbifer maximicatervae (SeqCode), assembly GCF_052467825.1. Taxonomy (NCBI): domain Bacteria; kingdom Pseudomonadati; phylum Pseudomonadota; class Gammaproteobacteria; order Cellvibrionales; family Microbulbiferaceae; genus Microbulbifer; species Microbulbifer maximicatervae (SeqCode). The sequence goes on from NZ_CP174327.1 coordinate 1,904,665, forward strand.
GGGGTTTCCGGAGAGTTCAGGTACTTGGGTTTGTCGTCGCCCAGTACCCGCCCGCCAAAGGCGATGGCGCGCCCGCGCTGGTCGCGGATCGGGAAAATAATACGGCTGCGGAAGCGGTCGTAGTGGTGGCGCGCGTTGGGCTTGGTGTTGCCATCACTGTCCTGGCGGCGAATGGCCAGGCCTGCCAGTTCCAGTTGATCCGCTTTCTCGGGGGTATCGGCTAATGCATTGAGCAGGTTGTCCCAGCCTGGGGGCGCAAGGCCGATACCAAAGTCCCGGGCAATCTCACCGGAGAGGCCGCGATTGCGCAAGTAGGCCACCGCATTGCCTGCGGCGGGGTGGTTGCGCAGTTGTTCACGGTAGTAGTCGGCGGCTTTCTCTGTGAGCTGGTAGAGAGATTGACTCTCCCGCTGGCGCTTTTCTTGCCCCGGTGCCAGTTGTTCCCTGGGAACTTCCAGTCCACGGGTGGCCGCGAGTTTTTCCACCGCTTCTGGGAAGGGCAGGCGGTCGTACTCCATGAGGAAGCCGATGGCATTGCCATTGGCGCCGCAGCCGAAGCAGTAATAAAACTGCTTGTCCGCACTCACGGTAAATGATGGGGTTTTCTCGTCGTGGAAGGGGCAGCAGGCAGAGTAGTTTTTGCCTGTTTTACGCAGCTTGACCCGGCTGTCCACCAGCTCGACGATATCTGCCCTTGCGAGCAGATCGTCAATAAAGTGCTGGGGTATCTTGCCGGCCATGGGGATTCGCTCAGCTTAGGCCAGTTGGGCCTTCACCAGTTTGCTCACCGCGCCCATATCTGCACGGCCCTGCACCTGGGGTTTAACCTGGGCGATGACTTTGCCCATATCCGCCATGCTGTTGGCACCGGTGTCTTTGACGGCGGAGGCAACGATATCGGTAATCTCAGCTTCGCTCAGCTGCTTCGGCAGGAATTCCTGGATAACTTCAATTTCAGCCTGCTCTACTGCTGCCAGTTCAGCCCGGCCAGCTTTCTCGTACTGGGTAATGGAGTCGCGGCGCTGCTTGGTCATTTTGTCCAGCAGGGCGAGGATACGGGCGTCATCCAGGTCGATGCGCTCGTCGACTTCAACGCGTTTGATCTCGGCGTTGATCAGGCGCAGGGTGGCCAGGCGCTCTTTGTCTCGCGCTTTCATTGCGTCTTTAGTGGCTTGGGTCAGGGTTTCCTTGAGAGTGCTCATAATGAGTGTTCCGGGATTGTTGGCAATGAATTTTGGATCAGGGGCTTAGGATAGCTTGTCTGCTGGGCGGGGGAAATGCGTTAGCCCAAACGAAAAACGGCGCGCGAGTATGGCTCGCACGCCGTTCTTTATAGCTCCGCTACGGGCTAAGCCCGTCCGGCCGCCTCGCTGCGACAGGCTTATGCAGCCTGCGGCTCTTAGTAGAGACGCTGGAACTTGCGGTTTTCGCGCTGAAGCTTTTTAGCGTGACGCTTTACAGCGGCAGCAGCTTTGCGCTTACGAACAGCGGTGGGCTTCTCGTAGAACTCGCGACGACGTACTTCAGACAGTACGCCTGCTTTTTCACAGGAGCGCTTGAAACGGCGCAGGGCGATATCGAAAGGTTCGTTGTCTTTGATTCGTACAGAGGGCATTAGGATACCTGTTAAAATTCGTTTCTCTCGGCCATTCCGGCAATGCTCTCGCAGTTGCATCCGGTGGCCGGTTCACAGCGAGGGCGCAAATTCTAAACACTCCTATACGGGATCGCAACCCCATTTTCCAGTATGATAACCACCCCTCGAAGTAGTCACGAGAATGAGATCAAGTGCGCGTCCTTGGTATAGAAACTTCCTGCGATGAAACTGGCGTCGCTATTTACGATTCTGAGTCCGGTTTGCTCAGCCATGCCCTGTTCAGTCAAGTGGACCTGCATGCCGATTATGGCGGTGTAGTCCCCGAGCTGGCGAGCCGTGATCATGTGCGCAAGCTCTTGCCGCTGATTCGCCAGGTAATGAAGAAGGCCGAGACCAGCCCTTCAGACCTCAATGGCATCGCCTATACCGCAGGCCCCGGTCTGGTGGGAGCGCTGATGGTCGGGGCCTGCGCGGCTCGTGCTCTGGCCTATGGCTGGGATATCCCGGCGGTGGCGGTGCACCATATGGAAGGCCACCTACTGGCCCCAATGCTGGAGGATAATCCGCCCGCCTTTCCTTTTGTGGCCCTGCTGGTTTCCGGCGGACACACCCAGCTGGTGGAGGTGCGGGGGCTCGGTGATTACAAACTGATGGGTGAATCCCTGGATGACGCCGCCGGCGAAGCCTTTGATAAGGCCGCCAAAATGCTCGATTTGGATTATCCCGGTGGCCCGCGTTTGGCTGCCCTGGCGGAGAAAGGAGACGCCAGGCGCTTTACCTTCCCGCGTCCTATGACTGATCGACCGGGGTTGGATTTCAGTTTTTCAGGCCTTAAAACCTTCACCCTGACGACGGTGCGCAAGCACGCCCTCGAGGATGGTTTACCAGACGAGCAGACTTGCGCAGATATTGCTGCGGCTTTCCAGGAGGCGGTAGTGGACACCCTGGTGATTAAATGCCGTCGCGCTATTAAGGCTTCCGGCTATAAAACCCTGGTGATTGCCGGTGGAGTTTCCGCAAATAAATTATTGCGTGAGCGTTTGGAAACGAGCCTGCGAAAGGATAACGCCAGCGTCTACTATCCCCGCCATGAATTCTGCACTGATAACGGGGCCATGATCGCCTACGCCGGTAGTTTGCGCTTAAAAGCAGGGGAGCAGACGAGCCTTGCGGTAGATGTGCGTCCGCGCTGGCCCATGACAGAATTGCCCAAGACCGAACTTTAAAAATCCCAGGGATAGCCTGGCATTAAAAAGAAAAGAGCCGATAAATGGATATTGTTTATATACGGGATTTAAAGGTGAATACCATTATTGGTATTTACGATTGGGAGCGGGAAGTGCGCCAGACGGTCAGTCTCGATTTGGAGATGGCCTTCGATATTAGTGAGGCGGCGCGTACAGACAATATCGAGTACACACTTAACTATAAAGCGGTGGCCAAGCGCTTGATCGCTTTTATTGAAAGCAGTGAGTTTCTGTTGGTGGAGACCATGGCAGAGCAGGCTGCGGCAATTGTCAGGGAAGAGTTTTCTGTAAACTGGCTGCGACTGCGGTTGTCCAAGCCGGGTGCGGTCAGAGGGTCCAGGGATGTGGGTGTCATTATTGAGCGCGGCGAGAGGCCGGCAAAAGGTGCAGCAGCGATGTCTGCGGGAGTGTAAACGTGGCTCAGGTGTATCTCAGCCTCGGCAGTAATATCAATCGCGCGCAATATATCCGCGCAGCGCTGGATGCCCTGACCGGGCGGTTTGGCGAATTACAGGTGTCCCGGGTCTTCGAAAGTGAAGCGGTAGGTTTCCAGGGTGATAACTTTTACAACCTGGTGGTTGGGCTGCAGACTGACCTGCCGGTAGGGCAGCTGGCCCTGTGTCTGCGCGGTATTGAAGATGCCAACGGCCGCCTGCGCTCCGGTCCCAAGTTCAGCGCGCGCACCCTGGATATTGATATTCTCACCTATGATCACCTGACGGGAACTGTCGATGGGGTAAAATTGCCTAGAGGTGAGATTGTAAAAAATGCCTTTGTTTTACAGCCCTTGGCAGAAATTGCTCCAGAAGTATTGCATCCGGTCGAGCAGAAAACATACCGCCAGTTGTGGGATGAGTACGACCAGGCTTCACAAAAATTGTGGCCGGTAGAATTTATTTGGCCGTGATTCCAATAAATTTTTAAAAATGCAGATAAAAAAGCAGCCCTTTGAGGCTGCTTTTTTGTTAGGAATAATTAACTTAGGCTCATTAGCGCTTCTTTGGTGAACGGAGTGATTTCCTCCGCGCGATCTTCACGCACCTTGGCGAACCAATGTGGGTCTTGTAATAGCGCGCGGCCAACGGCAATCAGGTCGAACTCCTGGTTGTCCATACGGCGGGTCAGTTCGGCTAAATCGGTAGGATTGGCAGTGCCGCCCATGCCCTGGTTATTGCCGCCGATAAAATCATCGTCGAGGCCGACACTGCCGACAGAAATTACCGGTTTTCCCGTCAATTCCTTGGTCCAGCCTGCCAGGTTGAGATCAGAACCCTCAAATTCTGGCACCCAGAAGCGTCTTGTAGAGGCGTGGAAAATATCAACGCCGGCTTCAACCAGCGGTGTCAGGAAGCGTTTCAGTTCTTCCGGGTTTTGCGCCAACTTGGCTTCGTAATCCTGCTGCTTCCATTGGGAGTAGCGCAGCACTATGGCAAAATCTTCGCCCACGGCTTCACGTACCGCTTTGATAATTTCCACTGCAAAGCGGGTGCGATTTTCGATGGAGCCACCGTACTCGTCATCGCGTTGGTTGGTACCTTCCCAGAAAAACTGGTCGATCAGATAGCCGTGGGCGCCGTGGATCTCTACGCCGTCGAATCCGATTTCCTTGGCTGCTTTCGCCGCGTCCGCAAAAGCTTGTACAACTTCCTGGATGTCCTCTTTGCTCATCGCCTGGCCATTGGGCTTGCCGGGTTTGAACAGGCCTGAGGGGGAGTAGCCGGGCACTGATTTATCCGGGCCTATGCCCTCTTTGCGCACGGAGCCTACGTGCCATAACTGCGGGATAATCTGGCCACCGGCAGCGTGTACTTCGTCTACCACTTTTTTCCAGCCGGCGAGAGCGGCCTCACCGTAGATTGCCGGAACATTCTCGTAGCCGTTTGCAGCTTTATGATTAACGAAGGTGCCTTCGGTAATAATCAGTCCCACTTCGCCCTCGGCGCGGCGGCGGTAATAGCCGGCCACTTGATCATTGGCTGCATAGCCCGGTGACATAGTGCGGGTCATGGGAGCCATCGCAACCCGGTTGCGCAGCTTTAGGGATTTATGCTCGAAGGGACGCAGTAGGTTGTCCAGGGAACCACTCATATTTCTCTCCTGAATGTCTCGATTCAACACTGGGACTCACTGGTCCCACTAGGTCACAACTAAAATGGTTGCGTTATAAGACCTTATTTTGAAGTTGAGTTCAACATTTGGTTTCGTATTGCAACCTTTTTACCGGTATACTGGGGGTATGTCACGTAAACGTTTTGATGATCTCAATTGCTCCCTGGCTTGCGCTCTGAATGAGGTGGGGGACTGGTGGTCCCTGCTGATAATTAAGCAGGCGATGCTGGGTACCCGCCGTTTTGTGGATTTCCAGAGAAACCTTGGAATCGCCAAGAATATCCTTGTGGATCGGTTATCCCGTTTGGTGGAAAACGAGGTGTTAGTGCGCTTTGATGCGGGCGAACACGGCACTCGCTACGAGTATCGCTTAACAGAAAAAGGCCGTGACCTGTTTACGGTGGTAATCGCCCTGCGTCAGTGGAACCTGCGTTGGAATGGCAATAAAGATGGGATGCATCTGGTCGATAAAATCAGTGGCGAACCAATCTCCGAAGTGGCTGTGCAGAATGTCCAGGGACAGAAACTCAGTATCCGCGATGTATTATTTGTGGATGAAAATGGCCAGCCCCTGGATCAGGCTGGCTAGCTGGCTTTTGAGGGGCTCTATCAATCCTGGCTCTTGGACAGCAGTCTGATTATGTCCAATGCCCTACCCGGCTCCCAACGCATTGCAGAGACAACGCCATGCATGGCCAGTAGGCGCTTGTCTATTTCCCCTTCCTCCTGAAGCTTATGCAATTTCTCCGTGGCCTCGGTAAAGCCGTGTTGCTCATAAGTGAGTAGTAATTTGACGGTCTGCTCCGCTGGAGTGACTTGGCGTGGAACAGGGGTATAGCCCATCGCGCTTACCATACTCTCAGCCGCCAGCCAGGTGGACCAGGGGTTTTGCCCGGTAATAAGCTGGCCATCCACGCTGACTTGTTCCAGGTAAGTGGGCCCAGCCTGAAAAAACGCGCCTTGCTCACGTAAGCGATCCTCAAGCAGGAATGGAAATCGTTGCTCGGCGTCAGGGATAAGAAAAAGCTCCTCTGCGTTAGTAAAAGCACTGATCTGCCGATCGGCGATTAAGGGCTTGCCATTATCCAGGGTGACATTGGCAAGGGCTGCTGGCCCGTGGCATACCGCTCCGATAATTTTGCCGCTGTTATAGATTTCCCGCACCAGGGACTGGATATGGGGATTGTCGGGGAAATCGAACATGGTGCCTTTACCGCCGACAAAAAATACGGCCTGGTAATCCTCTGCTGATACCTGATCGATAGGAATACTGTTGTTGACCTTTTGTTGTGCCTCCGGGTCATTGAGAAAGGCATAGTCGAAAGGCCCCAGATCATCTTTATCGATCACCGCAGGCGGTTTGCCGCCTTTGGGACTGGCAATATCGACAATAAATCCGTTGGCTGAAAAGATGTAATAGGGGCGTGCCAGTTCAGTTAATTCATAACCAGTCGCCTTGCCACTATCTCCCATCGTTTCAGTACTGGTGACAACAGCTAAGATTTTTCCTCGGCTTTCCCTGGGTAATTGTTGTAAATACGGCAGGTCACTTACTGTCGTAGTGGAAAAGTCCTGATCTTGGGGTGGAATTAGGCCCTTAATCCAAATAATAAAACCAAAAAATACAGACAAAGTCAGTGCCAGGGAAATAACAATTTTCTTCAACATATTAATCTCCAAAATTGCAGTAGTAGACGGAAAATCTTCTAGTGAGTTCGTAGGAGAATAAGGGATGGAAGGTGAAATTCAGGTGAGATTGTAATTGCTATTTAGGAAGAAAGAAAAAGCTGCACTCGAGATCGTATAAGGTATGGATGCCGATTCACTGTGCATCTCGAGCGCATACGGTAAAAATTTGAATCTTAGAACGCTACTGTGTAAAAGACAGAGCGCACTGATAAATATTGTTCCGACATTGGATAGAGATGGTCCAATTTAAGGCTTCACAGATTCTCTTGGCCAGGAAAAGGCCTTGACCAATACCGTCACTGCCTTCCCTTTTTTGGCCGGGTAAGAGGGAGGTTTCTAAATCTAATTGGTTATCTGTGGCGTTCTCAAAAAAGAGTGTGTCCCCCTTATAGGTAATAACCAACTCAGGGCTGGTAGCGTGCTGTAATGCATTGCTGATCAAGTTGTCGAATAGCAGACTTACCAGGTGTCGATTAGCCAGGGCTCTGGCTTTGTGCCCTAATTTTAAATCAACATTAAAATTCTTTTGTACAATTAGCTGGTGTTGAGTTAAAAGACGCTCCTCTAGTAAAGCACGCAATGGGATATCTTCCGACTGTAGAGACTCAGAGCGGGCGAGGGCTAATAGTGTCTTAACGGTTTTTTCCATACCGGTAACAGTTTCTAATAGCTCACTTTTCTCAGCTAAAGTCATTTCCCGATTTTGACTGAGAGCCAGTGTGCTTTTCAGAATGGTTAGCCCGGTGCGCAACTCATGGCTCGTATCCCGGGTAAACTCAGTTTCCCTGCGCAATGTTAGCTTGAGCTGGTTAAGTGTATCTTGCAACGTACTTGCGAGATAACCGATTTCATCTTGTTCATTGTTATAGGGCAGGGAAATTTGAGAATCGCAGTTTCTCTGCTGCTGAACTGCTTTAGCAAGGGTTACTACAGGAGCGATGGTTTTACGGGAAATACGAAAAGCACAATAGAGGGCTAAGAGTAGGGTCAAGATACAGGCGCTGGCAAAGAGCCAAAGAAGTTTTGAAGATTGTCGCGTAACAGTGAGCAATTCACTGACTTCAGCTACGAGAACGGCGGAATGGTTGTCCGGAAAATGTACTCTGCGTAAATGGAAGTGATGTTCAGTATCACTAAACCACTCAGCCTTTTCTGCATAGCTTGGTAGGGCAGTGCGCAGTTCGGCCGGAATTATTTTGCTTTCAGTGTATAGCGTTAAATAGGGTAGGCGTGGCTCTGGGGTCGTATTAGTCAGTCTTGCCTGCTGTTCGAGGTAGCGGACTTCTCCGGCCAATAAGTTATCGAGTAAATGGTCTTCAACTACATAGGCGACCATCATACAAATGGCAAAAAACACCAAGCATAGCAGCAGGGTAAAACTGCCAAAAATAGCGAAGACCTTCCTCTGTAAATTACTGGTTTCGCGCATTGGGAGTTTCCAACTGATAACCGAGATTGGTGATGGTTTTCAACATAGGGGCCTGGAAAGGCTTATCCAGTGTTTGGCGAAGACTATAAATGTGGGATTTTAAGGCGTCTGTTTCTGGGGGTTCATCACCCCAAATATGGTGGATTATTGCCGAGCGGCTTACTGGTGCTGGCGACGCCTGGGCGAGCATAGTGAGAATGCGAAAACCGATAGTTGTCAGGGGCAGAGGTTGTTTATCCCGGTAGGCCGTTTGCTGGCGCTGGTTTATCTGTAAATCACCGACCTTAATTTCTTCACTGGTATGCAGCTGGTGTCTACGTGCCAGGGCGCGGCATCTCAGTATCAGTTCCCTTGGTTCGAAGGGCTTACATAAGTAGTCATCGGCACCGATACCAAATCCGCGTTCTTTATCTGCGAGAGCATCTCGGGCAGTTAACATCAGGATTGGCATGTTAACTGGCGCTTGTGCCTTGATCTTTTCGCAGACCTCCAAGCCGTCCATATCCGGCAGGCCCAGGTCGAGAATGATCAGGTCGAAGATTTGTTCCAGGGCCAGCTGTAAGCCCTGGCGACCCCGGTGGGCATAATCTATCTGCCAGTCCTCAGCATGTAGGAATTCGGCAAGCTGGCGGGCGATAGTGGGGTTATCTTCAATCAACAATATCTTCAGTGAGCGCACCGGAAAATCTCTTGTGGCAGAGGAAGTTACAAAACATTCTGACAGAGTGCCGGTGAAATTGAAGTGAAGCCCCGTTGTTGAACTGTTTTAGGTATTGGTTGGAGTGCTCTAGATATTGAGGTTGCGGCCGCCGTCAACGGCAATAACCTGACCGTTGATATAGGGGGCATCACAGGCAAGGAAGCGCACGGTCTTGGCGATATCACTGGGGTCACCGGTTCGGGCCAAAGGAATGCGCTGGGTGATTTTTGCTTTCTTGGCTTCGTTAGTTGCCTCTTGTTCTGGCCAAAGAATGGCACCGGGGGCGACTGCATTGACCCGAATCTGGGGGGATAGCTCCAGAGCGAGGCTTTTTGTCAGCATTACCAGCCCAGCCTTGGCGGCGCAGTAGATAGTATGCTTGGGCATCGGGCGCTCGGCGTGAATATCCGCCATATTAACAACGCAACCCAGCTGTTGGCTGAGTGTTTCTTTCAGGGCCTGAGTGAGAAAGAAGGGGGCTTTGAGGTTGCTGCCTACCAGCCGATCCCAGTCCTCCTCGGTTGCACTTCCCACAGGTGTGGGGTGAAATGCTGAGGCATTGTTGACCAGAACATCAATACCGCCCCAGGCCTCTTGTGCACGTTGGGCCAGATTGGAACAGGCTTCGGCGCTATTCAACTCACTGTGCAACGCTATGGCAGAGTTGGGGCGACGTTGGTTCAGCTCGTTTGCCAGGGCCTTGGCAGCATCAGCCGAGTTGCGATAGTGAATAACAACTCTGTGATCTCTATGCAGCTCTTCAGCAATAGCACGGCCCAGGCGTGCGGCGGCACCGGTAATCAACACATTACGCAATGTAGTCATCCTTTACTCTGGCGATTGCCTTGATGCGCTCCCGGTCCAGTGCTTGCCCCAGTTTCGCACCCTGGTAGCCCTGTTTAATCAACTCCTCGGCAGTTACTGCCGCTGCCCCATCTCGAGCGGCGCGTAAAAAGTCCACCTGTGGATAATCTCGATTCTCCAGCCCCTCACGACCTCGGGCATCTGCCTCGCAGGCGCGAAGAAAGTTTTCAAATCGCTCGGGACGTCGCAAGGCATCCAGACTGCGGATCATTTTCATAATGGTCTGTGGGCGCAATTCGAAGGCTCTGTGGCAGTGCAGGTGATATTCGCAGACCCCGACAGCTAGTGCAGTCAGGTCTTTTGGGGTACGCCAGCGCTCACAGACGGCCTTTACCAGGGGCACGCCTGCGGCCTCGTGGCCGTGGTGGCTGGGGAGAATCTCCTCGGGAGTCAGTCCTTTGCCCAGGTCGTGTAGCAGTACTGCAAAACGCAAGGGGAGCTCTACCGGGGCGGCGCGCAGGGCTAGTAGTACGTGTTCTCCAGTGTCCACTTCGGGGTGGTGTTTGGGCGGTTGGGGAACACCAAACAAATTCTCTAGTTCTGGTAACAGTACCGAGAGGGCACCGCAGTCTCGCAGTACCCGAATAAAAATATCGGGGTCTGGCTCGGTAAGCGCCCGGCTTACCTCTTTCCAGACTCTCTCGGCCACCAGATATTCCACTTCACCCGCTTCTACCATCTGGCGCATGAGTATCATGGTTTCAGGGGCAACGCTAAAGCCAAGGTGATGGTAGCGGGCGGCAAAGCGGGCGACTCGTAGAACTCTTAGCGGGTCTTCTGCAAAAGCAGGGGAAACATGGCGCAAAAGCCGAGCTCCAAGATCTTCCTGCCCTCCGTAGGGGTCAATTAGATTGCCGTCGCTATCTTCTGCAATGGCATTAATAGTGAGATCTCGCCTCAGAAGATCCTCTTCCAGGGTGATATTGGCATCAGCGTTAACGGTAAAACCGCCATAGCCGTGTCCGCTCTTTCTTTCGGTGCGAGCGAGCGCGTATTCTTCACCGGTCTCAGGGTGTAGGAATACTGGAAAATCTTTGCCGACTGGGCTGTATCCGAGGTCCTGCATTCTATCTGCATCTGCCCCAACCACCACCCAGTCACGCTCGGTGACTGGGCGATTCAAAAGTCTGTCGCGCACTGCGCCGCCAACAAGGTAGATCTTCAAAGCATTTGCTCCAGAGCTGGAGGGACCACTGATCTGATAGGTGATTGTACTGCCATAAGTCCATTTGTTCCGGCGTTGTTCCAGGTTTGTCTGCTGGACGGAGGATGAGCGGTAGGAGTGTAAGAAGCTTCGGCAAGATAAAAAAAAGGCCCCGAAAAAACAAGGGGGCCCAGGGTCTTAGGGTATTCGCTTAGCAAACATTTCTTTGCCAACTGTGGGGCTCTGACTTAACGGCCACACCACTGGAAAGGATCGCGTGACAAGTCCCAAGTCACGAATCTAGTGTCATTCTAAGAAACCTGTCTTACCTGTCAACTATATCTATTAGTATTTTTTGAGGGGGTTGTTCCGCTGTTCGTTAATAAATTACATGGACCGAATTTCGGGCTGGGTTTGCAGCATTAAACAGCATAATTTATAGGGGCGGTTCAGCTGGGCAGGATAATTTCACGTGTAACTCTGTGGGGCAGAGGATACTTTCGGGAAGTTGACTGTTCTTCTTTTTAATCGCAGTTGTTGGGGAGAATAAAGATGAGCGAATTACATGTGCTAACCACCGGGGAAGCAGCCAGGTACTGCGGTGTTAACTTCCGAACGGTGATTCGCTGGATTGAGCGTGGCCAGCTCAAGGCATACAAACTTCCAGGGCGTGGTGACCACCGTATCTGTGTTGAGGATTTCGTGGGCTTCCTGCGGGACAACTCAATGCCAGTTCCGAACGACCTGGCAGTTCCCAGTCGAAAAGTGCTTTTGTTAACGACTGATCCTGAGCTGACTTCAGGTGGACGCCAGGCGCTTCAGCAGATGGGGTGTGAAGTAGAAGTAGCCAGTGATAGTTTTTCCGCTGGTATCTTGATGGCGAGTGCCAAGCCGGCGTTGTTAGTGGTTGACACTGGATTGCTTGGGGAGAGTGGGTTTCAGGTGCTGGACTACCTCAGATCCCGCAGTGAGTATTCAAATTTGAGCATTCTGGTTGTGCCTTCTGATGACGATGGCGAGAAAGCCCGTTGGCTGGATGCTGGAGCTGATGCTCTTTTAACTCACCGTTCTGAGCACGGTGAACTTTCTGCAAAGGCCAAGCTTTTGTTGGAAGCTGATGCCTAAGTAGCGCGATTCGCTAGTGGGTATTATTTCCCCATTCTGTGCGGGGCTGGTATTTCAACAGTTCCCGCGCTGAAACCTAAATGGGTTTTGGTATTAACATAGACTCTTCTTCACCCTCCGGTCGGTCCCGACCTTGCTCCGGGCAGTGACAACTGGCCGTTATTTGATCCCCGTTCAAACTGTTCAGGTGAACATCGAAGCCCCATAGCCGGTGAAGATGCCTTAATACCTCTGCTGTATCTTTACCAAGAGGGCGACGGCGGTGCTGTGTGTGGTGCAGGGTCAGTGAACGGTCACCACGGGTATCTACTGAATATACCTGGATGTTCGGTTCCCGATTGCCCAGGTTGTACTGTCCCGCAAGGTTCTCTCTTAACTGGCGATAACCGCTCTCATCGTGAATTGCGCTGACAATGATATCGTTCTCTTTATCGTTGTCGCTGATACAAAACAGTTTCATGTCTCGCATAACCTTGGGAGACAGGAATTGTAAAATAAAACTTTCATCTTTGAAGTCGCGCATGGCGAATTGAAGGGTTTCACGCCAATTACTTCCAGCAATGTCTGGGAACCAGCGGCGATCCTCTTCAGTGGGGCTTTCACAGATACGCCGTAAGTCAGTAAAAATACTAAAGCCCAGGGTATAGGGATTGATACCGCTGTAGTGAGGGCTGTCAAAAGAGGGTTGGTAGATAACATTGGTGTGGCTTTGAAGAAACTCCATCATAAAGCCTTCAGTCACCCGCCCGCGCTTGTACAGCTCGGTTAAGAGAGTGTAATGCCAGAAGGTAGCCCAGCCCTCATTCATTACTTGGGTTTGCCGCTGTGGATAAAAATATTGGGCCAGCTTACGTACAATACGCACCAGCTCCCGTTGCCAGTTTTCCAGGAGAGGGGCATTTTTCTCAACAAAGTACAGGATATTCTCCTGAGGCTCTTCGGGGAAACGTTTCTCCTTTGTCTCCTCTATACCGTCACCGAGTTTTGGGATGGTCCTCCATAAATCATTGAGCTGCCTCTGGCGGTACTCTTCTCGCTCTTGCTGTTGGCGTTCTTCTTCAATAGCCGAGATTGGGTAAGGGCGTTTATAGCGGTCTACACCGTAGTTCATTAGGGCATGACAGGAGTCGAGAATGGCCTCGACTTCATCAAGCCCGTAGCGCTCTTCACAGCGGGAAATATAATTTTTGGCAAAGATCAGATAGTCAATAATACTGCTGGCATCTGTCCAGGAGCGAAACAGGTAATTCCCTTTAAAGAAAGAATTGTGCCCATAGGAGGCGTGAGCAATCACCAAAGCCTGCATTGTCATGGTATTTTCTTCCATGAGGTAAGCGATGCAGGGATTAGAATTAATGACTATTTCATAAGCCAGCCCCATCAATCCGCGCTGGTAATTATTTTCCACGCTGATAAATTGCTTGCCAAAAGACCAGTGGTGATAACCCACTGGCATTCCTACCGAGGAGTAGGCATCCATCATCTGCTCTGAGCAGATAACTTCAATCTGATTTGGGTAGGTATCTAACCCAAACTCTTCTGCCAGTGCGCCGATGGCGCGATCATATTCCTGAATTAATTCAAAAGTCCATTCTGAGCTTGTTGATATGGGCTGACGCGACTCAGATTCAGATGCTTCAGCGCCACTGGCAAATTTGTCGAGCATCAGGCAGTCACCTTTTGGCGGAACAGTTGTCGGAACACCGGATAAATATCCTGTACATCGACAATCTGCTCCATAGCAAAGTGATCGGGGAATAAAGTGCGGACACTTTCATACTCTTCCCACAGGGCCTGGTGATCTCTGGGAGTAATTTCCACATAAGAGTAATGCTGCACATGGGGCATAATATCGTCGATAAGGATTCGGTGGCAGGTACTGGAGTCGTCGTTCCAGTTATCACCATCTGAGGCCTGGGCTCCATAGATATTCCATTCGCTGGCGGGGTAGCGATCTCTTATAATACGTCGCATTAATTTGAGCGCGCTTGAGACAATGGTGCCGCCAGTTTCCCGTGAATAGAAAAACTCCTCTTCATCAACTTCTTTGGCGCTAGTGTGGTGTCGAATAAAAACGACTTCTGTATATTCATAACTGCGCTGTAGGAACAAATATAAAAGTAAGAAGAAGCGTTTGGCCATATCCTTTGTGGCTTGGTTCATCGAGCCGGATACATCCATCAGGCAAAACATCACCGCCCTAGATCGAGGTTTTGGTTGTCGAATCAGCAGGTTATATTTCAGGTCGAAATCATCAAGGAAAGGGACTCGATTGATACGGCTGCGAAGTTCGGCGATTTGGTTTTTAAGAGCCTCAATTTTGCGCTGGTCTCGCAGAGCAGTATCTTTGTTTTCTTCTTGGGATAGGTCTTCCTCTAAATTGCGCAGGTTCCTTCGCTTATTACTGGTCAAGGCTATGCGTCTTGCATGGGCAGCCCTGAGTGAGCGGATCACATTGAGACGACCTGGAGTTCCTTCATTACTAATTCCGGCACGTACTATTTGAAAAGACTCGTTGCCGGCCAGGCGTTGCTTGATCATATTGGGCAGCTGGAGCCCCTCAAACATAAAGTCCAGAAACTCTTCTTGTGATATCTGGAAGACAAATTCATCAACCCCTTCCCCGCTATCACTGGCACCACCACCATTTCCATCACCGCCTCGCTGACCTTGACGAGGGATACGATCACCAGCAGTAAATTGCTTGTTTCCGGGTAAAACTCGCTCTACGTGCCCACCGCTACCGTGAGAAAATAAGGGTTCGCTGATATCCCGAGTAGGGATACTGATTTGCTCTCCCTTATCCATGTCCATAATAGAGCGGCTATTCATGGCGTCGCCGACAGCTTTCTTAATGTGAGCCTTGTAGCGCCTTAAGAATCGCTGCCGATTAACGGTACTCTTTTTCTTTCCATTCAAGCGGCGGTCGATGATATAGCTCATATTTCTGCCTTTGTTCTGAATAAAGCTCACAGGCATCCGTCGCCATAAATCTATTCAGAATATTTCCTGCTGAATCCACCAAACACAATTATTGGTATCTTCACTATAGTGAGCCATTGAGGGTCCCGATAAGGTGCTGTGAAATCATTCAAGTGCTCACTAAAAGTTAATGATCTAATCAGTATCCGGGTTTGGCTTCCTCGTGTTTTTCCAGTGACCTTAATGGAGGAAAACCTTACTATTGAGATTTTCTCACGCGTAGATACCATTCGGATAACAATCTAACCTGCTTCTCGGTATAGCCGCGTTCAACCATACGCGCAACGAAGTCTGCATGCTTGCGTTTATCATCTGCTGACGCCTTGGTATTAAAGGATATAACTGGCAGAAGATCTTCCGTATTGGAGAACATTTTTTTCTCGATAACGGCACGTAATTTTTCGTAAGATCTCCAGTCGGGATTTTTTCCTTGATTGTTAGCCCTGGCGCGGAGTACAAAATTGACTATTTCATTGCGGAAATCTTTCGGATTGGAAATTCCTGCAGGTTTTTCTGTCTTTTCAAGCTCTTCATTAAGGGCGCCGCGATCCAGTATTTCACCGGTTTCTGGGTCGCGATACTCCTGGTCCTGTATCCAAAAATCAGCGTAAGTGACATAGCGATCAAACAAGTTTTGGCCGTATTCAGCGTAGGATTCCAGGTAAGCCGTTTGGATTTCCTTACCGATAAATTCTACATATCTTGGAGCTAAATATTCCTTGATAAACCCGAGGTAAGTCTCTTGCACTTCTGGTGGAAATTGCTCCTGCTCTATTTGCTGTTCCAGAACATAGAGTAGGTGGACTGGATTTGCCGCCACCTCAGTAGCATCGAAATTGAAAACTTTTGAAAGGATCTTAAAGGAGAAACGGGTGGATAGTCCGTTCATGCCTTCATCTACCCCTGCATTATCTCTGTATTCCTGAATGGTTTTTGCTTTGGGGTCGGTATCCTTTAGGTTTTCACCGTCATAGATACGCATCTTTGAATAAAGGCTGGAGTTCTCAGGGTTTTTAACTCTCGACAATACAGAGAATTGCGCCAACATCCGCAGGGTGTCTGGTGCACAGGGCGCTTTTGACAAGGAGCTATTTTCTAGCAGTTTTTGATAGATTCGTATTTCTTCCTGCACTCTTACACAGTAGGGTACCTTGACGATATAAATACGATCCAGGAAAGCCTCATTGTTGCGATTATTGCGGAAGGATTGCCATTCTGATTCATTGGAATGAGCGAGGATTGTACCGTTGAACGGAATTGACCCCAATCCCTCTGTACTGTTGTAATTTCCTTCTTGTGTTGCAGTTAGTAGGGGGTGAAGCACCTTGATAGGCGCTTTGAACATCTCGACAAACTCCATCAGTCCCTGGTTGGCCCTACATAAACTACCAGAAAAACTATAGGCATCAGGGTCATTCTGGGGGAAATCCTCAAGCTTACGAATGTCGATCTTGCCAACCAGTGATGAAATATCCTGGTTATTTTCATCACCGGGCTCTGTTTTTGAGATGGCAACTTGATCGAGAATAGATGGACGAATTTTTACGACACGGAATTTACTGATGTCCCCTTTAAATTCATGCAATCGCTTAACAGACCAGGGAGACATAATAGTGTTTACGTATCGACGTGCAATTCCGTAGTCCTCTTCAAGGATGCGGCCATCCTCAGTAGGAGAGAAAAGGCTCAAGGGAGATTCAAATACTGGCGATCCCTTAATTGCATAGATGGGCACCTGCTCCATCAAGGCTTTTAACCGCTCTGCAAGGGATGACTTTCCGCCACCAACAGGACCTAGCAAGTACAGGATTTGCTTCTTCTCTTCCAGACCCTGTGCGGCATGTCGGAAGAAAGAGACAATTTGCTCTATGGCTTCCTCCATACCATAGAATTCACTGAAGGCCTTGTATCGCTTAATAACCTTATTACAGAAAATACGTGACAGGCGCGGGTCCCGTGAGGTGTCTACCAGTTCGGCCTCGCCAATGGCCATCAGCATCCTCTCAGCTGGTGACGCATAGGCACTGCGGTCTGTCTTACACAGCTCCAGGTATTCCTGAATACTGAGTTCCTCGTCCTGGATAGATTCGTATCTTTCCAAGTAGTGATTGAAAATTGTCATGGTGTCTACCTCCCTGTAGCCTACTGGAATTAGCTCAGTTCCCTGCTTTGGTTAGGATGTCGTACGCCCTTGGCTTCTCTTGCCCAAATGGGACGAGCGATGTATGAGCTGTAAAGTCCAGATCGTGTTTGGGATACGCTTGGCGTGAAGCACTATCGTTATTGCCGTTGTGAACCTTGTTCTTTGCTGGAGTAAGTGTTGAATGCTCTCCAGCTTTTCCAGCATAGCTTTCCCTTTGAATGAGACAGTGGAATGTCACTTATATAGGTTGAATTGGGCGGCTGTTTTACGCTTTACTACAGCCCATATTGGGTATTAGAGAAATATTGAGGAACATAAATGGCGATTTTGGTGACTGGAGGTGCCGGATATATTGGCAGTCATACCTGTATCGAGTTGCTTGCTGCCGGCTTTGAGCCTGTAGTTGTGGATAACCTATCGAATAGCAGTGAGGAAGCCCTACGGAGGGTCGAGTTAATTGCTGGCAAAAATATCCCTTTTCACCATCTGGATATTAGTGATAAGGAAGGTTTACGCAAAGTATTCTCTGATCATAAGATTGACGCCGTAATTCACTTCGCGGGGTTGAAAGCAGTTGGTGAATCTGTTGCGCAGCCTCTGCGCTATTACCAGAATAATGTAGCTGGGACCTTAACTTTATGTGAGGTGATGGAGGAGTTTGGAGTTCACCGCCTGATCTTCAGTTCGTCGGCAACGGTCTATGGTGATCCTGAAACAGTACCAATTAAAGAAGATTTTCCTACTGGCGCAACCAACCCGTATGGCTCAAGTAAGTTGATTGTGGAAAACATGTTGCGAGATCTTTGTGCTGCGCCGAACAGCCAGTGGAAAGTGAGCTTGTTGCGTTATTTCAATCCGATTGGGGCCCATGAAAGTGGGACTATTGGTGAAGATCCCAGTGGTATCCCCAATAACTTACTACCCTATGTTTCCCAAGTGGCAGTAGGTAGATTGGAGCAGCTACAGGTTTTTGGTGGTGATTATGATACCGTCGATGGTACTGGGGTTCGAGATTATATACATGTAGTTGATCTGGCTCGCGGACACTTGGCGGCGCTAAACTTAATATGTAAAGAAGAAATTTCTGAGGGTTGTTATACCCATAATCTGGGGACGGGACAGGGCAGTTCTGTTTTACAAGTCGTTCGTGCTTTCGAGAGTGTCAGCGGGAAGGAAATTCCCTATAACATTGCTCCGCGGAGACCCGGAGATATTGCAGAGTGTTACGCAGATCCAGAGCTGGCTGAAACAGAGCTGGGGTGGAAAGCTGAGTATGATTTAGTGCGTATGGTGAAAGATACCTGGCGTTGGCAGTATAAAAATCCTAAAGGGTACAGTGCAGATTAGGCAAAATTAAGTTAAGGAAATTTGATCCTATTTTTGCCTCACAGAGGATTAGGTTTTTCTATCAACCTGATAGTGCTCATTGCTTGCGCAGCTCCATGCGGATATTGCAGGCAATGAGTTTCTTTCATGTTCTAAATAAAATTATATCAACAGTACCTGCGTTAAGGGGGTATTAAGCTACTGATAGATACAATCCTGTTGATTGACTTGAACGTTTCTGATTAACGAAGAATAAGAATTATTTGTCTGTCTGGTTGTATGTATAACTCTGTATTGATAGTTATCAATATATGGAAGCATTTATGACTTCAATTTTTATTTATTTTTCTCAATCTAAAAGGAGTTAAGATTGAAATATATTCAGTTTTTACTGTTAGTTTTAACTGGTTTTTCAGCTTTAGCTGAAGATATATCTGGGGTGGATATCGCGATTGAGAAGCAGGGCGATAAGCTCTGGAAGCTTACTTATCAAATGGATAGGCCGGCAAGCCGGATTAGCTTTGTACGTAACCCGGATGCCTCTCGTATAAAACGCTGGAAGTCTGTGTCACCAGAATTTGAATTGGTTTCTATGGATGGTGAAGAGTTTCTGGTTAGAAAAGATAGAAGTTCATTCGAACACATTGAAATTTATTTGACGCCTAGCTATATATCTCTTCCCAAAGACTATGCACCTTTCTCCCCCTATTCAGATGGTGGAAGCCTGATATACACAGGCCGCTTTTTTGCTTGTATTGACAACTGTGATGATAAAGTAAAAGCCTGGCGAATAACTATGCAAGTTCCCCCAGGTGAGCATATGATCATTAACGGGAAGATAAATGTTGGGACCGCCAGCTGGATTGATCGTGATAATGGAATGAATGTCTATGTTGGAACTCAAGAACCTATAAATACAGCTAGTGTTGTAGCTGTTATTGATAACGGTTTGCCAGAAAAATTGAGATTGTCTTTAGAATCAGATATTCCCAGGTTAATGAGTTATTTTGAGCAAAGGCTTGGGGCACTAAGTGGAACAAAGCCTTCTTTGTATGCATCATATGCGAATGTCGATGATAACTCTTGGCAGGGGGGGACCTTGCCACATCAGGTTTTTATGCATTGGAATATGAATGAACTTGATGGGAAATTTTCCGACCCTAACTTTATTAATGAAACCATTTGGTTTTTTGCTCATGAGGTCGCACATTTATACCAGCAGGGTAGTGAAACAGGATTGTATGGTGATGCAAATGAATCGTGGTTACATGAAGGGAATGCGGATTGGTTAGCCGCGCTGGCTTTATTAGATTTGTATCCCGAGTCATCAAAATATGTCTCTAATAAAATTAAGGCTTTTAAGGAAAGTTGCACAAAAGGTGTAAAAGAGATTCCTTTGGTTGAGGCTGCTAACAGGGGCAGGTTTGATCTGTATTATAGCTGTGGTCTGCTCATACATCGAGCAATTGACCTGTTTCTGCAAAGTGAAAATACTGATCCGTCAAATATTTTTTCAATGTGGAGCAGTTTTCGTCAAGAGGTCGAGGGCGGCGGAGAAAAAGGCGCTGATACTTTCTTGGTGCTTCTCAGCCAGAGGGAAGGAGCAGCGGAACTTGTTAACTCTATTGAGCTTTTACTTGATGGGAAACCGTCGAGTGTAGGAGTTGCTTTGGATCAATTAACTTATGGCTTATAAGGTTATTCAAGCTAGGTAAACTGACAGTTACACTCCCAGGTGATAACTGTCAGTTTATTTTTTTTGAGGTTCGGTCGGTTTAAATTCTTCTTTTAGGCTTCAGGGCGAAGTAATTTTTATAAGCTGCAATCTGTACAAAAAAATTCTTCATCACTTAATCGCATTGCAGTCAGGTACCCTCCCCAAACGCAACCTGTGTCTAGGGCATAGATATTCTCAGTATCTGCGCGGCCTTCCAGGGCAGCCCAATGCCCAAAAATAACCTTGTCATTTCTGGTTTTTCGATTGGGAAAGCTAAACCATGGCTGGTATTCACCGTGAGAGGCCTGGACCCCCTTTTTATTGATTAGATCCAGAGTGCCATCAGCCTTACAAAATCGCATTCTTGTGAAGTAATTGGTAATGGACCGCAGGCGTTCGATGCCGATCAAATGATCATCCCAACAGTGTGGCTCATTACCGTACATGCCATAAAAAAATGCCTTTGCCATAGCTTCGTCGGCGAGGGCCTTATGCACTTCAGTGGCGAGCTTTTGCGCTTTAGTAACGCTCCAAATGGGAGGGATACCCGCATGCACCATGGTGTACCCCTTCTTATGTACTAGAAGGGGTAGGCTTTGTAGCCACTCCAGTAACTTATCAGAATCTTTTGCTTTTAAAACCTTGGCAAGGTCGTGCTCTTTTTCAGACAGAGATTTAGCGCCATGGGCGATCGCCAGTAAATGGAGATCATGGTTGCCCAACACTGCTGTAACCTGCTGGCGGTGCTCATAGAGATAGCGAAGGGTGCTCAGGCTATCCTCACCTCGGTGAACCAAGTCTCCGGCAAGCCAGAGCTTGTCACGGTCAGCACTAAAATTGATTTTCTTGAGAAGGCTTTGAAAAGCTGCAAAGCATCCTTGAATATCTCCGATGGCGTAAGTTGCCAAGGTTTCCCCCAAAAATATGAAAAATAATTATTGTTGTTGCAAGTTTGTACAGTAGTCGGCCAGCTTAACAAAGTCCTCGACGCTTAAGGTTTCTGGTCGGCGGCCGGCATCAATGGGCAGCAGCTCGGGGTCGAGATCCGGGAATAGGGGTTTTAAAGCATTGCGCAGGGTCTTACGGCGCTGCTGGAAGGCTATATTGACGATTCTTTCCAATAATTCTTCATCTTTTGCGGTAAATGGCAGAGTGCTGTGGGGAACCAATCTCACGATGGCAGAATCCACTTTGGGGGCGGGCCGGAAGGACTGCGGAGGGACAGGGAATAGGCCCTGTACGCGACAGTAATATTGAACCATCACGCTAAGTCGCCCATAAGATTTAGTCGAAGGCGTAGCACTGAGCCGATCTACCACCTCTTTCTGCAGCATAAAATGCATATCCTGGACTTGCCCGCGAAAACTGAGCAGATGGAACAGTAATGGTGTGGATATGTTATATGGAAGGTTACCGACAATGCGTAGCTGCTTATCTCCAGCAAAGGTGCCAAAGTCAAATTTTAATGCGTCCTTTTCAATGATGCTAAATTCCGGGTATTCCCTGAATTTAAATTCCAGCATCGGAATCAGGTCGCGATCCAGTTCGACAGCGGTTAGAGATGGGCACCGTTTTAGTAGTAATTCTGTAATTGCCCCTTGGCCCGGGCCAATTTCCACTAGCGTATCTGATTCTTTAGGGCCTACCGCACGAACAATGCGCTCGATAATATTTTCATCGACGAGAAAGTTTTGTCCAAAGCGTTTGCGGGCTTTGTGTTGAAAGAAGTTATCCATTGATATATCTGTAACCTGGATGATTAATTTTGCGGTTAAGCCTTGGGGTGCTAGTGAGCATTTCAGTTGGATACCCTTTAGGGCCTTTCACTGCGCTCACGTGGTGAGGGCATGGTTTACACTTTCTCCAAGCAAGTTTTAGGCACTGGTTAGGAACTGCGCAATTTAGCTATCGCCACAGCCTGAGACAGTGCGGCTTTGAGGCTGCCGCAGTCTGCAATGCCTGTGCCCGCGATATTGAGAGCTGTGCCGTGGTCTACTGAAGTGCGGATAAAGGGTAGCCCCAAAGTGATATTGACGGCGTGGCCAAAACCCTTGAATTTTAACACTGGAAGCCCCTGATCGTGATACATAGCTAAAACGGCGTCACATTCCGACAAATGCGGCGGGGTAAAAAGAGTGTCTGCGGGAAGTGGACCTTTCAGTGATATACCTTGGTGGCGCAAGTGTTCGAGTGTGGGTTCAATTATTTCTACTTCCTCATGGCCTATGTGTCCCCCCTCTCCAGCATGGGGGTTGAGGCCGCAAACGCTAATACGAGGATTGGAGATGCAGAAATGTTCCCGCAAACTGGCGTCGAGGATGGTAATAATCTGCTCTAGAAGCGGGGGGGTGATAGCAGCGCTCACCTCTTTGAGGGGCAGGTGAGTTGTCACTAGAGCAACTCGAAGGTCCTCTGCTGCTAGCATCATAACGACATGCTCAACACCGGCTTTTTCAGCAAAGAACTCTGTATGGCCGCTAAATGGAGTACCGGCATCATTGATAATGCCTTTGTGTACGGGCCCTGTAACCACGGCATCAAACTGGCCGGCCAGGCACCCCTCTGCCGCAACTGTAAGAGTTTCCAATACATAGGGTGCATTGACTGCATTCAGTAAGCCGGGTTTAGCAGGCTCGGCTATGGAGACCGGTAGTATGTAGAGAGCACCGGCAGGTGTCCCCTCTGTGCCTGCTGTGGACAGAGGAAGGAGCTGAAGAGGCAACCCCAATGCCGTAGCGGTCTCTGTCAGTAGCAGGGGATCAGCAATTGCGACAATCTGTGCTGGAGAACTCTCTTGTGCAATCTTCACAGCCAGCTCAGGGCCAATACCTGCAGGTTCTCCGGGGGTGAAGGCAATTTTAGGAGCCATTGCTATATAACTTTCCTGTAGCTACAAAAAAAAACCGGGCACAGGGCCCGGTCTTTCCCGCTGAAAAAGCGGCTTACTATTGGTTTCCTGAGTCCTCGGTGGTCTCAGAGTCCGACAATTTGATCTCAACGTATGCCTGGTCGCGAATCTCACGGCGCCAGTTTTGCAGTTCTTCTTCATAGCGGCGGTTGCGCAGCAAATTGGCTGCCTGATTGCGGATATATTTGTCGGTCATATCCTGTTTGCGCCGATCTTCAACCTGCAGGATATGCCAGCCGAACTGGCTGCGGAAAGGCAGGCTAATGCTGCCAATCTCAGTTGCATCCATAGCCTGGGTAAACTCTGGCACAAACTGCCCGGGCATAGACCAGCCAAGATCGCCACCGGATAGCATAGAACCTATATCCTCTGAGTTCTCTCGCGCGAGCTCGCTAAAGTTATCGCTGGCCATGGCCTCTTCACGGAGCTCAATCAGCTTATTGTAAGCTTGGTCATCGGTAAGAATAGCGGACGGCTTAAGCAGGATATGGCGAACTTTTGTCTGTTCCACCAACTGCTCGCTGGCGCCTTTCTGCGCGTGAATCTTTAATAGGTGAAAGCCGGCATCACTGCGGAAAGGCTCGGTAACATCGCCAGCTTTTAAGTCGGTGAGGGCATCGGCAAAAAGAGTAGGAAGCTCGACGGTCTTGCGCCAACCCAAGTCACCACCGGTAAGTGCATTTTGGCCGGCAGAGTTTGCGATCGCCAGGCGGCGGAAGTCAGCGCCGTCTTTGGCCTGCTGAGCTAGGTCTTCAGCCTTTTCCCGTGCCTGGGTAACTTCGCTGCTGGGGGCACTGGAACTTACGGGGATCAGAATATGGCCAAGCTCAAATTGAGGGGACTTCCAAAACTCCCCCTCCTTGGAGCGTAGGAAGTTATCGATATCTTGGTCGGTAATTTGGATCCGGCGGTTAACGCTGCCCTGCTCGACCCGGCGAATCATCAGCTCTTGGCGAATTTGCTGACGAAAGCTCTTCATGCTCATACCGTCAGCGAGCAGCCGCTGGCGGAATTCTTCGGGGCTGACTCCGGCATTTTGTTGGACACGGGCGATAGCTTGGTCCAACTCCGATTCAGAAACAGTGACACCTGCGCGAGAGGCCATCTGCAGTTGCAAACGTTCGATAATGAGTTGTTCGAGAACCTGGCGGCGCAAAACATCCACAGGAGGGGCCTGTACCTGTTGTGCTTGGATTTGGCTGGCGATGGTATTCATGCGCTGGGTCAATTCACTGGCCATCACAACATCGTCGTCAACAACAGCAACTACCCGGTCAAGGTTTCTGACTTGTGCGGTGGCAGTGGCGGCGATCAGAGCGCCAGCTGCCAGTACGGGTGCCAGGCCCAGTTTCGGTACGAATCTCTTAATTATTCTCATCACTGTTTCAGCTCTTCTCTCTGATCAAAGTTGGCAATCCCCTGGGTCAGCATTTCTGTCACGGTTGAACCAAAGCCTGCTAATCCTTTGAGTTCGACTTCAAGATAGATACCTTCGTCGTACTCAAGGTCTTCAGCAGATACAACCCCTGCGAGATCATTGTCCAGTGTGCGTCGCCACACCAGTCGGGTACGGTAGCAGCAGTCGTCATATTCGATTCCTGCCAGGTATTCCAGTTCCCGATTCAAAGTAAGATCATAGCTGGCACCGGCCATGAGTGAGGTATGAGTACCAAGTGGGAGGACTGTTGAGGCATTTAGTTGACTCACGGTTTCATCTTCATCTTCGTCCTCATCCTCATCATCCGTTGAGTCTGGGCGCTCGTAGTAATAGCTTAAATTAAAGATTCGGTAGTCGTCGTCAAGATAGCGCAGGCTGAAATTACCGCGATTAATATTGTGCTCACTATCTTCATAGACCAGCTCAGTCCCCAGGCGCAGGGATTCGAAAGGGCGACTTTCGATTCGTGCAGCTAGCTCTGACCGTTGAGTATCCTCAATGTAAGCGGTGCGGCCGATTTGCCTGTCACTGGAGTAGTAGACCTGTCCGACACTGGCGGAGAAGAGGTCCCGGCCACTGACTGGATCCAGAAAGCGGGTTGTCAGGCCCAGGGCAAGTCTGTCTGCATCGTCGATCCGGTCATTTCCGGTAAATCGGCTATCGCGGAATAACTGGTCGTAACTGAAAGTGTAAAGTGACGTGTCGTACAGCAAGTTGTTACTGTCAGGGTCGATCCTAATTTCAGGATCGACATCGTTAGCACGACCGCTGATATCAAAGAAGTCACTCTGATCGGCATTGCTGCTAATCAGGGTAAACAGCCGAGGTTCTAGTGTCTGGATAAAGTCGCGGTTAAATAGGTGGCTATCGCGCTCAAAGTAGAGCCCAGTATCCAGAATAAACTGGGCGGCAGCCGCATCCGGGGTATCGTCGGCATCCTCAGGTAGAAACAGGTCACTCACACTGTAAGCGAGGTAGCGACCAGCAATTCCCGGCTTAAAATATCCCCAGAGCCACTCTTTATCCCAGTAGAATTCATAGTCGAGGCGCAGACGATCTGCGGTAATAAAGTCCCGTGTTCGAGTAGTGACACTGTCGGGGTCATCGGTGTCTTCGATAAACCTTATGGTTTGTGTGTCACTGTGATCCCAGCTAGTGACTTCGTTCTGCATAGTCAACAGCCAGTCATCCCAGCGGTAATCGCCGTCTATATCCAAACGAGGATATTGGGCAAATGTATCGAAGGCGTCATTTTCTAGCACTTGATAGTCCTGGGTACGCAGTGTGGCTCGCCAGTGCTCGCTGCGCAGTAGCCCCTGAACTTTCTGGCTAACTCGGGTTTCCGCATTGATATCGAGGTTGGCCGTGCTCAAATCGCGGAAATAGTCTGGATCGCTGACCTTGGTATAGTCGATATCGGTACGCCAGACACTACCGCTGTAGCCACCTTGCTGCTCCAAACTGATCAGCCAGCGGTCCTCACCCTTGTAGGGAAGAACCAGGTCCTCAGGGAAGCCTTCATCAATTAGGTCCTGGGCAAGGTCATTGTTGCCGCCATCGTCGTCTGGTAGATCGGCTAGACGGATTTCCGTACTAAACATTTCTGCCAGGTGTCTGAACTCAACCTCCAGTCCGGCTCCGCGATATTGGATATAACGCGGGGAAATGGTGGCATCCATCTGAGGTGCAATATTCCAGTAGTAGGGTATTGCGAGGTCCCAGCCATTCTTATCGCTGTTGCTGAGTGTGGGAAACAAGAAACCGGACATGCGCGCATCGCCCACAGGAAAGCGGAAATACGGCAGGTATAAGACAGGTACGTCCAGAATCTTCAGGCGCACATCCCGTGCAGTACCCTGGCTTTCTACTTCATCAATATTGATCTCGCGGCCCGTGAGTTGCCAGAACTCACGACCGGGCTCACAGCGAGTATATGTCCCTTCGGTCAGGGTTAATTCACCACTGGTTTGACGCGCCACCAGCTCGGCCCCGCCGTGGATAAAAGCATCGTGCACCACATAGGTAGCATCCTCAACAGAGGCCGCTTCGCTTTCGGTGTGAACTTCGGCGGAGGAACCGCGGATTAGCAAACCGGGCTCCCGAAGCTCAATCGCACCATCTAAAGTAGCGATATTTTCCGGGCGATTCAGTTTGACCTGGTCGGCGAAGAGCTGCCGATAACCCTGGGTAATATGTACATTTCCGCTCAGCTCGGCTGAACCATCTTCCAGCCACTGGGATTTCTCAGCAGTGGCTCTCAGTGGGGCCTCCCCAGGGGGCAGGTCAGAACCGGGATAGTTGCGCGGAGGGGCCACAAAGGCACCAGAACACACAGCCGGTAGATTGGCTAATTCCTCCGGGGTTAGCTCAGAGCGGGGCAACCAGTCCAAGTACAAATAGGGGTTGTAGTCTGGGTCAGGGTACGACTCGCCCTGATTGGCTTGCGCCCACAGAGGCTGAGCAGCGATTAGGCCGAGAGCGATGGAGCGGGCTTGGGAGTTATTAGCAATCGCCAGAGCGAGGCGACGCCACCGGGAGACTTCAAGCATCAAACGATATGTTCCAGCTATCTTTTAGTGTTTCTTTATCGATGGATACGTGCGACAGCTTTCGAGCCGGGGCGCGCAAAATCATCGTCCGATTCTACTTGAATGTAGATGTGGTTAATAGCCGTACTGAAGTCGTAATGTTACAGCTAGAGGCTCAGCTTCGAAACGCAAATTACCTGGAACTCGTGTTCTGTTTTTAGCTGAGGCAAAGTAGGGGCTCCAATAAAAGTGATGGCGTCTCTGGACGCAGAGAGGCTCGGGGTTAAAATGCAGCTAGAAACAGTTGGAATATAAGATGAGCCTAAGATCGAGCAGTGAAGTTGAGAAAAGGTGCGAGATCGACTCCGATCCCAGACATAATGCCTTGAGTGAGTGGGTTGGTGTGGCCCTGGATATGGGGGCTCCGGCTGATTTATCGAGCTTGGCGGGAGATGCTGGATTTCGCCGTTATTTTCGCACTCTAACCGAGCCGTCACTGATAGCGGTAGATACTCCCCCCCAATTGACTAACCCCGCCCGCTTTGTGGCTCTGGCTGATTACTTGCGCCGCAACGGTATCCATACGCCGATGGTGATTGCTGCAGACACCGCGGAGGGGTACCTGCTGCTGGAAGATTTGGGGGATACCCAGTTATATAGTGTGCTCAACAGCGACAGTGTTGAGGGACTCTACGCAGAGGTAATGAGTGAACTTTTATGCCTGCAGCAAATCCCTTTTGAGGAACAATTATTCCCAGCTTATAGTCGGGAACTACTTCTTAAGGAAATGCATGTAATGCCTGAGTGGCTGGTGCGAGAGCTACTTGGCTACCAGCTTTCAGAGCGGGAAGAAAAGCTGCTGGAGCAAACCTTTGAATTGTTGCTTAACAGTGCGGAGGAACAGCCTCACACGATTGTTCACCGGGATTACCACAGTCGCAACCTGATGATCCGCGACGGGGAAAGGCCGGGGATTGTCGATTTTCAAGACGCAGTGTGGGGGCCCGCCACCTACGATCTGGTGTCTCTGCTCAAAGATTGCTATATCCGTTGGCCCCGCGAGCGGGTAGAGCGCTGGGTGCTGGCTTACGTCGCGACCGCAGAAGCGGCGGGTGTTATGCAGCCTGTGGATCCGCAACGCTATCTTCGTTGGTTCGACTGGATGGGGTTACAGCGTCATATTAAAGTGCTGGGTCTGTTCCCGCGCCTCAGTCTGCGTGATGGAAAGCAGGGATACTTGCAGCACCTGCCGCTGGTGATTCGCTATGTTTTGGAAACCGCTGAGCGCTACCCAGAGCTGGAGCCGTTTACTGATTGGTTCAGCGGCACCCTACTGCCGCAGATAGAGCCTTTGCCCTGGTACAGCGATTACCGCTGTGCCGGTGACTAGCCGAAGTAGGCCGTACGAAAACTGTACAGATTAATTTAATGAGCAAACCCAAAGAGAATTCCCCTTTGACTGCCATGGTATTGGCAGCAGGTTTTGGGCGCCGTATGCGCCCACTGACTGACCAAACACCAAAGCCTCTGTTACCGATTGCCGGTAAGCCCCTGATTGAATATGCAATTGAGCGCTTGGCAGCTATTGGTGTGCAAAAGGTCGTGATTAACCTGGGCTACTTAGGACCCAAAATTCGTCAACAGCTTGGTTCTGGTTCCCGCTGGGGGTTGGATATTCATTATTCTGTGGAGCATGAGGAGGAGCCACTGGAAACTGCCGGCGGGATTCTCAAGGCACTGCCACTGATCGGCGATTCATCGTTTTTGGTGGTTAATGGTGATGTCTGGTGTGACTATGACCTGTCGCAATGGATCGAGAGGCCGCTGCCGGAGTCTTGCCCTGGGCGTCTTTTGATGGTCCCTAATCCTCCCCATAACCCCGATGGAGATTTTGGCATAGAAGGTGGCTTGCTGTCGGGTACAGCCAAGCCCCGCTATACCTTTGCGGGTATTAGCTGGCTGCGAGCTGAAACCCTCACTGAATACCCTAAGCGTCGCGAATGCTTTGGGCTTGGGGAAGTGTTCACCTTTAATGAGGATAAGCTACAAGCTGAACTCTATGAGGGGGACTGGTGCGATGTGGGAACCCCCGAGCGCCTGGAAAATTTAGATCGCCGACTGACTGGCGAAAGTTGAGTTACCAAAGGATATTTTGATGTCAGATTACAAGATCGCCCCCTCTATTCTCTCCGCAGATTTCGCACGTTTGGGTGAGGAAGTGGACAATGTGTTGGCAGCCGGAGCGGACTGGGTGCATTTTGATGTGATGGACAATCACTATGTGCCAAATCTCACGATTGGCCCTATGGTATGCCAGGCCCTTCGCAAACACGGTGTTGAGGCTCCGATTGATGTGCACCTGATGGTGGAGCCGGTGGATGAAATGATTCGCATGTTCGCCGATGCCGGAGCTACCTATATTACGTTCCACCCAGAAGCCTCTCGTCACCCGGACCGCTCCCTACAATTGATCCGCAGTCTCGGCTGTAAAGCCGGGCTGGTGTTCAATCCAGCCAGTGGCCTCGATGCGGCCAAGTATGTAATGGATAAGCTGGATATGATCCTGCTGATGTCGGTGAACCCAGGCTTTGGTGGACAGAAGTTTATCCCCAATACCCTGACCAAGTTAAAAGAAGCCCGCAAGTTGATTGATGAGTCTGGGTTTGATATTCGCCTTGAGATCGACGGCGGTGTGAATCGCGACAATATTGCCGAAATTGCTGCAGCTGGAGCAGATACCTTTGTCGCTGGGTCTGCCATATTCAATACCCCGGACTACGCTGAAGTGATTGCAGCCATGCGTAAGAGTTTGGCTTAATTTACAAAACTGGCGGGCAATCTCTTGCCCGCCATAGACGGGATTTGTTAACTTGTGCGCCTGCACTGAGGGAATTTCCGTGAACCACTCTTTCTCCCTGACAAACAGTTGGCGATGGCGCCACTGATCTGCTGAGGCCCAATCGAGTTTGGCGATTGAGGCACCTTTCCCGTGGGCGCTGCTTATACTCTGGCGCCAATCATAAAGAATGAAAAATTGATCGGAGTCTCCATGACCCCTACTGAATACGCTCAACTTGCGTCTGAGGGTTATAACCGTATCCCCCTGGTAAGGCGCGTACTGGCGGATATTGAAACGCCACTGTCCACCTATTTGAAACTGGCCGGAGGCCGTTACAGCTATTTGCTGGAATCGGTCCAGGGCGGGGAGAAGTGGGGACGCTATTCCATTATTGGTTTACCTGCGCGGACTCTGCTCAGGGTTAAGGGCACTGACATCACCGTGGAAACTGATGGTGAGGTTGTAGAGAGCTACAGCGTCGCCGACCCTCTGGAGTTTGTTGAGCAGTTTCAGCAGCGCTATCAGGTGCCTGAATTAGCGGATCTGCCTCGTTTTAACGGCGGGTTGGTGGGCTATTTTGGCTATGACTGCGTGCGCTATATCGAACCGCGTCTGGCCGCCAGTACTCCGCCGGATACCCTGGGTAATCCGGACATCCTGTTGATGGTCAGCGATGAATTGGTGGTTTTTGACAATCTTGCCGGTGCGGTAATTCTGATTGTCCACGCAAATACCGCTGAAGAAGCAGCCTATGAAAAAGCCCAGCAGCGCCTGGACCAATTGGTTGGCCAGTTAGCACAACCGCTGCCGGATACCGTGCCCCTCGATTTGCATGGGCGCGGCATTGATGAGAGCGAATTCCAATCCCACTTTGGCGAGGACAACTTTAAGCGCGCAGTAGACCGGGTTAAAGAGTATGTGCTTGCCGGCGATGTGATGCAGGTGGTGCCCTCCCAGCGCCTGTCTGCGCCTTTCGATGCGCCGCCACTCAATTTTTACCGTGCTTTACGCAGTTTGAACCCTTCGCCGTATATGTATTTCCTCGATCTGGGTGATCACCATGTGGTGGGCTCCAGCCCAGAAATTTTGGTGCATTTAGAAGAGGGGGAAATGACTGTGCGACCTCTGGCGGGAACCCGCCATCGGGGAGCCACTGAGGAGGAGGATCTTGCCCTGGAGGAAGAGCTGTTGGCAGATCCCAAAGAACTCGCTGAACATCTGATGCTGATTGACCTGGGGCGCAATGATATCGGCAGGGTGGCTGATACTGGCAGTGTTAAAGTCACCGACCAAATGTTTGTCGAGCGCTATTCCCACGTGATGCATATCACCTCCAATGTTGTCGGCCAGTTAAAGCCGGGCCTCACCGCAATGGATGCTCTGCGCGCGGCACTGCCGGCCGGTACCCTGTCGGGGGCCCCCAAGATTCGCGCTATGGAAATTATCGATGAGCTGGAGCCAGAAAAGCGTGGCATTTACGGTGGGGCGGTCGGCTACCTGGCTTGGAATGGCAATATGGATACCGCTATCGCCATTCGCACAGCAGTTATCAAGGATGGCCGACTATATGTGCAGGCGGGGGCTGGCCTGGTGGCGGACTCCGATCCGCAGTCGGAGTGGAATGAAACAATGAATAAGGCCCGAGCGCTTTTCCGCGCTGCCGGTATGGCGCTGGCCAAGAGTAGTGACCCTTTAAAGATCGAGCAAGATGAGCGAAGTTAGTATTTCTCAAAAGTTGACCCTGGCTGAACGCTGCGAGCGAGTCGTCGCAGCGCCGTTATTTAACCAAATCATTATCGGAATGATTCTGCTCAATGCTGTCGCTGTTGGGTTGGAGACTTCCACTTGGGTGACGGAGCGCTTTGGTACGCTGCTGGGCGCTATTAATCAACTGATTCTCGCCTCATTTGTTATTGAGGCGCTGGTTAAAATTTTTGCCCATGGGGCCCGTCCCTGGCGTTACTTTGCCAGTGGTTGGAATTGCTTTGATTTTACTATTATTGCACTGAGTTTGATTCCTGCTACAGGGCCGCTAGCTACCCTGGCGCGTTTGGTGCGGGTATTAAGGGTTTTGCGGCTGGTGTCTGCATTCCCGGAACTCCGCACACTGGTGGACACGCTTTTGCGCAGTTTGCCAAGCATGATGCACATTGCTTTGTTGATGAGCATCATTTTCTATATCTATGGTGTAGCGGGTTATTTCCTATTTCACGATATTGATCCAACTCACTGGCGCACTTTACCCATCGCATTTTTGAGTTTATTCCGCATTGTCACCTTTGAGGACTGGACGGATATTATGTATACCGCGATGGATTCGATGCCTTGGGCCTGGCTTTACTTCGTTAGCTTTGTGGTCATGGGGGCGTTCGTAATGATTAACCTCTTTATCGGTGTAGTCTTGAATAACCTGGAAGAGGCCAAATTGCGACGTATGGATGAAATGTGTCTGCCTCCAAGCCAGACCGAAATCCTGCGCGAACTCCGCGCGACCCAGGCCTCTCTCGCACGCCTGCAAAAAAGAATGGAAGAATCCACTTATCAACCAGAGGCTAAGGGGGCCGCACAATGATTTTAATGATCGATAACTACGACTCCTTTACCTGGAATGTAGTGCAGTACCTGGAAGAGCTGGGTGCAAAAGTGGTGGTGAAACGCAACGACGAAATTACCCTGGATGAAGTCGAGGCAATGGCGCCAGAGAAAATCGTGATTTCGCCGGGTCCCTGTACCCCCAATGAGGCGGGTATTTCTCTCGATACCATTCGCCGTTTTGCCGGCAGTATCCCTATTTTGGGTATTTGTCTGGGGCACCAGAGTATTGGTCAGGTCTTCGGTGGCAGGGTGGTTCGTGCCCGGCAGGTTATGCACGGCAAAACATCTCCTATAGTGCACAACAATTTGGGGGTGTTTCACGGTTTGTCCAACCCATTTGAGGCGACTCGCTATCACTCACTGGTAGTGGAGAAAAGCAGTTTACCGGAATGCCTGGAGATCACCGCCTGGACTGAGACAGAGGATGGTGAAATTGACGAGATCATGGGCGTGAAGCACCGGGAATTAGCGGTAGAAGGGGTGCAATTTCATCCTGAGTCGATTCTCACCATGCACGGTCACGATATGTTGAGAAACTTTATCGAGTCTTGAGGACCGGAAGAACAAGTGCGCGGCGGGCAGGCCCCGCCAGAATCAATAAGCAGAGCGGGGCAAAGGGGGAAAAATGAATATTCAACAGGCCATTGCCAAACTGGTGGATGGCGAACACCTTACTCGTGAAGAAATGCGCGAAACCGTGAGCCAGATTATGTGTGGCGAAGCGCTGGAGTCACAGATAGGCGCACTCCTTATCGCACTGCGCATTCGCGGGGAGACAGTCGATGAAATTGTCGGCGCTGTGGAAACCATGCGTGAGCTGGCGATAAAGGTTGAGCTCGACCTGGAAAACACAGTTGATATTGTCGGCACCGGCGGCGATGGCGCCAATCTGTTTAACGTGTCCAGTGCGAGCAGCTTTGTGGCAGCTGCTGCCGGAGCTAAGGTAGCCAAGCATGGCAATCGCTCCGTGTCGTCCAGTAGTGGTTCTGCGGACCTGCTTGAGCACGCCGGCGTATTTTTGGAATTGAGTCCCTCGCAGATGGCGCGTTGCGTAGAGACTATCGGTATTGGCTTTATGTTTGCGCCCAGCTTTCACAATGCGATGCGCCACGTTGGCCCATCGCGCAAGGCGCTGGGACTGCGTACCATCTTCAATTTACTCGGGCCGATGACAAATCCGGCGGGAGTAAAGCGCAAAGTAATCGGTGTGTATGACAAGCGCTACTGCCGCCTATTGGCTGAAGTTTTGCAAAAGCTCGGTTCAGAGCATGTGCTGGTTTTACATAGTGAAGACGGGCTCGATGAAGCCAGTATTGCTGCGGATACCTTTGCTGTGGAATTAAAGGATGGTGCCTTGCAGGAATATACCCTCAAGCCTGAAGACTTTGGCTTGCAGCGCCGTGACCTCTCTGATCTTAGTGTTTCTGGTTCCGAGGACTCCCTGGCCCTGATTCGCGATGCGCTGGGTAAGCGCAATACTGAGGCGGGGCAAAAAGCCGCGGATATTATTGCGCTTAACGCAGGCCTGGCAATTTATGTCAGCGGCGTTGCGCACTCTGCAGAGCAAGGTGTCGCTATGGCACAAGATGCTATCGACAGCGGTCTCGCCGGAGAGAAAATTAACGATCTTGCCGCGTTTACCAGTGCGTTTCGCCCAGAGGAAATTCAATCGTGAGTACACCGACCATTTTAAAAACAATTGTCGAGCGCAAGTGGCAAGAGGTTGCCGAGCGCAAGGCTGAGTGCTCCACCGACGAAGTTCGCCTTCGCGCCAGGGATCAGGAACCGGCGAGAGGCTTTGTCGAAGCAGTGGATCGCAAGATTTCCACTGGTGAGGCTGCAGTAATTGCCGAAATTAAAAAAGCCTCTCCCAGTAAAGGCGTGATTCGCGAGGATTTCCTTCCTGCAGAAATTGCTACCAGCTATGAAAAAGGTGGCGCGGCTTGTCTGTCAGTACTAACCGATGTGGACTTTTTTCAGGGCGCAGATAATTACTTGCAGCAGGCCCGAGATGCCGTACGCCTACCGGTGCTGCGCAAGGACTTTACCGTTGATCCCTACCAAATCTATGAAGCTCGCGCGATTGGGGCCGACTGTATTTTGCTGATTGCAGCCTGCCTGGAAGATCCACAGATGGCGGATCTCAACGGGCTCGCTTTGGAGTTGGGCTTGGATGTCTTGGTGGAAGTGCATAACCACAAGGAGTTGGAGAGGGCCCTGGCATTACCTAACCGCTTAATCGGCATCAATAATCGCAATCTGCACACTTTCGATGTGCAGCTGGAAAATACCTTTAAGTTACTGGACTTGATCCCCGAAGACCGCCTTGTGGTTACGGAAAGTGGTATTCATACCACAGATGATGTTGCGGCGATGCGCGGTCATAACGTCAATGCTTTCCTGGTGGGAGAGGCCTTTATGCGGGAGGAGGAGCCGGGCAGGAAACTGATGGAAATGTTTAACTGACCGCTTACTCCAGTAGTAGAAATAAAAAAGGGCGATGTAAAAATCGCCCTTTTTTTATGCGGTGTATTTATTCGGATACTAGCGGGTACCGTACACCACCATGGTTTTACCTTTAACGGAAACCAGGCCCTGTTCTTCCAGGGTTTTTAATACGCGGCCCACCATTTCCCGGGAGCAGCCGACGATACGGCCAATTTCCTGGCGGGTGATTTTTATTTGCATGCCCTCGGGGTGAGTCATTGCATCCGGCTCATTGCAGAGATCGAGCAGGGTGCGAGCGACACGTCCGGTAACATCCAGGAAGGCAAGATCGCCAACTTTGCGCGTGGTGTTGCGCAGGCGGCCTGCCATTTGGGTGGCCAGGGCGAAAAGAAACTCTGGGTGCTGGCGAGTGAGTTCTTGGAACTTGGTGTAGGAGATTTCTGCCACCTCACACTCGGTTTTGGTGCGGACCCAGGCACTGCGGGTGTCCTGATCGAACAGGCCCATCTCACCGAAAAAGTCTCCGTCGTTGAGGTAGGCAACGATCATTTCGCGGCCTTCATCGTCCTCAATCAGAACTGTAACGGAACCGCGCATAATGAAATAAAGGGATTCACAGCGGTCGCCAGCATAGATAATTGTGCTCTTGGCCGGGTAGCGACGCCGGTGGCAGTGGGCCAGAAAGTCTTCAATATTGCCGATAGTCATGGGGTCTTCGATAGCAACCGTCACGGATTTATTCCTCATTTTTTGTCTTGTGCTCTATCCCGGCTTTAGCAGCTGAGCACTATTGAATTATCGCGCGAAAACAAAATCCCCAACAGGGGCTGACCGCGGCAAAGTTCCGCAGTGTGACCTGTGACACTATGGCACTGGGTCGCTTGGACTTCATAAACCACGATGCGTTCATAGAAAAAGCATTTGATCGTGCGTCATTCGGCTTTCGCGCGGAGGCGTACCAGACACTATACCGGAAACATACAGGTGCCGGGATAGACTTCGCCAATATGCTAAGCTTCGCCGCTGAAGTTTTAATGGGAGTGGAGTGATGCAGGGGAAAGTAACCTGGGTAAATGATTTAACCTTCGTCGGTGAAGCTGGCAGCGGTAATTCGGTAGTGATGGAAGGCGGCCGCACAAATAATGGTGTGCGCCCGATGGAAATGATTTTGCTGGGCGTCGGTGGCTGCGCGGCTTACGATGTGGTGAGTATTTTACAGAAGGCGAGACAAGACATTATTTCCTGTCATTGTGAACTGGAAGGTGTGCGCCCAGATACAACCCCATCGCCGTTTGAGCGAATTGAAATGAAGTTTGTAGTGCGCGGTCGCGGATTGAAGGAATCCCATGTTGCCCGTGCAGTGGAACTCTCCGCAGAGAAATACTGCTCAGGCTCCATCATGTTGCGCAATGCGGGTGTCGAGATTGTGCACAGCTACAGCGTTGAAGAAGCTTGAAGAGAAATTAGCCGGGAAGGGAGGGAGGAAACTGGGCGTAACCTCCCTA
Organism: Microbulbifer maximicatervae (SeqCode); assembly: GCF_052467825.1. Lineage (NCBI taxonomy): Bacteria > Pseudomonadati > Pseudomonadota > Gammaproteobacteria > Cellvibrionales > Microbulbiferaceae > Microbulbifer > Microbulbifer maximicatervae (SeqCode). The sequence goes on from NZ_CP174327.1 coordinate 1,940,998, forward strand.
AACTCCAAGTCGTTTTAATGATTGAAGAGTAACGGTCAGATTTTATAACTGGCCGAAGTCATCACTTTGGATACGAGAGACATCACTCCTTTTACCGGAGTGGGGAAGCGGGCACCACCGGCGGCCAGTGCAGCGTGGGCGTGCTCGTCTTCGTCAATTAACATCTGTTCCACTACCGCACGGCTTCTCTTGTCGTCGGCGGGAAGCTTTTCGAGGTGGCTCTCAAGATGTTTACACACTTGGTCTTCCGTAGCGGCCACAAAACCGAGGCTGATTCGGTCGCTGATTTTCCCGGCGGCGGCGCCGAGCCCAAAGGACATGCCGTACCACAGTGGGTTGAGTAGGCTGGGGCGGCTGTCCAATTCCTTCAAGCGCTGTTCACACCAGGCCAGATGGTCGATCTCCTCATCGGCAGCGCGCTCCATTTCCCCCCGCACCTCGGGCAGCTTGGCGGTCAGGGCCTGGCCCTGGTAGAGCGCCTGGGCGCAGACTTCACCGCTATGGTTGACCCGCATAAGGCCAGCGGCGTGTTTGCGTTCGCTGTCGGTGAGGTCTATCTCGGCTTCACCCTTCGCCGGGGATGCCCGGCCGTGGCAGGGTTCGCCGGGACTCAGGGTGCGCAGAGCCCGATCCGCTTGAATTAACAGGCGGTCGAGTCCGCTGAGGCTGCGTTTACTCATAGTATTCTGCTCCCTGTCAGAGGCGACCGCTGATGAGCGGCCGCCGATGCCAGCTGTTAGTCCTGCTGCTCTGCAGAAACCTTTTCTCTTTCGACAGCGCGGTAGCCGATATCTTTCCGGAAGAACACGCCGTCCCAGTAGATAGCCCGAGCTGATTCATAGGCATTTTCCTGAGCTTCAGCGACGGTATCCCCCAATGCTGTAGCGCACAGCACCCGGCCACCATTGGTGACTACGCGCTCACCATCCAGTGCGGTACCGGCGTGGAAGACCTTGGCGTTGTCACTGTCTGCTTTGTCCAGGCCGCTGATGGCGTCGCCTTTGCGGTAGCTGCCGGGATAGCCGTGCGCGGCAAGTACCACACCCAGGGCTGGGCGGGGGTCCCACTCAGCAGTGACAGTGTCCAGCTTCTTGTCCAGAGCAGCCATGCACAGGTCGACCAGGTCTGATTTCAGGCGAATCATAATTGGCTGGGTTTCCGGGTCGCCAAAGCGACAGTTGTACTCGATAACCTTCGGGGTGCCGTCGCTATCGATCATCAGGCCGGCGTAGAGGAAACCGGTGTAGGGTGTGCCCTCAGAGGCCAGGCCTTTAACGGTGGGCTCGATAACCTCTTGCATAATGCGCTGGTAAATGGTGTCGGTCACCACCGGTGCCGGGGAGTAGGCACCCATACCGCCCGTATTGGGGCCGGTATCACCATCGCCAACGCGCTTGTGATCCTGGCTGGTGGCCATCGGCAGGATGTTTTCACCATCCACCATCACGATAAAGCTCGCTTCCTCACCCTGGAGGAACTCCTCGATAACCACGCGGCAGCCGGCTTCACCAAAGGCGTTTCCAGACAGCATATCGCGTACAGCGAGCTCAGCCTGCTCTTCGGTTTCGGCAACGATTACACCCTTGCCCGCAGCCAAGCCGTCGGCTTTAACCACGATGGGCGCGCCGCGCTCGCGAATGTAGGCAACCGCCGGCTCCACTTCGGTGAAATTGCGGTAGGCAGCGGTGGGGATTTTGTGGCGCTCGAGAAAGTCCTTGGTAAAGGCTTTGGAGCCCTCCAGTTGCGAGGCGCCTTTGCTGGGGCCAAAAATGGCGAGGCCACGGGCATTAAAGAAATCGACAACACCCTCTACCAGCGGTGCTTCCGGGCCGACAATCGTTAGCTCTACGCCGTTTTCCTCGGCGAAATCTGCCAGGGCGGCGAAGTTATCCACACCGATTGCGATATTTTCCAGCTTGGGTTCGCGGGCAGTGCCGGCGTTGCCCGGGGCAACATAGACGGTGCCGACATTTGGGTTTTGCGCTGCTTTCCACGCCAGGGCGTGCTCGCGGCCACCTGATCCGATAACCAATACGTTCATTCTTAAATCCCCCTAAGTCGACCGATCCGGTCCATTGCACAGGTTATAGGTGTGCTAGTTTAACGTGGAATTGATTCTGAGGCCTGAGTCTCGCCCCTGGATTCCAATGATTTGTGCGGGCTGAGAAGTATCGATACTTCCCAGCCCGTTGATCATAGCCCGCAGCAGTGAGCATTTGCGGGCGTACAATCTTAGTGGCGGAAGTGGCGCATGCCGGTAAATACCATGGCCATATTGTGCTCGTCCGCTGCGGCGATCACTTCTTCATCGCGCATGGAACCGCCGGGCTGGATGACCGCCTGGATTCCCACAGTGGCAGCATTATCGATGCCGTCGCGGAAGGGGAAGAAGGCATCGGAAGCCATAACGGACCCTGCAACAGCGAGGCCGGCGTGCTCGGCCTTGATCGCGGCGATGCGTGCGGAGTTTACGCGGCTCATCTGGCCTGCGCCTACACCCACAGTGCGACCGTCTTTGCCGTATACGATGGCATTGGATTTTACGAACTTGGCCACTTTCCAGGTAAACAGCAGATCGCGGATTTCTTCTTCAGTGGGCTGGCGCTTGGAGACTACTTTCAAGTCAGCAGCCGTGATCAGACCGTCGTCGCGGTCCTGAACCAGCAGGCCGCCATTAACGCGCTTGTAGTCCAGCGCCGGGGTGCGCTCGCTGCTCCACTGGCCGCATACCAGCAGGCGCAGGTTCTTCTTCTCGGCAACGGCCTGTTTGGCCTCTTCGGAGACTGACGGTGCGATGATGACTTCAACAAACTGTCGCTCGACGATAGCGCGGGCAGTGGCGCCATCCAGCTCTCGGTTGAAGGCGATGATACCGCCAAAGGCAGATTCGCTGTCGGTAGCGAAAGCCAGGTCGTAGGCCTTATGAATATCTTCAGCAATTGCCACACCACAGGGATTGGCGTGTTTAACGATAACGCAAGCGGGTTGCTCGAAGGACTTGACGCACTCCAGCGCGGCATCGGTATCGGCGATATTGTTGTAGGACAGCTCTTTACCCTGCAACTGGGTAGCAGTGGAAATGCTGGCCTCAGCTGGGTTGGCTTCGGTATAGAAAGCGGATTTCTGGTGCGGGTTCTCACCGTAGCGCAGATCCAGCTTCTTGATGAATTGGCTGTTGTAGGTGCGCGGGAACAGCTGCTTTTCTTCGCCTTTAATGGCGCCCAGGTAATTGGCAATAGCGCCGTCATAGCCCGCCGTGTGCTCAAAGGCTTTTACCGCAAGGTCAAAGCGGCTGGCGTGGCTCAAGGTGCCATCGTTATCTTTCATTTCTTCGATGATGTTGCCGTAATCGCTGGCATTGACCACGATAGTGACATCTTTGTGGTTCTTGGCGGCAGCGCGAACCATGGTGGGGCCGCCGATATCGATATTCTCGATAGCATCTTCGAGGGAACAGTCGGGTTTGGCAACGGTTTGAGCGAAGGGGTAGAGGTTAACCACCACCATATCGATCGGGGTGATACCGTGCTCGCCCATGATGGCATCATCGGTACCACGGCGCCCCAGAATGCCACCGTGTACTTTCGGGTGCAGAGTTTTGACACGGCCGTCCATCATTTCGGGGAAGCCGGTGTAGTCGGAAACTTCTACCACGGGAATACCCGCTTCCTTGAGCTGGCGGTGGGTTCCGCCGGTGGAAAGAATCTCAACCCCCATTGCGGAGAGCTGTTGAGCGAACTCTACAATGCCACTCTTGTCAGAGACACTAATTAGAGCGCGGCGGATGGAAACCTTGTCTGTCATTGCACTTGATCCAACTGGTTTTCGAAAAGGATGTTTAAAGGGTTTTAGCGGTTGTCCACTGTGGCAACAAAAACGCTGCCGGGAAAATAGCGAAGGGGGATGAGTTACCTCATCCCCCTTCAAAATTTCGCTCGGTGGGAAGCTTACAGCAGGCCGTAGCGCTTCAGCTTCTTGCGCAGGGTGCCACGGTTGAGACCCAGTAATTGCGCGGCGCGGGTCTGGTTGTGACGGGTGTATTTCATCACCACTTCGAGCATGGGCGCTTCGATCTCCGACAGCACCATGTCGTAGACATCGGTTACCATCTGGCCATCCAGGTGGCGGAAGTAGTTCTCCATTGCGTGCTCGACGGCATCGCGCAGGGACTGCTGCTGTGGCTGTGCCAGTTGAGTCTGTCCCCTGGAGGATACTTCTTCATTGCCAGTATCCGGAATTAATACTTCGTTGTTCATGCCGCTTGTGCCCCTCTCGTTATTCGGCGTTCAAACCACTCGTGAACGCTGGCATGTTGTACTTCTGCACTCTCTATTTGGAAAAAGGTCTTGCGGAAGGACTCGCTATCCGCGAGCGTCTTCAAGTACCAGCTCACATGTTTGCGAGCGATACGGACCCCCATCACTTCACCGTAGAATCGGTGTAGTTCGCCCAAATGGGCGAGCAAAATATTCCTGACTTCATCCAATGTCGGTTCGGGTAGCCGCTCGCCAGTGGCGAGATAGTGGGCTATTTCCCGAAAAATCCATGGTCGTCCCTGTGCTGCACGGCCAATCATGACCGCCGATGCGCCAGTGTAATCGAGCACCTCTCGGGCTCTCTCAGCACTGCAGATGTCGCCATTGGCAAAAACCGGGATTTCTACCCTGGATACAATTTCGGCAATGGTATCGAATTCAGCCTGTCCGTGGTAGCCACAGGCGCGAGTGCGACCGTGAACCGCCAGTGCAGCGATCCCGGAATCCTCGGCCATTTTGGCTACAGTGACGCCATTGCGGGAATCCGGGCACCAGCCGGTGCGGATCTTTAGCGTCACCGGGACGGAAACAGACTGGACCACGGCTTGAAGAATATCCGCTACCAGCTTTTCATCCCGCAGCAGGGCGGAGCCCGCTGCTTTCTTACACACCTTTTTTGCCGGGCAACCCATATTAATATCGATGATTTGCGCGCCGCGACGAGCATTCTCCCGAGCGGCTTCCGCCATCATCTCAGGATCACCGCCGGCGATCTGCACCGATATGGGCGCCGCTTCGCCACCGTGATCCAGGCGCAAGCGGGACTTGCGGCTGTTCCACAGGCGAGTGTCCGAGGTCACCATCTCCGAAACCACCAATCCGGCGCCGAGTTCTCGGCACAGCTGGCGGAAGGGGCGGTCGGTGACACCGGCCATGGGCGCCAGAATTACCGGGTTGTCGATAATATAGGGGCCAATGGCAGTAGACACGGTAGCTCCATTTGGGCTGTAGGAAGGGCAATCTGTGCCCCGGCAAAACAGCCGCCTATGATAGCGGCTGGCCCGTTAATGGCAAAGCGAAAAAGCGGGCAATTTGATCGAACACTGTTCATTTAGCCTGCTGAATGCGCAGGTTTGGTTGTTTATGGCGCCAAACCCCCTTTGCTAAAAACTTAGCCGGGGAGCTCGTGTGAGCTTAGTGAGTGATGTTCAGCTCGTAGTTTACCGCTTCTGCACCGGGGTCAACCACCTCAATTGCGATATGAATGGGGCTGTCCTGGGGCATTAGTTTGCGTCCGGCCAACTCCCCCTGTAGGTACTCGTCCGGGGTAAACCGGCGACTGGCCACAGCCTTGTCCTTCAGGTCGCTGAAGTTCAGCAACAGGTTGGGGAAGGGTTGCGCGTAGGGGGCGGTATTTAGCAGCACTGCATCCACTACCAGGGCGCCCTGCAGCTGCGGGTGGGTGCGCACCATTAAGTTTGTGGCCTGGATCGCCCGGGTATCTTTTAGCTGGGGTAAGGTGCAGCCGAATAGTGGGCAGGCGGCAGCATAGAAGTCCCGCCAGGGCTGTTTGCGGCTGAGGCTATCGAACTGGAAGTATGCAACCTGAATCACTATGCCGAGGATCGATAGGGGAACCAATGCACGCCACAGCCAGGGAGAGGCTGTGCGTTTCTTTTTGGGAACTCCCCACGACATCTCCACAGGCGCGGGCTGGATAGCTGAGATTAATTGCTCCCGCTGGGGCTCTTCAGCAGTGGTAGATTCGCCACCGAAGTAAGGCTCCTGGCGGCTTTCCTCAGTGGGGGGAGGTGAATCTACAGACTCGGTTGATACTGCAGGCTCATTGTTGTCCCAAGACGATTCCTCAGCGAGGGAGCTAGAAGTTTCAAACTCCGGTACTTCAGGTTGGCCGTTGTACTCGGGCGAAGGGTCAGAATCAAAATCAGGAAGTTCTTCCCAGTCCGGCTTGAGGATTTTATCCAGGTCCTCTTCGGGTTCCGCTTCCTCTTCGGTGTGAGATGCTTCCAGCTCCTGCCACTCATGGTCGCCAAAGGCGTCACCAATTAATTCCTGCGCTGCTGCACTATATTCTTTTGGTTCAGATTTGGGCGCGCTGTCAGGTGCCCCCTCATTGGGTGCACTCTCCCGACCGGCAGTTTGATCTACAGCTGGTGGAGATGGCGGGGTGGCGGGTTCGTCCTCGTCGAGCTCGATATCGTCGTGGATCAGGAAGTCATCGTCTTCCAGCAAAGCCTCCAAATCATTGCGGCTCTCGCTATCACTTTCTGAGAAAACGATATTTTCGTCTGCGCGAAACACCTGCAGGCAAGACCCACAGCGAACGGCTCCACGGGCAGCGCGCAGTTGCTGGTCATTAATATGAAATGATGTGCTGCAATGAGGGCAGCGGGTTACCAGTTGAGACATTCGACTAGAGCGCAGTTTATTTAGCAGCCAAGTTTATCAGCCCAAAGGGGTCCCGCGTAGTGCTGGGGAGCGCATTTAGCGCACCCGCTTGCCTGTCAGTCTGACCCATCCCTCGTGTTCGCCGTCAGGATCGAACTCAATCCATTCGCTGTAAGCATTTTTCACCTGCTCTGCCTGGGAACTGAGGATGCCGGACAGACAGATTTTTCCGCCCAATTGGGTGAGCTGTATTAGTTGAGGGGCGAGTTCTACCAGGGGACCGGCGAGGATATTGGCCAACATGACATCGGCGGCTTCGCTCGGCATTTGTTCTGGCAGGTAGACCGGGAAGCGCTCGGGGTCTATGCCGTTGCGCTGGGCATTGTCGCGACTGGCGATCAATGCCTGGGGATCGATATCGGTGCCGAGAACTCGCTCTGCTCCCAGTAGAAGTGCGCTAATCCCCAGAATACCCGAGCCGCAACCGAAGTCGATGGCACTCTTACCTGCGAGCTCCTGCTGTGCCAACCATTGCAGACATAGGAAAGTAGTTGGGTGCGTGCCAGTGCCGAAGGCAAGGCCCGGATCGAGCAGCAGGTTCACGGCGTCTGGCTGTGGTGGCTCACACCAGCTGGGGCAGATCCATAAATTGGGGCCGCACTGGATGGGTTTGTAGTGGGTCATCCACTCCCGCTCCCAATCCTTGTCCTCAAGTTGCTCCCAGCGGGCATTGGGCAACATTTCGCATAGGAAGGAAGCTGCTTTTGCCTCGGTAACCGAGGTGTCTACTTCCGCATCGAACAACCCGGTGACCCGTGTTTGCTCCCATAGGGGCACCTCTCCGAGTCCCGGCTCAAGGATCGGTTGGTCAGCGTTGTCTTGCAGGGTGACAGATACGGCACCGGCAAAAAGCAGTGCGTCTTCGATTTTTTCCGCGTGATCACGGTCGGTGTCCACGCGGAGTTGTAGCCAGGGCATAATTATTCCGGAAATGTTGTAGCGATGTTTACGGCATTGTTGCGGCTGGGCCGCACTCAGATAACGACGGTTGCCACGCCATCCTTGGCAAGGTCAGTGTCGTTATGTTTGCCGCAATTCTCGCTAACTTTGCCCCGGCTGGCGAGCGCTTAAAGACCTAACTTCTTCTCCAGGTAGTGGATATTGACCCCACCCTTGGCAAAGTTTTCATCTCGTACCAACTCTTCCTGTAGGGGAATATTGGTTTTGATGCCGTCCACTACCAGTTCCGACAGGGCCACACGCATACGCGCCAACGCGGTTTCGCGATCTTCCGCATGGGTGATTAGCTTGGCGATCATGGAATCGTAGTTGGGGGGTACCGAGTATCCGGAGTAGAGATGGGAGTCGACCCGCACACCCAGGCCGCCAGGCATATGGAAGTTGTTTACCTTGCCGGGGCTGGGGAAGAAGGTCTGCGGATCTTCGGCATTGATACGGCACTCAAAGGCGTGACCTTTGATTACGATATCTTCCTGCTTCAGGGATAGCTTCTCACCGGCACAAACCCGAATTTGCTCTTTGATCAGGTCGACGCCGGTTACCATTTCGGTAACGGGGTGCTCCACCTGGATACGGGTGTTCATTTCGATAAAGTAGAAGCGCTCATTTTCATACAGGAATTCAAAAGTACCCGCGCCGCGATAGCCGATATCGATACAGGCCTGTACACAGGACTCATGTACCTGCTCGCGCACCTCATCGGGAATACCCGGAGCTGGGGCTTCTTCCAAAACCTTTTGATGGCGCCGCTGCAGGGAGCAGTCACGATCGCCGAGATGGATGGCGTTGCCCTGGCCATCGGCCATTACCTGGATCTCAACATGGCGGGGATTCTGCAGGAATTTTTCCATGTAGACGGTGCCGTCACCGAAGGCCGCTTGGGCTTCGGACTTGGTCACGGCAATCGCGTTCACCAGCTCCTCTTCCTTTTCCACCACACGCATGCCGCGACCACCGCCACCGGCGGCAGCTTTAATGATGACCGGATAACCGATGCTGCGGCCAATCTCCATGCAGCGCTCGCTATTATCGGGCAGCGGGCCGTCAGAGCCTGGAACGGTGGGAACACCAGCCTTTTTCATGGCGGCAATTGCAGACACCTTGTCACCCATCAGGCGGATCACATCGGGATCAGGGCCAATAAAGGTAAAGCCGCTCTTTTGCACCTGTTCGGCGAAGTCGGCGTTCTCTGCGAGAAAGCCATAGCCGGGGTGCACGGCTACTGCGTCGGTGATTTCCATGGCGGAGATCAGGGCCGGCACATTTAGGTAGCTCTGCGGGGATGGGTTGGGGCCGATACATACAGATTCGTCGGCCAGGCGTACATGCTTGAGATTGCGGTCTACCAAAGAGTGCACCGCCACAGTGGCGATGCCCATCTCTTTACAGGCGCGCAAAACCCGCAATGCGATTTCGCCGCGGTTGGCGATTAGGATTTTGTCGAACATTGTGACTTACCCCACTCAGACGATGGTCACGAGGGGCTGGTCAAACTCAACCGGTTGGCCGTCTTCCAGCAGGATCGACTCAATAGTACCGGCCTTGTCGGCTTCGATCTGGTTCATCATTTTCATCGCTTCGACGATGCATACAACATCGCCAACTTTGACCTGCTGGCCCACTTTCACGAAGGCCTCGGCGCCAGGGCTGGGTGCAGCGTAATAGGTGCCTACCATCGGGGATTTTACCGCGTGTCCGCTGATAGCCGGCTTGGACTCTTTTTCAGCTGGGGCAGCAGGAGCGCTGGGCGCCGGAGCAGCGGGGGCGGCAACCGGTGCGGGAGGCGCGCTGTAAATCGGTGCAACGGGTTGGGCTGCGCTGCTGACGCCGCGACTGATGCGCACGGACTCTTCGCCTTCTTTGATTTCCAGCTCGCCGATATCCGATTCTTCGAGCAGCTCAATCAATTTTTTAATTTTGCGGATATCCATAGTTATTTACTCGCAGTTTGATTCATTGTTGTGCAGGTGTGGCATCCAGTTGATGGATGGCTGCCTGTAGAGCCAGGGTGTAGCTGTTGGCGCCAAAGCCACAGATTACGCCGCAGGCCAGATCTGAAAGATAGGAATGGTGTCGGAAAGCTTCCCTGGCGTGGGGATTGGACAGGTGAAGCTCAATAAACGGGATGGCAACGGCTGCCAGGGCATCGCGCAAGGCGACACTGGTATGGGTGAACGCAGCGGGATTGATCACGATAAAGTCGACCCCACTGGTCGCCGCCAGGTGGATTCGTTCGAGCAGGGCTGATTCACTATTGCTCTGCAGGACTTCCAGTTCGTGGCCGGCGGCGTCGCACTGGCGCTCGGCGGCTTTATTGATATCCGCCAGGGTGGTAGACCCGTAGATGTGCGGTTCGCGACTGCCTAAAAGATTTAGGTTGGGGCCGTGAAGGAGAAGAAGTTTAGCCATAATTCGCCCTGAAGAAAGTTGCCGAAAACCCATATAAAGTGGGTTAAAATTGGCTATCTTGCGGGCAAACTCGAAATTTCGGCCTAGCTGCCCGAACTCATTAACCGAGTCTGCCGCAAAAGTGACTCCCTGTCCATGCCAGACTCGGAGTTTATCGAAGTTAGCAGCAGTTCGGCGATATTGGGCAAAAAATTAGTTCAAAATATCCGGGCTGTGGCCTGTTTACCTTGGGTTATTGGCTACAAAGGCGCCAAAAACTTTACTGAGTCACCCCAGTGCTCAAAGGGGAGTCCACAGCGTTCTCCAATTCCTGTAGTAAATCATCTTGAGACAATATTTGCGGCAGTATTTTTGCGTCGCCCCCATCGGCGGGATAGAGGAGATACAGCGGCACACTGGTACGCCCGTATTTGGCCAATAATTCGCTGATTCGCGGATCCTGGTTGGTCCAATCTCCTTTTAGCGCGACCACGTTGAGGCGCTCCAAAGCATCACTGACCTCGGTGCTCGACAGCACAGCTTTCTCATTCATCAGGCAGGTGATGCACCAGGCCGCTGTCATATTGGCCAGAACTGCACGCCCCTCACTGCGTGCAGTCTCCAGTCTCTCTGCCGAATAGGGCTCCCAGTAATCGCTGCTGGACAATTGTTCAGACTGATTGATGGTTTTCAGTTGCGGAAGTAGAAAAACTGCCAAGGCCAGGGAGGCCAGGGCCAGGGAACCGCGCAGCCAGTGCCATTGCGGACGCGGCCAAAGCCACAGGGCAAATGCAATGGCTACGGCACCAGCCAGTACCAGGGCAACTCCATCCCCCCCGGCTTGTCGGCCCAGAACCCATAGTAGCCATACCGCAGTGAGATACATCGGAAATGCCAACAGCTGCTTTAGGCGATCCATCCAGGGGCCGGGTTTGGGCAGCTTTTCGGCTAGAGCGGGGATATAGGTCAACAACAGGAAGGGGGCCGCCATACCGGCGCCAAGGGCGGCAAAAACACTTAGCGCAATTAGTGCGGGCTGCGTAACAGCAAACCCCAGTGCGGAGCCCATCAGCGGCGCAGTGCAGGGGCTGGCCACCAGGGTTGCCAGCGCGCCGGATGCCACAGAGCCCGACAACCCCTGACGTTTATTCAGGTTGCCGCCAATACCCATTAGGTTACTGCCGAGTTCGGTCATTCCAGACAGGCTCAACCCCATGATAAAAAACAGGTAGGCGAGTGCTGCCACCAACCAGGGGGATTGAAGCTGGAAGCCCCAGCCGACAGCCTCTCCGCCGGCGCGAAGGGCGAGCATCACAGCGGCGATAGCCACAAAGCTCAGAACTACGCCCAGTGTATAAGCCCAGCCGTGGTGGTGCCTTTGGCTTACATTTTGTGCTGCCTGGCTCACTGCCAGTAATTTAATCGACAGTACTGGGAAGACACAGGGCATCAGGTTCAGGATCAGGCCACCGGCAAATGCGAGAAGCAGCGCCAGTGATAAGGTGACATTGCTACTGCCGGCGGAACCGCCAGCACTCGCTGGCGGAGTGGGCGCGCCTGTAATTAAGGCGCTGTCCTGCGGTTCTATATCCTGACTGGCAAAATCCACACTGTAGTAACGGGTCTGAGGTGGATAGCAAAGGCCGGCATCTGCGCAGCCTTGATAGTGGAGCTCCAGTTGGGTAGAACCGCTGGTTTCAGGGATGTCCAGGGCAAATTCGAGCTGGCCTCGGTAGACCTCAGTCTCTTTCTCGAAATAGTCGTCCCAAATAACTTCACCGGTTGGCAGGTTCAGGGGGATGGGAGTTTTTTCACCATTATCGACCCTGTACAGCGCCAGTTTTTCGCGATAGAGGTAGTACTCTGGGGCAATCTGGAAGAGTGCGCTGAGGCCGTTGGCATCAAAGAGCAGGTCCTGCTGATAAGCTTCATCGACCGGCAGGAAAGTGTTTTCCTGGGCGCTGCTCAGCGAGGCAAAAGGGTTATCGGAATTCTGCGCTGTAGCTCCAATGCTGGTTATGGCCAGCAGGATTGTCAGCAGAACGAGGAAATTTTTTCGGAAACTTTTGGTCATCACAGCCATAGATGAAAAAATTCATTATAGTCGGGCGCATAGTTCAGACTGCTGCACCAGACGGGGGTTCAGTCGCCGCAGCAGTATAGCGACGCCAGTGGTACAAAAAAACAACAATAGGGGATTGTTTTGCCGTCATTTGAACGCCTTCACAGCCTTGGGGTTTTACTGCTACTGGCATTTTGCCTGGGGGCCTGCTCATCCAATAAGCCCGCACCTAAAACGGTTGTCCCTCCTCCCGCCCCTAAAAAGACGCCATCCCAAGACCAGGTTCGGCGCAACAATATTTCCTTTTTTTTGAGTCTTGCGGAACAGGCGCTACGCAAAGGGCATCTAACCCAGCCTGCCGGCGCCAGTGCCTACGACTATTACCTGCGTGTATTGCAACTGCAACCGGATAACAGCAAGGCAGAAACTGGTATTCAAACCATTGTGGTCACCTATGTTGAGTGGGCGCGGGACGCCCTGCGTCGCAGGGATTTTGGGGAGGTGAATACCCTGTTGAAACGGGCCGAGATGTTGGCCCCGGCCAATCCGCTGGTGGCTGAAGTGCGTACACAGTTGGTCCGCGAGCGGGGGAGAGCGCAGCTCGATTTACCGCAAGGGGAGGTGATAGATCTGCCAGCCGGTGAACTTGCAGCAAGGTCTGCCGGGCTGGTGGAACAGTTGCAGCGAGTAGCGGGCAGGATTCGCAGCGAGCAGCTGCGCGTCATTATCGTAGCGCGCAGTGATGCTGAGGGCCGTTGGGTTTATCAGCAACTGCGGGAGGCTGTGCCCGGGTATCGGGTGCGTGGAGATATTAAAGTCGGGAATCCGGCGAAACTGATTCTGATTAAGCCCAGCGGAGGGGCACCATGAAAAAAGTATTGGCATTTGCCTTCTTAATCACCGCACTTCTTGTGTCTAAAGGCGCCTATTCCATAGGAATTACGGCAGAGGGGTATGCCCGGGAAACACCTCCCGGGCCTTCGATGAGCGCTGCCTTTGTGTCGCTGCACAACACTGGTGATTCGAGTCAGGTACTCACAGGTGTGGAGTTGCCGGGTGTTGAGCAGGCTTCGGCAGACCTGCATACCACAATATCGGAGAACGGAATAAACCGGATGCGCCCGCTGGATCAGCTGACGATAGCCGCCGGGGCAAGTGTAGATATGGCTCCCGGTGGAGTTCACTTAATGATTAAAGGTCTGCGCTTGCAGGCGGGGGAAGAGTTGCCGTTGCGACTGCTTTTTGCCGATGGCAGCAGTGTAGATATTCTTGTGCCAATAGTTCGGATGAGTGATGAGGGTGAGCACCACCACCATCACCATGGCTGAATTGGCAGTTTTTTTGAAGTGAGGGGGAATTAAACATGAAGAAGTTATTGGTTTTTGCCGGTGCGCTGCTACTCAGCGCTTGTGCTCACAGCCCGCTGCAAATTTGGCTGCAGCCTCAGGTTCAGGTTGCTCCTGAAGCGATAGGCGAAGGCTTTAGTATGAGTGTGATGGGAGTTAATGAACTGCCCTCTGGCGGCTTGGGATCATTGGGAGGTGTTTATGCGGATACTGCTCAGGTAAGTATTGGCAATGACGCTGGTGAGGCTATTGCAGCGGGATTGCGTGAGGGTTTTTCAAATTGGTCATTTCGAATTACCGATACCGCGCCGGAAGTTCAGGTGATCGCAAAATTGGTAAAACTCACCTACAACAGTCCAAATACGGTTTATACCACTGAGATTGACACCGCTGCTGAAATTCACCTGGAAGTGAAAATTGGTCCTCGCACTTATTTCGGCACTTACAGCGCTTCTGGCAAAGATCGGAACCTGGTTAAGCCCAGTCGTGAAGAAGTCCAAAGTCGTGTGAATGGACTGCTTAGCGCAACCTTGCAGAGAGTATTTGAAGACGAGAAATTAAAAAATTTCTTGCGCAGCAATCTGTGAATGTGCAATTTATACATTTGCAGAAAAAACTCGGCTGGGAGGCTGGATAATTGAATAAAATCGGCGATCGTGGGCGATGATGTCGGTAACCTTTTTCGGTTATGGCATGTCGCAAGGCACCTCCCCGCTACTGGGAAAGGTTTGCGCTTTGCTCTGTTGTGTTTTGAGTGAGTTTTCCCGTGACGCTGTTTAATCCAGAGGCGGCAAGTTACCTCGGCCCCCTCGCCCAGCTGGAAGAGGGGCTGCGCCCCTGTGAGCAGATCAGTTTACAGGCGGCGGAGGCGGCTCTCGGTGAAGTTGCCGATGGTGTCATTGTCACCGATGCTGCGGGCACGGTGGTTTACACCAACCCCCTGGTCAACGAAATGACTGGGGACCTGGTTGGACTGCTGCCCGGCCAGCCACTCAGTGAAGGTTTGCGCCTGTGCAATAGCCGGGGCGATGCGATAGAGCCGATACTACCCGCATCCAGTGACCTGGGTGAAGTACCCAGAACCAGAGAGTTTAATGCCTGTATTGAGCGCCCTGGGGAAGAGCATGTCCCACTTGAAGTGACCGTGCAGGTAATGGCTCTTTGGGATATGGGGGTGCTTAAAAATTATGTTTTGGTGCTGCGGGATACCTCTGCCGCACGCCGGGTTTCCACCCGCCTTATGTGGCAGAGTAGCCACGACGCCTTAACCCGACTGCCCAACCGACAATTCTTTGAGAGTGAGCTGCAAAGCCAACTCAGCCTCTGTGTCGATAAACGCCAGCACCATGTATTACTCTACCTGGATGTTTATCAATTCAAAGTTATTAACGACACCCTGGGCTTTGTTGCCGGGGACCAGTTGTTGGTTCAGTTGGTGGAGTTAATCAAGCGCTGCCTCTCCAGCGACGATCTATTTGCCCGAGTCGGCAGTGATGAGTTTGCGATACTACTGCGCGACTGCACCCTGGAAGAGGGTGGTCGTGTGGTGGCTCGGCTGCGCGACTCTGTACAGAACTTCAGTTTTTTCTGGGAGGGGAATGACAACCGGGTCGCGGTGTCGATCGGTGTTGTTGGAGTCGATCACTTTACCCCCAATGCCAGCCAATTACTGGCGTCGGCCAATGATGCCTGTTGCAGTGCCCGGGAGCAGGGCAGAAATCGCGTTAAGCTGTTTGGCGACTCCCGCAAGGTATTGGAGAAGCGTCGCGAGACCACTTGGGTTGCGGAAATTCACGCGGCTTTGCGGGAAGATCGCCTGATGTTGTACCGACAGCCAGTGGTTTCACTAAAGGGGGACCGCAATGTCCACCACTATGAAATCCTGGTGCGGATGCGCGGCCGTGATGGTGGAGTGATTTCACCGGGGCTGTTTTTGCCAGCCGCAGAGCGCTACGGCTTGATCGAGGAAGTGGACCGTTGGGTAATTCGCCGGGTCTTTGACTATATGGCCCAGGAGCAGCGCCTGGGGATGGGCGGAATTAATTATGCGGTCAATATTTCCGGCATCAGCCTGGGGGATGAGACCTTTGCTGATTTTGTGCTGCAGTCTTTGTCCGATGCCGGTGTAACGCCCTCGCGGGTTCAATTTGAAATTACAGAAACCAGCGCCATCAATAATCTTGAACGAGCCCTGATATTTATCCACAAGCTGAGAGCCGCCGGTTGCAGCTTTGCCCTGGATGACTTTGGTCGCGGTGTTTCCTCCCTGGCTTATCTGCGCCAGCTGCCGGTAGATTTTCTTAAAATCGATGGAAGCTTTGTGCGCAATATGCTCGAGGATGAAATTGATAGCGCAATGGTGAGCACTATTGATCACTTGGCGAAGAGAATGGGTATCAGCACTATCGCCGAGTATGTAGAGAGCCCGGAGTTAATGGAAAAATTGAGCCAGATGGGGGTGGACTATGCCCAGGGGTTCGGTATTTCCGCAGCGACGGGGCTACCGGAGCTGGATAGCTACCCGGGGATGCTCCACCATTCCAGAGGGCCCAAGCCTTAGGGGCCCCTGGAAATCATGTGTCTATAGATAACTGCTACTAGGCAATTACTATTAAACAACCGGTGCGAGTAATTCGGAGTGCTGCTCGGCCTCTAGTCGCGGGCCGTATTGGCTCACCACCTGGGCGGCAGCGCGGCAAGCGAGTTCGCCGGCTTCGGTAAAACTCATTTCGCGGTTGATACCGTAGAGGAAAGCACCGGCAAACATATCGCCTGCGCCGTTGGTATCGATGGCGCGGACTTCGGGACTCTCTATGCGGTGAACGTCGTTGCCGTCCCATAGCAGTGCGCCATCGGCGCCCAGGGTAATCGCGAAACTGCGGCAGTAATCGCGCAGCGCTTCAACGGCGCCCTCCACAGAGTCAGTACCGGTAAAGCCCAGAGCCTCATCGCGGTTGCAGAACAGCATATCCACACCGCCGCCAATCATTTCCCGCAGCCCTTCGCCGAAGAACTGAACCATAGCCGGGTCAGACAGGCTGAGAGCGGTTTTAACTCCGTGGGCTTCGGCTTCTTCGCGAAGCTTGATCGCTGCGGCACGACCCGTTTCAGAGGAGACCAGGTAGCCTTCGATATAGGCCCACTTGGAGGCGGACAGTGCATCGCTTTCCAGTTCAGCGACTGAGAGCTGTTCACTCATTCCCAGATAGGTGTTCATACTGCGTTCGGCATCCGGGGTGATAAGCACCAGGCATTTGCCGGTAGTGCCCTCATCAGCTTGCTTCAGTGTTTCGGGGTAGTCGACCCCGGCGCTGTTCAGGTTGTTTCTGTAGAAATCACCATTCTCGTCAGCGGCAACTTTGCACGAATAGAAGGTGCGGAGACCGAAATAGCTGGCAGCAATGACTGTATTGGCACCGGAGCCACCGCAGGCCAATTTGGCAGTGACCATATGGTTTTGAAGGTCGTCTACCAGCTGTTGCTGACGGGCATCATCTACCAGGGTCATGATTCCCTTTTCCACGCCAAGGCTGCTCAAATCCTGGTCCGACACTTCGATTTCTGTATCGAGTAGGGCGGCACCTATGCCGTAGAGATCGTATTGCTGCATATCATTCCTATTCGGGCTTATTGTCTACATTTCCGCCGCATTATGGACGTGATTTTGCCAAGTGCAAGGCATTGGGGAGGGCTGGCGACAGCAAACCCTCACATAGGCGCTTGTTACATCTTGGTGAACTTATAGGCGGTTGCTGCGGTCAATCCTCGCACAGGTGTAAATAGCACCTTCACGTAAACCGCCAGGTGATAGATACTGCCAAGCCTGGATTTTAGCCCGCTAATTGAGTGGGCCCGCCAGTGCTGAAAGACACTGGCAGCAAGATACCAGCGGAGCTGCCACCTGCTGGTACCCTGCCTTCGACTCTTCGATTGGGGCTGGTTAGGTCTCATGAGTCGCTTGATGTACTGAGTTGGCAGCGGGACTGAATCCTCATATGGCATCAACGAAACGCCGGCGCGTCAGAGCGTCAAAGCCCAAACGACGATATCGCTGGCTCAAGCTGCTAGTGCTTTTAGCCCTGGTGGGCTCCCTGGCGCTGGCAGCGTATATGGCTTACCTGGATGTGCAGCTGCGCGAGCGACTGGATAGCCGTCAATACCAACTCCCCGCCCGAGTCTACGCTCGTCCGCTGGTGCTGCGCGAGGGTATGGCAATGCATCCGGATGAGTTGGAGTCCGAATTTGCTGCCTTGAATTACCGCAAGCAGGGCACTCTGAGTGAGCCTGGTTCCTGGGTTCAGGACGGAATGAATTACAAGGTCTGGCGCCGGGACTTTATCCATGCCAATGGCCGCCAGCCTGCCGCAGTGGTCTCCTTCCGTCTGCGCAATGATCAAATCAGCGGCCTGCGTGATGACAATGGCCGAAGCCTGGCAGAGTTTCGCCTGGACGCAGCTAATATCGGCTCTCTACTAGGGGGAGGCGATGACCGCAATCCAGTGCGTTTCGATGATATTCCTCCCTTGGTAGCCAATACCCTGATTGCTGTTGAGGATCAGGACTTCCTCAATCACTTTGGTGTTTCCCCTCGCGGTATTGCCCGGGCCATGGTGGCCAACGCAAAAGCCGGACGATTGGTACAGGGTGGTTCCACAATTACCCAGCAGTTGGTCAAAAATATCTTTTTTGACCATAAGCCCAGCCTGAGACGTAAATTCAACGAGGCCCTCATGGCCATCCTGATGGAGGTGCACTACGACAAGCGCTATATCCTGCAGGAATACATCAACGAAGTGTGGTTGGGTCAGCAGGGTGCCAGAGGTATTTATGGCTTTGGGTTGGCCTCTGAATTCTATTTCCAGCAGCCCCTGGATACCTTGGAACCCCATCAGGTAGCGCTGTTGGTGGGGTTGGCGAAAGGTGCGTCTTACTACAACCCCTGGCGCAATCCCGAGAGAGCACTGCAAAGGCGCAATACCGTGCTGGAATTGATGCTGGAGCAGGGGCTGATTACTCAGGAGGAGTTCCAGAAGTATTCCGCCAAGCCTCTGGGGGTGGTCAAGGGTGGTGTCGGTGCGCAGAATCCTTACCCGGCCTTTACTGAGCGGCTGTTGATTGAATTGCGTCCCTACTACTCCTACGAGGAATTGCGCACTTCGGGTTTACGGGTTTACACCACTTTAGCCCCTTCGGTGCAGAAGTTGGCGGAGGAGTCCATCAGTCAGGGCGTTAGCCAGCTGGAGAAAGACCGAGGGATCAAAGCCAATTCACTCCAGGCCGCGACAGTATTGTTGGATAATCGCAACGGCAATGTGCTGGCCATGGTGGGAGATCGGAACCCGGACTACCCAGGCTTCAACCGGGCGCTGGAAGCCCGCCGCCAGGTGGGCTCCCTGATTAAGCCGGCTGTGTTTCTCACTGCTCTAGAGCGACCGGAAGAGTACAATCTGGCCACCCTGATCGATGACGCCCCGGTGAGAATTGAAGAGGCGGATGGCGATGTATGGATGCCGCAGAACTTCGATAAGCGCGCTCACGGACAGATACCGCTTTATATCGCCCTGGCCAAGTCCTATAACCTGGCGACGGCTCATTTGGGATTGGATCTCGGCCTGCAGAATGTACGCCAGACGATTCGCCGCCTGGGTGTCGAATCCAGGCTCCCCCGAGTGCCGGCGATGTTGCTTGGTGCTGTGGAGATGACCCCGTTCGAAGTTGCCGGTATGTATCAGACCATTGCGAACAATGGTGAGACGGTACAGCCGCGCACACTGCTGGCGGTTTCCGATGCCCAGGGCGGCCGTGTACAGCACTTCCGCCGCAAGGCTAATCGCGGTGTCGACCCCGTTCCAGCTTACCTGTTGCGCTGGGGGCTGGAGCAGGCCATGCGTGAGGGTACCGGACGCCGCTCCGCCAAGCGCTTGCCAAGTAGCATCGCCTTTGCCGGGAAAACCGGAACCACTAACAATAACCGCGATAGTTGGTTTGCGGGCTTCTCGCCGGAAGTAACCGCTGTAGTCTGGCTCGGGCGCGACGACAATGAGCGCACGCGCCTAACTGGCTCCACCGGCGCACTGCCGATCTGGACGGAGATTATGCGCAAGCTGCCCCATCAACATGGACCGGCAGAGATGCCCCGAGGAGTGGAGCTTAAGTCAGTGAACTCCCGGGGGCAGTTTATGGACCCGGATTACTGTCGCGGTGGTTATGAGATTCCTTTCTCCTACGAGAGCCAGCTGCAACCGGCGCCGGAATGTCGGGGGCAGAACCGCTGGCGCTGGTTCCGCAATCTATTTGGCAATGGTCGCGACGAAGCGGCTCCCAGAGAGGAGATGAGTCCCGGTTGGGGGGTGGATACCAGTGAGCAGCAGATGCGCGATCAGCGCCGCCAACAATTGCAGGAACAACTTCGAGGTGACGATGCGGAAGAGTTTGGTGTAGATCCCGAGTATGGCTCCGATTATGAAGAGGAGCCCCTGGAGCTGCCAAGAGATAATACTTTTGGCGGGAGGGCTCACAGCGTACCGGTAGAGGAAGCCCAGCCGGTGGGGCCTGACCTGGAAGATCAGTGGCCCTAGGGAAGGTAGCGCGCGATTGAATCGCGCGCTTTATCGCCGGCTATCAGTCTTGCAGCAACTGTGCGGCTTCTTCGGCGAAATAGGTGAGGATGCCGTCGGCACCGGCGCGCTTAAAGGCCAGTAAGGACTCCAGAATAACCGCCTCTCGCTTCAACCAGCCATTTTCAAAGGCGGCGCAGTGCATCGCATACTCCCCGCTCACCTGATAGGCGAAAGTGGGAACCCGCAATTCTTCTTTTACCCGACGCACTATATCTAGGTAGGGCATACCGGGTTTCACCATCACCATATCCGCGCCCTCTTGCAGATCCAGGGCGCACTCGTGCAATGCCTCATCGGTGTTGGCGGGGTCCATTTGGTAGCTCGCTTTACTGCCACCTTTCAAGTTCCCGGCAGAGCCCACTGCATCGCGGAAAGGGCCGTAGTAAGCGGAGGCATATTTAGCGGCGTAGGACATAATCAGGGTATTGCTGTGGCCCGCGCCTTCGAGAGCATCGCGAATGGCTCCGATACGGCCATCCATCATATCCGAGGGGGCCACCATATCGGCACCGGCCGCAGCGTGTGACAGGGCCTGCTGTACCAATACCTCAACGGTTTCGTCGTTGACGATATAACCGCTGTGGTCCATCAGCCCGTCCTGGCCGTGGCTGGTAAAGGGGTCCAGAGCTACGTCGGTGATAATTCCCAATTCCGGTACCGCATTTTTCAGCTCGCGAACAGCCCTTTGTGCCAAGCCATCGGCGTCGTGGGCGGCACTGGCGCAGTCGGACTTTGCCGACGGGTCGACTACCGGAAACAGGGCT
The DNA here is from genome assembly GCF_052467825.1 of Microbulbifer maximicatervae (SeqCode). Lineage (NCBI taxonomy): Bacteria > Pseudomonadati > Pseudomonadota > Gammaproteobacteria > Cellvibrionales > Microbulbiferaceae > Microbulbifer > Microbulbifer maximicatervae (SeqCode). The sequence goes on from NZ_CP174327.1 coordinate 1,961,863, forward strand.
ATGGCGGGGATTCCCAACTCTCGAACTGTCTTCGCTTTCTTGGCCAACAGGTCCACGCTCAGGCGTTCAACACCCGGCATTGAGGCGACTTTTTGGGTTTCATTACGCCCCTCAATAACAAATAGTGGCAGGATCAAGTCGTCACTGCTCAACTGGGTTTCCCGCACCAGTCGACGGGAAAAATCCTTTGCACGCAGGCGACGCAGGCGAGTGTTGGGGTAGGCACCACGGCCGAAACTTTGGCTCATCGGGAAATTACTCCGGCTATCCATAGGGCCGCAGAAACCCCGCAGCCGCAATTGGCAGCCATCATATCAAATTGCCGCAGAGGGTGATTTTCGATTGCTGAGGGAAAGCGGTTTAAAAATGGGGCTGATGTAAGTGCCTTACCAATAGTTTGCCGGCGGCTTCTATATGTTTTGCCAGCAGTGCGGCGGCTTGGTCCCCGTTTCCCTCTTGGAGTGCATTGAGTATTGCAAAGTGCTCGTCCTGACTGGTGTCCTGGTAATTCAGACCGTGGGATTGGTAACCGATATAGCGCTCACATTGCCGGTGCAGTTGCTCGACGGTACTAAATAGCGTGGGTCTTGCAGCTGCCCGGTAAATACAGGCATGGAACTCCCAATTCATTTTTCCGATCTGTTCGGCGGAGAGTTCAGGTTTGGCTTGCATGGATTCCAGAATATCTCTGGCCCGCCCCAGGATCTCTCCATTAAGGCTTTCCAGTGCCAGGGATTGCAGCAGCGGTTCCAAGCGCATGCGCATCAGGTAGAGGTCTTCCACTTCAATAGGGTCAAACTGCGGCACTGCGACGCCGCGTTTTCCGTGTCCGGTTAACCAGCCCTCATTTTTCAATCTTTGTAGAGCGTCCCTAACCGGAATACGGCTCACGGCGTAAAGCTCTGCCAGTTCGGCTTGCTTTAGCACCTGGCCGGCGGCGAAGCGCCCATGCTGCAAGTCCGACTTAATTTTTTCGTAGAGGCCCATCGATGTTTATTAATTCCTGCGCTTGAAAAACCAGTAACACACCAGCCCTCCCAGCAGCCCCCAAAAGGCAGAGCTAATGCCAAAAAGGCTGATACCGGAAGCACTGATCAGAAAAGTGATAATTCCGGCTTCGCGACTGTCGGCCTCGGCTGTTGCTCCAGCCAGGCTGTTACCAATGACGCCAATCAGTGCCAAGCCGGCGAGGCCGGCAATCAGTGCCTGGGGAAAGGCGCTGAATAATGCTACAACGCTAGCGCCGCAGAGGCCCACCAGCAGATAAAAAATACCGGCGGCAATGCCGGCGGTATAGCGTTTGTCGGGGTTGGGATGGGCTTCCGGGCCGGTGCAAATAGCAGCGGTAATAGCCGCCAGATTAAATGCAAAGCCACCAAACGGTGTCAGCAATAAAGAGGTGAGGCCGGTGCCACTAATAACAGGAGATATAGGCACTCTACTGTAGCCACTGGCGGCCAGGGTTGCCGCTCCGGGCAGGTTCTGAGAGGTCATAGTGACGATAAAAAGAGGAAGGCCAATGCCAATTAAAGTGGAGAGGCGGAATTCTGGCGTGACCCAAACAGGGTGTGCCGCTTGCCAGCCGATCTGGGCCGATGCAATGAGTTGCAACTTCCAGCAAGTCACCACTCCAGCCGCTAGTACCAAAATAATGGCATAGCGAGGCGCCCAACGGCGCCCGACTAGATAGGTCAGTAACATGATGCCGACCAATAGCGGTTGTGCCTGCAGAGAAGTAAAGACTGAGAGACCAAATTGCAGAAGTATGCCTGCGAGCATAGCGCTGGCAATCGGTGCCGGCACCATTCGCGCTACCCGCTCAAAGGCTCCGGACAAGCCCACGAGGAGTGTTAACAGGGCGCTAAACGCAAAAGCACCAATCGCCTCAGCAATGGGGATGCCACTTAAACTGGTGGCCAAAAGTGCAGCACCTGGAGTCGACCAGGCAGTGATTACCGGGGCGCGGTAATACCAAGAGAAGGCAATACAGGTAATGCCCATCCCCAGGCCCAGGGCGCCAATCCAGGAGGCGATCATTGCTTCACTTGCGCCAGCTGCACGCGCGGCTTCAAAGACTATGGCGGCGGAACTGGCTACTCCCACCAGCACGGCGACAAAGCCTGCGCTGATGGCGGACAAGCTGGTATCTGAAAACGGTGAGTTTTTCAAAATGTATACCTTTTATATTTTGTATACATTTTTAGCTGTTAGTTTTTTTGAGCGCAATAACTTTGCGGTGAAGCGACTGGGGCTTTATTGGAGGGGGGTAAAGTAAAACGGGTATAGAAGCAGCACCCGCAGGCTGCGGGTGCTGGAGAGGGGCGGGCAATTAGCCGAGGCGGGCGAAGACGCGTTCAGCGGCAGTGATTGTGGCCTCAATATCCTCATCGGTATGAGCTGCGGACATAAACCCTGCCTCATAGGAGGCCGGTGCCAGGTAGACACCTTCTTCCAGCATGCCGTGGAAGAAACGGTTAAAGCGCTCGTTATCGCAGGCCATTACCTGTTGATAGTTAGTTACTTTAGGTTCTTCGGTGAAGAAGAAGCCGAACATGGTGCCGGCCTTGTTGGCAGTAATTGGAATACCTGCGGCTTTACCGGCCGTCAGGATGCCCTCCACCAAACGGTCGGTTTTGGCAATTAAAGGCTCATAGAAGGCGGGTTCTTCCACCAAACGCAGGGTTTCCAAGCCCGCGACCATAGCCACTGGGTTACCGGACAGGGTGCCCGCCTGGTAAACCGGACCCAGGGGTGCAATTTGTTCCATGATCTCGCGTTTACCGCCAAAGGCGCCAACGGGCATACCGCCGCCGATGACTTTGCCGAGGGTGGTGATATCCGCTTCGATACCGTAGAAGCCCTGGGCCCCGGTCAAGCTCACCCGGAAGCCGGTCATCACCTCATCGAGAATCAACAGGGCACCGTGCTGGTCGCAAACTTCGCGCAGGGTTTCCAGGAAGCCGGGTACCGGCGGAATGCAGTTCATATTGCCGGCAACAGGCTCGACGATGATACAGGCGATTTGATCGCCCAGCTTATCGAAGCAGCTGCGCACACTATCAGCATCGTTGTAGCTCAAGGTGATGGTGTGATCTGCCAGGGCGGCGGGAACGCCGGGAGAGGAGGGTACACCCATGGTCAGGGCCCCGGAGCCGGCCTTAACCAGCAGGGAGTCGGAGTGGCCGTGGTAGCAGCCCTCGAACTTCACAATCTTGTCGCGCCCGGTAAATCCACGGGCCAGGCGAATCGCGCTCATGGTGGCTTCGGTACCGGAATTGACGAAGCGCACCAGGTCCATATTCGGCCACAGGCGGCAGAGTTCTTCGGCCAGTTCGGTTTCCAGTTCGGTTGGCGCACCGAAGCTCAGTCCCGATTGGGCCTGTTCCACCACGGCTTCAATGACTTCCGGGTGTGCGTGGCCCAGCACCATGGGGCCCCAGGACTGTACGTAGTCGATGTAGCGTTTCTCGTCTGCATCGTAGAGGTAGGCGCCTTCGGCACGGCGGATAAACACCGGGGTACCGCCGACTGCGCGAAAAGCCCGTACCGGAGAGTTAACGCCGCCGGGAATGTACTGCTGTGCTTCTGCGAAGAGCTGCTCGGATTTACTCATAAACTTAATTCAGGTTCTGCATAAAGGGCCTGGGGAGCATTATCGCGGGGGTGGCGCCTGAGGACAATGTGTAGATTGGCGACGACCGGTCACAGACTGTGTAGACAGAAGATCTCACCGTCATGGAAACGGTGAGACTGATCGGGGCAGGGGCGAAATTTGTGTCAGCAGCTCCAGGTTTAGCGTTCGCACCAGAACAGCCGGTTGGGGATCGGCCTCCCCATTCCCAGGCGCCGGCTGTCTTTGATCGCACTCCAAGCGTATTGCTGACTGCGGGTAACGGCTTCGATAATGGTCAGCCCGTGGGCGATATGGCAGGCAATGGCAGTAGCGAGGGTGCCACAGACGCCATAGGCCGCTGGCTGCAAGCGCTCCCACTTGAACTCCCGCATCAGGCCGCGCTCATCGTAGAGCCGGTTCTGCAATTGTTGCTCGTGGGGCACGCCAGTCAGCAACAGGTAGCGACAGCCGGATTCGAGGATTTCCTGGGCCATGGCGTCGAGGACATCGGCTTCAACTGCCATGGCGCGAGCTTCCCTGCGGTTGGGGCACACCATGGTCGCCTTGGGCAACAACAGCGACACCATAGCCTCCCACAGAGGTGGGGCGAGTACACTCTCTTTGTCGGCCAGTGTGGCATCGGGGTCGATAACGACGGGAATATCCGGGTAGTCGTGGAGTACGCTGTGAAGCGCGCGCACATTCTCCACAGAGCCCAGGTAGCCGACCTTGATCGCGGCGATCGGCATGTCTTCCAGAACGGCCCGGGTTTGTTCAATTAGCAGGCTGTCGTCGACTGGGGCGACACCCAGCAATTCACCGGTATTACACACGCTGATGGCGGTAACTGCCGAGGCCGCATGGCAGCCGAGACTGACCGCTGTCTCAGTATCTGCGGCAATTCCGGCGCTGCCGCTGGGGTCGTGGTGAGTAACGGTCAGAATAACGGGCTGAGGTGTATCCATAAGTGCTCTACATGACGGCCATTAGCTGTGCGCCTAATTCTAGTTGCTGAGCGCCTTTGACAAGGAATGAATACGCGCCAAATTAAAATGGCTTTACGACAACCAAAATGACGATGGCGACAAGTGCAACTGCTGGGAACTCATTAAATATTAGGAAGTAGCGGCGGCTGCGGGTAACGGTTCCCCGGGCAAACTTGCGAACATAGGCGCCACAGATATGGTGATAGCCCAGGAGGAGAACAACAAAAGCCAGTTTTGCGTGCATCCAGCCGGCGGAGGTGTAGTAGGCCGGGTTCAAACTGTAGAGCCAAATGCCCAAGGCAACGGTGGCCAGCATGGAAGGAATGGCAATACCGCGATAAAGGCGGCGTTCCATAATACAGAAGCGGTCGCGACTAACGGCATCAGTGGCATCGACATGGTAGACAAACAGTCGTGGCAGATAAAAAAGTGCGGCAAACCAGCACACCATCGCAATAATGTGAAAAGCCTTGATCCACAGCATTGAAAGTCCCCTTAAAAGAAACGGGAAGAAAAATTACTTCCGGTAAAAGTTGTTAATTTGTAGCGGCAGAATAATGCCCGCCGTGCGATTGTCCAGCGAACCGCTTTTATGACGGCAGACATATAGGCCATCCGCGCCACTTCTCTCCAGCTTTTGCGAGGCCTCCAGCATTGTCGCTCGCCAGCTTAGGGACGCCAGCTGTTTGCGTTCGCCGGGTAGTCTCAATAAATCGATCATTTCTCCCGGGTCTAGTAATTTATCTGATGCGGAGGAAACCTGTTCGCTCTCGGCCTCCTCTTTCGCACCACCGCGAAGAAAAGTTGCCAAGTCTGCTGCTCGCAGTAGTTGCGGTGCCGGCTCCTTGGGTAAATCGATAAGAATCCACTCGGGGTGTTGATTAATTAATTCTGTTGCCGCAGCGCGGGTAATTTCCCTAGGAGTCACAACAAAGCTCTGATTCATTTCGCTGGCAACTCCGACACTGCTCAGCATTTGCTGTCGCCAACTCGGCATTCCCGCTTTATTCAGGGCTCGCAGCGTTTCGTGATAGAGACCGATAGTGGAAAAGAGTTGGCGGCTTACTAATGTGGCCACCACGATCATCATCATTCCAGGGAATAAAATATGTGGGTTATAGGTAAGTTCCAAGATAGCGAGTAGCGCAGCTAGAGGCGCATTGAGCATGGCAGCCATCATTGCCGCCATACCCACCATGGCATAAAAGCCTGGGCTCGCGGTGTGCTCACCCAGCCACAAGTTAGCCAGGCCACCGGCAATACCACCGATACAGGCACCGATAATCAGGCTGGGGCCTATTACCCCACCGGGAATTCCGAGCCCTGCCCCCAAAGCGGTTGCAACTAATTTCGCGGCGACAATAGCAATGAGTGTCGCTACCCCCAACTCTCCCAGCATTGCCATCTGCAAAGTGTCATATCCACCGCCCAGGATTTCCGGTACCCAGATACCCAAGGTGCCAGTAACAAGGCCAACCAAGAGAAATCGAAGAAGTGGGGAGTAACGCTGCTGGGGAATTAAAATACGCTGGGAGCGGATAAATAATCCGGCGAGAACCCCAATAACCAGTGCGCACACAAAAAGTAGCGGCAGCTCGGCAAGGGAATTGAGTTGAATCGCGGGTACATTAAAGTCCGGTTGGCTACCGAAAGTCAGCTGGGTGATGGCGCTACCGGCAACAGCCGCGAGAATTATCGGTAAAAAACCTGCCACAGTATATTCCAGCATCACGACTTCCATCGCGAATACCACGCCCGCCAGCGGGGTATTAAAGGAGGCCGCAATTGCTGCGGCTACACCACACCCCAGTAGGTTGCGACCGGAATTGTTGGGGAGCTTCAGCGCCCTAGCTAACCAGCTGCCACTGGCGGCTCCCAAGTGTACAGCTGGGCCTTCCCGCCCCACCGAGTGGCCGCTAATTAAAATTATTGCGCCGGCAAAAAACTGTAGCAGGGCATTTTGCATTGGCATTTGCCCCTGGTGATTGTAGAGCCGGTCCAGGACATGGACCACTCCCACCTGGCGGCGTCTGGGATTTAGAAATAAATAGATACATCCCACTACCAGAGAGCCGATGACTGGCAATGCGAAGCGCCAGAAAGGGGGAAGGGATTCGTAATTTTGTGGGATTGATAAAAACAGCGTGGTCGGCCACTCCATCGCCAGCCGAAAAAGTACAGTTACCCCTCCGGCCAGGATGCCGGTGATCAGGGCCATCCCCAGCAAAGGCGCCAGCGCGTCTTTGGAGGAAAGCTGTAAGCGTATATTTTCGAGGCTGCCAGGCCTAACTAAATAACGCGAAAACGACTTTTTTAGCGAGTTCCTTGGGGGCTGTGACACCGCACATCCTTAAAATGCTGGGGCTTGTGGTAGAGTGCCTGTCTGGTTTTACGATTATCGTCTCAGTTGGCGGATATACCGGAGATTTTAGCAAGGTGATAAAAGTAGCGATTGTCGGGGGCACCGGCTATACAGGGGTGGAATTACTTCGGCTTCTCTCAACACATCCACAAGCGGAAGTTACCGCAATCACCTCCCGTTCGTTGAATGGTACCCCGGTTGCCGAGCTTTTCCCTAGCCTGAGAGGGCACTCGCAGCTGTCTTTCTGTAGCCCCGATCTCGAACAGCTGGCGGATTGTGACGTTGTATTCTTCGCTACACCTCATGGCGTTGCCCAGGCCCAGGTACCGGCACTTATTGAACGCGGAGTTCGAGTGATCGATTTGTCCGCCGATTTCCGTTTGAAAGATATACCTACCTGGGAGCAGTGGTACGGTCAGGCCCACGCCGCTCCGGAATTAGCTCAAAGCGCTGTTTATGGTTTGCCAGAAGTTAATCGGGAACAGATTGCCAATGCGCAGTTGATAGCCTGCCCGGGCTGTTATCCCACCGCGATTCAATTGGGATGGATACCGCTTTTGGAAAAGGGCCTGGTAGAACCTGGTGAGCTGATCGCCAGTGCGGCCAGTGGTATCAGTGGTGCGGGGCGACAGGGTAAGACCGACTTGATTATGGCTGAGAATAGCGACAACTTCCGCGCATATTCTGCCGCCGGGCACCGTCATTTACCCGAGATTGAACAGGGGCTTCGTCGAGTGCAGTCCACTGAATCCTCTCCCGCGCAGGTGACTTTTGTACCGCATTTACTTCCCATGATTCGCGGTATCCACGCTACTTTATTTGCCCGGTCAGCGGGGAAGGTTGATGCCGATGAGCTTCAACAGATCTTTGAAAACCGCTATAAAAATGAGCCTTTTGTAGATGTGATGCCGGCGGGCAGCCACCCTCAGACTCGTACGGTAAGAGGGACCAATATGTGCCGCATCTCGGTATTGCAACCCCAGGAGCGGGGTACAGTACTGGTATTGTCGGCCATTGATAACCTGGCTAAAGGCGCGTCCGCCCAGGCAATCCAGAATATGAATATTATGTTTGGCTTAACTGAGACGTTGGGCCTGGATAGCCCGGCACTGCTGCCTTAGAATCGGGTGTTTCCCGACAATCGATAAATCCCGGATAAGACTTAGCAGATTTCATGGTGCTCAAAGTTAAAGGCAGCAAGCAGTACCGCATGAAAGTGGTGCCTCATAAACCCTTCTCTGGTGTCATTGCCGTAGTGGGGGTCGTTTTTTTGGTATTAGTGACCTCGGCCGGGTCCTATTTTGCCGGACAGTATCAGCTGCGCCAGAGCCTCGATCGCAAGACACTGGAGCATACTCAAGTACTCGATCGTGTTACCGCGCTCCAAAGTGAGAATGAATCCCTGCGAATGAGGGTTGCCACTGCAGAGCAGTCGCTGACTATCGGTGAGCAGGCGAGTGAGTCGGTGCGTGCGGAACTGGTGCAGAAAGAGAGCCAGATTGCAGAGCTAAAGCAGGAAATTTCTTTCTATCGCGGCGTCATGGCCCCTGAAGATGGGGGTGAGGGGGTGTCCATTGGACGCTTTATCCTCTCGCAGACCGGCGATCCAAAAAGTTACCAGTACAAGTTACAGATCAAACAGTCCGCAGCGCGTCGGGATGTTGTAAAAGGCACGGCCACATTTACCGTAGTGGGCCGTCAGGATGGGGAACCGAAGAGTTACCCTCTGAAGGAACTGTCGGAGCAGGTGGATAGTGAGTCGATTCAGCTGCGTTTTAAATATTTTCAGAATATCGAGGGAGAGCTGCGCTTGCCGGAGGGATTTGTGCCCGAAGGTGTGGAGTTGTCACTTAAATCTTCTGGGCGCAAGGGCTTTAATATTGAGCAGCGCTACGGTTGGTTAGTACAGGAAAGTTAGCATAGGTGCCAAAGGCACGAGGTTTTGGGGATTATGTTAAGAAAAAAAGAGAAACAGATAACTATGGCCAATACCGGTAGTAACCACACGACTTTGATCGCTCGTCAGACTGAGATCAGCGGTGATATCCACTTCCGTGGCAACCTGGTCATCGAAGGTAAGGTGCGTGGCAATGTTACCGCTCACAGTGATAGTGATGCGCGCCTGCAAATTGTGGATGGCGGCATCATTGAGGGTGAAATTCGTGTGCCTCAGGTAGTGATCAATGGCAATGTGAAAGGGGATGTGTTTGCTGCGCGCCACCTGGAACTCGCTTCCAAGGCAATGGTAGAAGGCAATGTACACTATAAGCTGATCGAGATGCTGAAAGGTGCCCAGGTAAACGGTGCCCTGGTATCCAGTGCCGACTTGAGTAGCGCGGGTGAGCCCCATATGCTCGGCTATTCCGAAGATGAAACTGTCATTGAAGCCTCTTAAGTCCGGGTAGTATTGGCTGGCGCTGGTACTTTGTTGTACCGGCCCACCTGCCGGTTAATACTTGACTGAATTGCTGGGTTTAAGCAAGATGACGCCCCCGGGGCTGCACTCGTTATAACTTTTATACGAGCGGTGAATGTCCCGATGAGTTGAGAGAGACTTATGTCAGAAGCTGTATCCTTTTCTCCCGCGCCACTCGTGGTCACAGACAAGGCTGTGGCCAAGGTAAAAAGCCTGTTGGAAGAGGAGGGCAACCCGGAGCTGAAACTCAGGGTGTTCGTGACCGGAGGCGGCTGTTCCGGTTTCCAATACGGTTTTACCTTTGATGAATTGGTTGCCGAAGATGATGCCATCATAGAAAAGGATGGCATTCAGGTCTTGGTGGATGCGATGAGCTACCCCTACCTGGTTGGCGCCAATGTTGATTACGAAGAAGGCCTTTCGGGGTCGCGCTTCGTAGTACAAAATCCCAATGCGTCCGCTACCTGTGGCTGCGGCTCCTCTTTCTCTATTTGAGAAATCCTAACCCGCCCTATTGATCAGGGCGGGTAAATAGCCCCTAGAACCGCCTCTTTCTGCGCGCCAGTCACTCCCGGGCAATTACCGGGCAGCCCTCTCAATGTCTGGCGGGCCAACCAAGCAAATCCAACGGCTTCGAGCCAGTCTGCGTCAATACCGTAACTGCCCGTGTCAGTAATAGACCAGGTGGGCAAGCGACGCTGTAATCGTGTAACCAAGTCCTTGTTTTTTGCCCCGCCCCCACAAGTGAGCAGCTCGCCGCCTTCGGCAAAATTATGCACGGCATCGGCGATACTGGCTGCGGTCACTTCAGACAGGGTCGCCTGCACATCTACCGGCGCCACTTCCAAACCGGCGCAGGCCTGTTCGAGCCAGCTGGGGTTAAAAGTTTCACGGCCAGTACTCTTGGGTGGCTCGGCGGAGAAATAGGGATCTGAAAGCAGGCGGTTGAGAAGTTCAGCATTGGCGCGACCGCTCGCGGCCCAGTCTCCATTTCTATCGTAGGGCTGGTTTTTGTGTAGGTTCACCCAGTAGTCGAGCAATGCATTACCAGGACCTGTGTCATAGCCGTAAACCTGGCCATCTGCCGTCAACTCAGTGATATTGGCCATCCCCCCAATATTGACCACAGCACGGCTTCCATCAGTTTTGAAGGCGGCTTGATGAAACGCCGGCATTAAAGGCGCTCCTTGACCACCGAGAGCGATATCCCGGCGACGGAAATCCGCAACGGTGCAGATGCCCGTCAGTGCTGAGATGGTGTTGGGGTCACCGAGTTGCAAAGTAAAGGGAGAAGTCACTGTGCCTGGGGGGCGGTGGCGCACGGTTTGGCCGTGACTGCCAATGGCGGTAACAGACTGACCCTCAACACCGGCTCGGGCTAGCAGGGTATTGGTGGCCTCGGCAAAAACCTGTCCCAGTTGCCGGTCTAACTGTCCGGCGCGATCCAACTCTGAAGGGCCGGGGGCGCAGAGGCTGAGAATAGCTTCGCGCAGGCCGCTGTGAATCGGGTGGGCTAGCGCAGCCAGGATGCGGGTGTTTATTTTTTCTTCATCGCCAAAATCGACCAGCACCGCGTCAATGGAGTCAACGCTGGTGCCGGACATCAGGCCGATAAACAGATCGGGCATATTCGTTGGCGCTTGTTAGGGGCTTTCTTCATCCAGTTGAGCCAGAGCCGGCCCCTGGAAGTTTTCTAGTTTCGCCAGAAGTGGCTGGGTCTGGTTTTTAAAACGGATCATCTCAGAAGTCGGTACCGACTTTGCCTTGGGCAATTTGCGCACAATGGTGGCGGGGTTGCGATGTCTGCCATCCACCAGGAATTCGTAGTGCAAGTGCGGGCCAGTGGCATAACCGGTAGACCCCACAGTGCCAATAACCTGGCGCTGCTTAACGCGCTGGCCCTTTTTGACTTTGCGCTTGGTCAGGTGGAGATAGCGGGTTACATACCGTTCGCCGTGCTGGATAAATACGTAGTTGCCGTTGGGTTTGCTATAGCCGGACGCGATAACCCGACCATCGCCAGTAGAGTAAACGGGGGTGCCTCTTGGAGCGGCATAGTCGGTGCCATTATGAGGTCGGCGTGACTTGAATACAGGGTGCAGGCGGCTCGGGTTGAAGTGAGAGCTGATACGGACTATGTCCAGTGGTGTGCGGATAAATGCCTTGCGCATACTTTTGCCTTCAGGCGTGTAGTAATTGGCATCACCACTGTTATCCACATAGCGTACAGCGCTAAAAGTTCTTCCCTGGTTGGTAAAACTGACCGCCAAGATAGGACCGTTGCCAATTTTCTCCCCATCCAGGAACAACTCTTCGAACATCACACTAAAGTTGTCGCCCTTGCGAATATCTAGGGCAAAGTCGATATCGGAGCTGAATACATCCGCCATCTCCATTATCAGGCTGTCACTCAGCCCAGCATCGCTACCGGCCAGGAATAGGGAGCTATCGATCTGGGCCTGTCGGTAAGCCGGGTGGCTGTCGGGCTCACGAGTTATCAGTGCGTGTTCAAACTTATCTGCATTTGTGCGGGTAAACTCAATTTGATTGAGTCGGTCCCGCTGCAATTTAAGGGACTGCAGCTGGCCATCATTATTTGTTTGAAAGGTCAGCTCTTCACCCGGAGTTAGGCGTGCCAGCTGTTTTGCCTCTTTGCCGCTACCCAGAAGCTGGTACATCTCTTTGGCGCTGATTTTTGCACGTTGAAATAGGTCTGACAGAGTATCCCCGTTACGTACTTCAAGACTCAACGACTTGACTGCCTCAACACTGACGTTAAGCAGTGGGGTCTCCGCCGGCGTATAAGTGAGTGCAGGTTTGGCTTCAGTGCTGTCGCCGCTTGTGACCTCTGAAAGTTTGACGGGTAGCGATGTACGTTTGGAGGAAATCTCCGGTGAAGGAATCAGAACGGCCAGCATAAGGACAAAGGCTGCGATGCCAGCGGTCAGCGCATGAACGCGGGGAAAATGCTTGGGTAAGCCGCCAATACGGAGGCCTGTACTCGATTTACGATGGTTTTGCATGGCGTTAGCGGATGGTACTGGCGGTCGTTGTTATTTGCGCTTGAAAAACTGAGTGTCTAAAAAACAGGCATTGGAGGGGCTTTATAGCAAAAAAGCCGCCTTGGTTCACGAGATAATTGACACGTCTTTGCACGGTTTGGTTCCTCATGAATTTTGTTTTTAGTGCGGATACTGGGCTGCTGCACGCTTGTATTTGCCGCAAACTTCGGTAATGTTGCAGCGCATTTTGCCGCCGCTTGGTGGCGCTAATTTCAAGCCTATATATGAGGGGAAAGCATGGCTGGGGTCGACATGACACTGCTTGAAGACTTGGACCGTCGCGGATTAATTAATCAAGCGACTGGTGACGGCGAACTGACGCAGCACTTGTCGGAGAGTCGAACCCTGTATTGCGGTTTTGATCCCACTGCAGACTCCCTTCATATAGGCAGTCTAGTACCGTTGCTGACCTTGAAGAGGTTTCAGGCGGCAGGGCATAAACCAATTGCACTGGTTGGCGGTGCCACGGGGCTGATTGGTGACCCTTCTTTTAAGGCTCAGGAGCGCAGTTTGAATACCCCCGATATTGTTGCGGGTTGGGTAGACAAGCTGAAAAGCCAGGTTTCCCAATTTATCAATTTCGATTGTGGGGAAAATAGTGCCATTGTCGCCAATAACCTCGACTGGACTCGCGACCTCAATGTGCTCGATTTCCTGCGCGATGTCGGCAAGCATTTCTCTGTTAACAATATGGTTAAC
>NZ_CP174327.1:1980000-2090000 GCF_052467825.1 Microbulbifer maximicatervae (SeqCode)
GCTAGGCCAGCATGGCGATTGGTTGTCCATGTTTAAGGTTGTAGGCTGGGGACTTAGGCAAATCCGGGTCCCTAAGGCTGAGAACTGATGACGAAGCCCACTTAGTGGGTGAAGTGGTTGATGCCCTGCTTCCAGGAAAAACTTCTAAGCTTCAGGTAATAGTGAATCGTACTCTAAACCGACACAGGTGGTCAGGTAGAGAATACCAAGGCGCTTGAGAGAACTCTGGTGAAGGAACTAGGCAAAATGGTACCGTAACTTCGGGAGAAGGTACGCCGGTTTTGGTGATGGGACTTGCTCCCTAAGCTGAGGCCGGTCGAAGTGACCAGGTGGCTGCGACTGTTTATTAAAAACATAGCACTCTGCAAACTCGTAAGAGGACGTATAGGGTGTGACGCCTGCCCGGTGCCGGAAGGTTAATTGATGGGGTTAGCTTCGGCGAAGCTCTTGATCGAAGCCCCGGTAAACGGCGGCCGTAACTATAACGGTCCTAAGGTAGCGAAATTCCTTGTCGGGTAAGTTCCGACCTGCACGAATGGCGTAACGATGGCCACGCTGTCTCCACCAGAGACTCAGTGAAATTGAAATCGCTGTTAAGATGCAGTGTACCCGCGGCTAGACGGAAAGACCCCGTGAACCTTTACTACAGCTTTGCACTGAACTTTGAGCCTATTTGTGTAGGATAGGTGGGAGGCTTTGAAGCAGCGACGCTAGTTGTTGTGGAGCCGTCCTTGAAATACCACCCTGGTATGTTTGAGGTTCTAACTCTGGTCCGTTATCCGGATCGAGGACAGTGTATGGTGGGTAGTTTGACTGGGGCGGTCTCCTCCCAAAGAGTAACGGAGGAGTACGAAGGTGCACTCAGCATGGTCGGAAATCATGCAATGAGCATAATGGTATAAGTGCGCTTGACTGCGAGACAGACATGTCGAGCAGGTACGAAAGTAGGTCATAGTGATCCGGTGGTTCTGTATGGAAGGGCCATCGCTCAACGGATAAAAGGTACTCCGGGGATAACAGGCTGATACCGCCCAAGAGTTCACATCGACGGCGGTGTTTGGCACCTCGATGTCGGCTCATCACATCCTGGGGCTGAAGCCGGTCCCAAGGGTATGGCTGTTCGCCATTTAAAGTGGTACGCGAGCTGGGTTTAGAACGTCGTGAGACAGTTCGGTCCCTATCTGCCGTGGGCGTTGGAGATTTGAGAAGAGTTGCTCCTAGTACGAGAGGACCGGAGTGAACGAACCTCTGGTGTTCCGGTTGTCACGCCAGTGGCATTGCCGGGTAGCTATGTTCGGACGGGATAACCGCTGAAAGCATCTAAGCGGGAAGCCTCCTTCAAGATAAGATCTCCCTGAGGCCTTGAGCCTCCTGAAGGGCCGTGGAAGACTACCACGTTGATAGGCTGGGTGTGGAAGCGTTGTGAGGCGTTGAGCTAACCAGTACTAATTGCCCGTGCGGCTTGACCATACAACAGAGATGGTTACTAACGACTAGCTAAGCTAGCGGATTGTGAGTTAGAGACATACGATCGCTTGCGGTGTATTACTACAGATTGTTTTACCGACTTATTTGGGGTTATCGCCGGTCAATAACATGACCGAGGTAAACAGCGATAACGCGGCAGGCCAAGCACTTTGCTTATAAGACCAACGCCAACCCAAGCCAGTTTGCCTGACGACAATAGAGTTGTGGAACCACCTGATCCCTTGCCGAACTCAGAAGTGAAACGCAACATCGCCGATGGTAGTGTGGGGCTTCCCCATGTGAGAGTAGGTCATCGTCAGGCTTCTAATCCGAAAAGGGCCACCCAATAGGGTGGCCCTTTTTTTATGGCTGAAAAATATTTAAAAAACAAAAAGCAAAAAACAAAAAGCAAAAAACAAAAACAAAAAAGCTAAGAAAGGGAAGGCTGAAATTACTCAGTAGAAATTAAATAGAAAAAATAAAAGTAATTCTGAAAAACTTTAATGCTCAACTTTCTATTTAAAAAATCAGTCAGTAATTAAAAAAAGAAAAACCTAAAACTAGCTGAGCAGCTTAAACAGACGCTCTGCTAAAAAGCTTATAAAAATAGGTCTTTACATACTTCCGTAGCACTTATATAAAAAATCATCCAACAAAAATAACTCGCGTAAAACTCAGAAAAGTACCCATACCACTCCCGCCAAAAATTAAAATTAGCCCATAAAAATATCGGTGATTTTTTAGTCTCTGCAGTAATCCCCTGTAACCACGGGGCCTGCAGCCCGTTTATTAAAGTTATGCACAACTCTATCCAGACTTTCTGTTAGTAACCGCTGGCTGTGGAAATCCACGCAAAAAGTGCTGCTTTTTTACCCGTCTTCAATAGAGCCAAGCAACCACGGGGCTGGCAGGGGATATCCCGGAGTTATACACAACTCTATCCATGGTTTCTGTTGGTAACAAAGGCGCCATAAAACGGACATCAGTTATTAACAGTGTTATGAGCGGTAAATCTGTGGATTACTGCGGCTGATTGGTACGCCAGTATGCGAAAGAAGAAAAATTTGGGGATAAAAAAGCCCCACCAGGTGGGGCTTGGGTGGGCTAGTAAGCAAAGGCGTTATCTGGAACGAGGTCAAAGTTCATATCATTCAAACTGAGGTCTTCTAGTGGAACCAGCTCGGCAGGGAGAGCAAAGCGTCGTGCGGCATTGTTCTGGTGCCAATCCAATACTTCAATGTCTGCTGACTCTTCTTGCTGTAGGTCTTGTAAAAAGGTCTTCAGCTCAGTGGTGCTCGCAGTAATTAGCGACTGGTAGTCGTAGGTTCCCAGTAGTTTAACGAAGCGGTATTCATCTGTGGCATCTTCAATACGCAGCCAGGCCTGCCCATTGGAATTACCATCCTCGCCGAGAATAACCGGGCCGTGATCATCGTCGAACACTGGAACGAGCTGATAATCGGGAACAGGTAGTATTGTCCCAACCCAAACCCAACCAGAGAGGCTGGTGCGGCTTAATTGCCATTCACAGAGCCATACCGTCTGATCATCGTCTATGCGAAATTCCCGGTACTCCCTTTGGCTTAAATAGTTGTCAAAGCTCACTTCGGCATTGGGGTTATCTTTACGAAAACTATGAAGCTGTTGTGTCATTTCATAGTTTACTTCCCAATGCTTTTTCAAGCGCCACTGCATTGGGTATTGGCCCCACTCAACGATATATTCTTCGTGCTCGCGAACAGTTTCGACTACGCGCCAAAAGGCGCCGTCAATAAGAATGCAGGTATCCCCGAGCTTACAGCCCGGTGCAATGATGCTGCATTCAGGTGAGGCTTCGGATGCACTCACTAAGTGTTCGCTACGCCCTTCAATAACGTCATACCAGGGAAATCCGTGACGCAATGGTGGCGGGAATGCCAATGGCGGCCGACCGCCAAGTAATCGTCGGAAGAGAACCGATTTTTCAATTTCAAGATCAGAAAGTGTATAGCCTTCCTGTTGTGTGATTTGGCCCCAGGCAAAGGCGGCTCGGATTAGGTGTTTTTCTCGGTCTGAAAAGCTCATGGGTGCAATCATGGGCAAGTAAATAAGAAACCATACCACTGTGCAGGGGTGGGCGCTAATGCAAATGCAATTATCTGCCTTTTGTTGGATGACGACACCTTAGGAGCAGTTCGATACACTGGTTGGGATAAATTCGTTGGATAGGGGGTTGGCAGTGGTTTGGATACAGAGGTTTGCGATCTTCGCGATCAGCTTGTTTATAGGGCTATCTCCAGCAGTTGCAGAAGAGAGAGAAGAGAATAACTTCGAGTCCTGCTACCTGGACGGCTGGAGCCATGCTCTGCACTGTACAACGATACCGGTTGGTGGGGGAGAAGCTGCAGTAGATCTAGCGGTAATGGTAGCCCCAGCAGTTAATGACATTGGACTGGAGCCACTTTATTTACTGGCCGGTGGCCCCGGTCAGGCAGCCAGTTATCTGACCCCGATTCTAAATGCCTTATATAAAGTCAATCAGAGTAGGGCGATCGTTCTTGTCGATAGGCGCGGCTCGGGTTACTCGGCTGCATTTGACTGTGGGATCGACGGAGAAGTCCATATGGATCTGGAGGCGGTCACCGATCAATTCTCAACTTGCTACCTTGAAAACTCCTCCTTTGCGAAAGCGCTGCATAGCCGTCAAGCGGTTGATGATCTGGAGGAAGTGCGCCTCCAGTTGAGACATAAAAAAATTGCTTTGTGGGGAGGTTCTTGGGGAACTCGCACCGCGCTTCTTTACCAGCAATGGTATCCCGAAAGTTTAAGTGTCCTGATCCTGGATGCCGTAGCCCCGATTGAGTCAAAAGTTTTTCTTACTGCGCAAGCTGCTGAAAAGGCGCTGCTAAAATTGGAGAAAGACTGCAGTCAGGATCCGGTGTGCTCCGAATTTGGCGATTGGAGATCTGACCTGGATAGCTTGCTTAGGGACTGGGATGGAAGAGCATCGAACTTCCCGGACCCCCACTCTGGTCGCACAATGGAAACAAGTGTTCCCCGTAGCTTCATACAAAACCTGATAAGGACCGCGCTCTACGCACCTGAAACGGCAGCGCAGTTACCATACGCTATTAGCCAGGCTGAGGAGGGTAATTATTTACCGCTATCGGGGTTGGTTGGACTTTTATCTGATGATGGAAGTATGTCTATGGGGCTCACCTTATCGGTTGCTTGCGCTGAAGAATTAAATCGCACTACAGAGGAAGAGCTGGCTGCAGATATTCGCGATAGCTTTTTAGGTGATGCTTTTTTTGAGATTTTTGCTGAGGGTTGCAAGGTGTGGCCCGTATCTCCTATCACTTACGAAGTCCCGGAAGAAAGAAATCATCCTGTGTTAATTATTTCCGGGGAAGCTGACCCTATTACCCCACATTATTATGCGGAACAAAGCTTGGGGTATCTTTCAGAATTAAAACAGGTAGTGGTTCCAGGTGGTGGACATATCAATAGTATGCGCGGTTGTATACCAAAGCTAATAGATGATTTTCTAAAATCTCCACTTGCTTCTTTGGATAGTGATTGTATTGCGGATATTCAAAGACCACCTTTTATGGCGGGTGCTTTTGGACCTGAAATTGATAAAGCGGTATCCAGTGAGTTGCTATCGAGCCAAGGGGATAACAAATGATTGCTGTTAAATCTATTCACAAGCAATTCTCTGGAAAGAAAGTACTCAAAGACCTGAATTTCAATATACCTGATGGCCAAATAACCGCTTTGCTGGGGGCTAATGGAGCCGGTAAAACTACATGCCTCAGAATTATAACGGGGTTGGTAAAACCGGATGAAGGTACAGTAATTGTTAGTGGGCTTAATGTGGCCGAAAAGCCATTAGAAATAAAGCGGCAATTGGGCGTTGTCGGCGATCGTGAAGGCTTGTATGAACGACTTACTGTAGCGGAGTACTTATCATTTTTTGCCAGTGCGCAGGGATTATTTGGGGCAGAGCTTAAGCGCGCATTGAATTCTGTTCGAGAAGAGCTGGAATTAGAAGATTTGTGGCAACGTCGGACAAAAGGCTTTTCCCAGGGGGAGAGAATGAAAGTGTCGCTGGCGCGGGCACTAGTTCACCGGCCTACGCATTTGATACTCGATGAACCGACTCGCGGGCTTGATGTCCTTGCAGCGAGACTGCTGCGGAAAACACTTCTGCGGTTGCGCTCTGAGGGCGTAGCCATTTTATTTTCCAGCCATATTATGGCTGAAGTTACTGAGTTGTCAGATAGAGTATTGGTGATGGCTAACGGTGCTATTGTCGATAGTGGTACCCCCGATGAGCTTGTAGAACGCACAGGCTGTAAAAACCTGGAAGATAGTTTCGTCACTCTGGCTTACGGGGTTAAAGGGGAGGTGATGGCATGAAATTTTTAAACCTATTATTTACTCCCGCCATGTCTGCTCTTCTGAAGAAGGAGTCTTTAGAGGTTTGGCGTGACCGGCGAGCACTGTATTTATCTTTGCTGTTTGCCATTTCATTTCCCGGAATGATCGCATCGATGACTCTGTTTATGTTTAAGTCCCAAGGGGAGAGGACATTTCAGCTAGCGTTGTTAGGCGGGCAGGATTTACCAGTATTAGAGCAGCAGCTGAGTAAAGGGCGGGTGGAACTGGATAGCCTGTCAGAAGGGGACCCGATAGCTTTACTTGATGAAGGTTACGATGCAGTTGTGAAAATTGATGAAGGTTTTTCTACCGATTATCGCAATTTCCGCAGCCCCAAGGTTTATTTGTATGTTGATAGCTCCGATCGTTTCAGCGGGCAAGGCGCGAGTCATGTTCAACAAAAGCTGGGTGAGCTACAACAGCTCATTGTTCAACAAAGAATGGTCGCTAGGGGAGTCCCACTAAAAACAATAGCACCCTGGCAAGTCCAGGTTAGGGATGTCAGTACCCCGTCTACCCGCAGTGCCTGGATTGTTGGTTCAATACCGACACTCTTGATAATGACGCTGTTTATAGGTTGCCTGTCCTCGTCCATTGATGCCTCTGCCGGTGAGCGGGAGAGAATGAGTTTTGAGGTATTACTGCAACAACCTCTGGCCGCCTGGCAGGTGGTCCTGGCAAAGGTGCTCGCTGTAGCCAGTATCAGTTGGTTATCTTCAATTCTCGCGTTAGTTTCGCTAATGGCTGTTTTTCCATTTTTGCCCTTGGCTGAAATGGGGATACAACATGCAACTACGCTGAGTGGCATGGTTGCTATGGCGCTAGCCCTGCTCCCACTGGCTCTATTGGTTGCCGTACTGCAAATATTGTTAGCGTTGCGTTCCCAGTCATTTAAAGATGCCCAAACTCAATTGAGTATATTGCAGATTTTACCTGTCACTATGTTGTTAATATTGGATATGTCATCCATAGAGCTAGAGGAGCCTGCCTGGCAGTTGGTCCCGCTGGTCGCGCAACAGCAGTGGTTTAAGGCTCTACTGGTTGGGGATACGGTCTCCATATCTCTGATGATCGCTGGCTCACTAGTCAGCCTTTTGTTGGTTGTTGGGTGTATATTAGGCGGTGCCCGAGCGCTGCAGCGAGAGAGTCTGCTCGGAGCTACCTAGCTTACTGATTTAGCGAGTTGTACTGGTATGAGTGACTTTCGTGAAGGGTTATTAAGTATCAACCTGAGGTCTATAGCAGATAACTATCAGGATCTGGCTAATCGCTTGAAAGCCGGCACCCGGTGCGGTGCTGTGGTTAAAGCGGATGCTTACGGCTTGGGAATGGCTCATGTTGCACCGGCGCTATACGCTCAGGGATGCCGCGATTTCTTTGTGGCCACCCAAGTCGAGGGGGAGCGCTTGCGCAGTGACCTCGGCAACGATGTGAATATAGTTATTTTTACCGGTGTCAGGCCTGGTGCTGAACTAGAGTGCGCTCGCGCGGGTTTGATCCCCACATTGTTTACTCTGGATCAATTGAAGAGCTGGGTTGAAATCTGCGAGAAAGCTCAGTTGGAGGCCCCTTGCGCCGTAAAAATTGATACCGGCATGACTCGGCTGGGATTGACCCCAGATGAGTTCGAATTGCTGCTCAAGGACCGCCCTCTCTTAGAGTCCGCCGATGTTCGGATGTTCTTCAGTCATCTTGCCTGTGCAGATCAGCCCCAACATCCGCATAACAAGCTTCAGTTGAACGAGTTTAAGACCGCGGGCGATCGCTTGCGGGAACTGTGCCCGGATATTCAGCTCAGCCTTGCGAACTCATCCGGCATCTTTTTGGGTGAGGACTATCACTTTGATATTGCCCGACCGGGCTCCGCACTATACGGCCTTAACCCTATCCCTGAGGCTGAAAACCCGATGCGTCCAACGGTGACTTTGGGCTTGCCAATTGTCCAAAAGCGCTATGTCAGTCAGTCCCGGTCTGTGGGGTATGGTGCGACCCAGGAAGTTCCCGGAGATAGTTGGCTTGCGGTAGCTCGGGGTGGATATGCCGATGGCATTATACGAGCCCAAGGGGGGCGGGGGCGCGGATGGGGGCACGGCCGCCCTCTGCCAATTGTCGGGCGTATATCAATGGACTCTACCACTTTCGATATTTCGGGTCTCAGCGAAGAGGAGCGGGACTCCCTTCAGTCGATCGAGATTCTCAATGACCAGCTTACGGTGGATGAGGTCGCTGGGTATGCCGGGACTATCGGTTATGAAGTCCTGACGAGCCTCGGGCATCGCTATGGCCGCCATTATGTAAAAGGTTGAACAAATTGCAGGACGTCGCCGCAAAAACACCATTAGAACAGCTTCGCCCGGTGCTGGAGCTTCTGGCGGATGGGGAAATACACTCGGGAGAATCCCTCGGGAGTGCGCTTGGTGTCAGCCGAGCCGCTGTTTGGAAACAACTACAAAAGCTCGAGAGCTACGGCCTGACGCTTGAGTCTGCTAAGGGGCGAGGTTATCGCTTGCCGGGAGGTCTCGACCTGCTATCTGAGCAGACTGTTACCGCTCAGCTGGATGGTTCAGCCCGAGCGCTACTGCGCGAGTTGCAGGTTTTTGATGAGTTGAGTTCAACGAACTCCCTGTTACTGGAGCGTTTTGAAGAAGGTAAGGGACACGCTGTAGCGATTCTCGCCGAGCGGCAAAGTGCCGGTCGGGGCCGCCGTGGTCGCAACTGGGTCAGCCCCTATGCCACAAGTATCAGCCTCTCAGTGGGCTGGGAGTTTAATGGCGGTGTACAAAGCCTGGAGGGGTTGAGTCTTGCCGTCGGTGTTGCTGTGGCAAAAGCGCTCGAGCGTTTTTCTGTACCGGGCGTGCGCCTGAAGTGGCCAAATGATGTGTGGTGCCAGGGCCGTAAATTGGCCGGTGTATTACTTGAGCTAAAAGGGGATTTAACCGACCGCTGTTCAGTGGTTATCGGTATTGGATTGAATAATGGTCTCAACGCAAAGACAGCAGAGGAGATTGATCAACCATGGGCTGATCTCCAGCAAGTCCGTCCTGGTATTGGCCGCAGTGAATTAACTGCGGCGATACTCAGCGAGCTGTTACCGAT
Source organism: Microbulbifer maximicatervae (SeqCode) (assembly GCF_052467825.1). Taxonomy (NCBI): domain Bacteria; kingdom Pseudomonadati; phylum Pseudomonadota; class Gammaproteobacteria; order Cellvibrionales; family Microbulbiferaceae; genus Microbulbifer; species Microbulbifer maximicatervae (SeqCode). The sequence goes on from NZ_CP174327.1 coordinate 1,988,986, forward strand.
GCTGGAAACTTACCCGGAATGGGGGTTCGCCACTTACCGGGAATCATGGTCAACCCTAGACCAGTTTGCCGGGCAGCCAGTTCAGTTGCGGTCAGGTAATTTGAGCTGGGAAGGTGTTGCGGCCGGTGTCGATGAAAAAGGAGCCTTGTTACTCGACACTGATAAAGGGCAAAAGTCATTTCATGGGGGGGAAATCTCGTTGCGGGGGCAGGTGTGATTCTAGAGCTGGATGTCGGCAATACACGGGGTAAGTGGCGCTACCTGGTCGAAGGCGAGGTGATAGCCCGTGGTGATATCGAAACTGGGCAGTTGCGCCAGCAGGTTTTGCCTGAGGGTTGGGCAGACTTAACCCCCTACCGTTTTCGGGTAGTGAATGTCGCCGGTCCCGTTGTTGCTGAATTCTTGAGTCAGGTGGCCCGAGACCTGTTCACACTGGAGGCTGAATTCTCTGCAGTGGCACCTCAATGTGCCGGCGTTATCTGTGGGTATGAAGACCACTCCGCCCTGGGGGTGGATCGGTGGCTGGCAATGTTGGCGGCCTACCAGCAATCTCCCCGAGCATCATTAATTGTGGATTGCGGCAGTGCGGTCACCTTAGATTTGCTGGACAATAGCGGGCGCCACATTGGGGGATATATCGTTCCCGGTTTCGGATTGATGAATCGCGTTCTCAGTGTCGATACCCATGCAGCAAAGAGTCGTGAGGCACTGGCCCTGACAAAAACATTGGGCGCGGGACGCAATACCAATGAGGCGATAAACCGTGGCCTCTTGCTGATGGTGTTGGGTGCGGTTGATCGAGCAATGGAAGAATTGCAGGTCCACTCCGGTTCCCTCCCTTTATTGTGGTTAACCGGTGGAGATGCGCAGTTGCTCTCCGCAGTTTACCAGCACGAACATCGCCTGGTTCCTGATTTGGTGATGGATGGGTTGGCCCTTAGTAATCCATAAAAATTTACTCTGTTATGCGCTGGATAGCCCTTTCTTTAGTTGCCCTGAACGCTGTGCTTTTTGCCTGGTATATGTTGGTAGCGCCATCTCCGCAGTTAAGTAGCGGCAAGAGCCCGATCCCTCTCGAGTCGGAGGGAAAGAAAATTACCCTCGTTAGCGAAATATCCCCTGAAGAGCTGCCTGCTCCAGAGAAGGCTGGGGCACTGAGTAAGGAGTCCTTTGAGGTTGAGCAGCTTTGTACGCTGTTGGGGCCTTTCGCGGAGGAGTACCAGGGCGAGAATCTCTTGCAGCGAATCCGGTCCCTTCAGGTTAAGGCCGAACTGCGTGATATAGAAATGCAGGGGCAGATGCGCTACTGGGTATATCTGCCGCCACTGAGTTCGAGGCGGGAGGCCTACAACCGCTTGCGTGAACTACAGTCTCAGGGGATCGACAGCTATGTCATTCCCAAAGGCGCATTGGAAAATGGCATTTCATTTGGGATTTTTAGTGAGCGAGCCCGAGCTGAGTCCCATACTGCCGTTTTGAAGGAGAGAGGGGTTACCGCGCAGTTCAAGGAGGAGCCGCAAACCTATATGGAGCGGTGGATAGTTATGCCCCCTGGCAGCACAGAAAGTCTTGCAGAAGAATTTTGGCGACAACTGCAGCGTGAATACCCGGACCTGGATCGGCGCCCAAATCTTTGTTCTGAAGTACTTGGCTAACAAAAAAGCAGATTTATCAGAAAATCACCAGTAGGCGTCTCGAATCGCTGTTTTTTTCAGCAGGTTGGAATAGGCGACATAAAAAATATGATTTATCTGCAAAAAGGGTGTTGCGTGTCGAGATAAGTTCCCATAGAATCCCGCCTCCATTGACGAGGGTGACTTAACAACTTCGGCAATGAACGGGATAGGGCTGGCGTAGCTCAGTTGGTAGAGCAGCTGACTTGTAATCAGCCGGTCGGGGGTTCGACTCCTCTCGCCAGCTCCATTTTCATCCCGTTGCTGTCAAAATTAGGTTTCGCTGCTAAGTATGTGAAATTTAAAGAAAAATTGTTGACAGCGCAGCGAGATGTGTAGACAATGCACACCGCTTTGAGCAGGGGTTCCCGAGTGGCCAAAGGGATCAGACTGTAAATCTGACGCGAAAGCTTCGGTGGTTCGAATCCACCCCCCTGCACCATATTACACCTTAGGGTGTTGCGCGAAATCGAATGGTTTCGCATGGAGGTCCCGAAAGCGGGCATAGTTCAATGGTAGAACCTCAGCCTTCCAAGCTGATGATGCGGGTTCGATCCCCGCTGCCCGCTCCAAGTTTTGGGGTTGGTTGGAATGCTCTCCAGGGTGCAACATTTTAAGATGCCGTTATCGGCAAGATTTTAGCTCATGTAGCTCAGGGGTAGAGCACACCCTTGGTAAGGGTGAGGTCGGCGGTTCAAATCCGCCCATGAGCTCCATTTTATATGACCGCAAGAGTGAAAGCTCTTGCGGTTGTTTGTGTCCGGGGTCGGATTTTCCGGGTCGGATGTGCATGTTCTGGACGTGGGTGGTGCCGTTATCGGCTCGCCTATATATAGGAGGCTGCAATGGCAAAAGAAAAGTTTGAACGTTCCAAGCCCCACGTGAACGTGGGCACCATCGGTCACGTTGACCACGGTAAAACCACCCTGACCGCTGCTCTGACCCGCGTATGTGCGGAAGTTTGGGGCGGTGACGCTGTTGCTTTCGACGGTATCGACAATGCGCCGGAAGAGCGTGAGCGCGGTATCACCATCGCTACTTCTCACGTTGAGTACGAGTCCCCGACTCGCCACTACGCGCACGTAGATTGCCCGGGACACGCCGACTACGTTAAGAATATGATCACCGGTGCTGCTCAGATGGACGGCGCTATCCTGGTATGTTCCGCAGCTGACGGCCCCATGCCGCAGACTCGTGAGCACATCCTGCTTTCCCGTCAGGTAGGTGTACCTTACATCGTTGTATTCCTGAATAAAGCGGACATGGTAGACGACGAAGAGCTGCTCGAGCTGGTAGAAATGGAAGTTCGCGAACTTCTGGATCAGTACGAGTTCCCAGGTGACGACACTCCGATCATCGTTGGTTCCGCTCTGATGGCCCTGAACGGCGAAGACGACAACGAAATGGGTACTACCGCTGTTAAGAAGCTGGTAGAGACTCTGGATGAGTATATCCCTGAGCCAGAGCGCGCTGTAGATCAGCCGTTCCTGATGCCGATCGAAGACGTATTCTCTATCTCTGGCCGTGGTACTGTTGTAACTGGTCGTGTTGAGCGCGGTGTGATCAACACTGGCGACGAGATCGAAATCGTTGGTATCAAAGAAACCACCACTACTACTTGTACTGGTGTTGAAATGTTCCGCAAGCTGCTCGACGAAGGTCGTGCTGGTGAGAACATCGGCGCACTGCTGCGCGGCACCAAGCGTGACGAAGTAGAGCGTGGTCAGGTACTGGCTAAGCCGGGCTCCATCACTCCGCACACCAAGTTCGAAGCGGAAGTGTACGTACTGTCCAAGGACGAAGGTGGTCGTCACACCCCGTTCTTCAAAGGCTACCGTCCTCAGTTCTACTTCCGTACTACCGACGTAACTGGTGCGGTAGAGCTGCCGGAAGGTACTGAAATGGTAATGCCGGGCGACAACATTCAAATGGTTGTTACCCTGATCGCTCCGATCGCCATGGAAGACGGCCTGCGCTTCGCTATCCGCGAAGGTGGTCGTACCGTAGGTGCGGGCGTTGTTGCTAAGATCATTGAGTAATCTTTGATTTCTGCATCACAATATTCTATGTGGTGCACCAGGTGGGAGAGTTCCTGTAGCTCTCTCATCTTTGAGTGCGAAAGTACTCACACTGTACAGGCCAGTAGTTCAATTGGTAGAGCACCGGTCTCCAAAACCGGGTGTTGGGGGTTCGAGTCCCTCCTGGCCTGCCATTTTTAATCACTCCGCTTAGATAAGCTTAGGGGTGTCGCAAAACCCTACTTGTCAGTGGGGCTTTTGTGTTTATGAGCGCTAAAAGATTATCTATAGTGCGCTAAGGGCTTCTTATATGAATGCTAAAACAGAAGCGAAAACCTTTCGTCTTGACGGTCTGAAGTGGTTGTTAATAGTGCTGCTGGTGGGCGGTGCTGTTGCAGGCAATTCATATTACGCCGAATTCCCTTTGTTTTACCGAGTGTTGGCAGTAACTGCCATCTGTCTGGTAGCTCTGGTTGTGGCTGTAAATACCGCCAAAGGCAATGCGTTGTGGCAACTGTTGCGCGAAGCGCAAACTGAAGTCAGGCGTGTGGTTTGGCCGACCCGCCAAGAAGCAACCCAGACCACAGCGATTGTGGTTGTTTTCGTGTTGATTATGGCGCTTATCTTGTGGGCGCTTGATTCAGCTCTGGGTTGGGCGGCTTCCAAATTTATCGGCTAAAGGTTGATACATGTCAAAGAATTGGTATGTGGTCCAGGCTTACTCGGGCTATGAGAAGCGTGTCGCCAGCTCCCTGAAAGAGCGCATTGAGCTGAACGAAATGGACCACCTGTTTGGTGAAGTCCTGGTTCCCACGGAAGAAGTGGTTGAGATGCGCGCAGGGCAAAAGCGTAAGAGTGAGCGCAAGTTTTTCCCGGGCTATGTCCTGGTAGAAATGGAATTGAATGACGATACCTGGCACTTGGTGAAAGAAACTCCCCGAGTGCTGGGTTTTATCGGCGGTAAGGCGGATAAGCCAGCCCCGATTACTGACCGCGAAGCGCAGGCTATCCTGAATCGCATCGACGATTCCGCCGATAAGCCCAAGCCCAAGACTCTGTTTGAACCCGGTGAAATGGTTCGAGTTATCGACGGTCCGTTTAATGATTTCAACGGTGTGGTTGAAGAGGTTAACTACGAGAAGAGTCGCTTGCGAGTGGCTGTGTTGATCTTCGGACGTTCCACCCCGGTTGAACTGGAGTTCAGTCAGGTAGAGAAGACCTGATTCCAGTATAAATTTTTTGCCCCCTTTCGCCGCGAGGTGGAAGGGGGTTTTCGCGTCCCCGAAAAATGAGTTTTCATTTCGGGGTTCGGGGAGCTTGCTCTTAAACCTTATGGTTGAGTGGCGGGCGTTAATACCCAACTAGAGGAGAGCTGTAATGGCTAAGAAAGTAGAAGCTTATATCAAGCTGCAAGTTAAGGCCGGTCAGGCCAACCCGAGTCCGCCCGTTGGTCCCGCACTGGGTCAGCACGGTGTGAACATCATGGAATTCTGTAAGGCGTTCAACGCCCAGACCCAGAGCCTCGAGCCAGGTCTGCCAGTTCCAGTTGTAATCTCTGTATACAACGACCGCTCCTTCACCTTCATCATGAAGTCGCCGCCCGCCGCTGTACTGCTGCGCAAGGCTGCCAAGATCAAGAGCGGTTCCGGTCGTCCGAACACTGAGAAAGTGGGTAAAGTAACCCGCGCTCAGCTGGAAGAGATCGTAGAAATGAAGAAAGCAGACCTGACTGCATCCGACTTGGACGCGGCCGTGCGTACTATCGCCGGTTCCGCTCGCAGCGCCGGTATCGAAGTGGAGGGTCTCTAAGTGGCTAAATTGAGCAAGCGTCAGCGCGTAATCGCTGAAAAAGTTGAAGCTGGTAAAGCTTACGGCATGGAAGAAGCCGTAGCTCTGTTGAAAGAGCTGTCCAACGTTAAGTTTGCAGAAACTGTAGACGCTTCTGTAAACCTGGGCATCGACCCACGTAAATCCGACCAGGCTGTTCGCGGTGCAACTACTCTGCCGCACGGTACTGGTAAAGAAGTTCGCGTAGCTGTTTTCACCCAGGGTGCTAACGCTGACGCCGCTAAAGAAGCGGGCGCTGACTTGATCGGTATGGACGAGCTGGCTGCCGACGTTAAAGCAGGCAAGATGGACTTCGACGTAGTAATCGCTTCCCCCGATGCGATGCGCGTTGTAGGTCAACTGGGTCAAATCCTCGGCCCGCGCGGCCTGATGCCGAACCCGAAGACTGGCACCGTAACTCCAGACGTTGCTACTGCGGTTAAAAATGCCAAAGCTGGTCAGGTGCGTTTCCGCGCTGACAAAGGCGGCATTATCCACGGTGGTATCGGTAAAGTGGCTTTCGATGCGAACTCTCTGAAAGAGAACCTGGAAGCTCTGGTTGCCGACCTGAAGAAAGCCAAGCCGGCTTCTGCAAAAGGTGTATATCTGAAGAAGATCACCCTGAGCACCACTATGGGCCCGGGTCTGGTTATCGATCAGTCTTCCCTGAATATCTAAATATCACTGCGGGGTGTGATCACCTCTCAGTAAATCGAACTTTGGGGTCCACCTGAATGCTTCGGCAGAAGGTGGGCCGTCAAAGACCGTAGGTGTCAGGTGCGTTGAGGTTTAACGTGCCTGGCTTAATCCGAACTTCGGCCAGGTTGGCCATTGCGAGGTTCGAGCCTACGCAGACGGTGTCGCCCAAACCAGTATTTTTACTGGATTTGAGCTTTATGCACCGGAACGGATCGGACGTTTAAGTCCGGTTTTTTTCAAATCCAGGAGTGACACTATGGCTATTGGACTCGAAGACAAGAAAGCGATTGTCGCAGATGTCCAGCAAGCTGCTGAAGGTGCTCTGTCTGCGGTTGTTGCGGATTCCCGCGGCGTAACCGTGAATGACATGACCACTCTGCGCAAAGAGGCTCGCGAGAACGGCGTTTGGTTGAAAGTCGTCCGCAATACTCTGGCGCGTCGCGCTCTGGCAGGTACCGAATACGAATGTCTGACTGACAAATTCGTAGGTCCTAGCATCATTGCATTCTCTAACGAACACCCAGGTGCCGGCGCGCGCATCCTGAGCCAGTTCGCTAAAGGCAATGACAAGCTGGAACTGAAAGGTGCTGCCTTCGAAGGCGCGATCACCGACGTCGCATTGTTGGCAAGCCTGCCGACTTACGACGAGGCGATCGCCAAGCTGATGAGCGTGTTGAAAGAAGCATCTGCTGGCAAGCTGGTTCGCACTATTGCGGCCGTTCGCGACCAAAAAGAGCAGGAAGCTGCGTAATTTTTTCGCTAGAGCGAATCGCAGTTTCAAAACGAAATACGAGCAGCTACTGCTCAAACCAATTCAGGTACTGAATCATGTCTCTGACTAAAGAAGATATCATCAATGCTGTTGCCGAAATGTCCGTTAAGGATGTTGTTGAGCTGATCGAAGCAATGGAAGAGAAATTCGGCGTAACTGCTGCTGCAGCAGTTGTAGCTGGCCCAGCTGGTGGCGAAGCTGCCGCTGAAGAGAAAGACTCTTTCGACGTAATCCTGACCTCCCCAGGCGACAAGAAAGTGAACGTGATCAAAGTTGTTCGCGGCATCACTGGCCTGGGCTTGAAAGAAGCTAAAGGTCTGGTAGACGGCGCTCCGAGCCCGCTGAAAGAAGGCGTAAGCAAAGACGAAGCTGAAGCAGCTAAGAAAGAGCTGGAAGAAGCTGGCGCAGTTGTAGAACTGAAGTAATTCGGTTCTTGCGTCTCCCGCTAGCTGTCGCGTAAAGCGGCGGGTAGCGGTAAGGCTGGTGGACTTTTGTCCGCCGGCCTTTTTGCCGTTTGCGGTACTGAGGTTTTTACCGGTGCCGGCGGGATTTAAAAACCGTGGCAAACCTCATTTAACCATAGCGCAGTAGCGCTACCCAAAAGCAAGCGGAGAGGTTTCTGGCCAGTGCAGGCAAGTTGCATTGACCAGAGGCTTCTCGCCCGGAGGGGCTCTGGACTGGAGTCCCACGAAGTCTTGTCACTGATCAAGCTGGGGAATTTGAATGGCTTACTCATATACTGAGAAAAAACGTATCCGCAAGGATTTTGGCAAACTGCCTAAGGTCATGGATGTGCCCTTTCTGCTTGCGATACAGCTCGATTCTTATCGCAACTTTACACAGGCCGACAAGCGCCCCGACGACCGTATGGACGTTGGCCTGCAAGCGGCGTTTAAATCTGTATTTCCGATTGTCAGCTATTCCGGCAATGCCGCCCTGGAGTACGTAAGTTATACGCTGGGTAAGCCCGCTTTTGACGTTAAGGAATGTACCCTGCGCGGCGTTACCTATGCATGTCCGCTGCGCGTGCGCGTGCGTCTGATTATTTACGATAAAGAATCTGCGAATAAGTCCATTAAGGACATTAAAGAGCAGGAAGTTTACATGGGCGAGATTCCGCTCATGACCGACAACGGTACCTTCGTAATCAATGGTACCGAGCGCGTTATCGTATCCCAGCTGCACCGTTCCCCGGGTGTATTCTTCGATCACGACAAAGGCAAGACTCACTCTTCCGGTAAGCTGTTGTACGCCGCGCGTGTCATCCCCTACCGTGGCTCATGGCTGGACTTCGAGTTCGATCCGAAAGACCTGGTATTCGTTCGTATCGATCGTCGCCGTAAATTGCCAGCGACTATTCTGCTGCGCGCCCTGGGTTACACCTCCCAGGAAATGCTGGAAATGTTCTTCGAGACCAGCACCTTTGAGTTGTTGGAAGACCGTGTCAGCCTGGAGCTGATTCCATCCCGCCTGCGCGGTGATGTTGCTTCCTTTGACATCAAAGACGGCCAGGGCAAGGTGATTGTCGAAGAGGGTCGCCGTATTACCCCGCGTCATATCCGCCAGTTGGAAAAGGCCGGCGTAGAAAAGCTGGAAGCACCGCTTGAGTACCTGTTTGGCCGTGTACTGGCGAACGACATCATCGATGAGTCCACTGGTGAGATCGCGATCGACTGTAATACCGAGATTACTGATGAAGTAATCGCCAAGCTGCGTGTACTGAACGTTAAGAGTTTCCAAACCCTGTACACCAACGACCTGGATCGCGGTCCGTTTATCTCCGACACCCTGCGTGCAGAGCCGTCTCGCACTGTGTTGGAAGCGCTGGTAGAGATTTACCGTATGATGCGCCCGGGCGAACCGCCCACCAAGGAGTCCGCAGAAGCGCTGTTCGAGAACTTGTTCTTTACCGACGAGCGCTACGACCTGTCCGCTGTTGGCCGCATGAAGTTCAACCGCCGCCTGGGTCGCGAAGATGAGACTGGCCCCGGCACTTTGAGCAAAGAAGATATCGTCGAAGTTCTGAAGACTCTGATCGATATCCGCAACGGTCAGGGCATGGTCGACGATATCGATCACCTGGGTAACCGCCGTGTGCGTTCCGTAGGCGAAATGGCTGAAAACCAGTTCCGCGTTGGCCTGGTACGTGTAGAGCGCGCTGTTAAAGAGCGTCTGTCCATGGCGGAGTCCGAAGGCCTGATGCCTCAGGACCTGATCAATGCCAAGCCGGTTGCCGCTGCCGTGAAGGAATTCTTCGGTTCCTCGCAGCTGTCCCAGTTTATGGACCAGAACAATCCGCTGTCGGAAGTGACTCACAAGCGTCGTGTTTCCGCCCTCGGCCCGGGTGGTTTGACCCGTGAGCGCGCTGGCTTTGAGGTGCGCGACGTGCACCCGACTCACTACGGCCGCGTATGTCCGATTGAGACGCCGGAAGGACCGAACATCGGTCTGATTAACTCCCTGGCTACTTACGCCCGCGCCAACCATTACGGTTTCCTCGAGAGCGCCTACCGCAAAGTGGTCGATGGCAAGGTAACTGATGAAATTGCGTACCTGTCCGCGATCAATGAAGCCAACTTCATTATTGCCCAGGCGTCTGCGGAAGTAGATGACAACGGTAACTTTGTTGATGACCTGATCAGCGTACGTCACCAGGGCGAATTTACCCTGAAAGCACCGGGCGAAATCCAGTATATGGATGTTTCCGCCAAGCAGGTGGTTTCCGTAGCTGCGGCGATGATTCCATTCCTCGAGCACGATGACGCCAACCGTGCATTGATGGGATCGAACATGCAACGTCAGGCGGTACCGACCCTGCGCGCTGAAAAGCCGCTGGTGGGTACCGGTATGGAGCGCACTGTAGCGCGCGACTCCGGCGTGTGTGTGGTTGCTAAGCGCGGCGGCATTATTGAGCGCGTTGACTCCAGCCGTGTGGTTGTTCGCGTGGCCGACGCTGAGGTGGAAGCCGGTGATGCAGGTGTGGATATCTACAACCTGACCAAATACATCCGCTCCAACCAGAATACCTGTATCAACCAGCGCCCGATCGTTAATACCGGGGATCGTGTAGTCCGTGGCGATATCCTCGCCGATGGTCCCTCTGTAGACCTGGGTGAGCTGGCTCTGGGCCAGAATATGCGTATCGCATTTATGCCCTGGAATGGTTACAACTTTGAGGACTCCATCCTCATCAGTGAGCGCGTTGTACAGGAAGACCGCTTCACCACCATTCATATTCAGGAGCTGACCTGTATTGCCCGCGATACCAAGCTGGGCAGTGAGGAAATTACTGCGGATATCCCCAATGTGGGCGAATCTGCGCTGAATAAGCTGGACGAGTCCGGCATCGTATACATCGGTGCAGAAGTAGGCGCTGGCGATATCCTGGTAGGTAAGGTCACTCCGAAGGGCGAAGCCCAGCTGACTCCAGAAGAAAAACTGCTGCGCGCAATCTTCGGGGAGAAAGCTTCCGACGTTAAGGACACCTCCCTGCGCGCGCCCAGTGGTACTCGCGGTACGGTGATCGACGTTCAGGTATTTACCCGCGACGGCCTGCAGAAAGACCAGCGCTCCCTCGATATCGAGAAGTCACAGCTGGACGAGGTCCGCAAGGATCTGAACGAGGAATATCGCATTGTAGAAGGTGCGACCTTCGAGCGTCTGCAACAAGCTCTACTGGGCCAAAAGGCCGCCGGTGGTAAGGGCGTTAAGAAGGGCGATGAGATGACCGCTGAAGTCCTCGCCGCTCTGCCGCGCGAAGACTGGTTCAAGCTGCGTATGGAAGACGACAGCCTGAACGATCAGCTGGAAAAAGCGGAAGCTCAGCTGAAAGAGCGTCGCAAGCTGCTCGACGAAGCCTTCGAAGACAAGAAGAAGAAACTGGAGTCCGGCGATGATCTGGCTCCGGGCGTGCTGAAAATCGTTAAGGTTTACCTGGCGATCAAACGCCGCATCCAGCCGGGCGACAAGATGGCCGGTCGTCACGGTAACAAAGGTGTTATCTCCGTAATCAAGCCCGTTGAGGACATGCCTTATGACCAAAACGGTGAGCCGGTAGATATCGTCCTGAACCCGCTGGGCGTTCCCTCGCGGATGAACGTTGGTCAGGTTCTGGAAATGCACTTGGGCATGGCCGCTAAAGGCCTCGGCGTTAAAGTCGACAAGATGATCAAGGAGCAGCAGGAAATCGCCAAGGTGCGCGGATTCCTGGAAGAGGTCTACAACTCCACTGGCGGACGCAAGGAAGAGCTTGACGAGTTCTCCGATGAAGAAGTCATGACCATGGCGCAAAACCTGCGTCGCGGTGTACCTATGGCGACCCCGGTATTTGACGGTGCCGATGAAAGTGAGATCAAGCAGCTGCTGCGTCTTGCCGATATCCCGGACTCCGGTCAGATCACCCTACACGACGGCCGTACCGGCGATGCTTTCGAGCGTCCGGTAACTGTGGGCTACATGTACATGCTGAAGCTGAACCACTTGGTAGACGACAAGATGCACGCGCGTTCTACCGGTTCCTACAGCCTGGTAACCCAGCAGCCGCTGGGTGGTAAAGCCCAGTTCGGTGGTCAGCGCTTCGGGGAGATGGAAGTGTGGGCGCTGGAAGCTTACGGTGCCGCATACACCCTGCAGGAAATGCTCACGGTTAAATCCGATGACGTGGAAGGCCGTACCAAGATGTACAAGAACATCGTGGACTCCGACCACCGCATGGAGCCGGGCATGCCGGAATCCTTCAACGTACTGGTTAAGGAAATCCGCTCTCTCGGTATGAACTTCGAGCTTGAGCACGAGTAAATCCGAACCCGTACCGAAGCCTGTTGGCAGGTGAAATGAGACAAGTGCCAGCGCCCCTCGAAGCAGTGGGGCAGCTGGCTAGCCCGGCGGCTAGTGCGAGTGCCGGGTTGACTACCCCCTAGTGGAGGAAAGGCCTTGAAAGATTTATTAAATCTGGTGAAGTCCCAGGAGCAGCTGGAAGAGTTTGATGCGATTCGTATCGGTCTGGCATCACCGGACATGATTCGCTCCTGGTCCTACGGCGAAGTGAAAAAGCCGGAGACCATCAACTACCGTACCTTCAAGCCCGAGCGTGAAGGCTTGTTCTGTGCCAAGATCTTTGGCCCGGTAAAAGACTACGAGTGCCTGTGCGGTAAGTACAAGCGCATGAAGCACCGCGGCATTATCTGTGAGAAGTGTGGCGTTGAAGTGACCAAGGCCAAGGTTCGCCGTGAGCGTATGGGTCACATCGAGCTGGCCAGCCCGGTTGCACACATCTGGTTCCTGAAGTCACTGCCGTCCCGTATCGGCCTGCTGCTGGACATGACCCTGCGCGATATCGAGCGCGTGCTGTACTTCGAATCTTACGTGGTTACCGAGCCGGGTATGACGACCCTGGAGCGCGGTCAGCTGCTGAATGACGAGCAGTACTTTGAGGCGATGGAAGAGTTCGCCGACGAGTTTGAAGCGAAGATGGGTGCCGAGGCGATCCAGGAGCTGATGGCGGATATCGAGCTGCCCGCAGAAATCCAGCGCCTGCGTGAAGAGATCCCGGCGACCAACTCCGAAACCAAGATCAAGAAACTGTCCAAGCGCCTGAAGCTGCTGGAAGCCTTCTACAAGTCCGGCAACAACCCGGAGTGGATGGTGATGAAGGCTCTGCCGGTTCTGCCGCCGGATCTGCGCCCGCTGGTACCGCTGGATGGCGGTCGTTTCGCGACCTCCGATCTGAACGACCTCTACCGTCGTGTGATCAACCGTAACAACCGTCTGAAGCGTCTGCTTGAGCTGAACGCGCCGGACATTATCGTGCGCAACGAAAAGCGCATGCTGCAGGAATCTGTTGACGCACTGCTGGATAACGGCCGTCGTGGTCGCGCCATCACCGGCTCCAACAAGCGCCCGCTGAAGTCCCTGGCTGACATGATTAAAGGTAAGCAGGGTCGTTTCCGTCAGAACCTGCTGGGTAAGCGTGTTGACTACTCCGGTCGTTCCGTGATCGTGGTAGGTCCGACCCTGCGTCTGCACCAGTGTGGTCTGCCCAAGAAGATGGCACTGGAACTGTTTAAGCCGTTTATCTTTGGCAAGCTGGAATCCCGTGGCCTGGCCACTACGATCAAAGCTGCCAAGAAGATGGTTGAGCGCGAGGAAGCTGTCGTTTGGGATATCCTCGACGAAGTGATCCGCGAGCACCCGGTACTGCTTAACCGTGCACCGACCCTTCACCGTCTGGGTATCCAGGCGTTTGAACCGGTACTGATTGAAGGTAAGGCAATCCAGCTGCACCCGCTGGTTTGTGCGGCCTATAACGCCGACTTCGACGGTGACCAGATGGCGGTACACGTACCGCTGACGATCGAAGCGCAGCTGGAATCCCGCGCGCTGATGATGTCCACCAACAACATCCTGTCGCCTGCCAACGGTGAGCCGATCATCGTACCGTCCCAGGACGTGGTATTGGGTCTGTACTGGATGACCCGCGAGCGCGTTAACGATAAAGGCGAAGGCATGTTCTTCTCCGATATCAAAGAAGTGAGCCGCGCTTTCTACGCCAAGCAGGTTGGTCTGCAAGCGAAGATCAAGGTGCGTATCCGCGAAAATATCGTCGGCGAAGACGGTGAGAAGCACGAGACTATCTCCATTCAGGACACCACTGTAGGCCGCGCGCTGCTGTGGAACATCGTGCCGGAAGGCCTGCCGTTTGCGCACGTTAACCAGCCGATGAAGAAAAAGGCGATCTCCCGCGCCCTGAACGAGTGCTACCGCAAGGTAGGCCTGAAGGCGACGGTTATTTTTGCCGACCAGCTGATGTACACCGGTTTCGACTTCTCTACCAAGTCCGGTTCCTCCATTGGTGTGAACGACTTTGAGATTCCAGCTGAGAAAGCTGAACTGATCGATGCCGCTGAAGCGGAAGTGAAAGAGATTGAAAGCCAGTTTGCTTCCGGCCTGGTAACCCAGGGTGAGAAGTACAACAAGGTTATCGACGTTTGGTCCCGTACCAACGACAAGGTAACCCAGGCGATGATGGCCGGTATCAAGAAAGAGAAGGTGATCGACCGCGAGGGCAACGAGACCAAGCAGGACTCCTTCAACTCCGTATACATGTACGCCGACTCCGGTGCCCGTGGTTCTGAAGCGCAGATTCGTCAGCTCGCTGGTATGCGTGGTCTGATGGCCCGTCCGGATGGCTCCATTATCGAGAACGCCATTACGGCAAACTTCCGTGAAGGTCTGACCGTACAGCAGTACTTCATCTCGACCCACGGTGCTCGTAAAGGTCTGGCGGATACCGCACTGAAAACCGCTAACTCCGGTTACCTGACCCGTCGTCTGGTTGACGTGGCCCAGGACGTGGTAATTACCGAGCTGGATTGTGGCACCGACGACGGTCTGACCATGGCGCCGGTAATCGAGGGCGGTGACGTTATCGAATCTCTCGGTGACCGTATCCTCGGCCGTGTTGTGGCCCGCGATGTACTGAAGCCGGGCAGCGATGAAATCGCCGTTTCCGCCGGCACTATGATCGACGAGAAGTGGGTAGAGCGCATCGAAGCCATGGGCATCGATGAGGTTCTGGTTCGCTCCCCGATCACCTGTGAGACTGCACACGGTATCTGTGCCCAGTGTTACGGCCGCGACCTGGCCCGTGGCCACCGCGCCAACCCGGGTGAGTCTGTGGGCGTTGTTGCCGCACAGTCCATCGGTGAGCCGGGCACCCAGCTGACCATGCGTACCTTCCACATCGGTGGTGCTGCAAGCCGTGCCTCTGCTGCGGACAGCATCCAGGTGAAGCAGGGCGGTACCGTACGTCTGCATAATGTTAAGACGGTTAAGACCGAAGTTGGCACTCTGGTAGCCGTGTCCCGTTCCGGTGAGCTGGCGATTGCCGACAGCGCCGGTCGCGAGCGCGAGCGCTACAAGCTACCTTACGGTGCTGTGATCAGCGTCTACGAAGGTGCCGAGGTAGACGGTGGCCAGATCGTGGCCAAGTGGGACCCGCACACCCACCCGATCATCACCGAGGTAGCCGGTTGGGTGAAACTGTCCGGTATGGAAGAAGGGCTCTCCATCCGCAAGCAGACCGACGATATCACTGGTCTGTCTTCTATCGAGATTATCGATCCGGCCGAGCGCCCGGCAGCGGGTAAAGATCTGCGCCCAGCGGTAACCCTGCTGGATGAGAACGGCGAAGAGTTGACTCTGGCTAACAGTAATGCGCCTGCGCACTACGCCTTGCCGCCGCGTGCAATCCTCAGCCTGGCTGAAGGTAAGCAGGTGAACGTGGGTGACGTAATTGCACGTATTCCGCAGGAATCCGGCGGTACCAAGGATATCACCGGTGGTCTGCCCCGCGTTGCCGACCTGTTTGAAGCGCGTAAGCCGAAAGAGCCGTCCATTCTGGCGGAAATCTCCGGTACCGTTTCCTTCGGTAAGGAGACCAAAGGCAAGGTTCGTCTGCAGATTACTCCGCGCGACGGCAAGCCGCTGGCCAATGGTAAGGACCACTACGAGGTTCTGATTCCAAAGCACCGCCAGCTGACCGTGTTCGAAGGTGAAACCGTAGAGAAGGGTGAGGTTATCTCCGATGGCCCGTCCAACCCGCACGATATTCTGCGCCTGAAAGGTGTTGAAGAGCTGGCTCGCTACATCACCAACGAGATCCAGGAGGTTTACCGCCTCCAGGGTGTAGGTATTAACGATAAGCACATCGAAACCATCGTGCGTCAGATGCTGCGTAAAGTTGAAGTCACCGAGATGGGTGATTCCAGCTTGATTAAGGGCGACCAGGTTGAATACCAGCGCGTGATCGAAGAGAACGAACAGCTGCGTGCCGAGAACAAGCAGCCCGCTCAGTTCGAGCGCCTGCTGCTGGGTATTACCAAAGCGTCCCTGGCAACTGAGTCCTTCCTGTCAGCGGCTTCGTTCCAGGAAACCACTCGCGTTCTGACCGAAGCGGCGGTAACTGGTAAGGAAGACAACCTGCGCGGCTTGAAAGAGAACGTGGTTGTGGGTCGACTGATCCCGGCTGGTACCGGTCTGGCTTACCACAGCGAGCGCAAGCGCAAACGCAGCCTGCAGTTGGAAGAGGCCTTCGGTGAAGGACCTTCCGCAGCTGAGGTTGAAGCAGCTCTGACTGAGGCTCTGAAGTCCTCAGGCGAATAAGGCGTATCCCACTCTATCTGTTGGTGGAGTGGGGTAGGTTGGGGCACTTAGGTGCCCGATCTGATATTGGCGACTGTCTGTGATGTAAGCACTTACTTCCGTCGCCGATTGACTAGGCGGGTTGTCGCTTATAGAATGCGGCCCCCGCTTATGTGGGGTGTTCCGTTTGATCCCAGGATCGGACGATACACACAGACGATAGGCCCTCACTGTTAGAGGTGGGGGCATTTTATTTTTGGAGTGATTTTTAATGGCAACGATCAACCAGTTGGTTCGTAAGCCGAGAAAACGCAAAGTTGAAAAAAGCGACGTTCCTGCTCTGCAGGCTAGCCCGCAGCGTCGCGGAGTTTGCACTCGTGTGTACACCACTACACCGAAGAAGCCGAACTCTGCACTGCGTAAGGTTTGCCGTGTGCGTCTGACCAGCGGTTACGAAGTAACTTCGTACATCGGTGGTGAAGGCCACAACCTGCAAGAGCACAGCGTGGTACTGATTCGCGGCGGTCGTGTAAAAGACCTGCCGGGTGTGCGCTACCACACTGTACGCGGTGCACTTGACTGTGCCGGCGTAAACGATCGCAAGCAGGGCCGTTCTAAGTACGGCGCCAAGCGTCCTAAAGGTTAATCACCTTTAACGATTTGCGTTTCGGTTTCCAACCGGAGTAAGGCTGAGCTCGCCGGATTGTAATGTTTTACGGCGGCGTCTCAGAATAACCCTGAAGAGAGGCAATACCCATGCCGAGAAGACGAGTAGTCGCCAAGCGCGAAGTGCTACCGGACCCCAAGTTCGGGAACGTCACCCTGGCCAAGTTCATGAACCACGTCATGATCAGCGGCAAGAAGTCAGTTGCAGAGCGTATCGTATACGGTGCACTTGAAACTATTTCTGAAAAATTGAACAAAGATCCGATCGAAGTATTCGAGGAGTCTTTGGAAAATATCGCGCCTATGGTGGAAGTAAAGTCCCGCCGTGTTGGTGGTGCGACGTATCAGGTGCCTGTAGAAGTGCGCCCCTCGCGTCGTACGGCTCTGGCAATGCGTTGGTTGGTGGAGTTCTCCCGTAAGCGCGGTGAGAAATCTATGGCTCAGCGTCTGGCCAACGAAATGATCGATGCAGCCCAAAACAAGGGTGGCGCGGTCAAGAAGCGTGAAGATGTACACCGCATGGCAGAAGCCAACAAGGCATTCTCTCACTACCGCTTCTAAGTCTGATGAATACCAACATCGGAAATTAATACCGAAAGGCAGCACGGAAAATTCCAGGCTGCCTTTTGCCGTTATATCGAGGATACAACTGTGGCACGTAAAACGCCCATCGCACGTTACCGTAACATCGGTATCTGTGCCCACGTAGATGCCGGTAAAACCACTACTACCGAGCGCGTACTTTTCTACACTGGTCTATCCCACAAAATTGGTGAAGTACACGAAGGTGCTGCCACCATGGACTGGATGGAGCAGGAGCAGGAGCGTGGTATCACCATTACTTCTGCTGCGACTACCTGTTTCTGGTCTGGCATGCAGCAGCAGTTCGACCAGCACCGCGTAAACATCATCGATACCCCAGGACACGTTGACTTCACTATTGAAGTTGAGCGCTCCCTGCGCGTACTCGACGGTGCTGTTGTTGTACTGTGTGGCTCCTCTGGTGTTCAGCCTCAGACTGAAACCGTATGGCGCCAGGCGAACAAATACGAAGTACCGCGCATGGTATTCGTAAACAAAATGGACCGCGCCGGTGCGAACTACCGCAACGTTGTGAGCCAGCTGAAAGACCGCTTGAACGCGAATGCTGTCCCTCTGCAGATGACCATCGGCTCTGAGGACGAGTTCAAGGGTGTTGTTGACCTGGTGAAGATGAAGGCCATTCTGTGGAATGAAGCCGACCAGGGCATGACTTTCGACTACGCTGACATCCCCGCTGAGCTACAGGACGAGTGCGACGAAATGCGCGAGTACCTGGTAGAAGCGGCCGCTGAAGCCAGCGAAGAGTTGATGGAAAAATACCTGGAAGAAGGTGAGCTGTCCGAAGAAGAAATCAAGGCAGCTATCCGTCAGCGTACCCTGGCCAACGAAATTGTACCGGTTCTGGGCGGTTCTGCGTTCAAGAACAAGGGTGTACAGGCTGTACTGGACGCAGTTATCGAATACCTGCCGGCGCCGACTGAAGTTAAGGCGATCGAAGGTACTCTGGAAGATGGCGAAACTGTTGAGAGCCGCGAAGCTGACGACAACGCGCCGTTCGCTGCACTGGCGTTCAAAATTGCTACCGACCCCTTCGTTGGTACCCTGACTTTCTTCCGTGTTTACTCCGGTAAGCTGGAGAGCGGTACTGCGGTATACAACTCCGTAAAAATGAAGAAAGAGCGTGTCGGTCGTATGGTGCAAATGCACTCCAACGATCGTCAGGAAATTAAAGAAGTACTGGCTGGTGACATCGCTGCTGCGATTGGTCTGAAAGACGTAACCACTGGTGACACCCTGTGCTCCGAAGCCAACAAGATTGTTCTGGAGCGTATGGAGTTCCCCGAGCCAGTAATTTCTGTTGCGGTTGAGCCCAAGTCCAAGCCGGACCAGGAAAAAATGGGTATTGCCCTCGGCAAGCTGGCCCAGGAAGATCCGTCCTTCCGCGTGAAGACTGACGAGGAAACCGGTCAGACCATTATTTCCGGTATGGGTGAATTGCACCTGGATATCATCGTTGACCGCATGAAGCGTGAGTTCAACGTTGAAGCGAACATCGGTAAGCCTCAGGTTGCCTACCGTGAAACTATCCGCAACACCTCTGAGATCGAAGGCAAGTTCGTTCGTCAGTCCGGTGGTCGCGGTCAGTACGGTCACGTATGGGTGAAGTTTGAGCCCGCCGAAGACGAGTCTCAGGAAGGTCTGGAATTCGTTAACGAAATCGTGGGCGGTGCAGTACCGAAGGAATACATTCCTGCGGTACAGAAAGGTATCGAAGAGCAGATGAAGAACGGTGTTCTGGCTGGCTACCCGCTGCTGGGCCTGAAGGCGACTCTGTACGACGGTTCCTTCCACGATGTGGACTCCAATGAAATGGCGTTTAAGATCGCCGGTTCTATGGCGACCAAGAAGCTGTCCAGTCAGGGCGGTGCGGTACTGCTCGAGCCGATGATGAAGGTGGAAGTGGTAACTCCGGAAGAGAACATGGGTGATGTGGTTGGTGACCTCAACCGTCGCCGTGGTCTCATCCAGGGTATGGAAGACAACCCCTCCGGTAAGGTTGTCAATGCGGAAGTACCTCTGGCAGAAATGTTCGGTTACGCAACCGACCTGCGTTCTGCTACTCAGGGCCGTGCTACCTACACCATGGAATTCCTGAAGTACGCCGAAGCGCCGAAAAATGTTGCCGATGAGATCATCGCCAAGACTAAGGCCTAATTAACTTCTGCTTAAAGGGGGCCGGGCCAACAGCTGGGGCCCCTTTGGCAAACTTTTAGCTAGAGGACATCTAAAGATGGCAAAAGAAAAGTTTGAACGTTCCAAGCCCCACGTGAACGTGGGCACCATCGGTCACGTTGACCACGGTAAAACCACCCTGACTGCTGCTCTGACCCGCGTATGTGCGGAAGTTTGGGGCGGTGACGCTGTTGCTTTCGACGGTATCGACAATGCACCGGAAGAGCGTGAGCGCGGTATCACCATCGCTACTTCTCACGTTGAGTACGAGTCCCCGACTCGCCACTACGCTCACGTAGATTGCCCGGGACACGCCGACTACGTTAAGAACATGATCACCGGTGCTGCTCAGATGGACGGCGCTATTCTGGTATGTTCCGCAGCTGACGGCCCCATGCCGCAGACTCGTGAGCACATCCTGCTTTCCCGTCAGGTAGGTGTACCTTACATCGTTGTATTCCTGAACAAAGCGGACATGGTAGACGACGAAGAGCTGCTCGAGCTGGTAGAAATGGAAGTTCGCGAACTTCTGGATCAGTACGAGTTCCCAGGTGACGACACTCCGATCATCGTTGGCTCCGCTCTGATGGCCCTGAACGGCGAAGACGACAACGAAATGGGTACTACCGCTGTTAAGAAGCTGGTAGAGACTCTGGACGAGTACATCCCTGAGCCAGAGCGCGCTGTAGATCAGCCGTTCCTGATGCCGATCGAAGACGTATTCTCTATCTCTGGCCGTGGTACTGTTGTAACTGGTCGTGTAGAGCGCGGTGTGATCAACACTGGCGACGAGATCGAAATCGTTGGTATCAAAGAAACCACCACTACTACCTGTACTGGTGTTGAAATGTTCCGCAAGCTGCTCGACGAAGGTCGTGCTGGTGAGAACATCGGCGCACTGCTGCGCGGCACCAAGCGTGACGAAGTAGAGCGTGGTCAGGTACTGGCTAAGCCGGGCTCCATCACTCCGCACACCAAGTTCGAAGCGGAAGTGTATGTACTGTCCAAGGACGAAGGTGGTCGTCACACCCCGTTCTTCAAAGGCTACCGTCCTCAGTTCTACTTCCGTACTACCGACGTAACTGGTGCGGTAGAGCTGCCGGAAGGTACTGAAATGGTAATGCCGGGCGACAACATTCAAATGGTTGTTACCCTGATCGCTCCGATCGCCATGGAAGACGGCCTGCGCTTCGCTATCCGCGAAGGTGGCCGTACCGTAGGTGCGGGCGTTGTTGCCAAGATCATCGAGTAATAGTTACTCCTGATCTAAAAAAAAAGCCGCAGCGGACGCGCTGCGGCTTTTTTTATGCCCGATAATTAATTGCTTACACCAACTGGTGTTGTTGGATGCTACGAGCATCATCCCTCTCTGCTAACGACTCACTGTTGAATCCTTTCCGGCATATCTGCGGCCGCTAATATTTGCTTTTAATCTAGCGAGCTTATGGCCAATCCCGGCTTAAATCACAGCTTCTGCTGCCCGCAAACAGCTTGGTGAATTGAGGGCCGCTCATCTCGACCAGCTCTTCGTGGTCACCGGCCTCAAAGTAAATGGTTTCACGGTGTCCAAGACTGGTGTCTAGTAGGGTGGTAATGCCGTAAGCCTGGCCTAGGGCGGGCAGGGCGCCCAGTTCACAGTCTGGGAATATGGCGCCGAGTTCGGTTTCCGAGACCATTTGTAGTGAGTTTCGCCCGGTCTCATTGTGGAGCGAGCGCATATCTAGGCTGCTGCTGGCTGGGATCACAGCCATTACGTAACCCTCTATATCCTGAAGCAAAATCGCTTTTGCCACCTGATCCTCACGCACATGGGCGGCGCGGGCGCTTTCCCGGCTGGTGCGAGTGTGTGGGTGCTGAATCAGATGGTAATCGACCGATTGGTCATTTAAATATTGACTGAGTGTTGCGGCGATAGTCATTGTGGATACCTCGTTCCGCTTGGGGTACTCAATTGTAGTTTCAGCAGATTGAAATTTGATCAGCCTGTACAGTTGACAGCCTGCTGCGCTCCCCGTAGAATTCGCGCTCCTTTTCGCCCGCCCTCGGGGCTGCGTAAGAGGACGTTCTTTAGTTAATAATTGGAGTTTGATTCCATGCAGGGTCAACGTATCCGTATTCGCCTGAAGGCCTTCGATCACAAGCTGATCGACGCGTCCACTCAGGAGATCGTAGAGACGGCTAAGCGCACTGGCGCACAAGTTCGCGGTCCTATCCCGCTGCCGACTCGCAAAGAGAAGTACACCGTACTGATTTCCCCGCACGTTAATAAAGACGCTCGCGATCAGTATGAGATCCGTACTCACAAGCGTTTGCTGGACATCGTTGAGCCTACCGAGAAAACCGTCGACGCGCTGATGAAGCTCGATCTGGCGGCCGGTGTTGAGGTCCAAATTAGTCTCGGCTAACACTTTTACTAACTACCGAATCCCGGGCGAAAACGGTCCGGGTAGTGTAACGCTCTGAGATTGGGCGGCCGCAGTGGGTTAAAGCCCCGTGCACTGAGAGGTTAAAAAAGATGACTATAGGTATTGTCGGCCGCAAGAGCGGCATGACTCGCATCTTCACTGAAGATGGCGTATCCATTCCGGTAACCGTTGTTGAGGTTGCTCCGAATCGCGTCACCCAAGTGAAAACTCAGGAAACTGACGGTTACAGCGCTGTTCAAGTAGCAGTAGGCAGCCGCAAAGCTTCCCGTGTCTCCAAGCCCGCAGCGGGCCACTTCGCCAAAGCCAATGTAGAGGCTGGCACAAATCTTTTCGAACTGCGCACTGACGGTTCCGAAGAGACTTTCGATATCGGTTCTGAAATTACTGTTTCCAGCTTCGAAGCTGGCCAGATGATCGACGTAACCGGCACTTCCAAAGGTAAAGGCTTCCAGGGCGGCGTTAAGCGTTGGAATTTCCGCACCCAGGACGCAACCCACGGTAACTCCCTGTCTCACCGCGCACCCGGTTCTATCGGTCAATGTCAGACTCCTGGCCGCGTATGGAAAGGCAAGAAGATGGCCGGACACATGGGTGCTGAGCGCGTAACCGTGCAAAACCTGGAAGTGGTTCGTGTCGATGCCGAACGCAACCTGCTGTTGGTTAAAGGCGCTGTACCCGGTGCACCCGGTGGCAACGTTATCGTTCGTCCGGCAGTTAAAGCCTAAGTCTGAGGGGAAATAGATATGGAACTGAATATCGCTACTCCCGAAGGCGCTAAAGGCACAGTAGCTGTCTCTGAAGTGACTTTCGGACGTGAGTTCAACCAAGATCTGGTACACCAGGCAGTTGTGGCCTACATGGCCGGCGCTCGCCAGGGTACCAAGGCGCAGAAAAATCGTTCCGATGTTTCTGGTGGTGGTAAGAAGCCATGGCGCCAAAAAGGTACTGGCCGCGCACGTGCCGGTACTATCCGCAGCCCGCTGTGGCGTTCCGGTGGCGTAACTTTCGCCGCTGATCCGCGCGATCACAGCGTTAAGCTGAACAAAAAAATGTACCGCGCTGCACTGCGTTGCATTCTGTCTGAGCTGGCTCGTCAGGAGCGCCTGGTAGTGGTTGAGTCCTTTGATGTGGACGCACCCAAGACCAAGCAGCTGGTAAGCAAACTGGCTCAGTTTGACCTGTCCGATGCGCTGATCGTGACTGAAGAGGTTAGCGAAAACCTCTACCTGGCCGCACGCAACTTGCACAAGATCGACGTCCGCGATGTACAGGCGATCGATCCAGTAAGCCTGATTCGCTTTGATAAGGTCGTGGTTACCGTTTCTGCGCTCAAGAAAATTGAAGAGGTGCTGGGATGAACCAAGAGCGACTCTACAAAGTACTGCTGGGCCCGGTAATTTCCGAAAAAGCTGCTGGACTGGCGGATAGCGCCAACCAGGTAGTTTTCAAGGTTACCACCGACGCCGAAAAAGCTGAGATCAAGGCTGCGGTTGAGAAGCTGTTTAACGTTTCCGTTGAGCAGGTTCGCACCGTGAACGTAAAGGGTAAAACCAAGCGCACTCGCAATGGCATGGGCCAGCGCAGCGATTGGAAAAAAGCCTACGTTCGCCTGGCTGAGGGCAGCGACATCAATTTTGAAGCTGCTGAGTAAAGGGGACCGTTACAATGGCAATTGTAAAAACAAAACCGACCTCCGCCGGCCGTCGTCACCTGGTTAAGGTTGTTAACACCGACCTGCACAAGGGTGCTCCTTACGCTCCTCTGTTGGAGAGCAAGAGCAAAAGTGGTGGCCGTAACAACAATGGTCGTATCACTACCCGTCACATCGGTGGTGGCCACAAGCAGCACTACCGTGTAATCGACTTCAAGCGCAACAAAGACGGTATTCCGGCTAAAGTTGAGCGTCTGGAGTACGATCCCAACCGCAGCGCACACATCGCTCTGGTGTGTTACGCCGACGGTGAGCGTCGTTACATTATCGCACCGAAAGGCCTGAAAGCAGGTGCCACCATTCAGTCCGGCGATGCCGCACCGATTGTTGTGGGTAACACTCTGCCTCTGCGCAACGTTCCGGTAGGTTCTGTAATCCACGCGATCGAGCTGAAGCCAGGCAAAGGCGCTCAGCTGGCCCGTTCTGCTGGTGCCTCTGTGCAGCTGGTAGCTCGTGAAGGTCAGTATGCGACCATTCGTCTGCGTTCCGGCGAAATGCGCAAGGTTCTCGCTGAGTGCCGCGCAACCCTGGGTGAAGTGAGCAACTCCGAGCACAGCCTGCGCAAGCTGGGTAAAGCCGGTGCTGCACGCTGGCGTGGTGTTCGTCCTACCGTTCGCGGTGTGGCGATGAACCCGGTAGATCACCCGCACGGTGGTGGTGAAGGCCGTACCTCTGGTGGTCGTCATCCGGTTACTCCGTGGGGCGTTCCGACCAAGGGTAAGAAAACGCGCAAGAACAAGCGCACCGATAAGATGATAGTACGTCGTCGCGGCAAGTAAGCCGCGCGATGTCTGAGCAGCTAGAGAGGAATCGACAGTGCCACGCTCATTAAAGAAAGGTCCCTTTATTGATCTGCATTTGATCAAGAAGGTGGAGGCAGCGATTGCAGCAAACGATCGTCGGCCGATTAAAACCTGGTCCCGCCGTTCCATGATTATGCCGGAAATGGTTGGACTGACGATTGCCGTGCACAACGGTCGTCAACACGTGCCCGTTTTGGTTAACGAAGAAATGGTTGGCCATAAACTGGGCGAGTTCGCTGCTACCCGCACTTACCGCGGTCATGCTGCGGACAAGAAAGCGAAGAAGCGCTAAGCCGAGGTTATAAAGATGGAAGTAGCAGCAAAATTACGCGGCGCACGTCTATCGGCGCAAAAGGCGCGACTGGTAGCTGATCAGGTTCGCGGCAAAGGCGTTGAAGAGGCCCTGGATATACTGGCTTTCAGTACTAAAAAGGGTGCGGCGATCATTAAGAAAGTACTGGAGTCGGCCATTGCCAACGCTGAGCACAACGAAGGTGCTGACGTTGACGAGCTGAAGGTTTCCACAATTTTTGTGGACGAAGGTATGACCATGAAGCGCATTAAGCCGCGTGCTAAAGGTCGTGCTGATCGCATTCTTAAGCGTACTTGTCACATCACTGTGAAAGTGGCCGAGAAATAAGAGAGCAGGCGAGAAAACCATGGGACAAAAAGTACATCCTACCGGCATTCGTCTGGGTATCGTTAAAAAGCATACCTCTGTTTGGTATGCCGGCAGCGACGAGTACGCAGACAAGCTGTACACGGATCTGAAAGTTCGCGAATACATTCGCAAAAAACTGGCCCACGCTTCTGTGAGCCGTATCGAGATCGAACGTCCGGCAAACACTGCACGTGTGAAGATTCACACTGCACGTCCGGGCATCGTGATCGGTAAAAAAGGTGAAGACGTAGAACGTCTGCGCAAAGAAGTAAGCGCGCAGATGGGCGTACCTGTGCACATCGACATCGAAGAAGTGCGCAAGCCTGATATGGACGCGGCTCTGGTTGGCCAGAACGTTGCCCAGCAGCTGGAACGCCGTGTTATGTTCCGTCGCGCTATGAAGCGTGCCGTACAGAACGCTATGCGTCAGGGTGCCGAAGGTATCAAGATTCAAGTAAGTGGCCGTCTTGGCGGTGCAGAAATCGCGCGTACCGAATGGTATCGCGAAGGCCGTGTGCCCCTGCACACCCTGCGCGCCAACATCGACTACGCCAATGTTGAAGCGAAGACTACTTACGGCATCATCGGTATCAAGGTGTGGATCTTTAAAGGCGAGGTAATCGGTGACGAAGTGCCCGATGAGAAGCCGGTAAAGAGCCGCAAAAAAGCTGCTAAATAAGGGGTACGCAAATGCTGCAACCAAAGCGTACAAAATTCCGCAAGGTACAGAAGGGTCGCAACCGCGGTCTTGCTCAGCGCGGCTCTAAAGTGAGCTTTGGCGAGTTTGGCCTTAAGGCTACCGGTCGTGGACGCATTACTGCGCGCCAGATCGAAGCGGCTCGTCGCGCAATGACTCGTCACATTAAACGTGGCGGTAAAATCTGGATTCGTGTGTTTCCAGACAAGCCAATTACCAATAAGCCCCTCGAAGTTCGAATGGGTAAAGGTAAAGGTGGCGTTGAATACTGGGTAGCTCAGATCCAGCCGGGCAAGGTCCTCTATGAGATGGAGGGTGTGTCCGAGGAGCTGGCTCGTGAGGCTTTTGCATTAGCTGCGGCCAAGCTGCCTGTAAAAACAACTTTCGTTAAGCGTTCGGTGATGTAATGAAGACTGCAGATCTACGCGAAAAGTCAGTTGAAGAGCTGAACCAAGAACTGCTGAACCAGCTCGAAGCTCAATTTAAGCTTCGTATGCAAAAATCCACCGGTCAACTGGCTCAGACTCATCTGCTGAAGCAGACTCGTCGCGACATTGCTCGCATAAAGACTGTGTTGACCGAGAAGGCAGGTAATTAATCATGGCTGAAGCAAAACTGAAGCGTACTCTGACCGGCAAGGTTGTGAGTGACAAGATGGATAAAACCATCACCGTTTTGATCGAGCGCCGTGTTAAGCACCCGATCTACGGCAAAATTGTAAACAAGTCCACAAAGCTTAAGGCGCATGACGAGAACAATGATTGCAGCATCGGTGATGTTGTAACCATCGAGGAATCTCGTCCTCTGTCCAAGAGCAAATCTTGGGCTTTGCAGAAAATTGTAGAGCGTGCGGCGAAGGTATAACCCCTAGCGCATTGACTGCCGAATTGAAAGGTTTCGGAGAGAGACAATGATTCAAGCGGAATCCTACTTAGAAGTAGCTGACAACAGTGGGGCTCGCCGCGTCATGTGCATCAAGGTGCTGGGCGGCTCCCATCGTCGTTATGCCGGCGTGGGCGACATTATCAAGGTAACCGTTAAGGAAGCCATCCCCCGCGGTAAAGTGAAGAAAGGTCAGGTAATGAACGCCGTTGTGGTTCGCACCAAAAAAGGTGTGCGTCGCGCGGACGGTTCCCTGATTAAATTTGACGATAACGCAGCGGTGCTGCTGAACCAGCAACTGGCGCCGGTTGGCACCCGTATTTTTGGTCCGGTAACTCGCGAATTGCGCGGTGAGAAGTTCATGAAGATCATCTCCCTCGCTCCCGAAGTTATCTAGGCCTCGAGCGGAGAAGAGTTATGCGCAAGATCAAGCGTGACGACGAAGTGATCGTTATCGCCGGTCGTGACAAGGGCAAACGTGGTTCAGTACGTAAAGTACTGAACGACGGTCGTCTGATTGTCTCCGGCATACAGATGATCAAAAAGCACCAAAAGCCAAACCCACAGATGGGTATTGCAGGTGGCATCGTTGAGAAAGAAGCTGCTATCCAAGCTTCCAACGTAGCCATCTTCAACCCTAACACCCAGAAGGCTGACCGGGTGGGCTTTAAAGTACTGGAAGACGGCACTAAGATTCGCGTCTTCAAATCCAGCGGCGAAGCCATCTAAGGCTCTTGACGCAAAAGCAGGTTGGTAGATCATGGCAAAGCTTAAAGAGCTCTACACTAAGGACCTCGTGGCCAAGCTAAAAGAAGAGCTTGGTCTCGAGAATGTGATGGCAGTGCCGCGCATCACCAAGATCACCATCAACATGGGTGTTGGTGAAGCGATTGGTGATAAGAAGGTGCTGGAGCACGCTGTCAACGATATGACAGCAATTACTGGTCAAAAGCCCATCGTTACTAAAGCGCGCAAGTCTATTGCGGGCTTTAAGATTCGTGACGGTTGGCCGATCGGCTGCAAGGTAACTCTGCGCGGTGAGCGCATGTATGAGTTCCTGGAGCGTTTGGTTGACATCGCGATTCCGCGTATCCGCGACTTCCGTGGCATTAGCCCGAAGCAGTTCGACGGCCGCGGTAACTTCTCTATGGGCGTGACTGAGCAAATCATCTTCCCGGAAATTGACTACGACAAAGTAGACAAGCTCCGCGGTCTGGATATTTGTATTACCACTACAGCTGCAAACGACGATCAAGGTCGTGCGCTGCTGAAAGCGTTCAACTTCCCTTTCAAGGGTTAAGAGGATTCCATGGCGAAGAAATCCATGATTGCGCGCGAAAACAAGCGCGCTCGAACCGCAGCTAAGTACGCCGAGAAGCGTCAAGAGCTGAAGGCGATCATCGCCAGTTCCACTGCTTCCGAAGAGGAGCAGTGGGAGGCTCAACTCAAGCTGCAGAAAATGCCGCGCGATGCAAGCCCGGTACGTCAGCAACGCCGCTGTCGTATTACTGGTCGCCCCCACGCTGTATACCGCAAGTTCGGCCTGTGCCGTAACAAGCTTCGTGAAGCTGCGATGCGTGGTGATGTTCCTGGCCTCGTGAAGTCCAGCTGGTAATTACCAGCTGGTTTAAGGCAGATTTGAGGAGTCTCATAAGATGAGTATGCAAGATCCGTTGGCAGATATGCTGACTCGCATCCGCAACGCCCTGGCGCGCGGAAAGGCGGAAGTCACCCTGCCATCATCCAAACTGAAAGTAGCAGTGGCCAAAGTCCTGAAAGACGAAGGTTACGTTACTGATTTAAACGTAAGCGAAGGCGCTAAGCCGGAACTGACCATTGCTCTGAAATACTTCCAGGGCAAGCCGGTTATTGCCGAGCTCAATCGCGTTTCCCGTCCGGGCCTGCGCGCTTACACTGGTAAAAAAGCTCTGCCTACCGTACGTGGTGGCCTGGGTGTCGCGATCGTTTCCACCTCTAATGGTGTGATGACTGACCGCGCTGCACGTCAGGCTGGTATCGGTGGCGAAGTGCTTTGCACCGTATTCTAAGCGGGGGTTGCAATGTCTCGAGTAGCAAATAGTCCGGTAGTTATCCCCGCAGGTGTAACCGTAGACCTGAAAGGTCAAAATATCGCTGTTAAAGGCGGTAGCGGTAACCTGGATATGGTTATTCACGGTGATGTAGAAGTGAGCGAGGCCGAAAGCCAGCTGACTTTTGCCGCGCGCAATAACTCCAAGCAGGCCAGAGCCTTGGCGGGTACCACCCGTGCTTTGGTCAATAACATGGTGATAGGCGTAAGCAAGGGCTTCGAGAAGAAGCTGCAGTTGCTGGGTGTTGGTTATCGTGCGAAAGCAGCCGGTAAAGCGGTTAACCTGACCCTGGGCTTCTCCCATCCGATCGATTATCAGTTGCCGGAAGGTGTGACTGCGGAAACTCCATCCCAGACTGAAATCGTACTGAAGAGCAGCAATAAACAGCTGCTGGGCCAAGTGGCCGCTGAGATCCGCTCGTTCCGTCCGCCGGAGCCCTACAAAGGTAAGGGTGTCCGTTATGCCGACGAGCGCGTGTATCGCAAAGAGGCCAAGAAGAAGTAAGTAGGGCATAGATATGAACGTTAAGAAAGCATCTCGCTTGCGTCGTGCACGTCGTGCCCGCGCCAAGATCCGTGAGCTGGGCGCCGTTCGCCTCACCGTGAACCGCACCCCGCGCCACATTTACGCACAGATCCTGTCTGCCGAAGGCAGCGCGGTATTGGCTTCCGCCTCTACCCTGGACAAGGACCTGCGCTCTGGTAAAACTGGCAACGCTGACGCTGCTGCCGCAGTTGGCAAACTGATCGCTGAGCGCGCGAAAGCCGCTGGCGTTGAACAAGTTGCCTTCGATCGTAGCGGCTTCAGATACCATGGCCGTGTTAAGGCTCTGGCTGACGCTGCCCGCGAAGCCGGTCTGAAATTCTAAGGGTTGAGTTATGGCTAGAGAGAAAGACAAAAGCAACGACGAAGGCCTGCAGGAGAAGCTGGTCCAGGTCAACCGCGTTGCCAAGACTGTTAAAGGTGGTCGTATCTTCGCCTTTACCGCACTGACCGTAGTTGGTGATGGCAATGGCCGCGTTGGCTTTGGTCGTGGCAAGGCGCGTGAAGTGCCTGTAGCGATTCAAAAGGCGATGGAATCTGCACGCCGCAACATGATCCAGGTAGACCTGAATGGTGACACCATCCAGTACGCTACCAATGGTCGCCACGGCGGTTCCAAGATTTACATGCAGCCCGCTTCCCAGGGTACCGGTGTAATTGCCGGCGGTGCTATGCGCTCCGTTCTGGAAATGGCTGGTGTACACAACGTATTGGCTAAGTGTTACGGCTCCACCAACCCGGTGAACGTAGTACGTGCAACTTTCAAAGCTCTGGAGCAAATGCAGAGCCCGGAAGATGTAGCTGCCAAGCGCGGTAAATCTGTCGAAGAGATTCTGGGCTAATCACAGCTCGGATTTAAGGTTATTGGTGGGTTAAGACCATGGCTAAGAAGACCATAAAAGTGACCCAGACCAAAAGCATCAACGGACGCCTGAAAAGTCATCAGGCGTGCGTTGCGGGTCTGGGCCTGCGCCGCATCGGCCACACAGTGGAAGTGGAGGATACTCCCTCCGTGCGCGGTATGATCAACAAAGTAAACTACCTGGTTAAGGTTGAGGGGGAATAACATGCGTTTGAACGACTTGTCTCCAGCACCAGGCCACAAGCACAGCGCCAAGCGCGTTGGTCGCGGTATTGGTAGCGGAATTGGTAAGACCGGTGGCCGCGGCCACAAAGGTCAGAAAGCGCGTTCCGGCGGCAGTGTTCGTCCGGGCTTCGAAGGCGGTCAGATGCCTTTGCAGAAGCGTCTTCCTAAGTACGGTTTCACCGCTCGTGTTTCTCGCTTTACCGCAGAAGTACGTCTGGCTGAGCTGGCGAAGGTAGAAAATGACGTAATCGATTTGGCAGCGCTTAAGAATGCCGATATTATCGGCAGCCATATTAAACGCGCCAAAGTGTTCCTCTCAGGTGAGCTGACCAAAGCTGTTACCGTTAAGGGTCTGGGAGTTACCAAAGGTGCAAAGGCAGCGATTGAAGCTGCTGGCGGTAAAATAGAAGACTAATCGAGGCGCCAATGGCACGACCAGGATCCGGTGGAAATCCCCTGGGCAACAGCAAGGGATTGGGCGAGCTTTGGGCTCGCCTTCGTTTTCTGTTTCTAGCGATTCTTGTTTATCGACTGGGGACACATATTCCGGTGCCCGGCATTGATCCGGAAAAGCTGTCAAACCTGTTTAACCAGAACCAGGGAACCATCCTTGGCCTGTTTAACATGTTTTCAGGCGGCGCCCTGGAAAGGATGAGTATTCTGGCGCTGGGCATCATGCCCTACATCTCCGCGTCCATCATCATGCAGTTGATGAGCGCGGTGACTCCCTCTCTGGAAGCGTTGAAGAAGGAAGGGGAGGCCGGAAGACGTAAGATCAACCAGTACACCCGCTATCTGACGGTAATACTGGCCCTGATTCAGGGGGTCGGTATGACTTTCGGCCTGGCAGGGCAGAACCTGGCTTACTCATCTGAGCCCGCGTTTGGTTTTTACTTTGTGGCGGTAACGTCACTGGTGACTGGTGCTGTATTTATGATGTGGCTCGGTGAGCAGATCACTGAGCGCGGTGTTGGCAACGGCATTTCCATGCTGATTTTTGCCGGTATCGTCGCCGGTTTACCCGGTGCCATCGGCCAGGCATTTGAACAGGCGAGACAGGGTGAGCTGCACATACTCATGCTGTTGATGATTGGCGTCATCGCTCTTGCTGTAGTGTTCTTTGTGGTTGTTATGGAACGCGGCCAGCGCCGCATTACGATCAACCACGCCAGGCGCCAAGCGGGACGTTACTCTGCAGCTCCAGCTGCACAGGCGAGCCACTTGCCGCTGAAGGTAAACATGGCCGGTGTAATTCCGGTAATCTTTGCCAGCAGTATCCTGTTGTTCCCGGCCACACTGGCACAGTGGTTTGGTCAGGGCGGGGAAGGTCTCGGTGCAGAGATCCTGCAGTGGATGGCGTTGCAGCTTGGACCAGGGCAACCGCTGAACATTATTCTGTTCGCACTGTTGATTGGTTTCTTCTGTTTCTTCTACACGGCGTTGATGTTCAACCCGAATGAAGTTGCGGATAACCTGAAAAAGTCCGGTGCTTATGTGCCAGGTATTCGCCCTGGAGAGCAGACGGCCCGCTATATCGATAGCGTGCTGACTCGCCTCACTCTGGTGGGTGCTGTATACATCGCACTGGTATCCCTGCTGCCGCAGTTCCTGGTGGTTGGGTTTAACGTTCCCTTCTATCTGGGGGGTACCTCACTGCTGATCGTTGTAGTCGTAGTGATGGACTTTATGGCACAGGTACAATCGCATCTGCTGTCGCACCAGTACGAGGGTTTGATGAAAAAATCTAACCTGCAAAGCTACGGTCGTCGCTAGGGCGTCGCCTGCTCGCAGTTTGATTGAATTGAGGTAAGGTCATGAAAGTACGCGCTTCTGTAAAAAAGATCTGCCGTAACTGCAAAATCGTGCGTCGCAAGGGTGTTCTGCGGGTAATCTGCAGCGCTGAGCCACGTCACAAGCAGCGTCAAGGCTAAGAAGGGGCCAGCCCCTTGCGGAGAGCGCCCTCAGGGCGCCTCTGTAAAAGCTGGAAAAATTCGCTACTCGATACAGCCCCGTATCGAATGGCAACA
Source organism: Microbulbifer maximicatervae (SeqCode) (assembly GCF_052467825.1). Classification (NCBI taxonomy): domain Bacteria; kingdom Pseudomonadati; phylum Pseudomonadota; class Gammaproteobacteria; order Cellvibrionales; family Microbulbiferaceae; genus Microbulbifer; species Microbulbifer maximicatervae (SeqCode). Next base: position 2,021,484 of record NZ_CP174327.1, read on the forward strand.
CCCCGGGAAGTTTTTTGGGGTGGGAAGTTAGCAACAGCAAACTTCCAACTGGGGGCGTTGACTGTCGTCTTCATCCGCTTCGGGGGACCGATGCGGACGTTGGCTATTGCAAATTAGTGTCTGAAAAGCTATTCTTGCGCGCCTTTTTGGTGGCGCCGCCGGTTTTTTAGTCGCTGTCAGCGCCGAAATCAAAGTAGAGTCACATACTTAATATAAAGCAGTGACTCCAATACGTGGAGTACGCCTCTATGGCACGTATTGCTGGTGTCAATGTACCAGACCACAAGCACGCCGTAATCTCCCTGACCCACATTTATGGGGTTGGTCGCACTACGGCTAAGTCTATTTTGGCAGCGGTTGGTATCGCTGAATCCACCAAAATCCGCGAACTGTCTGAAGAGCAGATCGAAACCATCCGTGGTGAAGTTGCAAAACTGACCGTGGAAGGCGACCTGCGCCGTGAAATATCCATGAACATCAAGCGTTTGATGGACCTGGGTTGTTATCGCGGTCTGCGTCACCGTCGCAGCTTGCCGCTGCGTGGTCAGCGCACCAAGACCAATGCTCGCACCCGTAAGGGTCCGCGCAAGCCGATTCGCAAGTAAGCCTTAACTAAAAGGCGCGAAATCGCGGTTCAAGATGCCCCGTCCGGCTAATCGCCGAGGGGATTTGATACAGGATTTAGGATACTGGTATGGCTAAGCCAAAAACTACTGTTCGCAAAAAGGTCAAAAAGACCGTTGTCGACGGTATTGCCCACATCCACGCATCGTTCAACAACACGATCGTGACGATCACTGATCGCCAGGGTAATACCCTCAGCTGGGCCACCGCAGGTGGATCTGGCTTCCGTGGCTCGCGTAAGAGCACCCCGTTTGCAGCCCAGGTTGCCGCTGAGCGCGCAGGTACTGCAGCTCAGGAATACGGCCTGAAAAACCTCGACGTAGAAGTTAAGGGCCCTGGCCCCGGTCGCGAATCTGCCGTTCGTGCACTGAACAACTGCGGCTACAAGATCACCAACATCACCGACGTGACGCCTATCCCGCATAACGGATGTCGTCCACCTAAAAAGCGTCGCGTGTAAGAGGGGGCTGACAAAATGGCACGTTATATTGGACCAAAATGTAAACTGTCCCGTCGTGAAGGGACTGACCTGCAGCTGAAGAGTGGTGTTCGTCCGCACGACTCCAAGTGTCGCGCAGAATCCAAACCCGGTCAGCACGGCGCTGGTCGCGGTCGTCTGTCCGACTACGGTATTCAGCTGCGTGAAAAGCAAAAAGTTCGTCGTATCTACGGCGTACTGGAAAAGCAGTTCCGTAACTACTATAAGGAAGCAGCACGTCTGAAGGGCGCTACAGGTGAAAACCTGCTGCAACTTCTCGAGCAGCGTCTGGACAACGTGGTTTACCGCATGGGCTTCGGCTCAACTCGCTCTGAAGCGCGTCAGCTGGTTTCCCACAAAGCGATTCTTGTAAACGGCACTACCGTTAACATCCCTTCTTTCCAGGTTAAAGAAGGCGACGTTATCGCTGTACGTGAGAAAGCCAAGAAGCAGCTGCGTATCCAGAATTCCGTTTCCCTCGCTGCCCAGCGTGGCGATGTCGAGTGGGTAGACGTAAACGCGAGCAAACTGGAAGGCACTTTCAAGCGCACTCCGGATCGTGTCGATCTGCCGGCAGAGATCAACGAAAACCTTATCGTGGAACTGTACTCCAAGTAACAATAAGTCCACTTTAAGGAATGCAACTGTAAACAGGTATGGCTATGCAGACTGCTGTCAACGAGTTTTTGACACCGCGTCGTATTGACGTCACCGAGTACAATCCGAATCACGCCAAAGTGATTTTGGAGCCCCTGGAGCGTGGCTTTGGCCACACTCTTGGCAATGCGCTGCGTCGCATCCTGCTGTCCTCCATGCCGGGCTGCGCCGTCACCGAGGTGGAAATCGAAGGTGTCGAGCACGAGTACAGCGCGATCGAAGGTGTGCAGGAAGATGTAATTGAAATCCTGCTCAACCTGAAAGAAATCGCCGTTGTTATGCACGGTAAGGATCAGGCGGTATTGAGCCTGAGCAAAAAGGGCCCAGGTGCGGTGACTGCTGGAGATATCCAGGTAGATCACGACATCGAGATCGTTAATCCTGAGCACGTGATCGCCAATATTACTGGTGATGTCGAGCTCAACCTGCGTCTCACTGTAGCGCGCGGCCGTGGCTACCAGCCCGCCGATGCTCGTCGTGGCGAGGAAGAGGAAAGCCGTGCAATTGGCCGTCTGCAGCTGGATGCTTCATACAGCCCAGTGCGTCGCGTTTCCTACAGCGTGGAAAGCGCGCGTGTAGAACAGCGCACTGACCTGGATAAGCTGGTTCTGGATCTGGAGACCAACGGTACCCTGGACCCGGAAGAGGCTATTCGTCGCGCCGCCACTATTCTGCAGCAACAGCTCGCAGTATTTGTGGACCTGGAAGGCGAGAAGGATGCACAGCCGAAGGCTGAAGAGCCTGAAGTTGATCCGGTACTACTGCGCCCGGTAGACGACCTGGAGTTGACTGTACGTTCGGCGAACTGTCTGAAGGCAGAGAATATTTACTACATCGGTGATCTGATTCAGCGCACTGAAGTAGAACTGCTGAAGACGCCGAATCTTGGTAAGAAGTCTCTGACTGAAATCAAGGACGTACTGGCTTCCCGTGGTTTGTCCCTGGGTATGCGCCTGGAAAACTGGCCGCCGGCCAGCCTGAAAGGCGACAGCAAGTTAAGCCCCCTGTAAGCATTTGGTAGTCGCGACGGTGTCGTGATTAGTAGAAAGAACCCGAGCGGTGCTACAGCTTAGCGCGACACCGCTCCAGAACGACCTGCTGTGACAGCAACTTAGGTCGTAAGGAATTGAGTCATGCGTCATCGCTATAGTGGCCGTAAATTCAGCCGCACGAGCGCTCACCGCAAGGCCATGTTCAAGAACATGAGCGCCTCTCTGGTGGAGCACGAACTGATCAAAACCACACTGGCCAAAGCCAAAGAACTGCGCCGCGTTGCCGAGCCGCTGATCACTCTGGCTAAGAAAGACAGTGTTGCTAACCGCCGTCTGGCTTTCGCTCGTATCCGTGATAAGGATGCTGTGCGTAAGCTGTTCGACGAGCTGGGTCCTCGTTACGAAGCCCGTCCTGGTGGTTACATCCGTATCATGAAGTGTGGTTTCCGCGCTGGTGATAAGGCGCCGATGGCATACGTTGAGCTGGTAGACCGTCCTCAAGTAGAAGACGAAGCTGCTGAAGCTTAAGCGTTATTAGCCATAGCGCTACGGAAGGCCGGTCTTTGACCGGCCTTTTTTTTGCCATAAGGAGATTTTTGTATGTCTTTTGAGCAACTGTTAAAGAGTTTGAATCCCGAGATTGTGGGCAGCTTAAAGCGGGCCATTGAACTTGGAAAATGGCCTAATGGTGTTGCGCTATCCCCTGAGCAACGCAGCCTCTGCGCAGAAGCGGTTTCCAATTGGGAGTCCGCAAACCTTCCGCGGGAGCAGCAGGTAGGCTATGTGGCGCCGAAGACCAAGGATGAGCCCTGTGTAGGAAAAAAAGACGATGAGCAAGCTGTTAACTGGGTTGGCTAGCTAATCAGTCTGTAAGATATTGGCACTTTATTCATTGGTGAGGGCGTTATTTTCTTTCATGCTCTCCCAATTCTCTGCTTAGATAGTTACCGACAGACAAATACATAATTTCTAATTTGCTCGGTAACTAATTATGAAAAAGCTGATTTTGCTTGCCGGAGCAGTAACGCTCGCCGTTGTAGGGGTTGATCACTACGATATTGATGTGCGCTCAAGTGTGGCCAAGGTGCGCCAGATGATAGAGCCGCTAAAAGATGATAGTGAATTAGTAAAGAATATTTCTGACAGCATACCCTGGTCCCAGCTGGAACATGCGGAGGTCGAAGAGTTATTAAATCATCCTCGGGTTCAGGCTTATCTGGACCGTGAGAATATTAAGCAGGCGCTCAAGGACTACTTTGCAGACCTGGGCAATCTCTCTGGTGAAGAGGCCTGGGATGCAATTGAAAAAATAGAGCGGGAATCGCGTATTACAGGCTATGAAGCGCTTTCAATGAAGTTGGCTTGGCTGGAAAAAAATAGCCTTAACCAGGCAGAGTTCACCCAAAGAGCTGAAGAGCTATTTAATATTTATCGGGATAAAGCGCAAACGGTGATCAGGGATTACGACCCTCATGTCGAGGTTCCGGGCTTTTCCACCTATAAGGATCTTGAGCGCTCGATCGTTGAGGAAGTTCAGCAGATGACGTCCTTTCCCGATGGTATGAGTAGACATGAATACTTACGTAAACGCCTTCAGGACGCCCGTGAGGCGGTATATGGCAGTTAGGCTTTCTATCATTCAGCGCTGCCAGCTAGTTACCGGCAGCGCTGGGGGCATTTTAATTACATAAACAAGCCGATCAGATCATAGAACCAGTTACTATTGTCCTCATAATCTGAAACCTCATCGGTTTCGTATGCCCGAATCATTCCTCCACCGTTATGATTGACGATGTTGTCGAGGAAATCTTTTAATTCAAGCCCGTGCTCGGCAATCTCACCATAGTTTAAATCGATAATGGTTGTGCAGTGGCTCTCGTTCAAGTTGCGGAACATCGGGAAGTAATAGCCCCAGTTACTAGTTTGATCCAGCAGTGGAATCAAATTTTCATGGGTATCTTTCTGCCAGCGCTGTCGCAATTTATTTAAACGGGAGTCTGCATCGGGATCATTATAAATATCCTCATAAAATCTCTCGTAGGAGTACGATGAAAAATTCCCGTCAGCAAGAAAGTGCGTAATACCCAATCGATCTGAGGGGAATTTATTGGAAAGCGCAGCATAAAGTGAGGCTAGCTGATTGGCTTCGAATCCCGGTGTTATGGCTTTTAACATAGTGATGGGATTTTCCGAGCTTTCATCGCTATCGGCGGTATAGGTAGTCCAAGAGCGCAGCACTTCTTTATGTAGCGGTAATGAGGGATATTGGGTGCTGTCACTCCCGTCTAAAGGTGCCTGATAGAGAGGGCCTGAATCATCGAGGAGATAGCCATAATCGACATTCATATCCTCGCGCAATTTTGAATAATTAAACAGAGCACCAATACTGCCTGCACTACAACCCGCAGCGAGCATCTGCTTCGGTTTTTGCAAATTATTTTTCACCCAGGAAGTAACTGCCTGAACGTTGCGTAATCCATTGTGGTGCCAGATAAGGTCGGGGTTCTCGCCAGTAGTGTCCTCGTATATTTCAGTTTTATCGCCTACGTAGATATCCCCAGTGCAATACGGCACGTAAACCATATTCCACTCGCCAGTTTTATACTGGTCGTAGGGATGATGTGTATAAATCAAAGGGGATACGCCAGCGGTAGTAAGATTCTCGAAATTTGTAAAATCTAACAAGTGCACATTGCTTAGGTAATCATCGGGAATGCCATTGGGGTTGCGAGCCCCGCGAATACCAGCTTGTCCTGAGCAGCTTTCATAGTCCCAGCATGCCCCACCACCCTCGAAATAGAAAATGGTGTTACTGGTATCTGGAACACGGTGAACAAAGAACTTATAGGGTGATCCATTCCCACACATGGCACCTGTACTGGTAGGTACATCAATTTTTTGCCAGGTGTTGTAGTCGCCAGGATCAAAATCATCATTAAAACTGGGATCATCCATAGTTAGTGGATACATCCCTTCAGCTTGCTGTGAGGTGACTGGCGCATCGGCATTGGGTGGATCAAACAAATGCTTTAGGGTAGTCCAGAAGTTGTAATCACCCGGTTCTGCATTTGCATGCGCTGTGATAAGTAGAGAACTCGCTAAGAGTATTGAAATAAAACCACGGAGAATTTTTATCATTATTAATCCCCTTAAGGTATTGTGTGTTTTCTCTTTGGAATGTGCTTTGTTGATCCTGCAATAATTGTTTGGAGATTTATTTGCTCCCTATAGATAATCAACTTGCACGCTAGTCCAAATCGCTGTTTGGGTAAAACCCAATGAGGTTAGTTAATAATGATGTTTTGGTCTAGAAAGATATGAGGGGAAACTTGCCGGTCACAGAATTTCTGTAATATTTTTTCTTTTTTGTTCAAAAATATTCCACTTAAATTTTTAATAAAATTATTTTGTCTATTTTGGCGTAATTTTTATTCTCTACTTTATGCTGTTATTTTTGAGCATTAAATAGTTCTGTATCTGATAATGTTTATGCTTGTATTAAAGGGATAGTGCCTCCCTGTGATTAAGATTTAGGCTCTGTTGGAGTTTTTTAATTAGGTCTTGTTTCTTTTTGAAAATTTCACGCGATTCTTCAATGCTTATTTCTTGAAATGTGATTTTGTTTTTTGGGGCTAGCTGACCCAGGCGATGAAGTTCCGATTTTATAATATGGCCTATTCGGGGGTACCCGCCAATAGTCTGTCCCTCAATAAAGGAAATAATAGGATTGGCATCGGGTGGTACTTGAATGCTGCCGGGATAGAGTCCTGCTGATGATAGTTGTGGCTTTCCGTTTGTAATTTTATGAATTGTAGAATTGTTTTTAGTGGATAGACGAATGCCCATACGATTGCTTTGGGTAGAAACCAGATAGGTTGAGCCGTAAAAGTGTTCAATAAATTTCTTGGAAAATAAATTGCTCTCTGGTCCAGCCACTAGTCGTAGCTTTGAATTATGTGAGTAGTGAAGGTGAAACCTTTTATTTAGTACAGATTCTTTTGCGGTGTGGACTTCTTTAAAGTGGATGACTTCGTTAGATGTGATCGGTTTGCCACTATTTGCGCCAAATTTACTTATAACGTGAGTTGCAGAGCTACCTAAGATATTGGGTGCGTCTATCTTGGCAGAAATCGCAAGGTAGGTTCTTGCACCGGAAATAGCTTGAGCTATATCCAAAATATCACCAGGCTTAACCCTATAGGTTCGGAAATTATCAATTGACTCGTTATTTAAGGAGCCTCTGAATTGGCCTCCGGCTATAGCGATAGTGAGATTGCAGAGGAATTCGATTCTAGGACCGAGCAGGGTGATCTCAAAGGTTGGGTGCCCTAACGGGTTTCCTAATAACAGGTTGGCTATTTTCATCGATAGTGGGTCGGCAGCACCTCCCCATGGAATTCCACAGTGCATCATGCCTGGACGACCCAGGTCCTGAATACTTGTCTGTAGCCCTGCTCGAAGAAAGTGAATACCCATAGACCCTCCTTTTTAGGGTGAACTACTTTTAGTACTCTGCGAGAGTATATGAAATTGCTGAGAATCTATTGCATAAAACTCAATTTCATCTAAAGGTGCAGCGATAAATGGGGAGGGTTCCGCAGGTTGAAAAAGACTAAGGGGTGTCTGGCCAATAATTTGCCATCCCCCCGGTGTAGCTTGTGGGTAGATGCCTGTTTGTTCTCCACCTATCCCGACAGCGCCTGCGGGAATTCTGGTTCGGGGAGTTTCTTTTCTGGGGCAATATAGCTTTGGGTCAAGTCCGCCAAGGTATAAGAAGCCTGGAGTAAAGCCCAACATATGCACTAAGTAACGTTGTGCGGTATGTCGTTTGATGATTTCCTGTGACGATAATTTGGTATGTTCTGATAATGCCTCAAGGTCTGGAGAAAAGCCTTCTTCGTAGCATACGGGAATACGCACTATGCGTGGTCTACTGGTGAAGGGGGCAGGGTTGTTTAGAAAGTCCTCGGTAGTTTTAGTGAGTAATTGGTATAAGGTTTTGTGATCCCATAGGGAAGGATTGAAAATAACAGTTAAGCACTGGTATGCAGGAATGATATCAATGATACCTGGATGAACTTCATTTAATAGAGCCGCTCTCAAACCGATAATTGTCCGGCTAAGAGCTTTGCATGGTTTGCCGGAAAAGCGGATATCTACTGCACAATCTCCGTTAATGGTAATAGCTAGTGGTATATGGGGGGCGGGGTGTGTCACCGAGCTATACTCACGCCGTTTGCATTGAGATGTTGATTAAGTTGTCTGGCGATAATGGGCGCTTGGGGATTATCGCCGTGGAGGCAGATGGTATCCACAGAGAATTGTAATTTTTCACCATGATAATCGTTAAATTCTAAACCCTTTGCCAAGCAGATAGCTTGCTCTAAGCACTGTTCTGTCTCAGCAATAACAGCGCCCGCCATTGAGCGTGGAGTTAGTTGGTTATTGCTGAGGTACTGCCTGTCCATAAATCCTTCGCGAATAAATGTTTTATTTTGTTTGGCAGCAGCGAACTGCATGGCAGCGTTGGCTAACCCAATAATTTTCAGTGAAGGATATTCTTTGTCGAGTAGGGTAATAATGCTTTTAGCGAGTTCTCTGTTTGACTCTGTATCATTGTAGAGAGCGCCGTGTAGTTTAATATGGTCTAAAGTTGCTCCTAGGCTGCGCGCGATATTTTCTAGTTGGTTTACTTGTGTGCAAAGAGAGTCGAGCAATTTATTTTGAGGAATAACTAGAGATTTGCGGCCAAAATTTTCCCTGTCGGGGTAGCTGGGGTGCGCGCCGATTTTTAAGCTGTTTTTTAGGGCGTTTTCGATTGATCTACCCATGATCTCGGGAGTGCCAGCGTGACCGCCGCAAGCTATATTGCAACGGGAAATAAACGGCATGATTTGGGCGTCCCTGTCACAGCTGTGTAAATCAGCACCTTCACCCAGATCGCAGTTGATATCAATGTTCACTGTGGCATCCTGCCTGTAATATATTTTGAATGGGTTTTAACGCTAAGAATCTGCCTATTAAAGTGGTTAATTGTCAGGGCACTGGCTGACTTCCATTGAAATTTTCTTTGAATTTGACTCATAGCAATTTCCCAGCGGTGAGCAGAAGCAGGCGGAAACCGAAAGTTCCCATCTTTCCGTATTAACTTTTTCCCACAGTTCAGAAGTCGTAGCACCACGACTTAAAGAATAGAAAGGATACTCCGATTGTGCGGGAATGATAACTTCGTTGATCTCTGATGAGATTTGAAACCCCTCATCAAGGGGAGGGTGATGATTTTTAAGGTTCCTATTATATTTACCCATCATCATTTCATACTCTTTCTGACAGCAGGCTTGTAAAAAAGCATGGGTACTTGAGTAATCTGTATTTTTATATTTGAAGCTAACGGACTTTAGGATGGCAGGTCCGGACCCGGCATTGTGGAAGTTAAAGGTAATTAGGTTCCGATTACTTTCCTCGTCATAGTTCTCATGGCTGAACTGAATAACCGGCATTGTCATTATTTTGACTTGTTGATTGGCAGCTCTGGCTTGCAAGTAGGTGGCGTAGAAGGATGCCAGAGAAATCATAATTGCACTTACCGCGATCACTAAATTTAAGCGGTCGCGATTGAATAACTTCATATCTTGTCGCACCTATCTACTGGTTATTTTTAAGTGAGCTGAGCAAGAAAGGATGCCGATCTATAGGTTGGCATCCTTTCTTGTTCAATCAGTTCAGCATGGTTTTAAGAAAACGCCCGGTATGGGAAATGTCCATTTCTGCAACATCCTCAGGTGTCCCCGTGGCAATAATTTGTCCGCCGCCAGAGCCACCCTCCGGGCCAAGGTCTACAATCCAGTCTGCAGTTTTGATCACGTCCAGGTTGTGTTCGATCACTACGATGGTATTGCCGTGATCGCGTAGGCGATGCAGAACATCCAGCAGCAATTGGATATCGGCAAAGTGCAGGCCGGTAGTCGGTTCGTCGAGGATGTACAGGGTTTGCCCAGTGTCTCGTTTGGATAGCTCGCGGGAGAGTTTTACCCGTTGGGCTTCACCACCTGAGAGAGTGGTGGCAGCCTGGCCCAGCTTGATATATGAGAGGCCGACATCCATCAGGGTTTGCAACTTCTTCGCGATTGCGGGCACAGGGTCAAAGAATTCCCGTGCATCTTCCACGGTCATTTCCAATACTTCGTGGATATTCTTGCCCTTGTAGTGTACCTCCAGGGTCTCGCGGTTGTAGCGCTTGCCGTGACAGGTATCGCAGGGTACATAGACATCCGGCAAAAAGTGCATTTCTACCTTAATCACCCCGTCGCCCTGGCAGGCCTCGCAGCGCCCACCCTTGACATTAAAGCTGAAGCGTCCAGGTTTATAGCCTCTTGAGCGGGCTTCCTGGGTGCCGGCAAACAAGTCGCGAATTGGGGTGAAAATACCGGTATAAGTTGCTGGGTTTGAGCGAGGAGTGCGCCCGATAGGACTCTGATCAATATCCACGCATTTGTCGAAGTGCTCCAGACCGTGCACCTCTTTATAGGGGGAGGCCTTAAGGGTTGTTGCTTTGTTAAGTGCAGTGGCGGCCAGTGGATAGAGGGTTGTATTAATCAGGGTGGACTTACCAGAGCCGGATACACCAGTTACACAGGTAAATAATCCTACTGGGATCTCCAGATCGACGTCCTGTAAATTATTTCCACTGGCCCCTTCGAGGCGCAACAAATAGTCCGAGTCGGGTACGTAGCGCTCTTCCGGTACGGCAATTTTCTTTTTGCCGGAGAGGTACTGACCGGTTAGGGATTTCTTGCACTTGGCAATTTTATCGGCGGTACCCGCTGCCACGACTTCTCCACCATGGACACCGGCACCGGGGCCAATATCGACGATAAAGTCGGCACTGCGAATGGCATCCTCATCGTGCTCCACCACAATAACCGTGTTGCCGATATCGCGTAGGTGGGTGAGGGTGTTGAGCAGGCGCTCGTTGTCTCGCTGGTGTAGGCCGATAGAGGGTTCATCGAGAATATACATCACGCCCACGAGGCCGGCGCCGATCTGGCTGGCGAGGCGGATGCGCTGTGCTTCGCCGCCGGAGAGGGTTTCTGCACTGCGGTTCAGGGTCAGGTAATTCAGGCCGACATCGACGAGGAAGCGGAATCGATCGCGCAGCTCTTTGAGAATCTTATCGGCAATCTCTTTCTGGGCGCCTTTAAAAGCCAGCTCATGGTCGAAATACTCGAACGCATCGCCTACAGGCAGCTCAGTAATTTGCGCCAGGGTGCGGTTATCCACAAAGACATGACGGGCCTCGCGGCGCAGGCGGGTACCGTGGCACTCTGGGCATTTTTGTGTACTCAGATACTTGGCTAACTCCTCCCGTACCGATTGGGACTCGGTATCCCGATAGCGGCGTTGGAAGTTGGGGATAATGCCCTCGAAGGTGTGCTGGCGCACGGTGACATCGCCGCGATCATTGACGTAGCTGAAGTCTATCTCTTCGTCGCCACTGCCCTGCAGGATAACCTTGCGGTGGGCTTTGCGTAATTTTTTCCAGGGCTTATCCAGATCGAAACCGTAGTGCTCGGCGAGGGAGTCGAGCATGTGGTAATAGTAAATGTTGCGTCTGTCCCAACCGCGAATAGCGCCTTCGGAAATACTGCTTTCCGAATCGATAATTACCTTGTCTTCATCGAAGAACTGCTTGACGCCCAGGCCGTCACAGCTGGGGCAGGCGCCCGCAGGGTTGTTGAAGGAGAATAGGCGGGGTTCCAGCTCATCCAGTGAGTAGTCACAGACGGGGCAGGCGTGGCGGGCAGAGAAGAGGCGATCTTCCTGGTCTCCATCCATAAAACTGATGGAGGCGATACCGTCGGTGAGATTCAGGGCAGTTTCGAAGGATTCCGCCAAACGCAGTTGCAGGTCCTCACGCACCTTAAAGCGGTCTACCACCACCTCAATGGTGTGCTTGCGGCGCTTATCCAGCTTGGGGGTGTCGTCCAGGTCACAGATAACTCCGTCGATCCGTGCCCGCACAAATCCGTCCCGGCGCAATTGTTCAAATACGTGCTGGTGCTCACCCTTTCGATCGCGAACTACCGGCGCCAGCAACATAATCTTGCTGCCTTCCGGTAAAGCCAGTACCTGATCCACCATCTGGCTGATCGTCTGGGCTTGCAGGGGTTCGTCGTGCTCGGGGCAGCGGGGTTCTCCAACCCGGGCAAATAGCAGCCGCAGGTAGTCATAGATCTCTGTGATGGTACCCACAGTGGAGCGGGGGTTGTGTGAGGTGGACTTCTGCTCGATTGAAATAGCCGGTGATAGCCCCTCGACGGTATCCACATCCGGCTTTTCCATCATCGACAGGAATTGACGGGCGTAGGTGGAGAGTGATTCCACGTAGCGGCGCTGCCCCTCTGCGTAGAGGGTGTCAAAGGCCAGGGAAGATTTGCCGGAACCGGACAGGCCGGTGATAACGATCAGTTTATCGCGGGGAATGTCCAGATCGATATTCTTCAGATTGTGGGTGCGAGCACCCCTTACATAAATCGTGTCCACGCTCTACCTATATGCTGCTAATACTGGGCCGGGCCTCGGACTTGCTCCGCGCGGGGCGATCACAACTGCGGTGCCGGAAAAACAGTCAAGTATAAACTCGCCACCTGATGTGCGAAAATTGTCTTTCGCAATACCCGACATTCAGGCAGATAGCATTCGATGATTCCTGTGATTCTCTGTGGTGGCACTGGCTCGCGCCTGTGGCCACTCTCTCGCGAGGCCTACCCTAAACAGTTCTTACCCCTTATCGGTGGTGAAACGATGTTACAGGCAACCGTAAGGCGCCTGGAGGGCATTGAGCCATTACAGGCGCCGATCCTGGTATGCAACGAAGAGCATCGTTTTGCCGCTGCCGAGCAATTGCAGGAAATCGGCCACGGAGCCCAGTCCATTTTACTGGAGCCCTGCGCGCGCAATACTGCACCGGCTATTGCCCTGGCTGCCCTGGCAGCACTGGAGTCAGGAGCTGACCCTTTACTGCTGGTATTACCGGCAGACCACGCCGTTTCTGACGAGGCAAATTTTCAGGAGTCTGTAGAGTCGGCCCGAGCCCTGGCTGAGCAGGGGTATCTGGTCACCTTTGGTATTGTGCCGACCCGGGCGGAGACCGGATACGGCTACATTCGGCGCGGGGATAAATTGGCGGAAACTGCTTGGAAAGTGGCGGAGTTCGTCGAAAAGCCGGACACTGAAACCGCTGAAGCTTACCTGGCCTCCGGGGATTACTCCTGGAACAGTGGCATGTTCCTGTTCCGAGCTTCCCGCTATCTGGAGGAGTTGGAGCGGTACCGTGCAGATATTCTCACAGCCTGCCGCAGTGCCTATAAGAGTGCCGCGAGGGATCTGGATTTTACCCGGGTGGATAGAGAGGCTTTTGCAGCCTGCGCAGATGAGTCTGTGGATTATGCAGTAATGGAGCCGACGGAATCCGCGGCAGTTGTACCTATGGATGCGGGTTGGAGCGATGTGGGCTCCTGGCAGGGGCTATGGGAGTTGGCAAAACGCGATGCCAATGACAATTTGCTTCAGGGTGATGTGTTGCTAGAAGACTCCCAGCGCTGCCTGGTGCGTGGCGAGAGCCGCTTGGTCAGCCTTCTCGGTGTATCCGACCTAGTGGTTGTCGATACTGACGATGCGCTTCTGATCGCTGACCGGCAACGGGTCCAGGAAGTCAAAAAACTGGTCAGTAACCTCAAGAACACTGGTCGCAGTGAGGCCCAAAGGCACCGCAAGGTATATAGGCCCTGGGGCTACTACGACTCGATTGATGCGGGTCCACGCTTTCAAGTGAAGCGTATTGTGGTGAAGCCGGGCCAGCAGCTATCCCTGCAGATGCATCACCACCGCGCTGAACACTGGGTTGTGGTGCAGGGAACTGCGAAGGTTACCCGGGGTGAAGAAGAGGTCCTGATCACCGAGAACCAATCGACTTATATCCCCCTGGGGGTGGTCCACCGCCTGGAGAACCCCGGCACGATTCCCTTGGAGCTGATTGAGGTGCAATCCGGCAGTTATCTCGGAGAGGATGACATTGTCCGCCTCGATGATGAGTACGGTCGTAACTAGTTGTGGATAAAAGTTGTGCTGTTTCCCCTACAGCCGGGAGGCGGCTCACTGTACAATGCGCGCCCTATTTGATGCTGTTCCGGGATTTGCATGAATTCCATTGAGCGCCGCGCCCTGGGTGGGCTGGCTTCCCTGTATGTCTTTCGTATGCTGGGCCTGTTTATGGTCCTGCCGGTTCTCACTGTGTACGGCGAGGGCTATCGTGATAGCACGCCCATGCTGCTGGGGCTGGCAATGGGTGCCTATGGCCTGAGTCAGGCGATACTCCAAATTCCTCTGGGGCTCCTGTCCGATCGTTGGGGGCGCAAGCCGGTCATTTATACCGGCCTTGCACTGTTTGCCCTGGGCAGTGTCATCGCTGCGCTGACAGATTCGGTTTACGGCCTTATTGTGGGGCGGGTACTGCAAGGTTGTGGTGCTATTGCCGCTGCTGTGATGGCGCTGGTTGCCGACTTAACCCGCGATGAAAAGCGCGGTATTGCGATGGCGATTATCGGAGCGTCTATTGGCGTTGCATTTATGCTGGCGGTGATCCTGGGGCCGGCGCTGGCCGGTGTGGGCGGCTTGCCGGCAATTTTCTGGGTCACTGCTGGATTAGCACTGCTGGGTGGATTATTGGTTTGGCGCCTGGTGCCGACTCCGGAGGCGGCTCGGCGGCCCGCGGTTTATGGCAGTGGTTTTCGTTCGGTAGTTAAAAGTGGTCTTGTTTGGCGCTTGGTTTCTGGGGCCTTTTTCTCCCACTTGTTGCTCACGGCATTGTTTGTCGCCTTGCCATTGGTGCTAGTCGATAGGTTGGATTGGCCAGCGAGCGAACACTGGAAACTGTATGGGCCGCTAATGCTCGGCACCTTCCTGGTGATGTTGCCAATGATGAGGGCGGCAGAGAAAAGTGATCGGGTGCCTTTTGCGCTTAATTTTGCTTGTTTAGCTTTGATCGGTGGCAGTGCGGCCTTGTTGTCTGCAAGCACCTGGGTGCTGGTAGTCTTGCTGGCAGTGTTCTTCACCGGTTTCAACCTGCTTGAAGCCCTGTTGCCGGCGCAGCTAACCAGGAAGGCTCCGGCGGAAGCGAGAGGTGCAGCTACGGGGCTCTATGCGACTTTACAGTTCTTTGGCACTTTTGTCGGCGGTAGCCTGGGTGGCCTGCTGTTCGGTCTGGGGGGCGCTTCCGCAGTTGCTGCTCTGGGCTTGGCGGTGCTGCTGCTATGGATGTTGCTGTGGTGGGGTTTGCGCGAGAGAGCGTGAAGGTAGCGCTTACTAACACTGAGCCGCTATTGTATCCTACTGGATAAAAATACAATATTTACCGATGGTGCAATGTAGCACTGACGGTATTTCATAACACTTGATAGATTAATTGATTGTTTAAATAGTTTATTGCCCCGGGTGGAGCCCGGGTTGACGAGAGGAGAGGGCCATGGCCAGGGGTATTAATAAAGTAATTCTGATCGGTAATCTGGGGAATGACCCGGAAACCAAATATATGCCGAGTGGCGGTGCTGTTACCAACATCAGCCTGGCTACCAGTGAGAGCTGGAAAGACAAGCAGACTGGCCAGCAGCAGGAGCGCACTGAGTGGCATCGCGTAGTATTTTTTAACCGCCTGGCTGAGATCGCCGGTGAGTACCTGCGCAAGGGGGCCAAAGTTTATGTAGAGGGCTCTCTACGCACCCGTAAGTGGCAGGATAAGAATTCCGGCCAGGACCGCTACACCACTGAAATCGTTGCCAGCGAAATGCAGATGCTGGACGGTCGCGGTGAGCAGGGCGGCTTTGGTCAGGGTATGGGTGGCGCTGGAATGGGCGCAGCCGCAGGTGGCCAAATGGGTGGCGGCCAGCCGATGGGTGGTTCCAGCGGTTTTGACCAGCAGGGCGGCGGTTTCCAGGGTGGCTACCAGCAGCAGGGCGGCCAGGAGGCATACGGGCAGGGGCGTACCGCTCCCTCACCGATGGCACCAGCTAACCAGCAGCCCCAGCAACAGCCGAACCAAGGTCCTGCCGGTGGTTTCGATAATAGCTTTGATGACGATATCCCGTTCTAAGAACTGGATTTACCAGTGTCTGAATTGAATACAGGTTATATGCCGGATACCGTCGCCATTATCACAGCTGGTAATGAGATTGATGGTGCGCTGCAAAAAAGACTGCAGCGCGCAGGCTTTCGCATACAGCAGTTGACCCCTGGGGAAATCGATCAATTGAGACCGGGCTCAATTGTGATTAATGCCTCCGCCTGTGCCGACAATCGAGGCATGCCGGAGTCACTGCTGGTGAGTAAGCGGCTTTGTGCTGCACCCTGTGAATATATTATTCACCTCTCATCCTACCAAGTTTTTTCTGGTGGTGAGCGCCGCCGCTATGACGAGGATGAGCCCGCAGAACCACAGTCCCCGAGTGGACGCGAATGGCTGGCCTGCGAAGATGCCTTTAATGGGCTGCAAAACCTGACGATTTTGCGTTTTGGCTGGATGGTGGATAGTGGTCAGGATGCCTTGTTAGGGCGTATTTTACGCAACTTTGTGTCTGGGGAGCCTTTAGCCCTGGATGGAAGGAACAGCGGCAACCCAGTAACAGTGGTGGATATGGCTCGTGTCGCAGTGGCGGTTGCCCAGCAGCTCGCTAGCGGGGCTAAGGCAGGAGGTGTTTACCACTACGGTAGTTCTGATAGCTGCACAGCGATGGAGTTTGCCCTGGAGGTGGTCGAGCGCGCCCAGGCTTTTTACGATGAAGAGCGCTTTGCGCAATTTACTTCATTAGGGGATGAGGCAGAAAAGCGGGATCGCAGCATAGTACTTTCATGTGGCAAGCTGCGGGATGTCTTTGGTGTTCAGCAGCGGAGCTGGAGACAGGGACTGACACGCCAGGTTGAGCTGTGGTTGGAGCGCTTGCACGCGACTCCGGAATAGTTTGGTTTCTGTTGTGCAGTCAATAAAAAGGGCGCCTCGCGGCGCCCTTTTTATTTCGATTAGATTTTATCGAATATCAGGCAAGCATTAGTTCCGCCAAAGCCAAAGCTATTGGACATAGCCCGTTTGACTTCAGTCTCACGCAGCTGGCGGACAAGGTCCATGCCTTCCGCAGCGGGGTCGAGGTTCTCTACATTGGCTGATGCAGCAATAAAGTTATTCTGCATCATCAGCAGGCTGTAAATGGCCTCCTGAACCCCTGCAGCTCCCAGAGAGTGGCCTGTCAGAGATTTGGTAGAGGCGAATGCCGGAACTGTATCCCCGAAGACTTCGCGCATGGCTTTCAATTCGGCGACATCGCCTACGGGTGTAGAGGTGCCGTGGGTGTTGATATAGTCCACGCTACCCTGCAGGCCTTTGCCGTCCATACCGGCCAGAGCCTGCTGCATACAGCGGGTGGCGCCTTCACCGCTTGGGGCAACCATATCGTAACCATCGGAAGTTGCGCCGTAACCGGTCAGCTCCGCATAGATGGTCGCACCGCGAGCCACGGCGTGCTCCATTTCTTCGAGTACCAGACAGCCACCACCACCGGCGATCACAAAGCCATCGCGATCGGCATCGTAGGGGCGTGATGCTTTTGTCGGAGTATCGTTATATTTGCTTGAGAGGGCGCCCATAGCGTCAAACAAGTGAGTCAAACTCCAGGCTAGTTCCTCACCACCGCCAGCAAACACTACATCCTGCTTACCCATCTGGATAAGCTCAGCTCCGTTTCCTATACAGTGGGCACTGGTAGCGCAAGCGGAGGAAATACTGTAGTTCACCCCTTTGATTTTGAATGGAGTGGCTAAGCATGCGGAAACGGTACTGTTCATTACCTGGGGCACGCGGTAGGCGCCTACACGGCGAACACCTTTTTCCTTCAGAGTATGTGCAGCGTCAATAATCTGCTGAGTGGATGTGCCGCCAGAGCCCATCACGATACCCGTGCGCGGATTAGATATCTGCTCCTCCTGCAGGCCCGACATCTCGATTGCTTCACGCATGGCAATGTACGCATAGGCTGCAGCGTCGCCCATAAAGCGAAGTTGCTTGCGATCGATATGCTCTTTGAAATCGATGTCCACAGGCCCAGCCACATGGCTGCGCAGGCCGAGCTCCTTATACTCTTCTTGGAAGCGGATGCCGCTTCGACCAGTTTTCAGTGACTCGGTGACTTCTTTAGTGTTGGTACCGATACAGGAAGTGATACCCATTCCGGTAATGACGACCCGACGCATAGTGATCTCCAGCATAGCTTGTCGGCAGAGGACTGATGGTTTCTACCGGTATTAGTCTTAAACGAGTTTAAAAATTGTCCGTACGGGTAAATAAGCCTACGCGAAGATCCTTTGCTGTGTAAATTTCTCTTCCATCCACAGAGACACTGCCGTCGCCAATACCCATAACAAGCCTGCGCTCAACAATCCGGCTCATCTGAATATGGTAAGTCACCTTCTTGCTGGTGGGGAGAATTTGGCCTGTAAATTTAACTTCACCACAGCCCAGTGCTCGACCGCGGCCGGGGTTGCCTTTCCAGGCCAGGAAATAACCCAATAATTGCCACATAGCATCCAGGCCGAGGCAGCCGGGCATTACGGGATCGCCGGGAAAATGGCAGTCGAAGAACCATAGGTCGGGGTGAATGTCGAGCTCAGCGATCAGCTCTCCCTTGCCGAAAGCACCACCTTCCTTGGATATATGGGTGATACGATCGAGCATCAACATATTGGGAGCCGGCAACTGGGCGTTGCCTGGGCCGAACATCTCGCCACGGGAGCAGGTCAGGAGCTCCTCTCTGGTATACTCACTTTTTTGTACAAAATTACTCATCATTTCCCCGTTAGTGGGTGGTTATGCAATTGAGATTGGACACTTTTGCAAGAGCGGGCATTCTAAGGGGTCTGTGTCGCTTGTCCAGTCGGTCAAGGTGGTTTTTGTGACTGGCGTGAGAATTGTCTTCACAAATACCCCCTATTTAGCGTATTAATTCCTCATCTTATTCGTATAGTTTTGGTGTTTATCCTCGGGGGAATTCACATTTTGGGCCAAGCTTAACGTTATCGAGTGTAAGTGCTTGCACAGCGACGCTATGATAAGTTGCCAGCCCTGCGCGGGGGTGCGCTGTTTTAAATTGATTGGGGGAGCAGAATGCTCAAGAAATGCCTATTTCCTGTTGCCGGTTATGGCACTCGTTTTCTTCCTGCCACTAAGGCGATGCCGAAAGAAATGTTGCCGCTGGTGAATAAGCCATTGGTTCAGTATGGCGTTGAAGAGGCTATAGAAGCGGGGCTGACCGAGATCGGTTTTGTCACAGGGCGAGGCAAGCGCGCAATTGAGGATCACTTTGATACCAACTTTGAGCTGGAACACCAGATCGCGGGTACCGGCAAAGAACGTTACTTGGACTCAGTGCGTAAAGTGATCGATAGGGCGAGCTTTTCTTATACGCGTCAGGGCGAAATGAGAGGCCTGGGTGACGCTATTTTGCAAGGACATCGCCTGGTTGGCGATGAGCCGTTTGCTGTCGTGTTGGCTGATGACCTGTGTCTAAATGAAGATATGGGCGTTTTGGGGCAAATGGTTCAGCTTTATAAGCAATTCCGCTGCAGTATTGTTGCGGTAGAGGAGGTGCCGAAGGAGCAGATCCATAAATTTGGTGTGATCGGTGGTAATGAAATTAAGCCTGGTCTGTATCAAGTCACTGACATGGTCGAGAAGCCTGCAGCGGAAGATGCCCCCAGTAATATGGCGATTATTGGTCGTTATATCCTGACACCGGATATCTTTGATCTGATCCGAGATACTCCTCCAGGCAAAAATGGTGAGGTTCAAATTACCGATGCGCTGATGGCGCAAGCTCAGCAGGGCTGTGTATTAGCCTATGCCTTCAAAGGTCGCCGCTTTGACTGTGGTTCTGTAGAGGGCTTTATTGATGCTACTAACCACGTCTACGAAAATGTGTATTTGCCAGAGCAGGCTGCTGAGGAGAAAAGCAAGTGAGTGAGCTGACTTGCTTTAAGGCTTATGACCTTCGCGGCCGTGTACCCGATGAACTTAATACCGATGTCGCATATCGAGTGGGGCGTGCCTTTGCCCAGTTCCTGAATGCTCGTCGAGTAGTTGTTGGGCATGATATTCGGCTTACCAGTGGCGAGCTGACAGATGCGCTGGTCAATGGATTACGAGATGCGGGTGCCGATGTTTTCCATATCGGCGAGTGTGGTACAGAAGAGGTCTACTTTGCCAATTTCCACGGGGACTTTGACGGCGGTATTTGCGTTACTGCTAGTCACAATCCTATGGACTACAACGGCATGAAGTTTGTACGTGCAGGCAGTAGTCCAATCAGTGGTGATACCGGTCTACTGGATATCAAGCGCTTGGCAGAAGAAAACAACTTTGCTCCGGTTGAGCAAAGAGGCACTTTGCAGCGCTTTGAACATCGCGCTGATTTTGTGCAGCACTTATTGGGGTATATCGATAATACTGCATTGAAACCATTAAAATTGGTGGTTAATGCGGGTAATGGTGGTGCGGGGGCGGTTGTTGATGAGCTGGCTCCACACCTGCCGTTTGAGTTTGTTCGAGTTCACCATGAGCCCGATGGCAACTTTCCCAACGGTATTCCCAACCCAATTTTGCCAGAAAACCGCAGTTCTACTGCCGAGGCAGTGCGGGCAAGCGGCGCTGATTTTGGTATAGCCTGGGATGGTGATTTTGATCGCTGCTTTTTCTTCGATGAAAGTGGTGATTTTATTGAAGGTTACTATGTTGTTGGCTTGCTGGCAGAAGCTTTCCTGGCAAAAAACAACGGTGCCAAAGTTGTTCATGATCCACGCCTGCTCTGGAATACCGAGGATATTGTCCGCGCTGCTGGTGGAGAGCCGGTACAGAGTAAAACCGGTCATGCCTTTATTAAAGAGCGCATGCGCAAGGAAGATGCCATTTATGGCGGTGAAATGAGTGCGCATCATTATTTCCGGGATTTCGCCTACTGCGATAGCGGTATGATTCCATGGTTATTGGTTGCTGAGTTGGTAAGTCGCAGTGGTAAATCGCTGTCACAGCTTGTTGGTGAGCGCATGGCCGCTTTCCCCTGTTCGGGAGAGATTAACTCTAAGGTTCAGGATGCTGCAGCACTGTTAAAGGCGGCAGAGGAAAAGTATGGACCTGCAGCTGACAGCGTTGAGCACGTGGATGGGTTGAGTATCGCTTACCCCGAGTGGCGTTTTAATTTGCGTATGTCAAATACTGAACCGGTTGTTCGCTTGAATGTTGAATCCCGGGGAAGTGAGGAATTAATGCGGGAGAAAACAGAGGAGCTGCTTAAGCTTATCGGTTGATACTCGTTTTTTAATATTAAAAAGCCCCGCAACTGCGGGGCTTTTTGGTTTGGGGGTACTCAAAGTTATTTATCTGGTTTTATGGAAGAAATTATAAGAGTCGGGTGACAGCTTGGATGGGGCCTTTGGGGGTCTTTACGTGTTGAGCGAAGATTTGCCACTGGTTCTTAACCCGTACTCCAATAACATAAGCGTAGTCTGTGTAGATGTGATGGTGGGGCTTTAGCGTTGAGCGCCCAAGGGATTTTGTGACGTTACCTAAAAACCTAAACTTTCCTTGGTTGATAATTTCATTGTGTGTGGCCTTGCCATTGAGTCCCTGTTTTTTCCTTGGGCGAACATGAGCAACGGCCGGCATATTCGTATTGCGCCCGCCAATACAGAAACAGCAGTCACTGAGTTGCCCGGTAATCATAATGTCGGCACCGCTGCGCATTTGGTAGGGCTCAAGGCGATCTAGGGCAAGGTCTTCATCCCAATCGATCATACGAATATGGTGGACCTTGATTGTTTGCGGATCTTCGATAAAGACCCCTTGGCGGTGGAAAGCAAAAATTTCATTGGGGCTATCGATACCAGGTGCGCCCATGCCCATGGTGTAGGTCCCGAATTGATAATCCATGACTCCAGTATCTTTTGTACCGGTAATCCTCACCAGGTTATTTTTTAAGAACATTTCCGGGTAATTTCTAAGCTGATAAAGCGCAGTAGAGCTTCTCATGTGCTGATCTCTCCATACCAATTATATTCTTCTCGTTATTTTTGCCCCTGAGGAATTGGTGTTGGCGCTTGAAATAACAAGAGGAACAATCGTACCCAATGTTGGAGGGGTAGCGGGAAATAGATACGAATAAAGCTTGGAGGTTGGTCAGGGTTGGTAGCTGCTCGAGGGGGGAGCTGCGTTGTTTCGCATTGTGCTTAAGGTAGCGGCGCTGCCCGTGCTATCGATATAGCCCGAGCAGCATTTACTTCTAGACGTTTCTCTCTATAGCAAAACTCGCCAATTGCTGCAGGGCGGTTTTTTGTTCGCTCTCGGGCATAAAGGCCAATTGCTTTTTGGCGTCTTCTACAGCGGCCCGGGCACGATCCATGGTGTAGTCCAGAGCACCGCAGGCTTCAATGGCCTCTACTATTTCACTGAGCTTTTCCGCACTGCGCTGTTCAATTGCAGTTTTTACCAGCAGTGCCTGGTCCTTGCTGCCGTTGGCCATGGTGTAGATCAAGGGCAGGGTCGGTTTGCCCTCCGCCAGGTCATCCCCAACATTTTTACCCAGTTCTTCCGAATTACCGCGATAATCGAGAGCGTCATCAACCAGCTGGAAGGCGAGTCCCAGGTGTCGACCGTAGAGTTTCAGTGCAGTTTGTTCTTCACTTGAGCAGTTGGCTAATACGGCCGCAGTTTCACAGGCGGCTTCAAACAGTGCGCCGGTCTTTTTGTGGATGACAGTGAAGTAATTCTCTTCGCTTACTGCGGGATCACCGGCGTTGACCAGTTGCTGTACTTCACCCTCTGCGATGGTGTTGGTGGTTTCTGAGAGAATGGCCATGATGTTCATGTCTTCCAGGGCAACCATCATCTGGAAGGCGCGGGAATAGAGGAAATCTCCCACGAGTACGCTGGGCGCATTGCCCCACTTGGCATTGGCGGTAAGGCGGCCGCGGCGCATGTCAGAGGTGTCTACAACATCGTCGTGCAGTAAGGTTGCAGTGTGAATAAACTCAATAATGGTGGCGAGATCGATATGGTTCTCACCCTGATAGCCGCAAGCTTTGGCACAAAGCAGTACCAGTAGTGGGCGCAGGCGCTTCCCCCCGGCTTCGACCAGGTAGTGACCTATATTTTCCACCAGGGGAACGTCCGAGTGCAGTTGATCGAGAATGCGCTGGTTAACCGCAGCAAAGTCTTCGGCGGCGACCCGGTGAAAAGGCAGCATGTGAGAGTTCCTTATACGACTAGACAGGGGCCTCCCGGGGGCCGGAAGGCGAAGGGGCGCTATTGTATCAACCCGGCGAATTGATTAGAATCTGCGCCCCGCCAATTGCGGGCTCTTTGCGGCTATTGGGTCGTCTGCGGGCCTTTTGGCGAATAGATGTTAAACACACGGCGCAAGCTCCCGAAATGCGGAGCAGTGACTTGCTGGTCCTCCCGCTGCTTCGTGTCGTCCTTACCGGAGCATAGAAATATGTACGCTGTTTTTGAGAGCGGTGGCAAGCAACACCGTGTAGAAGAAGGCGAAGTACTTCGCCTGGAGAAGCTGGAAGTAGCAACTGGCGAATCCATCGATTTTGATAAAGTGTTCATGGTTGTCGATGGCGACAAGATCAACATTGGCGCTCCTGTTGTAGATGGCGCTAAAGTAACTGCTGAAGTGGTAAGCCACGGCCGCGGCGAGAAGGTGAAAATCATCAAGTTCCGTCGTCGTAAGCACTCCATGAAGCGCCAGGGCCACCGTCAGTGGTACACCGAAGTTAAAATCACTGGCATCAAGGCATAAGAGAGGAGTAACGACTCATGGCACATAAGAAAGCTGGCGGTAGTACGCGAAATGGTCGCGATTCCGAGAGTAAACGCCTGGGCGTGAAGCGCTTTGGCGGCCAGTCTGTAGCAGCAGGCAACATCATCGTTCGTCAGCGTGGCACCAAGTTCCACGCCGGTGTTAACGTTGGTATGGGCAAAGACCACACCCTGTTCGCCACTGCGGACGGCGTTGTGAAGTTTGAAGTTAAGGGCCCCAACAACCGCAAGTTCGTTTCTATCGAAACTGCTTAAGCGGTCATTAGCCCAAGCTTCATAAAAAGCCCCGCTATTGCGGGGCTTTTTTGTTGGAAAAGTCGCAAAAAGACCGCGACGGGAAGTTAGGGTGGCAGTTGCCCACAGGAGGCGGCTTGTCGGCTGGTATGATGATAGTGCGCGCATCTGCGCACCGGATGAGACAACCGCTGTGGCGGTGGAGTGATTATGAAGTTTGTCGATGAGGCGCCCATCTCTGTGCAGGCAGGCAAGGGCGGCAATGGCTGCCTGAGCTTTCGCCGGGAAAAATTTGTTGAGAAGGGTGGTCCGGATGGCGGTGACGGCGGCGATGGCGGCTCCGTGTACCTGGAAGCTGATGATTCCCTGAACACCCTGGTGGATTATCGCTACCAGCCCCGCTACGCCGCTGAGAGTGGCCAGCCGGGTCGAGGGCGCAACTGTACTGGCGCCAAGGGTGAGGACCTGGTCCTTAAGGTGCCGGTGGGCACCACGATCATTGATGCGGATACCGGCGAGACTATCGGCGATATGACCGAAGCCGGTGAGCGTCAGCTGGTGGCCCAGGGGGGCTTCCACGGCCTGGGTAATACCCGATTTAAGTCCAGTACTAACCGTGCGCCGCGTCAGACCACGCACGGCACTGAGGGTGAGATGCGCAGCCTCAAGCTCGAGCTAAAAGTTCTGGCAGATGTAGGCATGTTGGGGCTGCCCAATGCGGGTAAATCCACGTTTATTCGCGCCGTCTCTGCGGCCAAACCGAAAGTGGCCAACTACCCCTTTACCACCTTGGTACCAAATTTGGGGGTAGTGCAGGTTCAGAAGCATCGCAGCTTTGTGATTGCAGATATTCCCGGCCTGATTGAAGGTGCAGCCGAAGGGGCGGGCCTGGGTATTCGCTTCCTCAAGCACTTAACCCGCTGTCGTGTTTTGTTGCACCTGGTTGACCTGGCTCCCTTCGATGGCTCTGATCCGGTGGAGAATGCCCGAGCCATTGAGCACGAGCTGTCCACCTTTAGCCCTACCCTGGCCGGGCGCGAACGCTGGTTGGTATTGAATAAGACGGACCTAGTTCCCGCTGCTGAGCTGGAAGAGCGCTGCCAGGCGGTAGTGGATGCCCTGGGTTGGGAAGGACCTGTGTTTCGTGTGGCAGCTATTCGGAAGGAGGGTACCGATGCCCTCGGTGGTCGCTTGATGGACTACCTGGAAGAGCGCCAGGAAATTGAGGAGCGAGATCCTGACTTGGCTGTGGCAGAGCTGGAAGCGCAGCGCCAAATGCAGCGCGAAGCTCGCGAGCGAATCGAAGAGTTGAGAGAGAGTCATCGCGCCAAACGCAAAGCTGCCAAGGGGCAGGTGGATGACGACGAGGATTGGGATGATGACGACGACCACGATGTGGATGTCGAGTATCGCTCTTAAATGGCATGGAGCGAGCAGTTGCTGAAGTAGCTTGGCTCGCTCAATAGTTATCTTGTCCTGAGGGGGAAGCATGGACTCCGCAACAGTGTCCCGGCAGGCGTTGACTAAAGCCCAGCGGTGGGTGGTAAAAATTGGTAGCGCCCTTCTGACAGATAATGGTCGAGGTGTGAATACCGCTGCCATTTCTGCCTGGGTTGCACAGATGGCTGATTTGCGCCGTCAAGGAATCGAAGTGGTTCTGGTTTCATCCGGTGCTGTTGCGGCCGGAATGGATCGATTGGGCTGGTGTCGCCGGCCCGAGTCTATCCACCAGTTACAGGCGGCTGCTGCTGTGGGGCAGAGCCACCTTGTGCAGGTCTATGAGCAGGCTTTTAGCCGTTTTGATATTCGCAGCGCTCAGATCCTGTTGGATCACGATGACCTTTCCAATCGCACTCGCTACCTGAATGCTCGCAGCACCTTGCGCACGCTCCTGTCACTGGGGGCTGTGCCTATCGTGAATGAAAATGACACGGTAGTGACTGACGAAATACGTTTCGGCGATAACGATACCCTGGCGGCCTTGGTTGCAAATCTGGTTGAGGCAGATGCGCTGCTGATTTTGACCGATGCGGATGGGCTGTTTACTGAAGATCCCCGCGATAACCCCGAAGCAGAATTAATCAGCGAGGCATCTGCACTTGATCCCAAGCTGCTGGAGATGGCGGGGGATTCCCGCAGCGGTCTGGGTCGTGGTGGTATGACCACCAAGGTGCGCGCAGCGCAGCTGGCAGCGCGCTCAGGAGCTCGCACAGTGATCGCTGGCGGCGCCCTGGAGGCGGTGATAGATAAAGTCTGTGCCGGCGAGCAGCTGGGTACCCTGTTGCTGCCAGAAGCAGATCCCCTGGCGGCACGTAAGCGCTGGCTTGCGGGGCAGTTGCAGGTGCGCGGAACCCTGTTAGTGGATGCCGGTGCCGAGGCGGCTATGACTGGGAGTGGTAGCAGTCTGTTGCCGGTGGGGGTTACCGCTGTTGAAGGGCGTTTCAGGCGAGGGGATCTGGTGTCTTGCAGGAATGCTGAAGGTCGCGAGATAGCGCGGGGCCTGGTCAATTATGACAGTAGTGAGAGCGGTCGGATTCTGGGGCAGTCATCGGAGAAGTTTGCCGACCTTTTAGGGTATCGGGATGACGATGAATTGATTCACCGCGATAACCTGATCCTGCTCTGAATTGGCAAGTTTCGAATACAAAAAAGCCCCGCAATGCGGGGCTTTTTTGTGTCTGCTGCCTAAGGGATTAGGCGGCCAGAGCTTTGATCTGAGCGTTCAGACGGCTCTTATGACGAGCGGCTTTATTCTTGTGAATAATGCCTTTGTCTGCCATACGGTCAATAACGGGAACTGCTTCTGCGTACGCAGTTTTTGCTTTTTCCGCATCGCCGGCATCGATGGCCGCAACTACCTTCTTGATGTAGGTGCGCACCATGGAGCGCAGACTGGCGTTGTGCATGCGGCGCTTGTCGTTCTGGCGCGCGCGTTTCTTCGCTTGAGGTGAGTTGGCCACCGGTTGCTCCTGTCTGGAATCTATAAATCTGTAACTAACAGGCCCTGGGGCCCGATCGGGACGCGACATTATCCCCACAGTTGGTTGTTTGTCAACCATAGCGGGCGTCTCGGTGCAGATATGTTGTCAATCCACAACGACGGTTACCCGGTCGGCAACTCCAGGCTGAACTCTACACCGCTGCCGTCGCTGCGGTTTCGGGCTTTTAGGGAGCCTCCGTGGAAGTCTGCGATCAGTTTGGCGATATGCAGTCCCAGCCCCAGGTGGCCGGCATTATCGCCCTGGTTGCGCACAGAAACGAGAGAGTCGAACAGCTTGTGAGCGTAACCTTCCGGGAGCAGTGGGCCGTCATTGCCCACTGTGATCAAGTAGGTATCTCTGTTTGTTGCCACTGACAGGCAAATTTCACTGCCTTCGGGAGCGAAGCTACATGCGTTATCCACCAGCTTGTCCAGTAGTTGAGCCAATAACTCCGGTGCGCCGTGGCAGGCTAGCTCCCCAGTGGGTTTGTTCAGGGTAAATTGGTGTTCGCTGTGAGCATCGCCATAGCACTGTGCCATGACTTCAAGCAGGTCTGCCAGGTCGAAAGGCTCCCGCTCCGCTTGGTGGATGCTGGTTTCAAGATTGCTGGCTGCGGAGAGACTGTTGAGAATCCCCGACAGCCTTGCACTGCCATCCATAGCCCGCCCTGCATAGCGGCGGCTGTGGTCGTCGAGTTCTCCGGCGGCGAGGTTATCCAGGGATGAGCGAACCACTGCCAGCGGTGTGCGTAGCTCGTGTGACAACTTACTGGCGAGAGTGCGCAGGTACTGGTGATATTGGTCCAGTTCTGCGAGCAGGCTGGCGAAGGCCCGGTTTAGGT
Source organism: Microbulbifer maximicatervae (SeqCode) (assembly GCF_052467825.1). Taxonomy (NCBI): domain Bacteria; kingdom Pseudomonadati; phylum Pseudomonadota; class Gammaproteobacteria; order Cellvibrionales; family Microbulbiferaceae; genus Microbulbifer; species Microbulbifer maximicatervae (SeqCode). The sequence continues at coordinate 2,049,205 of NZ_CP174327.1, forward strand.
CTCCCAGTTCATCGCCAGCCTTTGAATGGGGAAAGTTGCCGCGCAGTTTGCCGCTGGAATCTACTGCGTTGCGGGCGGCCTGGTGTAGCTTGCGCACGCGCCAGGAAAGCCAGCTGGCGTAGCCCAAAAGGAAGAGCAGGGCGGTTGCTGCTGCGGCGCAGCTGATCAACCACAATCGGTGGGCTGCTCCCTCGGTGACTGATTGCATCGCTTCGCCAGATTGCAGGACGAGGACCTGGCCCAGAAGTGGCCGCTCAACCACTTCGTCGACCCGGGTGATAACGGGCACACTCACCGCACCAATTCGGGATTGCAGCGGCCCTGAAAACCATTGCTCCCGGGTGCCACGGCTGTCAGGCGTCGGAAGAGGCAAGCTATTTTTCGGCAGCTGTGGCAAATCCTCTCTGGAAAGCAATTTGCGATAAGCCCAGTCTCTCAGCCACGAATTGCTCTCGGAATCTGCCAGCTGTAGTTGCCCGTTGCTGGCAAGGAGAAACCCCTCGCTGTCCACTACTGCGAGGCGTAGTCCAGGGCGCGCAAAGTGGTCGAGCTCTTTCTGAAGGTCTGGCAGGGGGCTCACCAGGCGTCCTGGGTGGCCATCTGTCGGAAGTGTGCTGGCGCTGCGAGTCGGTGAGGAGCCACTGCTGTTTGCCCTGTCGTGAATGCGGATAGCGAGGGCTCCACCGGTTAGGGTTTGTGGTAGAGCCAGCTCCAATTGGTAACCGGCACCAGAAGTAGTCCATCGGCCCCTGAAACGCAGCTCGCGCTCATAGCGGCCCTCTCTCGGGTTGTGCCACAAGGCGCTGGCGGCCCCCTGGCTGGCGACGGGCAGGATGTAGTGCTGGTCAGCGGTAAATAGCTCTACAGTGTCGCCTCCAGCGATCAGGCCTGTGCGGGGGTCCCGATAGGCGGGGGTTGAGTCCGAAACAGTGAGAAGCAGGTAGATTTGCTTATCCAGTTGCCCCAGCGTCACCTGGGCCATAGGGGATAGCTGCCCGTCCTCAAGGGCTCTGGGCTCCAGTTGCTGCGCTCGCCACTCATCGCCATAGCCGTCGACTCTCGGAGCTTGAGATAGGGGATTCAGGTAGAGCTGAGCGCCTGGTGGGCGCGAAAGGCGCTGAGGATCTGGGGCGATAAGCTGGGGGGCGCTGGCCAAGCGCGCGGCAATTGCCGCCGCAGTTGCTTCAATTGCCTGGATCTGGCCTTGCGCTAGGGCGGCGTCCACCTGGCGGAGGTACTGGCAGCCGGCCCAGGGCAGGGTGAGTGCGACAAGGCTGACGAGCAAGAGTTGGCGGCGTAGGTTCATACTTAAATTTTTGAAATTGTTCGCCCGATGGCGGTTTACAGCTGCCAGCGATACCCCATGCCGTAGGCGGTTCCTATGGCATTAAACTCGGTGTCCAGCGCCTGAAACTTGCGCCTGATTCTTTTGACGTGAGAAGTGATGGTGTTGTCATCCAGCACTACGCGGGCCGCTTCCATAAGTTGGCTGCGGGATTTAACGTGACCGGGCCTTTTTGCCAGGGCGTGGACAATCCAGAATTCGGTCACGGTCAGGTCCACGGGTTGCTCATCCCAGTGGCAATGGAGCCTGGAAATATCCAGCCATAGTTTTCCCTGAGTTAAGCTCTCGCCTTCATCGTTTTGATCGCGCAGCACGCTAACGCGGCGCAGTAGGGCGTTAATTCGCGCCTGCATATGGGGTAGGGAGATATCCTTGGTGAGGTAATCATCAGCGCCCAGGCGCAGTCCGGAAATAATATCCAGCTCTGAGTCCCTGGCGGTGAGAAATAATATTGGCAGGCTCGGCGCCATAGCGCGCAATTCCCGGCAGAGCTCAAAACCGCCCTCCACCTCGCTGCCCAGGCCAACATCGATCACGGCCAGGTCCGGCAGCCGCTGGCGAAAAGCATCCATGGCCTCAATCCTGGCGCTGTATAAATCGACCCGGTAACCGTGGCGGCGCAGAGCATCGCGGTAGTTTTCTGCGATAGCGCGTTCATCTTCGACAATGGCGATGGTTGCACTCATGACAAATCCCGACTTAATTCCTTTCTGGCGGAGAATCATGCACGAAGTTGCAGGGGTTAGGCAAAAAGGCGGGCGCAAGGCGCCCGCAAATACAACAGGGTTTCTATCAGCTTGGAGTTGCGTGAGTGGATTTGCGATCCACTCACGCTTATGTAGTGCGGCTTGAAGGCGAAGGGATATGCGGATTTGTTGTCCGCCGTGCCCCTTTGACTCAGAAGTTTCCCGCCATGGACTCCGGAAGGGAGAAGCGGATGTCGACGCGGCGCTCCATGGCGTAGGCGTCTACATCGCCTCGGACTGCCTGGGAGTAAGTGGAGCCGAGTGCGCTGCGGCTGATTCTTGAGGCATCAACTCCCAGCGATACCAAAGCCTCTTCCACACTCAGGGCGCGTTGATCGGACAGTACATTGTTGTAGCCGTCGCTGCCGCGAGGATCTGCGTGTCCCTCCAGGTGAATTTGCAGGTGGGGGTGGCGCTTAAGGAAGTCAGCCATGGCACTCAGCTGATGCATTTGGCCCTCCTGAAGCTCGTCCTCCCCAGTGGTAAACAGCATTTGGAATTGCAGTGAATCCAGGGCCAGTTGGCTGGCGTCGTTCGCGGACAGTTGAGCCGCATCCAATTGCTGTGCCAGGTTGCTGAGCTCTGCACGGCTCTCTGTCAGTTGTGTTGCCAGCATATCTGCCTCGTCTGCTTGCTTGATCTGCTCTCCGAGCCAGGCTCCGCCGAGTGCTCCGGCGATAAAGCCAACGGGCCCACCCAATGCTGCACCGGCAATTGCAGAGCCGGTAAAGACTGAGGCCTGCTTGGCCGGAGTCAAATTGGATTCGTTTTGTTCCTTAGCGTGGGCTCCGGTGGCAATCAGAGAACCCAGGGCGACGGCCATCACTACTTTTTTCATTGTTCTGCTCCTTAGCGGCTTTTCTTACTCGTGTGGGCCTGTTCTGTTGTGGCCCGTTTGAGTGTTATTAAAAAGCTCCAAGGAGGCGCTGGCGTGGCGCAGCTATGACCAACTGCGGCTCAATTGTGGCGAAATATGGCGATCGCTCCGAAACCCAGCTCGGAAGCTGGAAGGGGCTGGGCGACCGCAGTTATAGCAGGGGATGGATGGACAGACGGGGCTGGGGCCATCAACAGCTGCTATGTACCGCACAATTGCCAGAACCAGGGCAATAATCAAAGCACTAATGGTCATCCCTTCTCTCCCCGCACCACCAGCTCCTTGGGTGGCGCGACTAGCTCGCTCTTAGTATAGGCTCGCGGTCCCGCAGTCGCAGGGCCTCAGCTCTGTAGAGGAGCCCATATATCCCCAGGTTTTGGGGTAGACTTGCCGGCCAACAAATTTCAATTTTCGCCAGGAGTCCGAGTTTTGTCGCAGTCATCCCCAGCTCAGGAACAGGCAGTCGAAAAATCTGGTGCTTCCAGATTGCTGCGGGGCAGTTCCGTTGTCGGTGCTGCCACTATGCTGTCGCGAGTGGCCGGGTTGGTTCGCGACGTGGCGCTGGCCCGCTTTGCCGGTGCGGGCGATGCTGCCGATGCCTTTTTTGTCGCATTCAAGATTCCCAACTTTTTTCGCCGTCTATTTGCCGAAGGGGCATTTGCCCAGGCCTTTGTACCGGTACTGGCCGAATACCGTCAAAAGGGCGGTAAAGCGGCTGCGCGTGAGTTAAATGACCGGGTTGCGGGCGCTCTTGGCGGCGTACTTTTGTTGGTTACTCTGTTTGGTGTTCTCTGCGCTCCACTAGTTACGGGTATTTTTGCTTTTGGTTGGTGGTGGGACGGCAGTGAGCGTGAGAAGTTCGATCTCGCTACCGATATGTTGCAGATCACCTTTCCCTATTTAATGCTGATTTCCCTGGCGGGATTTACCGGGGCAATACTCAATACTTTCGATCGTTTCGCGATTCCGGCGCTTACCCCGGTGATGCTCAACCTGGTTTTGATTGCTGCGGCGACTGTTGCTACCAGCTGGTTTGATCCGCAAATTATGGCGCTGGCTTGGGGCGTTTTTGTTGCGGGGGTGGTGCAGCTGCTGTTTCAACTGCCTTTTCTCGCTCGTGAAGGTTTGCTGCCTAGCCCTAAGTGGGATTGGCAGCACAAAGGAGTGCGTAAAATTTTACGCCTGATGGCGCCGGCGATTTTTGGTGTGTCAGTGACTCAGATCAGCCTGGTGATGGACACTCTGCTGGCTTCATTCCTGCCCAGCGGCAGTGTTTCCTGGCTCTATTTTTCCGACCGGCTCACCGAGCTGCCCTTGGGGGTGTTTGGGGTTGCAGTGGCCACGGTAATTCTGCCGAGCTTGTCGCGTCAGCACACTGACGGAGATCCTCGCCGGTTCCGTCATACCCTCGACTGGGCTTTGCGCAGTGTCACACTAATTTCTCTGCCCGCTTCTGTAGCCTTGGTGGTACTGGCTGAGCCGCTCCTGACAACCCTTTTTCAGTATGGGCAGATGCAGCCGCGCGATATGCAAATGGCCGCCTGGTCCCTGCGCGCTTATGCCATGGGGCTGTTGGCGTTTATGCTGATTAAAGTGCTGGCGCCGGGCTATTTTGCCCGCCAGGATACCTATACCCCAGTGCGCTTTGGTTTAATCGCTATCTCGGCCAAAATGGTGTTGAGCCTGCTGTTTGTGATACCGCTTAACTACTACTTCAAACTCGGCCATATGGGCCTGGCGCTGGCTACGGCTTGTCAGGCCGCTATTAACGCCTGGCTCCTCTATAAAGGCTTGCGTCGAGATGATGTCTATAAACCTGAGGCTGGTTGGGGCACTTACCTGGTAAGGTTGCTTCTGGCGAATTTGGCGATGGTTGCGATTTTGCTCGGGGCCCTGCACTTGTGGTCACAGTGGAGTGAATGGGCCTGGTATGACCGCGCCTGGCGTATGGGGCTAATCGTAGCTGCTGGGGGAGCGACCTATCTGTCCGTTTTACTGGTTTCAGGATTGCGCCCCCGCCACTTCCGCGCCACAAGTTAGTTTATTAAGTGGGCATATCTGGATAAATATGGCCTCTGGCCGCCCAGTGGGAATCCGCTATACTGTGCGGCTCGATTTTATGAGGATGGGAAAATCGCTTTGGCCCAGGAGCGCGAACTAATTCGCGGGTTGCACAACCTGCGCCCCCGCCACCGGGGAAGCGTGGCGACAATCGGCTCGTTCGACGGTGTACACCTCGGTCACCAGGCGATTATTGCGCAGCTCAAGCAACGCGCGCAGGAACATGATCTGCCCTCGGTGGCGATTATCTTTGAGCCCCAGCCACATGAGTTCTTCTCTGGGGAAAGGGCGCCCGCGCGTCTGATGCGCTTTAAAGAGAAGGTATTGGCGCTATTTGATGCTGGTGCCGACCGGGTGCTGTGTTTGCAGTTTAACGAGAAGTTACGCAACCTGAGTGCCGATGCCTTTGTGCGCCGTATTCTGGTGGACGGCCTTGGAATCCGCCATTTGGTGGTGGGAGACGATTTCCGCTTCGGCTGTGATCGCAGTGGCGATTATCAATTCCTCCAGGGCGCCGGGGCCGAAAATGGATTCACGGTGGAAGACACGGCTACGCTTGAGATTCGCGGAGCCCGGGTGAGCAGCACCCGCATTCGCGAAGCCTTGCAGCGGGGCGAGTTTGAGTTGGCCGAGGCCTTACTCGGGCGCCCTTACAGTATTACCGGACGGGTTGCCCCCGGCCGCGCCTTGGGCCGGCAACTGGGTGCTCCCACAGCCAATGTGCGTTTGCACCGCTACCGCTCCCCGCTGGTTGGCGTTTACACCGTTCGCACCAAAGCCGCGAATGGAAGTGAACTCGCAGCTGGGCGGCCGGAAATTGACGGTGTTGCCAATGTGGGGTTTCGCCCGACAGTTGAGGGAGAGGGCGCCCGGCCACTACTGGAAGTCAACTTGTTTGATTTTGATGGCAACCTCTACGGGAAAGAACTAGCGGTAGAGTTTTGCCACAAACTTCGCAATGAAGAGAAGTTTGCCTCCCTGGAAATCCTCAAAGCCCGCATCGCTCAGGATATTGACGATGCTAAAGACTGGTTTGTGCAAAACCCCAAGGGACACTAACCGGTGTATAGACGATGAATTATTCTCTACTAGAGCTGAAGTAGACATCCAATGACTGATTATAAAGTGACCTTAAACCTGCCTGAGACCGACTTTCCTATGCGCGGCAATCTGCCCCAGCGCGAGCCGGCTATTTTAAAGAAGTGGCAGGAAACCAAGCTCTACGAAAAAATCCGCGAAGCGCGGGAGGGGCGCGAGCAGTTTATCCTGCACGACGGTCCTCCCTATGCCAACGGGGATATTCACATAGGTCACTCGGTCAACAAGATTCTCAAAGATATTATTATCAAGTCGAAAACCCTGAGCGGTTTTGACGCTCCCTATGTGCCTGGCTGGGACTGCCACGGCCTGCCGATTGAGCACCGCGTCGAGAAAAAGATTGGCAAGGCTGGCGTAAAGGTGGATCACAAAACTTTCCGCCAGAAGTGCCGCGAATACGCAGCCAAGCAGGTGGACGGACAGAAGAAAGACTTTATTCGCCTGGGGGTGTTCGGTGAATGGGACAATCCCTACCGCACCATGGATTTCCAATTTGAAGGCGATATCATCCGAGCGCTTGGGCAAGTGGTCAAAAATGGCCATTTGGCACGGGGTTTCAAGCCTGTGTACTGGAGCGTTGTGGGCGGATCAGCTCTGGCGGAAGCAGAAGTGGAGTATCAGGATAAAACCTCCTACTCCATTTACGTTTGCTATCCGGCGACGGAAGAGACATCCCTGGCTATCGCCGATGCGGCAGGTGGGCACGCGGGTGAAGGCCCCCTATCCGTTGTTATCTGGACCACAACCCCCTGGACGCTTCCTTCCAGCCAAGCGGTTTCTGTCAATGCTGAGCTGGAATATGTTGTGGTGCAAACGGCTGAGCGCCGATTGCTCGTTGCCGAAGCACTCAAGGATGCCGTATTGGAGAAGGCGGGGCTCGAAGGTGAAGTGGTAGGCCGTATTCGCGGTGCCGCCTTGGAGCACCTGAAGCTAAACCATCCTTTCTACGAGAAGCAATTGCCGATGATCCTCGGCGACCATGTCACCACTGATGCAGGTACAGGCTGTGTACACACTGCGCCGGACCATGGTCCCGATGACTTCCAGGTGGGCAAGCGCTACGGCATCGATACCCTGAACTATATCGATGACAATGGCGTATACCGCGATATGGTACCGCTGTTTGCCGGTGAACACGTCTACAAGGTGGACGACAAAATCGTGGCCCTGTTACAGGAGCGCGGAGTACTTCTGCACCAGGGTAAGATGGAGCACAGCTACCCTCACTGCTGGCGCACCAAGACGCCGCTTATTTACCGCGCAACTCCGCAGTGGTTTGTGAGCATGCAGCAGAATGACCTTCTGGAGAATGCACAGAAGGCAGCGGATGAAGTTCAGTGGATCCCCGGTTGGGGCAAGGCTCGTATCGATGCCATGCTCGACGGCAGCCCGGATTGGTGTATTTCCCGCCAGCGTACCTGGGGCGTGCCCATCGCTTTGTTTGTTCACAAAGAGACCCATGAAATCCACCCGGACACTCCCGCTTTGATGGACAAAGTGGCTGAAAAGGTCGACGCCGAGGGTATGGACGTTTGGTTTGACTTGGACCCGCAGGAGCTTCTGGGAGATGAGGCAGGCCAATATCAAAAGGTTACCGACACCCTGGATGTCTGGTTCGATTCAGGTGTGACTCATTACGCCGTACTGGAGCGCCGCAACGGCCTGCGTTTCCCGGCAGATCTGTACCTTGAGGGCTCTGATCAGCACCGAGGCTGGTTCCAGTCTTCACTGAAGACCTCCATCGCTATCAACGATTGTGCCCCTTATAAGCAAGTGTTGACTCACGGTTTCACGGTAGATGCACAGGGACGGAAAATGTCCAAGTCCATCGGCAATACCGTTGCACCACTGGATGTAATCAACAAGTTGGGTGCAGATGTATTACGCCTTTGGGTTTCCGCCACAGACTTCAGTGGTGAAATGGCGGTTTCCGATGAGATCCTGAAACGCACAGCGGACTCTTACCGTCGCTTGCGCAATACGGCTCGTTTCTTCCTGTCCAACCTGGCTGGGTTTGACCCGGAAAAAGATTTATTGCCGGAAAGTGAACTTCTGGCGCTGGATCGCTGGGCGCTGGATAAGGCTGCGCGTCTACAGGATGAAATTATCGCGGCTTACGATAACTACCAGTTCCACCAGATCTACCAGAAGTTACATAACTTCTGTGTCGTGGAAATGGGTGGCTTCTACCTGGATATCATCAAAGATCGCCAATACACCACCAAAGAGGACAGTACTGCACGCCGCTCTGCGCAAACTGCCCTCTATCATATTGTTCAGGCATTTGTTCGCTGGATTGCGCCTATCCTGAGCTTTACCGCAGAAGAACTATGGCAGTTTATTCCCGGAGCCAAAGCGGACAGCATCTTTATTGAAGAGTGGTATTCGCTGCCGAAGCTGCCAGCAGACTCGGTTAAAGGTGCGGACTATTGGGCTGCCATCGCCGAAGTAAAAACTGCGGTAAACAAGGTGCTTGAAGAGCAGCGTGGAGCTGGTGCTATTGGCGGCTCCCTGCAAGCGGCGGTGACTCTGTTCGCCGAGGATGACCTGCGCGAAAAGCTCTTGGAGCTCGAAGACGAGTTGCGCTTTGTTTTGATTTGCTCCTCCACTTCTGTACAGCCACTCAGCGATGCTGCCGGTGCAGAATCCACAGAGCTGGAAGGATTGAAAGTCAGCATAAGCAAAGTGGATCACCCCAAGTGTGCGCGCTGTTGGCATTACCGCGCCGATGTGGGTGTATCAGCAGAGTATCCAGACATTTGTGAGCGCTGTGTGGAAAACGTTTCTGGTGAAGGAGAAGTGAGGCACTATGCCTAGTTCCAACCCTGTTTGGGGGCATCCATGGCGCTGGTACTGGCTGGCGCTGGTGGTGGTTGTCCTCGATATCGCCAGCAAAGTCTGGGCCGTGGATATGTTTATGCACGGCCCGTCAATACAAATTATTCCCGGCTTGCTGCAATTTACTTATGCCGAAAACTACGGCGCTGCCTTTAGCTTCCTGTCTGATGCTGGGGGATGGCAGCGGTGGTTTTTCGGAATTATTGCCTTTGTATTTAGCGTTGTTGTCAGTGTTTGGCTATGGCGCTTGCCGGCAACAAAGCGCTGGGAACCCTGTGCCCTGGCGCTAATTCTGGGGGGGGCCTTGGGCAACCTTTGGGATCGAGTGCTGCTGGGTTACGTAAGGGATTTTATTTCGGTCTATTACGGCAACTGGCACTTCCCGGTATTCAATGTGGCGGATATGGGAATTAGTATCGGCGCTGCAATGCTGGTGATTGAACTGCTTTTTTTTGCGGAAAAAGAAAGTGGCAAAGCAAAAAATAACGTGGAAGTTTAACGAACTATGAGTAATGCCGTTATCGGTGAGCACTGCCGGGTGACACTGCACTTTAGCCTGAAATTGGACGATGGCACTGAGGTGGATTCAACCTTCAAAGGTGACCCAGCCTCTTTTAGTGTTGGCGATGGCAGTTTGCTGCCGGGCTTTGAAAAAGCGCTTTTTGGTTTAAAAGCGGGAGATGAAGCTGAGATCGAGATACCGCCGGAGATAGGGTTTGGCCAGCGCAACCCGGAAAACCTGCAAAAGGTGCGCCGGGATACCTTTTCTCCCGATATGGAGCTGGAGCGCGGGTTGGTAGTCTCTTTTGACAACGGCAGCGGCGAACTCCCCGGAGTAATCAGTGAGATTGGTGAGGACGATGTTACTGTCGACTTTAATCATCCATTGGCCGGTCAAACCTTAAATTTCCATGTGAAAATTATTGCGGTGGACTCGATCCAATAGGGTCGGGGTTCCCCCTTTGTAGCAAGTAGGGTGCTGAAGTAGACATGCAAATCCGAATGGCTAACCCTCGGGGCTTTTGTGCCGGTGTTGACCGGGCAATTGATATTGTGAATCGTGCCCTGGATGTATTTGGTGCGCCGATCTATGTCCGCCATGAGGTGGTGCACAATAAATTTGTGGTGGAGAGCCTGAAAGAGCGAGGTGCGGTCTTTGTCGATGAACTCGATGAAGTGCCCGATGATGTTATCGTTATCTTCAGTGCTCACGGTGTTTCAAAAGCTGTGCAGCGCGAAGCTGAAGAGCGCGGCCTGCGTGTATTCGATGCTACTTGCCCGCTGGTTACCAAGGTGCATATTGAAGTGAGTAAGTTCAGCACCGACGGTGCTGAGTGCATACTTATCGGCCACGCTGGGCACCCGGAAGTGGAGGGCACAATGGGGCAGTATGACAACTCTGCTGGCGGTGCCATCTACCTGGTTGAAGACGAAGAGGATGTTAGTAAGTTAACCGTTAAAGACGAAAGCAATCTCGCCTATGTCACTCAGACAACATTATCCATGGATGATACTGCTCGAGTCATTGATGCTCTGAGAGTGCGCTTCCCTGAAATCCGTGGGCCTCGAAAAGATGATATCTGTTACGCAACCCAGAACCGCCAGGATGCAGTGAAACAGTTAGCTCTGGAGAGTGACCTGGTTCTTGTTGTTGGTAGCCCGAATAGCTCTAATTCCAATCGCCTGCGTGAACTCGCTGAACGCTGTGGTGCTACTGCTAAATTGATCGATGGTGCAGATGATATCAATGCAGATTGGCTTCAGGGTAAGGCGGCTATAGGGATCACAGCCGGGGCCTCAGCACCAGAAATTTTGGTGCAGGGAGTCGTTAGCCGATTGCAACAACTTGGTGCAAGCCTTCCAGAAGAAATGGATGGAAGGGCTGAGAATATACGTTTCTCCCTACCTAAAGAGCTGCGTTAAGTCGCAGCTCCTTTTACTATTCTTACTCCCTCCTTATCCCACCCTTTGTCGCTTTTCTATTACCGTTTATCGGCTCTTGATAGAAACTGAAAATAGTTCGCTTTAATTCTGCACGTATATTGATATACATACACTGTAACGCTTGGCTCGTTATCTAGTTCTTACTAGCGAGATGAGAAGAGATGGAAGGTACATTAATCTGATGCCTTTCCTAAGACAGCCTTATTGAATGTGGAGATGTTACTCTTAGGAAGATTGAGACCTCTGAGTAAAAGGATTATGAGTAACTTTGTAAATGCTCGTGGATTGACACTTATAGAATTGCTAATTTCAGTCACTTTGTTAGGGATAGTTCTTGCTATCGGTATTCCGTCATTCAGTTCATTGATTGATTCGAATCGGCTTACAACCACCACCAATGACTGGATTTCTACGCTGCAATATGCTCGATCGGAAGCTGTGCGCAGCCGTGAACAAGTTAATGTGACAGCGATCAGTGATGATATTGGCAATGGATTTACAGTGTGGCTTGATAGTAATGGGAATAGCAAGTTTGACTCTGGAGAAGAGTTAAGAGTTCTAGCAGTTGAATTTCCAGATATGGGCATTACGGCCAAGGAAGGAGATGCTGCTGTTACCAAACTAAATTTTTCATTCAATGCAGTGGGCGAGGCAAGTATTGGAGATGCCTTAACACTGAGTATTTGTGACGCCAGGGAAGGAAACTTTGGTAGGCAAGTTGAGCTTTTTGTATCGGGTGCTTTTCGTTTAACCAAAAATATTGCTTGTAATATTGATGAGGAAGCTAGCGCAGGGGAAGAAGACGATGCATAAGCAGAAAGGGGCAACGCTAGTTGAGGTTTTGGTTTCTGTATTGATTATAGCCGTGGGGCTGCTGGGGCTTGCCTCGACTCAGGTTATGAGCTTAAAAAGCGGGAATAATGCTCATCATCGCTATATGGCCACTCTTGCAGCGCAAGAAATCATTGAGCGTATGCGAGCAAATAGTGCCGCATTCTCAACCGGTGGGTATGACGGTACTGTACCCAGTACTGACACAAGCACCGAAACAGGCACTGACACAAGCACCGAAACAGGCACTGACACAAGCACTGACACAAGCACCGATGAAGTTGATTCAACTCCTAGTTGCGCCTCTAAATGTACGAGTGCACAAATGGCCAGTTTAGATTTATTCGAATGGGGAAAATTACTTTCAGATAATCTCCCCGACGCAGAGGGAAGAATCGTCCGTAACAGTGGTGAAGTAACTGTGACTATTTCCTGGAGTGAACAAAATAGTGGTAAAGACTACGGGAGTGGGGCAAGTGCCAGTAAAAAAACGACTTATGAAATGACTGTGGAGTTGTAGATTATGAAGATGATATCTACAAACAAAGGGCTTTCTTTAATCGAACTATTAATCGGCTTGATATTGAGTAGCCTATTATTGTTGGGCGTCCTTCAGATTTTTCAAAGTAATAGTGGTGCTATTCGTATGCAAAATGCATTTGCCCGAGTTCAAGAAAGTGGGCGCTTTGCAATGGATATGCTTTCTCGGGAAGTAAGGCAAGCTGGTTACTGGGGATGCTTGGCTGATCAGACCAAAATCGAAAATCGCCTGAGTACAGCTACCGATGTAGGAGTTGGTGGTGTGCTCGGTCAGGACAACGTTGCCGAGGGGACTCTCGTCGGAAGCAAAACGGTAGCAACAGGGAGTGATGTAGTCGTTCTTAGTGGAGCTAAAGACTCATGTGGCGGCGCTGGTCGGTTAACTGCGCCCACTTCTGGCGGTGAATTACAAATTGAGGCTAGCTGCCCTGTAGCGAAGGGTGATGTAGTTTTAGTAGTAAACTGCGAGGCCGGCGATGTTTTTGCAGTTACTGATCTTGCTGGTGATGAAAATGCTAGTGTTCTAGTTGTAAAGCACACAACGGATGATATTGAAGGCAGCACTATAAAAAATAAAAGCGCCCAGCTTAGCGATACTTATGGCATAGAAGCCCAATTATTACGCCCCTATCAAAAGACTTTTTTTGTAGCTGATGATTCCCTATTTATGCTGGAAGACGGAAGAGCAACAGAGCTGGTACCGGGTGTTAGAGACATGCAAGTGACTTATGGGCGTGACACAACGAATAGCGGAATTATTGATACCTGGGGTATTGCCGGCAATGATACTGAAATGGCTCAGGTTGTGGGGGTGAGACTTGAGTTGACGGTTATTAGTGATTCTGATACAGGATCGGCAGCTGAGGATGGCCGGCTTAGCAAAACTTATGTGAGCACTGTGAAGGTACGCAATAGGGGGAATATGTAATGCGGAGCATGGCTCAGCAAAATGGTGCAGTGCTGGTTATCAGCCTAATTATACTGCTGGTTTTAACTCTTATCGGAATTTCAGGCGCTAGGGGAATTCTAATGAATGAGAGAATGACCTCGGCTTCCCGCGATGCACAGATTGCATTGGAAGTCGCTGAATCCATGTCCAGGCAGGGCGAAGAATATATTGAAGGCTTGGAAAACCTGGATAATTTTGGTTCCGCGTCATGGTTGCACGAGACAGGAAGTGCTCCCAGCGATCTTCTTTCTAATAGTACGTGGAAAGATGCTAATTCGATTGAAAAATCAGTGCCGATGAAAGATGCAGATGGCGACAACAATTTAAAGGGACGTATGTTTATAGAGCGTCTCGGTGTGGCTGATTTGGGGGAAGACTATGCGGATATTGATTTGAGTGATGGGAAAACCAAGGGAGAGGGCACCGTAGTTGAGGTTTTTAAAATTGTGTCCAGGGGAGAGGGTATCGCCAATACCCAGCGGGTTATAGTCACCTTATACGCTAAAGAGTTTGACGAAACAAAGTGAGCAGTGCAATGAATATGAAAAAAAAGTTAAAACCTACTTTTGCCCTGCGCCCACTATGCGCCGTAATTTTAATGGGAGCGGGAGTTTCTAGTTCTGCGGCTCCCGGGGTAATCGCTGATATCCCTCTTTATTCTGCTGGCTCTGCCCCACCCAATATTATGTTTGTTTTGGATTCATCGGGGTCAATGCAGCAAATGCTTTACCCTCCGGAAGGGTATAATGAGAATGATAATATTGCGTCTGGTTGTACGCTAGATGACGAAGATAATGATCAGGTTTATTTTCGAGTTGACAATTCCACGGGAGAAGTTGAATTTAATTTAGGTTACTATTGGAAAAAGAAGCTTTACAGACGTTCCACGTGGCATACATGGACTGATAATAATTGCTTTAAAAGCAGTGATACTTTTGATGCATTTCTGTATGCGGGGGGAGATGAAAACAACTTCCATCCAACGCCTGACTATTTCGTGAATAATGACTGGTACCATTCTATTGAGGACGTGGATGGAAATTTCTTAAACTGGTTTTTTTCTAAGCAGGACACCTCAGGAAACTATGTGGCAGATACATTCCTAGAGGAGGATGGCATAACGGTAAGGCGGACCAAGTTAGGGGTCGAACGGCGTACCGACGGCATGAAAACGGCCGCAGTCAGTTTGATTGAAGAGCTATCGGATGTCCGTGTAGGCTTAATGCAGTTTAATGATACATACCAAAGTGGGAAGAACTGGGAAGTCGACGGTGCAAAATTAATCACCGCTCTTACTGATTTAAGCGATGAAAATACGGTTGCTACTGCTAAGGCGGACTTAATTTCTGAGATCAAGGATATCAGTGCGGCGGGCTCTACGCCTTTAGCAGAAAGCTTCGCCGCAGTCGGCCGCTATTTTATTTCCGGGTATACCAATGCAGAATTGACCTATGTGGACTTTGAAGATCATGATGGAGACCCCAGAACTGAAGAAGTAGAGGTTTCTGCTCAAGCGACAGCTGGAAGTATTTTTGCCGGCGAAACTTCAGGTTCAAGTACAACGACAATTCTTAATTGGAACGGCATTGCTGAGCCCACTGCAGCTTCATCGCCCATTCAATATTATTGCCAGCAGAACTTTATGGTGGCACTTACCGACGGCGAGCCAACCTTAGACAACTCTATTAGCAGCATTTTGTCGGGCTATGATAAGGATTGTAATGATAACGTAGGCAAGTGTACTACCGATGAACAAATGGATGATGTTGTTAAAGCACTTTACGATATAGATCTGCGCCCAGACTTAAAGGATTTAAATGGTGACCCTGTCCATAATAATATTACCAGCTATATCATCGGATTTGCCGAGGGCGGTATATCAGATACTGATCTGATGAAAAATGCAGGGGCCCTAGGCGGCGGAGGCGTTTATACTGCAAATAACGCCTCTGGATTGGCCGATACTTTTAATGTGATTATGCAGCGCATGCGGGCCATTACCGGTAGTTCCGGAACTATATCTTTTAATAGTACCTCGTTAGAATCAGATACGTTACTGTTTAACGCGAAGTTTAACAGCGGTCAGTGGAGAGGCTATCTATCGGCCTGGGAGCTGAGTGAAGATGGTAAATCATTAGCAACCAGTGAAAGCTGGGAAGCTGGGGCGCTGTTGGACGCCCGAGAAAATATTGATGATCGGCTTATTCTCACTTATAAGAACGGTAGTGGAGCTGCTTTTACATCCACCGCTGTAGGTAGTTCCGGCACCCTACACAATAGCGATTTATCGATCAACAGTACCCTCTCTTCCGGAACCACAGATAATAGAGTTGCTGACAGGATTGCCTACTTGCGCGGAGATAGAGCAGGAGAAGGTGGAGAAACTGATGAATTCAGAATAAGAGAAAGTCGTCTAGGGGATATCGTCAATTCATCACCCATCTATGTTGGTAAACCTAGTGAGGGCTGGTCTGAGGCAAGTTTCCCTGGGAATGACAGCTATCAGGCTTTTGTAGAGAAGAATACCAGTCGAACACCTATGGTCTATGTTGGAGCAAATGACGGATTTCTGCATGGATTTAATGCAAAGTCTACTGGTGCTGATATGGGCCAAGAAATTATGGCTTATTTGCCGGCAGCAGTACTGAGCGCAACAGCGGGAGAGGGCGTACATGCTCTAAGTTCGCAGTTTTACGGTCATGAATTTTATGTTGATGGCACTCCGACAGTGCGGGACGTTTATATTGATGATGAGTGGAAAAGCATTCTTGTCGGCGGGCTAGGTGCTGGAGGCAAAGGTTATTTTGCACTAGATGTGACTGACCCGAGCAAGTTTAGTGCGGATAATGCCGATAGTATCGTATTGTGGGAGTTTTCTAATGCGACTAACTTAGGATTTACATTCAGTCGCCCTCAGATTGGCCGCCTACCTAATGGAAAATGGGCGGCAATTTTTGGAAATGGTTACAATAGTAGTTCTGGCGATGCTGGATTATTCATTGTTTACCTGGACGGTAAAGATAAAGATGGCGATAGCTTTAAATACATATCTACCGGGATAGGAAGCTCAAACGATCAAAATGGTTTGTCTTCGCCAGCTATTGCTGATGAAAATAAAGACGGCACAATTGATCGAATTTATGCGGGTGATCTGCGTGGAAATATGTGGGCTTTCGATGTTTCTGATGAAAGTGCTAGTAATTGGGCAGTAGCCGGGAATGCTCCTCTTTTTAGTGCACCGGGAAAAGCGATTACGGCCGCACCAGCCTTGGCGCGAAATGATGAGGCTGCTGGGTTAATTGTTGCATTTGGCACTGGCCAGTATCTTGTTGCTGGCGATACCACGGATCTAAATGCTGGTACATATTATGTTATTGCTGACAATAATAAATACTCATTAACAGAGAGTGACTTACAGCTTAGAACCTTGGTACTTGACGATACTGGTATAGTACCGATCCGTACTGTCGAAGGTGAAGAGTTTACCTGGGAGACTAAGAGCGGTTGGTATATGCCCTTACAAGTGGGTAGCGGTACGATCGGGGGTGAAAGGGTGATTAGTCGAGGCTCAGTACAGGGTAATAAAATTTATTTCAATACAATTATTCCCAGTGGTCAAATGTGTGCCGCCGGAGGCAGTGGCTGGCTGATGTCAACCAATCTCTTTACCGGCCTGGTTGGCGATGACCCTGGACTAGATGGTGACCGTAACGGTAGAGTTGACGAGGATGATTCTGGAACGGCTGGTGTTTATATCGACGGAAAAATGCCGGGGGAATCAGGTTTTATTGGTAAAGGTCAGTGGGTTCCTATGAGTGATGGAAACCCTATTTATGAGCCTACCGATGGTCCTGGTGCCGGCCAGCTTGGAAGACTGTCTTGGGAAGAAATAATTCCAGAATAATAGTTAATGGAGTGGCATGCCTGATCAAGCTAGGCATACCAGTATTTGAGTGAAAATTAAAATGAATAGAAGCAGGGGTTTTACCCTTATCGAATTGCTTATCGTTATTGCAATACTCGGTATTTTAGCCGGTATTGCTTGGCCGTCCTACTTGGAACATGTACGCTCTTCTCATCGCACTAGTGCTCAGAGTGCCTTGATGGGTCTCGCGCAGGCCTTAGAGCAGCATTATACAGAAAATGGTTCCTATAGTGGGGCAGCGGATGACAATGGTGTGCCCACC
Source organism: Microbulbifer maximicatervae (SeqCode) (assembly GCF_052467825.1). NCBI lineage: Bacteria > Pseudomonadati > Pseudomonadota > Gammaproteobacteria > Cellvibrionales > Microbulbiferaceae > Microbulbifer > Microbulbifer maximicatervae (SeqCode). The sequence continues at coordinate 2,066,621 of NZ_CP174327.1, forward strand.
ATTTTTCCATCAGAGGCGCCACTGGATAATAATAGTAAAACTTATAATTTGACTGTAAATGCGACGAGTAGTACTTATACGCTAACAGCCACACCGAAGAACTCTCAGCAAGGTGATGGTGTAATTGTATTGTTTTCTAGTGGTTTGAAGGCTTGGGATAGAGATGATGATGGCACAATCTCTAGTCCAGATGAAGAATGCTGGGGTAAAACCTGCTCTTAAGTAGCTTCGGGGCAACTAAGGTTGTCCCCACTTCCATTTTCCACAATGCCATCTCCATCGTTATCCTGCCCATAGTAAGGTCTACCGATGGCATTTAAGATTATTATCCAACCTAACTGAGCTTGTCCATCAGTTGGACAGTATGCAAAATTTCCACTTTGTGATGGAGTAGTTCCACTGGCGCGAAATATCAGGAACCCTTTGTTATTAAAGCTCTTCCAAGTCAGGGTTGCCCCCTTGCGTAAACGGGAAAAATAGCGATCTATTTTATCTTCTGGATCTATGCTCCCGTTACTATTCATGTCTTTAAAAATTAGTGCGCCATTTGACCAGTCACTAGAGCAGGTATTGTTATTACCCAATGGGCATAAAGTAAAACTTAATCTCTCGCTATATGCCTTATTCCGCATGTATATCAGGATTTCAAAAAGCTCCCACTGCTTCGCCTTGCTACGATATTGTGCGGTTAAGTCATTAAATATAGGAACAGCGATCGTAGCTAAAAGTGCAAGTATTGTAATAACAATTATTAAATCTAAGAAAGTTACCCCTTCTATTCTTTTCACGGCACAAGCCCTCTTCCTTGAGAGGCGTTAGCTTAGAGAGGGCTGTCTAAAAAACAATCACAAGCTATTACATTTTCACCTAGGCAGGCATAGTGGGGGGAGTCTAGCTTTCCAAACCTAATTTTTTAAGTCGATACCTTAATGAACGAAAGCTAATACCAAGTTTCTCTGCTGCGGCGGTCCTATTCCAGCGAGTTTTAAGTAATGCTTCTTCGATAATATTTTTTTCAACTTCCTGTAGAAAGCAATCAAGTGAAACGTGGTTAGCTGGATCAAACTGATTGCAAGTAGCATGTTGACTTGCTTTCTCCTGTTGGTGGTCAGGTAAATGAGTTATTGCTACTTGTTTATTACTCTCTAATGATAAATCTTCCAGTTGAATAACTTTTTGATTTGACAGGGTGATTGCTCGCTCAAGAATATTCTCTAGCTGGCGTACATTTCCTGGAAAAGAGTAATCTTGTAAGGCTACTAGCGCCTCATGAGATATTGCAGGGGGGGTTATCCCGCCATTATTGGCTAAACGTTTCGTGATTAAGTCAATAAGTAAGGGTATATCTTCTAATCTATTACGCAGTGGTGGGACTAAAATTTCTATGACATTAATCCGATAGAAAAGATCACTCCGAAACCTTCCTTCGGCTACCTCTTTGTTTAGGTCTTTGTGAGTGGCACTAAGAATACGAATATCAATAGGGACTTCTTGATTGGAACCAATGGGGCGGATATGCTTTTCCTGGATAGCCCTCAATAATTTGACTTGCATTTCTAAAGGGAGGTCGGCCACTTCATCTAAAAAAAGCGTTCCGCCTTCCGCACCTTGAAATAGTCCATGTTTGTCTTTATGCGCACCGGAAAAACTTCCTTTTTTATGTCCGAAAAACTCGCTCTCCATAAGCTCCGATGGGATGGCCCCACAGTTGATAGGAACGAAGGGTTTTTCGGCACGTGGCCCTTGTAAGTGTATTGATCGTGCTACTAATTCCTTCCCAGAACCAGATTCACCACTTATGTATACAGGAGCTTCGCTTTTAGAGACTTTTTTTATTTTATCCCTGAGCTTTTGCATAATTGGCGACTCACCATGCAGAAGCTCTTCATGCCTCTTCTCTTTTTCATCTCTAGAGCAATTACTTAGTTTTATAGCTAAATGAGCTAGATTCCGTAGGCGTTCTAGGTCCACGGGTTTACTAACAAAGTCAAAGGCGCCAAGCTTTAGGGCGTTGATGGCAGTATCCATGTTGCCATGTGCAGTGATAACAGCGATAGGGAGCTCATAGTTGATACTACTTTGTACATATTCCACAAGTTGTAAGCCGTCCCCATCAGGCAGGCGTAAGTCTGTAAGGCAGAAATCGTAGTTGTTTTCGTTGAGTAGACTTTGAGCCTCGGAAGTACTCCCAGAGGTATGGCAACTGATGCCCATACGTTGGAGGGTAAGACTTATTAAGTTGCAGATATCCGGTTCGTCATCGACAACCAGTGCCAGAGGTCGCATTTTTTCTTTGTTCTTTCTTGTTGTGTTGAGATCAGTTGGCGGTGTGCCGGGTAATTATTATGTCAGAAACTTCATAGGAATATTGGCTTATATGTTGGAAAAAGTTACTGAGTCAGATCAATTTACACTGTAGCTGTGAGCAAACTCTATCCTGAAACAGCTTTTGTCGTCATCACTTCTGCAGTGATAAAGGCTTAACTTGTTGGACTCACAAAGTTCTCGAGCGATGTAGAGACCCAGTCCGCTTCCATTCTTACCAGTAGTAAAAAACGGTTCAAACACTTGATCAATGTATTGATCTGGAACTCCTGGGCCTAGATCTTTAACATCAAGTATCGTGCAGTTACGTTCCTTGCTGTAATAGGCGCAGAGAGTAGCGTGTCCTGCCCCTTTGGCAAGCTTCGAATGCTGAAGAGCATTATCCGTTAAGTTAGTGACTACTTGCGCTAATTGTCCCGGATCGGACTCTATTGGTAGGGCTTGCTCTGATATGTCTAGCTCAATGATACTGCCGTTTTTTCCAGTGCGAAAATCCATTACAAACTGCTCTAGCCAATTCCCTAAATCGAGCTTTTCGGTTGAGCTAGCCCTTCTTCTTGAGAGCTGCATTACATTTTCCACGATCTGGTTGATACGCAAACTTTGGCGGCAGATTATTTCAGTAAGCTGATGCTCTTCTGATGGTATTTGGGGTGATTCAGATAGTAGTTGCGCTGCATGCTTGATAGCGGCTAATGGATTACGTATCTCATGCGCAATAGAGGCTGTAAGTTGGCCAAGCGATGCTAATTTTAGCTTTTGAGCAGCCTGGGCTAACTTGTGATTATCTTCTAAAAAAACTAAGGTACTGCTACGTGTATCGTGGCGTAGTTCTGAAAAAGTTATATGTAGCTCCCCCCCATTTTTCGCAGAAATCAAAGCATTATTGTAATTGTTTTGGTTGCGCCACTCCTGAACCTTTTGCCGCAACTCTACATAATGGTTTTCTTCAGCGCATAGTTGATTTCCCAAAAGGCGCTTAGCAGCTTGGTTCATCAATTCTGCTTCGAATGATGGTCCTACTACAAGCACTCCAGTACTCATTCGCTCTATGATTTGCTGCGCTAGACGTTGAAGATGTGCGGCCTGCCTGCTTTGTTGATCTGCACGTACATTTGCTTTACGAATCCGCTCAGATAGATACTGTATAACACTAACTGTGACAAACAGTAGTAAGCCTAGTCCCCCGGCAGAAACGATATCCTTGCTGGAACCAGCCCCTGAGAGAAGGTGAAATACCTGCAGTCCAATGACACCTAAGCTGGCAATTGCCGCAAAAAATGCACTGAGGCGCCTGTCGAGGAGGATTGCACCAATAGAGCAACTGATAAGAAGCAGATAACCCAGTCCAGAGTTAAGGCCGCCACTGGCCTCTATGAGGAATAGAAATACTAGGACATCACATCCTAATACCATGCCTATTTGACCGGTACTCATATAATAGGACTTTTGGCGCAGAAATAGCAGCCAACCTACATTGAGCAAAGCATAGGTAGTAGCGGTGTATATGAAAAGTGAAGGGAACTTTCCACCTAACGAGCCCTTGCCAAAATCTGAGAAAAATACTCCTAGTAAAACTAAAGCTATTGCAACTCGGTAAATTGAGCTAATTCGAAGGAGTTCGTGATGCTGCTGTGGGGATGTCTGGGAACTGCTCACTATAGATGCCCGGTATTCTTGTAGTGGTGAGCCGCTGCTGTTGTTACCCCGATGGGGTTACAATAGCGGCCTGTCTTGTCCGAGGTTCAACGATGTCTACTTTGCAGTTAGTGCTGGCACAAATCAATTCCCTGGTGGGAGATATTCCAGGGAATACCAAGCAGGTGATAGAAATTGCGCGCCGAGCGTACCAGGAGCTGGGTGCTGACTTGGTACTTTTCCCGGAGCTGACCCTGTGCGGCTACTCTCCTGAAGACTTGTTGTTGCGCCCCAGTATGCAGATTCGTATTGATGCGGCATTGGATCAGCTCAAAGTTGCAGAACTGCCCTGCGCCATTGTTGTGGGTTACCCCAAGTTGCTCGATGGCGTTATGTTCAATATGGCGGGGGTCATAGTTGAGGGAGAGTTAATCGCAGAATATGCCAAACAGAAGCTGCCTAACTATCAGGTCTTTGATGAAAAGCGTTACTTCAAGCCGGGTAAATCTCCCTGTGTAGTGCATATCAAGGGAGTTCCTGTGGGGCTGAGTGTTTGTGAGGATATTTGGTTTCCAGAGCCCATCAAGCAGTCAGTCGATGCTGGAGCCAAGTTGATTCTCAACATCAATGCATCACCTTTCCATCGAGGCAAGGCTCAACAGAGGCTGGAATTGGTTTCCAGGCAGGCAAAGAATGCCGGGGTCCCCATTGCCTATGTAAACTGGTGCGGTGGTCAGGACGAGCTGGTTTTTGACGGTGGCTCAATCGTTGTTGACGCTGAGGGAGAGGTATGTGCCAGGGCTGAGGAGTTTACAGAGCAGTTGTTGCCAGCTTCCATATCTTTGCAGGGACAGGATTTGACGGTACTCCCTGGAGAAATTGCTTCTCCTCGCGGCGATTTGGCTTCCGTGTACCAAGCCCTGGTACTCGGGGTGCGCGACTACGTTAATAAAAATGGTTTTAATGGTGTTGTACTGGGGTTGTCGGGTGGAATTGACTCAGCTCTTACATTGGCAGTTGCGGTCGATGCGCTGGGTAAAGAGCGTGTTGAGGCGGTAATGATGCCGTTTCGCTATACCTCGGATCTGAGTAAAGGCGATGCGGCCGATCAGGCGGAAAGAATGGGGGTTCACTATCGGGAAATTAGTATCGAGCCCATCTTTGATTCGTTTATGGGCGCTCTCGCTGAAGAATTTGCTGGCAGTGAGAGGGATACCACTGAAGAGAACCTGCAGGCCCGCTCTCGTGGTGTTCTTTTGATGGCTATCTCCAATAAGAAGGGCGCGATGGTCCTGACCACCGGTAACAAGAGTGAGATGGCCGTTGGTTACGCGACCTTATACGGGGATATGGTAGGCGGATTCAATGCCCTGAAGGATGTTCCCAAAGTATTGGTATTCGAGCTGGCCCGTTACCGCAACACAATTTCTGAAGTGATTCCTGAAACGGTCATTACTCGCCCTCCCAGTGCTGAGCTGGCCCCAGACCAAGTGGATTCTGACAGCCTTCCACCTTATGAGATCCTGGACCAAATTCTCAACCTCTATGTTGATCAAGACCACAGCGCTGAGGAAATCATTCAGCGTGGCTTCCAGAGAGAGGATGTAGAGCGTGTGGTCAGGTTAGTGGGACGCAATGAGTACAAGAGGCGCCAGGCAGCCATCGGGGTGCGTATTTCTGAACGCGGATTTGGAAGGGATCGCCGTTATCCCATCACCAATGGCTGGAAGCTGGGTGACTAGCTATCCTGAAAATATAAACGGCGCCGAATGGCGCCGTTTATATTTTCAAGTGATAAGTTACAGAAGCTCTGGAGGCAGGGGAGTCTCGTCCCGGTTGTATTCGGGATTATAGAGTTCCCGGCTGTCAAAGCCCCGCGGGTCAGATTTTTCAAACAGGCCCAGGGTAACCCTGTGCACTAGACTGCGGCCGCTCGGACCTTTGTAAAAGTCGTAGTTGAAAGTGCCATCTTCGTTAAAAGCGGGGTGCTTTGGATAGTTATTGCGCAGTACATCCAGGGCATTAGCCTCGAGATCTTGCATTTCCATCAAATGGTAACCTTGAACCATAACTGCCAGGGCATCGGGGATTGCGGGTGTCTGCTGGAAGTTTTCCACAATGTAGCGACCGCGATTGGCTGCTGCGAGGTAGGCGCCGCGCTTAAAGTAGTAGTTAGCCACGTGAACTTCATAGCGGGCCAGCAGGTTACGCAAGTGGATCATGCGCTTTTGCGCGTCTGGAGCGTAGCGGCTTTCAGGGTAGCGGGCCATTAACTGGGAGAAATAAGCGAATGACTCTCGAGCCGATCCTGGATCGCGACTGGTCAAGTCGGTAGGCATAAAGCGCTCGAAAAGGCCTGTGCCCTCAGTAAAGGAGGACAGGCCCTTCATGTAGTAGGCGTAGTCGACATTGCGGTGCTGGGGGTGTAGGCGGATAAAGCGGTCTGCAGCGGCGATAGCAGCATCGTTTTCATAGTTGCGGTAGTAGGCATAGATCAGCTCAAGCTGAGCCTGTTCCGCGTAGTTGCCGAATGGGAAGTTGTCTTCCAGGGCTCGCAGGTTTCTGATGGCAAGATCCCACTGGCTGGTTCGCAGCTGTCGCTGGGCCATCTCGTAGTATGCCTGCTCTGTACGTGAACCTGTGGGTAGGCCCACTTCCGAATCATCTGTGTTGGCGCAGGCAACCAATATTGCGGACACCAAGGCCAGCCACAGCATTTTCCAGGTCTGCATAGCCCCTCGCTCTATCATTCTTACACTCTACCTTATTAAACTACCCACCAGTATTAACCTGGCGCGTCGGACATTTAACCACAGTCGCGGAGCTGCCCAAAGTATTTGCAATTGATTGATGATTGAACACCTAAAACTAGATATCCAAGTTCCTGCCAATATGGCTGGTCGACGCTTAGACCAGGCCGCAGCCGAATTAATTCCCGATTTTTCGCGCGCGCGCCTCCAATCGTGGATCAAAGGCGGCCAGCTCACCTTAAACGGAGCCCCAGCTAAGGCCAAGGAAAAGCTCTTTGGCGGCGAGCTTATCCAGCTTCGCGCAGAGCTGGAACCCCAAGGTAGCTGGGCTGCCCAGGACCTCGACCTCAATATTATGTACGAAGATGACTGCCTGATGGTGGTCAATAAGCCCGCGGGCCTCGTAGTCCACCCCGCTGCCGGTAACCCCGACGGCACTCTGCTCAATGGCCTGCTTCATCACAATCCAGCCCAGGAGCTGATACCCCGAGCCGGTATTGTTCACCGGCTGGATAAGGACACCAGTGGCCTGATGGTTGTGGCTAAGACTTTGGCCGCTCAGACCCATCTCGTGGATCAATTAAAGCAGAGAACGGTGAGTCGACAGTATGATGCCTTGGTCCAAGGATATATCACCACTGCGGGTCGTGTTGATGCGCCCATCGGTCGGCATCGTCAAAATCGTCTCAAGATGGCTGTTTTGGACTTTGGCGGCAAAGAGGCGATCACTCATTATCGTGTACAGGAGCGTTACAGCGCTTACACGCTCTTACGCTGCAAGCTGGAAACCGGTCGTACTCATCAGATTCGGGTACACATGGCCCATATCAGGCACCCGCTCGTGGGAGATCCACTCTACGGAGGCCGCCCAAAGTTGCCTCCAGAGGCCTCGGCAGACCTTGTTGAAGCTCTCCAGAGCTTCCCTCGGCAGGCTCTGCATGCGGCTGAACTAGCTCTAGTACATCCCACCAGTGGACAGGACATGCATTGGTGTGCGCCAATGCCTGCTGACATGCAAGCACTGCTCGATCAGTTGCGCGCTGATGAGCCTTGAAGTACCGGTTATAAATTCGCCTGAGTACCTATCGCCGGTTCTCGAAAGGACAATTTCGCAAAGCAAGATATCTCAATGCCAAGTAACCACTACCTTATACCCGATTGGCCCGCACCCGCAGGGGTGAGGGCGGCGACGACGCTACGCACTGGGGGCCAAAGTTGTGGCCATTTCTCCTCCTTTAACCTGGCTGCTCACGTGGGGGACAAGGAGTCAGCTGTTACTGCCAATCGCCAACAGTTGAGAGGGGAGCTTGAGCTGCCCTCAGAACCGCAGTGGCTGGAGCAAATCCATAGCGACAAGGTAGTCGAGGCAAGTGATGACGCCTTAGTTCGAACCGCAGATGCCTGCTTTAGCATGAAAAGAGGTGTTGTCTGTGCCGTGCTAACCGCAGACTGTTTGCCTGTTTTGCTATGCGATAAGAGTGGTACCCGTGTAGCAGCAGCCCATGCCGGGTGGCGCGGATTGGCCGGTGGTATATTGCGCAACACCGTACGCGCGATGAAGTGTGATCCTGAGGAGTTGATCGTTTGGTTGGGCCCAGCGATTGGTCCGGAGGCCTTTGAAACCGGAATCGATGTCCTCGAGGCATTCTTTGAAAATGCAATTAGCAGTCGACACACAGAAAAAATCGCTAGCTGTTTCCGCCCACACACTAAGAAACCACTGCACTTTTTAACAGATATCTACGCCCTGGCTCGCGCGGAGTTGGCAGAGCTGGGGATTCGCGAGGTGTACGGTGGGGGGCTCTGCACAATGTCAGAACCTGAGAAGTTTTTTTCCTACCGCAGGGAGTCTGAAACCGGTCGTATGGCAACTTTGATATGGCGGGATAAAGACTGAACTGAATTTCTAGATGGCTTATTTTTTTTCTGTGTAAGCCATTCGATAATATTGGGGCAGCTTGGGCAATTACAAGGCTGGGCGTTGACTGGGCTGTAAAAAATTATAAGAGATAGATTTGCCGCAAAACCACTTTGCATAGAATAAATGCCGCTATTGATTTAAATCATTGAAAACCCTTCCTGCGCCCCTATTTTACTTGTCAGTACCATAGCGAATGTAAAAGGCAAATTAGTGCCACTATTGCAGCGCTTCTGAAAAAATCGAGTAAAAGAGGTTTCGTTCATGCGAATTGACCGAATGACAAACCCGCTACAGGCGGCATTTGCTGATGCGCAATCCCTAGCGGTAGGGCGCGACCACAATCAGATTTATCCCGAGCACTTGATTCTGGCACTGCTTAACCAGAACAACGGAAGCGTACCCGCATTCCTGTCACAGGCGGGATTTAACCTAAACGGGTTGCGCAATGACCTTGCCAAGCGGTTGGATAGCCTGCCGCGGGTGACTTCCCCCACGGGTGATGTGGGGATGTCCCAGGAATTAATGCGCTTAATGAATCTCACGGACAAGCGAGCCCAACAAAATGGTGACAGTTTTATTTCCAGTGAAACTGTATTACTGGCGGCTTTCGACTCTGCGGCGGGAGAGATTTCCAAAATCCTAAATGCCAACGGCGACATTAAACAATTAGAGGCGGCAATTCAAAAAGTGCGTGGCGACGAAAAAGTGGATGACCCCAATGCGGAAGAAGCGCGCCAGGCGCTGGATAAATATACTCTCGACCTGACCGAGAGGGCTCTGGCCGGCAAGCTTGACCCGGTGATCGGCCGCGATGATGAAATACGGCGGACGATTCAAGTCTTACAGCGGCGTACCAAGAATAACCCTGTACTAATTGGTGAGCCGGGTGTTGGTAAAACTGCCATTGTTGAAGGGCTCGCTCAACGTATCGTCAATGGTGAAGTGCCGGAAGGGTTAAAGGACAAACGTCTTCTTTCCCTGGATTTGGGGGCATTGTTGGCGGGCGCAAAATTTCGTGGAGAATTTGAAGAGCGATTAAAAGCGGTACTCAACGAATTATCCAAACAGGAAGGTCGCATTATTCTCTTTATCGATGAGATCCACACGATGGTGGGTGCCGGTAAAGCTGAGGGGGCCATGGATGCGGGAAATATGCTGAAGCCCGCTTTGGCCCGCGGGGAATTACATTGTGTCGGTGCAACCACTCTGGATGAGTATCGGCAATATATTGAAAAAGATGCAGCGCTTGAGCGGCGTTTCCAAAAAGTACTGGTTGATGAACCAACTGAAGAGGATACGGTTGCGATTCTGCGCGGATTAAAAGAACGCTACGAAGTACACCACGGTGTTGATATTACCGACTCTGCAATTATTGCGGCGACAAAATTATCTCAGCGTTACATCACTGATCGTCAATTACCAGATAAAGCGATTGATCTTATTGATGAGGCCGCCAGCCGGATACGCATGGAGATCGACTCCAAACCGGAATCCATGGATAAATTGGAGCGCCGTTTAATTCAATTAAAGATTGAACGTGAGGCAGTAAAAAAGGATACGGATGATGAGGCGACTAAAAAACGCCTGTCGAAACTGGAAGAAGAGATTCTACAACTGGAGCGGGAATACTCCGACCTTGAAGAGGTTTGGAAGGCGGAGAAGGCACAGCTTGCCGGCAGCCATGACCTCAAGGAAAAGCTCGAGCAGGCCAAGCTCGATATGGAGTCCGCACGGCGTGCAGGTGATCTCAATAGAATGTCTGAATTACAGTACGGTGTAATTCCACAACTTGAACAACAGCTTAAAAGTGCCGCTACCGCTGAAGCTTCTGAAGAACCCCGCCTGCTGCGCAATCGGGTTACCGATGAAGAGGTGGCTGAAGTGGTATCTCGCTGGACGGGTATTCCTGTATCTAAGATGCTCGAAGGTGAGCGTGAAAAGCTACTGCGAATGGAAGATGAGTTACACAAGCGGGTCATCGGACAGGGGGAAGCGGTGGAAGCGGTTGCTAATGCCGTACGCCGCTCGAGGGCGGGGCTAGCTGATCCCAACCGACCCAATGGCTCATTCTTGTTCCTCGGCCCAACCGGTGTGGGTAAGACGGAATTATGCAAGGCATTGGCTCAGTTCTTGTTTGACACAGAAGACGCCATGGTGCGTATCGATATGTCGGAATTTATGGAGAAGCACTCTGTGGCCCGACTGATTGGCGCACCTCCCGGATATGTAGGTTATGAAGAAGGGGGATACCTGACTGAAGCGGTGCGGAGAAAACCCTATTCTGTTGTGCTATTAGACGAAGTGGAGAAAGCGCATCCCGATGTATTCAATATTCTTTTACAGGTTCTTGATGATGGCCGCCTGACCGACGGCCAGGGGCGCACGGTAGACTTTCGTAATACCGTTGTCGTAATGACTTCAAACCTTGGTTCAGATTTAATTCAAAAATACGCCACAGCTGAAAATGGTGATGACCTGGACGCTGAAATTCGTTATCGACAGATGAAAAGTGCGGTGATGGAAGTGGTGGGGAACCATTTCAGGCCAGAGTTCATAAATCGTATTGACGAAGTGGTTGTTTTCCATCCACTGGATAAGGCAGAAGTACGCTCTATTGCCGAAATTCAGTTGCAACAACTTTGCCGTCGACTGACAGAGAGGGACCTGAAATTAGAGGTATCTGAAAGTCTGCTGGATAAATTAGCAGAAGTTGGGTTCGATCCCGTTTATGGTGCACGGCCATTAAAGCGTGCTATTCAGGTATGGCTGGAAAACCCGCTGGCGCAAGATGTTCTCGCCGGTAAGTTTTCCCCTGGAGCAACGATCCACGCGGATGTTGAAGGCGATAAAGCCGTATTCCGATAAAAAAGCACTTGGGGGTGCCATATAGTGCACCCCTAAACTCCCACCGATTCCTCACTCTCTCCATATCTATACTCACAGGTGCGCTAATCCGTTTGTTCGGATATTTACGTAGAGGGGCATCCCTCCGTAGCGCATAGTTTCCCTTGCAAGTATCAGTTTATAGTTTTTATTGACGACACCTTACGGGGGCCTGATATCAGTAAGCGTATGTTGCTAATGCTGCTGGGATGCCTTTTTCTCTTCGGCGGAATTTTTGCTTATAAATTAATTGGCAGGCATATGGTGAATCAGTTCATAGACAACTTAGCCCTGCCTGCGGCCACAGTGACTTCAGCAACCGCCCAGTTTCAATATTGGAAGGAAGACCTGAGAGGAATAGGCACCATTCGAGCTGTTAATGGTGTAGAGGTTACTACCGAAGCTCAGGGGGTTATCAGCGCTATTCACTTCAAGTCGGGCCAGCATGTTAGGAAGGGCGATTTATTGGCGGAAATTTTTGCTGAACCGGAAAAGGCGCAGTTGCAGGTGTTGGATGCAGAGCTTCGCTTGGCCCGTCGTAATTACGTGCGGATCAAGACTCTGCTGGGGCGAGGTGTAACAACCGAAGCAGATTTGGATAGCGCTCGCAGTACTTTGGACCAGGTGGTTGCCAATATAGAAGTTCAGCGAGCCAGGGTGGATCAGCGAGTCATCGTGGCGCCTTTTAGTGGAGTACTGGGAATTCGACAAATTGATCTTGGGCAGAATGTAAGCCCGGGGGAGTCTGTTGTTTCTCTACAGCAACTTGATCCTATTTTTGTTGATTTTTCCCTCCCTGAACAAAAATATGCCTTGGTTAAGGCTGGGCTTGCTATTCAGTTGACAACAGATGCTTTCCCTAAAAATACCTACGAAGGAAGAATTACTGCTGTTGACCCTCAGGTGGATAGTGCAAGTAGAAACTTTCTGATTCAAGCTACTCTGGAAAATCCCCAACACGATTTACGTCCTGGAATGTTTGCCCAAGTATCCGTAAAGATAAGTGCACAGCGAAAAGTGCTCGTCATTCCCAGAACCGCATTGGCTTTTGCTCCCTATGGGGTGGCGGTTTATGTGTTGGAGCCCGATAAAGATGGCGAGCATATGATCGCAGTTAAACGGTTTGTGAAAACTGGTGAGGAGCGTGGGGATCTAGTTGAAATTACACAAGGACTTTTGGTGGGGGACATAGTGGCTAGCAGCGGACTACTCAAACTTCGCAATGGAGAGAAAGCGGTTATCAATAATCAGAATCAACCCCCAGAAAGCGCAGACCCCACACCGGAAAATAGTTAAACCTGGAATTTATAGGTTGTGAATTTCACAGAGATTTTCATTCGAAAGCCAGTGTTGGCCTGCGTAGTCAGCCTATTTATTTTTCTATTGGGTTTAAGGTCGCTAACAGAATTAAATGTCAGGCAGTACCCGGAACTTGAAAATGCAGTTATTACAGTAACCACCGTTTATGTTGGTGCCGACTCAGATCTAGTGCAGGGGTTTATTACTACGCCGCTTGAGCAAGAGATTGCTACTGCAGATGGTATCGATTACATGGTCTCCACCAGCGTGCAAGGTCTCTCGACGATAAACGTTTATGTACGTTTTGATTACGATCCAAATGAAGTGTTAACTCAGGTCGTTGCCAAGGTAAATAAGCTGCGCAGTGAATTGCCTGATGAATCAGAGGATTCCAGCGTGGAAATGCAGCAGGGAGAAACCACTGCTGCAATGTACCTTTCTTTTTCCTCAAATATTCTCGCTAATAATCAAATTACGGATTATCTGACACGCGTTGTTCAACCTAAATTGGCGACTATAGCTGGTGTGCAGCGAGCTCGCCTTTTGGGTGACAGTACTTTTGCAATGAGAGTCTGGTTAAAGCCGACAGAGATGGCGGCATTGGAAGTCACACCTGCAGATATTTCTGATGCGCTTAGGGATAATAATATTCTGTCGGCAGTTGGTTCGACAAAGGGAACCCGTGTGGCACTGGAAATACGTGCGGATACAGATATTGCACGTCAATTGGATTTCCGCAAGCTAGTGGTTAGAGCCGATGGGGATAAGTTGGTTCGTCTAGGTGAAGTGGCGGAGATAGAGTTAGGAGCTGAATCCTATGACAGCTCTGTGACTTTTAACGGACAATCGGCCACTTTTATTGCTATTGAGGTGGCACCCGATGCGAACTCCCTTGATGTTATTAAAAAAGTACGCGAGGAGTTGGAGCAGAAAATTTTTCCACAGTTGCCAGAGGGTATGCTAGGCGAGATTCCTTACGACAGTACTGAATATATTCAGGACTCCATTGAAGAAGTCGTCAAAACAATTGTTGAAGCAGTATTTATAGTAATTTTGGTGATTTATTTGTTTCTGGGGTCAGTTCGCAGCGTATTGATTCCAGCAATTGCACTGCCGCTTTCTCTCGTCGGTGCATTCTTTTTAATGTTTTTAATGGGATTTTCCATCAATTTACTCACATTGCTAAGCATGGTTCTGGCTATCGGAATTGTTGTTGATGATGCCATCATTGTTTTGGAAAATGTCCATCGACATATAGAAGAGGGCTTGCCTCCAAAAGAGGCTGCGATCGTAGGGGCTCGAGAGTTGGCATGGCCTGTAGTGGCTATGACTACGACGCTAATTGCAGTGTATATTCCTATTGGTTTTCTCGGTGGTTTAACCGGGACCCTATTCATAGAGTTTGCATTCTCCCTAGCTGGCGCCGTATTACTGTCTGGAGTGGTCGCTCTTACTTTATCCCCCATGATGGCCTCGAAAATATTAAAGCCTCGCGATGGTGGAGGTACCCGGTTTGAAATTTGGCTGGAACGCCAATTTAATCGACTTCAGACGAGATTTGAAAAATCGCTCCATTCTTCTCTTGATGAGCGCCGAGTTATTTTGGTTTTCGGCTTAATTGTATTGATAAGTTGTTACTTCTTATTTGTGACGTCCCCTCAAGAGCTTGAACCTACAGAGGATAGGGGGCTTGTTCTTACAATTTCTACTGCCGATGCTTACGCAACTTTAGATTATGTTGAACAGTACAGTGGTGAACTTAATGTCATTGCTGATAGATTTACTGAGGTTGAAAATCTTTTTCTGCTTAATGGGGCGGGCACCTTCAGTAGTGGTGTTAATAATGCGGTAGCCGGGTTTGTTTTGGCTCCCTGGGAAGGGAGAGACCGAGATACGGAAAAGATGCAGGAGTTGATTAGTAGTGATGTTCAGCAAATAGCCGGGCTAAAAATAGCTGTAGTGGTGCCACCAAGTCTGCCAACTGCGGGAGGGCAGCTTCCGGTTGAATTTGTTATCGGTTCTACAGAGCCCATGGAGAATCTGGCATCGGTGGCAAGCGATATTATGACCCGAGCTCTTGAGAGTCGAAAATTTATTTTTCTCGATTCTGATCTGAAAATTGATAAACCAAAAATTGTAATAGAAATTGATCGTGATAAAGCGGCCAGTATGGGTGTGGAAATGGTGGACTTGAGTCGTGACTTAGGTGCGATGTTATCCGGAGCTTATGTCAACCGTTTTTCCCTGGATAATCGCAGTTATAAAGTTATCCCTCAAGTCGAGAGAGTTGACCGCCTAACCCCTGATCAGTTGGAGCAATATTATATTCGGGCGGTAAACGACAAGTTGGTTCCTGTGAGTACTTTGATAAGGCTCACGGAAACCGTTGAACCACAGCAACTAAAGCGATTTCAACAGTTAAATGCCGTCACTATTTCGGGTGTGCCACGCCCTGGAATTACGTTGGGTGAAGCACTGATGGTGTTGGATAATGCGGCAAAAGAAATCTTACCGGTTGAGTATTCTGTGGACTACTCGGGGCAGTCCAGACAATTCAAAACTGAAGGATCAGATTTGGTGGTTACCTTTTTCTTTGCCTTGATAGTAATTTATTTGGTGCTGGCTGCTCAATTTGAATCATGGCGCGATCCCTTGATTATGTTGGTCACCGTACCGATGAGTGTTTGCGGAGCGATGATTTTTGTCAGTCTAGGATTGACGACTCTCAATATTTACACGCAAGTGGGCCTGGTTACCCTGATTGGGGTTATTTCCAAACACGGCATTCTGATAGTGGAGTTTGCCAATAAGTTACAGCTCTCAGGGCTTGATAAGCGATCAGCGATTGAGCAAGCCACGTCAATCCGTTTGCGACCGATTTTAATGACTACCGCATCTCTGGTTTTGGCGATGGTTCCATTGTTAATAGCGTCGGGGCCAGGAGGAGGAGCAAGGTTTGCAATGGGCTTGGTAGTGGCGACCGGTATGACAATTGGAACGTTATTTACTTTATTTGTCGTGCCGGCGATGTATATGTATCTTGGGCGGAATTTTGAGGCGGAGGCTGTAGCGGCCTCCTGAGTTTCTTTACACTTATTTACGCTTCAAAAATATCTCTGTCGACATTGCTGCGACGGAACTCGGAAGGGGTGACTCCCTCATGTTTTTTAAAGAAGCGAGTAAATACCGCTCGTTCGGCAAAATGAAGTTGTACCGCAATACTTTCTACGGAATCCTTGGTTGAGAGAAGGAGTTTCTTGGTCAGAGATAGCGTAACACTGTCTTTAAGCTGCTGGAATGTTACTCCCTGTTCTCTCAATCTGCGCTGTAAAGTGCGGCCGCTGGTGCGGAAGTGGGCTGCGGCTTGTTTGATAGTGATTTCTTCACTGAGCAAGTGCTTCTCGAGCCAGGCTCGCAAACTGGCTGCCAGGTTATAGCTGGTCAAAGTATTGTGCAAAACTGCCTTTAAAATATTTCGGCTCTGGCTGCGAATGATTTTATGGTAACTGGGTATAGGGAAGTCCAGTATCTGGGAGCCCAGGATAATCGCATTTTCATCAGCGGAAAATTCAATTGGGCATTGGAAAATCCTCTTGTGGATAGAGTCATCCTCTGGCTTTTCACTGCGTAACTTTAATCCCCGGACCTCGGGAAACCTCGGGTTAAGAGTGCGCAAGAGATCTACTCCACGACTCATCAGCATTTCAGCAATAAAATGATTGACCGGGGCGCTAAAGAGTTCCTGCTGCCAGTTGAGTGTGAGTACTTCCGCATCGGCTTCCTGGTAGGTCTGGAACCGCAAGAGGGGGGCTAGAGTTTGTGAGAGTACAATTTCTGCAGGGCGAAAGATCTCCCTCGGCCGTCTCAAGGAGGGCTGAGCTTCGATAATAGTTTCTTCAAGCCAAAGCATAATTGGGAAGCGACTAAAGCTGAGACCTGGTGAAGTAACAGGGGATAGCGCCAGTATGCTTTCAATTAGAGCATTGAATTCACTGTAATTAAGCCATTCACTCTCTCCTGGATTCCAGCTAAATGAGAATGGCAATCGTTCAATTAGCGCCTCTGTGGGAATGCCGAGCCTGGCGGCGGCAACCACAAAGTAAGGCGCAAATATCTTGGGCACGCCGGCATGGCCGGACATATTTTTATTTTGGTCTCTCATGACTTACTGCCGTCCGGGTGGCGTTGCCGGCATCATAGCAAAGGCGCCTCAAAGCACGAGTATAAATTGAGGAATATGACGAATTGGTCGCTTCGCGTGGCGGATTCGACCCCCCTCTGGCGCCTTTAATCCTATTCCGAAATAGAGCGTTAAGGATAAGTTTTAGTCGTCTGCTGTACATTGCGTTATTCAGATTTTTTAAAACTCTTCAGTCACGAGAGTTACCACTTACTAAAACAATAAAGGAAAATAACAATGGCACTGTCTAAAAGGCTGGGTACAAGCCTGTCTATTTTTTTCTCGGCGATAATTGGAGCTTCATCAGCGGTAGCGGAAAACTGCTATATCCTGGTTCATGGACACGGAGTCGAAGGACACACTACAAGTGAAAGTAATGATGGGAGTTTAGTGCAGCCAGCACTGGACTATTGGAGTGAGGCGGTTTTCGACGAATATTCTAGCAGTGATTTTATTGAGCAATTGTTAGTTGATGGCGGCAATTACGGCGTTGTCGGTTATAACTCAACTGATGAAGGTGAATTTCCCTACTGGCATGATGAGACTGCGGGTGAAATTGCTCGTCAAATTATAGAGATCCGCTCTGGCCAGGGAGATCGGTTTGAACACGAAAACCAGTGCTCAGCAGAGGACACTTTCTGGATTATCTCCCACAGCCAGGGTGCCGCCCAAATGATGTATATCGCGGGTAACGCTGTTGAAGGATCTCCATACTACAATCGCGCCTACAACCAGTTCGATAGCAATACAGAAATTCAAGAAGTAAAAAAATGTTCCACGACTTGGTATGGCAGTAAATCCTGTAAAACGGTTGAAGAAGAAGTTCGAGTTGCCGGGCTTAACGAAAGCTATGCAGTGAGCGTTGATTTTGATGCGGCTATCAGCGGTGTTGCTGCAATATTCACCACAGGGGGAGCAATTACCGGTACTGAAGGCGTTGATCGGATATGTAATGGAAGCTGGTATGACGATTTGGTCAACGCACTATTTCTTGGGCGTGAGTGTTCGGCGGTTCGCTATATGCAGACTAATGATGTTTACACTGTGAGAAATTATGTGGGGACTAATCTCGGTGCGCCGGTGTACACCATTGGGGGTTATGCGGGCTTCCCAAGTGTGGAAAGTGCTACCTCCATGCTGCTGAATGGTGAGGATGACGGTTACATTAATTTGGCTTCGCAAATGAACTGTTCCGGATCTGCCAAGCGCAATCTGTGGTCAAATCTCAAAGAATATGAAACCCTGTTTGGAGTAGCTTACGGCAGCGCGATTTTCTCTTGTGACAACGACAGCAAAGGCACTGCTCGATCTTACAATTTGGCCAGTATCTATACAGATCATGATGCGCAGCGTAACGGTGGCATTCTATCCCCCGATTATGATTCTATTCCCGATGGACTGGATTGTGGTTCAGGAAAGAACAGCGCGGGTAGAATCTCAGCCTGCACGAATTAACTAAAAAAATAAAAGGCTTCGGAGGTATTGATGTCCACATCAAGCAAAGATCGCTCAAAGGCCCGGCTGGCAGGTTGGGGTGTACTGGCCGTAGTTACTGGATTGGTGGGTTACTGGGCCCTGACTGGTGGTGAAGAGGCGACGCCCGCTGTTGTAGCCAAAGCAAAAGCTGAAGAGCAATCTATCCGAAGCCGCAAGCCTGATAACGTCAAGCCGGCGGAACTGGAGCAAGAGGAAGAGGATCAGTCTGTAAAACTATGGAAGGGAATTCAGTCCCTGCCCAACAAGACTGAGTTACACGAATCCCTTCTCTCGGATCTGGCCCGCTTTCATCGCTATCCGCCAGAAAACCGAGCAATTAAAACTCCTGAGCAGGACCCGATTACTCAGACATTTGCGGTGGATGAAAGAACCACTCACAGTGAGGAAGGGGATTCTCTGACTATATGGACAGATGAAAAGTTTTATTTGCGTGGGGATACTATTCGGGTTTTTGCTTATCAGGCCGATAGTGATGGAGATCGGGTCAGTGCTGACCTGACTGCGCTGTTGGTTTACGAAGACCAAGAAGTCGTGGGTACCTTGGCTTTTAGTGATTCGGATGGAGACTTAGTCTACGAAGTATTGATGGAGGCGGGCTCCTTTAATAGCCAGGTACTGGAAGCGGGCATTTTTAAGGTCATTGTGGATACGGATATTGATGGTCTCCGAGATGCGGCAGCATTCACCCTATCTGAGGATACGGGAAGCTATACGGGCTCGTTGCGGGATTTCGTTACCGCCGATGGCAATTTATTAATTGAGGCGGAAGTCGATATCAGCAGAGAGGGGCGCTACTATTTTCAGGGCTCCCTTTATAACGATGAGCAATCCCCGATAGGCACAACGCAAAATGCTCTTGAGTTAACGGCGGGGCGGCACTGGGTTCCCCTGGAGTTTTACGGGCTCTTAATTCGCGATGCCGGGCAGGACGGCCCCTATCTGGTGAAGCAATTGAGTATTGCCAGGGTGACGGTACCTATGGCCAGGGATAGTGCTTTTGAACCAGGCTATTACACTGAACGCTATAGCCTGGATCAATTTACTGATAGTCCCTATCAGGAGTTTTAAGGAGGTGATTTAGTCGTGGGCAAGAGAAGGAGCTAACAATTTTCTTGTACACCTTTTCTTGCTTTCGATATACGATCTTGTCGTTCCTCTTCACTCAGTCTTCGATGGTTGCCATTCTCATCCACCGCAGTGATTCTTGTATTTGTCGTAAGAGTAGACAGGTCCTTTTGGTGCGCCTTGCATAGTTTTGAGCGCATAGCTGCTTCTGCTTTATTGATTTGCGCTTGTGTTTTCTGCCGAAGGATGTCCTCTTGATCTTGCTTTGCCCTTGAAAATTTTAGGGGTGCTGTCGGATTTTCACTTGGGGCTACTATATCATTCTGCTTTTCCCAGTTTTTATAGCGCTCTGGCTTAGGCTTTTTAATCACGTGTACCTGAGTATCACCTGGAGGCTGCTCTCCATAATGGACAACACCATTTTCATCTACCCATTTATAGATGCCGTCGGCTTGAGCGGTCGTAGCTGTTACTGCAATCAATAGCGCCAGTAAGATGCGCATGGTGCTTACCCCTTTTGTTGATGTTCCTTCCGTCCCCTTATTGTACCGGTACTGGCGGGTTTTCCTGTAACTGTCTTAACACTTTCGCAGACACCTATTGACAGCTAGGACTCAATTGGCAAA
Source organism: Microbulbifer maximicatervae (SeqCode) (assembly GCF_052467825.1). Classification (NCBI taxonomy): domain Bacteria; kingdom Pseudomonadati; phylum Pseudomonadota; class Gammaproteobacteria; order Cellvibrionales; family Microbulbiferaceae; genus Microbulbifer; species Microbulbifer maximicatervae (SeqCode). The sequence continues at coordinate 2,086,805 of NZ_CP174327.1, forward strand.
ATCGGGGGTTTACTCAGTGACTAGATTTCACCGCAAACCCGTGGTTTTGAGTCTAACCCTGGTGGAACACCCTCCATCGAAATTCCACTGAGTGGCCCTCCCCACCCCTGGAGGCCTGCTAACCCCGTAGTGAACCTTTGTAGATTTACTTGGGGTTGGGTGTTTATGCGCGATCAGTTCATCCTAAAAATCGGCAGCTAAACACGCAACAGGCTGATATTTGTCACCATTTTCCCCTATAATTGCTGCCTGGCATTCTTGCTAGTAGGCGTTTTATACATTTTCGGTGATGGCTATCCTATAAAACAGGAAAATTGAGGAGACTCAAGTGGAATTACTTTCCGGCGGCGATATGTTGGTTCGCGCGCTGCAGGATGAAGGGGTGGATCTGATTTTTGGATACCCGGGCGGCTCAGCGTTACATATCTATGATGCTATTTTTCGGCAGAAGTCGATTAAGCATATTCTCGTGCGCCACGAGCAGGGTGCGACCCATGCTGCCGATGGCTATGCGCGGTCTACTGGTAAGGCGGGTGTGGTACTGGTGACGTCTGGTCCCGGTGCTACGAACGCGATTACTGGCATCGCAACGGCCTATATGGATTCTATCCCTATGGTGGTGATATCCGGCCAGGTACCCAGGGATAAGATCGGTGAGGATGCGTTTCAGGAAACAGACATGGTCGGTTGCTCGCGGCCGATCGTGAAGCACAGCTTTTTGGTTAAAAATGCTGAAGATATTCCTACGATCGTCAAAAAGGCATTTTTTATAGCCAATACTGGCCGTCCCGGTCCCGTAGTGATCGATGTTCCAAAGGATGTAACCAACCCGGCGGAGAGGTTCCCCTACCACTATCCTGAAAAATTGCGGATGCGCTCCTATACCCCAGCCGGTAAGGGGCATAGCGGCCAGATTCGCAAAGCGATTGCTATGTTGCTGTCAGCTCGCCGCCCGGTGATTTATGCCGGCGGGGGAGTGGTACAGGGGGGCGGCGCCGAGCTTCTCACCGAGCTGGCTAGAAAGTTGAACTACCCGGTGACTAATACCTTGATGGGGCTCGGAGCATTTCCTGGAAGTGACAGGCGTTTCTTGGGAATGCTCGGTATGCACGGCACTTTCGAGGCAAATACAGCCATGCATCACGCCGACGTTATCCTGGCTGTAGGTGCACGCTTTGATGACCGGGTGACTAATACTCCAGGCAAATTCTGCCCGGGTGCCAAAATTATTCATATCGACGTAGATCCGGCTTCGATCTCTAAAACGATTGTTGCCGATATCCCGATTGTTGGCACGGTCCAGGCTGTCCTTCGAGAGATGCTCGAAGCGTTGAAAGCCAGTGATGAGCAGCCGGATCATTCCGCGATAGTTGACTGGTGGCGCCAAATTGATGATTGGCGTGAGCGTCACGGACTCTATACGGCTCCTCGTTATCAGACTAATGGTGCTCTGATAATGCCGCAGGATGTGATCAAGGCGGTATATGACATTACTGAGGGTGATGCTTTTGTGACATCCGATGTGGGGCAACACCAGATGTTTGCTGCGCAATATTACTTGTTTGATAAGCCGCGCCGCTGGATTAACTCCGGTGGGTTAGGGACTATGGGTTTCGGCTTACCGGCAGCCTTGGGAGTGAAAATAGCTCACCCGGATAAAGAGGTTGTGTGCGTAACTGGCGAGGGAAGTATCCAGATGTGTATTCAGGAGCTTTCTACGGCTACCCAATATCATCTGCCAGTAAAAATCCTCTGCCTTAACAACCAGGCTCTCGGGATGGTGAAGCAGTGGCAGGAGATGCAATATGAAGGAAGGCTCTCCAATAGTGTTTACGAGGAATCGCTGCCTGACTTTGTGAAACTCGCCGAGGCATACGGTCACGTCGGGGTGAAAGTGGAGCGTCGTGAAAACCTACACAGCAAGTTGCAAGAAGCTTTTGCAATTAAGGATCGCACTGTATTTATCGACGTGTACGTCGACCCATCTGAGCATGTCTATCCCATGCAAGTGCTACCAAATGGCTCCATGCGTGACATGTGGCTGAGCAAAACTGAGAGAACTTAAAGGGTAGGGCGATGCGTAGAATAATTTCGGTTCTGATGGAGAATGAACCTGGGGCATTGTCCCGTGTTGTTGGCTTGTTTTCCCAGCGTGGCTACAACATTGAAAGCCTCACCGTGGCGCCTACTGAGGATGCGACTTTATCGCGTCTCACTTTGGTGACGATTGGTGACGATCACAAGATTGAGCAAATTACCAAGAACCTAAACAAGCTTATTGACGTTGTGAAATTGGTGGACCTCACTGAAGGCTCTCATATCGAGCGGGAGCTGCTATTGGTGAAAGTGCGAGCCAATGGTGCCCAACGCGATGAGGTGAAGCGCAGTGTCGATATTTTTCGCGGGCAGATCGTCGATGTCACCAGCAGTATGTACACGGTACAGGTGGCAGGAACTGGCGAAAAACTCGATGCGTTCCTCCAGGCGCTGGGGGAGCACACAATTATGGAAGTGGTGCGATCCGGAGTTTCCGGGATTGCCCGCGGTGAAAAAGTATTAAGTGTATAGAGCAAAAAGCAGGAATTGAGCGATGCAAGTTTATTACGACAAAGATTGTGACCTTTCTTTAATTCAGGGAAAAACAGTAGCCATTATTGGTTATGGATCTCAAGGTCACGCCCATGCCAATAACCTGAAAGACTCTGGTGTAGCGAATGTTGTTGTTGGGTTGCGCGAGGGGTCTGCTTCCTGGAAAAAGGCTGAAGACGCGGGCTTGAAGGTAGCTGAAGTTGTCGATGCGGTGAAAGATGCCGACGTGGTTATGATTCTCGCTCCGGATGAATACCAGGCGAATATTTACAAAGAGCAAGTTGCTCCAAATTTAAAGTCTGGTGCAGCACTGGCTTTCGCGCATGGTTTTAATGTGCACTTTGAATTGATTGAGCCACCAGCGGATGTCGATGTCATTATGGTTGCTCCCAAGGGGCCCGGCCATACCGTTCGATCGACCTACCTTGAGGGAGGCGGTGTCCCTACCTTGATTGCGGTTTATCAGGATGCGACAGGTAAAGCAAAAGACTTGGCGCTGTCTTATGCCTCAGCTAATGGTGGTGGCCGCTCAGGTATTATTGAAACCAATTTCCGCGAAGAGACTGAAACAGATCTCTTCGGTGAGCAGGCTGTTCTGTGTGGGGGT